>CBDCJN010000032.1:0-33608 GCA_965217855.1 Actinoplanes sp. | reverse complement strand
GTGGCGTGGGCGGCCCTGGTGTTGCCGACATGGCCGGACCCGGCGCAGGTGGTCGTCCCGGTGAAGGTGTTCCCGGCCAGGGCGTGCCCGGGCCCGGTGGCCCGCAGGACGGTCAGGGTCGTGGCGCTCAAGGGCGCGGTGGCTCGCAGGACGGTCAGGGTCGTGGCGGCCCTCGGCACGGTGGGCAGCCGGACGCACCGGGTCGTGGTGGCCCGCAGGACGGCCCCGACCAGGGCGGTCCTCAGGATGCGCCGGGTCAGGGTGAACCTCAGGGCGCGCGTGGCCAGGGCGGTCCCGGCCCGACCGGTCCGCAGGGCGGGCGCGGTCAGCGCGGCGGGGCTCCGGGCGGGCGCGGCCAGGCCGGTCCGCAGGGCGGGCGTGATCAGGCTGCTCCCCAGGGCGGGCGGGTCGTGGGCGGGACGGGCATGTCGGGTCACACCGGCAGCATCCCCGTCACCGGACCGGCCCCGCCGGTGCGAGCCGCGGCGGTCGTCCCGCCGGTGGTGCCGGGTCGCGAAGGAGTCCGAGCCCCGGCGGTCCCCGGACGGGCCGGCGCGATGGCCGGACAGACTTCGGGCGTCATTCCGCGCCCCGGTGAAGGCACCGGGCGGGTCGGCCCTCGCGGCCGGCAGCCGGCCCCCGGCCAGCCGACGCCGGGACAACTGCCAGGACAAGGCCAGCAGCCGGGCCCGCGCGGCCAGGGCCGTGGCGGCCGGGCCGGCATGGGCACGGGCGCGATTCCGGCCGGCTCGGTGTCGCCGCCGGCCGGTCCGGTCTCGCCCGGCCAGCCTTCGCCGTCCCCGAACCCCTATGGCCAGCCGCCGCAGGGTCCCGGTCAATATGGCCAGGCGCCACAGGGTCCCGGTCAGCATGGCCAGGCGCCACAGGGCGCCGGTCAGCACGGTCCCGGTCAAGGTCAGCACGGTCCCGGTCAAGGTCAGCACGGTCCCGGTCAAGGTCAGCACGGTCCCGGTCAAGGTCAGCACGGTCCCGGTCAAGGTCAGCACGGTCCCGGTCAAGGTCAGCACGGTCCCGGTCAAGGTCAGCACGGTCCCGGTCAAGGTCAGCACGGTCCCGGTCAGGCGCCGTTCGGGCCGGCAACGGGTCCGGGGCAGCATCAGCTTCCGCCCGCGCCCGGCCAACGGCCTTACGGCCCGCCGCCGCAGCGAGAGTCCGCGTTCGGCCAGGCGCCGTCCGCTCCCGGCCGGCACGGTCAGTCCGAGCACAGCCAGCCCCTTCCCGGTCAAGGACCGGGTGCGCGGGCGCAGCAGGCTGAGCTGCCGGCGGTTCCGGGCGAGTACGGCCAGCTTTCGCGTGCCCAGGCGGTGCCGGGAGCGGCCCGGGTCGATCCCGAGCAGCCCTCCGGCGAGTATGGGCAGCCCCCACGCGCCCGGGGCCCGGTGCGGGATGACGCGGATCAGGCTTCGAGTGAGTACGGGCAGCCCCCGCGTGCCCGAGGTGGCGTGCGGGATGACGCCGACCAGACTTCAGGCGAATATGGGCAGCCGCCGCGCGGCCGGGGTGGCGTTCGGGATGACGCTGAGCAGGTTCCGGGCGAGTATGGGCAGCTTTCGCGGGCCCAGGCCGTTCCGGGGCAGCCGCGTGGGCCGGGTCAGTCGACCGGGCCGGTCGCCCGTGGTCAGGGCCGTCGCGGTGAGCGTGGCCAGTCGCCCGACCGCAACACCGGCGCCGCCGGATCGGCCGGCCTGGCGCCCAACGGCCGGGGATCAGCCGTGCCCGTTCCGTCGAGCGACGGGCCGTCCGGTGCGCATGCCCGGCGAGCCGCCGGCGCCGCTGTGGTCGGTGGCATCGCCGGCGCCGCCGCCGTGGGTTCGGCCAGTCCGAACCGTCCCACTTCGCTCGGCAGCGCGCCCGCCGCCGGCGCGGCCAAGGTCGGCCCGCCCGCAACAGGTGCCGCCTCGGTAGGTGCCGCCTCGGTAGGTGCCGCCTCGGTAGGTGCCGCCTCGGTGGGTGCGGCGTCGGTCGTTGCCGCGTCGGCCGCGGTCAAGGTCGGTTCCGCGTCGGTGGCGGCTCCTCCGGGCGCACGACCCGGCACTCCCGGCCGAGCTCCCGTCGAGGGCGCTCCCGGCCGAGCTTCCGTCGACCCGGCTCCGGGACGGGCTTCCGTCGACCCGGCGACAGGTTCGGCCGGCGTACCCCCTCGGGGTGGAGATGGCGCCGTGCGCGCGGGCGCCCCCGTGGTCGGCGCCCGGGCCGGCGCCGCCAAGGCCGCCGGCGCGACTGACCTGCTCGACGACGACGATGTGCCGGCCGGTGGGCTCGGCGCTATCCGCGAGCAGCTGCGCACCCAGCGCAGGCTCCGGGTGGTGACCCTGGTCTCGCTGGCCATCGTGGTGCTGGTCGCGCTGCCGGTCTTCTTCGGGGTGCGGGCGGCCGGCAGCGACCCGGTCTTCGGCTCGCTCAACTCGCTCGGCGTGCCGTCGTGGGCCACTCAGAAGGTGGACGACAAGAGCGACGGCAGCCGGTGGTGTTTCATCGACTGCACGTTCCGGGAGCGTACGGCCGAGTCGCAGAAGTCGTTCCAGGAGACCACCGCCGCGTACACGTCGGCCCTGAGCGCCGCCGGCTGGAAAGAGTGGAAGGTCGCCGACTGCCCTGAGCAGGCGTACGACGTCAAGACCACCACCTACAGCTGCTGGCGGCGGGACGAGTTCACACTGGACCTGAGGGTGAGCCCGCCGAACTGCCAGATCGACCAGGTCGCCGCGAACGACCCGGCCCTGGCCGGCTCGGCCCCGCCGACCACGCCGCCCAAGGGCCAGTGTCTCGGGTCCTCGGTGAGCATCAAGGTACAGAACGCCATCGTCGACACCCGGGGCAAGCCGGACACCGAGCCGAGCCCGTTCGTGGGCGAGACGCCGGACGCCGTGATCTCCGACGATCCGCTCTTGGAGCCGACACCCACAGCGTCGTGACGCGGGCTGCGGTCACGGACGGTAGGGTCTGCACGTTGACTTGCCCACCCGTGACCACGTAAGGGAGAAGCGCCTGATGGACGCCGGAGAAATCGCAGGCCTGATCGCGGCGGGCGCCTTCTTGATGCTCGTCATAGTGCTCGCCGTGCCGATCCTCAAGCTCGGCCGCACGGTCGATGCCGCCACCCGCTCGATCAACGACCTGACCGACCGCACCGGCCCGCTCCTCGGCGACGTGAACGAGACGGTGCGCAACGTGAACACCGCCCTCGGCCAGGTGCAGGTCTCATTGGACGGAGTGAACGTCCAGCTGGCCAAGGTCGACACGATCACCGAGCACGCTGCGCACGTCACCGCGAACGTGGCCAACCTGTCGACCGTCGTGGCCGCCGCCGCGGCCAACCCGTTGGTCAAGGTGGCCTCGTTCGGCTACGGCCTGCGCAAGACCGTCCAGGCCCGCCGCACCGCGGAGGAGTCGCGCGAGGTGCGCGAGACCCTCAAGCAGCGCCGCAAGGCCGCTCGCCGCTGACCTCGTCGGCCGCTGAGCTTCCGGTAGCTACTTCTTTCGAGAACGAAGGGAACCACCCGCCATGAAGCGCCTGCTCTGGCTGGGCGTCGGCCTGGCCGTCGGCGCCATCGTCGTTCGCAAACTCACCCAAAAGGCGAACGAGTTCACCCCGACCGGCATCGCCACCTCGCTGTCACAATCCGCTGGCGGCCTGGTCGAGTCGGTGCGTAGCTTCGTGGATGACGTCCGCGCCAACGCGGCCGAGCGCGAGGATCAGATCAACAAGGCGTTCGCCGAGGGTGAGCTGTACGTGGACGAGGACGGCCAGGACGGCCAGGAGGGGAACCGATGAAGACGGCGGAGATCAAGCGGCGCTATCTGGCGCATTTCGAGGCCAACGGGCACACGGTCGTGCCGAGTGCCCCGCTGCCGGCCATCGACGACCCGAACCTGCTGTTCATCAACGCCGGCATGGTGCAGTTCGTGCCCTATTTCCTGGGCCAGCAGACCCCGGCGTTCAAGCGCGCGGTCAGCGTGCAGAAATGCCTCCGCACGCCCGACATCGACGAGGTCGGCAAGACGTCGCGGCACGGCACGTTCTTCCAGATGAACGGCAATTTCTCGTTCGGTGACTACTTCAAGGAAGGCGCGATCAAGCTCGCCTGGGAGTTGTCGACCAAGTCGCAGTCCGAGGGCGGCTACGGTCTCGACCCGGAGCGGATCTGGCCGACCGTCTATCTCGACGACGACGAGGCGTTCTCGATCTGGCGTTCGATCGGTGTCCCCGAGTCGCGCATCGTGCGCCGGGGCAAGTCGGACAACTACTGGTCGATGGGCATCCCGGGCCCGGCCGGCCCGTGCTCCGAGCTCTTCTACGACCGCGGCCCCGAGTACGGCAAGGACGGCGGCCCCGAGGTCGACGAGGACAGGTTCATGGAGTACTGGAACCTGGTCTTCATGCAGTACGAGATCACCGACGTGAAGTCGAAAACGGACTTCACCATCGTCAGTGAGCTGCCCAACAAGAACATCGACACCGGCATGGGCCTCGAGCGGATCGCGTCGATCCTGCAGGGCGTCGACAACCTGTACGAGATCGACGAGGTGCGGCCGATCCTGGCCCGCGCGGCCGAGATGACCGGCAAGAAATACGGCGCGCACTCCGGTCACGTGGCGGGCGAGTCCCACCCGGACGACGTGCGGCTGCGGGTGATCGCGGACCACGTGCGTACGGCGCTGATGTTGATCGGCGACGGCGTGACGCCCAGCAACGAGGGCCGTGGCTACGTGCTGCGACGGATCATGCGCCGGGCGATCCGGTCGATGCGCCTGCTGGGCTGGCAGGAGCGGGCGCTGCCCGAGCTGCTGCCGATCGCGCGCGACTGCATGTCCCCGTCATACCCGGAGCTGGCCAAGGACTTCGAGCGGATCTCCACCTACGCGTACGCGGAGGAGGACGCATTCCTCTCCACGCTGCGCGCGGGCACCACGATCCTGGACACGGCGATCACCGACACGCGGGCCAAGGGCGGTCAGGCGCTCTCCGGGGCCCAGGCGTTCCAGCTGCACGACACGTACGGCTTCCCGATCGACCTGACCCTGGAGATCGCGCAGGAGCAGGGCCTCGAGGTCGACCAGGACGGTTTCCGCCGGTTGATGGCCGACCAGCGGTCCCGGGCGAAGGCGGACGCGAAGGCGCGCAAGACGGGTCATGCCGACCTGTCGGCGTACCGGAACGCTCTTGATCTCGGTGGTCCGGTCGAGTTCACCGGTTATCAGGAGGTCACCCGCGAGTCGCGGGTGCGCGCGCTGATCGGCGACAAGGGTGCGCTCGAGGTGGCCGGCGAGGGTGATTTCGTCGAGCTGGTGCTCGACACGACCCCGTTCTACGCCGAGGGCGGTGGCCAGCAGGCCGACACCGGTGTGATCAACGTGGGCGACGGCCGGCTCGAGATCGTCGACGTGCAGCAGCCCGTCCCGGGGCTGATCGTGCACAAGGCGCGGGTCATCCGGGGCGAGGTGCGCACGGGCGAGGCGGCCGAGGCCGAGATCGACGTGACCCGGCGCAAGGCGATCTCGCGGTCGCACACCGCGACCCACCTGATCCACCAGACGATGCGCGCCTTCCTGGGCGAGTCGGCGACCCAGGCCGGCTCGCTGAACGCGCCGGGCCGGCTGCGGTTCGACTTCAACACCCCCGGGGCCGTCTCGCCCGCGGTGCTGAATGACGTCGAGCAGCAGGTCAACGAGGTGCTGCTGCGTGACCTCGAGGTCCACGCGTTCGTCACCTCCCAGGACGAGGCGCGCCGGCTGGGCGCGATGGCGCTGTTCGGGGAGAAGTACGGCGATGAGGTCCGAGTGGTTGAAGTCGGTGACTATGCGCGTGAACTCTGTGGTGGCACGCACGTCGCCCGCTCCGGCCAGCTGGGCCTGGTGAAGATCCTCAACGAGCAGTCGATCGGTTCCGGCGTACGCCGGGTCGAGGCGCTCGTGGGCATCGACGCGTTCGGCTTCCTGGCCAAGGAGCACCTGCTGGTGTCCCGTCTGGCCGAGCTGTTCCGGGTGCCCGGTGACCAGGTCGCCGACCGGGTCGAGCAGACGGTGACCGCGCTGCGCGACGCCGAGAAAGAGCTCGAGAAGATGCGGGCGCAGATGGTGCTGGGCGGCGCGGGCACCCTCGCCGCGCAGGCCAAAGATCTGCGCGGGGTGGCGTTCGTCGGCGCCGAGGCTCCGGAGGGCGCGGCGGGCAACGACGTGCGTACCCTGGCCCAGGAGATTCGCGGCAAGATCGACGCGGCGCGTCCCGCGGTGGTCGTGGTCGCGGCCCGGGCTAACGGTAAGGCGTCCCTGATCGTTGCTCTCAACGGAGCGGCCAAGGAGCGCGGGTTGTCGGCGGCCGATCTGGTCAAGGGCGCGCTGTCCGGCCGGGGTGGCGGCAACGCCGATCTGGCCCAGGGCGGCGGTCTGCCGGCCGACCAGGTGCCGGTTCTGCTGGCCGCGGTCGAGAAGGCGGTGTCGGAAACGGCGGCGTAACAAGGTGACTTGCCTTTAGTCCGGTTATGGGCGGTCGCGGGGTGGTTGGACGGGGGGGAGTGGCTGGATGAGCGCGCTTTCGCGGGGTAGGCGACTGGGCGTCGATGTCGGTAAGGTGCGCGTCGGGGTCGCGATCAGCGACCCTGACGGGATCCTGGCCACCCCCCTGGTCACGGTGCCCCGTGACATGGGTGCGGCTGATGATGTCGTGCCTAGCGACATAGCTGAGCTTGTCCGCCTCGTGGGGGAACACGAGGTGGTGCAGATCGTGGTGGGACTCCCGGTTCGCCTCAACGGGGCCGAGGGAACTGCCGCCATCGACATTCGTGCGTACGCTGGGCGACTGGTGGCGGCGGCCGGCACAGTCCCGGTCGCTCTGACGGACGAAAGGATGTCGACCGTGGTCGCAACCCGTAGGCTGGCCGAACGTGGCGTCCGAGGGAAGCGTCAACGGGCGGTCGTCGACCAGGCGGCCGCAGTGGAGATCCTGCAGAGCTGGCTGGACGCGCAGCGGAGGCAGAGATGATCGACGAGCTGGACCTGGCGTTCGATGAACACGCCGACAAAACCAAACCCCGGCACCGCCGGGGTCGGGGCGGCAAGAAGAGCTCGGGCAAGTCCGGCATCGCCTTTTTGATGGCTTTTGTCCTGCTTGCTGCGCTCGGCGGCGGGGTCTTCTTCGGCTACAACAAGGTCAAGGGCTTCTTCACCGCCGCCGACTACGACGGCACCGGTGGCGAGGCCATCCCGGTGACGATCGAGAAGAACGCGACGCTGACCGACATCGGCAACACGCTCGTCGACTCCGACGTCGTCAAGAGCACCAAAGCCTTCGTGAACGCGGCCGACGCGAACCCCAAGGGCAAGAACATCCAGTCCGGCACGTACAACTTGAAGAAGCAGATGTCCGCCGAGAGCGCCGTGACCCTGCTTCTCGACCCGAAGGCGCGGGTCACCACGGGTGTGCTCATCCCGCCCGGCAAGACGATCCTGCAGACGTTCGAGATCCTCTCGGCCAAGACCAAGATCCCGGTCGACGACTTCGTGGCCGCGGCCAAGAGCCCGGAAGACCTGGGCGTGCCCGACTTCTGGTTCAACCGGCGCGACAAGCTTCCGGTCCGCAAGTCGATCGAGGGCTTCCTCTACCCGGACACGTACGAGTTCGATCCGAAACTCGACGCCAAGGGTGTCCTCGAGGTGATGGTCACCCAGTTCCTCGACACGACCACCGAGCTGGGCTTCGTCGACGCCGTGCAGCAAAACCTCGCGGTCTCGCCGTACGAGGCGCTGATCGTGGCCTCGCTTTCGCAGGCCGAGGCGGGCGTGGACAAAGACCTGCCCAAGATCTCCCGGGTGGCCTACAACCGCACCTACAAGCAGAATCCGCCCATGCCGTTGCAGTTCGACGTCACCGCGAACTACTGGCTGCAGCTCAAGGGGGGCGAGGCCAAGCACTCCGGGCAGCTCAGCAGGGCCGAGCTGAACGACCCGAAGAACCCGTACAACTCGGTGAGCAAGGCCGGTCTGCCCCCAGGCCCGATCGACAGCCCCGGCAAGCCCGCGCTCGAGTCGGCGATGAAGCCGGCCACCGGCCCGTGGCTGTTCTTCGTGGCCGTCGACAAGGCGGGCAACTCGGCCTTCGCCGTCACCGACGCCGATCACGAGAAGAACATCGACAAGGCGTGCGCGAACGGCATCAAGCTGAGTTGCAACTAACCTGGTCGGCGTGACTGTGACACCGTCCCGCCGCGCGGCCGTGTGCGGCCTGCCGATCGCGCACTCGTTGTCGCCGGTGATCCACAACGCCGGCTTCGACGCGGCCGGACTGTCCGGCTGGGCCTACTCGTCCTTCGAGTGCGCCCAGCCCGACCTGGCCGCGCTGATCGGCGGTCTCGGCCCCGAGTGGGCCGGGCTGTCGCTCACCATGCCGCTCAAGGAAGAGGCGCTGCGCCTGGCCACGACCGCGACGCCGGTCGCGGTGGCCACGGGCGCGGCCAACACGCTGGTACGCCGGCCCGACGGCAGCTGGCACGCCGACAACACCGACGTGACCGGCATGGTCCGCGTGCTCCAGCAGGCCGGCCTCAAGCCCGCCCCCTCGGTCTCGGTCCTCGGCGGCGGCGGCACGGCGCGGGCCGCCCTCGCCGCCGCGGCCCAGCTCGGCGCCTCGGCCGTCACGGTGGTGACCCGCCGTCCGGCCGCCCTCGACGAGCTGGCCCCCGCGGCCCAGGCCCTCGGCATCACCCTGCTGGGCGCGCCCTGGTCCACGGCCCCCGACGCGTTCCAGGCCGACGCCGTGATCTCCACCGTCCCCAAGGGCGGCGCCGACCACTTGGCCGGCGCGGTGCCGTGGCGCGTCGGCACGGTCTTGTTCGACGCCCTCTACGACCCGTGGCCGACGCCCCTGGCCGCCGACGCCCAGGCCCACGGCGTACCGGTGCTGTCCGGTCTTGATCTCCTCCTCGCCCAGGCCCTCAGCCAGTTCGAACAGTTCACCGGCGCTCTGGCCCCGGAAGAAGCCATGCGAGCCGCCCTCTTCCAGGCCGCCGCCGCCCGCTGACGCAACCGGGCTGTGGAAAACCGCGCCGCTCCGTTCGGCCTGTGGACAACGGGCTCCGCCTGCTTGACAGCGCGTAACGTCACCTCCGTCCCCGAGGCGGGTGGGGGTTAGGGATGGCTGCTCCCGACAAAGAAAGATGTCCGGAAAGCGGGACGACGGCGGGGGTGCAGCGGACGGTTTCCGGGGCGTGCCAGACTGTGACTCGTGTTGCGCTGGCTTACCGCAGGTGAATCGCATGGCCCGGCTCTGGTCGCTCTCCTCGAGGGAGTCCCGGCCGGGGTCGAGGTGACGACCACGGAGATCGGGCGTGATCTCTCGCGCCGCCGTCTGGGTTACGGGCGCGGCGCCCGCATGAAGTTCGAGCAAGACGTCGTCGAGGTCATCGGCGGCATCCGGCACGGGCTCACGCTGGGCAGCCCGGTCGCCATCCGGGTCGGCAACTCCGAGTGGCCCAAGTGGGAAACGGTGATGGCGGCCGACCCGGTCGACCCGGCGGAGCTGGCCGCGCAGGCCCGCAACGCCCCGCTCACCCGCCCCCGCCCGGGTCACGCCGACCTGGCCGGCATGCAGAAATACGGGCACACCGACGCCCGCCCGATCCTCGAACGGGCCAGCGCCCGCGAGACCGCGGCCCGGGTCGCTGTCGGTGTGGTCGCCAAAAACCTGATCAAGCAGGCGCTCGGCATCGAGATCGTCTCGCACGTCATCGAGCTGGGCTCGGTCGCGGCCAAGAGCGGCCTGATCCCGACGCCGGAAGACTTCGACCGGATCGACGCCGACCCGCTGCGCTGCCTCGACCCCGAGGCCAGCGCCCGCATGGTGGCCGAGGTCGACGCGGCCAAGGCCGACGCCGACACGCTGGGCGGCATCGTCGAGGTGCTGGCGTACGGCGTACCGCCGGGTCTGGGTTCTCATGTGCAGTGGGACCGCAAGCTCGACGCGCGGCTCGCCTCGGCCCTGATGTCGATCCAGTCGGTCAAGGGGGTCGAGATCGGCGACGGCTTCACCCAGGCCCGTTCGCGCGGTTCGGTCGCCCACGACGAGATCATCCCGACCGCGGACGGGGTCCGGCGGGTCACCGACCGGGCCGGCGGGCTCGAGGGCGGCATCACCAACGGCGAACCGCTGCGGGTGCGGGCCGCGCTCAAGCCGATCTCGTCGCTCAACCGCGCCCTGCAGACCATCGACGTGACCACCGGTGAAGCGGCCACCGCGATCAACCAGCGTTCCGACGTCTGCGCCGTGCCCGCGGGGGCCGTGGTCGCCGAGGCCATGGTCGCGCTGGTCCTGGCCGAGGCCGCGACCGAGAAGTTCGGCGGCGACTCGGTGGCGGAGATCCGCCGCAACCTGTCGGGCTACCTCGACAGCCTGGTCATCCGCTGATGGCACCGCGGGCCGTGTTCGTCGGCGCCCCCGGCGCCGGCAAGTCGACCATCGGGGCGGCCGTCGCCGAGCTGCTCGGCGTCCCCTTCGCCGACGCCGACACGATCATCGAGGCCCGCGCCGGCAAACCGATCCCCGAGATCTTCATCGACGACGGCGAGGAGACCTTCCGAGCCCTCGAACGGGAGACGATCGCCGCCGCTCTGCAGGAGTTCGACGGCGTGCTGGCCCTGGGCGGTGGCGCGATCCTGCACGACGGCACCCGCGAGCTGCTGAGCAGGCACACCGTGGTCTACCTGTCGGTCGAGTTGAGCGACGCGGTGCGGCGGGTCGGCCTGGGCGCCGGCCGCCCCCTGCTCGCGATCAACCCGCGGGCCACCCTGAAATACCTGCTGGACCAGCGGCGGCCGCTCTACCTCGAGGTGGCCGCGCACACGGTGAAGACCGACGGCCGCGAACCGGCCGAGATCGCCGCCGAGGTGGCGGCGCTTCTGCAGGGTGTGACGGACGAGACGAGCTGATCGGGGCGTCGCGGGGCAACACGACTACGTGGTGGTGCCGGCCGACCACCTGACCCGCAAACCGCCGGCCCTCGACTGGATCCGCGCCGGTGGCCTCTTCGTCGCGGGCGTGACCGCGTACGCGTCGGTGCGCGCGGTGCAGCCCAAGGAGGGCGAGACGGTCGTGGTCAGCGGTGCCGCCGGCGGTGTGGGTTCGCTGACCGTGCAGCTGGCCCGCAACACCGGCGCGCACGTCATCGGCATCGCGAGCGCGGCCAACGCGACCTGGCTGCGCAGCGTCGGGGTCACCCCGATCACGTACGGCGACGGGCTGGGGGTGCGGTTGCGCCAGGCGGCGCCGGCCGGCATCGACGCTTTCCTCGATACGTACGGCGGGGGGTATGTCGACCGGGCGATCGAGCTCGGCGTGGACCCGGCCCGGGTGAACACGATCACCGACTACGCGGCGGCCCAGAAGGCGGGCGCGAAGGCCGAGGGCAGCTCCACGGCCAGCGACGCCGAGATCCTGTCCTTCCTGGCCGGCGAGGTCGCGTGGGGGCGGGTCGTCCTGCCCGTCGCGGCGATCTACCCGCTGGACGCGGTGCGGGACGCCTACACCGAGCTGGCGGCCCGCCACACCCGCGGCAAGATCGTGCTCTCCACCGAACTCCCGGCGAACGCCGGCCGGGTCAGCTAGCGGCGTTCTGTTCCAGCCGTTCGAGGCGGGCCACCAGCGGGGCGATCTCGGCCCGGACGGCGGTGAGGATGCCGGCCAGGGCCGGGGTGCCCGGGTGGTTGACCTGACGGCTCAGATTGGTTTGCAGGTGGGCATAGCCGGCAATAGCCGCTACGACCGCCCGCCGGGTCGCCTTGGCTTCCGCGCCGCGCCCGCGCAGCAGCTCCCCGGTGCTGCCGTCCGGATCGCCGGCCAGGGCCACCAGCAGGTGCTCGCAGCCCACGTAGTTGTGTCCGAAACCGATCGCCTCGCCGACCGCCTGCTCCAGGGCGAAGGCCGAGGCCCGGCTGAACCGCAGCCCCTCGCCGCCCGCGCCCGGCTCGGGCGTCGAAGGCGCGGTCAGCGAGGACGGCGCGATGTCCATCGCGGTCAGGATCTGCAGGGCCAGGTTGTGGCCCTCGGCCTGGATGCCGTGCAGCAGGTCGCCGGTCGTCACGGTCGTGGCGCCGGCGCTCTTGGCCCGCTCGGCGGCCAGCGTCAGCACGGTGATCAGGCGGGCCGTGAAGCCGGGCAGGCGCTCGGTCAGGTCGCCGACATCCAGGTCGTCGAGGATGGCCGCGCGGATCGTGGTGACCCGCTGGACCGCCTGCTCGAGGGCCCGCTGGCAGATGGCGGAGACCGGCACCCCGCTCTCGCGGACGGACTCGGCCAGATCATCGGGGAGGTACACGTTGATTTTCGGCATGGGACAGTTGTAACCCCTCTGGGGGTAGAAATATATAACCCCAACTCTTGGAGATTAGGGTGACCGCCGTGGTGACACGAATTCAGGTGAGCGGTGACCGTCCGTACGAGGTGCTTGTCGGGCGTGATCTGGCCGGTGAGCTGCCCTCGCTGATCGAGGGCGCGGCCCAGGCGGCGGTCCTCTTCGCGGCCCCGCTGCGCGAGCGGGCCGAGCGGGTCGCGGCCGCCGCGGGCGTGCCGGCGGTGCTGATCGAGGTGCCCGACGCCGAGCGGGGCAAGACCGTCGAGGTCGCCGCGACCTGCTGGGACGAGCTCGGGCGGCACAATTTCACCCGTACGGATGTCGTCCTCGGCGTGGGCGGCGGCGCCGTCACCGACCTGGCCGGGTGGGTGGCCGCGAGCTGGCTGCGCGGCGTGCGCTGGGTGCCCTGCTCGACGTCGCTGCTCGGCATGGTCGACGCGGCGGTCGGCGGCAAGACCGGCGTCAACATCGCGGCCGGCAAAAACCTGGTCGGCGCGTTCCACCCACCGGCCGGGGTGCTGTGCGACCTCGACGCCCTGCGCACCCTGCCCGCCGACGACCTGCTGGCCGGTCTGGCCGAGGTGATCAAGTGCGGGTTCATCGCCGACCCGCGCATCATCGAGCTGGTCGAGAGCGACCCGGCCGCGGCGGCCGACCCCGACGGGCCGGTGCTGCGGGAGCTGGTCGAGCGGGCCATCCGGGTCAAGGCCGAGGTGGTCAGCGTCGACCTCAAGGAGTCGGGGCTGCGTGAGATCCTCAACTACGGCCACACGCTGGGCCACGCGATCGAGAAACGCGAGAAATACACCTGGAAGCACGGGCACGCGGTGTCGGTCGGCCTGATCTTCGCGGCCGAGCTGGCCCGGCTGACCGGGCGGCTCGACGACGAGACGGCCCGGCGGCACCGCGCGGTCGCCGAGGCCCTGGGCCTGCCGACCGGGTACGACGCCGGCGCCTGGCCCGAGTTGCTGAGCGCGATGCGGGTCGACAAGAAGGCGCGCGCGGCCACCCTGCGGTTCGTGGTGCTCGACGGGCTCGCGAAACCCGGCATCCTGTCCGGCCCGGACGAGGCGGTTCTCGAGCAGGCGTACGCGGCGGTGGCCCGGTGATCCATGTGTTGAACGGGCCCAACCTGGGCCGGCTGGGCACCCGGGAGCCGTCGATCTACGGCGCCACGACCTACGCCGACCTCGAGCGGCTCTGCCTCGAGACCGGTCAGCGGCTGGGCCTGGAGGTCGTGGTCCGCCAGACCGACGCCGAGTTCGAGATGATCAAATGGCTGCACGACGCGGCCGACGAGGGCGCCGACGTGGTGCTCAACCCGGCCGCCTGGAGCCACTACAACGTCGCGATCCGGGACGCGGCGGCCATGCTGCGCGGACGGCTCGTCGAGGTGCACATCTCCAACATCCACACGCGCGAGGAGTTCCGGCACCATTCGGTCATCTCGGCCGTTGCCGCCGGAGTCATCGCCGGATTGGGTGTCGACGGCTACCGAGCTGCATTGGAGCATCTGGCCCGATTCGCCGCTGATGCCGCCACGCCGGTAAACTCGGACGGCCACCGATAGTTCCCAAGACTCAAGGCAGACAGGGTTAGCAGAAAAACATGGCTTCCACGAACGACCTGAAGAACGGCCTGGTCCTCAACCTCGACGGCGACCTGTGGTCCGTCGTGGAGTTCCAGCACGTCAAGCCCGGCAAGGGTGGGGCGTTCGTGCGCACCACGCTCAAGAACGTGCTGTCCGGCAAGGTCGTCGACAAGACGTTCAACGCCGGCACCAAGGTCGAGACGGCCACGGTCGACAAGCGCACGATGCAATACCTGTACCAGGACGGCGAAGACTACGTCTTCATGGATCTGGACAACTTCGAGCAGATCAACGTGCCCGGCGGCACCGTCGGTGAAAACGCCAACTACCTGCTGCCCGAGGCCGAGGCCACCGTGGCGCAGCACGACGGCGTCCCGCTCTACATCGAGCTGCCGACCAGCGTGTTCCTCGAGGTGACCTACACCGAGCCGGGCCTGCAGGGCGACCGCTCCACCGGCGGCACCAAGCCGGCCACGGTCGAGACCGGCGCCACGGTCAACGTGCCCCTCTTCATCACCACCGGCGAGAAGATCAAGGTCGACACCCGCGACGGTCGTTACCTCGGTCGTTCCTGATCATGGCGGATGGTCCCAAGACGCAGACGCCCGCGCGGCGAAAGGCCCGTAAACGGGCCCTCGACGTGCTCTACGAGGCCGACCTGCGCGATCTGCCGCCCCGGCAGGTGCTGGCGACCTACATCGAGCGCATCGCCAAACCGCTCCCCGAGCACATGGACTACGCCAGTGGCCTGGTCGAGGGCGTGGCCGAGCACCTCGACCGCATCGACGAGCTGATTGCCAGCTACGCCGAGGGGTGGACGATCGACCGTATGCCGGTGGTCGACCGCAACCTGGCCCGGATCGCGGTCTACGAGCTGCTCTACGTCTCCGAGATCGACGACCCGGTCGCGATCACCGAGGCCGTCGAGCTGGCCAAACAGCTGTCGACCGACGACAGCCCCCGCTACCTGAACGGCATTCTCGGCCGCATCGCCGAGTTCGCCACCCGGTAACCGGCGTCACGAAGCTCCGGTCACTCCCGCAGTGACCGGAGCTTTTGCGTGCCCTCGGACGCGGGGCCTCTCGCAGAGGAGTGCGTCGATAGACTCGGCCGGTGCCACGTTATGCGCGCCGGTCGGCTCGGGTGATCCTGGTCGACTCGCGGGACCGGGTGTTGCTGCTGAGGTCGGCGCTGCTGTCGGAGCCGGGGTCCGCCTGGTTCACCCCCGGCGGGGGCGTGAAGTGGTGGGAGCGGCCGGCGCCGGCCGCGGCCCGGGAGCTCCGGGAGGAGGTCGGGCTCGTCGTGGCGGCCCGCGAGCTGCGGCCGCTGGCGTTCTCGACCGGGCGGGCCGATCTCGGCTTCGCCAAGGGGCTGTTCCGCGACGATTTCTTTCTGCACCGGGTCGACGCGCACGAGGTCGACACCGGTCGGCAGACGGCTTTCGAACAGCAACATTACAGCGGGTTCCGATGGTGGTCGGCCGACGAGCTCGAGAGCACGGACGAGACCGTCTATCCGTATCGGCTGGGTCCGCTGCTGGCCGAGATCATCGCGGGGAAGGTGCCGGCCGTTCCGGTCCAGTTGCCCTGGCATCACTGAGACGGATTGCTTCTCGGCCGTCACTCATTGCGCAAATTCCGGCGCGGAGAACGATCTCTGTCGTTGCCTCGACCACGGGCAGTGATGTCGGCCGCCGTCACCACCGGACGCGAAAAAGCCCGCGGGGACCGCGGGCTTTTCGCACTTCCGAGACGCGTGCCGAGGTGGAGGCGGCACGGTCGTTCAGTTGGGGGGCTTTCTCAGCTGGCGAAGAAGGCGCGCGGGTCGGCGACCAGGACGCCCTGCTCGGTCAGCCGCTCGATCAAGCCGGACGGCGAGATGTCGTACACGATGGCCAGCGCCCGCAGGTCGTCGGCCCGGATGGAGAGGACGCGGCCGTTGTAGTCACCGCGCTGCTGCTGGATGGCCCGGGCGTAACGAGCCACATAGGCGAGATCCTCGCCGGTGGTGTCGTACAGCTTCTCGAGATCCAGGACGATCTTGTTGGTGGCCTCGAGCCGGACGCCGCTGCCGTCGGGCAGCAGTTCCGAGACGGGCACCCGGTAGAAGTCGGCGAGCTCGGCGAGGCGCGAGACGGTGACGGCACGGTCGCCACGCTCGTACGAGCCGACGACGACGGCCTTCCACCGGCCGTTCGACTTCTCTTCCACACCCTGCAGGGACAGCCCCTGCTGCTGCCGGATGGAGCGCAGACGCGCGCCCAGCGACTTGGCGTACTCAGACGGCATTCGGAACACTCCCACTGTGCTGGCCCGGAGGGTTCCCCTCCGCGATCGCTACGCAGCGTGACGGTACGGAGTTTGCGACCCCTGGTCAAGTGTTGGTTACCGATGAGTCGCGGCCCGTGCGAGAGAACGGTCGCCCGCCTGTCTGGAAAGTCCAGGTGTCCGCCGTGTTTCTTGCGTCGGGCACGTCACCATGGTCAACGCCGCGTCCACTGGTAACGTAGCGTCAGCCATAGGGGCGGCTCCCTCCGGGGGCTGTTCCAGCAAGACGTCCTTTAACGACCCGTCCCGTGAGGCGGGGAAGGAGGTCCGCCGTGGCATCGCCACGCGCCGACGCGCCTAGCAAGATCATTTTGAGCGGGTCCGACCTGCATCGGGTCGTCGATCGCATCGCGCATCAGATCCTCGAGAAGACTTCCGGCGCCACCGGCACCGTGCTGCTCGGGATCCCGACCCGCGGAGTGCCGCTGGCCCACCGGCTGGCCGCCCGCATTCACGCGTTCGAGGGCATCGACGTTCCGGTCGGCTCGCTCGACATCACTCTTTACCGCGACGACCTGCGGATGAACGCCACCCGCGCGCTCGGCAAGACCGAGATGCCCGGCGGCGGCATCGACGGCCGCCGGGTCGTCCTGGTCGACGACGTGCTCTACAGCGGGCGCACCGTGCGCGCCGCCCTGGACGCCCTGAACGACGAGGGCCGGCCCAGCTCGGTGCAGCTCGCGGTGCTGGTCGACCGCGGCCACCGCCAGCTGCCGATCCGCGCCGACTACGTGGGCAAGAACATCCCGACCGCGTTGTCGGAGAGCGTCCGCGTCTCGCTGACCGAGACCGACGGGCTCGACGAGGTCAAGCTGACCGGGGGCGACGACCTGTGATCAAGCACCTGCGCTCGGCGGCCGACCTGGACGCGGCCACCGCCACCCTGATTCTCGACACCACTGGCGAGATGGCCGCGCTGGCCGGCCGCGAGGTCAAGAAGCTGCCCACGCTGCGCGGCCGCACGGTGGTCAACCTCTTCTACGAGGACTCGACCCGGACGAGGATCTCGTTCGAGGCGGCGGCCAAGCGACTCTCGGCCGACGTGATCAACTTTTCGGCCAAGGGGTCCAGCGTCTCGAAGGGCGAGAGCCTCAAGGACACGGCGCTGACCCTGCAGGCGATGGGGGCGGACGCGGTCGTGATCCGGCACCCCGCCTCGGGCGCGCCGCACCGGCTGGCCGCCTGGGTCGACGGGTCGGTGGTCAACGCGGGCGACGGGACGCACGAGCACCCGACGCAGGCGCTGCTGGAC
Organism: Actinoplanes sp.; assembly: GCA_965217855.1. Classification (GTDB taxonomy): domain Bacteria; phylum Actinomycetota; class Actinomycetes; order Mycobacteriales; family Micromonosporaceae; genus Actinoplanes. The sequence continues at coordinate 16,076 of CBDCJN010000032.1, read as the reverse complement.
GCGTACACGATGCGCTCCCGCCTGGGTCGTCTCGACGGCCTGCGGGTCGCGATCGTGGGGGATGTGCTGCACAGCCGGGTCGCCCGATCCAACGTTCTGCTGCTCACCACGCTCGGCGCCGAGATCACCCTGATCGGCCCGCCGACCCTGATCCCGATCGACATCGCCGCCGCGCTTTCGCCCAAAACAAAAGTGTCGTACGACCTCGATAGCGTCCTGCCCGACATGGACGTCGTGATGATGCTTCGAGTGCAGACCGAGCGCATGCAGGATTCGTACTTCCCGTCCGCCCGGGAGTACAGCCGCCGCTACGGTCTCGACCTCGCACGCATGCGCAAGCTGCCGGAGCACGCGATCGTCATGCACCCCGGCCCGATGAACCGCGGCATGGAGATCGCGCCCGAGGTGGCCGACTCCTCCCGCTCCACGATCGTCGAACAGGTCGCCAACGGGGTCAGCGCCCGGATGGCCGTTCTTTATCTGCTGCTTGGGGGCAAGGCATGACCTCTTATCTGCTGCGCGGTGTTTCGGTGCTGGGGGCGGCGCCACGCGACCTGGCCATCTTCGACGGTCGCATCTCGGACCATTCATCCGCGGACGAGATCATCGATGCCGCTGGTCTGGTGGCCCTCCCGGGCCTGGTCGACCTGCACACCCACCTGCGCGAGCCGGGCCGGGAGGACGCCGAGACGGTCGAGACGGGCTCGCGGTCCGCGGCCCTCGGCGGTTACACGGCGGTCTTCGCGATGGCCAACACCTCGCCGGTGGCCGACACCGCCGGCGTCGTCGAGCAGGTCTGGCGCCTGGGCCGCGAGGCCGGGCTGGTCGACGTGCAGCCGATCGGCGCGGTCACCGTCGGGCTGGCCGGCAAGCAGCTGGCCGAGCTGGGCGCGATGGCGACCTCCGCGGCCAACGTGCGGATCTTTTCGGACGACGGGCACTGCGTGGCCGACCCGCGCCTGATGCGCCGCGCGCTCGAATACGTGAAGGCGTTCGACGGGATCATCGCCCAGCACGCCGAGGAGCCCCGGCTCACCGAGGGCGCGCAGATGCACGAGGGCGAGGTCAGCACCCGGCTCGGGCTCACCGGCTGGCCGGCCGTCGCCGAGGAGGCGATCATCGCCCGCGACGTGCTGCTGGCCGAGCACGTCGGCAGCCGCCTGCACGTCTGCCACGTCTCGACGGCGGGTTCGGTCGAGGTGCTGCGCCAGGCCAAGGCCCGCGGGGTGCGGGTGACGGCCGAGGTCACGCCCCACCACCTGCTGCTCACCGACGAGCTGGCCGCGTCCTACGACCCGGTCTACAAGGTCAACCCCCCGCTGCGTACGGCGTCCGACGTGCAGGCCCTGCGCGCGGCGCTGGTCGAGGGGGTCATCGACATCGTCGCCACCGACCACGCGCCGCACGCCGTGGAGGACAAAGAGTGCGAATGGGCGTACGCCCGGCCCGGCATGGTGGGTCTCGAGACTGCCCTGCCGGTGGTGCTCTCCGTGCTGGGCGAGCAGTGGGAGCTGATCGCCGAGCGCATGTCCCGCACACCCGCACGCATCGCGGGCCTGACCGGCCACGGCACCGGCCTCACCGTCGGCGACCCGGCCAACCTGACGCTGGTGGACCCGTCCGCCCGGCGGGTCGTCGACCCGGCCGAGCTGGCGAGCCGCAGCCGCAACACTCCGTACGCGGGCACCACCCTGCCGGGTCGCATCGTCGCGACCTTCCTCCGGGGAGAGCCGACGGTCCTCGATGGGAAGGCTGTTAAGTAATGAGTACCTACTTTTCCCCTGCAGTACGGCGAAGCCGTTTTGGCAGCTCAGCGATCCTCGTGCTCGAGGACGGGCGCACGTTCACCGGGCTCGCCTACGGCGCGCTCGGCGAGACGTTCGGCGAGGCGGTCTTCACCACCGGCATGACCGGCTATCAGGAGACGCTGACCGACCCGTCCTACCACCGGCAGGTCGTCGTGCAGACGGCGCCGCAGATCGGTAACACCGGCGTCAACGCCGAGGACGACGAGTCCGACCGGATCTGGGTGGCCGGCTACGTCGTCCGCGACCCGGCCCGCCGCCCGTCCAACTGGCGCTCGACCGGTGACCTGGGCGAGCGTCTGGCCGCCGAGGGCGTCGTCGGGATCAGCGGGATCGACACCCGCGCCCTGACCCGGCACCTGCGCTCGCGCGGCGCCATGCGGGTCGGCATCTCGTCGGTCGACCTCGACCCCCAGTCGTTGCTGGCCCGGGTGCAGGCCGCCCCCGAGATGGTCGGCGCCGACCTCTCGGCCGAGGTCACCACCGGCTCGCGCTACACCGTCGACGCCGTCGGCGAGCACCGCTACACGGTGGCCGCGCTCGACCTCGGCATCAAGCGCAACGTCTCGCGCCGGCTGGCCGCGCGCGGGGTCACGACCCACATCTTCCCGGCCTCGTCGTCGGTCGAGGAGCTGCTGGCGGTGTCGCCCGACGCGGTCTTCTTCTCGCCCGGCCCCGGCGACCCGGCCACGGCCGACGGCCCGGTGGCGCTGGCCCGCGAGGTCATGCGCCGCGAGACGCCGCTGTTCGGCATCTGCTTCGGCAGCCAGATCCTGGGCCGGGCGCTCGGCTTCGGCACCTACAAGCTGGGGTACGGGCACCGCGGCATCAACCAGCCGGTGCTCGACAAGACCACCGGCAAGGTCGAGGTGACCAGCCACAACCACGGCTTCGCGGTCGACGCGCCGCTCAACACCGTGATCGACACCGACTTCGGCGGTGTCGAGGTCTCGCACGTCTGCCTCAACGACAACGTGGTCGAGGGCCTGCGCGGCCTCGAGGTCCCCGCGTTCACCGTCCAGTACCACCCCGAGGCCGCTGCCGGCCCGCACGACGCCGACTACCTCTTCGACAGGTTCGTCGAGCTCGTGGAAAAGAAGGGCTGATCATGCCGAAGCGTGAAGATCTCAAGCATGTGATGGTGATCGGCTCCGGCCCGATCGTCATCGGCCAGGCCTGCGAGTTCGACTACTCGGGCACCCAGGCGTGCCGGGTGCTGCGGGCCGAGGGGCTGCGCGTCTCGCTGGTCAACTCCAACCCGGCCACGATCATGACGGACCCGGAGTTCGCCGACGCCACCTACGTCGAGCCGATCACCCCGGAGTTCGTCGAGCTGGTCATCGCCAAGGAACGCCCCGACGCGATCCTGGCCACGCTGGGCGGCCAGACCGCGCTCAACACCGCGGTCGCGCTGCACGAGAACGGCGTCCTGGAGAAATACGGCGTCGAGCTGATCGGCGCCAACATCGACGCGATCCGCAAGGGCGAGGACCGTCAGCTCTTCAAGGACATCGTCGCGAAGGCGGGCGGCGACACCCCACGGTCCCGGGTCTGCCACTCGATGGACGAGGTGCACGCCACCGTGGCCGAGCTCGGCCTGCCGGTCGTCATCCGGCCCTCGTTCACCATGGGTGGCCTCGGCTCCGGCATGGCCCACAACGACGACGACCTCAACCGGATCGCCGGCTCGGGTCTCGCGGCCTCCCCGGTGCACGAGGTCCTGATCGAGGAGAGCGTGCTCGGCTGGAAGGAGTACGAGCTCGAGCTGATGCGCGACAAGCACGACAACGTCGTGGTCGTCTGCTCGATCGAGAACATCGACCCGATGGGCGTGCACACCGGCGACTCGGTGACCGTGGCCCCGGCCATGACCCTGACCGACCGCGAATATCAGGACCTGCGGGACCTCGGCATCGCCGTGCTGCGCGAGGTCGGCGTGGACACCGGCGGCTGCAACATCCAGTTCGCGGTCAACCCGGCCGACGGCCGGCTCGTCGTGATCGAGATGAACCCGCGCGTCTCCCGCTCGTCCGCGCTGGCCTCGAAGGCGACCGGCTTCCCGATCGCCAAGATCGCGGCCAAGCTGGCCATCGGCTACGCGCTCGACGAGATCCCGAACGACATCACCCGCAAGACGCCGGCCGCGTTCGAGCCGGCCCTCGACTACGTGGTGGTGAAGATCCCGCGGTTCGCGTTCGAGAAATTCCCGGGGGCCGACGCCGAGCTGACCACCACGATGAAGTCGGTCGGCGAGGCGATGAGCCTGGGCCGCAACTTCGCCGAGGCGCTCAACAAGGCGATGCGCTCGATGGAGACGTCGGCCGCGGGCTTCTGGACGTCGCCCTCCTTCGCGACTGCGGAGGAGGCGCTCGAGGCGATGCGGATCCCGCACGACGGCCGCCTCTACACCGTCGAGGCCGCCCTGCGGCTCGGCGCCACGGTCGAGCAGGTGCACGAGGCCAGCGGGGGCATCGACCCCTGGTTCCTGGACGAGATCCAGGCGCTGGTCGACCTGCGCGCCGAGATCCTCGACGCGCCCGTCCTCGACGCGGACCTGCTGCGCAAGGCCAAGCGCTCCGGCCTCTCCGACAAGCAGCTCGCGGCCCTGCGCCCCGAGTTCGCGGGCGAGGACGGCGTGCGGACGCTGCGCCACCGGCTCGGCATCCGCCCGGTCTACAAGACGGTGGACACGTGCGCGGCCGAGTTCGAGGCGGACACGCCCTACCACTACTCGACGTACGACGAGGAGACCGAGGTCGCCCCGTCGGACCGGCCCAAGGTGCTCATCCTGGGTTCGGGCCCCAACCGGATCGGCCAGGGCATCGAGTTCGACTACTCCTGCGTGCACGCCGTCATGGCGTTGCGCGGGGTCGACTTCGAGACCGTCATGGTCAACTGCAACCCGGAGACGGTGTCGACCGACTACGACACCGCCGACCGGCTCTACTTCGAGCCGCTCACCTTCGAGGACGTCCTAGAGGTCTTCCACTCCGAGGACTCCAGCGGCAAGGCGGCCGGCGGCCCCGGCGTGGTCGGCGTGATCGTCCAGCTCGGCGGTCAGACCCCGCTCGGCCTGGCCAACCGGCTCAAGGCGGCCGGCGTGCCGATCGTGGGCACCTCGCCCGAGTCGATCGACCTCGCGGAGGACCGCGGACTGTTCGGCGCGGTGCTGGCCAAGGCCGGCCTGCGCTCGCCCGACCACGGCACCGCGGTCAGCTTCGAGGACGCCAAGAAGATCGCGGACGAGATCGGCTACCCGGTGCTGGTCCGCCCGTCCTACGTGCTCGGCGGCCGGGGCATGGAGATCGTCTACGACGAGCCGACGCTGCAGGGCTACATCGAGCGGGCCACCGAGATCTCGCCCAACCACCCGGTGCTGGTCGACCGGTTCCTCGACGACGCGGTCGAGATCGACGTGGACGCGCTCTGCGACGACACCGGCGAGGTCTACATCGGCGGCGTGATGGAGCACATCGAGGAGGCCGGCATCCACTCCGGTGACTCGTCCTGCTCGCTGCCGCCGATCACGCTGGCCGGCTCGCACCTGGCCGAGGTGCGCCGCTACACCGAGGCGATCGCCCGCGGGGTCGGGGTGCGCGGCCTGCTCAACGTCCAGTACGCGCTGAAGGACGACACCCTCTATGTGCTGGAGGCCAACCCGCGCGCGTCGCGGACCGTGCCGTTCGTGTCCAAGGCGACCGCTGTCTCGCTGGCCAAGGCGGCGGCCCGCATCATGCTCGGCGCCACCATCGCCGAGCTGCGGGCCGAGGGTCTGCTGCTGAGCGAGGGCGACGGCGGCACCACGCCGGAAAACGCGCCGATCGCGATCAAGGAAGCGGTGCTGCCGTTCAAGCGGTTCCGCACCCCGGCCGGCAAGGGCGTCGACAGCCTCCTCGGCCCCGAGATGAAATCGACCGGCGAGGTGATGGGCATCGACGCCGGCTTCGGCCAGGCGTTCGCCAAGTCGCAGGCCGCGGCGTACGGGTCGCTGCCGACCAAGGGCAAGATCTTCGTCTCGGTCGCCAACCGCGACAAGCGGGCGATGGTCTTCCCGATCAAGCGGCTGGCCGACCTCGGCTTCACGATCGTCACCACGGCCGGCACCGGTGAGGTGCTGCGCCGCTACGGCGTCGTCTGCGAGGTCGTGCCCAAGCACTTCGAGAGCCCGGGCCAGAACGCGGTCGCGCTGATCCTGGCGGGTGAGATCGCGATGATCATCAACACCCCGCAGGGCTCGGGGGCCAGCGCCCGGTCCGACGGGTACGAGATCCGCAGCGCGGCGGTCACCGCCGACATCCCGAGCATCACCACGGTGCCGGGCGCGGCCGCCGCGGTCATGGGCATCGAGGCGCTCATGCGCGGCGACATGACCGTGCGGCCGCTGCAGGAGCTGCACGCCGCCCTGCGAGGCCCGAAGTGACCTTGTTCGAGTCCGCCGTCCGGCCGGTCCTGTTCCGGCTGGGCGGCGGTGACGCCGAGACGGCGCACGAGTTCACGCTCGGGCGCCTGGCCCGGCTGCCCGGCCCGGCCCGCGCGGCGATGCGGGCCCGCTACGCGACTGACGCCCCGGTCGAGGTGTTCGGCGTGCGCTTCCCCAATGCGGTCGGGCTGGCGGCGGGGATGGACAAGAACGGCGTCGCGCTGCCCGCGTGGCCCGCGCTGGGGTTCGGCTTCGTCGAGGTCGGCACGGTCACCGCGCACGCGCAGCCCGGCAACGACCGGCCGCGCCTGTTCCGGCTGCCGGGCAGCGAGGCGATCATCAACCGGATGGGCTTCAACAACGCGGGCGCCGCGGCCCTGGCGGCCCGGCTGAAGGCGCTCGGCCCGATCGGCGTGCCGCTCGGCATCTCGCTCGGCAAGTCGAAGGTCACGCCGCTTTCGGAGGCGGTCGACGACTATCTGACCTCGCACCGGCTGCTGCACCCGTACGCCGACTACATCGCGATCAACGTCTCGTCGCCCAACACCCCCGGCCTTCGCACGCTGCAGGACAAATCGGCGATCGCCGACCTGCTCAGCGCGCTGGTCGGCCCGAAGCCCGTGCTGGTCAAGATCGCGCCCGACCTCACCGAGCCGGCTGTCGCCGAGCTCCTCGAGGTCTGCCTCAGCCACGGCGCGGCCGGGGTGATCGCGACCAACACGACGCTGTCGCGGGACGGGATCGGCCCGGCCGACCAGGCGAAGGCGGGCGAGGCGGGCGGGCTGTCCGGGCGGCCGCTGACCGCCAAGGCCCGCGCGGTCGTCCGGTTCGTGCACACCGAGACCGGTGGCCGGCTGCCGATCATCGGGGTGGGCGGCGTGATGACCGCCGACGACGCCTCGCGGCTGTTCGACGCGGGCGCCTCGCTGGTGCAGCTCTACAGCGGGTTCATCTATCGCGGCCCGGCGCTGGTGCGGGCGGCGGCCCGCGCGGCCGGCGCCTCCGGTTCCCCCGCCGGCTCTCCCGGTTCGCCGGCCGGGCGGGCGGCGGGGACGCGATGACCGGGGCGCGGGTGGCCGATCTGATCGCCCGCGACCGGCAGCACGTCTGGCATCCGTACGGCCCGATGCCCGGCCGCAGCGATCCCTACCTGGTCGAGAGTGCGCAGGGTGTCCGACTGACCCTGGCCGACGGCCGCGAGCTGGTCGACGGCATGTCGTCGTGGTGGGCGGCCATCCACGGCTACCGGCACCCGGTGCTCGACGCCGCGCTGGCCGATCAGGCCGGCCGGATGAGCCACGTGATGTTCGGCGGGCTCACCCACGAGCCCGCCATCGAGCTCGCCACCAGCCTGGTCGAGCTCGCGCCGGAGGGCCTGGAGCACGTCTTCCTGGCTGACTCGGGCTCGGTCGGGGTCGAGGTGGCGATCAAGATGGCGCTTCAGGCCCAGCTCGCCCGGGGGCGGCCGGGGCGGCGACGGCTCGCCACCTGGCGCGGCGGCTACCACGGCGACACGTTCCACCCGATGAGCGTGTGCGACCCGGTCGGCGGCATGCACTCGCTCTGGACGGGCGTGCTGCCGGCGCAGATCTTCGCCGGGCCGCCGCCGGCTTCCTACGACGAGGCGTACGCGGCTTCGCTGATCGAGATGGTCGAGAAACACGCGGACGAGATCGCCGCGGTGATCGTCGAGCCCGTCGTCCAGGGCGCCGGGGGCATGCGGTTCCACCATCCGGAGTATCTGCGGGTGCTGCGCGACGTCACCGCGGCGCACGGCATCTTCCTGATCTTCGACGAGATCGCGACCGGGTTCGGCCGCACGGGGGAGTTCTTCGCCGCCTCGCACGCGGCGGTGAGTCCCGACATCATGTGCGTCGGCAAGGCGCTCACGGGTGGCTATCTCACCCTGGCCGCCACGCTGTGCACGGCCGAGGTCGCGGCGGCGATCTCGGCGGGGGAGGGCGGCGGTCTCGCGCACGGCCCGACCTTCATGGGCAACCCGCTGGCCTGCGCGGTGGCCAACGCCTCGCTGGGCCTGCTGCGCTCGGGCGACTGGACCGATCGCGTACGGGTGATCGAAAGCGGTCTGATGGCCGGTCTGACGCCTCTGCGGGACGCACCCGGGGTGGCCGACGTGCGGGTGCTGGGCGCGATCGGGGTCGTCCAGCTCGACCACGATGTGGACGTGGCCGCGGCGACCACGGCGGCCGTCGGGGCGGGCGTGTGGCTGCGGCCGTTCCGCGACCTGATCTACACCATGCCGCCGTACGTGACGGGCCCCGCCGACGTCGCGTCGATCGCCTCCGGGATCGCCGCCGCCGTCGCCGCGGGGTGACCGCGACCTGACTGACTGCTTGCATGACTGCCGCCATTCGACGGCGGCTCACACTCAAGAGGGAGCACCGCAATGGAGACCTTCGGCAAGCGCCTCGTCGAGGCCATGGAAAAGCGCGGCCAACTATGCGTCGGGATCGATCCGCACGCCGCTCTGCTCGCCCGCTGGGGGCTGTCGGACGACGTCGCCGGCCTGGAACGCTTCGCCCGTACGGTGGTCGATGCCCTGGCCGATCGGGTGGCCGTGTTGAAGCCGCAGTCGGCGTTTTTCGAGAGATTTGGGTCACGTGGCATCGGAATTCTTGAGTCAACTATCCGACAGTCTCGCGAGGCCGGAGCGCTGGTCCTTCTCGACGTGAAGCGCGGCGACATCGGCTCGACGATGGCCGCGTATGCCAGCGCTTACCTCGATCCGGCGAGTTCGTTGAGTGCCGACGCGATTACTGTGAGTCCCTACCTCGGGGTCGGCTCGTTGCAGCCGGCATTCGACGTCGCGGCCGCCAACGGCGGCGGAGTCTTCGTCCTGGGCCTGACGTCCAATCCGGAGGGACCGTCTGTCCAGCATGCCGTCGCAACGGACAAAAGAACCGTCGCGCAGACCGTCATCGATGAGATTTCCCAGCTCAACACGGGTGTGGAGCCGCTCGGCAGCTTCGGGCTGGTAATCGGAGCGACAATCGGCGACACCGGCCACGATCTGTCCCGAGTGAACGGTCCGCTGCTCGCTCCGGGGCTCGGCGCGCAGGGCGGAACCCCCTCCGACCTGCGGTCCGTCTTCGGCGAAAGCCTGCGGAACGTGCTGCCGTCGTACTCACGCGAAGTCCTCGCGGCGGGACCTTCCGTGGCCGAACTGCGGGCCGCCGCGGAGCGCCTCGCGGACGAGTGCAGCGCCGCTCTCGGGTGAAGCGGCCCTGCTTATCAGGGTGTCGGACAGTCGGGATGGGGGTACCCCCACGTTGCCGAAAGCGCCATTGACCGCTAGTTTTCCCGGCGCCGGGAACCACATGCCCCTTTGGTTCCCTGGCACACCACGTTTCACGAAAGCGTCGGTATTCGACTACCGACGCGATAGGGACCTGAGGAGAACTGGTGCCGCTCCCGTCACTGAGCCCCGAGCAGCGCGCTGCAGCGCTGGAAAAGGCCGCGGAAGTTCGCAAGGCCCGGGCTGAGCTGAAGGAACAGCTCAAGTCCGGCAAGACCACCCTCGCCGCCGTGCTGGACCGCGCGGAGGGCGACGAGGTCGTCGGCAAGCTGAAGGTCTCGGCCGTGCTTCAGGCGCTGCCGGGCATCGGCAAGATCCGTGCGACCCAGATCATGGAGAAGCTCAAGATCGCTGACAGCCGCCGCCTGCGCGGTCTCGGCGATCAGCAGCGCAAGGCTCTCCTGGGGGAGTTCGCTGCGAACTGATTCATGGGCTCGTGTTGAATGAGCCTGTGAGCATGGATGACGACGCGCGCCCGGCAGCCCGCCTCACCGTCCTGTCCGGCCCTTCCGGGGTCGGCAAGGACAGCGTGATCGAGCTGATCCGGGCGCGCTCGCCTTGGATCAAGCTCTCCGTGTCGGTGACGACACGGAAGATGCGTGACTACGAGACGGACGGGGAGCATTACCACTTCGTCACCCGTCCGGAGTTCCAAAGACTGATCGACGGCGGGCAGTTACTCGAATGGGCCGAGTTCGCCGGGAACCTCTACGGCACGCCGCGGGCCCAGGTCGAGGGATGGCTGGGCCAGGGCCGACCGGTCCTGCTCAAGATCGATCTGCAGGGAGCGCGCCAGGTGCGCGCGACGATGCCCGACGCCCAGCTGGTCTTCCTGGCGCCACCCAGCGTCGAGGAACTGAAACGCCGGCTGGTCGGCCGGGGCACCGACGACGAGGAGACCATCCGCCGCCGGCTCGTTCACGCCGACGAGGAACTCGCCGCCGAGAAGGAGTTCGACCGCACGGTCATCAACGACTTCGTCGAGAGGGCGGCTGACGAGCTGGTAGGATTGCTCGGTTCGTCATTTTTGACGCCGGCGCAAGCCCCGGAGCATTAACAAGCTCTCGCAATCAACGTAAGGACAGCGGAACTGTGGGAACCATCGCGAACCCCGAAGGCATCACCAACCCGCCCATCGACGAGCTGCTCGACAAGACCTCGTCGAAGTACTCGCTGGTGATCTTCGCGGCTAAGCGCGCCCGTCAGGTCAACGCCTACTACAGCCAGCTCGGTGAGGGCCTCCTGGAGTACGTCGGCCCGCTGGTCGAGACCACTCCGCAGGAGAAGCCGCTCTCGATCGCCATGCGTGAGATCAACGCCGGCCTGCTCACGGCCGAGGCGACCGACAACCCCTGATCCTGGGTTGTGCCGCGCCCTCGTCGGCGTGACCATCATCGATCCCGCGTCCCGTTCCTCGGACGCGGGATCTTTGCTGCCTCCGGGGGGATCGCTCTCGGACGACTCTGCGGGACGGGCGTCGTCGCGCTGGGTGAGGCGGTGGCGGCTTTGTGGGCTGGGGTTTTTCGCGCTTGACGGTTGGTGGCCGAGGGTGCCCAAGAGAGGCGGGAAAGAGTTAGGCCTTTCTTGGGCGTCCTCGGCCACCAACCTCGGCGTCGAGCCTCCGGCGGCCAGGGGACGGGTCACTCGCGGGCCCGGGTGCACGGCGGGCGGCCGGGCCTGTTGCGGTGTCGGGTCTGCGCTGCCGCGATGGTGGTGACGGGCAGGAGGATTGGTGTGGGCAGGCCGGCCTGGGTGGTGGGTTGCGGGAGCAGAACCGTGCCGGTTGCGCTCAGCACGTCACGGTTGGGCGGTGGGTCACCCCTCGGGCAAGGGCTTCGCCCTCCAAGGCAGATCCGTCGGGGAAGGGTGCGTGGGGCGAGAGCGGGGAAAGAGCTCAGCACCGCCCGTGGTGGGTCTGGTGGCCGTCCGAGCAACTGAACTCGAGTGTCTGAGTAGGGAAGGCTCGGGTCGAGGCGTTGGTCTGCGGCACGCCGGACCGTCGCCGCTGGCCGGGCTGACGCCCGCAAGCAGGACGTGCTGACTCCGTTCCGCCGAAGGCGGGACCCCGCCCACATCTCACCTCGGCTTGGGGGATCTCCTCGCTTCGCTGCGCCGCCGACGCGAGGAGATCCCCCAAGCCACCCACCGCAACCATCGCCAGAGAGATCTCCGAGCGCGGCCGGGGGTTCGGGGGCAGCGCCCCTGAGGTCTTGACTCTGAATCTCCAGGGGGCAGCATCCGTGGCAGGCCCCCCGGTGGTTATCCACAGCGGGCGGCTGGGGTTCACGGGTGGCGCCCTCGAGGGTGGTCGGGTCCATCCGGTCGACGGCGTCCTCGATGTCTTGATCTGATCTTCGTCGGGGTCGTAGGCGGCAACCGGCGGGTGGTTATCCACAGGGGGCGGGTCCGGGCCGCGGGCGGGAGCTTGGCGGGCTAGCGTTGGGCTCGGTTTCTGCGGGTAGGCGGAGCGGAGCGGTCGGGGGTTGTGGTGACTGAGGTCGTGGTGGGGGTGGCGGGCGGGATCGCTGCCTACAAGGCCTGTGAGTTGGTGCGGCTGTTCACCGAGTCGGGGCATGCGGTGCGGGTGGTGCCGACGGCGTCGGCGTTGAAGTTTGTCGGGGCGCCCACGTGGGCGGCGCTGTCCGGGCGGCCGGTCGCGACCGAGGTGTGGGACGACGTGCATGAGGTGCCGCACGTCCGGATCGGGCGGGCGGCCGAGCTGGTGGTGGTCGCGCCGGCCACGGCCGACCTGCTGGCCAAGGCGGCCCACGGCATTGCCGACGACTTGCTGACCAACACGTTGCTGACGGCTACCTGTCCGGTTGTGTATGCGCCGGCCATGCACACCGAGATGTGGGAGAACGCGGCCACCCGGGCCAACGTGGCCACCCTTCGCGCGCGGGGGGCCGTGGTGATCGAGCCGGCGGTGGGGCGGCTGACCGGGAAAGACACGGGCAAGGGGCGGCTACCTGACCCTTCGGAGATCTTCGAGCTGGCTCGGCGCGTACTGCGGCGGGGTCTTGGGCTTGATCTTGTTGGGCGGCACGTCGTGGTGACTGCCGGGGGGACGCGCGAGCCGCTCGACCCGGTGCGGTTTCTGGGGAACCGGTCGTCCGGCAAGCAGGGTTACGCGCTGGCCAAGGCGGCGGCGGCCCGGGGCGCGCGGACGACCTTGATCGCGGCCAACGTGACGTTGTCCGACCCGGCGGGGGTCGACATCGTGCGGGTGGGGACGACCGAGGAGCTGCGGGTGGCGACGGTGAAAGCGGCCGGCGACGCCGACGTCGTGGTGATGTCGGCCGCACCGGCGGACTTCCGGCCGGCCACTGTGGCGGGCGAAAAGATTAAAAAGTCCGACACCGGGTTACCTGCCCCGATTGCGCTGATGACCAATCCCGACATCGCCGCCGAACTGGGCGCATCCAAGCAACCGGGACAGGTTTTGGTCGCCTTCGCGGCCGAGACGCACGACGCGATCGAACACGCCCGGGTGAAGTTGACCAAGAAACGTGCCGACTTGATCGTCGTTAACGAAGTGGGTGTGGACCGCGTCTTCGGCGCCGACCACAATGAGGTCACCGTGCTCGGGGCCGACGGAAGCACGGCCGCCTACGCCGAACTCCCCAAAGACGATGTGGCCGATATGATTTTCGACCATGTCGTGCCGCTCCTGGAACTCCAGGTCGGTGACGGTGGGACGGGCCAGCACCCAGGCGACTCCGGCCCGACGTGGTAGCTACACTTCCGCGTTACGTTGTATTCGACAATTCTGAGGAGCACCGTGGCACGCCGCCTTTTCACCTCCGAGTCGGTCACGGAAGGCCACCCGGACAAGATCGCTGACCAGATCAGCGACGGCATTCTCGACGCCCTGCTGGCGCAGGACCCCCGCAGCCGGGTCGCGGTGGAAACGTTGATCACGACCGGCCAGGTGCACGTCGCGGGCGAGGTCACCACCCAGGCGTATGCCGACATTCCGAGCATCGTGCGCGACACGATCCTGAAGATCGGATACGACTCGTCGAAGAAGGGCTTCGACGGCGCGTCCTGCGGCGTCAGCGTCTCGATCGGGTCGCAGTCGCCCGACATCGCGCAGGGCGTCGACAGCGCCCTCGAGCTGCGCGAGGGTGACAGTGAGCACATTCTCGACGCGCAGGGTGCCGGCGACCAGGGGATGATGTTCGGCTTCGCCTGCTCGGAGACCCCCGAGCTGATGCCGTTGCCGATCGCGCTGGCCCACCGTCTGGCCCGCCGGCTGTCGGCCGCCCGCAAGGACGGCACGATCCCCTACCTGCGTCCCGACGGCAAGACCCAGGTCACCATCGAGTACGACGGCCTGCGTCCCGTCCGCCTCGACACCGTGGTCGTCTCGTCGCAGCACGCGGCCGACATCTCGCTCGAGTCGCTGCTCACGCCCGACATCCGCGAGCATGTGATCGCGCCCGAGCTCGAGGGTCTCGGCATCGACACCGAGGGCTACCGCCTGCTGGTCAACCCGACCGGCCGCTTCGAGATCGGTGGCCCGATGGGCGACGCCGGCCTCACCGGCCGCAAGATCATCGTCGACACGTACGGCGGCTACGCGCGGCACGGCGGCGGTGCCTTCTCGGGCAAGGACCCGTCCAAGGTGGACCGCTCCGCGGCGTACGCGATGCGCTGGGTCGCCAAGAACGTCGTGGCGGCCGGCCTGGCCGAGCGCTGCGAGACCCAGGTGGCCTACGCGATCGGCAAGGCCCACCCGGTGTCGCTGTTCGTCGAGACCTTCGGCACCGAGAATGTGCCGGTCGAGCGGATCGAGAAGGCCATCAACGACGTCTTCGACCTCCGTCCGGCGGCCATCATCCGCGACCTCGACCTGCTGCGCCCGATCTACCAGCAGACGGCCGCCTACGGTCACTTCGGCCGCGAGAACCCGGAGCTGCTCTGGGAGAGCACCGAGCGCGCCCAGGACCTGAAGAACGCCGCCGCCTGATCCCTCACGCTGTTACCGGCGCTTCCGCTTCCAGCGGGGGCGCCGGTTTGCGTCATACGTCCGGACCGCGGGTCGTAGCTTCGCGTGGCACGTGCTTGCGGCGTGCCACTGGTTCGCGTCGCGCTACGGCGGATCGCTGGTTCGCGTGGCACCTGCTTGCGGCGGGCCACCGGTTCGCGTCGCGCTACGGCGGATGGCTGGTTCGCGTGGCGTGCCCACGGCGGGGCGGCCTCTCCTCGTCGTACGTATAGGTGCTGGGCTGATCGCTTGCGTGGCGCGCGCACGGTGGACGGCTGGTTCGCGTCGCGTGCTTAAGCTGGGCCGCTTGCATTGCGGGTGCTTGCGGTTGGGGCGCTTGCTCGCATCGTGCGTTCTTGCAGTGGGCCGCTGGATTGCGTGCCGCGTGCTGACGGGCGGGGTGGCCGGTTTGCGTCATGCGAGCTCACCGTTGGCTCGTGGCTCGTGGCTCGTGGCTCGTGGCTCGTGGCTCGTGCGTCGGCCGGCCGCTGGTCGCACGTGCTTGAGGTAGAGCGGCGATTCGCGTGGCGGGTGGTTGTGGTGGGGCTGCTGGTTTGCGTCACAGGTGCTTTCGGCGGGAGCGCGGGTTTCAGTAAGGTCTGCGCGCATGGGCGATGATCTTGAAGGTGGCCTGGTCACCCGGTGGGGCGCGGCGGGTGCGGCCGACGTGAAGCAGATCGAGGCGGACGACTGGCGGCTGTGGCCGTCGAAGTTGCGTCTGTTCGATGACCGGGGCGAGGCGGTGCGGACGGCGCGGGAGGAGATCGTGCCGGCGGACGGCGAGGGCCACGTTCTGCGCGTGTCGAGCCGGGACGGCGTACCGACCGGGTTGATCGTCGAAGAGGCCGACTACCGCGGCCCGGTCGCGGAGGCCGAGTTCGCCGAGGGGCCCGAGCTGCCCGAGGCGTGGCGCCGCTATCTGGGGTCGCCGTCGTGGCTGCGCCGGGGATGGCTGCCGTCGGGCAAGTACGTCTGGCTCTACTCGCCGGCGGAAGCCCGCCAGTTCCTCGACGTCTTCCCGGCGGAGGGCGCCTACCCCGGCGCGGTCGTCATCGCGGGTGACGGCGGGCTGGAGAACTACGTGCTCGACCAGCGGCAGAGCCCGGCGCCGGTGCTGCTGGTCAGCAACGCCGGCCAGGGGTGGGACGACGCCATCGTGCAGGCCCCCGACGTGGACTCGTTCATCGCCCGGATCGAGGACGGCACCTTCGACCTGGTCTGGAACAACTGAGGACCGTCAGAAGAGGGCTGAGGGGTCGACCTCGAGGCGGACGGGGAGCAGGGACTTTTTGGCGCTGCGGACTGCGGCGGCCTCGTGCAGGGCCTTGGCCAAGGTGGCGGCGTGGGCGCGGGGGACGCGCAGGAGCATGCGTTCGGTGTCTTCGTCGGCGGGGACCGGGCCCAGGATCTCGACGTCGTCGGGGAGGCGGGCCGCGTTGAGGAAGTCGGCCACGGCCTCGGCCTTGCCGGTGAGGCTGGCCATCCGGGCCGCGGGCGGGAAGCCCAGCTCGCGGCGCTCGGTCAGCTCGCGCAGGGCGAACCAGC
>CBDCJN010000031.1:0-8834 GCA_965217855.1 Actinoplanes sp. | reverse complement strand
GCAGGACGCCGAGCAGCATCCGCTGTTTCAGCGGCCCCAGGGCGACGTCCGTCGCTCCGGCCCGCGCCGCGAGCGGACCGAACACCCGGATCCGCACGGCGGCCGGATCCTCCTCCACAGCAGCCACGCCAAGAATCTAGGCGGTGCCCGGCCGTGAACGAAAAATGTACGACCGCTGCCTAGCTTCCTCGCGACGAACGAAGCACGAAGAAGCACGTCGATGCACGACGAAGCACGAGGAGGCAGAGTGCGGAGAAGGAATCTGACCGGCCGGGTCGCGATGGCGGCGGGCCTGCTGGTCGCGGGCACGGTCCTGACCCCGTCCGGCGCGAGGGCCGCGGTGGCGGTCGGCGTGATGAGCGCGGACGGCGCCGTGGCGACCGTCGACCGGCTCGGCGACACCCGTACGGGCGGGGTCTACATCGACGGGACCGGCCGGGCCGTCGTCACCGTGACCGACGCCGCGGCCGCCGAGTCGGTCCGCGCCGCCGGTGGCACCGCCCAGCTGGTGAAATACAGCACAGCCCAGTTGAAGTCGGTCACCGCGGGGCTCGACGCCGGAGCCCGGGTCCCCGGCTCGTCGTGGGGCGTCGACCCGAGCACCAACAAGGTGTCGGTGGAGATCGACAGCACGGTCACCGGGGCCCGGCTCGCCCAGCTGGAGACCGTCACGAAACGGTTCGGCGACGCCGTGCAGGTCGACCGGATCGCCGGGAAGATCGAGAAGGCGGAGGCGTTCACCTCGGGCGGGCAGGGCATCCAGAGCGGCGGCACCAAGTGCTCGCTCGGCTTCAACGTGCACACCGGCTCGGGGGAACGCTTCTTCCTGACCGCCGGCCACTGCGGAGGCGGTTCCTGGGAGAAGGCGGCCGACGGCACCAACCTGGGCCCGGTCGTCTACCGGGTGTGGCCCAACAAGGACTTCGCCCTGGTCGAGTACACGAACAGCAACGTGACCGCGTACGGCACGGTCTGGGTGAACGGCACGCAGAAGCAGATCTCGAGCTCGCGGTATCCCCGGGACGGGGAGTCGGTGTCCCGGGTCGGCACGATCAGCAGCGACCTCGTCGGAGCGGTCCTGCTGACCAGCACCACCGTGACCTACACCACGGGCGAGACCGTGACCGGTGTGATCAAGACCTCGAACTGCGCGCGGCACGGCGACAGCGGCGGCGCCCTGTTCAGCGGGTCGGTCGCCATCGGCATCACCTCGGGCGGCAACTACCTCGACGCGGGCTGCAGCGACGCGGTCAGCGACCGGCGGTCGTACTACCAGCCGGTGCAGGAGGCCCTGACCGCCCTGGGCCAGTCCGTCTACTGAGCTGGTGAGCGGAGGGGCCGGGGCGTACCCCCGGCCCCTCTCTGACGAGATCCTCTTGCGCCCAGCGTGCACTGTCGGGATGCGGATGGAGGTGAGGGCCCCTCATCTGCTTGGATGCGTTTCCCCGGGTGCAGCGCGTTGAGGAGACCGATGGACGAGAGCACGCCGCGCGGGCAGTCGCGCTGGTTCTTGGCCGTCATCGTCCTCGGAGTCCTCGCCCTCACCGCCTCGGTCGTCGTCTCGCGCCCCGAGATGCCGACCGTCGCCATCGCGGCCGGCGTCCGGCCCAAGCCACCCGCCACCCCGTACGACCAGGCTGTGGCTGTCCTGGCCGAGCAGTCCGACGCCCTGCTGCGCGGCGACGAGCCGGCCTGGCTGGCCACCGTCGACACCTCGCTGAAAACGCGCTACCGCAACATGTTCCGCTCGCTGCGGGCCCTCGAGGTGACCCGCTTCGACTATCTGCCCGGCGTCGGTCAGCTGGTCAAGGGCAGCACGACCGCGCTGTCGTTCCGCACCGACATCGCGTACTGCCTGGGCACCGACATGTGCCCGGGCAAGACCGGCAGCAAGTGGCAGCAGCCGCCCCGCATCGAGCAGCGGCTCACCATGCGCCCGGTCCAGGGCCGCTATGTCATCTCCACCGTCGCCCCCGGGGGCAGCGACGACCCCCGGCGTCCCGCCCCGTGGGAGAACGGTGAGCTGGTCGCCCTGCGCGGCACCCGGGTCACGGTGATCGCCGCCCCGGCCCAGCGCCGCTTCCTGGCCCAGGTGCTGCCGGTCGCCGAGGCCGCGGCCAAGGTCGACGACCGGTTCGCCGCGCTCATCGGCACCTCGCAGTCGCGCTACCGCGTCTATCTGGCCGGGGAGGCGCAGTGGCGCACCTGGTACGGCGGGGAGGAGGACAGCTGGGCGATCGGCCTGGCCATCCCGCTCAACATGCACGGGATCGACGTCATGCTGCGGATGAAGGAGCTGCAGGACGATCCGGTCCTGTTGCGGGTCGCCCTGCAGCACGAGCTCGGTCACGTCGTCACCTTGTCGGGCGCCTACCGGGCCGACGCCGCCGAGGACACGTGGCTCAGCGAGGGGATCGCCGAGTACATCGGCTGGTCGCCGATGAGCGCCGCTCGCACGCTGCGCCGGTTCAGCGTCCGCTGGGCTTTCGACTCGGGTTCGCCGCCCCGGTCGATGGTTCCGGTCCAGCCCGGCCCGGATGCCTCCGCGCGGGCCGGCGACGCCTTCTACGGCCTGAGCCATCTGGCCACCGACTGCATGGCCCAGAAATACGGCGACAAAAAGCTGTTCACCTTCGTACGCCTCGTGCTGACCGAGGACAACGAGTACGACCAGGCATCCCGGGACGCGTACGGCGTGCCGTTCGCCGCGGTCGACCGGGCGTGCGTGAAGTGGATCCGGCAACAGGTGCTATAGCTGTGTGATGCTCGTTGACTTCGCCGCAAATGTCGCGGCCACCCCGATCGAGGTCGAGGCGTCCGCCGTGGCCGCCGAGAAGGACGGCTACGACGGGTTCGGCGCCGCCGAGACCAGGCACGACGTCTTCCCGTCGCTCGCGCTGGCCGCCCGCGCGACCTCCCGGATCACCCTGCAGTCGGCCATCGCGGTCGCCTTCGCGCGCAACCCGATGACGGTCGCCGTGCTCGCCAATGACCTGCAGCTGATCAGCCAGGGCCGCTTCCAGCTGGGGCTGGGTTCGCAGGTGCAGGCGCACATCGAGCGCCGTTTCGCGATGCCGTGGAGCAAGCCGGCCGCGCGGATGGAGGAGTTCGTCCGGGCGATCCGGGCGATCTGGCGGGCGTGGGGCGGGGAGCGGCTGGCGTTCCGGGGCGAGTTCTACCGGCACACCCTGATGTCCGACTTCTTCAACCCGGGCCCCAACCCGCACGGCAACCCGCCGATCCTGCTGGCCGCGGTGGGGGAGCGGATGACGCGGACCGCGGGCCGGGTCGCCGACGGCCTGCTCGTGCACCCGCTGACCAGCGTGGCCTACCTGAGCGAGCGCACCCGGCCGGCTCTGCGCGAGGCCCGGGGCGGCGATCTGGGCGGCTTCACGGTGTGCCTGTCGGCGATGGTCGTGCTGGGCGAGGACGAGGCCGCCCGGTCGCGGGCCGAGCAGGCGGTGAAGGGCCAGATCGCCTTCTACGCCTCGACGCCGGCCTACCGCCCGGTGTTCGACCTGCACGGCTGGGGCGAGCTGGCCGACCAGCTCAACTCGCTGTCGCGCCGGCAGGCCTGGGCCGAGATGACCGCGCTGATCAGCGACGAGGTGCTGGAGACGTTCGCGGTGACCGGCGACGTGGCGGCGGGGTTGCGCGATCGGTTCGGCGACCTGGTCGACCGTGTCTCGCTCTACACGCCGTACGCGGTGGACGCATCGCTCACCGCGCGCGTGCGGCAGCAGTGGTGAGCAGCTCGTCGTCGAGGGTCGCGACACTGCCCGGAGCGCTCAGCGCGGGCTTCCCGCCGTAGACGCTCCAGCGCAGGAAGGCCGCGGTGGTGGCGCTGACGGTGGGAAACTCGGCCGCACTGGTCTGGTGCCCGCCGTCGGTTATCGACAGCATGGCCCGCGACCACGGCACCGCTTCGAAGGTGGTTCGCGCGGCGGCGTACCGGACGGATTTGTCCTCCCGGCCGTGCACGAAGAGCATGGCCGCGG
This sequence comes from Actinoplanes sp., assembly GCA_965217855.1. Classification (GTDB taxonomy): domain Bacteria; phylum Actinomycetota; class Actinomycetes; order Mycobacteriales; family Micromonosporaceae; genus Actinoplanes. Next base: position 4,836 of record CBDCJN010000031.1, on the reverse strand, counting down.
CGGGCCCGGTGAACGGCGTGCCGAGGAAATCGGTGCCGGCCAGCACGACCCCGGCCCGGAGCCGGTCGTCGCGGAATTTGCTGAAGAGACCGGTCGTGGTGATGCCGCCGCCGGAGTGCCCGGCCGCGGCCAGCCGGGTCTCGTCGATGCGCCCGCGCAGCGGCCCGCGGGCGGTGTTGCGGGCGACGATCTGGGTCAGCACCTCGGACGCGTCCTCGGGCTGGTTGACGATGTCGTACGCGTTGAAGTGCGACGTGCCCAGCGCGGTGAACGGGTACCGCGGGGCTGCCACCACGAACCCGGCCAGGGCCCAGCTGACCAGCAGCGACGCGTAATCGTCGGGCTGCGAGTGCAGGCCGTGGCTGAAGACCACCACCGGGTACGGGCCGTCGCCGACCGGGTACCAGACGCGGGTCGGCAGCGCCCGGCCGTCGCGGGCGAACGAGTAGTCCTGGCGCGCCACGTTGCGGACCGCGGCCGGCGCCGTGCCCGGGACCGGGTGGTATTCGCCGGCCGTCTGCGGCAGCAGGGTCGAGGTCTTGGTCGAGGACAGGACGGTCCGCTCGGCCGCGGAGGCCTGTCCCGCCTTCACGGCGAGGCCTCCGGCCGCCGCGGCCGACATGCTGAGCAGCAGGGTTCTTCTTCGCACAGGCCCCAGGCTGCCGCGCCGGGCTGTGGGCTCCCTTTGCCGTGCCTGTGGGGCTGCTGTTGCGCCGCATCTCTCCCGAGCACCTCCGTTCCCGGTGCTGGTGGCGCACATCGCGGACACCTTGGGGGGCGGCCGCCGGTATTCGGGACAGAGGTCCGACCGTGGGCTCGGCCGAACGGGCCAAAGGCCGCGATTACCGCATACCGGGCCGGGCGTCGTGATGGCCTGGGTGGGCAAGGAATCGGCTCGAGAAGGGTGAACCATGAAAGCGGCAACGCGGATTCTGACACTCGTGGGACTGAGCCTGATGACGGGCGCCACGCTGGGGGCCGGACCGGCTCTCGCGGCGACATCCGCACCAGACGTGTCGGACCGGACGGCGGTGGAACAGCCTCGCCACGATCGCGCTTGGGTGGTCGGCTACTACGACACGCGGCGCGAGTGCGAGCGGGCCGGCCGGGTCGGCGAGTGGCGGGACCGGTGGGACGACTACGACTGCGACATGGTGTGGCGTGGCTGGCGCCGCGGGGACTGGAAACTGACCGCCGAGCGTGACGGGCGCGACTGGCGAAACGGCCCGAACCGGCACGATGATGACCACGACAACGGCGGCCACCACCGCGACCGCGGGGACGACGACAACCGTCAGCGCTGATCGAATTTCTCTTTCGAAGTCAGGCCACACCCGTACGGGTGTGGCCTGACCGCGGTTTACCGTTGATCACATGTCGAACCCCGCTGCCTCCGCCGCCACCACGCTCGGCGTCGAGCACCACCTCCTGCGGCACGGCCTGGTCAGCAGCGTCGCCGAGGCGGCGCAGGCCCAGGGCGTCGAGATCCGCGACCTGGTGAAGACCCTGGTGGTGCGGCGCGCGGACGACGACTACGTCTTCGTGCTCGTCCCCGGCGACCGCTCGATCTCGTGGCCCAAGCTGCGGGCGCTGCTCGGCGTCAACCGGCTGTCGATGCCCGACGCGGCCACGGCCAAGACGGCCACCGGGTACGAACGGGGCACCATCACGCCGTTCGGGTCGGCCCGGCCGTGGCCGGTGATCGCCGACTCGCGCACCGAGGGCCGCACGATCAACCTCGGCGCGGGGGAGCGGGGCGTGGGCCTGCAGGTGCCGGCCGACCACGCCGTGGCGGCTCTGGGCGGCACCTTCGCCGATGTGACCGAAGCAGCGGCGTGAGTGTCGTGCGGCTGGGGTAGTTTCGTGGCGTGACGAGCGAAGGCGCGATCGACCCCACCGTTCCTCCCTCCGGCACCGGCTGCGTCGAGTGCCTCGACGGCAGCGGGTGGTGGTTCCACCTGCGACGCTGTGCCCAGTGCGGGCACATCGGCTGCTGCGACAGCTCTCCCGCGCAGCACGCCACCGCCCACTTCCGCGAGACCGGCCACCCGGTCGTGCAGTCCTACGAGCCCGGCGAGGACTGGTTCTGGGATTACTCGACCGAGCAGGCGGGCAACGGCCCCGAGCTCGCGCCGGCCACCAGCCACCCGGCCGACCAGCCCGCCCCCGGCCCGGCCGGTGCCGTCCCGTCCGACTGGCGGGGCAAGCTCAACCGCTGAGCATTTTCGAGGGCCACCGGCCGCGCAGTGGACCGTGCGCTGCGGGCCGGCGGTCCGCTAGCGTCGGCTCATGAGGATCCTTCACCTCTCGGACACGCACCTCACCCGGGCGACCGGGCCCGACAGCGACGGCATCGACTCGCGCGACTCGCTGCGCCGCATCCTGGCCGACTGCGCCCAGCTGGCCGGCCTCGACGCGGTGCTGGTGACCGGTGACGTCGCCGACGACGGCTCCCCCGAGGCGTACGCCGACGTGCGCTCGCTGGTCGGCACGTTCGCCGCCGAGCGGGGCATCCCCGCGCTCTACACCACCGGCAACCACGACGAGCGCAAGGCGTTCTCGGCCGAGCTGGCCGTGCCGCCGGGCCCGTTCGGCGACGAACTGGTGTCGGTGCGCGAGATCAAGGGGCACCGAGTCGTGCTCCTCGACTCGCTCGTGCCCGGCAAGGCGTACGGGCTGCTCGGCGAGGCCCAGGTCGGCTGGCTCCGCGAGACTTTGGCCACGCCGGCGCCCCGCGGCACGGTTCTCGCCTTCCACCACCCGCCGATCGCCCTCGACAACGAGGTGCAGCAGAAACTCGGCCTGCTCGACGCGGCCGGGCTGGCCGCCGCGATCCGCGGATCGGACGTGCGGCTCATCCTCACCGGCCACTTCCACCTGCAGCTCTTCGGCCTGCTCGAGTCGGTGCCGGTCTGGGTCACGCCAGGCGTCATCAACCGCTTCGACCTGACCGCCGCCCCCGGCGCCGAACGCGCGGTGCGGGGCGCCTCGGCCACCCTGGTCGACCTGGGCCGCGCGCAGTCCCCGATGATGCACGTGCTGCACGCCCGCGACCCGCACACGGGCGAGACCGCGCACGAGGTCGGCGCGAAAGGGCTAGCCGCGATCCTCGTCCGGCTGGGCCGCGACGGCTAACTCGTAGACGTACTCGAGCCCGTCCTCCTCGTCCCACTCCTCGCCGATCTTCACGAAGCCGTACGGCAGGGCCAGGCCGGCCGAGGCGACGTTGTCGGGGCTGATGCTCACCCGGACCCGGCGCACCGAAGGCTCCTCGGCGGCCCGGGCCAGCAGGGCCTCGAAGGCGGCGCGCGCGTAACCCAGCCGCCGGAAGGCGGGGTCGACGCCGTAGCCGATCTCGACCATGCCGTTCTCGTCCGGCGGGCCGTGGAAGCCGGCCCCGCCGACCGCCTTGCCGATGGCCGGGTCCCAGATGAGGCCGGTGGTCCAGGCCGCGGTGGCCGGGTCCTCCTGGGCCTGCTTGAGGCGGCGGTCCCAGGTGCCCTGGCGCTCGGGGCCGACCAGGTAGTCCGAGACGGGCACCGGGGACACCCGGTTGGCCTCGGCCAGGTCACCGGAGGCCAGCGCGCGGAACGTCTCGGCGTCGAGGTGAATGATCTCTACAGGCACGGTGGGTGAGCTTACGCCCCGGTCGCCATTGGCGAGGTCCACTCAGGTTCGGGCGGCGTTTGAGCAGACTGTGCGAGGAAGCCGGGAACTGTCGGGTTCCGGACGGGCGACACCCAGCTGATCACTAGCGTCCGCTGGATGACAGCCGGCAGCGATCACGTGGTGTTCCTCGGGGACGGTCCGGGCGGCCGGCCGTCGCCGGTGCTGCTCGTGGTGGGGGATTCCGACCAGGGCGCGGCCGTCGCCGGCGAGGTGCACGCGGGCCGTACGCCGTGGCCCGCGGGGCCGGCCGGGCGGGGCCGGCTGCTCGAGATCGACGTGGCGGGCACGGCCCGGCAGGCCGACGGCCGGATGGAGGCGTTCTTCGCCACGCTGGCCGCTACCAACCACTGGCTGTTCCTGCCCGGTCTGGAACGCCTGGCCGACGGCGAGGGACTGGCCTTCGTGGACAGCCTGATCCCGGCCATCGGCCACCGCGAGGTCGCTGCCGTCATCGTCACCGTGACGGCCGAGGGGCTCGCCGGCTTCCGGCGGGCCGCCCCACGCCTGGCCGGCTGGGCCACCACCCTGGACGGCGACACCGCCTCCTGATCAGCCGGCGAGCAGGCTCGGGCGGTGCGCCACACGGGAGGCCCGGGTCCGCTGGATCAGCACCACGCAGGCCAGGACGACCGCGGCCGCGGCCAGCGAGGCGGGGGTGACGGTCTCGCCCAGCAGCAGGGCCGACCAGAGCAGGGTCAGCACGGGCTGGGCGAGCTGGATCTGGCCGACCCGGGCGATGCCGCCCCGCGCGAGGCCCGCGTACCAGGCGAAGAAGCCGAGGAACATCGAGACCACGGTCAGGTAGGCGAAGGCCGACCATCCGGGTACCCCGGTGTGCGGCGGGTCGGCCACGGCGGCGATCGCCGTGATCGGCGCGGTGACCGGCAGCGACAGCAGCAGGGCCCAGCAAATCGTCCGGGCGCCACCCAGCTCGCGGGCCAGGGCGCCCCCCTCGGCGTAGCCCAGGCCGCAGAGCACGACCGCGACCAGCAGGAACAGGTCGGCCGGGGAGAGCGCGCCCCCGGTGGCGCCGGTGGTGATCAGGAAGGTCAGGACGGCCAGCAGGCCGGCCAGGCCGGCCAGCCAGAACAGCTTCGGTGGGCGCTCGCCCGCGCGCAGGACAGCGAAGACCGCCGTCATGGCGGGCAGCACGGTGATGACGACCGC
>CBDCJN010000030.1:0-28909 GCA_965217855.1 Actinoplanes sp. | reverse complement strand
AAGCGGGAGCGGATCGCCGCCCTGGGCGCGACGGCCGTGGAGCCCGGGGCACGGCTGCCCGAACGGGTCGACGTGGTGATCGAGTCGGTCGGGGCGCCCACGTTCGACCACTCGATGAAGTGCAGCGCGCCCGGCGCCCGGATCGTGGTGTGCGGGGCCACCGGCGGCCACCTGGCCACGGTCGACCTGCGGCGGCTCTTCGCGATGCGGCTCGACGTGCTGGGCAGCACGATGGGCACGGGCGCCGAGCTGGCCGCGTTGCTCGCCCTGCTGGTCGAGCACGACGTGCGGCCGGTGATCGACTCCACGTACGGCTTCAGCGCGATCGCCGATGCCTTCGCCCGCCTCGAATCAGGCGAGATCTTCGGCAAGGTGGCCATCGACTTCCTGCACTGAGCCCGGCCTACAGTTCGTCGGCCAAGGTGGCGACGTCGCCGGTGGTGGCGTCGGCCTTCAGGCGTTGTTTGGCGGTCTCGTCGCCGTAGAGGCTCCAGCGCCAGAAATCGGTCGAGGTCTCGGCGACCACGTCCAGGGCGCGGCCGGTGACGATGTGGCCGCCGTCGGTGACGCTGAGGAAGGCCTTCGGCCAGGTGACGGCGTCGTAGGCTCGCTTGCCGTCGGCGTAGGTGACGGTCGGGTCCTGGCGGCCGTGCACGAAGAGCAGGGGCGCCTCGCTGCCGGTGAAGGTCTCGTTGAGCACTCGACGTCCGGCCAGTACGACACCGGCCCGCAGCCGTTTGTCGCGGGCGCTGCTGAACAGGCCGATCGTGGTGACGCCGCCGGCCGAGTGCCCGGCCGCCGCGATCCGATCCTGGTCGACCACATCACCGAGCTCACCGAGCACCTCGGTGATCACATAGCTGGCGTCGGCGGGCTGGTTGAGGACGTCGGCCACGTCGAGATCCTTGGCGCCCGCGGAGGTGTGCGGGTAGGTCGGGGCGGCCACGGCGAAGCCGGCCTGGGCCCAGATCGTCAGCAGCGAGCGGTAGTCGCGGGGTTTGCCGCCCAGCCCGTGACTGAAAAGGATCAGTGGGAAGGGCCCGTCCCCCTGGGGAAGCCAGACGGTGGTCGGCAGCGGACGATCGGCACCGCGGCGCAGACTGAGGGTGCGGGTCGTCACCGCGAACGTCTCCTGGGGAGCGATGCCGGCCGGCGCCGGAGCCCCGGCGGAGGCGCTCGGGGCGGCCGGAGCGCTCGCGGCCGGCGGCTCAGCGGTGGTGGGCGCGGGGTCGGCCGAACAGGCAGCGAGCGCTGCGGTGACGGTCGAGGCGACGAGGGCGAGGATCACGGGGCGGCGATGCACCGTCCCATTGTGCCGTCCCCGCCGGGCGGTCCCTTTGCTGCCCGGTATCGGCATTGGCACGGGAGCTTCCACGATGGGGTGAATTCCCCGGACGGATGATGTTTGTCCTGGTAGGAGCGCTGGCCGGTAAAATACCGGGCTCCGCCGCCGTGCATTGTTTCGCTATGGTCTTGCGCATGCCTGACAACAGCGTCGACCCGAGCGGTAACACCGAGGCTTTTCGTGCCTTCACCGAGAGCACCCCGCAGGAGCCCGCGGCGGCCTCCAAGACACCCCTGATCATCGGCGGCGTCGCCGTCGCCGTCGTGCTGATCGCCCTCATCATCTGGCTGGTGGCCTGACCCGCCCGGCTGGGGCTCGGCCTCGGGCTCAGCGGGGCAGCGAGAGTGCCGTGCGGGACTGGTCGGCGATCTCCAGTTCCTCGTCGGTGGGGATGACGAGGACGGGGATGCGGGCGCCCTCGGGCGAGATGATCTCGTCGCGGCGCGTGTTGCGGTCGGGGTCGACGGCTATGCCCAGTGGCTCCAGGCCGGAGAGCGCGGCGGCGCGTACGGCGGGTGCGTTTTCGCCGACGCCGGCGGTGAAGGTGATGGCGTCGACCCGGCCCAGGACGGCCAGGTAGGCGCCCACGTATTCGCGGATGCGCCGGCAGTAGACGTCGAAGGCCAGGGTCGCGTCGGCGTCGCCGTCCTCGCGGCGGGACAGGACGGCCCGCAGGTCGTTGACGCCGGCCAGACCCTGCAGCCCCGCGTGCCGGGTCAGCGAGGTTTCGATCTCGTCGAGCGGCAGGCCGGCCACCCGGTGCAGGTGGAAGATGACGGTCGGATCGATGTCGCCGCTGCGGGTGCCCATCACCAGGCCAGGCAGCGGGGACATGCCCATCGAGGTGGCCACGCTGCAGCCGCCCTCGACGGCGCACGCGCTGGCCCCGTTGCCCAGGTGCAGGGTGATCACGTTGGTCTCGGCCGGGTCGCGGCCCAGCACCTGCGCGGTGCGGCGGGACACATAGGCGTGTGAGGTGCCGTGGAACCCGTACCGCCGGATCTGCCACCGCTCGGCCAGCGACCGGTCTATCGCCCAGGTGACGCCCTCGGGCGGGATCGTGGCGTGGAACGCCGTGTCGAAGACGGCCACCTGGGGCACGTCGGGCAGCAGTTTGCGGGCGACCGCGATGCCGCTCAGCGCGGCCGGGTTGTGCAGCGGGGCGAGCGGCACGAGCGCCTCGACCCGGGCGACCACCTCGTCGTCGACGACCGTGGGCCGGGTGAACTCGGCGCCGCCGTGCACCACCCGGTGGCCGACCGCGGCCAGGCCGGTCAGGTCGACCTCGTCCATGATGCCCTGCAGCGCGGCCCGGTGGTCGGCGGCTTCGCCGTCGCTCTCGCCGATGCGCTCGACCAGCCCCTTGGCGATGGTCGAGACGCCGTCGAAGAGCCGGTATTTCACCGACGAGGAGCCGCAGTTGAGCACCAGAACCCGAGTCATCGCACCGCCGCCTGGATCGCTGTGATCGCCACCGTGTTGACGATGTCTTTGACGGTCGCCCCGCGGGACAGGTCGTTGACCGGCCTCCGCAGGCCCTGCATGACCGGGCCGACGGCGACCGCGTTGGCCGACCGCTGGACCGCCTTGTAGGTGTTGTTGCCCGTGTTGAGGTCGGGGAAGACGAAGACCGTCGCCTTGCCGGCCACGGTGCTCTCGGGCAGCTTGGTCGCCGCCACGGCCGGGTCGACGGCCGCGTCGTACTGGATCGGGCCCTCGACGGGCAGATCGGGACGGCGCTCGCGGACCAGCGCGGTGGCCGCGGCGACCTTTTCCACGTCGGCGCCGGCACCGGAGCTGCCGGTCGAGTAGGACAGCATCGCCACCCTCGGCTCGATGCCGAACGCCGCGGCCGTACGCGCCGAGGAGAGCGCGATGTCGGCCAGCTGGGCCGCGTCGGGGTCGGGGTTGACCGCGCAGTCGCCGTAGACCAGCACCCGGTCGGCCAGCAGCATGAAGAACACGCTGGAGGCCACCGACACGTCGGGCACCGTCTTGATGATCTCGAAGGCGGGCCGGATCGTGGCCGCGGTCGTGTGGTTGGCCCCGGAGACCATGCCGTCGGCGAGCCCGGCCGCGACCATCATGGTGCCGAAATAATTGACGTCGCGGACCACGTCGTAGGCCAAGTCGATCGTGACGGCGCGATGTTTGCGCAGCTCGGCGTAGCGCTCGGCGAAATCGTCGCGCCACTCGCTGGTGGCCGGGTCGATCAGCCGGGCCGCACCGATGTCGACGCCGATCTCGCGGGCCCGCCGGTTGATCTCGGCCGGGTCGCCCAGCAGGGTCAGCTCGGCCACGCCGCGGCGCAGCAGGGTCTCGGTGGCCCGCAGGATGCGCTCGTCGGTGCCCTCGGGCAGCACCAGGTGACGGCGCTCGGCCCGGGCCCGGTCGATCAGGTCGTTTTCGAACATCAGCGGGGTGACCCGGTTGGAGCGGGCCACGTCGAGGATGCGGGTCAGCGCGGCCGTGTCCACGTTTTCCTCGAAGGCGCCCAACGCGGCCTGCACCTTGCGCGGGGTGCCCGTGCCGAGCTGGGCCTGGATGTGACTGGCGGCCTCGATCGTGTGATAGCTGTCGGTCTCGACGACCAGCATCGCCAGGCCGGTGTTGAGCCGCTCGATGACCCGGACCACGCGGGGGTCGGGCCGCTCGCCGAGGGTCAGCACCAGGCCGGCCAGCGTCACGTTGCCGGCGGCGTGCGCGGCGCTGGCCGCGAGCAGCAGATCGGCCCGGTCGCCGGGGGTGATCATCAGCGCGCCGTCGGTCAGATGCTCGAGCACGGTGGGCACGTGGGCCGCGCCGACCACGTAGTCGAGGACGTCACGGTCGAGCGCGCCCTCGCCGCCGGAGACGACGGTGGCGTCGAGCGCGGTGGCCACCTCGGCCACGGTGGGAGCGGCGATGGCCGCGACTTCAGGGATCGACCACATCGGCACCGGGAGGCCGGCGTCGGGCAGCGGGCCCACCCCGTCGGCGACCCGGTTGGCGATCACGGCGACGACGGTGGCGTCGAGGTCGACCAGCGAGTGGTAGGCGCTGCGGGCCGCGGCCGCGAGCGACTCGGCCCCCCGGCCCTCGCCGCTGATCACGGGCAGCACGACGCTGCCGAACTCGGTGGCCAGGCGGGCGTTGAAGCCGAGCTCGCGGGGGATCTCGTCGCGCTCGCGGGCGGCGCCGGCGGTGAAGTCGCTGCCGATCACCACGACCGAGCCGGCCCGCCGCTCGACCTCGCGGTAGCGCTCGACGATGCGGGAGATCAGCTCTTCCCATTTGCCGTCGGCGACCAGTGCGCTCGCCTCGGCGGTGGTGACGCCGTAGGAATCGGCGTAGGGGGCGACCACGGGGTAGCGCTTGGTCAGCAGTGTGAGCAGCGGATCGTCGCCCGGCCCGGAGAGCAGCGGGCGGAACACCCCGATCCGCGCGACCTGCCGGGACAGCAACTCGACCAGACCCAGCGCCACGGTGCCTTTGCCGACACCGGGGCCCAGACCCGCCACATAGACGCTTCTTGCCACGACCTCAACCTACCGGCCGCCGCGGGCCGCCGCCGGGCCGAAAGTCCTAACTGTGGATGACGGGCGCCCCTGTGGATAAGCCCTCAGAGCGACAGATGCCGGAGGTATGCCGCGGGGGAGTCGAGAAACCCGCGCCAGTTCGCCACGATCTCCAGGTCGGCCCACTCGGCCCGGCGAATGCCGTGCGCTCCGAGTCCGAGGATGGTGGCCCCGGGCAGTGCGGTGAGCAGGGGTGAGTGCGTGGCCACGACCACCTGCGCCCCGTCGGAGCGAAGGTCGCCGAGCTGTCCGAGCGGTGGAGTGCATTGCGCTGCGCAAGCCCCGGCCGGAATGTTGAGCCCGTGATCGAGCACAGCCCGCACCGCCGGAATCTTCGCCCACCACGCCGCCCGGTCGACTTCGACGGCAGCGTCGAGCTCGACCCGCCGGACCGGTCGCGACCGGTCGTCCCTACTCGTCATCCTCGTCGTCGGCTCGGGCGAGCCAGGTGGCGAGGCGCTCGATCGGCGTCTCGAACTCCGGGTTCTGGTCGACGAACGTGCGCAGCTGGTCGCCCAGCCATTCCAGCGTCACGGATTCCTCGCCGCGCCGGTCGACGAGTTCCTCGATGCCACGATCGGTGAAGTACATGACCGGATAGTAAAAGGGGGCGCCCCGCCGCAGCGGAGCGCCCCCTTCAGAGAAGTGTTACGGCCGCGGGAGGGCGGCTTCGATCAGTGCGTTCTGCTCGGCCTCGTGCATCTTGGCCGAACCCACCGCGGGGGCCGCCGCGGCCGGGCGGGAGATCCGCCGGAGCCGGACGCCCTCGAGGTGCTCGAGCAGGTTGAGCGCGACGAACGACCAGGCGCCCTGGTTGGCCGGCTCCTCCTGCACCCAGACGAAGTCCTCGGCGTTGGGGAACTGGGCCAGGATCGCCTTGAGCTCGTCGACCGGCAGCGGGTAGATCTGCTCCATCCGGACGATCGCCGTGTCGGTGATGCCCCGCTCGGCCCGGGCCTGGAAGAGGTCGTAGTAGACCTTGCCCGAGCAGAGCAGCACCCGCCGCACCCCCTTGGCGTCGAGCGGCGCGCCGTTGATCCCGGCGTCGCCGATCACCGGCTGGAACGTGCCCTCGGTGAAGTCGGCGACCGAGGACGTCGCGAGCTTGTGGCGCAGCAGCGACTTGGGCGAGAAGACCACCAGCGGCTTGCGCTTGGTCGACAGGGCCTGCCGGCGCAGCAGGTGGAAGTAGTTGGCCGGGGTCGTCGTGTTGGCCACCCGCATGTTGTCCTGCGCGCAGAGCTGCAGGAACCGCTCGGGCCGGCCGGAGGAGTGGTCGGGACCCTGGCCCTCCTGGCCGTGCGGGAGCAGCAGCACCAGCGACGTCTGCTGGCCCCACTTCACCTCGCCGGACGAGATGAACTCGTCCACGATCGACTGGGCGCCGTTGACGAAGTCGCCGAACTGCGCCTCCCAGAGCACCAGCGCCTCGGTGTTCTCGACCGAGTAGCCGTACTCGAAGCCCATCGCCGCGTACTCGCTGAGCAGCGAGTCGTGCACGAAGAACCGGGCCGGGCCGGTGGCCAGCGTCGACAGCGGGATGAAGTCTTTGCCGGTCTTGGCGTCGACCACCGAGGCATGCCGGGAGACGAACGTGCCGCGGCGCGAATCCTGACCGGCCAGCCGCACCGTGACGCCCTGGGCGAGCAGCGAGCCGAACGCGATCAGCTCGCCGAAGCCCCAGTCGATGCCGCCGTCGTTGCCCATCTTGGCCCGGCGCTCGAGCAGCTGCTGGACCCGCTTGTGCGGGGTGAAGCCCTCGGGCAGTTCCAGGTGGGCCTGGCCGACGGCGCGCACGCCGGCGGTGTCGATGGCCGTCGCGACCTCGGGCTCGGGCTCCTCGGAGATGACCCGCGGGCGCGGCGGGGTGCCGGCCGCGTCCCGGGTGGCCTTGAAGACCTGCTCGAGCTGGGACTGGTAGTCGCGCAGCTGCTCCTGGGCGTCGTCCACGGTGATGTCACCCCGGCCGATCAGCTCCTCGGTGTAGAGCTTCCGCACCGAGCGCTTGCGGTCGATGATCTCGTACATCCGCGGGTTGGTCATCGACGGGTCGTCGCCCTCGTTGTGACCGCGGCGGCGGTAGCAGACGAGGTCGATCACGACGTCCTTGTTGAACGCCTGGCGGTACTCGAAGGCGAGTTTCGCGACCCGCACGACGGCCTCGGGGTCGTCGCCGTTCACGTGGAAGATCGGCGCCTGGATCATGCGGGCCACGTCGGTCGAGTACATCGACGAGCGGCTGTACTCAGGAGCGGTGGTGAAGCCGACCTGGTTGTTGACGATCACGTGGACCGTGCCGCCGGTGCGGTAACCGCGCAGCTGGGAGAGGTTGAGCGTCTCGGCCACAACACCCTGCCCGGCGAACGCGGCGTCGCCGTGCACCAGCAGCGGGAGCACCGTGTAGCCGTGCAGACCCAGGTCGAGCCGGTCCTGCTTGGCGCGGACGATGCCCTCGAGCACGGGGTCGACGGCCTCGAGGTGCGACGGGTTGGCCACCACGCTGACCGTGGTCGCGAACTCGCCGTCCGGCGTCGTGTATTTGCCGGTCTGGCCCAGGTGATATTTGACGTCGCCGGAGCCGTGAGCCGACTTCGGGTCCATCTGACCCTCGAACTCGTTGAAGATCTTTTCGTACGGCTTGGCGACGATGTTGGCCAGGACGTTGAGCCGGCCGCGGTGGGCCATGCCGATGACCATCTCGTCGAGCCCGGCCACGGCCGACGACTCGAGGACGGCGTCGAGCAGCGGGATCAGCGACTCGCCACCCTCGAGTGAGAAGCGCTTCTGCCCGACGAACTTGGTCTGCAGGAAGGTCTCGAACGCCTCGGCCGCGTTCAGCCGGTTGAGGATGTGCTTCTGCTCGTCCGAGTCGGGCTTCGTGTACTTGATCTCGATGCGGTCCTGGATCCAGCGCCGTTCCTCGGGACCCTGGATGTGCATGTACTCGATGCCGACCCGGCGGCAGTAGGTGTCGCGCAGGACGCCCAGCACCTCGCGCAGCTTCATCCGCTGCTTGCCGGCGAAGCCGCCGACCGGGAACATGCGGTCGAGGTCCCACAGGGTGAGGCCGTGCTGGAGCACGTCGAGGTCGGGGTGGCGGCGGATCTCGAACTCGAGCGGGTCGGTGTCGGCCATCAGGTGACCGCGCACCCGGTACGCGTGGATCAGCTCGACCACCCGCGCGGCCTTGTCGATCTGGCCCTCGGAGGTGCGGGCGACGTCGCGCACCCAGCGGACCGGCTCGTACGGGATCCGCAGCGAGGTGAAGATGTCGTCGTAGAAGCTGCGCTCGCCCAGCAGCAGCTCGTGCATCACCTTGAGGAACTCGCCGGACTGGGCGCCCTGGATGACCCGGTGGTCATAGGTGCTGGTCAGCGTGGTGACCTTGCTGATGCCGTGCTCGGAGAGGGTCTCGTCGCTCATGCCCGCGTACGGAGCCGGGTATTCCATGGCGCCGACACCGATGATCGCGCTCTGGCCGGTCATCAGCCGCGGGATGGAGTGGACCGTGCCGATGCCGCCCGGATTGGTGAGCGAGATCGTGGTGCCCGAGTAGTCGTCCATCGTCAGCTCGTTGCGACGGGCGCGCCGGACGACGTCCTCGTACGCCTGCCAGAACTTGCGGAAGTCCATCGTCTCGCAGTTCTTGATGGACGGCACCACGAGGGTCCGCGAGCCGTCCTTCTTGGCGAGGTCGATGGCGATGCCGAGGTTGACGTGCTCGGGCTGAACCAGGGCCGGCTTGCCGTCGACCTCGGCGAACGAGTTGTTCATCTCGGGATGGTCGACGACCGCGCGGACCAGCGCCCACCCGATCAGGTGAGTGAAGCTGACCTTCCCGCCCCGCCCGCGGGCGAGGTGGTTGTTGATCACGATGCGGTTGTCGACCATGAGCTTGGCCGGCACGGCGCGCACCGAGGTGGCGGTCGGCACCTCCAGCGAGGCGTCCATGTTTTGGACGATCTTGGCGGCGACACCGCGCAGCGTGCTGACCTTGGCACCCGCCGGGGCCTTCCCGTTCGCGGCGACGGGCTTGGGGGCCGGTTCCGGTTTGGCGGAAGCGGGCTTCGGCTTGGCGACAGACTCGGTGGAGGGAACAGTCGGCTTGACCGGCGCGACCGAGGCCGCCGCCGGGGCGTCCGTGCCGGCCCGGGCCGCCGAAGCGGTCGCGTTCGCGGCGGTCGCCTCGTCGGGCGTCACGATCGAGCCGGTGGCCATCGCGGGCTTGTAATCGGCGAAGAAGTCGTGCCAGGCCGGGTCGACGCTGGCCGGGTCGGCCAGGTATCGCTGGTACATCTCGTCGACGATCCACTCGTTCGGACCGAAGTCCGCGAGCGGGTTCTCGTGCGAAGTCTGCTGGGTCGACACTGCCGTGTTCGCCTCTTTCACCTGTTTGTCAGCACGCGACTGATTTCGTCACATGGGACGGGAAGGGATTCGGCATCCAGGCTACGCCGTGTTAGCTGATGTCCCGACGCTTGGTCAGCCACGTGCCGAGGAAGCCCGTGATCGCCGCATATCCGATCAGAACCACGGCGCCGACCCAACGCGGGGGGCTGCCGGGCAGATCGGTGCCCGAAATCATCAGCTGCGACGCGCTCGTCGGCACCAGCACCTGCAGGTTGTTGATCCACTCGGCCACGTACTCACTGAGCAGGAAGAAGATCAGGCCGATGGCCGAGGTGCCGACCACGTAGGTGATGGCCAGGATCAGCGTGGCGGCGATCTGGCTGCGGATCAGCACGCCCGCGCCGACGCCGAGGATGCCCCAGAGCACGAAGGCCAGCGCGTTCAGCCCGATGGCCCGCCACACGGCCGGCTCGCCGAGCTGGCTGGACAGGTCGAGGTTGCTCATGATCAGCGGAACCAGGATCAGGTTGAGCACGGTGGTGATCAGCCAGACGATCAGGCCGATCACGACGGCGGCCCCGAACTTGGCCAGGATGACCGCCTCGCGGCGGGGCGTGGTCAGGAACGTGGTGGTCGCCGTGAGGTGGAAGAACTCGCTGGTCACGATGATCGCCGAGAGCAGCAGCACCACCAGGACGCCGAAGTATTGGCCGCTCGTGTAGAGCGTGGTGGCCACGTTGATCGGCTCGAGCGCGGCCTCGATCGCCTGGGCCTGGGTGTCGCCCACCTCGGCCTGGGTGGGCTGGGTCGAGGCGAACTGGGCCCAGTTGGCCAGGATGCTGGCCGCGTACAGCGGGATCAGGATGATTCCCATGATCCACCAGAGCGAGGTGGTGCGAACCTTGAACAGCTCGGCGTTGACCAGACTCATCGGATGCCCGCCTTTCCGGCCGTGAGCTGCAGGAAGACCTGTTCGAGATCGCCGCGTTCGGTGGCCAGCTCGTGCAGCTCGACCCCGGCCGTGAAGGCCGCGTGCCCGACCGCGGCCGCCTCGGCCCCGTGCACCAGCAGAGCGCCGTCCGGCGTCGGCGTGACCGTCGCGCTGAGTTCGGAGAGGGCGGCGGCGAGCGCTTCGGCCTGCGGGGTGCGGACCCGGACCTGCACGCCGCCGCTCATGTCGCCGAGCACCTCGTCGACCGGGCCCTGCCGGACCAGCTTGCCGGCCGCCACGATCACCACGTCGTCTGCCAGCAGCTGCATCTCACCGAGCAGGTGGCTCGACACCAGCACCGTGCGGCCCTCGGCGGCGAGCATCTTGAGCAGGTCGCGCATCCACCGGATGCCCTCGGGGTCGAGGCCGTTGGCCGGCTCGTCGAGGATCAGCACCCGCGGGTCGCCGAGCATGGCGGCGGCGATGCCCAGCCGCTGTTTCATGCCGAGCGAGTAGCCCTTGAACTTGCGCTGGCCGGCCGGGGTCAGGCCGACCAGCTCGAGCACCTCGTCGGCGCGCGTCTCGGGCAGGCCGCCCGCGCGGCAGATCATCCGCAGGTGGTTGCGACCGGTGCGGCCGCGGTGGGCGCTGGACGCCTCGAGCACCGCGCCGACCCGGCGCGTGGGGTCGGTCAGGTCGACGTATTTCTGATCGCCGAAGGTCGCCGTGCCGGCGGTCGGTGTGACCAGGCCCAGCAGCATGCGCAGCGTGGTGGTCTTGCCCGCGCCGTTGGGGCCGAGGAAACCGGTCACCCGCCCGGAGCGCACCCGGAAGGAGAGGTCGTCCACCGCCCGAAGTTTTTTGTACTGCTTGGTGAGATGGTCGACGATGATCTCGTCGGCGGCGGCCGTGCTCATCGACGAAACTCCCTTCCCCCGACAGGTGAGAGGCCAACCTACTAGGCCCTGTTTCAGAAAGGATGATCGGGCTGCGCCGAGGCCCAGCCGCCGTCTGGCCGCACGCCGAAATCGTCCAAATACAACACCGGTATTAGGACGATTCCGTCGCACACCCAGACGACACCTGCACCGCGCCGCAACTCGACCCCCTTTCTGAAACAGGGCCTAGGTCGTCGTGATCGGCGTTGCCCTGGCCTCGCGGGGGTCGGCACAAGGCGTTCATTTCGTGGCCATGAATCGCCTCCTGAGGCGACATTCCATCGGCAGGTGTCGCCCTTACACACATCACATGGCCGTACTCATGACTGCCGCCGCCCCGACCGGGACCAGCGGCTACACCCTGCTCCTCGCCGACGACCCGAGCCAGGTCGCCGCCGCGCAGCGGCTGCGACACGACGTCTTCGCCGGCGAGCTCGGCGCCCAGCTGCCCGCCACCGGCGACGGGCGCGACGCCGACGAGTTCGACGAGTTCTGCGACCACCTGATCGTGCGCGACGACGCGACCGGCGCGGTGGTCGGCACCTACCGGATGCTTCCCCCCAAGGCCGCCGAGAAGGCCGGCCGCCGCTACGGCGACGGCGAGTTCGACCTGAGCGCGCTGCGCCCGCTGCGCGACCAGCTGGTCGAGACCGGCCGTTCCTGTGTGCACCCCGACCACCGCAGCGGCGCCGTGGTCAACCTGATGTGGGCCGGCCTGGCCCGCTACCTGCACCTGAACAACCTGCGCTGGCTGGCCGGCTGCGCCTCGGTGCCGCTCGACGACGGCGGGGTCACCGCGGCCGGCGTCTGGGCCCGGGTGCAGGCCAAGCACCTCGCGCCGCCCACGCTGCGGGTCACCCCGCGCCGCAGTTGGCTGGCCGGGACCGACCTGGTCGGCGACCCCAAGATCCAGCCGCCGGCCCTGCTCAAGGGTTATCTGCGGCTCGGCAGCTGGGTCTGCGGGCAACCCGCGTACGACCCGGACTTCAACTGCGCCGACTTCTACGTGCTCTTCTCGATGGACCGAATGGACCCGCGCTACCGCCGGCACTTCCTCGGAGCCACCCGATGATCGCGGGCGGTGCGCTCACCGGGCTCTGGCAGCCCGTGTCCGGGTGCGGTGACCACTGCCGCGACGGCGCCGACCGGCCCGCGCGGCCGGGCACCGGGGCGCTGCGGATGATCACGCTGGCGTTCGTGCTCGCCGGGGGTCTGCTGGTCGTGCCTCTGCTGCGCGGGGTGGCCCTGCGTGGTCTGGCCCGCGCGATGCTCGCCGTGCTGGGCATCCGGGTGGTGCGTCGCGGTCCGGCGCTGCGGCCGGGCAGCCTGCTGGTCGCCAACCACGTCTCCTGGCTGGACATCCTGGTGCTGATGGCGGTCTCGCCGATGCGTCTGGTGGCCAAGGGCGAGGTCGGCGCGTGGCCGGGCATCGGCTCGCTGGCCGGTCTCTCCGGAGCGATCTTCATCGACCGCTCCCGGCCCAAAGCGCTGCCCGCGACGGTGGCCGAGGTGGCCGAGGCGCTGCGGTCCGGTCGCACGGTGGCGGCGTTCCCCGAGGGCACCACGTTCTGCGGCGTCAACCGGGGGCGTTTCCGCCCGGCGCTCTTCCAGGCCGCGATCGACGCCGGGGCGCCGGTCGTCCCGGTCTCGATCAACTACGACTCCACGGCGGCCGCCTTCATCGGCGACGACACCCTCTTCCATTCCGTACGCCGGGTGGCCGCGCTACGGTCGCTGACGGTCACCCTCGTGACGGCGCCCGCGCTGCGCCCCGAGCCCGGCGCCGACCGGCGAGCATTGGCCCGAGCCGCACAAGCGTCGATGGGCGTGGCCGGATATCGCCTGGCCGCCTGAGTCTCCTCACAGAAAACTTTCAGCCAGTGTGCAGGCAAGGTGCAGCGGGTTGATAAAGAATGGGGCGCATGGCCGCCCAGACCCAGCCCAAGCAGAGCGAGGCGAAACTGCTCGTCGTCGAGGACGACGCCAACATCCTCGAGCTGCTCTCCGCCAGCCTGCGCTTCGCCGGCTTCGACGTGAGCACCGCGACCAGCGGCAGCGCGGCGGTCAGCGCGGCAAAGAACACCACTCCCGACCTCGTCGTGCTCGACGTGATGCTGCCCGACCTCGACGGGTTCGAGGTGATCAGGCTGATGCGGGAGGGAGGCCAGCGCACCCCCGTGGTCTTCCTCACCGCCCGCGACGGCACCGACGACAAGATCCGCGGGCTCACCCTGGGCGGCGACGACTACGTCACCAAGCCGTTCAGCCTCGAGGAGCTCACCGCCCGCATCCGGGCGGTGCTGCGCCGCACGACGCAGGGCGACGAGGAGCCGTCCCGCCTGGTCTTCGCCGACCTCGAGCTCGACGAGGAGACCCACGAGGTCTACCGGGCCGGTCAGCGGGTCCAGCTGTCACCGACCGAGTTCAAGCTGCTGCGCTATCTGATGCTCAACGCCAACCGGGTGCTCTCCAAGGCACAGATCCTCGACCATGTGTGGAAATACGACTTCCGCGGCGACGACAACATCGTCGAGTCCTACATCTCGTACCTGCGCCGCAAGGTCGACAACGTGCAGCCGCGCCTGATCCACACCCTCCGCGGCGTGGGTTACGTGCTGCGCAAACCAGCGGTCTAGGCCGGTCGTGACGCTCACCGAGCGGGTCCGCAGCTCGATCCCGCCGCAGCCCAGCCTGCGCAAGGTGCCGCTGCGCATCAAGCTCGTGGCGTCCGTCCTGGTCCTGGTCTTCGCGGCGCTCACGGCGATAAGCGCGGCCAGCACCTATGCGCTGCACAACTACCTGCTCGACCGGCTGGACACCCAGCTCCAGGTCTATGCCCAGACGATCGCCCAGTCCCGCGCCGGGGCCGAGATCCCGGTGCCCAGCGACTTCTACATCTCGACCAGCTCGGTCAACGGGGTGCGCTCGGAAAATCCGACGATCGGCGACGACAAACTCGTCCCGGAAGACCTGCCCCCGCTGGTCAAGGGTCTCGATGAGATCAACCGGGTGGCCGGCGAGCCCTATACGGTCCGATCGCCCAACGGCAAGGTGCACTGGCGCGTCGTGATCCTGCTGGAGCCGGCGGTCGGGGTGGTCCAGGTCGGCGAGCGGCTCTCGGTGATCGGCCTGGCGGTCAACCAGATGGTCTGGGTCGACCTGCTGGTGGGCGTGGGCGTGTTGATCGCGCTGGCCTCGATCGGCGCCGCCATCGTGCGGCAGAGCCTCGTCCCGCTCCTGCAGATCGAACGCACGGCGGCGGCGATCGCGGCCGGCGACCTGACCCAGCGCGTGCCCGATCCCGAGGCGCACGGCGGGGAGCCCACCACCGAGCTGGGCCGCCTGGCCAAGGCGCTGAACGCGATGCTGGCCCAGATCGAGGCCGCCTTCACGGCGCGCGCCCTCTCCGAGGCGACCGCCCGTGAGGCCGAGGCCTCAGCCCGGGACGCGGCCGACGCCGCGCTGGTCTCCGAGGCGCGCGCGGTGCAGTCCGAGGGCAAGATGCGGCAGTTCGTGGCCGACGCCTCGCACGAGCTGCGC
This sequence comes from Actinoplanes sp., assembly GCA_965217855.1. Taxonomy (GTDB): domain Bacteria; phylum Actinomycetota; class Actinomycetes; order Mycobacteriales; family Micromonosporaceae; genus Actinoplanes. The sequence goes on along the minus strand of CBDCJN010000030.1, from coordinate 14,248 downwards.
ACTCCGCTGACCACCATCCGGGGCTTCGCCGAGCTCTACCGCCAGGGCGCTGTGACCGAGCCGGAGGCCGTCGTCAAGCTGGTCCGCCGGATCGAGGACGAGGCGTCCCGCATGGGTCTGCTGGTCGAAGATCTGCTGCTGCTGGCCCGGCTCGACCGGGAACGTCCGCTCACCCTGGCCCCGGTCGAGCTGCCCGTGCTCGCGCTGGACGCGATCCAGGCGGCCGAGGCGACCGCGCCCGAGCGCACCATCGAGCTCGAGGTCCGCGATTCGCCGGAACAGCTGGTGGCCTTGGGCGACGACGCCCGGCTGCGGCAGGTGATCGGCAACTTGATGATGAACGCGCTGGTGCACACCCCGCCGGAGGCCACGGTGACGTTGCGGCTCTACGCCGAGCCGGGTGGTCGTGCGGTGATCGAGGTGGCGGACACCGGTCCCGGTCTCTCGCCGCAGCAGCGTGAGCACGTCTTCGAGCGGTTCTACCGAGCCGACGAGGCGCGCACCCGGCGGGCCGCCACGGGCACCGGGCTCGGCCTGGCGATCGTCGCGGCTATCGTCAGGGCGCACCAAGGTTCCGTCGAGGTGATCAGCGAACAGGGGCAGGGTGCGACCTTCAAGGTCACTTTGCCCACGCTAAATCCGGATAAAGCCTTCACAGAAAACATCCAGGGCTAACACAGGTCGGTACGAGCGCAACGGGGCAAGGTTGACGTCATGAACGAGAACGAGACCGACCCGCGACCCGCGGACGCCTCCTCTGAGAGCAGCAGCCCGGAGCGGGGACAGTCTGAGCAGCCCACCGTCGGGCTGCCCGCCGCCCCGCAACCGGAGGCGCCGCACGCGCCCCAGTGGGGCCGGCCGGAGTCAGCTGCCCCCCAGCAGCCGGCCGCTCCCCAGCCGACCGCTCCCCAGCCGGCTGTGCCCCAGTCCGGCATTCCTCAGTCGGGCGTTCCTCAGTCCGGCCCCCCTCAGCACGGTGGCGCTCCTCAGTGGCAGCAGCCGACGTGGCAGCACGGCGGCTATCCGCAACAGCCGCACCCCGGTTACGGCCAGCAGCCCGGCTACCCGCAGTCGCCCTACGCGCAGCAGCCGGCCTACTCCGGCGCCTGGGCGGGCGGCCCGACACAGACCCAGCCGCAGATCGGTGCGACCGAGGGTCAGGCCTGGGGCGAGGGCCAGGCCTGGTCACCGGGCGCCGACGGGCCGGCCCACCCGGTCTGGGCCCAGCCGGTCGGCCAGCCGCCGCGCAACTCGGGCCGCGGCCGCAAGATCTTCGTGGCCGGCGCCGCCGCCGTGCTGATCGCGCTCGGTGCCGGTGGCATCGGCGCGGCCACCGCGCTCGCGTTCGACGACGGTGGCGCGTCGCCCTCGGTGCAGACCGGCAACTCCTCGGTCACCCGGGTGGTCGACCGCTCGTCGCTGGCCCAGATCGCCGCCGCCGTCCAGGACAGCGTCGTCTCGATCACCACCGGCAGCGGTGAGGGCTCCGGCGTGGTGCTCTCGGCCGACGGCTACATCGTCACCAACAACCACGTGGTGTCCACCGCGTCGGGCGATTCCGTCACCGTGATCTTCGCCGACGGTAAGAAGGCGAGCGCCACGATCGTCGGCACCGACCCGCGCACCGACCTGGCCGTGGTCAAGACGTCCGGCCTCTCCGACCTCAAGGCGGCCACCTTCGGCAGCAGCGCCAAGATGCAGGTCGGCGACACCGTGCTGGCGATCGGCAGCCCGCTGGGCCTCGAGGGCTCGGTCACCGCGGGCATCGTCAGCGCCAAGGACCGCACCATCCAGTCCAGCGGCGAGGGCGAGCAGCAGGAGAGCCCGTTCGGCTCGCAGCAGCAACAGCAGCAGCAGGGCAGCTCGACCACTATGTCCGGCCTGCTGCAGACCGACGCGCCGATCAACCCCGGCAACTCCGGCGGCGCCCTGGTCAACACCAACGGCGAGGTCATCGGCATCAACTCGGCGATCGCCACCCAGGGCAGCAGCACCGGCAACATCGGCCTGGGTTTCGCCATCCCGAGTGACAAGGCCAAGCAGGTCGCCGACGACCTGATGGCCGGCAAGAAGGTCAGCCACCCGGCGCTGGGCGTCAGTGTGGCCAACGCCGAGAACGGCGGCGCGCTGGTCAGCACGGTCACCAAGGACAGCGCGGCGGCCAAGGCGGGCCTCCAGCAGGGCGACGTCATCTCCTCGGCCAACGGCAAGAGCATCGGCGACTCGGACGATCTGGTCGCGGCGGTGCAGGCCGGTCAGGTCGGCGAGAAGATGACGATCGAGTTCACCCGGGGCGGTGAAAAGAAGCAGGCCACGGCCACCCTGACCGAGGCTCAGTAAGTCAAGCTTTGCCCTTTCGCTGCGGCGGGTGGTGTGACAAGGGGGTTGTCACACCACCCGCCGCATTTTTGTGCCGCGCTATTCTCCGACTTCCGGAGGAATCATCTTTTTTCGGCACGGGGGACTCGCCATCCGACCGGCCGACCGCCTAATCTCCATTCGCCAACGGCGGTACCCCCGGCAGTGAGAGGCACCAGGTTGACGTACGTCGAGACCCGGATGAACGTCTGGGAGGCGCTGGCGGGGCGTGCTCCCGGTGAGCCTTCCGGCCCGGCGGATCCCGGGCTGTGGGGTGCGGTCGTCGACCGCCTCAACCCCACCAGCGCGCGTCCCGTGCTGCGGGCCGGAGTGGAGTACGTCCAGCTTACCGGCGCACGCGGCAGCGACTACATCATGCTGCGCTCGCCCGACGACGGTGAACGCGCCAGCTATCTGCGGCTGACTCCCGAGGAGTGGGAGCTCGCGCTCCTGATGGACGGCGAGCACACGGTGGCCCGCCTGGTCGCCGAGTTCGCCCGCATCGCCGGCCGGCTCGCCCCCGACCAGGTCCGCCGCGTGGTGGCCGACCTGGCCGGCAACCGCATGCTCGACGAGCTGCCGATGGACGCCTTCCGCCCGCTGCAGGAGCTGAGCCGCAAACCGCTGCCCGACCGGGTGGGCAACTCGATGCTCGCCGCCGCCCGCGGCCGCCGCATGCTGCTGGTCAACGTCGACGGCCTGGTCACCGCGCTCTACCGGGCCGGCGGCCGGCTCTTCTTCAACAAAGCCGTCGCCATCGTCACCGCCGTGCTCGCCGTGGCCGGCCTCGGCCTGTTCGCGGCCACCTGGACGAGGGGCAGTCGCTCGCTGTTCCTGACCGGTGACTCCTACCTGGTCGGCGCGATCACCCTGATCCTGCTCAACCTGGTCGTGGTGGTCGTCCGCGAGTGGGCCCGGGCGATGGCGGCCAAACACTCCGGCCGCGAGGTCCCGGCGGCCGGGCTCCTCGTCTGGTTCGGCCTGCCCTCGCTCTTCGTCGACACCAGCGACGTCTGGATGGCCGGCCGCCGCGCCCGCCTGCTGGTCTCGGCCGCGGGCCCGTTGAGCGCGCTCTTCCTGGGCGGCCTGGCCCAGCTGGCCGGGCTGGCCCTGCCCGCGGCGGCCGACCTGGCCTTCAAGCTCGCCTTCCTCTGCTACCTGGGCGCGTTCGTCCACCTCAGCCCGGTGCTCCCGCTGGACGGGCAGTTCCTGTTGATGAACTGGCTCGAGATCCCACAGCTGCGCAAACGGGCACTGGCCTGGGTGGGGTGCCGGCTGCGCGGTCACCCGCCCCGCTGGGGTGTCCTCGACCGCGAGGGCCGGCTCATCGCGCTCTACGGCTTTCTCGCCGTCTGCTGGCTCGCGATTGCCGCCAACGTGGCCATCCGGATCGGGGAGGACAGGCTCGCGGGCCTGGCCACCGGCCTGTGGCACAGCGGTGTTCTCGGCGTGCTGCTGCTCGTCGGCATCACGCTCGGCCTGGCCGCCCCGATCGTGTATTTCCTGCTCGGCCGGCTGACCCGCTGGTGGGCCACCTCCCGGCTGCGCCGCGCCGAGAGCGACCGTGAGGCCGACAGCCCGCGCCGGCTGGCCGCCCTGCGCGCCTCCGACCTGGGCGGCCTGCCCGAGCCCGCGCTGCAGGGCCTGGCCTCCCGGGCGCGCTGGGTGCACCCGCCGACCGGCCGCCAGATCGTCATGGCCGGCGGCGCCCAGCAGGCCGTCTTCGTGGTCGTCGAGGGCGCGCTCGAGGCGCGCCGGCCCGGCGATCCGCCCGGCACGATCCGCCACCACGTCGGCCCGGGCGCCGTCGTCGGCCTGGTCAACGCGATCACCGGCCGGGCCACCCAGCTCGACTGGCACACCGCCGGCACCACGCTGCTCTCGATCCCGACGGCGACCGTGGCGACCGTGGTCGGGCCGCTGCCAGGTCCGCCGCCGCACGACCGGGCCGAGGCCGAGTCGCTGTTCGCCGACACCCCGGCGCTGGCCGGGCTCGCGGTCGACCAGCGGCTGGCCCTGATCGCCTCGGCCCACCCGGTCGACCTCGACCCGGGCGCGCCGGTCATCCTGCCCGGGCCCACGCACGCCGTGGTGGTCGAGTCGGGCGTGATCGCACTGCCCGACGGCGTCGAGCTGCGCCGCGGCACGCTGGTCGGCCCGGTCGGCGACGGCAGCCCCGGCATGGTCGCCCAGACCATCACCCCCGTACGGCTGTGGGTGCTGCCCGACGCCTCCGATCTGCCGCCGCTGGTCGGCGCCACCCACCGGCCCGGCTCGCCGATGCCCGTGGTCACCGCCAAGGGCACGCTGCGCCCCGGCGCTCCCGGCGGCGGGGCGTCCTACCCGCCGCTCACGCTCCCTCCCGAGCCACCCGACGAGCGGGGCGACCCGCAGGTCGACCGCCGCTTCGAGCGCAGCCTGACCTGGCTGGTCGTCGTGCTGCTGACCGTGGCGCTGTTCCTCACCGGCCTGTCCTTCCGCCCCGGCCCGGCCTGGGCCGAGATGCCGGCCGACCGGCTGCTGCTCTCGATCGAGCAGGGACTGGTCACCGCGACCTTCGACGGCACGCCCGAAAACCTCGAGGAGGGCGCACAGCGCTACCTCGACCAGGGCGAGGTGATCGAGGTGCCGTCCAAGGCGTCGGCCAAGCTCACCTTCCCGGGCGGGGCGACCACGCTGCTCTGCGCGGACACCCGGCTCGGCATCGGCAACCTCAGCACCGGCGGCGGCCGCGACCAGGCCCCGAAGGCGACGCTCTCGCTGCAGACGGGCCGGCTACTGGCCGGGACGGGCAGCACGAGCGGGGCCTACAAGCCGCTCGCGCTCACCGTCGAGCGCACCGAGGGCCGGGTCACCAACACCGGCGCGGCCTGGTATTCGGTCGAGGTGGCGGCGGTGAACGTCTCGAAGGGGACGGTCGCGGTCGACGGCCAGGGCGCTCAGGCCGGCGGGGCCAAGCTGGCCTGCGCCGACGGGGTGCCGGTCGAGGCGCCGCCGTCGAGCAGCGGGGAACCGTTCCCGAGCGACGATCCCCTACCGTCCGATTCGGAATCGATCAATCCGTCGATCGCCCCGAGCGTGTCGGCGCCCACGAGCGCTATTGTAGTCACACCGTCACAGACCGCTGATCCGACCGGCGATGAGACGACCGTCGCCCCGACCCGGACGACCACGCCGCCGAGGACCACCCGGCCCACGACGAGGCCGACCACGACACCGCCGCGCACGACGGAGCCCTCGCCGACCACCACGCAGCCGGAACCGCCGCCGACCACGACGGAGCCGCCGCCGACCACCACGGAACCGGACAACCCCGAGGTGACCACGACCGCCCCGGCCTCACAGGGCTGACGTATGGGGGCGGCCGCCCCCATACGTCAGGAGGTTCGATGCTCTGCTGGTTCTGCGCCGAGTCGGCCCGGGCGAGCTGCCGTTTCTGCGGCCGCGGCGTCTGTGCCGAGCACGCCCGTTTCGGTCCCTACCTGTTGCAGGTCAGCCGGTCCGAGACGCGGCGGCGAGCGGAGGCCCTGGTCGTGGAGGACGCGGTGCAGTGCGGCACCTGCCGCCCCCGCCCGCACGCGGTGGCCATGCCCGAACTCGACTAGGCGCGGACCGCGCGATGGCTGCGGAGCTATTTACAAATAAACTTTACAGTATTCATAATCGCATATGCGCCGATCGATGATCTTCGCCATGACCGCGGTTCTCGCGGCTGCCGGTGGCACCGTCTACCTGGCCTCCAGCGCCAGCGCCGCCGCCGCGTGCGCGCCGGCCTGGAGCGCCTCTTCCGTCTACGTGAAGGACAACGTGGCCTCGCAGAGCGGCCACAACTACACCGCCAAGTGGTGGACGCAGAACGAGTCGCCGTCCACCCACAGCGGACAGTGGGACGTCTGGATCGACAACGGAGTCTGTGGCGGCACGACGCCCCCGCCGACCACGACACCGCCCCCGACCACCACCCCGCCCCCGACGACGACGCCCCCGACGACGACCCCGCCCCCGACGACCACCCCGCCGCCCACGACGACCCCGCCGCCGGTCACCGGCATCCCCAAGCGGGCGCTCATCGGCTACCTGCACTCGAGCTTCGCCAACGGCTCCGGTTACGTGCGAATGGCCGACGTCCCGTCGAACTGGGACATCATCAACCTGGCCTTCGGCGAGCCGACCACGGCGACCTCGGGCGACATCCGGTTCACCCTCTGCCCGGCCGCCGAGTGCCCGGGCGTCGAGAGCGAGGCCGACTTCATCGCGGCCATCCGGGCCAAGCGGACGGCCGGCAAGAAGGTGCTGCTCTCCATCGGCGGCGCCAACGGCCAGGTCCAGCTGACCACCACCGCGGCGCGCGACAAGTTCGTCAGCTCGGTCAGCGCGATCATCGACAAGTACGGTCTGGACGGCGTCGACATCGACTTCGAGGGCCACTCGCTCTCGCTGAACACCGGCGACACCGACTTCAAGAACCCGACCACTCCGGTCATCGTCAACCTGATCTCGGCGGTCAAGAGTCTCAAGGCCCGCTACGGCGCCAACTTCGTGCTCACCATGGCTCCCGAGACGTTCTTCGTGCAGCTCGGCTACCAGTACTACGGCTCCGGGCCGTGGGGTGGCCAGGACCCGCGGGCCGGCTCGTACCTGCCGGTCATCCACGCGCTCCGCAACGACCTCACGATCCTGCACGTGCAGGACTACAACTCGGGCTCGATCATGGGCCTGGACAACCAGTACCACTCGATGGGCGGCGCCGACTTCCACATCGCGATGACCGACATGATGCTGGCCGGCTTCCCGGTCGCCGGCAACACCGCCAACATGTTCCCGGCCCTGCGGGAAGACCAGGTCGGCTTCGGCGCCCCCTCGTCAGTCAGCGCCGGCAACGGCTACGTCGCCCCGGCGGCGGTCCAGCAGGCGGTCGGCTGCCTGGTCCGCAACACGAACTGCGGCTCGTACACGCTGCGCAGCGGCACCAACCCGAACTTCCGCGGCCTGATGACGTGGTCGATCAACTGGGACAAGTTCTACGGCTACGAGTTCCAGAACCAGAACGGTGCGTACCTGAAGTCGCTTTCTTAAAGATCAAAGGCTGGATGTCGTAGGTGGGTGGGGCGTACAGACCGCCGCTCCCGCCGGGACGCGGATGGGGTGAGCAGGGCGCGGGGCGCCCAGAACGCTCACCCCATCCGCGCGACGTGAGTAAGCGGTTGCGCTCACCCCGAAAAGCAAAACCCGAAGCCAAACCCTCGGATGATCGTCGGGGAATGTTCATCGGATGGGTGGGGCGCGGCTCGGCGGGCGGGGCGAGCCTGAGGGCATGACGATGAACCGGCGTGACGTCCTGGCGGTGAGCGGCCTCGGCCTGGTCGGCGGGGGACTGGGTGGTGCCCTGCTCGGCGGCGGGCAGGCGGTGGCCGTGCCAGGGGTCGGGCGGCCGTTGACCGACGGCTTCGGGCCTCTCGCGCCGGCCGGCAAGGAGCTGGCGCTGCCGGCCGGGTTCTCCTACCGGACGTTCGGGGCGGCCGGCAGCCGGATGAGCGACGGCCTGCCGACCCCGGGCGCCCACGACGGCCAGGCGGTCTTCCCGGACAGGCGCGGCCGGGTCCGGCTGATCCGCAATCACGAGCTCGACCTCGACATCCCCGGCGTCCAGCAGCAGGCTCTCGGCCGGGCCGCGGCCTACGACCGGGCGGCGCCGGCCGGCTGCACCTCGTCGCTGTACGACCTGAACGCGGGCCGCCTGTTGGAGAGCTTCCTCGTCCTCAACGGCACCCTGAGCAACTGCAGCGGCGCGCCCACCCCGTGGGGCACGTGGCTGTCCTGCGAGGAGACCACCGACGGGGTCGGCGCCGGCTACGAGAAGCCGCACGGTTACGTCTTCGAGGTTCCCGCCCAAGCACGCGGCCCGGTGCCGCCGGTGCCGCTGAAGGCGATGGGCCGGTTCGAGCACGAGACCGCCCCGATCGACCCGCGCACCGGCATCGTCTACATGACCGAGGACAACGGCGACCCGGGCGACGGCTTCTACCGGTTCGTTCCGCGCCGGCCCGGGCAGCTCGCCGCGGGTGGCCGGCTGCAGATGCTCGCGGTCACCGGCGACAAGGAGTACGACACGGCCACTGGGCAGCGGGTCGGCGAGGTTCTCGACACGCACTGGGTCGACATCGACGAGCCCGACCCGTCCGACGCCGAGGACAACCCGGGCGCGGTCTATTCGCAGGGCCGGGCCCGGGGCGGCTGCCGCTTCCTCGGCCTGGAGGGTTCGGCCTGGGCCGAGGGCGGCGTCACCTTCGTGGCCAGCGAGGCCGGCGACGGCGAGAACGGCCAGGTCTGGCGGTACGTGCCGACCGGCCACGAGACGGGAAAGCTGCAGCTGCTGTTCGAGTCGCCCAACCCCCGGACGCTCAACCAACCGGACACGGTCGCGGTCGCCCCGAACGGCCTGATCCTGCTGGCCGAGGACGGCGACGGTGAGGACGAGGCCGGCGGCGACAACTGGCTGCGCGTGCTCACCCGCTCCGGCGGCATCGCCAACCTGGCCCGGGTGATCGCCCCGCTCGACCTGCACTACTGGAACCCGGAGGATTTCCCGGAGCCGGGCCCGGTCGGCGCGAGCGAGCTCTCCGGCGCCTCCTTCACCTCCGACGGCCGCCACCTGTTCATCAACGTGCAGTACCCGGGCCTGACCTGCGTGATCACCGGCCCCTGGCGAGCGGTCTGAAACAGGCCCGGTCACATCAGTCGCGGCGGTGGGCAGAGCGTCGTGCCACGATGAAGCATGGTCAACAGTCCGGTGGCGTTCGTGCTCGGTGGTGGCGGCGTGCTCGGCGCCGTCGAGGTGGGCATGCTGCGTGCCCTTTTCCGGGCCGGGTTCAGGCCGGACGTGGTGGTCGGCACCTCGATCGGCGCGGTCAACGGCGCGCTGGTGGCGACCGACCCGAGCGAGGCGGTCACCGCCCGGCTGGTCCGGCTCTGGACGTCGCCCGAGGCGGCCACGGTCTACGGCGATTCGCTCGGCCGCCAGCTGCGCCGATTCGCCGCCCGTACCCACCTGCACTCGCCCTTGCCACTGCGCCGGTTGCTCGAGAGCGAGCTGGGCGAGCATTCGACGTTCGCCGACCTCAAGGTCCCGTTCCACTGCTGCGCGGCCAGCATCGAGCGGGCCGCCGAGCACTGGTTCGACAGCGGGCCGCTGGTCGACGCCGTCCTGGCCTCGTCGGCCGTGCCCGGTCTGCTGCCGCCGATGGAGATCTCGGGGGAGCACTATGTGGACGGTGGGATCGTCAACTCGATCCCGATCGGCGAGGCGGTGCGTCTCGGGGCCAAGCTGATCTTCGTGCTCCAGGTGGGCCGGGTCGAGCGTTCGCTCACCGTCCCCCGCCGGCCGTGGGAGGTGGCGCAGGTGGCGTTCGAGATCGCGCGGCGACATCGGTTCGCCCGGGAGCTGGCGTCGCTGCCCGACGATGTACGGGTGCATGTTCTTCCGGCCGGCGGCGGTGAGAGCCGGGACGACAGTCCCTGGGCCTACCGGGACATGGCCGCCGTGGGCCGCCGGATCAGCCGGGCCTACACCGCCTCCCGCCGCTATCTGGCCGCCAACGTGCCCCCGACGGCCGGACCGGTCGTGTTCTGATGCCGCTGCCCCCGATCTGGGTCCGCCGCCTGGTCGTCGCGCCCATCGTCGTGATCCTCGCCGTCGCGCTGCTCACCACGCTGCCCATCTGGCTGGTGCTGGCGCTGATCACGTCGCCGTTGGTCCCCGGCCACCTGCGGGTGCCCCGGCTCGTGCTGATGGTGATCTTCTATCTGCTCTGGGACGCGTCGGCCCTGGTCGTGCTGGCGGTGCTCTGGGTCGCCTCCGGGTTCGGCCGCAACATCCGCAATCCGACCTTCCAGCGCGCGCACTACGTGGTGACCGGCCGTTTCCTGGCGATCCTCTTCTGGGCCGCCAAGTGGGCTCTGCACCTGACCATCGATGTGGTCGGCACCGATCCCGACACGGCCATCCCGGGCCGGCCCGAGATCGTGGTGGGCCGGCACGCCGGGCCGGGTGACTCGTTCGTGCTGATCCACGGCCTGGTCAACTGGTTCGACCGCGAGCCGCGGATCGTGCTGAAGGCCACCCTGCAGTGGGACCCGGCGGTCGACGTTCTGCTCAACCGTCTGCCCAACCGGTTCATCTTGCCCGGCCGCACCGGCACCGCCACCCTCGAGCAGCAGATCGGCGAGCTGGCCACCGGGCTGGACGACAACGACGCGTTCGTGATCTTCCCGGAGGGCGGCAACTTCACGCCCCGCCGGCGGACCAGCGCGATCGCGCGGTTGAAGGCCCGCGGGCTGGCCGAAGCGGCCGAGCGGGCCGAGGGGCTGCGGCACGTGCTGCCGCCGAAGCCGGGCGGGTTGTTCGCGGCGATCGACGCGGCGCCGGACGCGGGCGTCATCTTCGTGGCCCACACCGGCCTGGACAGGATGGTCACGGTGGCCGACATCTGGCAGGAGCTGCCCATGGACAAGCGGCTCGTGATGAAGTTCTGGACGGTCGAGCCCGAGGACGTGCCCTCCGGCGAGGAGGAGCGGGTCGCCTGGCTCTACGACTGGTGGGAGCGGATCGACGCCTGGATCGAGGAGAACGGGCCGGCGTTCCGCCCGCTCAGCACGGACTGGACCGCACGCAGAACGGCGACGGACGTCTGAGACGCCCGCCGCCGAAAAGCTGGACCGGAAACTAGCTGCCGAGCGAGGTGTAGAGGCTGTCCGGCGCCTCGGTCACCTCGGCCGCGGCCGGCTTGGTGACGGTGATCGGCACGCCGTAGTCGGTGTAGAGCACCTCGAGCGGCTGCGCCGCCTGCCCGTTCACGGCCGGGATCTGCACGGTCAGCTCGGCCAGCCGGCCCTGGTCGTCGAGGCCCGCGGTGAACGGCACCTTCTGGGCCTGGGTCTCGTCCACCGTCACCTGCGAGACGCCGGCCAGCCCGACCGCGTTGGCCAGGTCGAGCGTACCGGCGTAGGCGTTGCCGCCGGTCGACTGCACGTCGGTCGACGAGCTGAGCAGCTTGGACGTGTTCACCGGGTCGATCTGGCCGGGGCGGAGGCCGAGGTTGACCCCCTCGGGCAGCCGGGACACGTCGACATGGGTCCAGGTGCCGGTCTTGGTGACACCGGGAATCTGCACGTAGAGATCCTGGCCGGCCAGCAGGGTCTTGACGGTGAGCTGGGCGTTCGGGCCGGACGCGGCGAGATCGGCGCTGCCCAGACCCTGCGCCGGGTCGACCGCGCCGGTGAGCTTGAAGCCCGTACCGGAGGTGGCCGTGACCTTGAAGCTCGTGGTGCCGAGCTGCGAGGTCGCCTTGGTGAGGGCGTCGACGGCAGCCGGATCGGCCGCGCTCGCCGACGCCGGGGTGGAGCCGTCCGCGGAGGCAGGCGCGCTCGCACCGGAAGTCGCGCCACCGCCGTCGCAGCCGGTCAGCGCCAGCGCTGCCGTCGCCATCGTTGCGAGACCCAGCCCGGCGAGCCGTGGTGTCCGCATGTCCGTCCCTTCCGCCCGGCCGGCCGTCCCGATGACGCCGGCTCCCGTTGGTGCTCAGATCACTGACATCAATTCCCGATCACCGCCGCGGGCAAACGGACACCTAGGGACAGCCCGGACCGGTACGGAGCGCACGAATACCGATACGGAGGGGTGTGATGCAAGACTCCCAGGGCCACGCGGCATGATTGCCGTGTCCACAGATACCCGCGGACCATCGGGAGGACCCGTGAGATTCGAGGTCAGCAAGGTCCTCGACGCCATCGAGGCCCGCCTCACCACCGACCCCCGCACTTGCCCGTGCGGTGGTCGACTTGTCGGAGATTGTGCGTTATGCCGACCTGGACGGCGGTCGCCCGGCCAGCTCGGTGCGCCTCGGTCTGGTCGTCGACGCCCTCGGCATCCGCGTCGCCGAGGAGAACGTCCCGGTCTACGTCGTGGCCCCCCGGGGCCTGCTCTCCGACACCGACCTGACCTCGAACGAGCGCATGGTCATCCGGCGCTGGGCCGACGACGGCAAGGTCGAGGTCCTGCCCCAGGTCGACGACCGCGTCTTCGAGGTGGCCGAGATGCTGGGCCTGCCCGTGCTCACCCGCAGCCGGGGCGACCGCGATCGGCCGCCCGTGGGTCGACGAACCCGGCCGGCTGCTGGCCGCGGTCTCCGGCGAGGGCGGCAGCACCGTCCTGATGGCCCGGGTGGGCCGCGGAGAGCCGCCCAAGCCGGCCGAGCGCTCCCCGATGGGTGAGCGGCTGCTGGCCCGCGTCTGGAGCTGCCCCGAGCCCAACTGCGCGACGTTCGGCAACCGGCGGCGACCCGGACAGCCCGTTCGCCGACATGCGCACCTTCACCAGCCCCGTGGCGCAGCCGCCGCCGGCCCCTGCGCGCCGGGGTGCCGAGCTGCCCGCGGCACGGCGCCCAGCTGCGCGACGCGGGCCCGCGTCCGGCGGTCGAAGTGCTGTCGGTCCGCATCGACGGGGTGATCCGCCGCCGGTTCGTGGTCTCGACCGAGGAACCGGTCGTGGTCGGCCGGGCCCCCGAGGGCGGCAGCGGGGTCATGCTCGGCCAGTGGCTCACCGACGACGCCCGCAAGTGGATCAGCCGCGGGCACGTGCAGTTCACGCTGCGCACCGACGGCAACCTCACGGTCCAGGACATCAGCACCAACGGCAGCGGCGTACGCCCGGCCGGCTCGACCGGACGACAACGAGCGCGTCCCCCTGCACCGCCAGGAGAGCCGCACGCTCGCCCCGAACGACGTGGTCGAGCTCTACGGCGGGGTCAACGTGGGCCGCTCGAAGATGTGGGCCACCGGCGGCGTCGTCCAACCCGACCTCGGTGATGGCCGAGGCGCCGACGATGGCCCTGCGCAAGTTCGAACGCTGAGAAAGAGCTAGGCTGAGAATGGCCGCCAGCTGATCGACCGCGTGGTCGATCTCTTCCCTGGTCACGACCAGCGGCGGGGCCAGGCGGATCGTCGAGCCGTGGGTGTCCTTGGCCAGGACGCCCCGCTCGGCGAGCCGCTCGCACGCCTGCCGCCCGGTGAGCAGCGCCGGGTCGATGTCGACCCCGGCCCAGAGCCCGCGGCCGCGGACGGCGATCACGCCGTGGCCGATCAGCGCGGTCAGCCGGGCGTGCAGGTGCTCGCCCAGCTCGGCCGAGCGCTTCTGGAACTCGCCGGTGGCCAGCAGCCGCACCACCTCGCCGCCGACCGCGCAGGCCAGCGGGTTGCCGCCGAAGGTCGAGCCGTGCTCGCCCGGCTTGAGCACGCCCAGCACGGCCCGGTCGGCGGCCACGGCCGACACCGGCACGATGCCGCCGCCCAGCGCCTTGCCCAGCACGTACATGTCGGGGATGACGCCCTCGTGCTCGATCGCGAAGGTGCGGCCGGTGCGGCCCAGGCCGGACTGGATCTCGTCGGCCACCATCAGCACGTCGTGCTCGTCGCAGAGCGCCCGCACGGCGGCGAAGTAGCCCGCCGGTGGCACCAGCACGCCGGCCTCGCCCTGGATCGGCTCGAGCAGCACGGCGACCGTGTTCGGGGTGATCGCGTCGCGCAGCGCGGCCTCGTCGCCGTAGGGAACGACGACGAACCCCGGGGTGTACGGGCCGAAGTCCGCCTTGGCGTCGGGGTCGGTCGAGAAGCTGACGATCGTCGTCGTCCGGCCGTGGAAGTTGCCGTCCGCCACGATGATCTCGGCCTGCCCGTCCGGCACGCCCTTGACCTGGTAACCCCACTTGCGGGAGACCTTGATCGCGGTCTCGACGGCCTCGGCCCCGGTGTTCATCGGGAGCACCAGCTCCTTGCCGCAGAGCTCGGCCAGCGAGCGGCAGAACTCCGCGAACTGGTCGTGCACGAAGGCCCGGCT
>CBDCJN010000029.1:0-34834 GCA_965217855.1 Actinoplanes sp. | reverse complement strand
GTCGCAGATGATGACGTTGGCGCCGTCGACGCCGGCCGCGATGAGCATCTGGGTGATCGCGACCCCGGCCGCGCCGGCCCCGCTGATCACGACACGCAGGTCGCCGAAGTGCCGGCCGAGCAGTTTGGCCGAGTTGCGCAGCGCGGCCAGCGTGACCACCGCGGTGCCGTGCTGGTCGTCGTGGAAGACCGGGATGTCGAGCTCGGCGTCGAGCCGGCGCTCGATCTCGAAGCAACGCGGGGCGCTGATGTCCTCGAGGTTGATGCCGCCGAAGGACGGGGCCATCGCCTTGACCACCGCGATGATGCCCTCGACGTCCTGGGTGTCGAGGCAGATCGGGATCGAGTCGACCCCGCCGAACTGCTTGAAGAGGATCGCCTTGCCCTCCATGACCGGCATCGCGGCCTTGGGGCCGATGTTGCCCAGCCCGAGCACGGCTGATCCGTCGGTGACCACGGCGACCGTGTTGGCCGTCCACGTGTAGTCGCCGTAGAGCGAGGGGTCGTCGGCGATGGCCTCGCAGACCCGGGCCACGCCCGGGGTGTACGCGAGGGAGAGGTGGTCGCGACTGGACAGCGGGACGGTCGCGCTGATCTCCATCTTCCCGCGTTTATGCAGGTCGAAGACGGGATCGGCGGCCAACGCGGGGTCGAGTTCGAAACTGAAGAAAGACATGGTGACTCCAACCGGCATCAGGACGTGGTCGTGGCGCTCACCGATCACAGCGGCGAGTGTGCGCCGGACCGGAGCGCGATGCGGGGATCACCCGTAAAGAGCAACCGCGGCGCTGGTGTGCGCTGCGGTTCTGCGACATTAACCTAGCCGACCGAGCCGCGGATAGTATCGAATCAACACTCTGCCAATGACATCGGCCACCCCGTACGCGCGGCTGTCGTCCTCGATCAGTTGATTGTCGCCCTGTATCCACCAGCCACCGTCCTGCGGCCTTACCGTGCGCTTGACGACCAGCAGGTCAGGCCGGCTGCGGAAGCGGGCCACGACCACCTCTCCGGTACGCACCCGGCCCCCGCGCCACACCAGCAGAGCGTCACCGGAGCGCAGCGTCGGCACCATCGACGGCCCCCGGACAAGCACGGCGAACAGCGGTTGTTGCCACCTCACGGCATCAGTCCTCCGTCGCGTTACGGCGAGTGTGTAAGGGGTAGTGTCAACGACGGATCATCGCAAATCTCGTATGGAGGAGTCCTGATGCGACTTCCGCGTTTCCTCACGCCCACGATCGAGGTCAGCGCCCACTGTGACCTTCCTTGTGGCGTATATGACCCGGCGCAGGCCCGGATCGAGGCTGAGTCGGTCAAGGCCATCGCCGAGAAATACCAGGCGAACACCGACCCCGAGTTCCGTACCCGCGCCATTCTGATCAAGGAGCAGCGGGCCGAACTGGTCAAGCACCATCTGTGGGTGCTGTGGACCGACTACTTCAAGCCGCCGCACTTCGAGAAGTACCCCAACCTGCACCAGCTGTTCAACGAGGCCACCAAGCTGGCCGGCGCCTCCGGCGCCAAGGGTTCGGTCGACCCGGCCGTGGCCGACCAACTCCTCGGCAAGATCGAGGAGATCTCCAAGATCTTCTGGGAGACCAAGCAGGCCTGATTTCGCTCGGCGATCGGCCGGTACGCCCACCGGGCGTACCGGCCGACTGCGTTCTGCGACTAGAGTCTGCTGACATTGGAAGGAGCACGGTGACTCAGCTGACGGACACATACCCGGACCCGGCTATCGGCGACGACATCGTCATGCTGACCGTGCCCGCCGACGGTGGCTACCTGGGCGTTCTCCGCACGGCGACGGCCGGCCTGGCCGCCCGCCTGCACTTCGCGCTGGACGAGATCGAGGATCTGCGCATCGCCGTCGACGAGGCGTGCGCAATGCTGCTGGCCATCGCGACCCGCGGCGCCGAGCTCGAGTGCCGGTTCGCCGTCACCGAGGACGCTCTCACCGTCGAGGTGACCGTGACGACCGTGCGCGGCGCCAAACTGCCGGCCGAGTCGTCTTTCGCGTGGAAGG
Organism: Actinoplanes sp.; assembly: GCA_965217855.1. GTDB lineage: Bacteria > Actinomycetota > Actinomycetes > Mycobacteriales > Micromonosporaceae > Actinoplanes. Next base: position 32,806 of record CBDCJN010000029.1, on the reverse strand, counting down.
TGCTGACCGCCCTGACCAGCTCGGCCGCGGCCGAGGCGACCGGTCAGCGCGCGACGATCCGTCTGGTGACGCGCCGCACCGGCAGCTAACGCACGACGGCGGCGATGTAATCCAGGTGTTGCGCGGCCGCCTTGGTGGCTGATTCCGCGTCCCGCATGACCAGGCAGTCCAGGATCAGCCGGTGGTCGGCGTCGATCTGCCGCCAGTAGCCGTCGGGCAGGGCGTCGGTGACCTCTTCGCCGTATTTCGCGTGGTAGAACGGGCGCATGACCAGCTCGAAGAGCGGGTTCATGGTCGCCTTGGCCACGGCCGTGTGAAAGGCCGCGTGGGCCAGCATCATCGTGTCGAAGTCGTCGACCGCCGGGTCGAAGAGCGCGCCGCGGATCTCGATGAGCAGATCCTCCTGGCGGCGCAGGGCGGCCAGACCGGCCGCCGGCACCTCGAGCGCGCGACGCACCTCGAGCACGTCGGCGAAGCCCACGCCGTCCGAGCTGGCCAGCAGCGAGAGGCCGATCGACAGCGCGTCGGACAGCTGCTCGGCGTCGGGATGCGCGACGAAACTGCCGCCGGTCACCCCACGGGTCGTGATGATCAGGTGCTGACTGGCCAGCAGGCGCAGGGCCTCGCGCACGGTGCTGCGGCTGACGCCGGTCTTGACGCACAGCTCAGGCTCGGGCGGCAGACGCTCACCGGGTTGCAGCCGTCCCGAGGTGATGTCGTCCCGCAACTCGTCCGCCAGCAGTTGATACGCCGGCGGGCGCACCGTTGATCCGGTCACATTCACAGGGTATGCCCTGGCTCACCGAATGAGGGCGATTAATCGATGCCCAACGCTCTCGTGCTCGGCGGCAGCACGATCAGCAGACCGACGACCAGGCCCAGCACCATCAGCACGACGCCCAGCCCGAGCGGCCCGACCTGCAGCAGGAAACCGCCGGCGGCGATGGTGAAGAGCTGGATCACGATCGCCGGACCGCGGGCGCCGCGGGTGCGCCGGCCGAGTCCGCGCGCGACGAAGAAGACGGCCGCCACGCCGAGGGCGGCAAAAACGGTCAGGGCGACGGCCATGCCGACGTTCTCGGACTTGCTCGTCAGATCGAGGACCACGAGGTAGACGGTGAGCCCGGCCAGAGCGGCGCATTCGAGGTAGAGCAGCCGCACCGCCCAGAGCAGCGTCGCGGGGTTGTCAACGACAGACTTCTCACCGGTCACGGGAGCACCATACCGACAGTCTTTCGAGCCGCTCTTGGGTACAGTGCCGCGCATGCGAGCGTTACTGCTGGTCAACCCGAAGGCCACGACCACCAGCGAGCGCACCCGGGACGTCCTGGTCCGGGCCCTGCGCAGCGCGGTCGAGCTGTCGGTGGAATACACGACCCGCCGCGGGCACGCGGCGACCCTGGCCCGCGCCGCCGCCGAGAGCGGGGTCGATGTGGTGGTCACGCTAGGTGGCGACGGCACCGTCAACGAGGCGGTCAACGGGTTGATGACCGCCGAGGCCGTGCTGAGCGGGCTGACCGGCCCCCGGGCCCAGGTGCTGCCCGCGCTGGCCGTCGTTCCGGGCGGATCGACCAACGTCTTCGCCCGCGCGCTCGGCCTCCCGCGGGACTGGGTCGAGGGGGTCAGCGTGATCCTCGACGGCCTCCGCGACGGGCGGCACCGAGTGATCGGTCTCGGTCGCGCCGACGACCGCTACTTCACGTTCGCGGCCGGCATGGGCTTCGACGCCGCCGTGGTGCGCCGGGTCGAGCAGGCCCGGTTGCGAGGCCGCACCTCGACGCCGGGTCTCTACTTCCGCTCGATCGCCGGGCAGTTCCTCACCGGCGAGGACCGCAAATCCCCGCCGCTCACGATCGAGCGCCCCGGTGAGCCGGCCGAGCCCGACCTGGGCACCGTGATCATCCAGAACACCGCACCGTGGACCTATCTGGGCGACCGGGCGATCAACCCGAGCCCCGGCGCCTCGTTCGACCGCGGTCTCGACGTGATGGCCCTGCGCGGCCTCGCCGTCACCAGCACCACCCGGACGATGGCCCAGCTGGCCACCCGCAAGAGCGAACCGCACGGCAAGCGGGTGCTCCATCTGCACGATCAGGACGAGTTCACCGTCATCGCCAGTCGGCCGCAGGCATTTCAGCTCGACGGCGATTATCTGGGCGAACGGCAGAAGGTGCACTTCGTGTCCGTCCCGGAAGCACTACGTGTGATCTGCTGACGACGGGGTAGTGAAGCTCACGATCCGTTACAGAAACACCGTCAAAAGGTCGGCAGAGCGGCCGGGACCGTACTACATTGATGGGAGCGTTGGTCAACCGGCTCTGACACTAGCCTCAGATCTGGACAAAGGGGACGTGAGCCAGCTCACCCGCCCGGAGAAACTTCGAGCGCTACCCTTGACATCGCGAGAGTTCGTGAAAGCATTCACAAGCGATAAGAAGTAACCGGTTGCCGCTTGCGCGCGTTCCTAATCCAGAAGCGCCGAACAGCATCCGATAACACAAAAGCTTGCTGCCGCACGGTGAGCCGAGGGTTACCCAACCTGCCGGTCGCCCCGCGCACGCATAGGTAAACCAGTAACGCCATTCATTACCCCATCCGAAACAAGGAGTGTTGCCGCCATGGACTGGCGTCACGATGCGATCTGCCGCGACGAGGACCCGGAGCTGTTCTTCCCGATCGGGACGTCTGGCCCTGCGCTCCTGCAGGTCGAGCAGGCCAAGGCCGTGTGCCGGCGGTGTCCCGTGACCGAGGGCTGCCTTACCTGGGCACTCGAGTCCGGACAGGACGCCGGCGTTTGGGGCGGGATGAGCGAAGACGAACGGCGTGCAGTCAAGCGTCGTGGCGGCCTGCGGGTCGGCGCTCCTTCTGCCTGAACCAATCCCCCACAGCATTTGCGCCCCGGGCCGATCGGCACCGGGGCGTCTTGCTGTTTCCGTCCGATTACTCAGCGCGCCGAATCCTGAGAGAAACCCGAGAGGTTCGCCGAGTGCGCTAATGCGATCACGGTGGGTTTCATCGAGATTCCGCGAAATGATCTCGAAATTGCGGCGGCGCCACCAATGGTCCACATTCCCCTCACCCACCGTCGAGATCGGCGGAGCGCGGCGGCCGCACAACACGCGGTAACGGTGAGTGGCGAAAATAAGGCCACCCTTACGAACGAACGGGAAGAGGCGCGGCACGCCCGGGCACGCTCCACAGTCGAGATGACGCGGTGCGCTCAGGCCGCGGCGCGGAGGGCGCGGCCGGTGGCCTTGACAACGCGGGCCGCTACGAGACGGGCCACGTCCGGGGCGTCGCCCAGCGGATCCGCGGCCGCGACCGCGCCGGCCTCCTGAGCGGAGCGCACGGCCAGGTCGTAGAGAAAGCCCGGCGCCAGAAAATATGCCGCCAACCCGACCCGCCGGGCGCCCTCGCCCCGTAGACGGCTCACAGCCGCTCCAGGGTCGGGCGGGGAGGCCGAAGCATAGGCCGGCACGCAAGGGACGCCCAGACGCGCGCTGAGGGCGTCCGCGGCCCACGAGATCGTCTCCCGGGCCGCCGCGTCCCGGGTTCCCGCCGCCGCAAGCACCACAGCATCGAGACGCTGCGCCGTGGGGACGGCGTCCAAGCGGCGCACGAGACCGTCCAGCAGGGCGGGCGGCACCGCCCGAGCCGCGGGGGTCGGGCCGAGGACGTCAGCCAGCGTCACCGAGATCGGCAGCGAGGCCGCCTCCGACAGGATCGCGGGCACGTCGACACGACCGTGGTAGGCCTCGGTCAGCAGCAGCGGCACGACGACCGCCCGGCGGCCCGCCGGCAGGGCGGCCAGGACATCGAGGGGCCGCGGCCCGGCGTGGTCCAGATACGACGCGTGGACGTCCCACGACGGATGGGCCCGGCGCACCGCCCGGGCCAGCGCCGCCGTCGAGGCCGCGGCCCTCGGGTCCCGGCTGCCGTGGGCCACGAGCACCACGGCGAGCCGGTCGGCGGGCCCGGGGGTGATCAGACGTGCAGACCGCATTCGGTCTTCTCGAACATCGCCCAGCGGCCCGCGCGCGGGTCCTCGCCGGCCTTGGTGGTGCGGGTGCACGGCCAGCAGCCGATCGACCCGTACCCCTTCTTGAACAGTTCGTTGACCGGCACGTTCCACCGGCTGATGTAGCGGTTGACGTCGGCCTCGGTCCAGGCCGCGATCGGGTTGACCTTGACCTTGCCCTTCTTGGCGTCGAACGCCACGACCGGCGTGTTGGCCCGGGTCGGCGACTCGTCGCGGCGCAGGCCGGTGGCCCACGCGTCGTAGTCGGACAGGGCCCGTTCGAGCGGCTCGACCTTGCGCAGGAAGCAGCACTCGTCGGGGCTGCGGGCGAACAGGCGCGGGCCGTACTCGCCGTCCTGCTGGCCGACCGTCTTGCGCGGGCGGATCGAGCGGACGTTGACGTCCATGCTGGCGGCCACGATGTCGCGCACCTTGAGCGTCTCGGGGAAGTGCAGGCCGGTGTCGAGGAAGACCACGTCGACGCCGGGCGAGACCCGCGAGAAGACGGACGCGACGACGGCGTCGGCCATCGAGCTGGTGACGCAGAACCGGTCGCCGAAGGTGTCGGTCGCCCACTTGGCGATCACCTCGGCCGGGGCGCCCTCGAGCTCGCGGCCGGCGTCGCGCGCCAGCGCCTCGAGCTCGTCGCGGGAGCGCCGGGCCGGGTCCTGGACGACCGGACCGCCCAGGTTGACGAGATGGAGAGAGGTGGCGGCCACGACTGTCATCGGTTCACTCCCTTGATATCGCTCTTATCGCTCTTTAAGGGATTCAGCCGCTCGGCAAGCAGCCCGTTGAACTTGACCGTGAAAACTCGGGCGCAGGAGTGGCACTCCCACGCTCCGTGCGAAGCCTCGTTGGGGAACAGGTCTTCCTCGCCGCAGTAGGGGCAGTACAGCGGGGCGGATCGGGCGTCGCTCATTTGATGAGTTCCTCTTCGGCCCGTACGACCCAGGTGGCGAAGGTCTCGTCGGCCGACGAACGGTCGGCCAGGTAGTTGCGGGCGACCCTCTCGACGTACTCGGGAAGGTCTTCGGCCGTGGCCTTGAGCCCGCGGAGCTTGCGCCCGAAGCCGGCCGTCTCGTTCTTGGCCATGCCGAGGCCGCCGCCCAGGTGCACCTGGAAGCCCTCGACCTGCTCGCCGTGCTCGTTCATCACGAGCTGGCCCTTGAGGCCGATGTCGGCGACCTGGGTGCGGGCGCAGGCGTTGGGGCAGCCGTTGATGTGGATCGAGATGTCGGCGTCGAAGTCCCGCAGCCGCTCCTCGAGCCGGGCCACCAGCTCCTCGCCGCGCGCCTTGGTCTCGACGATCGCCAGCTTGCAGTACTCGATGCCGGTGCAGGCCATCGTGCCGCGCCGCCAGGCCGACGGCCGCGCCTCAAGGCCGATCTCGCGCAGCCCGCGGATCAGACCCTCGACGTTCTCGTCGGCGACATCGAGGACCAGGAGTTTCTGGTACGGCGTGAGACGCACCCGGTCGGAACCGGCCGCCTCGGTCAGGTCGGCCAGGTTGGCCAGCTGGACGCCCGAAGAACGCCCGACCACCGGCGCCGCACCGACGTAGTTACGCCCGTCGAGCTGCTTGTGCACGCCGATGTGGTCGATCGGCTTGTCCGGCAGCTCGGCCTGCGGCCCGTCGATCAGCGCGCGACCCAGGTACTCCTTCTCGAGGATCTCGCGAAACTTGGCGGCACCCCAGTCGGCCAGCAGGAACTTGAGCCGGGCCCGGGTCCGCAGCCGCCGGTAGCCGTAGTCGCGGTAGATGCCGACCACGGCCTCCCAGACGTCCGGGATCTCGTCGAGCGGCACCCAGACGCCGAGCCGCTCGGCCAGCCGCGGGTTGGTCGACAGGCCGCCGCCGACCCACAGGTCGAAGCCGGGGCCGTGCTGCGGGTGGATCACACCGAGCAGCGAGATGTCGTTGACCTGGTAGGGCGTGTCGACCAGCCAGGAGATGGACGATTTGAACTTGCGCGGCAGGTTGGAGTAGCGCGGGTCGCCGATGTAGCGCTTCAGGATCTCGTCGATCGCCGGGGTCGGGTCGATCACCTCGTCGACCGAGACGCCGGCCACCGGCGAGCCGAGCACGATGCGGGGGCAGTCGCCGCAGGCCTCGGTCGTCTGCAGCCCGACCGCCTCGAGCCGCCGCCAGATCTCGGGCATGTCCTCGACCCGGATCCAGTGGAGCTGGATGTTCTGCCGGTCGGTGATGTCGGCGCTGTCGCGGCCGAACTCCTGCGAGATCTGCGCGATCGTGCGCAGCTGGGCCAGGTTGAGGGCACCGCCGTCGATGCGCACCCGCAGCATGAAGTATTCGTCTTCGAGCTCGTGCGGCTCGAGCACGGCGGTGCGGCCGCCGTCGATCCCCGCCTTGCGCTGGGTGTAGAGCCCCCACCAGCGGAAACGGCCGCGCAGATCCTGCGGGTCGATCGAGGCGAAGCCGGTGTGCGCGTAGATGTTCTCGATACGGGCGCGGACGTTGAGCGGGTTGTCGTCCTTTTTGATCCGCTCGTTCGGGTTCAGCGGCTCGCGGTGTCCGAGCGCCCACTGACCCTCACCGCGCGCCTTGCGGGGGCGGGCGGCCGGGCGACCTGGGGTGCTGCTGGGCGCCATGTCGGCGATCCTCCGGGATTCGTGGGCGCGGCTGGACGCTCACGGCTGGAGGCTCGTGACTTCGATGTCAGGAGAAGGCCGGGCGTCTCGCGCGCCCGAAGATAAAATCGGACGGCGTCAGGACGCCGGACACATCGCGCTGCGGACACGGCCGTAATCGACGTGGCGGCGAGCCACGAAGCGGCGGTCCAATGCAGCGGTCATGTCGGCAAGCCTCTCACGGCAAACCAATCTGGGCCAGTGCGGTCCAGATTTCGGGAGTGTGTCGCCGCCCACCTGGGTTCAGGGGTTGACGGCGCGATGTCGCAGCTCCACGAGCTATCACTTGTTACAGCTACCGCTTGCCGAGCGGCACCACCAGTACGGCTTCGGTGCCGCCACCGGCCCGGTTGCGCAGCTCGATGCTGCCGCGCAGCTCCCCGGTGGCCAGGGCCCGCACGATCTGCAGACCGAGCCGCTGGCTGTCGTCGGCCCGGAAGTCGTCGGGCAGCCCGCGCCCGTTGTCGGCCACCGTGACGTGCAGCTGCTTACGGAACCGATGGGCCGAAACCACCACTTCGCCCGGTTCGGCGTTCTCCGGGTCGAGAACCGGCTCGTCCTCGTCCTCACCGGGCGAGAAGCCGTGCTCGACCGCGTTGATCAGCAGCTCGTTGAGCACCATGACCAGCGAGGTGGCGATCTCGGCCGGCAGCACGCCGAACGTGCCCTCGCGGCGCATCTTGACCGGAACGCTGGTGGTGGCGACCTCGGAGGCGGCCGTCGCGACCCGGTCGACGATGCCGTCGAACTCGACCGCCTCGTCGCTCGACATCGACAGCGTCTCGTGGACCAGAGCGATCGACGCCACCCGCCGCACCGACTCCTGCAGCGCCATCCGGGCCTCGGGCGCGTCGACCCGGCGGGCCTGCAGACGCAGCAGCGCGGCCACGGTCTGCAGGTTGTTCTTGACCCGGTGGTGGATCTCGCGAATGGTCGCGTCCTTGGTCATCAGGGCGCGGTCCCGACGGCGGACCTCGGTCACGTCGCGCACCAGCACCAGCGCGCCGATCGGCACCCCGGCCGGCAGCAGCGGCAGCGACCGGATCAGCACGGTCGCGCCCCGGGCCTCCATCTCCTGCCGCGGCGGGGACTCCCCGCGCAGCGCCGAGAGGATGCGTTCGGAGGCGTCGTTGCCCTCCAGCGGGTCGGCCGCGAGCCGGCTGGTGAGCGCGGACAACTCCTCGCCGACCAGGTGGGCGTTGAAGCCGAGCCGGCGGTAGGCGGACTGGGCGTTGGGGCTGGCGTACGTGACCTTGCCGCCCGCGTCGAGCCGGATCAGCCCGTCACCGACTCGCGGCGCCGAGGTCGTCTCGCCCGGGTGCCGGGGCGGCGGGAAGGTGCCGTCGGCGACCATCTGGGCCAGGTCGTCGGCGGTGGTCAGGTAGTTGAGCTCGAGCTGGCTGGGCGTCCGCGCGGTGGACAGATTGGTGTCCCGCCCGATGACGGCGATGACCTCGCTGTAGCCCTCCTCGCGGTCGTCCTGGCCGCGCAGGCGTACGGGAATGGCCTCGTGCCGGGCTGGGGTGTCGCCGTACCAGACCGGATCGCCCTCGCGCCAGATCCGTTCCTGGGCGAAGGCGATGTCGAGGTGGGCCACCTCGGGCCCGCCGGAGATCTTGCCGACCTGATCGTCCTGGTAGGCCGTGGGGGCCGTGGTCGGCCGCACCTGCGCCACGCAGAGGTATTCGCGGGGCCGGCCGTCCGCCGCCTTCACCGGCACCCACATCAGCAGGTCGGCGAAGGACAGGTCGGACAGCAACTGCCAGTCACCCGCGAGCCGGTGCAGGTGGTCGATGTCGGCTGGGCCGAGGCCGGTGTGCTCCTCGGCAAGATCACGCAACGTGGACACGCGCCAAGCGTGCCACGTCCATGTTTCTAGAGTGTCGTCGTCACCTTCTTGAGGCCCCTGGGCGCGTCCGGGTCCTCGCCACGGGCCAGGGCCAGCGCGAGGGCCAGCTTCTGCAGCGGCAGGATGTCGAGCAACGCGCTGTAGCGCTCGTCGGTCGCAGGCACGGAGAGTCGCCCGGACGCGCCGGGCACGTCGGTCGCGCCGATCGTCACCACGTCGGCCCGCCGCTCGCCGAGCCGGGTCACCACGTCCCGCATCGACTGCCCGCCCGGCCCGTCGCCCACCACGGCCAGCACCGGCACGTCCGGGTCGGTCATCGCGAGCGGCCCGTGCAGCAGGTCGGCCCCCGAGAAGGCGAGCGCCGGCAGGTACGACGTCTCCATCAGCTTGAGCGCGGCCTCGCGCGCGGTCGGGTAGGCGTACCCCCGCCCGGTCGTCACCATCCGCGAGGCGAAGCGGTAACGCTGCGCGAGCAGGTCGGCGGCCGGGTCGGCCAGGGCGTCCTCGGCGAGCTGGGGCAGTTTGTCGAGCGCGGCCCGCTCATCGTCGGGCAGCGCGCCGTCGCCCGCGCGGATGCCCTCGATCAGCAGGAGCAGGGCGAGCAGTTCGGCCGTGTACGTCTTGGTCGCCGCGACCGCCCGCTCATGCCCGGCCGCCACGTCGATCGACAGCTCGGCCGCCTGAGCGAGAGGCGACTCGGGGTTGTTGGTGACGGCCAGGGTCAGGCCGCCCGTCTCGCGGGCCACCTGGAGCACGGCGGTGAGGTCGGGCGAGCCGCCGCTCTGGCTGACCCCGACGACAAGCGTGTCGGTGAAGTCGGGCCGGGCGCCGAAGAGCGTGATCGCGCTCGGCGAGGCACTGGCCACGGGCAGGCCGAGCCGGATCTCGGTGAGGTAGGCGCCGTAGAGCGCGGCGTGGTCGGAGGTGCCCCGAGCCACGAACACGACGTTGCGCGGCTTCCGGCGGGCCACCTCGGCGGCCACCGCGGCGATGGCTCCGCCGTGCTCGGCGTCGAGCAACCGAGCGAATCCACCCGGTTGTTCCGCGATGTCCGCCGCCATCCCCTGGCCTAGCTGTGCCACGTGTTCCTCCCCTGATGTGCCCCTGCACGCTCGATCGGTGCGCAGTCTTGCAAGAAACAGCTTACAGAGTCAATGTTTCGAGCACTAATGCGCAGTGAACCTCCTACTGACAGATAGGTTCGTTTCCCCTACTGTCTTGCATCGTGGATGTACGCCGCGCCGCCGACCGCGCTCTCGAGCAGGCAAGATCGGCACTGGCGACCGACGATCCGGCGAAGGCCGCCGATCACATAGCCGGCGCGCTGGCCCACGCCCCCACGTTGCCCGAGGTCCACGAGGTGCTCGGCCGTCTCGCGGCCCGCCCCGGCGGCGGGCTCGACCTGTTCCGGGCCGGCCCGCACGCGTCCCCCGGCAAACTCGCCGCCCGCGCCCACCTGCTCGCCGCGGCGGGCCGGCCCGAGGACGGTCTGCCCCTGCTCGCCGCGGCCAGCGGCCAGTCGCCCACCGCCGACTGGGCCGGCATCCCCTGGGTTGCCGAGCCCACCCTGGGCGTCCGCATCGAACCAGGCCTCCTGGCGCAGGTTCTCATGCGCCTCTGCACCCGCGTGGGCGAACCGGCGCCGCCGACCCTGCGCCCCTACCTGACCGTGGTGCGGCACGCGCTGGCCGCCTATCCCGAGCACGCGATGCTGCTGGGCGCCGGTTCCGCGCTGGCCCGGCGGGTCGGCGAGCATGAGATGGCCGTCGACTGGGCGTCCCGCGGCGCCCGGGTCCGCCCGTCCAAGCTCGGCGAGATCTGGCTGGGGTACGCCTACCGCAGCGCCGGCCGCCTGCCCGAGGCGCTCGCGGCCCTGCGGCGCGCGGTGGCCCACGACCCCGACGACCTTTCGGTGTACGCCGACATCGCCGGCACCCTGGCCGACAACGACCGCCTGGACGACGCGCTGACCTGGGTCGACCGCGCCCTGGAACGCGACCCCGACTACGACTGCGCCGTGCACACCGCGCACCGGCTGCGTTACCGCGCCGACGGCGACCTCATGCACCTGGTGCGGCTGGCCGACTGGATCCGCGACCACCCCGACGAGTCGCACGAGCACACCGACCTCGCCGACTGCTGCCGCGACACGCCCTGGCTCAGCGGCGCGCCCGCGGCGGCGCCCCTGCCCCGCGGGCACGCCCCGGTGGCCGAGGAGCCGCCGGCCGAGGCCGTCCGCCGGTTGCGTCAGGTCGCCGCGCTCTCCTGGGCGCACCCGTCCGCGGCGTACGACGCGGCCGTGCAGTTGATTCTGGTCTCGCCGGCCGATCTGACCGCCCTGATCGCGCAACCGCCGGCCGACGTGGCCGCCCCCGAGATCTGGGCCTGCCTGGGGCTGCTGCACCACCGTTCCGAGGAGCCCTGGCTCGACTCGGAACGACGGCGGCTGCTGCTCGGGCTGGTCGACGGCGGCGTCGACCGGGTCACCGAGGCCGTGCTCTTCGCGCTGATCGCGGCGGCCTGGGTCGACCCGTCCGCGCGGTCCGACGTGGCCGCCGTCGTCACCCGCAAGCTCACCGAGGTGGCGTCGCGACCCGCGGCCCGCTCGTTCGCCGAGCTGGCGCTGGCCACCCCCGACCTCGACGGGTCGACCCGCCAGCTGGCCACCGCCATGACCCGGGTGCCCGTCGTGCCCCGCCAGCGCGGCCGCAGCCGTCTGCTGCTGCGCTGGCGGCGAGGCTGAGGGCCCGAGCCTCAGCCCTGGATGATCGCGATGAGGTCGCCCTCCTGGACGACGTCACCCTCGTGCACCGCCAGCTCGGCGACCGTGCCGTCGGTCTCGGCCACGACCGGGATCTCCATCTTCATCGACTCGAGGATCACCAGGGTGTCCCCCTCGGCGACCGTGTCGCCGGTGGTAGCCACGACCTTCCACACGTTGGCCACCATCTCGGCCCGGATCTCGTCGCCCATCGCGAATCCCTCCATCTCACGTGTTGGTACGCGTCATCAAATCACGGATCTCCCTCGGGCGAGTCCGGGGCGCGCAGCCACGCCGACTACGATCGTCGGCGGGAAACACCGCACGAACAGGGAGTCACACATGGCTAAGAAGTCCCGCAAGAAGAAGGCCCGTAAGAAGAGCGCGGCCAACCACGGCAAGCGACCCAACAGCTGAGTCAGAGCTTTTGACGCAAGAAGCCCCGCAGCGAGTGCTGCGGGGCTTCTTGTCTGTCTACGCCGTTACGGCAGGTATTCCCGGGTCTCCACCTGCACCTCGAGCTGGTCGAGCTTGATGCGCAGCCGCTCGCGCAGCTCGAGTGGCGCTTTCTCGTCGCCGCAGCAGCGGGACACCAGCGCCTTCACCTCGTGCTCGATGCCGTACTCGCGGAGGCAGCCGGAGCAGTCGTCCAGGTGTTTCTGGATCAGCGAGCGGCGGTCCTCGCTGCACTCCAGGTCGAGATAGAGATAGACCTCGCCGAGGACTATCCCGCAGTCGGTGTCGTGGTCGTGGTGGTCATCACCGTTCGGGCCGCTCATCTCGCGTCACGCCTCCTGCGGTTCCGAAGCGGTCCGGGTGATGCCCCGGTCGACGGCGTACTGCTCCAGGGTCTTGCGCAGGTTGCGCCGGCCGCGGTGCAGGCGGGACATGACGGTGCCGATCGGCGTGCCCATGATGTCGGCGATCTCCTTGTACGAGAAACCCTCGACATCGGCGAGGTAGACGGCCAGGCGGAAGTCCTCCGGCAGCGCCTGCAGGGCTTCCTTGATGTCACTGTCGGGCAGCCGGTCGAGCGCCTCGGTCTCGGCGGACCGCAGGCCCACGGAGGTGTGCGACTCGGACGAGGCGAGCTGCCAGTCGGTGATCTCCTCGGTGGGAGCCTGCACCGGCTGACGCTGCTTGCGCCGATACGAGTTGATATAGGTGTTCGTGAGGATGCGGTACAGCCACGCCTTGAGGTTGGTGCCCTCTTCGAACTGGTGGAACGCGGAGAACGCCTTCAGATACGTCTCCTGCACCAGGTCCTCGGCATCAGCCGGGTTGCGCGTCATCCGCAGGCCAGCCGCGTACAGCTGGTCCACGAAAGGCAACGCGTCCCGCTCGAAGCGCGCACGACGCTCCTCGGTCCGTTCTGTCTGGGCCACCCTGAGCTCTCCCCTCGACCGCCCCGCCGAGGATACGGGTAGTGCCCCATCAGCGGCCTCGAAAACCGCCGGTGTGCCGACACTCACCAATGGCGTGGCGGGATCGACTGCCGGCCACTCGGGGGAACCCAGCAGGTTCCGCACCCGGTCGACCTCCCGGCCGTTGCGCTCGAGGTACTCCGTTCCGGCTCGCACGTGTCCTACCCCTTCTGACGTTCAAGCTCCCGCGCCCTACAACCACTCGCGCGCAAGTTGCATTCCTCAAAGAGCCCACCCACGCGTACGCATCCAGGCCACGGCCAGCTCGGCGGTCGTCTTCACGTCCTTACGCAGGTCATGGGTGGCGCCCGGCCGCACGATCACCTCGACGGCGTCGGTCGGCTCGGGCACCCCGAAGGCATCCCGGTCCCCGTTGAGCACCAGCGTCGGGACCTCGGCAGGCAGCTCGTCGGCCCGGCTGCGTTCCGGCTTGCCCGGCGGGTGCAGCGGGAACGCCAGGGCGAGCACCCCCGCGGCGTGGAGACCGGCCGCCGTCCGGCACGCCACCCGGGCCCCGCTCGACCGCCCGCCGACGATCAACGGCAACTTCCGCCGCGGTACGCCGATCTGCCCGATCACCGCGGTCCACGCCTCGTCGAGCTGCCCGGCCGGGGCCGGCGCGCGCCGGCCCGCCACCCGGTAGGGCTGTGTCACCAGAGCGACCATCACCCCGGCGGCGACCGCCGCGTGCTGGACCGCCTGAAGATCGGGCGCATCCACCCCGCCCCCGGCGCCGTGGCCGAGCACGAGCAGGCTGACGGCCTTACCGGCGGGCTTGGTGATCCTCAGCCCCGCGGGCCCACGAGGCGTCTCGATCTCGGCATCACTCACGTGCCTATGTAAGCAGCAACCCACGTCGGACCAGCCGTTGTGCCCGCAACCTGGGGCCGCGGGGCACAGCGGCGGCAATAGCCGAGGGCGGATCGGCCACCCTCGGCTATCGGTCCGAGGCTCGTCGGTGGTGAATGCCGGTCAGCGACTGACCGGGGTAAGGCTGAGCAACCGGCGATCTTCCTCGTCGGTCTCGTCGTCTATCGGTTCGCCGCCCGGACCGACGCGTTCGCGCCAGGCCACGAGCATCGCCCGGCGTTCGCGTGGGGTCGTTCCACCCCAGACGCCGTGGCAATCGCCCACCTGCAGCGCCCAGGCCAGGCATGGCCCCTGGACTCTGCATGTGCCGCAGAGCGAGACCGCACCTTCGGACGGTTCATTGGGCGCCGGAAAGAACGTTTCCGGGTCGACCGCGCGGCATGCGCCGCGGGTCCGCCAAGCTTCATCGGTGCGTCGCTCGCTGATCGCCTCGAGCAGGCGCGGATCGCGCCGCGCAATGGCGACCTCATGTGGACGCGGCATACGAGCCCGTGTCATCAGCCCACCTCCCCCGTGGGACCGGTAATGCATGTGGTCACGGGTCCGCACCGTGCGAACCTGCACCACTCCGGCGCAATTTTGTATCGCAGGGTAGGAGATCAGAACAAGGGTCTTATCTATCTTGAAACAAAGTTGCCAATACAAAACAGGGACATAAATCGACAAAGTCCACAGTTGATCATGCTCAGCTCAGCCCTCGTTACCCACGCCTAGCCCGCCGGAGCCACCCCTCAACGGCCCGACACGGTCCCCGTTCGCCCGATCCCCAAGAACACCCAAATTTCGCGAACCCGACCAGAAGCCCGCCCGGTCACTTATACGATCCATTGCCGACTCCGGCGGTTGTCCACAATCCGCACCCGTCCACAGGCGCGCGTCCCAAGATCGGCCAATCGCGGCACACTGACCGGTGGCCGGGGGTCCCCTTGGGTGGGCGGGCCTGTGGGTGGGCGGGCCTGTGGGTGGGCGGGCCTGTGGGTGGGCGGGCCTGTGGGTGGGCGGGCCTGCGGGCGGCCGGACCGGTGGGCGGCGCGAAGCGTCCGGGCAGCGGTCAGAAGAGGGCTGCGGGCTCGGGGGTCAGGTCGGGTGGCGGCGCCGCCTCCACCAGGTGGGGGCCGTTGTTGCGGACGTTGCCGACCTGCGGCCCGACCGGCCGCACCTCGATGGCCGCCAGCTCGGCCGGGGTCAGCGGCGTCAGCAGCTCGTCCGGCTCCCCACCGCCGGCCAGCCACCCGGCCCACCTCTCCCGCCCCAGGATCAGTGGCATCCGGTCGTGCACCTGGGCCAGCGGCCCCAGCGCCGCCGTCGTGAGGACGCTGCAGGTGAGCACCGCGTCGGGCCCCCAGGCCGACCAGATGCCGGCGAAGGCCAGCACCGAGCCGTCGGCCGGGGTCATGTAGAACGGCCGGCGCTGCTTGCCGTCGCGGATCCACTCGAACCAGCCGTCGGCCGGCACCAGGCAGCGGCGCTGGGCGAAGGATTTGGCGAAGGCCGGCGAGGTGGCCACCGTCTCGGCACGGGCGTTGATCATGCGGGCGCCGGCCCGCAGGTCTTTGGACCACGGTGGCACCAGGCCCCAGCGGGCCGTGTCGAGCACCCGGGCGTCGTGGGTCTGCGACACGCGCACGACCGGCACCGGATCGGTGGGGGCGACGTTCCAGCTCGGTGCCGCCTGTTCGGCCACGCTCACGACCTCGAACAGGTCGGTGAGATCGGCTTCGCTCCTGGTCGTCGCATACCTCCCGCACATGCCCTGAACGGTACGCCGACCGGCCGCCGTCTCGGGGGACGGGAAACGTCCGCGAAATTGTCGGACCGGCCCGGCACAATGACTGCCGTGACAGCTGAACCCCGCCCCTGGCTTGCCCCGTCCGCGTCCGGCCCGGTCGAGGCGGCGGTGCGGCTGCCCGGGTCCAAGTCGATGACCGCCCGTGCCCTGATCCTGTCCGCGCTGGCGAGCGGGCCGTCGGTGATCGAGCGGCCCCTGCGCGCCCGTGACACCGAGCTGATGGCGGCCGGGCTGCGGGCTCTGGGCGTCGGCGTCGACACCGGCGACGACGAGCGGTGGGTGATCGAGCCGGGTCCGCTGCGCGGGCCGGCCCGGGTCGACGTCGGTCTGGCCGGCACGATCATGCGGTTCCTGCCGCCGGCCGCGGCGCTGGCCGAGGGCACGGTCGAGTTCGACGGCGACCCCCATGCACGCAACCGGCCGCTGCGGCCGATCATCGAGGCGCTGCGGTCGCTCGGGGTGGCGATCGACGCCTCCCCCACCGGCGGGCTTCCGCTCACCGTGCGCGGGTCGGGCCTGGTCGAGGGGGGCGAGGCGGTGATCGACGCGTCCGGCTCCAGCCAGTTCGTCTCGGGTCTGCTGCTGTCGGCCCCGCGGTTCACCAAGGGCCTGGTGCTGCGGCACGAGGGGCCGCCGGTGCCGTCCGCGCCCCACCTGCGCATGACCACCCACATGCTGCGGGCCGCCGGCGCTGTGGTCGACGAGTCGGTGCCCGACGTCTGGGCCGTCGAGCCGGGTGAGACCGCCGGGCGCACCTGGGTGATCGAGCCCGACCTGTCCGGCGCCGCGCCGTTCTTCGCCGCGGCCATGGTCACCGGCGGGTCGGTCACGCTCGGCGGCTGGCCGGCCGAGAGCTGGCAGCCCGTGGGCCGGCTGAGCGAGCTGCTCACCGCGCTCGGCGCCGAGGTCACCCAGACGGCGGCGGGGCTGACCGTGCGGGGCGCCGGCGAGCTTCACGGCATCACGGCCGACCTGTCCGAGGTCAGCGAGCTCACCCCGGTCGTCGCCGCCCTCGCCGCGCTGGCCGACGGGCCGTCCGAGCTGCGCGGGGTCGAGCACATCCGGGGTCACGAGACCGACCGCATCGCCGCGCTCGCCGCCGAGCTGGGCAAGGCCGGCGCCGAGGTCACCGAGTTCCCCGACGGGCTGCGCATCGTGCCCCGCCCGCTGCACGCGACCGAGTTCGAGACGTACGCTGACCATCGGATGGCGCACGCGGCCGCGGTTATCGGGCTCGCCGTGCCGGGCATCTCCCTGACCGACGTAGGTTGTACGTCGAAGACGTTGCCCGAGTTCCCGGAACTCTGGGCGGGACTCGTGGCGAGGAGCTAGATCTGCCAGGCCGCAAGCGGGAGTACGACGAGGACGACGTCCGGGTCAGACCGGGCCGTTCGTCGCGCCCGCGCACCCGCACCCGACCCAAGCACGACGACGCCGTCGACGCGCTGGTGATCACCGTGGACAGGGGCCGTTACGGGTGTGTCCGCGAGGACGCCCCGCCCGAGAGCCCGGTGATCACCGCGATGCGCGCCCGCGAGCTGGGCCGCAAATCGGTGGTCGTGGGTGACCGGGTCAAAGTGGTCGGCGACGTCACCGGCGACGCGGGCGCGCTGGCCCGCATCGTGCGGATCGCCGAGCGCACCTCCGTGCTGCGCCGCACGGCCGACGACGACGACACCACGCCGGAGGGCCGGCTCGAGCGGGTGGTGGTGGCCAACGCCGACCAGTTGGTCATCGTCAGCGCGCTGGCCGACCCGCAGCCCCGCACCGGGTTCATCGACCGCTGCCTGGTCGCGGCCTACGACGCCGACATCGAGCCGCTGCTCTGCCTGACCAAGGCCGACCTGGCCGGTCCCGAGGCCGTGCTCGACTACTACGCCGAGCTCGACCTTCGGCACGTCCTGGTCCGCCCGGACAGCGACCTGTCCGACGTGCGCCACAAGCTGGCAGGCCGCATCTCGGTGATGGTCGGCCACTCCGGGGTCGGCAAGTCGACCTTGGTCAACCGTCTGGTGCCCGATGCCTTGCGTGCGGTCGGGGTGGTCAGCGCGATCGGCAAGGGCCGGCACACGTCGACCAGCGCGGTCGCCCTGCGGCTGCCGCACCACGACCGCCAAGACCCGGGCTGGATCATCGACACGCCCGGCATCCGCAGCTTCGGGCTGGCCCACGTCAGCGCCGAGAGCCTGCTGCACGGCTTCCCCGACCTGGTCGAGGGCACCCTGGACGACCAGCCCAACTGCGGTCACACGGCGGCCGACGCGGGCTGCCGGCTGGACGCCTGGGTCGCCGAGGGCAAGGCCGACCCGCGCCGCCTCGAGTCGTACCGGCGCCTGCTGGCCTCCCGGGCCGGCGAATCAGACCCGCGCGAGTCGACCGGCGACGAGGAACAGCAGCATCCGATCGGCTAGCGTGCGGGCATGGCCGGTTACGCCGACGATCTCGCCCTCGCCCACATGCTTGCCGACACCGCCGACAAGATCTCGATGAGCCGGTTCCGCGCTCTCGACCTGCGCGTGGAGAGCAAGCCCGACCTGACTCCGGTCTCGGACGCCGACACCGCGGTCGAGCAGGCCATCCGTTCCACGCTGGGCCGCGCCCGCCCGCGCGACGGCGTGCTCGGCGAGGAGTTCGGGCTGACCTACGCGGCCGCCGGTCCGGGCAGCCGCCGCTGGGTGATCGACCCGATCGACGGCACGAAAAACTTCGTCCGCGGGGTGCCGATCTGGGGCACCCTGATCGCGCTGCTCGAGGGCGACGTCCCGGTGGCCGGCCTGGTCTCGGCGCCCGCGCTGGGGCGGCGCTGGTGGGGCGCGCTCGGCCACGGGGCGTTCGCCGGGAAACATCAGCACGCGGCCACCCGCATCGAGGTCTCCGCGGTGGGCCGGCTGGCCGACGCCAGCGTCTGTTATGCCAGCCTCGACGGCTGGCAGCAGATCGGGCGTCTGCCGCAGATCGTCGATCTGAGCCTGGCCGGGTGGCGTAGCCGGGCGTACGGGGATTTCTACGGCTACATGCTGCTGGCCGAGGGCGCGCTGGACGCGATGGTCGAGCCGGAGCTGTCGTTGTGGGACGTGGCGGCGCTGATCCCGATCGTCAAGGAGGCCGGCGGCACGATCACCGACCTGGCCGGGCGCCCGCCGGCCGACAAGTCCTCGGTGATCGCCACGAACGGGTTGCTCCACGAAACGGTGCTGACCGCGCTAAGCCGGTGAACGGGGCATAAAACCCAAAAAGCGTCGCTCTCCGTGTTTGTCCGATACGCCCCGACGAGAGTGTCGCCCGAAGCGCTGAAGCCGGGCCGAGGGTCGTCTATCGTGCGTCACGTGGTGTCCTCGGGCTGGTGCTTCCTCGCCGCCATGATCCTGGCGTACGGGGTGGCGAACCTGCTGCAGTCAGCGGCTGCGGCCCGCACGACTGTGCACCACACCTTCGACCCCGGCCTGCTCGTCCGCCTGGCCGGCCAGCGCACCTACCTGCTGGGCATCGGCTGCCAGTGCCTCGGCTTCGTCCTCGCCTTCCTGGCTCGTGAGGAGCTGCCGCTCTTTCTCGTGCAGGCCAGCGTGGCCGCCGGTCTGGGCGTGACCGCCCTGCTCGGGGTGTTGCTGCTCAAGTGGTCACTGCCGGCCGCCGAGGTCGTGCTGCTCCTGCTGCTGATGGTCGGCATCGCGGGCCTGGTGCACTCGGCCCAGCCGGCTCACGCGCGGCCGCTGGGCGTGGCCGCCATCGTCGGCCTGGCCCTGGCCCTGCTGCTGATCGGTGGCCTGGGCTTCTACGCCGTACGCCTGCAGGGCGCCCTCGGTTCCGTCGCGCTCGGCTCGCTGGCCGGGGTCGGGTTCTCGGCCGCCGCGATCGCCGCCCGCCCGCTGGCCAACGAGAGTTCGGCCGCCGGTTTCTTCGCCAACCCGCTGCTCTACCTGCTGGTCGTGCACTCGCTGGTCGGCCAGCTGCTGCTCGGGCTGGCCATGCAGCGCGGCTCGACCACGGCCGCGGTGGCGGCGATGGACGCGGCCGGCGCCGTGCCCGCGGCGATCGTCGGCCTGCTGTTGCTCGGCGACCGCATCGAACCGGGCAAGGAGTGGCTGGCCGCGCTCGGCTTCGTCGTGACCCTGGCCTCGGTGATCGCCCTGACCAGGTACGCGGAGCCGCAGCACCACCAGCCCGCGCCCGCCCGCCGGCCCGACCCCGCCCCGCTGCGCGCCGCGCCAACCAGCCGCTGAGCAGCAAGCGTTCGCGGTACGCAAGTTCAACAGCTGTCCGTGGCATGAGAATCCCCCGCACGGGTACATGCTGACCATGCCCAACAGGCGGTGTATGTCCCGATTGATCCGCGGCGCCCTCATCTGACGGCGAGGCCGGCACCCCCGACTGCGCGGAAAATGCGAAAAGGGGGCGCGTTATGCACAATGGAGCGATCATGGCGAGCGAGGTGCGGCACCGGGTGGACCGCGGGTCGGAGCACCCGCTCGTCCGGTTGACCGGAGTGCTTGACGCCGGCAGCGCCGGCACGGTGCGTTCCGCGCTGTTGCACGTCCTCGCCGAACAGCCCGAGGCCGTGCTGGTGGACGTCGGTGGCCTGGCCCTCCCGTCGCCCGAGGCCGTCGTCGTGCTGCGTGACCTGCGCGCCGAGACGGCCGACTGGCCCGCCGCCCATCTCGCCCTCTGCGACACCCGCGGCGCCGCGGCCTGGCCCGATGTCGGCTGGCCGGTCTGGCCGAGCGCGCAGGAGGCGTTCGCCGAGTTCGGCCGGGCCGATCACGACCACCGGCTCAGCCTCGACCAGGAGCCCGCGCTGGGCGCCGCCCGCCGGGCCCGCGAGCTGATCACCGAGGCCTGCGCCCGCTGGGACTGCCCCGATCTGGCCGGTCCGGCCTGCATCGTCGTCACCGAGCTGGTCAACAACGTCGTCGTCCACGCTCGTACGCCCATGGTCGTGCTCGTCGCGGCGCACGGCAGCGGGATCAGCGTGGCGGTGCGCGACCACTCGACCCACGTGCCGACGTTCACCGGCAGCCCGGTGCCGGCCACCGCGTACGGGGGCCGAGGAATGCTTTTGATCGATTCCGTGTCGAGCCGGTGGGGCAGCCTGCGGCTGGACGACGGCAAGGTGGTCTGGGCGCTGCTGTCGGGCGACGAGTCCGCCCCGGAAACAGTGTTCTGGAACGCCGACGGGGCGGGTATGCCCGACCCCGCACGCGGGTAGGTTGAGCCCATGCGAGACAACGACTACCCCGCCGAGGTGTCCGACCCCGAGGCTTCCGGCCTTCCCGACACCGCGGATGACGATTCGACCGCGTACGACCAGGTGGAGAGCTCGCGCTGGGCGGACGGCAAAGACCCGGCGGCGCTCGCGGGTGTCGGGCCGGGCGGTTCCAACCGCTTCGGTGACACCGCCGAGGAGGCCCGCGAGGGCGAGTCCCTCGACGCGCGGCTGCGCCAGGAGGAGCCGGAGGTCGGCGCGGAAGACCCGATCCCGCCGCGGCGCGACCCCAACGACGAGACCGTCGACAGCTCCGAGCAGCGCAACTTCGACGCCGACGTGTGGGGTGCGAGCCCGACCTCGGACCCGGAGTCGCAGGTGTCGCTGTACGACGACGGCCAGCTCGACGACGACGACCCGCAGACGGTCGGCCGCCTGGTCGCGCCGGACGAGGGTTACGGCTTCGACGACGAGGCCGACAGCGTGGCCTACGACGCCGGCGCGTCCGGTGGTGGCGCCAGCGCCGAGGAACTGGCCATGCACGAGACCAACGCGCCGAAATTCGAGTAGGAGCTCAGTCGAGCCCCTGCTCGATCGCATAGCGGGTGAGCTCCACGCGGTTGTGCAGCTGGAGCTTGCCGAGCGTGTTCTGAACGTGGTTCTGCACCGTCCGATGGCTCAGCACGAGCCGTTCGGCGATCTGGCGGTACGACAGCCCCTTCGCCACCAGGCGCAGCACCTCGGTCTCGCGCTCGGTGAGCTTCGGCGTCGCCTCGGGCGGCCCGGCCGGCCCGGTCACCGCGAGCCGCCGGAACTCGCCCAGCACGAGCCCGGCCAGCCCGGGGGTGAAGACGGTGTCGCCCGCCGCCGTCCGGCTCACCGCGTCGAGAAACTCGGCCTGCCCGGCCGACTTGAGCAGGTAACCCGTGGCGCCGGCCTTCATCGCGTCGAGCACGTCCTGCTGCTCGCCGCTGGCCGAGAGCATGAGGATGCGGACGCCCGGGATCCCGGCCAGCAGGCCGTTGATCACCTCGACCCCCACCACGTCGGGCAGCTGCAAATCGAGGACCACGACGTCGGGCCGGGCCGCGGCGGCGATGCGGACGGCCTGCTTGCCCTCGCCCGTGGTGGCGACGACGTCGTAGCCCGCCGCGGTCAGGTCACGGCTGACGCCCTCGCGCCACATCGGGTGGTCGTCGACCACCATCACCCGGATCGCCTCGGTCATGGCAGTCACGATATCGGTGCCCGCGGCACCGCCATCTCGACCTCGGTGCCCTCGTCCGGCGCCGAGACGATCTGCACCCGGCCGCCCAGCTCGGTGACCCGCCCACGGATCGACTGGGCGACGCCGAGCCGGCCCTGCGCCTCGGCCTGAGCCAGCCGCTCCGGGGCCAGACCGCAGCCGTCGTCGCGGACGGTCACCAGCACCTCGTCCGGCTCGTCCTCGACGAACAGATAGACCTTGGTGCCGGGCGCGCAGTGCCGCTCCACGTTGTCCAGCGCGGCCGAGACGGCGGCGCGCAGCTCGCGGGCGGTGCGGGCGGGCAGGCGGACGGCGCCGGCCGGGCCCGAGACGGTGACTGTCGGCGACGCGTACGGCTGCAGCAGCGCCATCAGATCCAGGTCGTCACCGTCCGGATCGGCCAGCGTCGGCCGGCCCGCGACCAGGCTGCGCAGCGCCGCCTCCTGCTCGCCGGCCAGCCGGGCCAGCTCACCGGCCTCGCCGTCGAGCCCCACGCCGCGCCGCTTGACCAGCGCCAGCACCTGCAGCACGGAGTCGTGGATGTCGCGGGCCAGCCGCTCCCGTTCGCGGGTCGCCGCCTCGAGCTCGATCGCCCGTTCGAGGCGCTCCTGGGCGACCTCGGCGATCCGCACGAGGTAACCCACCGCGAGCGCGGCCAAGAGCATCAACACCGTTCCCGTGTACGCGGCCTGGTCCCAATGGGCGCGGACGATCAGATCGGTGATGCCCATGACCAGGGCGGCCGCGATGCCTCCGCGCCGGCCCCCGGCCACCGCCCAGCAGATCACCGGCGCGACGTGCCAGGCGACCGCGAGGGTAGGGGCGCCGCCCTCGAGCGCCTGGTGGCCGACGATCCAGAAACTGGAGGCCAGCGCGGCCATGGTGACCAGGAGGTCGGCCACGAGCAGCCGCGGGCGGCGGCGGGCCGGGTCGGCGTACGCATAGGTGGTCAGCACCGTCCAGGCCGCCATCGCGGCCAGCACAGGCCAGGCCAGCATCGGCCGTTCGTAGTCGCCGACGTTGCTGATCACGAGAATCGACGCGTAGGCCAGGGCGGCTATCCGGTAGACGGCGATCGCCCGCCACAGCGGCGCCTGGAGACCGCTGGTGCGTGCGTCCGGCATGGCCCGACCATCCCACATGGCGCGTACCACCGGTGGCCCGCCCTGCGGGAAGATCAGACGTGGCCTACCGTCGAGGGCATCAGCACCGAAATCCTGCTCTCCGAGACGTTCGACCGCAGCGCGATCACCACGCTGCGGCATGCCGTCGCGGCGTGCGCCGCCGCGGGCGGCCTGACCGGTGACCGCCTCGACGACTTCGTGGTGGCCGTCAACGAGCTGCTGACCAATGCCGTTCGGCACGGTGGCGGGACGGGCCGGATAGTCGTGTCCAGCGCCGACGGCGACGTGGTGTGCGAGGTCAGCGACTCCGGGGCCGGTCTGACGGCGATGCGGTCCGAGCCGGCCGTGCGCCCGGCGGCCGATCAGCCGGGCGGCTGGGGGCTGTGGCTGGCCGAGGAGCTGACCGACACTTTCGAGCTCGAGACCGGCGACGGCGGCACCACGGTTCGGGTGTCCAGCCGGACAGTCGGACATCCTTAAGCCAGCCTTAAATACCGCCCCCTGATCTTGCGAGAAGATCTCACCTCTGAAGAAAGTTGCCTGCTGGTCATTTGAGGGGGCACTGGTGGGCGAGGCACGGCACCGTACGGGCACGGCGAAGTGGCGTGTGCGGCCGCGTTCGCTGGCCGCGCTGGCCGCCGCCGCGGTGGGTCTGGCCGGCACCATCTTCCTGACCGGTCAGGGCGGTGTGGCGGTCGCCTCCGAACACCGGCCCGTCTTCGGTGACGACTTCGGTGGCGGGCGCGGTGCGAGCCTCGACCTGTCGAAGTGGGTGCTCGACGGCGACGCCGAGGACGGGCGGCAGGACGGCGACGGCAAGCTGGTCGTGGACAAGCTGATGCTGACCCGGCAGGCGTTCGCGGAGCCCTACGGGCACGCCGAGGCGCGGATCAAGGTGCGGCGCAGCAGCGGGGCCTGGCGGGCCTTCGGCGCGGTCGACAAATACGGGCGGGTGCTGCGGGGCAACGTCGAAACCCTCGACCGGGCCGCCGACCCGACGTCGGGCCGGGAGTTCCACACGTACGCGATCGACTGGTCACCGAAGGTCGTGGTCTGGTCGGTCGACGGGCGGCCGAGCCTGCAGCTGACGCCGGAACAGCCGGGGCTGCCGATCGCGCTGGTGCTCAACCTGGCCACCGACGGGCGCCGGCCGGTCCGGATGGTCGTCGACTTCGTCAAGGTGACGGCGGGCGCGAAGCCGATGCCCATGCCCGCGTCGCCTTCTTCATCGGCCACGCCGTCGCCGGCCCCCACGACAAAGCCGCCCGCCACCACCAAGCCACCCGCCACGAAGCCGCCTGCCACCACGAAGCCGCCCGCGGCCAAACCGGCCGCGTGGAAGGCCTACACCGCGTACGAGGCCGGCGACCTCGTCACCTACGGCGGCGCGACCTACCAGGTCAAAGAGGCGCACACCGCGCTGCCCGGGTGGGAGCCGTCCGCCTTGCCCAATCTCTTTAAAAAGGTGTAAGAAAAGGCGTTATCCGGGGTTCCGGAACCAGTCTCCCTTGACCGTGACGGGTCTTCTTTAAAGACTGTTTTCGATACGCACCTCTCCCCCCGGAGGCATCCCCCATGCGTAAGGCCAGATTCCTGCTCGCCGCGGCCGTGATCGCGACGACACTCACCGGCGGGCTGTTCGCCGCCTCCCGAAACGACACTGCCGAAGCTGCGGTCGGCCCCATCACCTGGGCCGACGAGTTCAACGGCGCCGCCGGCGCGATCGACTCCTCGAAGTGGAAGTTCGATATCGGCGGCAGTGGCTGGGGCAACGACGAGCGCCAGTACTACACCAACTCGACGAACAACGTCCGGGTCAACGGCGCGGGCCAGCTCGAGATCACCGCCCGCCGCGAGAACCCGGCCAACTACCAGTGCCACTACGGCACCTGCCAGTACACGTCGGGCCGGATCCTGACCGCGGACAAGTTCGCGCAGACGTACGGCAAGTTCGAGGCCCGCATCAAGATCCCCAAGGGTCAGGGCATCTGGCCGGCGTTCTGGATGCTCGGCGGCAACAACTGGCCGACCACCGGCGAGATCGACATCATGGAGAACGTCGGCAAGGAGCCCAACACCGTCTACGGCACGGTGCACGGCCCCGGTTACTCCGGCGGCGCGAGCATCGGCGGCAACCGGAACATCGGCGCCCCGCTCGGCAACGACTTCCACAACTACGCCGTGGAGTGGTCGCCCAACCTGATCCGCTGGTTCCTCGACGGCTCCGAGTACTTCCGGGTCACGCCGTCCAGCCTGCCCGGCCAGTGGGTGTTCGACCACAACTTCTTCATGATTCTCAACGTGGCCGTGGGCGGTTACTGGCCGGGTTACCCGGACGGCAGCACCGTGCTTCCGCAGACCATGCTGGTCGACTACGTCCGCGTCTCGGCCTGGAACAACGACGGTGGCGGCACCACCCCGCCGCCCTCGACCGGCGGCACGGCGCTGAAGAGCAACTTCAGCAGCCGGTGCATCGACATCCCGTCGGGCAACGCGACCGACGGCGCTCGGCTCCAGACGTGGGACTGCAACGGCTCGACCGCCCAGAAGTGGTCCTTCAACAGCGACGGCACGCTGCGCGCGCTGGGCAAGTGCATGGACCCGGCCGGCGGCGCGCTGACCAACGGCACACCGATCCAGCTGGTCACCTGCAACGGCAACCCGGTCCAGCGGTTCACCCTCTCGGGCGCCGGTGACCTGGTGAACATCTCGGCCAACAAGTGTGTCGACATCAAGGACTGGAACGGCGGCAACGGCGCGCAGCTCCAGCTCTACGACTGCTCGGGCAACACGAACCAGAAGTGGGTCAAGGCCTAGTCTCTGCTCGCGGGTGAGGCCGGGAACCGTCAGGTTCCCGGCCTTCACTGCGTGATGCGGTACGTGTCCCCGTAGACCTGCCAGCTCAGCGGGGCCGTCAGATCGAGGTTGCTGCGCTTGAGGAACTGCCGCTGGGCGGTCTCGATCCGGGTCACGTCGCTATGCGCCTGCTCGGTGCGCATCTCGGCCACCCGGGCGTTGAGGAACGCGTTCAGATAGGCCAGCTCGTCGCCGCCCTGGGCCGGGATCTTCGCGCTCCGCAGCGCGGCCGCCCGGATGGTCCGCAGGCCCGACACCCCGTGCATCACAGCCGCGTCGAAGTAGGCGAACTGGCCCAGCCCGCGCAGGCCGTCGGCCCGGGCCAGGTGCATGGCCGGGTTGAAGTAGTACGTGTCCCGCGCGTTCTCCTGAACCCGCTGGAACACCGGATCCTGGGCGGCGGCCCGCCACGCGGCCGGATAGCCCGGGTCGAGCCCCGCGTGCGAGTCCGAGCCGTCCACCGCTCGCAGCGCGGGCAGGTATCTCGCCAGGACGTTACCGGGCTTGCGCTTGGTGTATGCGGTGACCACGGCCAGCATGTCCGAGGTGCCCGAGCAGAAGCCCACGATCCCGGCCGTGTAGCCGCGTCCGTCGCCGATGTCCTCGATGTAGGCGAACGACCGGCGCCAGCTCAGTGTGGAGTTCTCGGCGCTGGAGATGAGCGCGAGCGCGTGCTCCTTCTTGCGGCGGTCCTCCAGGCCCGAGGCGGGCGACCCGATGGGCGTCGCGACCCGGGCCAGGGCCTTGGCCGCGGGCCCGTACGCGCGGACGTCGGCCAGCGCGTAACCACCCGCCGCGTGGGCCCGCTGGGTGGCCAGCACCCGCAGGTAGCGCCCGTTGCCGCCGAGCTTTTTCAGATCGTCGGCGCCGCCGTTGCCCGCGCGGGTGGTATAGAGATCGGTCCAGTTCGCGCCGTCGACCGAGGACTGCACGCGGTAGGACCGGGCGTACGTTTTCGTCCAGATCAGCCGCACCCGTTCGATGCGCTGCACCCCGCCCAGGTCGATGCGCAGCCACTGGGTGCCGGGCCCGGCCACGCTGACCCACCGGGTGACCCTGCTGGCGTCATTGGCCCGGGCCGCCGCCTCGACCACCGACGAGGCCACCGCCGGGCGGCCGCGCGAGATCAGGACGTTGTCGTCGGCGCCGGCGGTCACCGAGATGGCCAGCGGGACGCACAGCGCCACCGCCACCCCAGCGCCGAGCGCGACCGACCTGACGTTGCTCGCACGAATGCGCATTCGTCAACGCTAGGTCGGTCGCGTCCATGGTCGCTGGGATTCACAGAAAAGCAGTCCCCCGGCGGGGTGACTACTTCCGCTTGCGATTGCGTTGCACGAGCACGATGACCAGCACGATCGCGGCCACCACGAAGAGGCAGCAGAGGCCGCCGAAAATCCCGAAGAAGCCGAACCCGCGGCGGCTGCGCCGGGCCCGCGCCGCCTCGATCGCCACATCGGCCACACCGTTGCTCGCGGCCCAGGCGTGCACCGGCACGACCAGTGCCAGCGTCGCGCCGGTCACCGCCGCGGCGAGCCGCGTCCACCACTTCATTGCGGTACTCACTGCTGACATGTGTTCCATCCTGACCCATTCCCGCAAGCGCTCTCCCAGGACTACCCCCGGATCGGGCAGGGTAGAGATCGGGCAGGGTTATGAGCACGCGACGAGAGGGACCGGATGGACGACGACCTGACGGCACTGGCGACGGCCCACGGGGTGGCGACCTGGTACGAGGACTGGCACCGGGAGCGCAAGGACGTCGCCGACAAGTCGGTGGTGGGAGTGCTCAAGCTGCTCGGCGTGGACGCGTCCGGCCCGGCCGCGATCACGACGGAGCTGGCCGCCGTTCGCGAGCGGGAGCGGCTCGGCCGGATGCCCGGCACCGTGGTCGTCCGCGAGGGCGGCACCCGCGAGCTACCCGGCCCGGCGACGATCGTGCTCGAGGACGGCCACACGGTCGAGGTCGACGCGATCCCCGGTGACCTGCCGCTCGGCTGGCATCGGCTGCACGTCGGCGAGCAGGAGATCACGCTGGTCGTGGTGCCCACCGAGCTGCCCGAGCCGCCACAGACCTGGGGCTGGATGCTGCAGCTGTACGCCCTGCACTCGGAGCGATCGTGGGGCATGGGCGACCTCGGTGACCTGCGCGAGTTCCTCGGCTTGCCGGGCAGCCCGGGCCTGGTGCTGCTCAACCCGCTGCACGCGATCACCCCGACGCTGCCGGTGCCGGCCTCGCCGTACTCGCCGTCCAGCCGCCGCTTCGCCAACCCGCTCTATCTGCGGATCGCCGACACCGACGAGTACCGCCGGGCCGATCCGCCGCTGCGCGAGACCGTGGACGCCCTCAAGCCGCACCCGACAGCCGACGGCCTGATCGACTACAGCGCCGTCTGGCAGGCCAAACGGGCCGCGCTCGAGCTGCTCTGGCCGCTGGCCGGCGAGATCGATCTGGAGGCCGACCCGGGCCTGACCGACTTCGCCCGGTTCTGCGCGCTGGCCGAGCTGCACGGCCCGAACTGGTCGCAGTGGCCGGCCGAGCTGCGCCGCCCCGACTCCCCCGCGGTCAGCGAGTTCCGCAGCGACCGGGTGGCCTTCCACGCGTGGCTCCAGCGCCTGGTCAATGCCCAGCTCGAGGCGGCCAACGAGGTGGCCCGGGCCGGCGGCATGCCGGTCGGGGTGGTGCACGACCTGGCCGTGGGCATCGACCCGTTCGGCGCCGACGGCTGGCTGCTGCAGGACGTGCTGGCGGCCGGGGTGCACACGGGCGCCCCGCCGGACGCGTTCAACCAGCTCGGCCAGGACTGGGGGCTGGCCTGCTGGCGGCCCGACCAGCTCATCGAGACCGGGTACGCGGCCTATCGCGACATGCTGCGCCGGACGTTCCGCCACTCGGGCGGGCTGCGGGTCGACCACGTGGCCGGGTTGTGGCGACTGTGGTGGGTGCCGCCGGGCCTGGGGCCGGACGAGGGCACGTACGTGCACTACGACCCCGAGGCGATGCTCGGCATCCTGGCCCTCGAGGCGCACCGGGCCGGCGCCGTGGTCATCGGCGAGGACCTGGGCACGGTGCAGCCCGCGGTCACCGAGGGCCTGGAGCGGACCAACATGCTCGGCTCGGCGGTGCTCTACTTCACCCGCACGTGGACCGAGGAGGGCAGCCCGTTCGTCCCGGCCGAGGAGTACCCGCGCAACGCGCTGGCCTCGATCTCGACCCACGACCTGCCGACCGCGCTCGGCTTCCTGACCGCCGAGCAGGTCAAGGTGCGGGCCCGGCTGGGTCAGCTGGCCGGCCCGGTCGAGCAGGAGCAGCGCAACGCCGAGGACGACCGGGACGCGCTGCTCGGCGTGTTGCGGGCCGACGGGCTGATCACCGAGGACAGCTCGAACGACCAGGTCATCGTGGCGATGCACGAGTTTCTCGCCCGTACCCCGTGCCGGTTTGTCACCGCTTCGCTGTACGACGTGCTGGGTGAGCTCGCGCAGCCCAACCTTCCAGGCACTATGAACGAGTACCCGAACTGGCGCATGCCGTTGCGCGCCGGGCTCGAGGAGATAGCCGAGGACCCGCGGTTCAGCACGATCGCCGCGATCCTCGCCCAGAGAAAGGTTTACCCGTGAGCTTCCTCGACAAGGCCAAGGATTTCCTGGACAAGAACGACGAGAAGGTCGACCAGGCCCTGGAGAAGATCGGCGAGGAGGCCGACAAGCGGACCGGGCACAAGCACTCGGCCCACATCGACAAGGCCGTCGACGAGGCGCAGAAGCGCACCGGTCAGGGTGACACCACCCGTCACTGACGTTTCCACCGGCTCTGCTCGGGAACGACAGGGTTGTTCCCGAGCAGAGGAGTAAGCGATGAGCTTCCTGGACAAGGCCAAGGATCTTGCCAACCAGCACGACGACAAGATCGATCAGGGCATCGAGAAGGCCGGCGACCAGGTCGACCAGCGCACCGGCGACAAATACACGTCGCAGGTCGACCGGGCTCAGGACGAGGCGCAGAAGCGCACCGGTGAGGGCGACACCCAGCAGTGACAGCGGGTTCGCCGTCCCCGCTCAGATCGCGAGCGGCGGGGGCGGCGGGTCGTCGTCGACCGCGAAAAGCATCGGGTGCGGCGGCATGTAGTTGTCGCGCTGGCGGCACAGCATCGGCGGGAGCAGCGACGACCGGTGCTCCGGGTGCTCGACGCAGTGCCGGGTGGCCCGGTTGATCGCGTCGGAGTGATGCCGTCCTCCGCCGTACTCACCGCAGTTGGCGCAGTCCCAGCGCCAGAAGGCGGGGCCGTCCTCGGAGAAGAACCGGCGGATCTTGAGGGGCGGGCCGGCCTCCTCCTGAGCCGCGGCGAGAATCGCCGGCATGTCACCGGCCGGCGGCGGGACCACCGGTCGTCGCTGCTGCTCACCGATGATCTGCGCCAGCATGTCGCTCGTGGACACGGCTCACCCTCCTTCTGTTCGCGCGGCCCCCAGTCTTGACCCTTATTCTTGCCTAATGCGACGTTTTTCCCTAAATAGCCCCTAGCTGGTGACGACGCCCAGAGTGGCCGTTTTGACGCCAGGGAAGACCGACGACGTGCTCGGAACTCCGCACCGGGTGCGCAGGACCTCGCCGATCACCGAGCGATAGTCGGTGGTGACCGCCAGATCGCCGTCGATCAGCGCCGACGGGGCCAGCCCGGGCCAGCGCCCGTGCACCCGGCCGCCATTGACGTTGCCGCCGAGCAGGAACATCGCGTTGCCGTAGCCGTGGTCGAGCCCGCCCGAGCCGTTCTCGGCCACCCGCCGGCCGAACTCGCTGATCGTGACCAGGGTGACCCGGCCCAGCCCGCTCGGGCCCAGGTCGGTGGCGAAATCGGCCGGCGCGGCGGCGAAATCGGCCAGGTGGTCGTGCATCTTCCGGCCCTCGACGGCGGCGCCCAGGTTCTCGTGCATGTCCCAGTCGCCGCTGTCCACGGTGGCCGTCATCAGCCCGACGTCCGACTTGATCAGCCGGTACGCGTCGAGGTGCCGGGCGCCGACCGCTCCGACTCCTCCGTGGCGGCGAAGTGCGAGCGGTTGGGCGCCGGCTGTCCCACCGCGTGCACGGCGCCGAGCGGGCCGGACTGCCAGAACGGCAGCAGCGGGGCGAGCGCCGGGTGCAGGCCGAAGTAGCGGTCCCCGCCGATCAGCCGGGACTTGGGCACGGCGATGCCCGGCCGGGCCCGGTAGTAACCGGAGTCGCCCGCGGGCACCACGGCGGACAGGCCGTCGAAGCCGCCGCGCAGGGACAGCAGCACGAAGACGTCGCCGCGGTAGTCGTTGCCGGCCGCGAAGGCCAGCTTGGTGTCGCCCAGGGCACCGGATCGCGCGCGCGACCGCCGCCTGGCCCACCTGCCACATGGGCTGCCAGTCGTACCGCTTGAGCTTGCCGGTCGCGACCAGGCCGCGTACGCCGGCCGTAGTGATCTTGGAAAGCGGGAGCCGGGCGATCAGCCGGTCCGACACCGGGTCGGCGATCGAGGCCGGCTCGAGCTGGCGTTCCAGCCAGGCCGAGGCGCCCCGCCGCCGGATCTCGGCGACCGACGCCGGGGTGGGGCCGAACATCGCCCGGCGCAGCAGATGCAGCAGCGGGTCGGCGGGCAGGAAGCCGGACGCGGTCACGACGTACGAGGTCGGCCGTGACGCAGCCCTCCCGCGCGCTTTCGTCCCGACGCTACCCAACCGCACCCTGGATACTGGCCGGGTGGCTCAGCGCAAGAGGTCGGAACGGCTCGTCGAGACGGTGGCCTCGGGCGTCGCCGAGTTGCGGCCCGACCCCGACCGCGACACGGCGTTCACGCTGCTGCTCGACGGCGCCCCCCAGTCCCACGTCGACCTGGCCGACCCCACCCACCTGCAGTTCGAGTACGTACGCCGGATGGCCGCGGCGATCGATCTGCTCGCGCCGCCCAGGCAGCCGGTGCGCGCGCTGCACCTGGGCGGCGGCGCGCTGACGATCCCCCGCTACGTCGCGGCCACCCGGCCCGGCTCGGCCCAGCGGGTGATCGAGATCGACGGTCCGCTGGTCGAGTTCGTGCGCCGTGTCCTGCCGCTGCCGGCCAAGGCCTCCATCCGGGTCCGCATCGAGGACGCGCGAGCCGCCGTCGAGGGGATGCGTGACGCCGGGTACGACGTGATCGTGTTGGACGTCTTCGCGGGCGCCCGCACCCCGGCCCACCTGACCTCGGTCGAGTTCCTGCGCGAGGTGGCCCGGGTGCTCGCCCCGACCGGCCACCTGATCGCCAACGTCACCGACGGCCCGCCGCTGCGCCACGCCAAGACCCAGGTCGCCACGATCCGGGCCGTGCTGCCCGAGGCCTGCCTGATCGCCGACTCGACCGTGCTGCGCGGCCGCCGTTACGGCAACCTCGTGGTGATCGCCGGGCGCACCCCGCCGCCGCTGGCCGGCCTGGCCCGCCGGGCGGCCGGCGACTGGTTCCCGGGCCGGCTCGAGACCGACCTCGACCGCTTCGCCGGCGGGGCCGCGCCCGTCACGGACAGTGGCGCTGTGGCGTCACCGCTTCCACCGGCCGGCCTGTTCGGTAACCGTACGTAACATCTGCTCGGCCGAATGTGCAAGTATTTTCGGCCTGTCGTGTTGTAGTCAGGAAATCCAGTGTGATTCGCGGCTGCCGTCTTGTTTACACATTGTCGCGGGGCTGTAATCGGTAACGGCCGTGTTTCCCGGGACGCGGCGCACACTGGGGGGAAGTCCGCGCATGCCCGAGCAGTACTTTCTGACCGACGCGCCCTTGGCCGCGCCGGCGACGCCCGCTGCCTTACGCGACTCCGTCTCGCCCGCGAGCGAGCGTGTCCTCTGGAGCGGCCGATGCGCCGTGGCCGAGTACGCGTTCGACGAGCCCGCCTCGCTCCCCCGGTGGACCCTGCCCGAGGAGACCGA
This sequence comes from Actinoplanes sp., assembly GCA_965217855.1. GTDB lineage: Bacteria > Actinomycetota > Actinomycetes > Mycobacteriales > Micromonosporaceae > Actinoplanes. The sequence continues at coordinate 95 of CBDCJN010000029.1, read as the reverse complement.
GGTCGTCGTCACCGACCAGCGCGTCCTCTACCGTGGCCCCGGTGCGCCCGACACCGGTGAGTTGCGCTGGCCCTGGCCGCAGCATCTGCGGGTGC
>CBDCJN010000028.1:0-36366 GCA_965217855.1 Actinoplanes sp. | reverse complement strand
GGCCCGACTGGCACACCGGCAGCACCGGCGAGCGGCTCGGCCACCTGACCGAGCTGCGCGGCCAAGACCCCGCCCGGGCTCGCGAGCTGATCGAGAGCACGTGGGCCGAGGAATCCTCCGACGACCGGGCCCGGTTCGTCGGAGCGCTGACGACCGGTCTGTCCACCGACGACGACCCGTTCCTCGATCGTGCCCTCGACGACCGGCGCAAAGAGGTCCGCGAGGCCGCCCTCGACCTGCTGCGCCGCCTGCCGGGCTCACAGCTGCGCACCCGCATGGCCGAGCGCGCACGGGCCGTCGTCCGGCGCGAGCGTCGCATGCTGGGCGCCGACCGGCTCGCCGTCACCCCGCCTGAGGAGCTCGACGCGGGTCTGCGGCGCGACGGTGTCGCCTCGACCCCGGCCCGCGGCATCGGCGTCAGCGCCTGGCTGCTGGAGGAGATCGTTGCCGGCGCTCCGCTCGACACCTGGTCCGATCCCGCGACCATGCTGCGGCTGGCCCGGGGCAACGACTGGGAGACGCCGCTGCTGCACGGCTGGGCCAAGGCCGCGGTCGCCCAGCAGGATCAGGTCTGGGCCGCCGCCCTGTTGACCGAAGTGTCCGGCTCGCTGCGCGAGGCCGTCCGATGGGATCTGCACCTCGTGCTCCCGCCCGACGAGCTCGGCCGGCTCGCGGCCGAGGCGCTGCGCCGCGACGACGGGCTGGCCAACCGCTTGCTGGCGATCCACCCCGGGCACTGGCCCGACGAGCTGTCGGTCGCCGTCCTCGAGACGATCGCCCACCGCGCCCGCACCGACCGCCACAGCTGGCAGCTCGGCGAGCTGTGCCGGGCCGCCGGGCTGGCCATGCCGCCGGGCTATGCCGACCTCGTGAGCCGTCTCGCCCTGCAACTCGACCAGGAGCCGGCCGACCCGTCGCGGGTGCGCCCGGTCGCCGACCTGGCCCGCACACTGACTTTCCGGCAAGAGATTGTACGACGAGCTGCGCGCTTCCTGACTCGACCGACCGACGACCGATTTCTTGTCAGAGGTGGGCAGTAGCCTGCGGTTCTGGCAACGACCTAGGAGTTTCACGTGACCCGCACTGCGTCCGCACGCCGAGGATCAGTACGCCGAGGAGCTGGCCCTGCTCGCCGCCTCCGACGACCGGCCGCGTCCGCCCGGCTGGCGGCTCTCCCCGCAGGCCGTCGTGACCTATCTGCTCGGCGACGGAGCCAAGATCACCCCGAAGTACGTGGGTCCCCGGCGCCTCATGGAGGTCGCGGTCTCGACCCTGGTGACCGACCGCGCGCTGCTGCTGCTCGGCGTCCCGGGCACGGCGAAGACGTGGGTCTCCGAGCACCTGGCCGCGGCCGTCTCGGGCGACTCCACGCTGCTGGTGCAGGGCACCGCCGGCACCGCCGAAGAGGCGATCCGCTACGGATGGAACTACGCACGCCTGCTCGCCGAGGGGCCGACCGAGGCGGCCATGGTGCCCAGCCCGATCATGCGGGCCATGCAGACCGGCACGATCGCCCCGGCTCGAGGAGCTCACCCGCGTGCCGTCCGACGTGCAGGACGCGCTTATCACGATCCTCTCCGAAAAAACGCTGCCGGTCTCCGAGCTCAACACCGAGGTCCAGGCGCAGCGCGGCTTCAACCTGATCGCCACCGCCAACGACCGCGACCGCGGGGTCAACGAACTGTCCAGGCGCGCTGCGCCGCCGGTTCAACACGGTGGTCCTGCCCGTGCCGGCCTCGTCCGACGACGAGGTCGAGATCGTCGCCCGCCGGGTGGCCCAGCTCGGCCGTTCGCTCGACCTGCCCGACGTGCCGGCGGCGCTCGACGAGATCCGCCGGGTGGTGACGATCTTCCCGCGAGCTCCGCAGCGGCCTCACCGAGGACGGGCGCACCAAGCTGAAATCGCCCACCGGCACGCTGTCGACGGCCGAGGCGATCTCGGTGATCACCAGCGGCATGGCGCTGGCGGCGCACTTCGGCGACGGCCGGCTGCACCCGGGCGACGTGGCCTCGGGCATCGTCGGCGCGGTCGTCAAGGATCCGGTCTCCGACGGCGTGGTCTGGCGCGAATACCTCGAGACGGTCGTGCGCGAGCGCACCGACTGGCGCGACTTCTACCGGGCCGCCCGCGATGCCTGAACGGCTTTACGGCATCCGCCACCACGGGCCGGGTTCGGCCCGGGCCGTCGTGCAGGAACTCGAACGGCAGCCGCCCGAGGTACTGCTGATCGAGGGGCCGCCCGAGGCGGACGGGCTGGTGCGCTGGGTGGCCGACTCCGGGCTCGAGCCACCGGTCGCGTTGCTCGGCTATGCGGCTGACGACCCGCGGCGCGCGGCGTTCTGGCCGTTCGCGGTCTTCTCGCCGGAGTGGCAGGCGATTCGCTGGGCGGTCGAGCACGGCGTGCCGGTCCGCTTCTTCGACCTGCCGTTCGCCTACCGCCTCACCGACGACACCGGCCGGGCCGCGCCCACGCCGTCGCTGCCCGCTCCGGGACGAGCCGGGGCCGACGCCCTCCGGGCCGGTCACCCTGTCGCCGCCGACCCGGTCCAGCGACGGCCTAGGTGGAACCGGCGAAGACGTGGTCGGCCCCGACCGGGCCGGCCAGGAGCGAGAGGCGGAAAGAGGCCCCAGCGATGGCCCCGCGGATGAAGGCCGGACGCGTGAACGCTCGGCGGGTGACGGCCTGGCGGGTCAAACGCCGGTAGGCGACGGCCCGGTGAGTGAGGCTCCGGCGGGTGAAAGCCTGAGTGTCGAGGGTCCACGCGGCGATGGCGGCGCGGACGAACGAGGCGCGGACGAACGAGGCGCGGACGAACGAGGCGCGGACGAAGGCAGCAGCGACGAGGGGCGAGCCGGGGAGAACGCGGACGAGACGGTGAAGCCCGTGGCGCCGCGGCGGCCGGTCGATCCGATCGGGGAGCTGGCGGCGGCGGCGGGTTACGACGATCCCGAGCGGTGGTGGGAGGACGTCGTCGAGCATCGGGGGATGCCGGCGTTCGAGGCGATCGCCGAGGCCATGGCGGCCATCCGGGAGGAGTCCTACGAGGACCCCGACGATCTGGTCCGCGAGGCCTACATGCGCAGCGTGCTGCGCGAGGTGCGCAAGACTTACGACGACATCGCGGTCGTCTGCGGGGCCTGGCACGTGCCCGCGCTCACCCGCAAGGTCGCCGTCAAGGACGACACCGCGCTGCTCAAGGGGCGCAAGAAGGCGAAGGTCGACTTCACCTGGGTGCCCTGGACGTACGGGCGGCTGGCGTCCTGGTCCGGCTACGGCGCGGGCGTCAGCTCCCCGGGCTGGTATCACCACCTGTTCACCTCGTCCGACGAAGTGGTGCCGCGCTGGCTCGTCGACGCGGCCGGGGTGCTGCGGTCCGAGGGAGTGCCGACCTCGTCCGCCCACATCATCGAGGCGACCCGGCTCGCCGAGGCGCTCGCCACCCTGCGCGGACGGCCGCTGGCGGGGCTGGCCGAGGTCACCGAGGCGGCCGAGGCCGTCATGTGCGACGGCGAGCCGCTGCGGGTCGAGCTGATCACCCGCAAGCTGGTGGTCGGCGAGCGGCTCGGCGGGGTGCCCGACGACATGCCGTCCGTTCCGCTCGCGAAAGATCTCACCGTCCAGCAGCGTGCGGCCCGGCTCAAGCCGGAAGCGCTGGAGCGCGCGCTCGACCTTGACCTGCGTAAAGACACCGACCTGCGGCGCAGTCGCCTGCTGCACCGGCTGCGCACGATCGGCGTCCCCTGGGGCGAGCCCACCGCCACGCGGCGCGGCACCGGCACCTTCCGCGAGGAGTGGAAGCTGCGGTGGCAGCCCGAGTTCGCCATCCGGCTCGTCGAGGGCAGCATGAACGGCACCACGGTCGCCGCGGCGGCCACGGCCAAGGTGGTGCGGGCGGCCGACAAGGCCGAGGCCCTGGCCGACGTGACCGCGCTGGTCGAGACCTGCCTGCTGGCCGACCTCTCCGAGGCGTACCCGCAGGTCCTGGCCTCGCTCGACGCCCGCGCCGCGCTCGACGCCGACGTCAACCACCTGATGGCGGCCATCCCGGCGCTGGCCCGCACGCTGCGCTACGGCGACGTGCGGCGCACCGACGTGGCCGGGCTGGCCGCGGTGACCGCGAGCCTGCTGGGCCGGGTGTGCGCGGGGCTGCCGTCGGCCGTCGGCTCGCTGTCGGACGAGGCGGCCAAGATGCTGCGCGACCGGATCGACGGGGTGCACTCCGCGGTCGGCCTGCTCGAGGACGCCGAGCTGCGCGAGCGCTGGGTGTCCACGCTCGAGTCGCTGGCCGGGCGGGGCGATCTGCACGGCCTGATCGCCGGCCGGCTGACCCGGCTGCTGCTCGACGCGGGGCGGCTCGACGGGGCCGAAGTGCGTCGCCGGTTGCGGCTGCCGCTGACCGTCGGCACTCCCCCGGCGCACGCGGCGGCCTGGGTCGAGGGTTTCCTGGCCGGCGGCGGGCTGCTGCTCGTGCACGACGACGCGCTGCTGGAGGTGCTCGACGACTGGCTCGCCGACATCCCGGCCGGCGCCTTCGACGACGTGCTGCCCTTGCTGCGGCGCACGTTCGGGGCGTTCGAGGCGGGCGAGCGGCGGGCCATCGGCGAGCGGGTCGCCGGTCCGCGCGCCGTCACGTCGCACGCCGGCGGGCTCGGTTTCGACCCGGCCCGGGCCGATCTGGTGCTGCCCACCCTCCGCGCCTTGCTGGGTCACGACGTCCAGGCCCAGGGCCTCGGGCTCCCGACTGCGGGAGCCGGCGCCCAGCCCGCGGGCTCACGCCCAGAAACCGCGGGGGTCGGCGCCCCGACCCCAGGCAACGCATTGCAGGCCGCGGGAGACGAATTCCGGGCCACGGACCACGACGAGCGGACCGAGGAGGCGCGATGACCACCGACGAAGCGGGCGGCGATCCGGCGGCGCGGGAGCGGCTGCGGCGGTGGCGGATGGTGCTCGGCGGGCCGGCCGACGAGGCGCTGGGCAAGGCCGAGGGGCACGACGGCGCGATGGATTCGGCGCTGGCCGCGCTCTACGACCAGGGCGGCGACGGTGATCCCGACCGGGGCAGCAAACGGTCCGCGGGGCTCGGCGGTTCGGCGCCCAAGGTGGCCCGGTGGCTCGGCGACATCCGAGAGTATTTTCCGAGCACGGTCGTGCAGATCATGCAGCAGGACGCGATCGAGCGGCTCGACCTGACCCGGCTGCTGCTCGAACCCGAGATGCTGGCCGCGGTCGAGCCCGACGTGCACCTGGTCGGCACGTTGCTCTCGCTGAATCGGGTCATGCCCGACCAGACCAAGGACGCGGCCCGCCAGGTGGTGCGCACGGTGGTCGAGCAGCTCGAGAAGCGGATCGCCCAGAAGACCCGGACGGCGGTGAACGGGGCGCTCAACCGGGCGGCCCGGATCAACCGGCCGCGGCACGCCGACATCGACTGGAACCGCACGATCAAGGCGAACCTCAAGCACTACCAGGCCGAGCACCGCACGGTGATCCCCGAGCGGCTGATCGGGTACGGCCGGCGCACCACGGCGGTGCAGCGCGACGTCGTGCTCTGTGTGGACCAGTCCGGGTCGATGGCGGCCTCGGTCGTGTTCTCGGGTGTGTTCGCGGCCGTGCTCGCGTCGATGAAGTCACTGCGGACGTCACTGGTCGTCTTCGACACCGCGGTGGTCGACCTGACCGAGCAGCTCGAGGACCCGGTCGAGGTGCTGTTCGGCACGCAGCTGGGCGGGGGCACCGACATCAACCGCGCCCTCGCCTACAGCCAGCAGCTGATCACCCGGCCCCGGGACAGCATCTTCGTGCTGATCAGCGACCTTTACGAGGGCGGCGTACGCGAGCAGATGCTGCGCCGGGTGGCCGAGATGACCGCGGCCGGCGTGCAGGTCGTGGTGCTGCTGGCGCTCTCCGACGAGGGCGCCCCGGCCTACGACCACGACAACGCGGCGGCCCTGGCGGCGCTCGGCGTTCCCGCCTTCGCGTGCACCCCGGACGCCTTCCCCGACCTGATGGCGGCGGCGATCGAACGCCGCGATCTGAAGGCTTTCGCGGAGAAGTTCGCCGATCAGCAGCGGGCGGGAGGAGGGTTGTGACGGCCTGGTGAGGTAACTAGCGTGGAGGGCATGACTGCTTACTTGAGCAACCCTCGTCTGTGGCAGGAAAGCTGGGACCGTCAGCAGCAGGCCTTCCTGCCCGATCGGGAGGAACGGTTCGCCGCGATGCTCGAGGCGGTCGCCGCGACCACCGAGGGGCCGGCGCCGCGAGTGCTCGACCTGGCCGGTGGCACGGGCACGATCTCGCTGCGCACGCTGGCCCGGTTTCCGGATGCGCGGGTCACGGTGCTCGACCAGGATCCGGTGCTGATGGCGATCGCGTCGGCATCGCTTCACGACCGGGGCACGGTGGTCGACGCCGACCTGGGCGACCAGGGCTGGCGGGCGAAACTGCCGGAGGAGGGTTTCGACGCGGTGCTGACCGCGACGGCCCTGCACTGGCTGCCGGCCGAGCGGGTGGCGGCGCTCTACGGCGAGGTCCGCGAGGTGCTGCGGCCGGGCGGCATCTTTGTGAACGCCGACCACATGCCGGAGGAGTCGCTGCCCGGGCTGTCCGAGCGGTTGCGGGATCATGCGCGGGCCGAGCGCGATGCCCGCTACGCCGCGGGTGCCGCGACCTCGTGGGGCGACTGGTGGGAACGGGCGGCGGCCGACGAGTTCCTCGCGCCGCGGGCCGTGGAGCGGGAGCGGATCTATCCGAGGACCCGCCACAGCCAGGAATGGACGCCGCCGGCGCTGTGGCACGTCGACGCACTGCGGGTGGCCGGCTTCGCCGAGGCCGGCATCCTCTGGCGCGGCGGCACCGACGCGGCCGTCGTCGGCCTGCGCTGACCGCCGCCGGCCGGGCTGCCAGCCCCGCCCAACCTGGCCAGCCCAGCCTGCCCGCGCTACCTGGCCGAGCCCAGCCCCAGACCAGCGCGGTTCATCCTGCGCAGTCCTCCCCGCCCGGCGCGGCCCAGCTCGACCCTGCCCGGCGCGGCCCCTGCCCGGCGCAGCCCCTGCCCGGCGCAGCCCCTGCCCGGCGCAGCCCCTGCCCGGCTCGGCCCTGCCCGGCTCCGCACGACCCTGCGCGGCCCGGCCCGGCGCGGCGCGGCGCGGCCCGGCGCGGCGCGGCCCAACCGAGTCCGGCGCTGAGCTGCGCAGGGCGGTGTTAGGGGCTGCGTAGGACGGTATGAGGGCTGCGTAGAACGGAGCGGGCGTGAGGGCGTACGAGGTGGGTGATTCAGGTCTCGGAAGCCGGACGCATCGATCGTGCCTAAGCTGGTGGAGTGCCTTTAACTGGAGAATATGCGCCCAGCACCTCGGACTGGGCCCGTGAGCAGGCCGAGAAGATCGAGGAGAGCGGCGGCACCGCCGGGACGGACCTCATGGGCCGTCCGGTCGTGCTGGTGACCTCGGTGGGCAGCAAGACCGGCAAGCTGCGCAAGACGCCGCTGATGCGGGTCGAGCACGAGGGCGAGTACGTGGCCGTCGGGTCGCTCGGCGGCGCGCCCAAGAACCCGGTGTGGGTCTACAACCTGCGTAAGGACCCGCACGTCGTGCTGCGGGACGAGACCGAGGAGCACGACTACCTCGCCCGCGAGCTCACCGGCGACGAGCGGGAGATCTGGTGGGAGCGTTCGGTCGCCGCTTTCCCCAACTACGCCGAGTACCAGAAGAAGACCGACCGCCTCATCCCGGTCTTCCTGCTCACTCGAGTGCCGGAGTAACCCAGCCGCCCGGAACAGCCCGACCGTCGGAGCAGCCTGTCCACCGGAACGGCCCAGCCCAACCGCCCGGAACAGCCCGAGCGTGGGAACGGACCGCCTGTTGGAACGGCCGACCGCTGGAACAGCGCGACCGCCGGAGCAGCCCCTCCGTCGGGAACGGCCCAACCGCTAGAACGGACCTTCCATCAGAACGGCGTGACCGCTGGAACGGCCCGACCACCGGGACAGTCCGATTGCGGAAGCAGACCGGCCTCCCGAGCGCCGGAACGAACGTATTCAGGCAGGGAGCCGCGGAGCTCACCGGCCGGAGGGGGCGACCTCTTCGGCCGGCGGGACGGAGTCGGCGTCCAGCAGGACGTCGCGGCGCAGGGCCCGAGCGCCGGGCACGACCAGCGGCGTACCGGTCTGGGGGTCGTCGATGACCTGGCATTTTAAGCCGTAGACCGCCTCCACCAGTTCCTCCGTGATCACGTCGGACGGCACGCCCTGGGCCACGATCCGGCCCGACTTCATGGCGATCAGATGGGTCGCGTAACGCGCCGCGTGGTTGAGGTCGTGGAGCACCGCCACGAGCGTGCGCCCCTCCTCGTTCAGGTCGGCGCAGAGGTCCAGCAGCTCGATCTGATAGGCGATGTCGAGGTAGGTCGTCGGCTCGTCGAGCAGCAGGATCCCCGTCTGCTGAGCCAGCACCATCGCCATCCAGGCCCGCTGCCGCTGCCCGCCGGAGAGCTCGTCGACGGGCCGCCCGGCCAGCGCGGCCACCCCGGTCGCGACCATGGCCGCGTTCACCTGCTTCTCGTCCTCGGCCGACCATTGGCGCAGCAGTTTCTGATGGGGGTAGCGACCCCGCGCCACCAGGTCGCCGACCGTGATGCCGTCGGGCGCGATCGCGCTCTGGGCCAGCAGGCCCAACCGGCGGGCGACCTCCTTCGACCGGTACGAGCTGATCGTCGCCCCGTCCAGCACGACCGTTCCCTTTTTCGGCGGCAGCAGGTTGGCCAGCGCCCGCAGCAGAGTGGACTTGCCGCACGCGTTGGGCCCGACGATGACCGTGAACGAGCCGTCGGGGATCACCACGTCCAGGCCGGTGGCGACGACCCTTTGGTCGTACGCCAGGGTGAGTTCCGACCCCGACAACCGCGCCATGCCAACCCCCGCCCCCAAGATTAGGTACGGCTAACCTTAGCTGGAACCGCGCGGGGCCCGATCGGGCCAATCGGCGGGAAAATCGGGTGCCGGACGGGCATCGACGCCCGATCATCGTGGTATGCGTACTCCCCACCAGTCCGTCGATCGGCTCGGCAGCCGGCTCGCCGAGCAGGCGCCCGTCGCGCCCGCGCCGGCCGCTCTGCCGTTGTCCGGTGCGGTGGACGACGGCGACCGCCTGGTCGACGTGGTGGACCTGCTCGCACTGGACGCCTTCGTCACCGGCCGCGAGCCGTTCGGCCGCAGCAAGTATCTCGAGAACGTCCGGGCCGACGCGCCCATGACCGCCGACGGCGGCCGTCTGGTGCGCGACGCCCTGGACGAGGACGGGCAGGGCCGGCTCTTCGCCGGCGAGGGCTGGACGCTGCATGTCACCCGCTGGAAGCAGAGCCGGCGGGCCCGCGTCACGGTCACCGCGATCGCCGCCGAACTGGCCGAGTCGATCCTCGACGCCGCGATCAAGGACGCGGTCGAGGAGCCCCAGCCGACGCCGGACAACGTACCCATCGGCTTCTGGCATTTCGGTCAGCACGGGCCTCGCCGCGCCGCCCGCGAGATCGACGCCGCGCCCTGGGACAAGATCCGGGCCAACTACGCCAGCCCGGTCGCGGCCACCCTCGAACGCCTGATGACGCTGGACGGCACCTCGATCAACGGCCGGCTCCTGCTGCTGCACGGCGAGCCCGGCACCGGCAAGACCACCGCGCTGCGGGCGCTGGCCCAGCAGTGGCGGGCCTGGTGCCAGGTCGACTGTGTGCTCGACCCGGAGCGGCTGTTCAACGATCCGGCCTATCTGATGAGCGTCGCGCTGGGCAGCGACGACGAGGACGAGCCGCGCTGGCGCCTGCTGATGCTCGAGGACTGCGACGAGCTGATCAACGGGGAGGCCAAGGCGAGCGCCGGCCAGTCGTTGTCGCGGCTGCTCAACCTGACCGACGGCCTGCTCGGTCAGGGCCGCAACGCGCTGATCGCGATCACCACGAACGAGGATCTGGCGTCGCTGCACCCGGCGGTGGTGCGGCCGGGGCGTTGCCTGGCCAGCATCGAGGTGGGCCGGCTGCCGTACGCGGAGGCGGTCGCCTGGCTGGGCTCGTCGCGCGGCGTGGGAGCGTCGGGGGCGACGCTGGCCGAGCTTTATGCGCTCAAGAACGGCTCCGAGCCGGTCACGGTGCCGAAGTCGGAGCCGAGCACCGGCATGTATCTCTAAAACAAAGCGCTTTTACCGTACGCGACCGGGAGCGAAACAACCGCAACACAAGCACCTGCCGGGCCCACATTCAAGAAAGGCTCGCCTTAGAAAGGATCGCCTTACCTAACGCATGCGCCCGCCGTTGCCATAAGCAACAGCGGGCGCGGAGAATGCGAGAACGCTACTCAGCGTGCCTCGAAGGTGAGGCAGTCGGCCTTGTCGCCCGACTCACCCACGACGATCGCCGGGGCGTGGCATTCGAGGTCGGTGTTGTGCCTGCACTCGGACCGCTTGCACGCCCCGACCTGGGCCAGGGCCTGGCCCGAGCCGCCCTTGTCGCCGGTCTCGACGAACGTGTCGCACTCGGAGTTGGTGCTGCCGATGGTGATCGCGAACGCGTGACACCCGTTGTGGTTGTAGCCACACGCGGTGACGGTGCAGGTCTGCACGCGGGGCATTTCAATCATCTGGGTCATGGCTTCGTCGCCTCCATTATCGTCTTCACGGCCACCTCGACGATAAACCATTTCCCAGGAATGCAGAAACTACACCACGATTAAATTTGATTAGGTAAGGCGGGCCTAAGGAATGCGATTCAGGACTTTCTTGTCGGCCGCCGAGGGCCCGTAGGACTCGATCTCGACCGGCGCCTCGAGCAGTGTGGCGATGGTCGCGGCCCAGTCGTCCGGCCGGCGCAGAACGCCCGGTTCGGCCCGGTTCAACCGGTCCGTCAGCTCGGCCTGATGGTCGAGATCGTGCGCGGGGCCCGGGACGATCCGCGTCCACGGCTCGCCGTCGACCGTGTACGACTCGCACACCCGCAGCTCCGGGCACCGGCCGGGCACGTCGAGGTGGGTCACGGCCAGCGCGTCGACCCCGCCGGCGACCTCGACCGCGTACCGGTGGGCGACCGCGTCGAAGTGCCCGACCCGGAAGGCGCCCTGCCACTCGCCGGTCCCGTTGTGCGCCTCGGGCAGGTCGAGCGCCGGATCGGCGGTCACGAAGGGCCCGGCGCCGTGCCGGGTCGTGTAGGTGCGCACGACGCCGAGCCTTCGGTAGGACTCGCAGAGCGCCGACACGTTCTCGAACGTCGTGGTCGACCAGGTCGTGTGCGGGTGCCAGCCACGCCACTCGTCGAGCAGCACACCCTGCGCGCCCTCGAAGACGCACGGCCCCTCGGCCAGCAGCCGGTCGGTGAAATCGTCGCCGACGATCGACACCATGCGGCCGAACGCCAGGAACGCCTCCAGCACGTCGTCGAGCGGCACGCCGGCGGGCCCGAGGTCGGCCTCCAGCTGGGCCAGGCGACGGTGCAGCCGCGTACGGGAAAGGGTGTCGGACACGCGCGGAGCGCCGGCGTGACTCAGCGCGTACGCCATCGTCTCGCCGACGCCCATGCCGCACGAACCGTGACGTCCGTCCTGCCGGGCGCATTCCCGCCGCTGGTTGGCCGCCCGATGCCACGGAGTGGCGAGCAGAGCGTCCCCGTCCACCGTGAGCAGGCCGAACGGGTTGCCCAGGGCCGCCGCCTCGGCCGCCAGGGCCAGCGGATCGACCACCATGAAGCGGGTCAGGTGGGTCGGGACGCCCCGCAGCGTGCCCGACCCGAACTGCGCGAACGTGTGGTGCCGGCCGTCCTCGGTGACCACGTTGTGTGCGGCCTGCGCTCCCCCGTTGAAGCGCAGCACCGCCCGTACCGGGGCCGTCGCGCACAATGCGTCCACGACGGTCCCCTTGCCGGCATCCCCGTAACCGAGGTCGACGACCGCGACGTGCTCGTTCACAGCCGCTCGTTCCCCGAACCGCTGGTGCCGACCGGCAGCGCACCCCGCCGCACGACGCCGCCACGCTGCAGCGGAGCCAGCGCCTGGCCGACCGTCTTCTTGAACGGGGATCCCGAAGCGACCAGGTCGTCGAGCCCCGAGTCGAGATCGATCGTGCCCTCGCCGAGACCGACCGTGAGCGCGATCGTCTCGCACACCGCATCCAGGTCGTCGAGCTCGAGCACGTTCTGTCCCAGCAGCCCGCGCCAGCGCGCGAGCACCTCCTTGTCGCCGCCCCAGCCGGCGTCGGTCGGCAGCAGGTAGTAGACGTCGAACGTGCGCTGCAACTCGGCCAGAATGCCCTCGGTGCTGATCTTCTCCGTGCGCTCGCCGATGAAGGCCGAGACTTCCTTGGGCTTGACCTGGGCGTACGGCATCTCGTCGCCGATCAGGAACAGATAGCCGCGCCTCCCGCGCTTCTCGAACGAGTCGAGCGAGGTGTGCCGCGCCATGAAGTACATGGCCAGCTCGTACGACTCCCTCTTCTGACCGCCGCCCCCGCCCTCCAGCACGATCCGCTCGAGGTCCTCGTCCATCCGGTTGTCCGACTCGAACTGGCCGATCTGCAGCGGCACCCGGTCGCACGTGGCGTCGCCGACCGCACCGAACATAATGTGCGGATCAGTCGCATACCCCTTGCGGGTCAGCAGGCCCAGGAGCTGCGGCAACTTCGTCTGCAGCACCCGCGGCACGCCCCCCATCGAGCCGGTGACGTCGAAGAGCACCGCGATCGGCGTACTGAACGGGTGCTCGTCGCTGTCACGGCTCTCCCGCTTACCGACCCCCTTCGGGTCGAGCGCGGGGTGGGCCTTACGGGCGCCGCTGTCGCTGTAGGCGAAGGCGCTCGTGCCGGTGGCCCGGCGGTAGTTGTCGGCGGCGGTGTAGACGTCAGTTGACCAGCGTCCGCTTCCCATTTTCGTCTCCTTCGAAAGCTCAGATGTGGAAGGGCCGGAACGTGCGCGGCCCGTACAGGTTGTGGAGGATCTCGTCGAGCTCGGCCAGCAGACGCCAGGCGTCCTGCGGCCGCATGCGGGGCTTGTCGTAGGAACAGCCGTCCGCGAACCGCTGCAGCGGCTTGGGCAGGTCTTTTGTCAGCCGGGTCATCAACCCGGTGGCCATGAAGATGTCGGTGGCCGGGGTCGCGGTCTTGTCCTTCAGGACCTCGGGCGGGTAGGCGTCCCGGCGCTTGGCCACGATCGCGGACGGCCTCGGCCCCGAGTAGCACCAGTCCACAAGGGCCAGCCCGTGCTCCTCGGGATGAATCAGCACGTGCTCCTCGATCACCGCGCCGTGGATCACGCCGGCCCGATGCGCCCACCCGAGCCCGACCAGCAGCCGCCGCCACATCCAGGCCGCATCGCGCGGATCGACTTTCCTCGAGACGTCCGACAAAGGCACAAAACCATCAAGCCTTCGCTGTACGTTGACCCGCCGGCGCCGCCGCTGCCCGTCCTCGTGGAAGTAGCTGTCGAGCAGGCGCGGCGCGTACGGCCGGTATTTGGGGTCGCCCTTCTCCCGCAACCGGGTGAGCGCGGTGGCCTCGGCCTCCATCAGGTCGTTGTCGCCCGGGTTGCGCGGGATCTTGACCAGCGTCCCGTCCGGCCCACTGACCAGGTCGGCGATGTCCCCGATCCGGCTGGAGCGGCGTTCTTTGTAAAGCTTCGAGAGCGCGGCAAAGGCCTGATTGGCGGTCGCGATCTGCTCGCCGGCCACGGCATCCGGGTGGACGGCCTTCGCGTACGCCCGGTAGGCGGCCTCGACCTCGTCGGCCCCCGCCAGATCGGCAAAGCTCGTGGCCGACTCGATCCGTTGCACCGCTTCGGCGAACCTCATCGGACGTCGTCCTCACGGCCCGGCCGCAGCAGCGCGGGGTGCAGCAGTCTGGCGTCGCCGGCCCGGTAGAGCTTCGGCTTGGGGCCGCCCCGCTCCCCGCCCCGCGTCGCGGTCTCGCCGGTGCTCTCCACAAAGCCCGGCACCGACAGCACCTTCCGGTGGAAGTTGCCCGCGTGCAGTTCCTCCCCCCAGACCACGGCGTAGATCTGCCGGAGCTCCGAGATCGTGAACTCATCCCCCGCAAACGCCGTGGCCAGCGGCGTGTATTCAAGCTTGGCCCGAGCCCGATCAAGCGCCTCGGCCAAAATCGTGTCGTGATCGAAGGCCAGCCCCGTGGCCTCCTCGACCCGAACCCAGTAGGCGCCGGCCGCGTCCCCGCCGGCGCTCGGATCAGGAAGCGACGGGGCGAACGCCAGATAGGCCACCGAGAAGACCCGCATGCGGGGGTCACGGCCCGGATCGCCGTACGTCTTGAGCTGCTCGAGATGCACCCGGTCGAGCAGCCCCTCCCCCGGCCGCAGCCCCGTTTCCTCCCCCAGCTCCCGCAGCGCGGCCTCGTCGAGCGTCTCCTCCCGGACGAAACCACCGGGAAGAGCACGACGGCCCGCGTACGGCTGCTCGGACCGCTCGACCAGAAGGACGGAAAGTGCACCGTCCCGGATGGTCAGCACCACAACGTCGACCGTGACCGCCATCGCGGAGTAGGCCCTGGCGTCATACCCCGCCAGGAATTCAGCTTCCTCCGTCGTCATTTTCGGTTCTCCTCAGACTGAGTTTAACTCGACTTGAGAAAAACCTAGCGCGAAAGCGTCGCCAGGTCAACGAGTAACGCCACAGGTCTCAGTAGGGCGCGACGATGAAGGCGGCACCACTGCTAACGATTGACGGTGTCGCATCGGAGCCGGCGCCCGGGGAGCCATTAGCCACCACTGTGACCATGTAAGCCCCCTCGGCTATCGGCGCCCCTTGAACGGTCGAACTGTCCACCGGACTGAGTTGATCGGCCGATAGGTCCAGGGTGCAGATCAGCTCGCTATCGCCCACCACCGTCAGCACCACGCACTCGGCCACGCCCCGGTTGGCGCCCGCGTCATACGCGTCCTTGACGAGGAAGACGTGCGCCTGGGTACTGGTCGGATCGCCACCCTGTTCGAAGGTGAGCCCGGAGAACCCGGCACCCATCACATCGAGGGTGACGGTCGATCCGGCGGTGGAGGTATTCGGCGTGATCGAGATGCCATTGCTGTAGGTGAAGGTGATCGGAGCATCGTTCGTGCCGCTGTCGTTGTCGGGGTCGAGGCTGCTCACCGTGCCACCCAGACTGCTTACACTCAGGGCCAGGCCGGCGCCTGCTGCCCGCGGCCCGGTGGTAGCCGTGAAGCTGTTGCCATTCGTCGCGACCCTGATGTTGGCCAGAGCCACCCCGCCGATCGAGGCAATGGTAGCCCCCGCGGCGGTGCTGAAACCCGTGCCGTTGACCGTGATCGACTGGCCACCACCGGCAGGACTGCTCGCCGGAATGACGGACGTGATGATGGGACGAGCCGCCAAGGTATACGAGGCCGAGGCAATCAGACTGCTGGAGGTTGTGGAGTCGCTGTCATATACGCAGACATTCCACTTCGCCGACACCTGCCCGCCCATCAGTACCAGGCCGTCGGAATTGACCTGACTGGCGTTCCCATCGGCGCCCAAGGATGGATAGGCGCTGGACGGAACCTCGAACACGACCTTTGTGTTGGTGATCCGTCGAACTACGCCGGGGTCTACCGTGAGCGCACCGGCCGTCGCCGTCGCGTCAATGACGGCGATCTGAGTCACCGCCTTGGCCGTCACGCTGCATAGGGTCCCACCGGTCCCGACGAACTGGAACTGGATGGTCGGCACAGGCCCGGCAGGGAACGGCACCGGCGTTGACGAGGTAGACGCAACCGTGCCGACGACGGTTCCACCGCCACCGCTCGGGCCGGAGACAGCGCTCAGGGTCATCGTTGCCGCAGCCGCAGCGGCAGACACGGGAATGCTCAAGCTCACCAAGACGGTCGCGAGACCGGACACCAGGCCAACTCGCCTAAAGCGGATCTTGCGTTGAGGCATGAGTGGCCGCCCCCTTCCTGCGCCGCGACGGTCTCCCCCGAAGCAGCGTAACGACAGCTTGATCCGCAGGTTGGGGAGAATCCGAAAGGCGAATATGACGCGACACGGCTCCAGCAACTCGTGGCGCCGCGCCCGCGGCCCTGTCCGACACGGGATCCAGGACAGCCACCGCTGGACGCCCAAAACAACCCCAGTCGTGCAAATGCAACGAACTTCGTAACTCTGGGCAATTGCTTAGATACGGCAAGTTACGCTTCCTCGCGAGATGGCCCGGCGATGTTCATCCGCACGGGCATCACCCACCTGACCGAAGCGGTTTTCCAGGACCGCAGGAGGACATCGCATGAGCAAGACTAAGTCCAGCGTCCGGTCGCGGCTGGTCCGCGCCGGAATCGCTACGGTCGCGGCGACGGCGACCGTCACCGCAGCTACCATCAGCCCTGCGTTTGCGGCCGTTGTACCGCTGACCTTGAGCTCGGCCACGGGGCCGTCGGGCGCCACGGCCAACACCATGACGATTACGGCGTCGTCCAGCACCGCCTGGCTCACTGGCGTCACCGCGCCGATCACCACCTACTCCCTGCCCACCTGTCAGCAGACTTACAACACGGTGGCGCAGACCGCTGTCGCGCCGACCACTGCGACGTCCGGAAACGTTCTGCAGGCTAACGCCACGGACACAGTCAAGATCTCCAACACCAAAGCGACCATGTCGCTGCCGTCCCTGATCCTGTCACCGTCCACAGCGACGACCACCAAGTACAACGTCTGCGTTTACGCCAGCTCGACCACGGGCGATCCGCTGATCGGAACTTCGAGCTACTCCGTCGCCCCAGCGGCGACGCTCGCCAACACCAACACGATCACGCCGTCGTCCGGGCCGGCTCTGGGCGGGAGCACGATCACCGTCACCGGTACGGGATTCCCGACGACTGCGGCTCAGATCTCCGCCACGCTAGGCGGTGTTGCCCTCACGAATATCACGCCGATCAGCACCACGAGCTTCACCGCAGTGACGCCCTACCGCGCCTCCGGCACCGTGGCGCTGGCGGTCACGACACCCGCTGGAACCGTGACCAAGCAGAGCGCATTCACGTACTCCAACGGCATCGTGATCTCGCCCAACACAGCCAGCAGCACTACGGCCACCTCGACCAACCCGGTCTACGTGGACGTCCTCGGGTCCAACTTCCTTGCGATGAACTTTGGCTCCTACACGGCCGCCACTGACGCCGGCGCCGGCTCGGCAACGGCCAACTCGCAGGTCTTCCTGGTCGACGGCGCTTACACCGCCGGGACTACGACGTTGACGTACACCAACGGGCCCATCGCTCGATGCACTGGTGTCATTGTCATCAGCGACAGCGAGCTGATCTGTCAGCTCAACCTCCTGACCGGCAAGCTGGTCAACACGACCGGCGCATCAGCCGGTGCTACCGCGCCGACTGGCACGGTGCCGGACGGCACGTACACCCTGACCGTCGTGTCCAATGGCGCCACCGCTACGGGTGCCACAAACGACCCGACGCTCAGCCCGACTGTCACGCCGGCCGGCATCACGGTCTCGGACATCTCGAGCGGCTCCACCTTCACCGTCGCGAAGTACTGATTCAAGACAAGATAAAGAGGTGGCCCGGAGCTTCGAGCTCCGGGCCACCTCCCTTTGCCTAACCGATCACCGTTGGGGAGCGAGACGCTTCCATTCTCGGTTAATGCGGTCCACAGCAGCCTTCCAGGAAGGTTCGGCTGTCGAGCTCGTCGACACCGCATAGACGCTTCGAGAGCTGCTGATGCGCCAACACACGAGCAGGGTAGGCTTGACCGACAGGGGCGCTCCCTGCGTCAGCCGGATTCTATTAGTGCATTCCACGCCGCCGTGATTGGCACCTCTTGGCGTCACCCAGCTCAGCTCATATTGCCCGGTGAGATCCTGAGCCGCTGACGTGATCTTGATGAGGTCGCTGCCGACCTTGAACTCGCTTCGGTGCAACGCTTCCGCAGCTGCCCAAACGCCGTCGTGCGGCACGGCCCGACGAACGTGAAGCTCGCCATCTTTGCGCGCCCTTCCTTTGACCGCATCAGTCTTTTGCTGGGACGTCAGAGCCGGCTGATCTGCCTGCGTCGATGACGCCGAGGCCGACGGCGACGGCGACGGCGACGGCGAGACGGACCCCGTCGACGGCGAGGGCCCGGTTGCACGGACGACCGCCGCGAATTCCGGGCTCGCCGGATCCGGAGCCGCACTTGGTTTCGTCGCCAGGAAAGTAGCTCCGGCCCCTACGACAGCCAGGCCCACCGTTCCGACCACCACTTTTCGGCGGCGATTCTTGGGCTTCCTGCCGGACGTTTGCGCAGACATATTCCAGTTCCTTCCAGCTCAGGCCGCCTGACTCACTGCGTTTCCCACAGAACAGATTCCGCTCAGCCGATCCTGGTCCACTCGGTGTCGAGCGCGGCGACAGTTTGCGGCGCCGACGGGCTGCCCTTCTTGGCGATTGCGAGCACCACCACGCTGCGTTTACTGGTGATCCGCCAGCACAGGAGCATCGAGGGGCGTACGGCAGGCTCGGCGTTCTGGGCGAACCGGAACTTCTGCGTGCAGCGGGCATCACCGCTCGCCTCTCCGCTGTCGGCCGCCCAGAGCATCTCGCGCTGGTTACTCAGATCTCCCTTGGCGGAGAAGATGCGCAGGACACCGCCGTCGTCCAGCTTGCGGCTCTTCTCCATATAGGAGTCGAGGCTTTCCGCCGCGACACCCGTCGAAGCCGTCAGCGGACGTTGCACCGGATGCCCGTCCGCGGCGGCCTTCGACCGAGCCGCCTCGATCTTCTTGCGCACTTCGTCGTTCGTGGCGGCCTTCGCTGTTGACGCCGATGCCTTCGGCGCTGCGGATTTCGTCTTCTGGTCCGGCACCGAATCCGCCGTGGCCATCTGCTCGCCGTCCGCCGACGAGGCCGGAGAGGGCATCCCGGAGGACGCTGCGGGTGAGGGCGCTGTCGTCGCCGACGGCGTCGCCACGATCGGGGCGACCGCCCCCAGGTCCGGCGGGGCCGGGTCGTCGGTACGGGTGGTCAGCAGAATCGCGCCCGCACCCGCCACCACGGCCAGACCGGTCGCGCCGGCTACCGCCAGCCTCCGTTTGCGGTTGCGGTCACCGTTCGCGTCGGGACGTCCGTCGTCGCGAACAATCATGATTGTCGATCCTCACGGGTCTCGAGATGCGGTCCGCCGCGGCGGACCCCGACTCCTTCATGCTGGCAGGCTCCCTGCTAAATAGGTCGAAAACCTCCAGATCGGGCGTTCGTAACAAGGCGACCCGTTGCCCGGCGCCGATCGGCCGACACCCGATCTGCAACAGCGAAACTTCTGCCGGAAGCCACCCGTCCGCCGACTGTTCTCCTCGACTGACCTAGGGGAGGACGACCATGAAGAAGCACCTGCGCCGTTCGGCGATGGGCGCCGCGGCGATCGGCGTTGTTGCCGGCGTTGCCGCGATTGCTCTGCCCGCCAACACGACTGCTGCCTTCGAGTGGCGTCCGGCCACCTACAACCTGAGCGAGCCGGCCGCCGAGCTGCTGCCAGCCACCGTCTCCGCCGCGGAGCCGGTGCGAGTGGTGACGACCTCTCTGGACGCGAACGGCAAGCCGGTCGTCAAGGTCACCACGGCCACGACCAAGGCCAAGGCCGCAAGCGCCGTCAAGGCCGGTCAGACCGCCAAGGACGCCGTCGGGGTCGAGCTCGATGCGGTCGTTACGGCGACCGACGTGACCACCGGGACGGACACCTACCGCAGTCAGCAGTGGGACTTCACCAAGATTCGCGTGGCTGACGCCTGGAAGAAGTCGACCGGGGCGAGCGTGACCGTGGCCGTGCTGGACACCGGGGTGGACGCCAAGCACCCGGATCTGGCCGGGAACCTGCTGGCCGGGTATGACGCCATCGCCAACACCGCTGGGGTCACGACGGACGGGAACGGGCACGGTACGCACGTCGCGGGGACCATCGCGGCGGTCACCGGCAATGGGGTCGGGGTCAGCGCGATCGCGCCCAACGCCAAGATCATGCCGGTCCGGGTGCTGGGGGCCAACGGGTCGGGCTACATGTCGGACACGGCCGAGGGGATCATCTGGGCGGCCGACAACGGCGCGAGCGTCATCAACATGTCGCTCGGGTCGACCTCCAAGGTCACGGCGGTCACGAACGCCATCGCGTACGCCCGCAGTAAGGGGGTTGTGGTTGTCGCGGCGGCCGGTAACGAGCGCGCCAGCGGCAGCCCGACCAGCTACCCGGGAGCCGACGCCGGTGTGATCGGGGTGGCGGCTACGGACTCCGCTGACAAGGTGGCCTCCTACTCGAACGCGGGCAGCTACGTCGACGTCGCCGCGCCGGGGTCGTCGATCCTCAGCACCTATCCGACCGCGCTGGGCAGCAAGACCGGGTACGCGACGATGAACGGCACCTCGATGGCGTCGCCGCACGTCGCTGCGGTGGCCGCGCTCCTCAAGGCGTACCAGCCGTCGCTCACGCCGGACCAGGTGGAGACCACGCTGGAGAGCTCGGCCGTCGACCTGGGCACGGCGGGGCGCGACAACGACTACGGCTACGGCCGGATCGACGCCCTGGCCGCCCTCAACGCTGTCACCCCCACCACCCCGACCAGCCCGGCCACCACGAGCCCGGCCACCACCGCACCGACCACGGCCCCGACGACGACGAGCCCGACGGTCACGCCCACCCCGAGCAAGACCACGACCAGCCCCACTCCGACGCCGACCAAGGTCGTCAAGGTCACTCCGTCGGTCAAGGTCGCCGCGTCCTCGACCTCGGTCGTGTACGGCTTCGAGGCCTCGGTGACCTACACGGTGACCGTGGGCAAGACCGTCTGGGCCGACAAGCCCGTGCAGATCGGCCTGGTCCCGGCGGGCTCGTCGAAGATCACCTACACCAGCGCCACCACCGACGCGGCCGGCCGGGTCGTCTTCTCGCAGGTGGCCTCCGGGCACTTCCAGGTGCGCCTGGTCGTCTCGGCCACCGACACCTCGAACGCGGTGACCTCGTCCGCCGTCTCGTTCACGGTGCGCCCAACGGCGACCGTGTCGAGCCCGTCGGCCGGCTCGCTCGCGCTCCAGCTGACCGGCCCGACCGGTCTGAAGATCCAGGTGCAGCGGTACGAGAAGAACCGGTGGACCTCCTTCGGCAACTTCACCGCTCCGGCCGCCGACACCCTCGTCAGCGGGCTGCCGTCCGGCGCGACGGTCCGCCTGGTGGTGCCGGCCACGACCGCCGTCTCGGGCCTGACCACGGCCGTGGTCAAGATCAGCTGAGTCGAACTGAACTGAACTGCACAGGACCCCGAGGCCGCACCGGCTTCGGGGTCCGACGCGTCTCAGCCCAGCCGGGTCCATTCGCGTTCGAGGACGGCGATGCTCTCGCCCGACTGGGCCCGGCCCCGCGCCGACACGGCGACGGTGACCACGCTGCGGGCCGGGGACGTACGCCAGCAGACGAGCATCCCGGGCGCGGCCCGCACCTGCCGCCCCGAGTCCGAGCGGATGCTGTGCGTGCAGCGCGCCCGCCCGACGGCCCAGCCCCGGTCGCCGGCGATGTCCAGTTCCGGCCGGCCGCTGAGGTCGAAGCCGGCCGTCGTCACCCGGATGGTCCCGCCGGCCGTGGTCTCGCTGCGGTTCTGCACCTTGCGCTCGGCCGCGGCCGACAGCCCGGCCGAGGAAGCGGCCACGGACGCGGGCACCGAGAGCGAGAGCGACGGCGTGGGAGTCGGCGTGGGAGTCGGGCTGGTCCGCTGCCGGGCCCCGGACCGGTTCACCGGCTCGGGCGTGGCTTTGCGCGACCGGGTGGACGGCGAAACTGTGGACGAGGGTGACGACGAGGACGGCGACGGCGTCACCGGCGGCGCGAGGGACCGTGGCTCCTGGGCCGTCGTGCGCCGGGTGAGGTCGAAGACCTGGATCTGCGCCACGAAGGCCCCGGCCGCGCCGAACACGGCCAGGCCGGCCAGCGCCACCCCGAGTTGTTTGCGCCGCTGGGTCCGGCGGTCCAGCCGCACGGATCGGTAGACGCCGCTTCCGTTCTGCCCTGTCATCCCGCGTAGTTCCCGTGGTAGAGGATCGCCCCGAGGAGGAGCTCGGTGCCCATGCTGCCACCCATTCACGGACAAAAAGGTCAGAAAGCCGAAGCCAAGCGACCGATCTGCACCGGATTGCTGCTCGTTCCGTCACCCGTCGAGGCCGAAAAGCCTGACTGATGGCCAACGGGAGGCGGTTCGGCATGGGTAAGCAGTTGCGACGGTTCAGCACGGGTCTCGCGGTCACGGGTGCGCTGGCCTGCGCGGCGGCGTTCGCCCTTCCCTTGCACTCGATGGCGCGGCCGGCCGCCGACCCGATCTGGCAGCCGATCCCGCACGACCTGAGCGCGAGCCCGGCGCGAGTGCTGCCGAAGATCATTTCCGAGACCCATCCCGTACGCGTCGTGAGCACCACGATCGACCCGGACGGCCGGCCGGTCGTGACCGTGCGCACCGCGACCGATCGGGACGCCGCCACCGGGCTGGTCGTCGCGGGGCAGGACGCTCCGGGCGCGGTCTCCGTCGAGACGGACGTCGAAGTGTCGGCGGCCGAGGTCGACCCGCTGCTGCCGGCGCAGTGGGATCTGGCCCGGATCCGGGTCGACGCCGCCTGGCCGCGTTCGACCGGCGCCGGAGTCACCGTGGCCGTCGTCGACAGCGGCGTGGACTCGGCCCATCCCGATCTCGCGGGGCAGGTGTTGCCGGGGGCCGACTTCATCACGGGAACCGAGGGCGCGTCCATCGACCCCAACGGGCACGGCACCCACGTGGCCGGGACGATCGCCGCGCTGGCCGCCAACGGCGAGGGTGTCGCCGGGGTCGCGCCGGGCGCGCACATCCTGCCGGTCCGCGTGCTCGGCGCGGACGGCAACGGCTACATGTCCGACGTCGCCAACGGCATCGCGTACGCCGCGGACCACGGCGCCGACGTCATCAACCTCTCGGTCAGCGCCACCGTGCAGGTCGCGGCGGTGACCAATGCGGTCGCGTACGCGCGGAGCAAAGGTGTCGTCGTGATCGCCGCGGCCGGCAATGCCCGTCGCTCGGGCAGCCCGACCAGCTTCCCGGCGGCCGACCCCGGTGTCATCGCCGTGGCCGCCACGGCCGGCGACGACTCGATCGCGCCCTATTCGAACCAGGGTGCGTACGTCGACGTGGCCGCCCCCGGCAGCGACATCACCAGCACCTACCCCGGAAACCGGTACGGCCGGATGAGCGGCACCTCGATGGCCACCCCGCACGTCGCCGCGGTGGCCGCGCTGCTCAAGGCGGCCGACCGCGCGCTCTCGCCGGACCAGGTGGAGCTGGCGCTGACCTCGTCCGCCGTCGACCTGGGCGCCCCCGGTCGCGACGACGACTTCGGCGCGGGCCGGATCGACGCCGCCGCCGCGCTGGCCACCGTGCCCACCCCGGCCGCCGCACCCACCACGCCCGAAATGTCCCCCGCGATCACGCCCACCGAGTCAGCGCCGACGACGCCCGAGCCCAGCCCGACCATGCCGGCCGAGCCCACGCCCACCCAGCCCGAGCCGACCCAGCCCGAGCCGACCCAGCCCCAGCCCACGACGCCCGCCCAGAGCCCGGCCCCGACGACCGAGGCGACGCCCACTCCGACGCCGTCGGCGACCCCGGCCGAGCCGGTCATCCGGCTCGTCCGCCCCGGCGCCGGCAAGCTCACCGTCGTCATCGTCGGCGCCGACGGCGAGCCGGCGCAGATCCAGCGCTGGGTCGGCGGCGACTGGGAGACGGTCGTCACCTACCCCGCTGTCCGCGTCGCCCGGTTCACCGATCTGACCCCCGGCGTCGTCCACCGAGTGGTCGTGGCGGGCACCACAAGCTTCGAGATCCGGCTCTGAACGCTGTCGATTGAAATGATCATGCGGTTTACTCACAACCATGGGCATCATCTCTCGAGGGTTCGGCGGCCGGCGACGCGAGTCGGTGCCCGGCCTGCCGCCCGGCCAATACCTCACCCACGACTTCCCGGTGCTCTCGGCCGGGCCGACCCCGCGCATCCCGCTCGATCGCTGGAGCTTCACGGTCACCACGGAGACCGGCGAGAAGAAGAGCTGGAACTGGAAAGAGTTCCAGGCGCTGCCGGCCGAGGATCACACGGTCGACATCCACTGCGTGACCAAGTGGTCCAAGCTCGGCACCACCTGGCGCGGCGTCTCGCTCGACACCCTGCTGGCCGACGTCGAGACGTCGGCCGACTACTCGATGGTCCACAGCTTCGGCGGCTACACCACCAACGTGCCCCTCGACGATCTGCTCGACGGCAAGGCCTGGGTGGCGTACAAGTTCGATGGTGAGGATCTGGAGCCCGAGCACGGCGGCCCGGCGCGGCTCGTGGTTCCGCACCTCTATTTCTGGAAATCGGCCAAGTGGGTCAACGGCCTGCAGCTGATGCCCGAGGACGAGCCCGGCTTCTGGGAAGCCGCCGGCTATCACATGTACGGAGACCCATGGCTCGAACAGCGGTATCAGGGCGACTGACCTGGCGTGCGGCGACCCTCGTCGAAGCACGCTGGGAAACGCCGTCGGCACGCACCCTGGTGCTCGACGTCCCCGACTGGCCGGGCCACCTGCCCGGCCAGCACGTCGACGTCCGGCTGACCGCGGAGGACGGCTACCGCGCACAGCGGAGCTACTCCATCGCGTCGGCCTGGCCCAAAGACGACAAAAGCCCGGACCCGAGCCGGGTCGAGCTGACCATTCAGCGGCTCGACGACGGCGAGGTCTCGCCCTACCTGACCGACGAGGTCGCGGAGGGCGACCAGATCGAGCTGCGCGGCCCGGTCGGCGGCTGGTTCGTCTGGCGGGACAAGCAGCCCGCGCCGGTGCTGCTGGTCGGCGGCGGCTCGGGCATCGTGCCGCTGATGGCGATGGTGCGCGCCCGCGGCTTGGCGAGCACCAAGCAGCCGTTCCGGCTGATCTACTCGGTACGGACGCCCGACGACATCCTATACGCCGAGGAGCTGCGCCGACGCGTCCGGGACGACGCCGGCCTGGACGTCCACTACGTCTACACCCGCAAGAGCCCGCCGCAGTCGACCATGCCCCCGAAGAGGATCGACGTGGCCGCCCTGAACACGTACGGTTGGCCGCCGGACTTCGCTCCGGACTGCTTCATCTGCGGGCCCACATCGTTCGTCGAGACCGCCGCGGACATCCTCGTCGCTCTCGGTCACGACTCACGCCGGATCCGCACCGAACGCTTCGGAGGCACGTCGTGACAGCGCCTGGGGGGTCAGAGCTCGGGACGAGCGTGCTCGACGGCAACGCCATGGCCGGCGACCTGCGCGAGATCTTCGCCGTGGACGTCACGGTCGCGCGTTTCATGTGCGCCGGGTGCAAGCACACCGACGCGGTGGCCACCCTGATGGTGTGGGTGCAGTCGCCGGGGCTGGTGGCCCGGTGCCCCAACTGCGAGGACGTGGTGCTCCGGGTGGTCCGGGCGCCCGACCGCGTCTTCCTCGACCTGCGCGGCAGCGTACGGCTCGAAGTGCCGTTGGGCGGCTGATTTGACCCTTCTCGGCCGGCCGGACGAACCGGTGGCGCTCGAGCGGGAGACCGCCGACGGGCCACCGGCCGATCCGCTGCTGGCCGAGATGGATCAGGCGACCACCGAGTCGGGCCCGGATTTCGTGGCGATCATCCGCGCTGACCAGGACGAGCTGATCCGCTCCGCGCCCGAGAGTGTGCTGGTCATCCAGGGTGGCCCGGGCACCGGCAAGACCGACACGGCGCTGCGCCGGGTGGCCTGGCTGCTCGACGAGCCCGACCTGGGCGTGACCGCCGACCGGGTGCTGGTGGTCGGCCCGTCCGCCGCGTTCGCCCAGCGCACCCGGGCCATGCTCGACGCCTGGGGCTACCCGGAGGTCGCCCACAACTCGGTCGACGCGTTGCTGCCCAAGGCGGCCACCGGCCGTCCCGAGGCGCCGCACGTGACCCGGCTCAAGGGCGAGGGCCGGATGGCCGGCCTGCTCAGCCGCGCGATCGAGAGGCACCGTGAGCTGCTGAAAGAGCTGCCCGCCTCGATCCTCGTCCGCGGCCGCACGGTGCCGCTCGACCCGGCGACCATCCAGCGGGTGATCGCCACGGCCAAGGCGAGCGAGGCCACGGCCGGCGATCGGCGGCGCCTGCTGCGGGCGGCGCTGGTGGCCGGCACCCAGGATCCGCGGCTGATCCTCGACGCGGCCGACATGCTGGCCGACCGGCTGTGGCCCGAGTTCGACGCGGCCACCTTCCTGGCCGAGCTGTTCTCGTCGCGCGAGCTGCTGACCGAGGCGGCCGGCGGCGAGTTCACCGAACGTGAGATCAACGCGCTGGTGCGGGCGGCCGACGAGGACCCGCCGTTCAGCGAGGCCGACCTGCCCCTGCTGGACGAGACCGAGCACCTCTCGGCGGCCGACGGGGCCAAGCTGCCGACGTACGACCATGTGGTGATCGACGAGGCGCAGGACATGTCGCCCATGCAGTTGCGCGCGGTCTCCCGCCGCTCGTCGAACGGCTCGCTGACCGTGATCGGCGACATGGCCCAGTCGACCGGGCCGTGGGCTCGCGAGGACTGGCACGACGTGCTCGCGCACCTGCCGTCGCAGATGCCGCACGTGCACCGGGAGCTGCGGTTCGGCTATCGGATCCCGCGGCAGATCTTCGAGCTGGCGGCCGAGTTGCTGCCGACCGCGGCGCCCAGCGTGCAGCCGCCGACGACCGTGCGGGAGGGGCCGGCCGACCCGGTCGTCGCGCCGGTCGACCCGGCCGAGCGGGCCGCGGTCGTGGTGGCGGCGGCCGCCGATCATGCCGCGGACGGGCGGTCGGTGGTCATCATCTGCCCGGCGCGCTGCCGCGACGAGGTCGAGACGCTGCTGCGGGCCGAGGAGCTGCCCTGGCGGCCGGCTCCGGGCGACGAACGCGGCCCGGCGATCACCCTGCTGGGCCCGCACGAGGCGAAGGGTCTGGAGTTCGACGCCGCGATCGTGGTCGAGCCGGGCTTCATCGTCGACGACGACCCGCGCGGGCACCGGCTGCTCTACATCGCGCTGACCCGGGCCACGAGCCACCTGCATCTGGTGGGCGCGGCCGAGGATCTGCCGGCCGATTTCGGGCCGCCGGCCATTGCCGTTCCGGAGGCCGAGGAAGCCGAGCCGGAGCCGCAGCCCGAGCCGCCGCCGGTCGAGATCCCGCTCGACCCGGCCGTGCGCGAGCAGATCAACCAGGTCGCGCACGCGCTGGCCGAGACCCTGCTGTCCAACCTGACGCCGGAGTTGTGGCCGGTCGCCCTGGACAGGCTGATCGAGCTGATCAGCCCGGACGACTAAGGCCGGAAACTGCCGCGAAGTCGCTGTCCGAGAGAGATCGCGGGCGCCGGGCGGGCCGGCGCGGGCCGTGGCGTCGAGGGGCGGGAGCGGCCGACCGGACGGTCGTAGTCGGCGGTGGCGATCGCCTCGACGATCTGGCCGTCGCCGTAATTTTCCGAGTCGGGGATCGACGGGACGAATCCGACCAGGATGCCGTTGCGCATGATCTGGGACTCGAGACCGGCGGTGCCGTCGTTGTCCCAGATGGCCTCGCGGCCGTCGGGCAGGACGACGCGGATCCCGTACTGGGTGACTCCCGCCTGCGGCAGCTTCACATGGGCGAAGACATTGCGAAGGCGCAGCGTTTCGACGATCCGACGTGCCCGTTCTTCTTCCATGAGGAGAACCGTAGTCACGCCGACTGTGGGCAGCCTGAGGGTCGCCTGTGCCGCTCATGTGAGTCGGGCGCGCTGAGTCGCGGACCGGTCACCCCATGATATCGATGCAGGTCACATCGACGCATGTTACTACGAGGTAACGGGAATGTCACCGTGTTTCATTTCTCGAACCACGGGCTTACCGTGCAGTAACCGGAGCGCTCCGGCTTCCCCTCCCCCCACGGACCGGAGGCCACTGGTATGGGCAGGCGTCTATCCCTTCTCGGCTGTCTCGTCAGTTCGACCCTTCTCTCGCTCGTCATCGCGGCGCCCGCCTCCGCGGCCGTCGACCCCACCGTCACCGACTACGTCGCGCTCGGCGACTCCTACTCCTCGGGAGTCGGCGCGCCCGGCCAGAGCGTCTTCTGCCTGCGCAGCAAGAACGGCTATCCCGGTCAATGGGCGGCGAAGAACAAGCCCAAGTCGTTCACCGACCTCAGCTGCGGCGGTGCGGTCACCAGCGACGTCCGCAACCTGCAGGTCCCGTTCCTCAGCAGTTCGGCCGACCTGATCAGCATCACCATCGGCGGCAACGACGCGGGCTTCGCACCCACCGTGCTGAGCTGTCAGGTCGCCAGCGATGCGGCCTGCCTCGAGACGGTGGCCGACGCCCGCGTCACCATCACCTCGGAGCTGCCGGCCAAGCTCGACGCCACGTACGCGGCCATCAAGCGCAAGGCCCCCAAGGCCAAGGTCGTAGTGCTCGGCTATCCGATCCTGTTCGACACGTCGTCGGCCTCCTGCGGCATCGCCGGGATGACCCTGGCCAAGCGGCGGGCCCTCAACGGCGGCGCCGAGATCCTCGACGACCTCATCCGGGAGAGGGCCCGGGCCGCCGGGTTCGTCTTCTCGGATGTGCGCGACGAGTTCGCCGGCCACGGCATCTGCTCGTCGAGCCCCTACCTGAACGGCCTCACGGTGATCCCGCCGCAGAACTCCTTCCACCCCAACCTCAACGGCTACACGTACGGCTACCTCCCCGCGCTGGCGAGCGCGCTGTAGCCCCGGCCGTCGGGCGGTCCACCCGAAAAGCACCCGGGCGGGACCGCCCGATCACGGCCACGGACGGGATCTTTCTTGCCATGGCCTCCGTCATCACCCTCCTGCTCCTGATCGACCTCGCGCTGGTCATCATCGCCCTGGTCGACTGCGCCCGCGCCGACGAGAGCGCCATCCGCACCGCGCCCTGGATCGCCTGGATGTTCGCGATCCTGCTGGTCTCGCCGATCGGCGCGATCGCCTGGTTCGTCAAGGGCCGCCCGGTGCCGCCGGTCCCGCTGCGCCCACGCCCGGTCTTCGTGGCCCCGGACGACAACCCCGAGTTTCTGAAGTCCCTGGGCGCCATGACCCGGCGGCCCGGCGATTCGGACGTTTCCTAGGTGTTGCGGGTTAGTTAAAGACCTTAATAAACTCCCGAGCGGATAGTGGTCGATCTATCTCTACGGGAGGTCTGCGTGAAGCGATCGGTAACCGCGGCGCTAGCTGTCGCATCGACGGCGGTGACGCTGCTCGCGGCGCAGCCCGCCATGGCCGGCGGGTCGGGTCACGGCGTCCGGGTGACGGGCACCTACTCGACCGGGGCGGCCAACGCCTGGGTCCCGGTGCCGGCCACCCCGGCGGGCGCGCCGGTCGACGCGGCCGTGGTCGTCGACCCGTCCCAGCCCCGGCAGCACTACAGCGGCATCGGCATGTCGATCGACGAGACCAGCGTCTCGAACCTGTGGAAACTCACCCCGGCCGAGCGGGAGAAGGCCGTCAAGCTGCTCGTCGACCCGCGTACCGGAGCCGGTTTCGATCGTTTCCGGCTCACCATCGGCAGCCCCGACCTCATCGAGCACCTGCCGTTCTGGTCCTACGACGAGCTGCCTCCCGGCGTACCCGACGATTTCGGTCTGAAGTATTTCTCGATCCAGCGCGACATCGACCTGCACATGGTCGAGACGGTCAAGCTGATCCAGAAGTACAACCCGCAGGCCACGTTCTTCGCCTCGGCGTGGAGCGCGCCGGCCTGGATGAAGACCAACAACCGGTTCACCGGCGAGGTCGCGCTCAAGCCGGGCAGCACCACCGAGCATTACCAGGTGGGCAAGCTGCGCGACGACGCCATCGACGTGTTCGCCCGCTACTACGTGAAGTATCTGCAGGCGTACGCGAAGCAGGGGATCCGGGTCGACGCATTGACCCTGCTCAACGAGCCGGGCATGGACGTGGTCTACCCGGCCATGGACATCAGCGTCGATCAGCAGCAGAAACTCGCCGTCGCGATCAAGCGCGAGGTGCGCCGGGCCGGGCTGTCGACCGAGCTCTACGTGCACGACTTCAACTTCTGGGACTGGCGCGACCCGAACAGCACCGCGACCAAGAACTACCACCGGATCCTGCAGGACCCGGCCACGCGGCAGGCGGCCGACGCGATCGCGTTCCACCCGTACTGGGGCGATCCGGCCGTCATGCGCGACGCCTACGAGGAGTTCGGCCAGCCGGTGCACATGACCGAGACGAGCGATCTCAACCCGGCCACCGTGCTCAGCTACTTCCGGCTCAACGCCAGCAGTTACACCCTGTGGGCGCAGGCCACCGACCAGACCGGCGGCACGCTGCACTGGACCTCGTCGCGCGACAACAACATCGACTGGGACGAGGTCGGCCGCACCACCAAGTGGCCCGATCGCCTGGTCAAGGTCAACACCGAGACCCAGACCTTCTCCGTACGCGAGGAGCTCTACCCGCTCGGGCAGTTCGCCCGCTACCTGACCCCGGCCGACGTACGCGTCGAGTCGAGCGCGGCGGCCGCCGGAGTCAGCAACGTCGTCTACCGCGACGGCGACCGGTTCACCGCGGTCCTGGCCAACTCGGCCTCCACCGCGCGGACGGTGCGGGTGCTCGTGGGCGACGAGTCGTTCGTGGTGACCGTGCCCGCCGGCGCCTACGCCACGTACCGCTGGAAGTCTCACCCGCCCCGGCGGGACCACGCGCCGGTGCTGCGCCCGGTGCCCGCGGTGACCGCCGACCAGTACGCGACGACGACGTTCCGCCTGTCGGCCACCGACCGGGATCGGGACAAGCTCGCCTACTACTCCACCGACCTGCCCGCCGGCGCGTCCGTCGACCCGTCCACCGGCGTCGTGACCCTGGCCTTCACCACGGCCGGGCCGCAGACGCTGACCTTCCACGTCACCGACGGCGCGGCCCGGGACACGGTGACGGTCGCGGTGAACGTCGTCCCGCACGGCGCCCCGGTCGGCACGGTGGTCGAGGCCGAGTCCTACACGGCCCAGAACGGCTGGACCGAGGGCGGCGCCAACTTCGTCGAGAGCAACGCGGGCGCCAGCGGGGGCAAGAACATCGGCTGGACCGCCCCCGGCAACTGGTTGAGCTACCGCGTCGACGTGGCCACCGCCGGGACCTACGACCTGGAGCTGCGGGTCGCCAACGGCTCGGGCGCCGCCGCGCCGGGGGCGATCTCGTTCCGCTCCGACGCTCTCCTCGCCACTGTCTCGGTGCCCGACACCGGCGGGTGGGCGGCCTACCAGTCCGTGCATGTGCCAGTGACCCTGGCCGCCGGCGACCAGCTCGTCACCGTCTATTGCGAGACCGGCGGCTTCAACCTCGACTATCTCAAGCTCAGCTGATCGTGGTCGGGTGCCGTTCCCATGGGGGCGGCACCCGCACGACCGCCATGCCGGCCACGGTGGCCGACTGCACGCCGAACTCGGTGTCCTCGAAGACCACACAGCGCTCCGGCGCCACGTCCAGCGCCTTGGCCGCAATCAGATAGCACTCCGGGTCGGGCTTGCCGTTCAGGTAGTCGCCGGCGCACACCATCACCTCGAACCGGTCGAGCAGGCCCAGCGCGTTCAGCGATGCCGTGACCGACTCGCGGCTGCTGCCCGACACGACGGCGAACGGCACCTTCCCGTACGCGGCCTCGATGTGCTCCAGCACCTCGGGCACCGCGCCGATCCGGGGCAGCAGCTCCTGGAAGATATGCTCGCGGCGCTCGTCGACCGCACCGACCGGCATCGCCAGCCCCTGCCGCGCGTTCAGATCGGTGATCACCGAGGTCGGCGTGCGGCCGCCCCAGGCATAGAACAGCTCCACCGGGAACTCGGCGCCCCACTCGGCCAGCGCCTGCTGCCAGGCCACGTGGTGCAACGGCATCGAGTCGGCGATCGTGCCGTCACAGTCGAACAGGTACGCGTCGAACTCGCCCTCGGGCAGCGACAACATCACGCTCTCCAGCGTAGAGGTGTCCGAATCGGGGGTGCGCCGTTCGTCAGTGTGGTGAGGCCCATCCGGGTCAGCGCCGACGATCGGGAGACCGCATGACCGTCAACGAACAGCTCCGGGTCGCCCGCGGGCGATGGGCCGTCACCGCGGTGTTCTTTCTCAACGGGCTGACCCTGTCGACCTACATCGTGCGGGCTCCCTCGCTCAAGTCCACGTTTCACCTGAGCGACGCGCGCTTCGGGTTCGCCGGCCTGCTGTTCGCCCTGGCCGCGCTGGCCTGCATGCAGTCGGTCGGGCCGCTGGCGGCCCGGGTCGGCGCCCGGCCCCTGCTGCGGGTCGCCCTCGTGGTCATGCCGCTGCTGCTGGCCGGGCTCGCGGTCGCGCCCGGGCCGTGGTGGTTCATCGCCGGGGCCACCGTGCTCGGCGCGGCCCACGGCACCACCGACGCGGCGATGAACGCCAGTGCGGTCGCCGTCGAGCAGCAGGCCGGACGGCCGATCCTCATCGGTTGCCACGCCGCCTGGAGCCTCAGCGCGGTCGTCGCGTCGCTGCTCACCGTCGTCCTGGCCGGGGCCGGTGTCTCCCTCGTCACGCACTTCGTCACGGCCGGCGCCGTACTGCTCGCCGCCGGGCTGCTGCTCGGGCCGCGGCTCCCGGACACCGACCGGACCCCGGCCGAGAAGCCCGTCGGCACGGGCGGCTGGAGTCGGCCGCTCCTGCTGCTCGGCCTCACCGCCACCGTCCTGATGATCTGCGAGGGCGGGACGCTGGGCTGGGGCGGCATCTTCCTGCACGAGGAGCGACAGGCCTCACTCAGCCTGGCCGCGGCCGCAATCACCGCCTACACCGGCGGGCAGACCGTCGGCCGGTTCGGCGGGGACCGGCTGGCCGCCCGCTACGACACCAACGTCCTGTTCCGCCTCGGCGCCGTGATCGCGGCCGGCGGTCTGGCCGTGGCCGTGCTGGCACCCCACCCGGTGACCGCGGTGGCCGGTTTCGCCCTGGCCGGCCTCGGCTCCTCGGTGCTGATCCCCCTGAACTTCAGCGCGGTCGGCCGCCTCCCCGGCCCCACGGCGACCCTGGTGTCACGAATGACCACCTTCACCTACACCGGGATC
Organism: Actinoplanes sp.; assembly: GCA_965217855.1. GTDB lineage: Bacteria > Actinomycetota > Actinomycetes > Mycobacteriales > Micromonosporaceae > Actinoplanes. Next base: position 3,287 of record CBDCJN010000028.1, on the reverse strand, counting down.
CTGCTCGGACCGGCCCTGATCGGCTGGATCGCCGACCGGATCGGCCTGGCCACCACGATGACCGCCCTGATCCCGCTGCTGCTACTGGTCGCCCTTACCCCACGGCCAAGATCTTGACTCTCGGCCGTACCGGCTTACCGCGTGGCTCACGACATACGTCTCATCGAGAAATGCAGCCGAGCTGTCCGCACCAAAACGACAAAGGCCGACGGCGACAACACCCGGCTGTGATTGCCAAGCGATCCGCGCTGATAGGCCTCGATGAAACCTCGGTCTCGGGTCACGCAATACACCTGCGCGAGCGGATCCTCTCCGGCCAGCGACCTGCACGCGCCCAAGACCATGCCGTCCTCGTGGTCGAGCGGAGGGTTCCCATCGGGAAATTGGTCGCCCAGAGTTCCGCCGCCCGACCGATCCACCAGACCGTAAATGAGGTCGTCGACGAGAGCCTGCGAGTGGCCGTTCGACCAGCCGAGGCCGCGATAACCAGTCCTCGGGTCGGTCGTTGCCGACTGCCGCGCCTTGCCGCGAACGATGATGTCGACGTGACTGCATGTCCAGACTTCGAGGAGTTCCTCGCCGGCGAACCGGCCGGATGTGCACGCCGCCATCGCCCGCAACGAATCGAAGGCACGATCGTCCGGATGGGGCACGGGAGCCCGCGCGAGTCGCGCCACGGCCGCGTCGAAGTCGCCCCAGGTGAACGGTGCGCCGAGGAGGCGCGCCGCGTCGAGGTAGATATTGCAGTCGAAGACGACCAGATGTCTAGGCGGTTCCTCTCCTGCTTTCATGGTTCAGGCGCCGGCGTGAGCCCTGCGCCGTTCCTTCCCGATACCGTCAGCCGCGTACTGCTTCGGCTCGAGGTTAGAACTCCCCCAATCGCTGACGCCCGGGTCAAGCAGGTCGTCGTCGAACCCTCTGAGGATCTCGTCCACATCGATGGGGCCATCGTGCGACATCGAGCTGACATGAATACCCGCTGCCGCCCAATCCGCGGCGGTCCGCCCGCCCAGGCGACGATGGGCCCGATAGAACCGTGCCATCGACTCATGACTGATGACCGTCGTGCCGTGCGCCTCAGCAGGCAGATTTCCCCGGGCTTGGCGCCACGGCGCTTCGACATGCGTGAGCGCACTGAGCTCCTCACCCGACATCGAGCCATATGTGGTCAGCACCAGGTCGATCAGGTCGGATGCCGCATCGTCGATCATGATGTCGTCGGTCGTCTGATCCGACGCTCTCCTGGTCTGCTGATCCTTGCGCGCCTGCCAGACTTCGTAAACGACGGGTCCGTCGCGAAACGCCTTGAAATGCTCCTCGAAGAGCGGCTCATCGGTGATCGCAAGGTGCCAGGCCTGCACGTAGTACAAGAATTTCTGGAGGCTCATAGCATCCAGCCAGGGCGCTGAACGCGCGATGATCACTGACGCCACGTCGTTGGCGGAGAGCATGCGATCACCCCTTACTCGTCGCCATCCTCGCACTAAGGATCGCACAAGGTTGCTTCCGAGCCTGGCCCAGATGCGCTGGCAACAGCGCTTGCTGGCGGCAACCCGGACCAACCTTGTCGAACACATGTTCGATACTAGTCCAAGATCTCGAGCAGCACACCCGGCACAGCGAAGCGGCCCAGACCGCAATCGGCCGGGGCCACCCCTGGATCGCTCAGTACTCAGTCGAGCAGGGCCGTCACGGTGCCGGCGGCGACCGTGCGGTTGCCCTCGCGGACCGCGAAGCCGGCGCCCACCTCGAGCGCGACCGGCTTGCCCAGCGTCACCGTGACCTTGTCCAGCGTGTCGCCCGGCATGACCAGGTCGAGGTCGCCGAGGTCCATGCCGCCGGACACGTCCGTGGTGTGGAAGAAGAACTGCGGCCGGTAGTTCGTCTCGAACGGCGTGTGCCGGCCACCCTCCTCCTTCGTCAGCGCGTACATGCGGGCCTCGAACTTCTGGTGCGGCGTCACCGAACCCGGCAGCGCGACCACCTGACCGCGCTGCACCTGCTCGCGCTTGATGCCGCGCAGCAGGATCGCCGCGTTGTCACCGGCCTCGGCCGTCTCGAGCGACTTGCCGAACGTCTCGAGCCCGGTCGCCACGGTGGCGACGGTCGGGCCCAGGCCGACGACCTCGACCGGCTCACCGACGCGCAGCGTGCCGCGCTCGATCTTGCCGGTGACCACGGTGCCGCGGCCGCTGATCGTGAGCACGTTCTCGATCGGCATCAGGAACGGCTCGCCGAGCTCGCGGGCCGGGACCGGCACGTAGTCGTCGACCGCGTCGAGCAGGTCACCGATGGACTGCACCCACTTCGGGTCGCCCTCGAGGGCCTTCAGCGCGCTGACCCGTACGACCGGAACCTCATCGCCCGGGAACCCGTACTCGCTCAGCAGTTCCCGCACCTCGAGCTCGACCAGGTCGAGCAGCTCCGGGTCGTCCACGGCGTCGCTCTTGTTGAGCGCCACCACCAGGTACGGCACGCCGACCCGCTTGGCCAGCAGCACGTGCTCGCGGGTCTGCGGCATCGAACCGTCCTGCGCGCTCACGACGAGGATCGCCCCGTCGACCTGAGCCGCCCCCGTGATCATGTTCTTCACGTAGTCGGCGTGGCCGGGCATGTCGACGTGCGCGTAGTGCCGGTTCGGCGTCTCGTACTCGACGTGCGCGATGGTGATGGTGATGCCGCGGGCGGCCTCCTCCGGGGCCTTGTCGATGCCCTCGAACGCGACGTACCGGTTGGAGGCCGGGTCGCGGTCGGCGAGAACCTTCGTGATCGCGGCGGTCAGGGTCGTCTTCCCGTGGTCGACGTGCCCCATCGTGCCGATGTTGACGTGCGGCTTGCTGCGGATGAACTGGCTCTTGGCCATGGTTTTCTCAGTCCTCACTGGATGTAAGGGCACTTGGGATGCGCGCCTGTTGCCAGGCAGGGCGCGCCAGAACCGCGCACGGTGGGACCACCCTCCCCCTACGGTTCTGCTGCTGGTGGGGAAGGGTCAGCTTCGCGTATCGGCGCCGCTGAACGCGGGAACGCACACGGGAGCCACCGACTGGGGCAGCTGCAGACCGAGCGCGAACATGAGCATCACGGTAGGCCAGAACGCGGCACCCCTCCACCGAATTCCCGGCCCGGATCACCAGGTGAAGGTGTTGCCCCGGGCGGTGCCGGCCAGGGTGCGGCCGTTGCGTTCGTAGCGGAACGAGACGACCACCGCGTAGGCGCGGCCCTTGGCCGGGCGGCCGGCGGCCGGGCCGCAGCTGCGGGTGGCGACGTTACTCTCGAAGGTGAGGTCA
>CBDCJN010000027.1:0-379652 GCA_965217855.1 Actinoplanes sp. | reverse complement strand
CCGGCCTCGGCCCGGCCGACGTCGACGTCGTCGAGGGCCACGGGACCGGCACGTCGCTGGGCGACCCGATCGAGGCGCAGGCCCTGCTGGCCACGTACGGGCAGGACCGGCCCGAACACCGGCCGCTGCTGCTCGGCTCGGTGAAGTCGAACATCGGGCACACCCAGGCGGCGGCCGGCGTGGCCGGGGTGATCAAGATGGTCGCGGCGATGCGGCACGGTGTGGTGCCGCCGACCCTGCACGTGGACGAGCCCTCCCGCCACGTCGATTGGACGGCCGGCGCGATCCAGCTGGTCACCGAGACCACGCCGTGGCCGGAGACCGGCCGGCCCCGGCGGGCGGGAGTGTCGTCATTCGGCTTCAGCGGCACCAACGCGCACGTGATCCTCGAGCAACCCGCGCAGGGCGACGAGCAGTTGGCGGACGCAGCACCCGGGAACGGGAGTCCCGCGGTCGTCCCGTGGCTGCTGTCGGGCCGCACCTCGGCGGGACTGGCCGCGCAGGCCGGTCGGCTGGCCGGGCTCGAGGCGCCTGCGGCCGACGTCGGATGGTCGTTGCTGACACGGCCCCGCCTGCAGCACCGGGCGCTGGTGCTCGGCCGGGAGCCCGACGAGCTGACGGCCGGGTTGGCCTCCTTGGAAGCGGGCCGGCCCGCGGCCGCCGTGGTGACCGGCTCGGCGGACACGCTCGGCCGGACGGGTTTCGTGTTCACCGGCCAGGGTTCTCAGCGGGCGGGCATGGGCCGGGGTCTGTATGAGACCTTTCCTGTGTTCAGGGAGGCTTTCGACGAGGTGTGTGCGGGTCTGGGGCCGGTGGCGGAGGTGATCCGGTCCGGTGATGAGCTGAACGACACCGTGTGGGCGCAGGCTGGGATCTTCGCGGTCGAGGTAGCGCTGTTCCGGTTGCTGGAGTCCTGGGGCATCGTGCCGTCGATGGTGGCCGGTCATTCGATCGGTGAGCTGTCCGCGGCGTACGTGGCCGGGGTTTGGTCCCTGCAAGACGCCTGCACGGTGGTGGCGGCCCGCGGAAGGCTGATGCAGGAGCTGCCGACGGGCGGCGCCATGACGTCCGTGGCCGCCGGCGAGGCCGAGGTCCGCGAGGTGCTCGGCAAGCATTCGGGCGCCGAGATCGCGGCCGTCAACAGCCCGCGGGCGGTGGTGATCTCCGGCGAGGCCGGCGCGGTGGCCGCGGCGGTCGCCGAGCTTGCCGCGGCCGGGGCGCGGGTCCGGGAGCTGACCGTCTCCCACGCGTTCCACTCCGTACTGATGGAACCCATGCTGGCCGAGTTCGCCGAGGTGGTCGGCTCGGTGGGCTACTCACCGCCGCGGATCCCGCTGGTGTCGACGGTTACCGGGCAGCCGGTGTCCGCCGAGGTGACCGATCCGGGCTACTGGGTGCGACAGGTGCGGCAGGCCGTCCGGTTCGGCGACGCGGTCACCGCCATGCGCGACGCCGGGGTCCGGACATTCGTCGAGGTCGGGCCGGACGCGGCGCTGTCCGCGACGGGACGGCAGAGCGAGATATCCGGTGAGATGTGGCTGCCCCTGATGCGCGGCGGGCGCGACGAGGCACTGACCGCACTGGCGGCCGCGGGCGGAGTGTGGGTGCGCGGCGGCGACGTCGACTGGGCCGCGATGTTCAGCGGCAGCGGCAGCCGCCGGATCCCGCTGCCCACGCGGGCCTTTGAGCATCAGCACTATTGGCTGCCGGCCGGTGGGGGCGCCACCGACGCGGGCGGGCTGGGCCAGAGCGCGACCGAGCATCCGATCCTCGGCGCGGTCGTGGACCTGCCCGACAGCGGGACGATCACCCTGACCGGGCGGATGTCGGTGCGCTCGCACTCCTGGCTGGCCGACCACGTGGTGGGCGGCGCCGTGATCGTGCCCGGCACCGCGCTGGTGGAGTTGGCCGTAGCCGCCGGCGATCAGGCCGGGTGTGGTCGTCTGCGGGAGCTCGTCGTCGAGGTGCCCCTGGCGATGCCCGAGCGGGGCGCGGTGCAGCTCCGGACGACTGTCGCCGGTCCGGGCGAGGACGGCCATCGGGAGGTCGCCGTCCACTCCCGGGCGGAGGCGTCGGCCCCGGACGGTGGATGGACCCTGCACGCGACCGGTACCCTCGCGCCCGCCGAGAGCGACGTGCCGAAGACCGACCTGGTCTCCTGGCCGCCGGCCGACGCGGAGGCGGTGGGCCTGGAGGGCTTCTACCCGGCGCTGGCCGACGCCGGCCTGAGCTACGGCCCGGTCTTTCAAGGTGTACGCCACGTGTGGCGCCGCGGGGAGGAACTGTTCGCCGAGGTGGGGCTGCCGCCGGACACCCCGGTCTTCGGGTACGGGATCCACCCCGCGCTGCTCGACACCGCCCTGCACGCGATCGGGCTGGGTGGCTTCCCGGGCACCGACGGTGACGGGGCGCTGGTCCCGTTCGCCTGGTCGGAGGTCGCGGTCCACGCGACCGGGGCCTCCGTGGCCCGGGTCCGGATCGGCCCGGCCGGGTCCGGGGTGGCGGTGACGCTGGCCGACGAGCTGGGCGGCCCGGTCGCGACGATCGGCTCGCTCGTGCTGCGGCCGATGCCGGTCGTGGCGGCACCGAGCGGCACCGAGGACGCGCTGTTCCACGTGGAGTGGACGGCGGCCGCGACGACCGGCACCGACAAGCCTGAGGGTGTGCTGTTGGGCGATGACGTGGCCGATCTTGTGCAGGCGGAGACTGCCGTCTGGCCGGTGCCGGCCGGCCCGGACGGCCCTCGGGCCGTCGCGGCCCGTGTACTGGCCGGCGTCCAATCTTGGCTGGCCCTCGCGGAGTCGCGCCTCGTGGTGGTGACCGAGCGGGCTGTCGACGCCGGCCCCGAGACGAACCTTGACGTCAACGCCGCATCCGTATGGGGCCTGGTGCGTGCCGCCGCGGCGGAGAATCCGGGCCGTTTCGTCCTGGCTGACGTCGAGGAACTGTCCCAGCCCGGCCTCCTGGACACGCTGGCGCCCGGGCTGGCCTCGGGGGAACCGGAGTTCGCGGTCCGCGGCGGCCAGACCCGGGTGCCCCGCCTGGCTCGTCCGGCCGGCGAGCTGACGCCGCCCGGTGACGACGGCTGGCGGCTCGCGATCACCGACCGCGGCACCCTGGAGGGTGTCGGTTTCACCGAGTCCGCCGACGCCACCCGGCCGCTGGGCGAGCACGAGGTACGGATCTCGGTCCGCGCCGCCGGCGTCAACTTCCGCGACGTGCTCAACGTGCTCGGCATGTATCCGGGCGACGCCGGGCTGCCGGGCCTGGAGGGGGCCGGGATCGTCGTGGAGACCGGCTCCGGTGTCGGCTCGGTGGCCGTCGGCCACCGGGTCATGGGCCTCTTCAGCGGCGGCTTCGCCCCGACCGTGGTGACCGACGCCCGCCTGGTGTCGCCGGTCCCGGCGGGCTGGTCGATGGCCGAGGCCGCGGCCGCACCGGTGGTGTTCCTGACCGCCTGGTATGCGTTGCGCGACCTGGCCGGGCTGCGGGCCGGCGAGTCGATCCTGGTGCACGCCGCGGCCGGCGGCGTGGGCCTGGCCGCGGTGCAGGTCGCCCGTCATCTGGGCGCCGAGGTGTTCGGCACGGCCAGCCCCGGCAAATGGGCCGCGCTGCAGACCCGGGGCTTGGACGCCGGTCACCTCGCATCCTCCCGCACCCTCGGCTTCGAGGACGTGTTCCGGGCCGCCACCGGCGGCCGGGGGGTTGACGTGGTGCTGAACTCGCTGGCCGGCGAGTTCGTGGACGCGTCGTTGCGGCTGGCTGCCCCGGGCGGCCGGTTCATCGAAATGGGCAAGACCGACGTCCGTGACCCGGACGGGGTGTCCGTCGCCTACCGGGCCTTCGACACGATGGAGGCCGGCACCGACCGCCTCGGCGAGATGCTGGCCGAACTGGCCCCGCTCTTCGCCGACGGCACCCTGCGCCCGCTCCCGGTCACCTGCTGGGATCTCCGGCAGTCGCCGCAGGCGTTCCGCTACCTGAGCAACGCCCGCAACATCGGCAAGGTCGTCCTGACGATCCCGCGACCGTCGCGAGTGGATGGTCCAGTGGTGGTCACCGGCGGCACCGGCGCGCTCGGCGGCCTCGTCGCCCGGCACCTGGCCACCGAGCACGACGCCCGGAGCCTGCTGCTGCTGTCCCGGCGCGGCCCGGAAGGCGCGGGCGCCCTGGCGGCCGAGCTGGCCGGGGCAGGCGCCGACGTCCGCGTGGTGGCCTGCGACGTGGCCGACCGGGCAAGCCTGACCCGGGTGATCGGGGCCGTCCCGCCGGCCGGGGTGGTGCACACCGCCGGCGTGCTGGACGACGGCACCGTCGGCACGCTGACCCCGGAGCGGCTGGACGCGGTGATGCGGGTCAAGGTGGACGGCGCCCGCAACCTGCACGAACTGACCCGCGACCTCGACCTGTCGATGTTCGTGCTGTTCTCGTCGGCGGTCGGCGTGCTCGGCCCGGCCGGACAGGGCAACTACGCTGCGGCCAACACATTCCTGGACGCGCTGGCCGCTCACCGCCGGCGGGCCGGCCTGGCCGGGCAGTCGCTGGCGTGGGGCGTCTGGGAGCAGTCGGCCGGCATGGCCGGGCAGGTCGGGACGGCGGACCGGGCCGGTGCCTGGGCGCTGACCGATGTCCAAGGCCTGGCCCTGTTCGACGCGGCCCGCGCCACGAGCCACAGCCTGCTGCTGCCGGTGCACCTCGACCTGGCGGCCCTGCGCCGCGGCGGCGCCCTGCTACCGCCGCTGTTCGGCGGGCTGATCCACCACTCCGGACGGCGGATCGCGGCCACGGCCACCACCGACCGCGCGGATCTCACCGCCCGGCTGGTCGCCATGGCCCCCGCCGAACGCGACGCCACCCTGCTCGACCTGGTCCGCGGCAGTGCGGCCCGGGTGCTCGGTTTCGCGGTCACGGACACGATCGAACCCGACCGTACGTTCCGGGAGCTGGGCTTCGACTCGCTCACCTCGCTGGAGCTGCGCAACCAGCTGGGCGCGGCGACCGGTCTGCGGCTGCCCGCCACGCTGGTGTTCGACCACCCGGACCCGTTGGCCCTGACCGGATTCCTGCTGGCCGAGCTGGTGCCGCCGGACGCCGTGACGGCCCCGGTCGACGCGGCCGAGGCGCAGGTCCGGGCGGCGCTGGCCGCTCTCTCGGTCCGGCAGCTGCGCGACGCCGGCCTGCTCGACCCGCTGCTCGCATTGGCCCACGGCACGGGGCGGAGAACGGCCGGTGACGACGACGCGTCGATCCACGACATGGACGTCGACGACCTGGTCCGGATGGCTCTCGAGGGGGCGCCACCGACCGAAAGCTAGGGGTTCGCGCCGGGGTGTAGGGGTTGGACCCCTACCCCCCCGCGGACCAGACTGGAAAACGTGATCGGAGAACGCGTTTTCGCCTCGTTCGGCAACCACGCTCGAAATTCCTGAAAGCGCCGTTCACCTGGAGCGTCCCGTGGTCACCCCTTCCGAGAAAGTCGTCGAGGCACTACGCGCCTCGCTGGTGGAGAACACCCGGCTCAAGCGGCTGAACCAGCAGCTCGCCGGGCGCTCCCGGCAGCCGGTCGCGGTGGTCGGCCTGGCCTGCCGCTTCCCCGGCGGCGCCGACACCCCGGCCCGGTTCTGGCAGAACCTGCTCGACGGCGCCGACGGCACCTCGGACGTGCCCGCCGAGCGCTGGGACATGGACCTTTATCACCACCCGCGCAAGGGCATGCCGGGCAAGTCGTACACCCGCCGCGGTGCCTTCATCAGCGACCTGGCCGGCTGGGACGCGGCCTTCTTCGGGGCGACCCCGCAGGAGGCGTTGCGGCTCGACCCGCAGCACCGGCAGATCCTGGAACTGGCCTGGGAGGCGCTCGAGGAGGCCGGGATCCCGGCGGAACGGGTGAAGGGCAGCCGCACCGGCGTCTTCCTCGGTCTGGGCGACTCCCAGCAGTACATCAACCTCCAGTACGAGGCCGAGGGAGCCGCCTGCGCCGACGATCCGCTCTTCAGCCTGGGCACCTCGACCAGCGCGGCGGCCGGGCGGGTCGCGCACCACCTGGACGCCCGCGGTCCGTGCATCTCCGTGGACACCGCCTGCTCGTCCGCACTGACCGCCACCCACCTGGCGGTGCAGAGCCTGCGGTCCGGCGAGTGCGACCTGGCCATCGTCGGCACCGCCTCCGCGTTGATGAGCCCGGGCGCCTTCGTGCAGGCGTGCATCATGAGCATGCTTGCGGCCGACGGGCGGACGAAAACCTTCGACGCGGCGGCCGACGGCTACGTGATGGGTGAGGGCTGCGGCGTCGTCGTCCTGCAGCGGGCCGACCAGGCCGCGGCCGAGGGCCGGCCGGCGCACGCGGTGATCCGCGGGTCGGCCATCACCCAGGACGGTCGCAGCAACGGCCTGACCGCGCCGAGCCGGCAGGCCCAGGTCGCGGTGATCCGCGAGGCGCTGGCCGACGCCGGCCTGAGCCCCGGCGAGGTCGCCTTCGTCGAGGCGCACGGCAGCGGGACCAGCCTCGGCGACGCCATCGAATTCAGCTCACTGACCGAGGTCTTCGGCGACCGCGACGCGGAGCAGCCGCTCGTGGTGGGCGCGGTCAAGACCAACGTCGGGCACCTGCTCACCGCGGCGGGCATGGCCGGCCTGGTCAAGACCGTGCTGGCCGTGGAGAACGGCGAATTGCCGGGCAACCTGCACTTCAGCGAGCCGAACTCGGTGGTCACCCTGGATGGGCCGGTACGGCCACAGCTGGGACGTCGGCCGTTCCCCGGCGCCGTACGCCGTGCGGGCGTGAGCTCCTTCGGCTGGTCCGGCACGAACGTGCACCTGATCGTGGAGCAGGCGGCACAGGCCCCCACCAGCCCGGCCCCCGCCGACGAGCAGCTCCTCACCCTGTCCGCGGCCGGCCCGGCGAGCCTGGCCGAGGCGGCCGACGCGCTCGCGGAGCATTTGGAGCGCCACCCCGGGCTCGCCCTGGCCGACGTCGCCTTCACCACGCGGACCGGGCGGTCGAGGCTCGGCTTCCGGCGGGCGGTGGTCGCGGCCGACGTCCCGGACGCGGTGGCGAGACTGCGTGACACCGGGCGTACGGCGGTCATCGCGAACGCCCGGCGCCGGGTCGGCCTGGTGCTGCCGGACGGAGAGGCCGCCACCGGATCCGTCCGCGGGCTTTACGAGTCCGAGCCCGCGTTCCGGGCCGCCTACGACGAGTGCAGGGAACGACCATCCACCTTCGCCCTCGGCTACGGCCTGGTCAAACTGCTGGAGGCGTACGGCGTGCGACCGGCCGTGGTGTACGGACGCGGGCCCGGGCGGTACGTGGCCGGGGCCGCGGCCGGCGTGTTCGGACTGGCCGACGCGATGGCCCTCGCCGCCGACCCCGCCACGGCCGGCGTCCGGTATGCCGAGCCGCGGATGAGCCTGATCTCGGCCGTCACCGGCGCCGCCCTCGCCCCGGCCGAGGCGACGCACCCCGACCACTGGACGCGTCCCGACGGTGCGCCTATCGCCACCGGCCTGCTGGCCCGGTACGCCGACCTCGTGATCGATCTGGGCTCGACGGGCCCGGCCACCGCGCTGCCCGTCGTGCGACTGGACCTCGGCCAGGACCAGGACGTCGACCGGCGTGCCTGGCTGTCGGCGCTGGCCGAGCTGTGGGAGCACGGACCGGCGATCGCCTGGCCGGCCGGTGGGAATCTGTTGCGCCTGCCCACTTATCGCTTCCAGCGGACCAGGTACTGGCCGGCCGCCGCGGCCTCTGACGCTCCGGCCCTTTCATCAGACCGTGGAACCCGCTTCCTGGCCCGCACCTGGCGCCGGGACGACGCGCGGCCACCCGTACCCGACAGGGGCACGGTTCTGCTCCTGGCGGCCGACGGCGACCTCCGGCGGGCCTTCACCGAGTTGGCCGAGGCCGAAGGCCACCAGGTCGTGGCGGCCCGGCCCGAAGACTCGGCGGAGCACCTGACCGGCAACCCGCTCCGCATCGTCCACGCCGACGCATCGGACCGGGGCTTCTACAGCCTCCTGGAACTGGTCCAGTCCCTCGGCCGGCTGCCCGGCGAGCATCCGATCGAGCTGGTGGTCGCGCTGTCGCAGACCTTCGACGTCCTGGGCGGCGAGCCGGTCCGGCCGATGCAGGCCACCCTGACCGGCCTGTGCCGCTCGATCCCGGACGAGTACCCGCGGATCCGCGTCACCTGCGTCGACCTCGAAGGCGCGGCCGAACCGGGCGACCACGCCGCCCACCTGCTGCGGGAACTGGCCCACCCCGGCGTGGCCGGGCTGACCGCCTGGCGGCGCGGCCGTCGCTGGCTCCCGTCGCTCGACGCGGTCGAGGCCGCCCCGGTCGCCGACGACCAGGTCTTCCCGGCCGGCGGCGCCTACGTGATCACCGGCGGCACCGCCGGCCTGGGTTTCGCGCTGGCCCGCCGGCTCGCCCCGCAGAGGTCGCGCCTCGCGTTGGTGTCCCGCACCGAGCTTCCCCCACCGGCCGACCGGGACGCCTGGATGCGCGAGCACGGCTCGGCCGACCGGATCAGCCGGATCCTGCTCGGCGTCGAGCAGCTGCAAGCCGCGGGCGCGCAGGTGCTGACCGTACGGGCCGACGTGAGCAATCCGGACGACGTCGACGCCGCCTTCCGGACCGTCCGCGAGGAGTTCGGGCGGATCAACGCCGTCATCCACGCGGCGGGCGTCCCCGGCCGAGGGCTGCTGCAGTCCAAGACCCGCGCCGAGGCAGCCGCGGTGCTGGCCCCCAAGGTCACCGGAACGCTCAACCTCGCCGCCGCGCTGCGCGCCGACCCGCCCGACCTGCTGGTCCTCTATTCGTCGGCGGTCACCGCGCTGGGCGGGATCGGTGAGGGCGACTACGGTGCCGCCAACGCCTTCCTGGACGCGTTCGCGGCCGCCGAGGACGGCCGTGGCGAGGTGGCCCGGCGCGTCGTCAGCGCCGGCTGGGCGCCCTGGCAGCACGACAGCTGGCAAGCCGACGCCTACGCCGACGCGCCGGAACTGCGCGACCTCGTGGGCCGGAACCGGTCCGACTTCGGATTCACCGACGACGAGGGCCTCGATGCGCTCGGCCAGATCGTTGCCGCCGGACACCCGCACCTGTACGTGCTGAACCAGCCGCTGCCCGCGCTGGCCGTCGCGCTCAAGCAGGTGCCCGACGTGCTGACCGTCGCGCCGCGACAGCGCTACCCGCGGCCCGACCTACGGGTCGCTTTCGTGACGCCGCGCACCGCGACCGAAATTCGGGTCGCCGAGATCTGGCAGCAGTTACTCGGTGTCGAGCAGGTCGGCCTGCACGACCCGTTCTTCGAGCTGGGCGGCTCGTCGCTGATCGGTCTGGCCGTGGTGGCCCGGCTGGGCACCGAGTTCGGCCGCGATCTGCCCGCCGCCAGCCTGCTCGAACACCCCACCGTCGCCCGGCTCGCCGCCGTGATCGACGAGTCCGGCTCGGACGCCGGCCCGTCGCCGTCGGGGCAGCAAATCAGCGACAGCACCGACCGCGGGCAACGACGCCGCGACCGGGCCGCCGCAGCGCCGGCCCGGCGCAGAAGGGCAGCCAAGTGAGCATCACAACCGCACCAGCCGTCGAAGGAGCAGCGCGGTGACACAAGTGGGAGTCGTCGGAGCCGGGGTCATGGGTAGCGGCGTGGCGCAGAACCTGGCCTTCAGCGGACATCAGGTCGTTCTGGTCGACAACGACCCGGGGGCTGTCGAGCGGGCGCTCGGCACCATCGCGACCAACTGCCGGATGAGCCGTCTGCTGGGCGGTCCGGCCATGGACGCCGACGAGGTGCTGTCCCGGATCGAGAGTGGGACCGCGCTGAACCAGCTGTCCAAGGTCGACATCGTGATCGAGAACATCACCGAGGACTGGGAGCTCAAGCGCGCCCTCTACACCGAGCTCGACCCGCTGGTCCAGCCGGAGGCTGTGTTCGTCGCCAACACCTCGGCCATCCCGATCACCCGGCTGGCCTCGCTGACCGGCCGGCCCCGGCAGTTCGTCGGGGTGCACTTCATGAACCCGGTGCCGCACAAGCCCGCCGTCGAGCTGATCCCCGGGCACCACACGTCGGCCGAGTCCCTGGACCGGGTCAAGGCGCTGCTGGAGTCGATGGGAAAGAAGGCGATCCCGGTGAACGACGCCTGCGGCTTCGTCTCCAACCGGGTGCTCATGCTCACCGTCAACGAGGCCGCCTTCCTGGTGTACGAGGGCGTGGCCGGCGCCGAGACGGTCGACGAGGTCTTCCGCAGCTGCTTCGGGCACCCGATGGGCCCGCTGGAGACCGCAGACCTCATCGGTGTCGACACCATCCTCTACAGCATCGAGGTGCTGCACGAGCACTTCGCCGACAGCAAGTACCGGCCCTGCCCGCTGCTCAAGGAGATGACCGCGGCCGGGCTGCACGGTCGCAAGTCCGGCGAGGGCTTCTACAAGTACGGTCAGGCCTGATGACCGCGCCCGGCGAAGGGGCGGCCGCACCCGCGGGCTCCGACATCGCCCTGGTCGGCATGGCCGGCCGGTTTCCCGGTGCGCACGGGGTCGGGGCGCTGTGGCGCAACCTCGTCGCCGGGCGGGACAGCATCACCCACTTCACCGACGCCGAGCTGAGCCGCAACGGGGTCGCCGAGGAACTACTGGCCGACCCGGCCTACGTCAAGGCGGGCTCGGTGCTCACCGGCATCGACCGATTCGACGCGGGCTTTTTCGGCCTGCCCCCGTCCGAGGCGGCCGTCCTCGACCCGCAGCAGCGGCTGTTCCTGGAGAACGCCTGGTTCGCGCTCGAGGACGCGGCCGTCGACCCGGTCCGCTACGACGGCGCGATCGGCGTCGTAGCGGGCTCGGCGATCAGCACGTACCTGACGAACAACCTGTTCAGCCGGCCCGAGTTGGGCGACACGGTCGGCGCGGTGCAGGTCATCCTGGGCAACGACAAGGATTCGCTCGCCACCCGGGCCGCCTACACGCTCGGCCTGACCGGCCCCGCCTTCGGCGTGCAGAGCTACTGCTCGACGTCGCTGGTGGCGGTCTGCGTCGCCTGCTCGGCCCTCGCCGCCGGTGAGGCCGACGTGATGCTGGCCGGCGGCGTCTCGGTCAACGTCCCGCACGAGGTCGGCTACCTGTTCCAGGAGGGCGGCATGTCGTCGCCCGACGGCCGGTGCCGCGCCTTCGACGCCGCGGCGCAGGGCACGCCGGTCGGCAGCGGCGTCGGCGTCGTCGTCCTCAAACGACTCGAGGATGCCCGGGCCGACGGCGACCGGATCTACGCGGTCGTGAAGGGCTGGGCTGTCGGCAACGACGGCTCGGACAAGGTCGGCTTCGCGGCGCCCGGTGTCGCCGGTGAGGCCGGTGTGATTGCCGAGGCGCTGGCCGCCGCGGGACTGAGCCCGGCCGACATCGACTACATCGAGGCGCACGGCACCGGCACCGCGCTGGGCGACGCCGTTGAGATCGCGGCACTCCAGCGCGTCTACGACGTCCCCGAGGTGACCCGCGTCGGGATCGGCTCGGTCAAGACGAACCTCGGTCACCTCGACCGGGCGGCCGGGGTCACCGGCCTGATCAAGACCGCGCTGTCCCTGCATAACGAGCAGCTGCCGGCGACGCTTCACCACGAGCGGGAGAATCCCCAGCTGACCCGCTCCGGCGGCCGGATCGAGGTGGTCACCGAGCAACGGGACTGGTCGCGGGGGGAGCGTCCGCGCCGAGCCGGGGTCAGCGCGTTCGGCATGGGCGGCACGAACGCCCACGTGGTGCTGGAGGAGGCACCGCTTCGAGCGCCGGCCCCGCTGCCGCCGCGCGAGCACCAGATCCTCACGTGGTCGGCGCGCACCCCAGCCGCGGCCTCCGCGTACGCCTGGCGGATCCGGGACGCCGCGGCGAGCGACGGCCCGGGGCTGCCCGACATCGCGTACACGCTGCAGACCGGGCGGGCGTTGTTCCCGCACCGGCGGGCCGCGGTGACCGGCGCCGACCCGGCCGCCGCCCTGGCCGACGAGCGCGTCCTCGGCCGCGAGGAGACCCGCACCGACCGGCCCGTCGGGTTCCTGCTGGCCGGCGTGGGGGAGCACTACCGTGGCATGGCGACCTCCCTGTACGCGGAGGAACCCGCCTTCGCCGCCGCGCTCGACGAGTGCGCCGGCCTGCTGACCACCCTGCTCGGCCGCAACCCGGTGACGGCCTTCCTCGGCGAGCGCGACAGCGGCCGGCTCGACCTGGCCCGGCTGCTCGGCCGGGCCGGCCCGGCGTCGTCGGAGCCGGCCGAGGAGGACTCGACCGAGATCCTGCAGCCGGCGATCTTCGCGATCGACTACGCGCTCGGCCGCATGCTGATGGAGTGGGGCCTGCGACCGCGGGTCCTGCTCGGCTACAGCGTCGGCGAGTTCGCCGCGGCCTGCCTGGCCGGCAGCCTCACGCTCGCCGAGGCCACCCGGCTCGTGGTCACCCGGGCCCGGCTGATCGCCCAGCTGCCCACCGGTGTCATGACGGCAGTGGGGCTCTCGGTCGCCGACCTGACCGACCGGCTGGGGCCGCTCGACGCGGCCGGGGTGAACGTCGCGGCGATCAACGGGCCGGGGTTCACCGTTCTCGCCGGCCCGCCCGGCGCGGTCGGCGCTGTCGCCGCCCGGCTCGCCGAGCAGGACGTCGCCTGCCGGGAACTGGCGACCACCCACGCGTTCCACTCGAGCATGCTGCGACCGGCCGCCGCCGAGCTGACCGCCTGGGTGCGAGAAAACCTCCGGCCCCGCCGGCCCGAGATCCCGTACCTGTCGAATCTCACCGGCAAGCCGATCACCGAGCGGCAGCTCGACGACCCGGGCTACTGGGCCGACCAGATGTGCGGCACCGTCCGCTTCGCCGACATGCTCGGCGAGATCCTGGACGGCGAGACCCTGCTGGTCGAGATCGGCGCGGGACAGTCGTTGGGCGTCATGGCCCGCAACCACCCCGCCTGCCCGCGGGGGCAGTGGCCACTGCTGCTCTCGACGCTGCCGGCGAAGAGCGACCCCACCGACGCCACCGCCGCGCTGGCCGGCACCGTCGCACAGGCCTGGCTGGCCGGGGCGCCGGTGGACTGGGACGCCTATCAGCGCGACCGCGACGTTCACCTGGACAGCGCCCCCGGCTATCCGTTCGAGCGGCAGAGCTTCTGGATCGAACCGGCCGGCCGGCGGGCGCCCGAACCCCTGACCGCTGCGGCCCCGGCGCTCGTCGCACCCCGGTGGCTTTCCGCGCCGCTACCCGCGTACGGCAAGCGGCCGGGCGGGCCGGTGTGGCTGATCGGCGAGACGACCGAGGCCGTCCGGACCCTGCTGCCGTCGGCCCGGACGATCGCACCCGGCGTCGATCTCGCCGCGGTGCTGGCCGAGGGCGTCCCGGCGGCCGTCGTCGTCGATGCCGACTTCGACGTGCTGCGCGAGCTGCTGACCACCCTCGGCGAGGCCCAAGCCATCACCGACGTACTGGTGGTGACCCGGAACGCGCGGGCGGTGCGGTCCGGCGACCGGACTGTGCCCGAGCGCGCGGCCGTCTTCGGCCCGGCTCTCGCAGGCCCGCAGGAGTACGACACCCTGCAGGTGCGGACCCTCGACCTCGACGCCGCCGACGCCGCCGACGCCGCCGACGCCGCCGACGCCGCCGACGCCGCCGACGCCGCCGCGATCGTCGCCGAACTGGGCGCCGACTCGGCCGACCACGTGGTCGCGGTTCGCGACGGCGAGCGATTCCGCCTGACCTACGGCCCCGTCGAGGACGAACCCGACCCCCTCACCGTCGGACCGGGCGACGTCTGCCTGATCACCGGCGGCCTCGGCCCGGTCGGGCTGCTGCTGGCCGGCCGTCTCGGCGAGCGCGGCGCCACGGTTGTCCTGGCCGCCCGCTCCACCCTGCCCCCGGCCGGGGCCCGGTTCGACGGCGTCGCGGCCCTGACCGAGCGAGGGATAGCCGTCGACGCGATCGCCGTCGACGTCACCGACACCGCCGCCCTGACCGCGGCGATCGCCGGAATCCACGAGCGGCACGGACGCCTCGACGGGGTGTTCCACCTCGCCGCCGAGACCGGCACGGAGACGTTCCGCGGCCTGGCCGAGCTCGGCTCCGAGCAGCGGCAGGCCCACTTCGGGGCGAAGGCCGACGGCGCCCGGGCCCTGGACGCCGCCCTGCTGGCCCACCCAGCCCGGTTCTGCGTGCTCTTCTCGTCGATGTCCACCGTGCTGGGCGGTCTCACGTTCGGAAGCTACGCGGGCGCCAACTCGGTGCTTGACGCCTGGGCGTACGCGCACACCGGCCCCACCCGCTGGCTGACCGTCAACTGGGACACTTGGGCGTCGACCGCTGAACAGCTGACCGATCAGGGGCTGGGCGCGAGCCTGGTGACGTATTCGCTCACCGAGTCGCAGGCCCTGGACGCGATCGACGCCGTGCTGTCCCGCCCGGTACCGCGGACCCTGGTCAGCGCCGGCGACCTCGGCCCCCGCCTGGAGCAGTGGGTCAACCGGCGCCGCGCCGACCCGTCCGCCGCCACCCCGGAGGCGGTCCGCTTCCCCCGACCGGAGCTGGCCCAGCCGTACGTGCCGCCGAAGGGCGCGCGGGAGCGTGACCTGGCCGAGCTGTGGGGCCAGCTGCTCGGGGTCGATCGGGTCGGCGTCCGGGACAACTTCTCCGATCTCGGCGGCACCTCGTTGCTCGCGCTTCAGCTGGTCAAGCGGATCCGTACGGCGTTCGACATCGAGGTCTCCCCGGTGACACTCTTCGAGGCCCCGACCGTGCAGGACATGGCGCGCATCCTCGGCGAGGTAGCCGGCCCGGCCCCGGAGCCCGCCCCGGTTGTCCCTGCGGTCCGGCCGAACGAGGCCCGGCCGGACGACGACCTGATCGCCGTCATCGGGCTGGCCGGCCGCTTTCCCGGCGCCGGCGACGTGGACGCGTTCTGGGACAACTTGCGCGGCGGCGTGGAGTCGATCACCCGCTTCACCCGGGACGAGCTGCTCGCGGCCGGGGTGCCGGCCGAGCTGGCCGACGACCCCTCCTACGTGCCCGCCCGGCCTGTGCTGAACGACATCCGCACGTTCGACGCCGAGTTCTTCGGCTACAGCCCGCGGGACGCCATCATCACCGATCCGCAGCACCGGCTGTTCCTGGAGTGCTGCTGGGAGGCACTGGAGCACGGCGGCTACGGCGCCCGCCGGGGCCGCGGCCGGGTCGGCGTGTTCGGCGGCACGAACATGAGCTCGTACCTGTTGATGATGGCGGCCGGCAACGGGTCCGGCCGCGCCGCCGAGGCCGACCTCTACTCCTCGCTGATCGGCAATGACAAGGATGCGCTGACCACCGCGGTCTCTTACAAGCTGGGCCTGACCGGCCCCAGCCTGAGCGTGCAGACGTTCTGCTCCACCGCCCTGGTCGGGCTGCACCTGGCCGCCCAGAGCCTGCGCGCGGGGGAGTGCGACCTGGCTTTGGCCGGCGGCGTCGCGATCCACGTGCCCGACCGGATCGGTCACCAGTACATCCCGGGCGGGATGGAGTCGCCCGACGGCAAGGTCCGGGCCTTCGACAACGCCGCCGGCGGCACGTTGTTCGGCGACGGGGCGGGCGTGGTGCTGCTCAAGCGACTGTCCGAGGCCCGCGCCGACGGCGACACCGTCCTGGCCGTGGTCCGGGGCTCGGCAGTGAACAACGATGGCTCCCTCAAGGTCGGCTACACCGCGCCCAGCGTGGTGGGCCAGGCCGCGGTCGTCGCCCAGGCGTTGGCGTCGGCCCGGGTGAGCGCGGAGGACGTCTCCTACGTGGAGGCGCACGGCACCGGCACCCCGCTCGGCGACCCGATCGAAATCGCCGCGCTGACCCGCGCGTTCGCGACCGAGCGCCGCCAGTACGTCCCGATCGGGTCCGTCAAGACGAACATCGGCCACCTCGGCGCGGCCGCGGGGGCCAGCGGCCTGATCAAGACGGTGCTGGCGCTGCACCACCGGCAGATCCCACCCAGCCTGAACTACTCCGAGCCCAACCAGGACATCGAGTTCGCGGCGTCGCCGTTCTTCGTGAACACCCGCCTGCGGCCCTGGGACACGCCGGCCGGCCGGACCCGCATCGCCGGCCTCAACTCGCTGGGCATGGGCGGCACGAACGTCCACGTCGTGCTCGAGCAGGCACCGGCCGCACCGGACGAGCCTTCGCCCGAGGCCCGGCGGTTCGAGGTGCTGCCGCTGTCCGCCCGCGGGGAGCCGGCGGCCGGGCAGATGGTCGAGCGGCTGCGCGATCGAGTGACCGCCCCGGGGCTCCGGCTCGGCGATGTGGCCTGGACCCTGCAGACGGGCCGGGAGACCTTCGAGCACCGCCGGGCCATGGTCGTCGACTCGCTCGCGGCGGTGGCCGAGGCACCGGTCCTGCAGGCCCATGACGGCCTGACCGACCGGCCGGTGGCGTTCCTGTTCGCCGGCGTCGGCGAGCAGTACCCGGGCATGATCCATGACCTCTACGAGCGGGAACCGGTGTTCCGGGCCGCGATCGACGAGTGCGCCGCTCTGCTGCGGGCCGAGCTCGACACCGACCCGATCGCGCTGCTGACCGCCGCCCGGACCCGCAGCGAGGCCGACAGCCTGCTGGTGATGCTGGGCCGGGCCGAGCCGGTGGCCGATCCCGCCGCCGACGAGCTGGCCCGCACCGAGCTGGCCCAGCCGGCCCTGTTCGCCGTCCAGTACGCCCTGGCCCGGCTCCTGATCGCCTGGGGCGTCGAGCCGGTCACGATGCTCGGCTACAGCCTCGGCGAGTACGTGGCGGCCTGCCTGGCCGACGTTCTGACGCTGGAGGAGGCGGTGCGCCTGGTCGCGTACCGGGCAAAATTGATCTCCGGATTGCCGGTCGGCGCGATGCTGGCGGTGGCGTCGACGCCGCGGGCCATCGCCGAGCGCTTCGGCGATCACGGCCTCGACGTCGCGGTCATCACCGGCCCGGAGCAGACCGTCCTCGGTGGGGAGCCCGCAGCCGTCGACGCACTGGCCGAACGCCTCGCGCAGTCCGGTGTGCCGGCTCGTCGGCTGGCCACGACCCACGCTTTCCACACCCGGATGATGGCGCCCGCCGCGGACCCGCTGACCGCCTGGGTCAGTACCAACATCCGGGCCAAGCCGCCCGCCCGCGCCTACCTGTCCGACGTCACCGGCAGTCCGGCCACCGCGGAGCTGGTCACCGAGCCTGGATACTGGGCACGGCACATGTGCTCGACCGTCCGCTTCGGCGACGCGATCGGCGCGCTCCTGGCCGATCCCGACCCGGTGCTGCTCGAACTGGGACCGGGCCGGTCTCTCGGCGTCATGGTGCGGACCCATCCGGACTGCCCGCCGGAGCGGTTCCCGCTCGTCGTCGACGCCATTCCCAGTGCCGCGGACAACCGGCCCGGTGACGCCGTACTGGCCGAGGCCGTGGCCCAGCTGTGGCTGCGGGGCGTGACCGTCGACTGGGCGGCCTACCAGGCGGGCCGTGCCTCGCGCCGGATCCCGTTGCCGACCTATCCGTTCCAGCGCCGCGAGTACTGGATGGGCGTGGCCGCCCCCGCCGTCGTCGCCGCCGAGGAGCCCGGCGGCACCCGGCTGCGGGAACTCCCCAAGCTGCCCGAGGAGGAGTGGCTCCACGTACCCGTCTGGCGGCGCTCCGGCGCGACCGGCCGGGCCCCGGCGGCGCGGTGGCTGGTGTTCACCGACGCCGGCCCGGCCGACGCCGTGGCCGAGCCGCTGATCCGTAGCCTCCGCGATGCCGGTGGCAGCGTCACCGTCGTCCGTCCCGGCACCGGGCCGGGTCTGGTCCGTCCGGGCGACGCGGCGCAGATGCGCGAGCTGCTGCGCGGCCTGCACGAGCGGGACGAGCTGCCTGACCGGGTCATCCACCTGTGGACGCTGTCGCTGCCCGCGGACGCCCCCTCGCGGACCGTCTCCGAATACGGGCACGACACCCTCGTCGCCCTGGCCGCCGCGGCCGGCGACATCAACCTGCGAAAGTGGTCGCTCGACGTGGTGACGACCGGCACCCAGCCGGTGACCGGGGCCGAGACGATCCGGCCCGGTCTGGCCACCGTCACCGGCGCGGTCCGGGTCATCCCGTTGGAGTACGTGGGCGCCACGTGCCGCCTGATCGACGTCGATCCGCCCGGCGACCACGACGCCGGCCGGATCGCCGCAACACTCGTCGCGGAGCTCGGCGCGGCCGGCCAGGAACCGGTCGTCGCCCTGCGCGCGGGACGACGATGGCTGCCCGGCTACGAATCGGTGCCCCCGGTCGAGGGCCGCCCCGCCGGTCCGCTGCGCGAGGGCGGCGTCTACCTGATCACCGGCGGCCTGGGCGGCATCGGCCTGGCGATGGCTGAGGCGCTGGCCCGCGAGGTCCGGGCCAAGCTCGTGCTGCTAGGCCGCTCCGGTCTGCCGCCGCGCGACCTGTGGAGGGCGGCGCTGGCCGATCCGGCGCTGGGCGACGAGGCCCGGCGGCGGCTGCGCGGCGTGCTGCGCCTGGAGGAGCTCGGTGGCGAGGTCGAGATCGTCACCGGCGACGTCGCCGACGAGGCCGTGACGCGCCGCGCGGTCCGAACCGCGCTCGACCGCTGGGGCGCGCTGCACGGCGTGATCCACGCGGCCGCGGTGCCGGCCATCGGCCTCATGCAGTTCAAGCCGGCCGAGGAGATGCGCAAGGTCACCGCCCCCAAGATCGACGGCACGCTGGCCCTGGAGACGGCGCTGCGCGACGTGCCGCTCGACTTCCTCTGCCTCTTCTCGTCGATCACCTCGGCCACCGGCGGCGGCCCCGGCCAGGTCGAGTACGCCGCCGCGAACGCCTTCCTGGACGTCTACGCGGCCGCCACCGACCAGGGACCGGGCGGCCGCCGGACGGTGGCGATCGGCTGGGGCGAGTGGCAGTGGAACGCCTGGGAGGCCGGGCTGGCCGGCTACGACGCCCCGGTGCAGCAGTTCTTCCGCGACAACCGGGCCAGGTTCGGCATCGACTTCGAGGCGGGCTTCCGGGCGATGCTGCGCTCGCTCGTCCAGCCCGAGCCGTACCTGGTGGTCAGCACCCAGGACTTCACGCCGTTCGTCAGGATGAGCGCGGACTTCACGGTGGATGCCGTGGTCGGCCTGAGCACGGGGGAGACCAGGCGGCACCCCCGGCCCAGCCAGTTCAACGGCTTTGTGCCCCCGTCCGGGCCGGTCGAGGAGGCGATCGCCGAGGTCTGGTCCGACCTGCTGCACATCGACGGCATCGGCGCCGACGACAACTTCTTCCAGCTCGGCGGCAGCTCGCTGATCGGCATGGAGGTCATGGCCCGGATCCGCCGTGGCCTCGGCCTCGCCGACCTGGCTCCCCACGTGCTGTACGGGGCGCCGACGATCGCCGCGCTGGCCCGGCACGTCGAGCGGCAGACCACGCCCGAGGAACCACCCGGCGACGACGAGCTGCGCCGGCGCAGCGAGCTGCGCCGCCGCACGCTGCGCCGCGGCCACGGCCGTTCCCACGAACAGGAGCCGTCATGAGCAGCCGGGAAGTGGACTCGCAGGTGGCCGTCGTGGGCTTCGCCGGCCGGTTCCCCGGCGCCGACGGCGCTCTGGGACTGTGGCGCAACCTGGTCGCCGGGGTCGGCGGCCTGCGCGACATCACCGCCGAGGAGCTGGTAGCGGCGGGCGTGCCGGCGGCGGCTCAGGCCGATCCCCGGTACGTCCGGCGGGGTGCGCCGCTGATCGATGTGGACCTGTTCGACGCGGAGTTCTTCGGATACACCCCGCACGAGGCTGAGCTGATGGATCCGCAGCACCGGCTGTTCCTGGAGTGCTGCTGGGAGGCGCTGGAGTTCGCCGGGTACCGGCCCACCGGCGTCCCGGGCAGGACCGGGGTCTTCGGCGGGGTGGCGCCCAGCATCTACGGGATGCGGCACGTGCTGATGCGGCCCGAGGTGATGGCCCGGATCTCGCTGGAGCAGTACGCGGCGGGCACGTCACCGGACGCCTTCTGTGCGACGGTGGCCCACAAACTGGGCCTGACCGGTCCGGTGGTGGGCGTGCAGACCAACTGCTCGACCGCGCTGGTGGCGGTGCACCTGGCGGTGCAGGGCCTGCTCACCTACGACTGCGACGCCGCGCTGGCCGGTGCGGCCGCCCTGGCCGACCCGCTGCCGGTGGGGTATCGGTTCGAGGAGGGTTCGCTCGTGTCCCCCGACGGCCGGATCCGCAGCTTCGACGAGGCGGCCGAGGGCACCGTCTACGGCAACGGCGCCGGGGTGGTGCTGCTCAAGCGGATGGCCGACGCCGTGGCCGACGGCGACCACGTCTGGGGCGTGATCCTGGGCACCGCGGTCACCAACGACGGCGCCGGCCGGGCCCGGTTCGGCACCCCGGGGGTCGAGGGTCAGGCGGCGGCGATGTCGTACGCGCTGACCGTGGCCGACGTCGACCCGCGCGACGTGGACTACGTGGAGTGTCATGCCCCCGGCACGATGGTCGGTGATTCGGTCGAACTGGCCGCGCTGAGCCAGGCGTACGCGGGCCGGCCGGCCGGGCGGCGGGTGCTCTCGTCGCTCAAGCCCGACACCGGCTATCTGGACCGGGCGGCCGGCGTGGCCGGGCTGATCAAGGCCCTGCAGGCATTGCACCACCGGGTGCTGCCGGCCACCCGCGGCTTCCGGCGGCCGAACAGGGTGATGGACACCACGCGCTTCGAGGTGCTCGAGCTTGATCGCCCGTGGGCGCGGCCGGACGGCCACCCCCGCCTGGCCGGTGTCGGGGCGTTCGGCGTCGGCGGCACCAACGCCCACGTCATCATCCAGGAGGCCCCCGCGCTTCCGGAGCGCCCGGTCGAGGCCGGCCCACAGGTGCTGGTCTTCTCGGCCCGGACGGCGGGCGCCCTGCAGACCATGATCGAGCGGTTCGCCGGCTGGCTGAGCACGGCCGGGCACATCGACCTGGGCGACGTGGCGCACACGCTGCAGCAGAGCCGCAGCGGATTCGCCTACCGGGCGGCGGTCGTGGTGACCGACCGGGACGAGGCGCTGCTGGCGCTCGCCGATCCCCAGGCGCTGGCGCGGGTCGACCCGGTCGCCCCGGCCGGCGCCGCGGTGGTCCCGGCCGGCCCCCGGGCGGCCGCCGACCAGTGGCTGGCCGGCGCCGACGTCTCGTTCTCCGCGCTGCACGACGGGCACCGGCGCCGGACGCCATTGCCCACCTATCCGTTCGAGCGGCGCCGCCACTTCCTCGACCGGCCCGACGTCTCCGCTTTCCAGGCCCTCCTCGCGGGGCCGCGGTCTTGACTGCCATTGATCGACAGGAGGAACACCTGGTGACCGATTACCGCCCGCCCATCCGTGAGTTCATCGTCGGCCGTTTTCCCGGCATCGACTTCTCCGACACCGACGACATCTTCGCCCTGGGCTTCGTGAACTCGCTGTTCGCGCTGGAACTGGTCATGTTCGTCGAGAAGACGTTCGGGATCACGGTGCCGAACACCGAGGTACGCCTGGACAACTTCCGGTCGGTCGAGCGGATGGGTGACCTCGTCGCCAAAGTCACCGCCGACCAGCCGCGGCCAGTCTGATGATCACTCTTCCCTTGGCCGACCGGGTGCGCGGGTTCGTCGACGACGAGATCGTGCCGCACGCGGGCGCCTGGGAACGGGCCGAGAGCATCCCCCGGAAGCTCCTGGCCCGGGTGGCCGACCTGGGCCTGTGGGCGCCGTTCGTGCCGGCCGAGCACGGCGGGGCAGGCCTGTCCTGGGCCGAGGTCGGCCGGGTGCACGAGGAGGTCGGCCGCGGCTGCTCCTCGGTGCGCAGCCTGATGACCGTGCACACCATGGTGGTCGGCACGGTGCTGCGCTGGGGCACCGACGAGCAGCGCAAGAGCCTGCTGCCGGCGCTTGTGAGGGGCGAGACGCTCGGCGCGTTCTGTCTGTCCGAACCGGACAGCGGCAGTGCCGCCGACGCGGCCGGTACCAAAGCCGTCGCCGACGGCGACGGTTGGCGGCTCACCGGTGTCAAGACCTGGATCACCGGCGGCCAGATCGCCGACCTGCTGCTGGTCTTCGCCCGGACGGGCGAGGGGATGTCCGCCTTCCTGGTCCCGTCGGACCTCGCGGGCGTCACGGTCACCCCGCTCACCGGGATCTCGGGCACCGCGGCCAGCATGCTGGCCAGGATCGATCTCGACGATGTCCGGCTGGGCGCGGAGGCGCTGATCGGCGCGCCGGGCTGGGCCGCGGCGACGGTCATGCCGGGAGCGCTCGACCTGGGCCGGTTCAGCGTGGCCAGCGGCAGCGTCGGCCTGATCCGCGGTTGCCTGGACGCCTGCGCCGACTACACGTCGCGGCGCACGGTCAGGGGAGCCAAGCTGTCGGAGCTTCCGCTGATCCGCCGCAAGATGAGTGACATGGTGGTGAGCCACCGAGCCGGTGGTCTGCTCTGCGCCGAGGCGGGCCGGCTCAAGGACGCCGGCGATCCGGGCACCGTGATGGCCAGCTGGGTCGCGAAGTATTACGCGTCGACCGCGGCGACCGCGGCGACGGCCGACGCCGTGCAGATCCACGGCGGCAACGGGCTCACCGATGCCTACCCCGTCGCGCGCTTGCACCGCGACGCGCGGGTCACCGAGATCATCGAGGGCAGCACGGAGCTGCAGCAACTCACCATCGCCGACCGGCTGCGCGAGGACGGCCTGGAAGATTACTTCCTCTACCCGCAGATCAACTGGAACCCCAAGTCGAACAGCGTCGAGGCGGTGGCCAAGGCACTCAACTTCGGCGTCGACGCCCTGGCGTTCGTCGACGACCAGCCGTTCGAGCGGGAGGAGGTCGCGCACGTCCTGCCGGAGGTGCTGACCGTCGACGCCGCCGAGCTCCAGGAGGTCCTGCAGACCGAAGACTTCCAGCCCCGCTTCGTCACCGACGAGTCCCGGATCCGGCGCGAGATGTACCGCAGCGCCGTGAAGCGCGACGCGATCGAGCAGGACTACACCGGCACCAGCGAAGACTTCCTCGCCACGCTCGACATGGTGTTCACCATCGCGCCGGCGCAGAAGGCCGACCTGCAGCGGGCCGAGGAACTGACGGTCCGCACGAACCAGCTCAACGCGACCGGTCGCACCTACTCGTACAGCGAGCTCGACGAGCTGCGCCAGTCCGGCGACCACCTGCTGCTGGTCGCCGGACTGACCGACAAGTACGGCAGCTACGGCAAGATCGGCCTGGCCCTGATCGAGAAGGGCAGCCCGGCCTGGCATCTGCGGCTGATGCTGATGTCCTGCCGGGTGGTCTCCCGCGGCGTCGGCACGGTGCTGCTCAACCACATCATGGGGCTGGCCAAGGCGGACGGCGCCACGCTGCGGGCCGACTTCGTCGAGACCGGGCGCAACCGCGTCATGTTCGTCACCTACGCGTTCGCCGGCTTCTCCGAGATCGCCCGGGACGGTAACCAGCTCGTCCTGGAATCCACGGTGGACAGCATCCAGCCGGTGCCGCCCTACCTGACGCTGGACATCCGCGAGTGACCGCCCTGAACGACGACGTCCGGCGGTCACTGTTGCGGCACATGCTGATCGCGCGGGGCCTCGACGAGCAGGCGCTGCGCCTGCAGAAGCAGGGAGCGCTGGACCTCTGGCCGTCCTGTCAGGGTCACGAGGCCGCGCAGGTGGGCTCGGCGCTCGCCGTCGGACCGGACCCGATGGTCTTCCCCAGCTACCGCGAGCACGCGGTGGCGCTCCAGCGCGGCGTGACGCCGAAGGAACTGTTCGCGCAGTGGGCCGGCCGGACCTTCTGCGGCTGGGACCCCTACCGGCTGCGCTTCACCCCGTACACGATGGTCCTGGCCACGCAGACGCTGCACGGGGTCGGCTACTCGATCGGGCGGCGTCTGCAGGGGCGGGAGGACTTCGTCGTCGTCTACCTGGGCGACGGTGCCACCAGCGAGGGCGACATGTCCGAGGCGATGAACCTGGCGGCCGTCGAGTCGGCGTGCGTGCTGTTCGTCTGCCAGAACAACGGCTGGGCCATCTCGACGCCGGCCGAAACACAGATGCGGACGTCGATCGCCGAGCGGGCCCGCGGTTTCGGCATCGAGTCGGCACAGCTCTCCGGTCAGGACCCGGAGACCGTCTTCGCGGCCTGCGTCCAGGCCGCGGACCGGATCCGACGGAAGCGGGCGCCCTATCTCGTCGAGATCCGGGTGGGCCGCATCAACGGCCACACGACCTCCGACGCCCAGGACGCGTACCGCAGCCGCGACGATATCGCGCGGGCCAGGACGGCGGATCCGGTGACGACCTACGCGGCCCGGCTCAGCGACCGGGGCGTGGTGGACGGAGCGTGGCTCGGCTCCCTCGAGGCCGAGGTGCGGGAGCTGCAGGAACGGCTGAGCGAGGAGTACGCGTGACGAGCACCGCGCGCGACGCCACCCTGGCGGAGTCGATCAACGCTACCCTCGCCGACCTGCTCGAGAGGGACCCGCGAATACTGCTGATCGGCGAAGACATCGGCCGGCTCGGCGGCGTCTTCCGGGTGACCCGCGGCCTGCAGAACCGGTTCGGCGCGGACCGGGTCCGCGACGCGCTTCTGGCCGAGTCCACCATCATCGGCCAGGCCGTCGGCATGGCGATGAGCGGGCTGGTGCCGGTCTGCGAGATCCAGTTCGACGGGTTCACCTATCCGGGCGTGAACCAACTGGTGACCCAGGCGGCCCGAATCCGGGACCGGTGGAACGGGCTCGTCCAGCCGAGTCTGGTGGTGCGCATACCCACCGCTGGTGGGTTCCGAGGCGTAGAACACCACAACGACTCCAACGAGGCGCTCTTCGCCCGGGTGCCGGGCCTCTCGGTGGCGTGCCCCTCCACCGGCGAGGACGCCGAGCAGATCCTCCGGTACGCGGTGACGCTCGGCTCGCCCGTGGTGATGTACGAGCCGATCAGGCTGTACTGGCGCCGGGACCGGCCGCCCCGCGAGCCCGCTCCGGCGACCTCGCCCTGCGCCGCCCGGATCGTGCGGCGAGGCACGGACCTGACCATCGCCACGTACGGCGCGATCATCGACGAGGTGCTGGAGGCGGCGCAGACCCTGGCCCCTGACATCGACGTCGAGGTGGTGGATCTGCGCTGGGTGGCGCCCCTCGACATGGACGTGGTCCTGGAGTCCGTCGCCCGCACCGGGCGGCTGCTGATCGTGCACGAGGCGTCGAAGGACGTCGGCATCGGTGCGGAAATCGCGGCGTCGGTCGCGGAGCAGGGCTTCGACAGTCTGCGCGGCCCGATTCGCCGGCTGGCGCCCGACCGGCGCACCTACCCGTCGGCGAACTTCGAGAACGACTACATGATCGGCGTACCGCGGATCAGGGACGAGGTGCTGGTGATGACGAAATGAGCGATGCCGCGGTGGAGGTGCGGGTCCCAGGTTTTGGGCACGGCCTCGGCGAGGCGCTGTTGATCGAGTGGGTCGCCGGCGTCGGCGACCAGGTCGAGCGGGACGACGTCGTCGCGGTCGTCGAGACCGACAAGGCCACCACCGAGGTGGTGGCCGAACGCAGCGGCCGGGTCCTGGCGCACGCCGTCCCGACCGGCACGATCGTCAAGACCGGCGACCTGCTGTACGAGCTGGCCGCCGACTGAACTCCGAAGGAGAAGGCCATCAACGAGATCGAGAGCCGCATCGCGGACATCATCGTCGAGAAGCTGCGCGAGCGTGACCCGTCCTCCGGACCCGGCGACCTGCACCGGCCGTTCGCCGATCTGGACTTCGACTCCCTCGACCTGATCGAGCTGCACCAGCAACTGGAGTTCGCACTCCAGGTCAAGGGCAACACCAGGGAAACCGCGGACCTCACCGTCCCGGCCGACTTCATCGACTACTTCGCCAAGCTGATGAGCCCCGCATGAGCGCGGGTATCGTCGACATCGCCGCCGCCAAGCCGGGCCCGACCGTCGGCAACGACCACTTCACGTCGATCGGCCTGACGGACGAATGGATCCGGCGCCGCAGCGGCATCTCGGCCCGCTCCTGGCTGCCCAAGGACGTCCCGCTGGCGGAAGTGGCGGCCGAGGCCTGCGCACCGATCGTGGCCCGGATGGCCGAGCCCGCCGTGGTCGGCGCCCTGATCGTGGTCAGCACCTCGGTGCGGCAGCGCGTTCCGGGCATCGCACAGAAGGTGGCCCAGCTCGCCGGGCTGGGGCCGTCGGTACTCGCCTTCGACATGAACGCGGCGTGCTGTGGCTTCGTCTACGGGCTGGTCACCGGGCTCACGCTCTGCGACGCGGGACGAGCGCGGTCGGTCCTGGTGTGCTCGGTCGAGGCCATGTCACGACTGGTGGACCGCACGGACCGGCAGACGGCATGCCTGTTCGGCGACGGCTCGGTGGCGGTCCGGCTGGAGAGTCACGAGGAGTTCGAGAGTTTCCGCCACGTCGCGGGATGCGACGGATCCCGGGACGGGATCATGCGGGAGACCGGCGAGGGCGGCATTCATCTCGACGGCTCGGAGGTGTACGACCGTGCCGTGCGCAGGATGTCGGAATCGGCGCAGTATCTGTTTGATCACGGCCCGGCACCGACCGTCCTGATCGGACACCAAGCCAACGGCCGCATCCTGGAACAGGTTCGCGGTTTCACCGGCCACCTCGGAGTCCCGTTCGTCAACCGGATCGAGAACTCCGGCAATACGTCATCCGCCTCGATCCCGCTGGCGTTCGCCGAAGAGCTCGAGAGCGGGTCGTTGCCCGTCGCCGGCCGGCTCGGCGCGGTGGCCTACGGCGCCGGTGAGGCTTGGGGCGGCGTCTCGGTGGGCTACCGCGTGCCGGCCGCCGCGGCTCGCTGACAAGGAGGATCGTCATCTACTCACCAGAAGCTTGGGTCCTGCCCTCCGGTGCGGTGGCCGGTGCGCTCGAGGGCGGGCCGGGCGGTGCCCTGCGCCGTGATCGGTTCCGCTTCGGCCCATTGGAACCGGGCGAGGCGTTGGTGGAACCGATCTTCGGATCGTGGGAGGCCAATATGGATCACGCGCTGACCCGGTCACCGATCGACGTGTGCAGCAGCCGGGGCGAGGACGCCGTCGTCCTGGGCAACCTGGGCGTGGTACGGGTGCTCGAGGTCAACGCTCCGGGACGGGATGTGCGAGTCCGGGAGGGGGATCTGTGCCTGCTTCTCCCCTTCGGAAAACTCGACCGATTCGAGTACGCGGAACTCGCCTACGCCTACGACTGCCCTGGCACCATCGGGCTGCTGGCCAAGCGGACGAAGATGAGTGCGCGGCTGCTGCTGCCGATTCCGCAGGGGACTGCTCACACCTTGCCGCAGTGGGCGACGTACGGGCGGTACTTCACCGCCTGGGACAACTGGCACAAGGCGTACACGTGCTGGCGGGCGCAGGTCGCCGAGGACGATCCGGCGAATCATCTGGTCTTCGGGTGGGGCGGCGGGGTGGCCTTCGCCGAGCTGACGCTGGCTCAACGGGCCGGTTTCCGGGTGGCGATGGCGGCGAGCTCGGACGAGCGGGTGACCTTCCTGCGCGACCACGGCATCATCCCGGTGGACCGCCGTCGGTTCCCCGGCCTCTCCTCGCCGACCCGCGGCGAACGCGGAGACCCCGAGCGGCACCGGCAGCGCCGGACCTCGGTGGAGAGCTTCCTCGACGTCGTCCGGGGCCTCAGCGACGGTCACGGCGTCGCGATCTTCGTCGACAACATCGGCGAGCCGCTGTACGACGTGACCCTCCGGGCACTGGCCCGCCAGGGGGTGGTCGCCACGTGCGGGTGGAAGGCGGGGATGCGCCTCTCCCATCTGCGCGGGGCCGAGTCCATCGCCCGGCACCTCTTCGTGAACACTCACGTGTGGCGGTTGCCCGATTCAGCGCGCATCCGGGATTTCCAGGAGTCGGAGGGCTGGGTGGCGCCGAAGGGATCGGACGTGATCTACGATTTCGACCGGGTGCCTGAACTCGCCGACGACTACGCGAACGGCAGGATCAGTTCGTACTTTCCTCTCTACCGCGTAAATCCTCTTTGAGCCGGAGCGACCAGTCGATCCGGCCGCCCGGCTCGGCGTCGCGACCGGCCCGATCCGGGATATAGTGCGCCGCGATGACCGAGATCCTCCGCGCGGTGTTGCCTCCCGCGGTCACCTGGGTCGAGACGCGCGAGGATCGCGGAGTCGACGAGTTGTTTCCCGAAGAGGCTGCCGTCGTCGCCCAGGCGGTCGTCAAGCGGCGCAACGAGTTCGCCACCGCGCGCTGGTGCGCCCGCACCGCGCTGGCCCGCCTGGGTGTGCCGGCCGCCCCGATCCTGCCGGGCAAACTCAACGCGCCCGTCTGGCCGGCCGGCATCGTCGGCAGCATGACGCACTGCGAGGGCTACCGGGCCGCCGCCGTCGCGCGGCAGCCCGGCGTGACGACGGTCGGGGTCGACGCCGAGCCGGCCGGGCCGCTGCCCAAGGGCGTGCTCGCGGCGATCGCCCGGCCCGCCGAGGAGAAGATGGTGGGCCGGCTCGCCGCCCACCGGCCCGACATCCACTGGGACAGGCTGCTGTTCTCGGCCAAGGAGTCGGTCTACAAGGCCTGGTTCCCGGTGATGGGCGTCTTCCTGGATTTCGACGAGGCCGAACTCGACTTCGACCCGGCCGCCGGCACCTTCTGCGCCCGGCTGCTCAAGCCCGGCGCCTGGGACGAGCTGAGCGGGCGCTGGGCGCAGGTCGGCGACCTGGTCGTGACCTCCGTGGTGGTCAGTCCGGAGGCGCCGGCAGGATCGGCCTGAGCAGCGGCGGTTCCTCGCCGAAGCGGGCCTTCCACTCGCGCGGATAGCCGAGCGACACCTCCTCGAACCGCACGCCGTCGCGGTGCGTCGTACGGCGGATGTGCAGGTGACCGTAGACCGCGGCCGCGGCCCGGAAACGCACGTGCCAGTCGGCCGTGCGCTCGGTGCCGCACCACTGCGCGAACTCGGGGAAGCGCAAGATGTCGGTCGGGTGCCGGTGCAGCGGCCAGTGGCTGACCAGAATGGTCGGCCGCGCCGGGTCGGTGTCGAGCAGCCGCTTCTCGGTGTAGGCGATGCGCGCCTCGCACCAGGCCTCGCGCGACGGGTACGGGTCGGGGTGCAGCAGGATCTCGTCGGTGCAGACGATGCCGGTGCGTTCGGCGTAGGCCAGCGACGCCGCCTTCGTGGTCGTGCCCGGGGCCCGCCACGTGTAGTCGTAGAGCAGGAAGAGCGGCGCCACGGTGACCCCCTGCCACACCGGGTACGGATCCTCGGGCGTCACCACCCCGAACGACCGGCACGCCGACACCAGAGCCTGGTAGCGCTGCTCGCCGCGCAGCTTCACCGGGTCCTGCGGATGGGTCCACAGCTCGTGGTTGCCGGGTGCCCAGATCACCTTCGCGAACCGCCGGCTGAGCGCCTCCAGAACGCCCGTCACCTGGTCGAACAGCTCGGCCACGTCACCGGCGACGATCAGCCAGTCGTCGTCGGACGAGGGTCGGAGCCGGTCGGTGAGCGACCTGTTCTCCTGATAGGCCACGTGCAGGTCACTGACCGCGAAAAGTGTTCCGGACCGGAGATTCACAGGTTTCACGGTACCCATCCTGGAATGCGCGTGATCTAGGTTCTTCCCCCAGACAATGGAAACGACGGGCCGGAGCGAATGCGAATACTGCTCGTAGAAGACGATCGCCGGGTCACCGCGGCCATGGCGACGATGCCGGAACGCCGCGGATACCAGGTCGAACACGCGGCGACCGCCGCCGCCGCGCTGGCCGCGGCGCCGTGCGACCTGGTGCTGCTCGACCTCAACCTGCCCGACGGGGACGGCGTCGACGTGTGCCGGGCTCTGCGCGAGCGCAACGAGAATCTCGGCATCATCGCGGTCACCGCCCGCGGCGAGGAGCGCGATCGGGTCGTCGGGTTGCGGTCCGGCGCCGATGACTACGTGGTGAAACCGTTCTCGATGGCCGAGCTGCAGGCGCGCATCGAGGCCCTGCTGCGCCGCGCGACCCGGGCCGGCGTGGCCGCCCCGCAGATCGTCGAGTTCGGACCGTTGCGCATCGGCTACCCGGCCCGGACGGTGCTGGTCGACTCGCAGCCGGTCGTGCTCACCCGCAAGGAGTTCGACATCCTGGCCTCGCCGGCCCGGCAGCCCGGCGTCGTGGTGACCCGCGAGCGGATTCTGCTCGACGTCTGGCGTACGACGTGGTCGGGCAAGCACACTCTCGAGGTGCACGTGGCGTCGCTGCGGGCCAAGCTCGGGCGGCCACGACTGGTGCAGGCCGTGCGCGGCGGCCGGGTCGACGTCGAGGTCGGCTCGCGCGACGGGGAAGTGGAGGTGACCGTGCGCGACACCGGCCCCGGCATGACCGAGGAGCAGTGCCACCGGGCCACCGAACGGTTCTGGCGCGCCCCAGACACCCAGAACGTCGACGGCGTCGGCCTCGGCCTGCCGATCGTCACCGTGCTGGTCGAGGCGTCGGGCGGCGGGCTGACCCTCGCGCCCGCCGAGGGAGCGGGGCTGGAGGCGCGGATCTGGTTGCCCGCCGCGCCCGCGAGCGTGGCGAAGGTCACGGCTTGACCGACTGGTAGTAGCGGGCCGCGCCCCGGCACCGGCACCGGCAGCGTAGCGATCGCCGAGCGCAGGTCGAGGCGCTCGGCCGCCGGGTGGGCCGCGGCCAGTATGTCGCGCCGGTCGAGCAGCAGGCAGGTCAGCTCGAAGGCGAGGCCGTCCTCCATGCTCGTCGACACCACCAGCAGGTTGGGCACGGCCACGGTGGACACGGCCGTGGTGCCGTAGACCGAGGTCGGCACATCCCGCGCCACGTATACGTCGCTGTAGATCTCCCGTAACCGGCCGGCCCAGTCGGCCATCCCGACGGTGCAACGCTGTACGAGTGACGCGACACGAACCGCCGCACCCCGACCCTGACCCTGACCCAACTCTTGACCTGGACGCGCGGGCGCATGCACGATGGTGGCAATCGATTGCCAAGCCGTCCGGAGGGCGCCGTGCCCCGCATCAGCTATGTCGACCCCGCCTCGATCACCGACCCTGAGCTCGCCGGTTTCCTCGACGACTCCCGCCGCTACGGCACGCCCCGGCTGGAGAGCCAGGCCATCCGGGCCCACGTCCCGGCCGTGCTGCGCACGTTCAACCACTCCTGGCAGCAGGTGTTCCGCGAGGGCGTGCTCGACCACAACATCAAGGAGCTGGCCCGGGTCTTCGTGGCCAAGTCGCTCGACTGCGGCTACTGCGCGGGCCAGCGGTCGCACCTCACCGACCTGACCGAGCGCGAGTTCGACGACGTGATCGAGTTTCGCGGCTCGGACCGCTTCTCCGGCCGGGAGAAGGCGGCCCTGCTGCTGGCCGAGGCGATCGCCTGGGATCCGGAGATGGCCGACGACGCCGTGTGGGCGCAGCTGCACGAGCACTTCACCGAGCCCGAGATCGTCGAGCTCGGCTACTTCATCGGGCTGACCATGGGCCAGCAGAAGTTCCTCAAGACGCTGGGGATCAAGCACGGCGAGCTCGGCCGGGACAACACCGCGGGGCTGGCCCCGGAGGCGGCCGCGTCGATGACGGCGTCATGAGGACGACCACCGACGCCGGCTTCGACACCGAGGTGCTCGGCGGCGGCACCGTCTTGGTCGACTTCCGGGCCGACTGGTGCGGCCCGTGCCGTCAGCTCGCCCCGGTCCTCGAGGCGCTGCAGGCCGAGCTGGCGTCCCGGCTCACGGTCCTCATGCTCAACGTGGACGACAGCCCCGAGACGACCCGCCGCTACGGGGTGGCCGGGCTGCCGGCGTTGATCCTGTTCGTCGACGGCGAGCCGGTCCACCGGGTGCTCGGGCTCAGACCGAAGGGTGCTCTGCGGGCCGAGCTGGAGCCGTGGATTCCCTGACGATCAGCTCGGTGGTGACCGCGACGTGCTCGATCGGGGCCCGGGGGTCGGCGATCCGGGCCACGATGATCCGGGCCGCCTGCCGGCCCAGCTCCTCCTGGGCGATGGCGACCGTGGTCAGGGCCGGGCGCAGCCACTCGGCCAGCGGCATGTCGTTGATCCCGACCAGCGACACGTCCTGCGGGCAGCGCAACCCGCGCTCGGCGATAGCGGCGTAGCAGCCGACCGCGATCAGGTCGTTGCCGGCCAGGACGGCGGTCACCTCGCCCTGGTCCAGCAGCTGGTGGCACGCCTGCCGGCCCGCGGCGGCGGTGTACTGCCCGGCGCGGACGACCCACGACCGGCGCGGTGTGACTCCGGCCCGGCGCAGAGCCGTCCGGTACGCCTTCTCCCGCACCTCGGTCACCGAGACGCCGGTCGGCCCGCTCAGGTGCCCGATCGCGGTGTGCCCGAGCGCCCGCAGGTGCTCCACGGCCTGGCCGATCCCGACGTCGTCGTCGCTGGTCACGCTGGGGGCGGTCGCCTCGGTCAGCCGGTTGACCAGGACGACCGGCAGGCCCTCGGCGACCAGCGCGGCGACCGAGGCGTCCGGTCGCCCGGCCGAGGCGATGACGTAGCCGTCGCAGCGCCGCGCGCGGAACACCTCGAGCAGATCGGACTCCCGGCGTACGTCGTTGTCGGTGCTGGCCAGCAGCGCCTCGAGCCCGTGCTCGCGCAGCACGTCCTGCACCCCGCGGACGACCGGCGGATAGAACGGGTTGAGCAGGTCCGGCACCAGGATGCCGACCGTGCCCGACCGCTGGTTGCGCAGCGACCGGCCGATCGGGTCGACCACGTAACCGAGCTCGGTCGCCGCCCGCACGACCCGGGCCGTGGTCGCCGCGCTGATCCGGCCGGGCAGCAGCGGATTGAGCGCGCGCGAGGCGGTGGCCGGGTGCACGCCGGCCGCCTTCGCGACGTCCTTGATGGTGAGCCGGTCCACGCCGCCACCCTAGAACCCTGGTCATCTCCTCTCCGAATCGCTGGGCGTTTTATTAACTTCATGCCTATGTAGGCATTGCTGTGCAGATCGCGGTCCGGGTGACGACCGAGCCCTGCCGGTACGGCGACGTCGACGTCCCGGCCGGCACGAAGATGCACGCGGTGCTGGCCGCGGCGAACCGGGATCCGGCGTACACCGACGAGCCGGACCGCTTCCTGATCACCCGGACGGTCCGCGGCCCGTCGCTCAGTTTCGGCGCGGGCCGGCACTACTGCCCGGGCGCCGCGCCGGCCCGCATGCAGGCCGCCGTCCTGCTGACCCGGGTGCTGCAGCGTTTCCCCGGGCTGAGCCTGGCCGGCCCGGCCCGCTACCGGGCGCCCGGCACGATGCTGCGCCGCATCGACGATCTCCCCGTCACCCTGGAGGACTCGTGCGTGTCCTGCTGACCGTCAACCCGGCGGCGAGCCACTTTTTCACCATGGTGCCGCTGGCCTGGAGCCTGCACCTGGACGGTCACCAGGTGATGGTGGCGGCGCCCCGGGCGATGACCCAGTGCATCCGCCGGGCCGGGCTGACCGCCGCGGTCGCCGGGGGCGACGCGACGCTCTTCTCCTGCTGGCCCTCGGGCACGCCGCTGACCGGGCGCCCGATGACCGACCTCACCGTCTTCACCGCGGTGGCCGAGCGGATGCTGCCGGACCTGCTGGCGCTGACCCAGTCGTGGCGGCCCGACCTGATCGTCAGCGACCCGGTCGAGTTTCCCGGCCCGGTGGCAGCGACCAAGAACGACCTTCCCTGGGTACGCCACGAGTGGGGCCTGCCCGTGCCGGAGCGGCTGATGAGCCGGGCCCGGGCCGAGGTCGCCGACCGCCTGGACGCTCTGGGCCCGGCGGCCGGCCCGATCGCCGTCGTCGACACCTGCCCGCCCAGCCTGCGGGCCCAGCCCCCGTCCCCGGCCGTGCTGCCCATGCGCTACCTGCCCTTCAGCACTTCCTGCACCGCGCCGGAGTGGCTGTACGAACCGCCGAACCGATCCCGGATCGCCCTCTCGATGGGCACCGTGCCGATCGCCGAGGGCGCCGACGGGCTCGCCACCGCCGTACGGGGGCTGGCCGGCCTGGACGTTGAAGTGATCGTCTCCGGCAGCGGCGCCGAGGCGCTCACCGGCCTGCCGCCGAACGTCCGCCGGATCGGCTGGGTGCCGCACCACCTGCTGCTGCCCGGCTGCTCGCTGCTGGTGCACCACGGCGGGTCCAACAGCGCGATGGCCGCCCTGACCGCGGGCCTCCCGCACCTGGTGATGCCGCAGATGGGCGACCAGTTCGAGACCGCCGACCGGCTCGGCGCGGCCGGTGTGGCCCGGACGGCGCCGTTCGGTGAGCGCACCCCCGGAGCGGTCCACGACGCGGCCCGCGGGCTGCTGGCCGACCCGTCCTACCGTCGCCGCGCCGACGCTCTGCGGGCCGAGGCCGAGGCCATGCCCGCCCCGGCCGCGGTGGCGGCCGAGATCGTCCGGAAGCTGGAGGTCAGCGCTCCCAGACGGCGACGGCGGCCTCGCCGTTCTGCGGCACCCAGCCCAGGGCTTCCGGTCGCGCCGGCGTTCCGGTAAATGTCAGCGTGAGCGACCCGGTTCCGGTCTCGAACCGGACGGGCTTGGTCTGCTGGGGGTCGTTCTCCCAGCCCTGGCGGTCGTAGAGGGTGAACATCGCCGGGTCGACGACGAACGGCCGGGCCGCCTTGACGGTCAGCACGACCTTCGCCGAGTGGGCGGCGTAGCGGGCCGAGGCCAGCGTCACGGTGGCCACCGGCGACGCCTTCTTCGTGATCGTGACCACGGCGCCGGCCTGGACGTACTTGAGCGTGGGGTCATGATCGTCGATCACCGGGGCCGGCTTGACCGAGGTGGCCGCAGCCGGCGCGGCCGGGGCCACGTGATCATCGGCCGCGGCCACTCCGGCGCAGGCGGTGGTCGTGACGGCAGCGACGGCGATACCGACGGTCAGGACGACGGCGGACTTCCTCATGGCGTTGTCTCCCGATCGGTCTGGTGGAGTCTCGGACGGTGCAACGCGGCGGACCGCCGTCAGGGTGTGGTTCTCAGTATCTCCCACTCGGTGCCGAAGGGGACAACGGGCGTCCGGGAGGTTGCGTCGACGATGGCACACGCCGAGGCAGCGGTGGTGTACGAGAGCGCGCGGACTCGCGTCGTGCGTCTCACCGGCGACGGCTCCGGACCGCCGGTCATCCGCAAGGAGCTGCGCGGCTCCGACGCCGCCGAGCGCTGCCGGCACGAGCTCGAGATTCTCACCCGGCTGGCCGGCGTCGACGGCGTGGCCCGGCTGGCGGGGGAGGGGCCGAGCGACACCGACCTCCTGCTGATCGACGAGGGCGGCGATAGCCTGGCCGCGCGGATCGAGGCGGGACCGATGCCGGCCGCCACGGTGCAATCCATCGCCACCGGTCTGGCCCGGGCGCTGGCCGCGGTGCACGCCGCCGGTGTCGTGCACAAGGACGTCAACCCGGCCAACGTGATGGTGGCCGGCGACCGGCCGGTGCTGATCGACTTCGAGCTCGCCACCACCGCGGCTGAGGAGTTGCCCGGCTTCCACCACGAGAACCAGATCGTCGGCACGCTCGCCTATCTGGCGCCGGAGCAGACCGGGCGCACCGGCCGCCCGGTCGACAGCCGCTCCGACCTCTACGCCCTGGGCGCCACCGTCTACCAGATGGCCACCGGGCGGCCGCCGTTCACCAGCACCGATCCCCTGCAGCTGCTGCACGACCACCTGGCCCGCCGCCCGGTGCCGGTGACCCAGCTCGAGCCGTCGATCCCGCCGATGCTGGCCGAGATCATCGAGCGGCTGCTGGAGAAGGAGCCCGACCGCCGCTACCAGAGCGCCGACGGCCTGATCCACGACCTGGAACGCGCCGAGCAGGCCCCGTTCGAGCTGGGCGCCCGCGACTTCCCGGCCCGCCTGGCCGCGCCCTCGCGGCTGATCGGCCGGGACGGCGAGGTGGCCCGACTGCGCTCGGCCTTCGAGGAGGCGCTGGCCGGCCGGGTCCGCGGCCTGATGATCAGCGGCCCGTCCGGGGTCGGCAAGACAGTGCTGATCAACGAGCTGCGCCAGATCGTCACGGCGGCCGGCGGCTGGTTCGTCACCGGCAAGTTCGACCAGTACCGCCAGGACCCCTCCGCCGACGCGGTGGCCGGCGCCTACCGGGCCCTGGCCCGGCTGCTGCTCGGCGAGAGCGAGGCCGACCTGGCCCGGCTGCGGGCCGCCCTGACGCCGGTGCTGGGTGACAACGCAGGCCTGCTCGCTGGTCTGATCCCGGAGATCGGCCCGCTCCTGCAAGTCGAGCCCGAGGAGCCGCAGGGCGCCCAGAGCGAGGTGCTGGGCCGGCTCTTCCAGGCCTTGCTCGCGCTGACCCGGTCGGTCGTGTCGCCGGCCCGGCCGCTGGTCATGGTCGTCGACGACCTGCACTGGGCGGCGGCCACCCCGATCGCTTTCCTGGAGGGGCTGCTGGCCGACGAGGGCATGCCGGGCCTGCTGATCATCGGCGCCTACCGCGAGGAGGAGGTGGACGCGGCCCACCCGCTGTCCGCCGTGCTGGCCCGCTGGCAGCGGCTCCGCCGCCGCGCAGCCCCTGGCCGCCGCGATGGTCGACATCGACCACTTCAAGCTCTACAACGACCACCTCGGGCACGCGGCCGGCGACGACTCCCTGCGGCTGGTCGCGCAGACCATCGCCGGCCAGGCCGCCGAGGGGGATCTGGTGGCCCGGTACGGCGGTGAGGAGTTCACCATCGTGATGCCCGGAGCCGGCCCGCAACAGGCGCTCGAGCTGGCCGAACGCGTCCAGCGGGCCGTGCTGGCCCTGGCCGCGCCGCACCCGGCCGCCCCGGCCGGCGTGATCACCGTCAGCATCGGCGTGAGCTGCGAGGTGCCGACCGGCGGCCGGGTGGTGGCCGACCTGATCGCGGACGCCGACACCGCCCTCTACGAGGCCAAGCACCGCGGCCGCAACCGCGTCGAGCTCGCCGCCCGCCCGCTGGCGGTCTGACACCGGCCGTTCTCGCCCGTACACTCCGCCCGTCAAATGATATTGGAGGGTGTGAATGTTCAGGAGATCTCTCGCGGCGCTGCTGGCATCGGTCGTGGCCGTCGCAGTGTCTCTGTCCGTGTCGCCCGGCGCCGCCCACGCGGTGACGTCGTTCACCTACTACGCCGGCGCGCAACAGACGGTCTCGGACTCGGCCGTGTTCGCCAACTTCGGGGTGGGCAAGCCCGTCCTGACCGCCGAGGAGACACGCAGCAGCGCCATGCTGGTGGCCCGGGACGCCTCGGGCAACGGCGTCGGGATCGGCTGGTCGGTCGACCCCGGCCGGCACGGCGACGACGACCCGCACCTGGTCGTGGCCTGGTGGAAGAACAACGCCGGGCAGTGCTACAACACCGATTGCCCCGGCTTCACCGCCTGGTCGGGCGCGGCGATGGCGCTCGGGCAGAAATTCACGGCCGGCACGCCGCAGCGGTTCGGCATCCAGCACTCGGGCAGCGAGTGGTGGCTCTGGGCCGGCGCCCCCGGCAACGTCGGCAGCTACATCGGCTACTTCGGCGACGCGAACTGGACCACCGCCTGGCCCGCCTTCAGCAAGGTCCAGGCCTACGGCGAGCTGACCACGACCGCGCTCTACCCCACGGCACAGATGGGCAACGGACTCTGCGCCGGCAACG
This sequence comes from Actinoplanes sp., assembly GCA_965217855.1. GTDB lineage: Bacteria > Actinomycetota > Actinomycetes > Mycobacteriales > Micromonosporaceae > Actinoplanes. The sequence goes on along the minus strand of CBDCJN010000027.1, from coordinate 342,060 downwards.
TCAACGCCCTGACGATCAGCAGCATCGCGTTCAACGCGGGCGTGACCGCCGACCTGAAGACGTTCGCCACCTATGCTCCCGCCTACTCGACCTTCCTGCTCAGCCCGCGCACCTTCCGCTACGGCGGGTCGGGCGTCTGCTGACGACCGCGCTCGCGCTGCCCCGCTCCTCGACCTGAGGCCGGGGCAGCATGGCGGCCGCCGGCGTGCCAGCATCTCGGTGGTGCGCGACATTCCCCGTCTGGTCTGGGTGCTGGCCGCCGGGCGGTTCGTCAATGCCGCCGGGTCCTGCTGATCGCCTCGGCCGTCGTCGGCCTGGCCACGCCGGCTATCCCGTGGACCCCGGCGGTGGCCTTGGCCGTCACCATGCCGCTGCTGGGTTACGCCGGGGCCACCTCGGGGGTCTCCCAGGGCGCGTTGGTGGCGCTGGCCGTCCCGGCGGGTGACCGGCGGCGGGCAGTGGCGATCAACCGGGCCGCCTTCAACGCCGGCTTCGTGATCGGGCCGCCGATCGGGGCGCTGCTGGCCGCCGCCCACTTCACCACCCTGTTCGTGGTGGACGGGATCGTCACCCTGCTCGTGCGGACCGCGACCGCGCGGCTGCTGGCGGGTGAACCCGAACCGGCCGTGACGCCGGCGAAGCCGGCCCGATTGTGGGCGAGCATCGTCGCGGACCGGTCACTGCTCCTGCTGCTGCCCGCGATCGTGCTGGCCGACATCGTCTACCGGCAGCTCTACTCGACCCTGCCGGTCTATCTGCGCGAGCACGGCCGGCGGATCGGTCTCTACGCCGCCCTGATCGCGATCGGCTCCGGCCTGATCCTGCTGCTCGAGATCCCGGCCACGTCGGCGCTGCGGCGCCGGCCGCCCTTGCCGATCATCGCGGCGGGCTACGGCCTGGTCGGGCTGGGAATGGCCCTGTTCGGGCTGGGTGCCGCGGCCGGTCTGGTCGTCGCCGCGATGGTGCTGCTGACCGTCGGCGAGATCCTCTACAAGACCACCGCGACCGCGTACGTGCTGGATCAGGCCCCGGCCGGGTTGGTCGGCCGCTATCAGGGCCTCTACACCGGGGCCGCGTCCAGCGGCACGATGCTCTCCGCCCCGCTGGGTGCCTTGCTCTACGGCCGCGCGCCCGCGGCCCTCTGGCCGGTGTGCGTGGCCGTGGCGATCGCTGCGGCCGCGCTCGCCGTCCTCTCGGGCCGGGTCCGGTCGGCGGTTCAGGCCCAGCCGCCGAGGTAGCCGGCCAGCTCGGGGTCGGCGCCGAGCGCGGTGAGGCCGGGGTCGGCGAGCACGCGGGTCTCGAAGAGGTCCTTGCCCCACGTCGCCCGGCGGGCTCGGGCGCGGGCGGAGTCGATGCGGATCAGGGGGGCCGTTTCCGGTCCGAACAGGACGGTCCCGAGGGCGCCGACGCCCACTGACGACACGGCCTCGCGCAGAACGTCCGCCACGTGGTCGACCCGGACCGCCGCCGGCACGTCGACCACGACCCGGACGGTCGGCTTCGTCAGGGGCGAGGAGGTCGTCACCCGTTGATCGGCGGTGACCAGGCCCTTGAAGTCGACGGGCACCTGCACCTCGGCCGCGGGCAGGGCGGCCAGCAGCGAGTCGACGCAGACGAACGCCGCCGCCGGTGAAGGTGCCGCGCCGAGCCGGATCACGACCTCCGGGTTCGCGCCGCGCAGCCCGTGCCCCCGCGATCCGGCGACCGGGATGCGGTCGGCCAGCAGCAGGGTCTCGGCGTCCTTGCGGGCCCGGCGCTCCGGGTCGTCGGCGTCACGGCCGGCCCAGTCGGGTCCGTCGTGCCAGGCCACCGCGTCGGCCGCGTGCGCGAGGACCGCGCCCGCGAGCCAGGCCCGGTACGCCCACTCCCAGTCCTCGCCGCCGTAGGCGCGGAACTGCTTGTCGAACCCGCCGACCCGCTCGAAGAACCAGCGCGAGCAGGCGAGCGCGGCGCTGATCACGTACCGGTAGGCCCGGTCGTCCGCGTCGAGCAGGTCGCGCGTGGACCGGTAGCCGTCCCGCAGCCATTGGGGTTCGGGCAGTTCGGCGGCCGGCCCGGCCCGTTCGACGGGGGCGTCGACCGGCAGCCCGGCCAGCTCGGCGTGCCGCCGCCGGCCGACGACGACCGCCTCCGGTGCGAGCGCCGGCAGCCGGGCCATCCGGGTGAGATAACCGGGCTCCGGCACCGTGTCGGCGTCGAGGAAGCAGAGCACCTCCCCGGTCGCCTCCGACGCGCCCAGGTTGCGGGCCGCGGCCGCGCGGAACCCCTCGTCGGCCTGGCGCAGGAGGCGGACCCCGGCCGGCACGCCCGGCGGCTCCGGTGATCCGTCGTCGACGACGATAACCTCGGTCCGGTCCGCCGGATGGGTCTGGCGGCGCAGCGCCGCGAGCGTGCGGTCGAGCTCGGCCTGCTGCTGGTAGTGCACGACGACGACCGAGACGGTGGGTGGCTGCGCGGGTTCGAGCCCGTCGAGCAGGTCCCACCGGTTGCCCGGGACGGAACGGCCGCTCACCATGGGACCTCCTCTGTCCACCAGCGCAGGTAAGCGGCGGCGGTGTCGTCGAGATGCGGGCGGGTGACGGCGTCCGCCGCCAGCCACGTCGAACCGGGGTCGGCCAGCGCGTCGGCCACCGCCTCGGCGAGCCGGTCGGGCGGGACCAGTCGCACGGTCGAGGGCCGCAGCGCCGCCATCTCGCGGGCGTAGCGGCCGTCGGCGACCAGCGGGCGGCGGCCGGCGGCGATCCAGGTGGCCAGGGAACCGGAGGCGGAGAAGTGCCGGTGCGCGACGACCGGCACCGCGACTGCCCGGCAGCGGGCCACGAGGTCCTCGTCGGGCACGAAGCCGGTCACGTCGACCGCGACCCCCTGCTCCGCCGCTCGTTCGGTCAGCACCATCAGGTCGGCCTCGTGGCCGGCCGACGGGCCACCGAGCACGGTCACGCGCGGGCGGGTGCCCAGGGCGGCCACCGCGTCGACGACCTCGGCGTGTCCCTTGCCCGGGTAGAAGAACCCGAGCACGGCGACGTCGGGGGAGCCCGGCTCGGGTGCCGGCCGGGGTGGCTCGGGTGTGACGGGCAGCGGCACGACGCCGAGCGCCCGGGGCGTGATGCCCGCCTCGGCCAGGTGCGCCGCCTCGTGCCGGCTGTTGACGACGATGCCCCGCGCGACCTCGGCCACGCGGGCGTAGCAATCGGTCCGGCGCGGCTGGTTGACCGGGCCGTCGGAGGCCTGCGGGACGTCGTGGAGGGTGACGGTGAGCGCGGTCCGTGCGGCTATCCGCTCGACCAGCGTGGCTGCCTCCGCCGCCGAGGAGCCCCAGAGCCGGTCGGTGAAGTGCAGATGGGCGCGTTCCGGCGGGTGCTCCCCGAGCAGCGTCTCGGCGGCCAACGCGAGGGTGAGCCCGGTCGCCGCCTCAACGGCTCGGGCGAGGTCGCGGGCGGCGATGGTGACCCCGTGGCGCTGATCGGCCGTGACGACGAGGGCGGGCAGCTCGCTCACGAGGCACCGAGGAGGCGCAGCGCGTCGGCGTGCCGCACGAGCCCGGCCCGCACCGCGTCGGGATGGGCCGCGTACCAGGCCAGATGGGCCTCGCGGACGGCCCCGGTCTCGACCGCCTCGCCGCCGATGATCCAGTGCGGGCGCTCAACCTCGTCGAGATCGAAGGCTTCGATGACCACCGCCTCGCGCGGAGCGTGGACGGAGTCGAGCAACGGCCGGCCCGGATCGACCGCGTGCTCGGGCAGGCCGAGGGCCCACCGGACGCGGGCCGCGAGCGCCGACCACACCGCGTTGCCGGGATGGTTGAGGGTGCGCATCTGCGCGAACGACGGCGCCGCGAACAGGTCGGAGACGACCACTGTGTCGTGTGCCGCCTCGCGGAGGCGGAGCTGGGTGAGGGAGTGCTCGGCGATCGCCCGCACCGTCGCCGGGTCGAGCCGCGGGCGGACGGTCAGCCTCGCCGCCTCGGCCAGGACCCGGAGGTCGTGGTAAGCGACGACCGGTGGGGCCAGGCCCGGGTCGGACGGGGGGCGGATGATGGCGTGCGCCGGATAGAGGCCGGCGAACCGGAGCACCGGCACCCGGACGGCCCGGGCCCCGGCGCCGAGCCGGACCCCCAGTTGCGCCAGGCCGAGCGGGAGCCCGCGGTAGTTGTCGCGGATCGGCTGCGTGATCAGCAGCGTCGTCCGGGCCAGCCAGCCGTCGAGGTACTGCAGGTCGTCGGGGGTCAGCTCATGGACGGGGGGCGTGCGGACCGTACGCAGGCCGGCGCCGTCGAGCATGATCCGGAGCGACTCGGCCTGGCAGTTCCCCACGACCAGCGTGACGGGACCGTCACCCGCCGGCTCGTCCAGACCGTAGAACACCCCGTAATGGCTGGTACGCGGGTGGGAACGGACCGAAGGCAGCATGGTCGCCACACTTTCCCTCCCAGCCCGGGTCGTACACCCGTTCGGCCTGTTGGGAAGGTCTCAGCAGATGTCGGGTCGAAGTGGGCATGTTTCGAGCCGGCGCGCATCCCGAGTGACAACCGGTCGCCCGCTCCACCCTGACCGATCCCTCGAGAGGCCACGATGAAGCTTGCTCCACCCGCGATCAGAGTCGCCTCGATCCCGTCCGGTCACCCCTACGTGCAGCACGTGCTGCTCGGTGACGGCGTCGACCGGCTGCCCGACCCGGTTCCGGCCGGCGCCTCGGACGGGCGCTGGTGGCCGCCGGTCATGTGCGACGCCGCCTGGGTGACGGCGAACCGGGACAGCTTCGACGTCATGCACGTGCACTTCGGGACGGAGTCGTACCCGGCCGAGCACCTCCGCTCGCTCGTGCGGGCGCTCCGCGCGACCGGCCGCCCGCTGATCTACACCCTGCACGACCTCGAGAACCCGCAGCTGAACGACCAGACGCGGCACCTCGAGCACCTCGACATCCTGGTCCCGGCGGCCGACGGGGTGGTGACGCTGACCGCGGGCGCGGCCGCCGTGATCGAGCGGCGCTGGGGCCGCGCGGCCGAGGTCGTCCCGCATCCGCACGTGCTGCCCTTCGACGCCGACGCCCCCGTCGGCGAACGCTCGGACGCGTACGTCCTGGGCGTGCACCTGCGCGACATCCGTCCCGGCATCGACGCCGCGCGCGCGGTCGCGACCCTGCTCGACGCCGTCGACCGCCTGCGGGCCCAGGGCGTCGACGCGGCCGGTCGCGTCCACCTCAACCAGCTGGTCCGCGACGAGGCCGCCGCCGACGAGGTCACCGCGCTGGTGACGGCGCACCCCACCGCCGAACTGCGCCGGACCGAGCGGCTGGACGACGCCGCCCTCGCGCGGTCCATCGCCGACCTCGACGTCGCCGTCCTGCCCTACCGCCGCGGCACCCACTCGGGCTGGGTCGAGCTGTGCTGGGACCTCGGCGTCCCCGTGGCCGGCCCGCGCGTCGGGCACGCGGGCGAACAACATGCCGAGGATTTCGCCGGCTTCGACGCCGGCGACGGCGAGGCGCTGGCTTCGGCCGTACGGCGGCTCCTGGCCCGGGCGGCCCGTCCGGGTTCACCCGCCCGCGCCGCCCGGGTCGCCGACCGGCGCCGTCGCCGGATCGCCGGAGCCGACGCCCTCACGGCCGCGCACACTGCCCTCTACCAGCGTGTTCTGGCGCCCGCCGAGCTGGCCGCATGAGCACCCGGCGGACGATCGCGGTCATCGCCCCGCTGCGGCACCCCATTCGGGAACCGCACGCCGGCGGCCTCGAAGCCATGGTGTGGGACCGCGTCCGGGTGCTTCGCGCGCGGGGCCACCGCGTGCTGCTGTGCGCCGTGGAGGGCTCGCCGTTCCAGGAGGAGGCCCCGGCCGAGTTCCGGCTGCCGGCCGCCGTCTGGCCCGACGAGACCGAGGCCACCGACTCCACCTACCCGCCGGGGCACCTCGAGCGGGCCGTCCCCGCCCTGGAGGAGGCGCTCGACTTCATCCGGCGCCACGCCGGCTCGATCGACCTGGTCGACAACCACAGCCTGCACCCGCAGCCCCTGGCCTGGGCCGACCGGCTCGGCGTGCCGGTCGTGACGACGTTGCACACCCCGCCGCTCCCGGCGCTCGTCGGCGCGGTCCGGGCGGCGGCGCGGCCCGGGCGGTTCCTCGCCGTCAGCGCCTACACCGCGGCCGAGTGGCGGGCCCACGGCGTCGAGGCGCTGGTGATGCCGAACGCGATCGACGGCCGCCGCTGGCGCCTCGGGCCGGGCGGCCGCGACCTGGTCTGGTTCGGGCGGATCGTGCCGGAGAAGGGCTTACATCTCGCCGTGCAGGCCGCTCGGCTCGCCGGCCGCAGGTTGCGGATCGCCGGCCGGGTCGGCGACGTCCCCTACTTCCAGAAGCACATCCGCCCGTTCCTCGGCGACGGCGCCGACTATCTCGGACCCCTCGGGCAACCGGCCCTGGCCGAGCTCGTCGGCGGCAGCGCGTGTGCGCTCGTCACCCCGCTGTGGGAGGAGCCGTTCGGTCTCGTCGTGGCCGAGGCGATGGCGACGGGCACCCCGGTCGCCGCGTTCGACACCGGCGGGGTCGGCGAGGTCGCCGGAACCGCGGCGGCGGTCCGGCTGGTGCCGATGGGTGACGTCGAGGCGCTCGCCGGGGCGGCGGAGCAGCTCGCGAGCACCCGCCGGGGTGACCGGCGGCGGGCCCGGGCGGCGGCCCTGGCCCGATTCTCCCTGGATCGCCGGGTCACCGAGCTCGAGACCGTGTTCGACCTGTCCACCGCGCGAGCCCGGCCGGAGGCCGAAGCATGGGTCTGACCGGCTGGTACGTCCATCACCACGGCGCCGGGCACCTGACCCGCTTCCGTGCGGTGCGCCCGCACCTGGCGGGGGTGGTCGTGGTCTTCAGCTCGATGCCGGAACCGGACGGGCTGCCCCCGGCGACCAGCTGGGTGCGCCTCGACCTCGACAACGACCACGGCCCGGGCGCCCCCGACCCGGCCGGCGCCGACCCGACCGTCGGTGGCCTGCTGCACTGGGCGCCGCTGGGCCACCCGGGGCACGCCCAGCGACTCGCCGTCATCGCCGACGCGATCGCGGCCCGGCGCTTCGACCGTTTCGTCGTCGACGTGTCGGTCGAGGTGGCGCTGCTCGTCCGGCTCCTCGGGGTCGCGACCGTCGTCGTCACCCAGCCCGGCGATCGCAGCGACGGCCCGCACCGGCTCGCGTACGCGTCGGCGTCTCGGGTGCTGGCGCCGTGGCCCGCCGGCGCCCACCGATCAGCCGCGGTCGACCGGCTGGTCGAGGTCGGCGGCATCTCGCGCTTCGACGGCCGGCCGCGAGACGCCGAGCCGAAACCGGGCACGGTGCTCGTGCTGGGCGGCGGGCTGGTCGAGGGCGACTTCGCCGAACACGTGGCCCGCGCCGCCGCCGCGACCCCGGGCACCTCCTGGCACCTGGCCGGCGGCTCGACCTGGGTCGACGACCCGTGGGAGGCGCTGCAACAGGCCGAGGTCGTCGTGGCCGCCGCCGGGCAGAACAGCGTCGCCGATCTCGCCGCGGCCGACGCGCGGGCGGTCATCGTGCCGCAGCCGCGCCCGTTCGACGAGCAGGCGGCGACCGGCCGGATCCTGGCCGAGCGGCGTCTCGCCGTCGTCGAGCCGGCCTGGCCCGACGACGACGCCTGGCCCGCGGTGCTCGGCCGGGCCCGTTCGCTGCGGCCCGACTGGTCGCTGTGGAGCGTGACCGGCGCCGCGCGGCGTGCGGCCGACGTCATCGCGGAGGTCGGGTCATGACCTCACCGACCGCAGTCATCACCATCTGCTCGGCCGGCCGGCTCGACCACGTGCGGCGGCAGCAGCGGTTCCTGGCGACCGAGCCCGTACGCCGCATCGTGGTCTGGCTCGACGCCGACGCCCCGCCGTCCGTGCCGGAGTTCGCCGGCGCCGAACTGGTGCACGTCCCGCCGGGCGCGATGGGCCTGCGGCTGGCCGCCGGACGGGACCGGGGCGCCGAGCGGGCCCTGGCCGCGGGCGCCGGCCTGCTGGTTCTGCTCGACGCCGACTGCCTGCCCGGACCGGGCCTTATCGAGCGCTATCGCACCGCGGCCGGCGCGCATCCGCGGGCCCTGCTCTGCGGCCCGGTCACCTACCTGCCGGAGGGGTCGCGGCCCGAGCACGCGGACGCTCTTCCGGCCCTGACCGCCCCGCACGCCGCGCGTCCGGCACCGCCCGACGGCGAGACCGCGCCGGGCGACCACCGGTTGTTCTGGTCACTCTCGTTCGCGGTGACGGCGGAAGCCTGGCTCGTGGTCGGCGGCTTCGACGAGGCCTACGAGGGTTACGGCGGCGAGGACACCGACTTCGCCTTCACCGCCCGCAAGGCGGGAGTGCCGCTCGTCTGGGTCGGCGGCGCGCACGCCTATCACCAGTACCACCCGACCTCGGCCCCGCCCTGGCAGCACCTCGACGACATCCTGCGCAACGGCCGGCTCTTCGCCGACCGGTGGGGTTCCTGGCCGATGGAGGGCTGGCTCGACGCGTTCGCGGCCGCGGGCGCCATCGAGAGGACGCCGACCGGCTGGGAGCGCACTCATACTTTCGGTTAGCCAAACGTGGGCCGAATGGGTTATGGTCGGGTCGCTGATTGACGTATGGCGCGGTCCCGGCTCGTCCGGTCTCACGCGTCTGGCTGTGGGGAACGTCGGAAAGCCTCTGCTCATATCACGAGGGGTGTTCCATGACTATGACTACCGGGCGTCCAACGACGGACTCGAGCACCGCTGACCTCATCGCCGTCATGGCGGCCCTGCCCGCCGGTCACCCGTCCCGGCCCGCCGCGCGGGACCGGGCCGTCGAGGCCTGGCTGCCGATGGCCCGCCACCTCGCCCAGCGTTACGCCAACCGTGGCGAGCCGTTCGACGACCTCTTCCAGACCGCGACCGTGGGTCTGCTCAAGGCCATCGACCGGTTCGACCCCGGGTTCGGCGTCGACTTCGCGGGCTACGCGATCCCGACGATCGTCGGCGAGATCAAGCGTCACTTCCGCGACCGCACCTGGTCGATCCGGGTGCCGCGCCGGCTGCAGGAGATGCGGCTGGCCATCACCGCGGCCAACGGCGCGCTCACCCACACCCTCGGCCGGTCGCCGACGGTGGCCGACATCGCGGCCCACCTCAAGGTCACCGAGGAAGACGTCCTGGAGGGCCTCGAAGGCGGCCGGGCCTACTCGGCGACCTCGCTGTCCACCCCGACCGGGGCCGAGGGCAACACCGAGCTGGGCGACACCCTCGGCGGCGAGGACCACGAGTACGAGCTGGCCGAGGCCCGGGTGGCGCTCGGCCCGGCGATGAAGTGCCTGAACGACCGGGAGCAGCGGATCGTCACCATGCGGTTCTACGGCAACCTGACCCAGCGCGAGATCGCCGAGCAGATCGGCGTCTCCCAGATGCACGTCTCCCGGCTGCTCAGCGGCGCCCTGCTCAAGCTCCGGGCCCAACTCGCCGCCTGATCCCTATACCAAAGACGGCCGTCCGGGCGCACACCGAGACCAAAGTAGATATCCGCGCCGGACGGCCGTCGCTGGCGTGACGTGATGGCATCGGAGAGCGAACCCGGCTGGGAGATCCGGCCGCCGCGGCACCGGGTGGATCGGCGGTTCATCGTCTGGCACACGGCGTCGGCAGCCCTTCAGGGCGGAGGAAGCTGGCAAGACGGTCCTCGCCCGGTGGGACGCCCGCTGGGTGCCGTTCAACTCCGTGACCGTCTGGGTGCTGCTGACGGCGGCCGGCCCGCCGTTCGCGGCGATCGCCTTCCTGCGCGGCGCGACGCCCGAGCTGGCGGCCGAGATCCTCCGGCCGGCACCCGCCTCGCACGCCGTCCCGGTCTGACCGGAGCTCCCGGGTAGGGTCGCGGTCATGTCTGACCCCGGTGCGTTCGATGCTGTCCTGTTCGACTGCGACGGGGTCCTGGTGGACTCGGAGAGCATCACCAACGGGGTGCTCCGGTCGATGCTCCATGAACTCGGCTGGGCGGTCAGCGCGGCCGACTGCTTCCGCCTCTTCGTCGGCCGGGCGCTGAGCGACGAGACGGCCGTCATCACCGCCCACACCGGCTTCGTGGTCACCGACGAGTGGCTGCTCGAGTTCCGCCGCCGTCGCAACGAGGCCCTGGCCGCCTCGCTCGAGCCGATCCCCGGCGCCGTGGCCGCGGTCCACGAGATCAGCACCCTGATGGGCGGCCGGATAGCCTGCGCCAGCGGCGCCGACCTCGGCAAGGTGCAGTTGCAGTTGGCCAAGGTGGGCCTCGACCAGGTCTTCGCGGGCAAGATGTTCAGCGGCATGGACCAGCCGCACAGCAAGCCGGCGCCCGACGTCTATCTGGCCGCGTCAGCCCACCTGGGCATCGATCCGGCCCGGGCCGCCGTCGTCGAGGACACCGTCCCCGGCGTGACCGCCGGTGTGGCCGCGGGGGCGACCGTCTTCGGCTTCTGCCCGCCCGGCAGCCCCGCCCACCACCCGCCCCAGGCGCTGCTGGACGCGGGCGCCACCCACATCTTCACGGCCATGGCCGACCTCCCGTCCCTGGTCGCACGGCCGGTTCGCGCCGCGTAGCGTCGCTCACCATCTCGGCCGCGGCCAGCTCGTCCCGCGCGGCCAGCCGGTCGAAACCGGCGAGGGCGGGGTAGGCGTACGGGCCCAGCGTCGCGATCAGGGCGGCCCCGACGACCAGGATCCCCATCAGCACCGGGATCACCGGGTCGTAGGAGCCCAGCGTGTCGTAACCGAGCCCGAGCAGCAGCGGCCCGAACGCGGAACCCAGCAGGAACGCGGCCTGGACCGGGCCGAGGATCCGCCCGAAGTGCCGGGTGCCGAGATACCGGGTGATCAGCACGGCCAGCAGGTCGCCCTCGATGCCGAAGGCGATCCCGATGAAGGCCACCGCGATCGCCGCGCTGGTGTACGGCGGGTGCAGGAAGACCAGGCCGATCAGCGGCGCGAGCATCACGATCGGCCCGACCACGGCGCCGTGCACGCGGTCGATGACGAAACCCCCGGCCACCCGCCCGACCAGCGAGGCCAGCCCGAAGATGTCGAGCAGCGACCCGGCCTGGTCGTCGCTCAGACCGCGGTCGGTCATCATCGGCACCAGGTGCACCTGCAGCCCGATGACCACGACGCCGACCAGGCCCAGCCCGACGGCGATGCCCCAGAACTGCCTGGTCCGGACGGCCTCCCCGACGGTCAGGCCCGGGAGCTCGAGGCTGACCTCGCGGCCGTCCACCCGGGTCTGCCGGACGAGCCGCCCCCGGACGTGGTGTTCCGCGCGCGCCCGCACGAAGAGCGTGACCATCGTGACCGACACGACAACGGCGATCAGAGCCAGGACGCCGTACGTCGGTCGCCAGCCGATGCGGTCGATGAGCGCGCCGGCCAGCGCCGGCCCCAGCGCCGCGCCCAGCCCGATGATGCCGGTCACGACCCCGACCGCCAGGGCCCGGTTGTTGTCGAACCAGCTCACCACCGCCCGGGTGGCCGGGACCGCGGTGCCGGCGCCGAAGAAGCCGACGAAGAAGCACGGCACGAGGTAGACCGCGGCGATCGGCGTCACCAGCCCGATCGACCCCATCGAGACCGCGAACAACACGAATCCCGGTACGAGGATGTAGCGCGCGGCGAAGCGGTCCACGAGCTGCGCCACCAGGAGCAGCCCGATCGCCATCCCGACCGCGGCGACCGAGAAGGCGCCGGTGACGGTCGTCCGGCTGAAACCGGTCTCGGCGGTGATCGGCAGCACGAACAGGCCGATGGTGGCCAGATACATCTGCGGCCCGACGGCGTTGGCGGTGCCGCTGCCGACCACCACCCACCAGGGGCTGCGCGGGCGCACGGCGGTCAGGCCGGGACGAACGCGGTCCGGGTGAGCCGCTCGGAAAGCTCCCAGACCCGGGTGGCGTCCTCCCGGCTGCGCAGCGGCGGGTAGAGCGCCTGCTCGGCCGGCGACCCGCCGAGGTTGCCGGGCCCGCTCGGGCCGTACAGGGCGCCGGACCGAGCGCCCGGGTCGGTAGCGGCCATCAAAGCGGGCAGGGCGGCGGTCTCGGCGGTGCCGAGCAGGATGCCGCGGGCCGACAGAGCCCGGATCAGCCGCACCTGAGGAGTGTCCTGGCCGCGGCCGAGCTCGGGCCGGGCGGCCAGCAGGCTGGTCGGCGCCACCCCCGGGTGGGACAGGTTGCTGGTGATGCCCCAGCCCAGCGACGCGCTGCGCCGGTTCAGCTCCAGCCCGAACAGCCCGAACGCGATCTTGGACTGGGCGTACGCCCGCATGCCGTGGTAGGAGCGCGTCCAGTCGGGGTCGTCCCAGTTGATCACGCCCCGCCGCGCGGCCACGCTGACCTGCGACGTGACCCGGGCCCGCCCCGCCCGCAGCAGCGGCAGGAGCTGCGCGACCAGCGCGAAGTGGCCCAGGTGGTTGGTGCCGAACTGCAGCTCGAACCCGTCGGCCGTGGTCTGCCGGGCCGGCGGCTGCATCACGCCCGCGTTGTTGATCAGAAGGTGGATCGGGCGGCCCTCCTCGCGCAGGGTCTCCCCGAGAGCCACGACCGACTCCAGCGAGGACAGATCGAGCCGTCGCAGGAAGACCTTCGCGTTCGGCCGGCTCCGCCGGATCGCCGCGATTGCGGCTTCGCCCTTCCCCGGATTGCGGACCGGCATGATCACTTCGGCTCCGGCCGCGGCCAGCCGGGTCGCCATGACCAGGCCCATCCCGTCACTCGCCCCGGTGACCACGGCGCGCTTCCCGGACAGGTCAGGAACGATGAAGTCGATCTGCTTGCGTGGCATGGGTCCAGCTCCCTCTCGCGGTGTCTGCCCTCGAGGTTCGTGCATCGCGGGAAACCCATCCAGGGCCTGTCGATCCGTGGCTCCCCGATCCGCCGCAGGGGTCTCCGTGGGGGAGGGCGCTCACTCGTCGGGCGGCCCCGGCTAGTACTCCCGGATCTTCCGGGCGGCCTCGGCGGCCGCTGCGCCGCCGAGCCGGGCGGCCTTGTCCAGGGCCGGCAAGGCCTGCGGATCGCCGATCTCGCCGAGGGCCACGGCGCACGCGACGCCCAGCTCGGCCGATCCGCTTTCCAGGGCGCCGATCAGCGGCTCCACGCCGGCGCTCAGCATGAAGTAGCCGATCAGTTGCGCGGCGAGCCGGGCCGGGTCACCGCCGTTCGCGAGCGCCGCCCGGAGCACGGCGAGGCTTCGGTCGTCGCCGAGGCGGGCCAGCGAGATCGCGGCGCAGACGCGTACTTCCGGGTCGTGGTCGCCGGTCAGCGCCGCCACCGGGTCGATCAGCGACGGCTCGCCGAAACTGCCGAGGGCCACCACCGCATAGGACCGGACGTCGGCCTCGGGGTCGCTGAGCGCACCGACCAGCAGGGGGATCGTGCTCTCCGCGCGGGCTTGCCACAGGCCGTACGCGGCGGCGGCCCGGGTTTTCGGCTGTTCGTCGGTGAGTGCCGTGCCGAGGGCGGAAACTCCCGGCTCACCGAGTGCCGCCAGGAGCTCGGCGCACGTCAGCGCCGGGCCGTCGTCGCCGGGGCCGGCCAGGCCCTCGAGGAGCGCCGGGACAGCCACCGGTCCGATCCGAAGGAGCGCCTGGACCGCCCGCTCCGAGCCGGGGGCGGCCTCGATGAGCGGCCGTACCGCGCGCTCGCCGAGCCGGGTCAGGGCGCTCAGGCCGGGCGGGTCGGTGTCACCGGTGGCGTAGGCGAGCCAGTCGGGCGGGTCCTCGCCGAGCAGGGCCACGAGCGCGGCGATCGCGTCGTCGCCGGCCAGCGCCACGATGGTGTCCTCGGCCTTCTCGCGCACGAGGTCGCTCGAGCTGCGCAGCTGGGCGACCATCGGCGCGGCCGCCCGCGGGTCGCCGATCGCGCCCAGGGTTTCGATCGCGGCCACGCGCGAAAGCCCGGTGTCGCGGGCCAGCATCGAAAGCAGGGGGTCGATCGAGCTGGGGTCGGCGAACTGCCGCAGGTGGTCGGCGGCGTCCTCCCGTACGGTCCATTCCTCGTCGGACAATGCCTGGTTGAGCGGCTCGACGGCGCGGCGGTCACCGAGCCCGCCCAGTCGCCTCACCGCGACCATCCGGGCGTCGCGCCGGCTGCTCCCGAGCGCCTCGGTCAGCAGCTCGACGAGACTCTCCCGATCGAACCTCTCGAGCGCGTCGATGATCGACCACTGGGCGAAGCCGCCCTCGTTCCGCTGCTCCACGGCGGCGAACGCCGCTCGGAGCGCGGCGCTGATCTCGGCGACATCCGCCTCCGCCGTCAGTTTCCGATCGGCCAGCTGGGCCAGAGACTTCGCGGCGGTGTCGCTGACGCTCGTCGCGGGGTCGCCGAGGGCTCGGGCCAGCCGGGCGACGTCGCCGGCGCCGCCGAGGTGGCCGAGGATCACGGCGGCTTTGGCGCGGGCGTCGGCTTCCGCGGCGTCGATCGTCGCCACGACCGATGGCAGTGCGGCCGGGCCGAACGAGCTTTCCGTCTGTCTCAGAGCATGCGACGGAGCGTGGTCTCGACGGCGTCGATCAGGGGGTCGCCCTCGGTCCGCGGGTGACGGGCCAGGCCGAGCTCGACGTCGGGCCGGGCGGGCAGCGCGTCCGGGTCGTGACCGGCCATCGACGGTTCGAGGTTGGCCGGCATCAGCGCGGCCACGCCGAGCCCGGCCCGGACGCCGGCCAGCACACCGACCAGGCTGTTGCTCTCGAACGTCACCCGGTAGCGCCGCCCGGTCCGCTCCATCGTCTCCAGCACCGCGGTGCGCCAGGCGCACGTGTTCGAGAACAGCACCACCGGCAGCGGATCGGCCGTCACGTCCACCCCCGGGCCGACCGCCCAGACCAGCGGCAGGCGGACCGTCCATCGTGGTGGGACAGGCAGGTCGGGCACCTCGTCCAGCACCAGGTGCACACGGCTCTCCTCGTAGGCCTGGTGCATCACCGCCCGGGAGGAGCAGAGCACCTCGAGGGTCGCGCCGGGATGCAGCCGGGCCAGGTCGGTCAGCGCCTGCGAGAGCCGGGACGCGGCGAGGTCCTCCAGCATGCCGACGCCGCAGTGCCCGGTGAGCGCGCGCCCGGTCTCGGTGAGCGCCTGGGTCGAGAGCGAGAGGAACAACGGCACTTCCTATGACGTACGGACGGATCTAGCGTCAGTGGGATGACCGGATACCGGCAGGTGCTCGCGGTGCCAGGGATGGCCTCGCTGCTGGGCGTCTCGCTGCTCGCCCGCACCGCCATCACGGCGGATGTCATGGCACTGACCCTCTACGTCGTCCTGGGCCTGGATCTGAGCTATGCGGCGGCCGGTGGCGTGGCGGCCGCCCTGACCGCCGGGGTGGCGCTGGGCGGGCCGCTGCTCGGACGCCTGATCGACGCGCGCGGCCTGCGCACGGTGCTGCTGGTGACCGTCCTGGCCCAGGTCGTCTTCTGGCTGAGCGTGCCGGTTCTGCCGTACGCGGTGCTGCTGATCGCCGCGTTCGGGGCGGGTCTGCTGATGGTGCCCGCCCAGGCGGTGACCCGGCAGGCGATCGCCGCGATGACGACCGAGGCGCAGCGCCGGGGTGCGTTCGCGCTGGAGGCGGTGCAGGGCGAGCTGTCGTACATCGTGGGCCCGGCCATCGTGATCCTGGGCGCGGCCACCCTGTCACCCGGGGTGGTGGCGTGGGGTGTCGGCGCCGCGATCGTGGCCGGCGGCGCCGGGATAGCCCTGCTCGACCCGCCGGTGCGGGCCGAGGCCGAGCGGTCGGCGACCCGGCCCCCGCGCCGGCAGTGGCTGACCACCCCCATGATCGCCGCGCTGGCCATGGCCTTCGGCACGACGACGCTGCTCAGCGGGGTCGACCTGGCCATCGTGGCCACCCTGCGGGAAGCCGGTCAGGTGTCCTGGGCGGCCGTGGTCGTCGTCGTGTTCGGCGTCTCGTCGGTGGCCGGCGGGCTGATCTACGGCACGTTGACCCGCCCGCGGCCGACCTGGCGGCTGCTCGGCTCGCTCGGTCTGGTGACGATCCCGGCCGGGCTCGCCGCCGACTGGCGCTGGCTGTGCGTGGCCGTCGTCGGCGCCGGGCTGCTCACCGCGCCGACCTTGGCCACGGTGGCCGACGCGGTCAGCCGCCTGGCCCCGGCGGGCGCGCGGGGCGAGGCCACCGGGCTGCAGTCGTCGGCCCAGAGCGCCGGCTTCGCCTTCGGGTCCCCGCTGGTCGGCGCGGCGATCGACCTTTCCGTGCCGGCCGGCGGTTTCGCGGTGGCCGGGCTGGCCGGCCTGGCCGCCGCGCTGACCGGTTACGTCCTGGCGCGGGACGCCTCGGTGCGGATCACGAGGGAGTGAGCGACGACTTCCGGACGATCAGGCTCGACACGAGCTGAAGCCGGTTCACCGGCCGGCCGGCACTTCGGACGGCCCTCTGCGGCATCGCTCCCACCGTCCCGGCCGGAACGTTCAGCCCCCGACCTCGCCATGCACCTGATTCCGAAGGCGACCCAGCGCCTCTGGGAGCTGAGCGAGCACCTCCTCAAGGCGTAGTCAGGCGAAGAACTCCGCGGGCGGCGATGTCGACGAAGTCGTGGACGAGGGTGCGGCGTTCGCGGCGGCGCCAGGCGACCAGCAGCGGGCTCGGGGCGATGCCGTCGACCGGGATGACGACGATGCCGTGGGGGTGGTTGATGGAGAGCGGGGCGAGGCCGATCGCGTCCGACCACAGGACGGCGTGCAGGCACTCCCGGGCGGTCCGGATGATCGTGTCGTCGTCGTCCCGGGGTTTGCTGCCCCCGGCCCAGTAGTCGCGCCAGAGCGGGTCGGCCGACTCGGGCAGGCGGAACCAGCGACGGTCGCGCAGATCGCTCAGCTGCAGCCGGGCCCGGGCGGCGAGCGGGTCGGTCTCCCGCAGGACGACCCCGACCTCGTCCCGGCGGAGCTCGGCCACGGCGATCCCGGACGCGGTGAACGGGCCGCGGGTGATGGCGACGTCGGCCAGCCCGCGGTCGACACCCACCGTGGGGTCGGTGAGGTCGCCCTCGACGATGCGGATCTCGACGGCCGGGTTGCGCTGCCGGAAGGTGTCGATCATCGCCCGGCCCGCGTGGTCCATGCTGTCGGCCAGCGTCCCGATGGTGAGGATGCGGGCGTCCGAGGCCTGCGTCACGAGCGACCGCAGCGAGTCGACCCGGGCCAGCACCTCGCGCGCTTCCGGCAGCAGCGCGTGACCGGCCTGGGTCAGCGACACGCCGCGCGGGGTGCGGGTGAACAACTCGGCGCCCAGGTCGTCCTCGAGTGCCTTGATCGCCCGGCTCAGCGGCGGTTGCGCCATGTGCAGGCGGGTCGCGGCCCGGCCCACGTTGAGCTCCTCGGCCACGGCGACGAAATAACCCAGCGAGCGCAAATCCACGTACGCAACCATACCTCTGAGATATGGCCCGTGCCCACTGGGCAGCGCCAACGCCGCACGTCATACCCGCACGGTATGGCTCGGCCGGAACGGGTCTTGGACGCCGGCCCGCCGTCCGCGGTCTCTTTGAGTCATGACGAACGAGCGGGTGGAACGAGGCATCCGGGTCTACGCCCAGAGCTTCGGCGTCGACGCGGAGGAGCTGCCGGGCGTGTTCGCCGACCGGGTCGGCGCCCGCTTCGCGCAGGAGGCCGTCCTGGCGGCCGGCGGCCCGGCCTGGCACGACGCGGCGCTGGACGGCCGGAGCCGCAGCGTCGCGATCCTCACCGCCCTGATCTGTCAGGGCGTGCGGGGCGACCGGCTCCGCACGCATCTCGACCGAGCGGTCCGCGCCGGGCTCGACCAGCCCGCGCTCGAGGTGCTCACCGTCCTCCTGGCGCTGTACGTGGGGCAGGCCCGCACGTCTCTGGCCGCCGAGGACATCCACGATTTCTTCCATCGACCGGACGGGAACGACACACCATGACCATTCTCTGGGCGGGCGTAGGGCTCGTCGTCATCGCGGGCGCCCTCCTGGCGATCCGATCGTTCCGGCCCTCGCCCCTGCCGGCGCCGGAGCCGTGGACCGGCCCGCTCCCGGAGGCGTCGCCGCCGGCCGGGATGGCGATCTACCGGCTGCCCACCGGCACGTACACGAACAAGGGCTTCCTGGCCTACCGCGGCGGCTCGTTCTCGGAGAACCGGAAGTTCGCCGCGACCGCCGTTCTCGTCCAGCACCCCGCGGGCGACCTGCTGATCGACGCCGGCTTCGGCGCCGGCCTGGACGCGCACCTCAGGATGATGCCCTCGTACCAGCGGAGCCCGCACGAGCTCGGCGCCACCGTCCACCAGCAGCTGGCGGCCCAGGGTTACGACCTGACCCGGCTGCGCGGCGTCGTCATCACCCACGCCCACTGGGATCATGTCAGTGGCCTGGTCGAGCTGCCGGTGCCGATCTGGATGAACGCGCAGGAGAACGCGTACGTCGATCGGGCCAAGGACGCGGCGGTGTTCCGGGACGTCTCCCGCAACCACGAGATCCACCACTACACGTTCGACGGGCCGCCCTACCTCGGCTTCCCGGCCAGCCACGACGTGTACGGGGACGGCTCGGTGGTCATCGTGGAGGCCGGCGGTCACACCGACGGCTCGGTCGTGGTCTTCGTCAACCTGCCCGACGGCCGGAGGTTCGCCTTCATCGGCGACCTGACCTGGCAGATGGAGGGGGTCACACTGCGCGCCGAGCGGCCGAAACTGCTGCGGATGCTGGCCGACGTCGAACCGGGCCGGGTCCGCACCGGGCTGCTGCGCATCATCGCGCTGGCCGACCGGGTGCATGTCGTGCCCGCGCACGACGTCGGCGCGTTCGAGGTGATCGACGACTGGGCGTCAAACGGCCTGTCAAACAGGGGCGTCGTCTGATGACACCGGAGCCCGGGGACACACCCGGGCCGACAGAGTCAGGAGCGGGTCATGCCCGTTTTCATGGACGTGCACAATGTCGAGGGTGGGGTCGCGGCGAGCGACGTGGCCGCCGCGCACGAGGCCGATCTGGCCGCCGAGAGACAGCACGCGGTGGTCGCCGAGCTGTTCCAACGGAAGCTCGGTGTCCGGCCCGGCATCGCGGTGGAGCAGGCGATGCGCGAGTCCCGCCAGGAACGGGACGTCGTCGCCGACGGTGCCTCGCTCGAAGCGATCGTCGAATCGGGCGCGGCGGTGGCGGCGGGCGCGGTCGAGACCGGCGTACGGTCGTTGCGCACCGCGGTCCGGCTGGCCGACCGCGCGTCATCGGGCCGGGTGCACCTGCTCACCGGCGCGCTCGGCCCCGCCGCGGCGTGCCTCGACGAGTCGATCCGGGTCGCCGAAAGCCATCACTGGCTGGCGTTCCTGCCCTGGCCGCAGGCCCTGCGGGGCGAGACGTCTCTGGCCTCGGACGACCCCGCCGCCGCGACCCGAATCCTGCAGCAGGCCTTCGCCCGGGCCTGCCAGATCGGCGACCCGTGCTGGGAGGGGATGGCCGCCCGCTCGCTGGCGCTGGTCGCCGAGGCGGCGGGGGAGACGAGCCGGGCCTTCGAGCTGCTGGCCGACGCCCGGACGCGGTCGAATCGCCTGGCCGACCCGTACGTCTGGCTCGACGCGCACATTCTCGACACCCAGTGCGAGCTGGGCCGCCGGCACGGTCACCCCGACGTGAAGGTCTGGGCCGACGCCCTGCGCCGCCTCGCCTCGCGCACCGGGATGCGCGAGCTGACCGTCCGGGCGATGCGCCACAGCAGCGACCCGGGCGACCACGCCGCGGCCGAGTTGCTGGCCGGCGATGTTTCGAACGGCGGTCAGGGGCGAAATACCAACCCATGACCCGGTACGCGACCTGGCGCGGAACCCGGGCGTTCCCCCCCCCGACTCCGGGCCGGGCCAGGTCACCTGGGGTCTGCGGTTCCCGCCCGGTCCGCAAGCTGATCGACTCGGGCGCCGTCGCCGCCGACCTCGACCGCCTCGAACGCGACCGGCGCGAGGACGGCGGCTGGGCCGTCGACTTCCCCAGCTATTCGGCGGCGGCCGCCCTGGAGTGGCGCGGCTGGACCACCGTCAACGCTGTCGCCGCGTTACGTCTCAACGGCCGCTGGTCGTGAAATCGGTGATGGCGTAACACGATTCGTCGTCGACGGCATTCGGCTCGGGATCGATGGTGATCCTGGTCGGGTGGCCGTCGGCGCCGTCGGTCTCCAGCTCGGCGATGCCGGCCCCGCCCTGGCGGGCCTGGTTGAGCTCGTCGACCAGCCCGCCCAGGGTCGGAATCGTGTCGGCCGGGGAGTCCGTCACCGTGCGGCGGGCCGGCTCGTCCAGGCCCTCCGCGGCGGTCACCTTGCCGTCGGCGACGGTGATGCGATAGCGGCCGATCAGGGCGCGCTCGCCGCACGTCGACTCCAGCACATACGTGTACCGGCTGGGCTCCGGCCACTGCGCGGCCGGCTGAACGTCGTTGCCGCAGCCGGACAGCGCCGCCGTCACCGCGGCGACAACCGCCACCCGGCGTACGTGAGCTCTCATGGGCTCTTGGACGACCCGGAGCGGGGACCGGTTCCGCCGGCGTCAGGGGTGGGTGGTGAGGTAGCCGCCCATGGTGGTGAAGTAGTCCTGGGCGGCGAGCTCGGTGCCGTCCTCGGTGCGGACCCGGGTGATCAGCAGGGCGCGGTTGCGGCCGTGCCGGGCGTCGGCGCCGGCGACGATGGCCACGCCCTCGCCCTCACGGTAGAAGATGCGGCCCGGGGTGCCGCCGTAGTTGGTCGCGGACACCTCGGCCGCCAGCACGGCCAGCCGCTTGCCGCGGTGGAACGTGTAGGCGCTCGGGTAGGGCTCGCACTGGGCGCGGACCAGCCGGTCGAGGTCCTCGGCGGGCCAGTTCCAGTCGATCCGGCAGTCCTCGTCGGCCCGCTTGTGGAAGAAGCTCGCCTTCGAGCCGTCCTGCTTGACCCAGTCGGTGCGGCCCGAGGCGATCAGTTCGAGGCCGTCGACGGTGATCGGGCCGAAGAGCTCGAGCGTGCGGTGGAACAGGTCGGTCGTGGTGTCGCGCGGCCTGACCGGCACCGCCCGCTGCAGCACGATGTCGCCGGCGTCGAGCGTCTCGTCCATCATGTGCGCGGTGACGCCGACCTCCTTCTCCCCGTTGATCAAGGCCCAGATCAAGGGCGAGAAGCCCGCGTACGACGGCAGCAGCGAGTCGTGCACGTTGAGCGTGCCCAGCCGGGGCAGGGTGTAGATGCGCGGCGGGATCCAGGTGCGCCAGTTGGTGGCCACGATGACGTCCGACTCGGCCTTCCGCAGCTGCTCGAAGAGTTCGTCGTCGTCCGGGCGGTTACGGAGGATGACCGGCACCCCGTGTTTCTCGGCCAGGTCGGCGACCGAGTCGTCCCAGATCTTCTCGTAGGCGTGGTCGCTCCTGGGGTGGGTGACGACCAGCGCCACCTCGTGTTCGGAGTCGAGCAGCGCCTGGAGGGTGCGGTGTCCCCAGGTCTGATATCCGAACATTGTGACCCGCATGGGCGAAGTCCTCCTCTTGACAAGGTCCTCAGTGGACCTTGGTGCCGGTCGATGCAGCCGGGTGTTCCACGGTGGGTGCCGATCGTACTATAGTTAGCCTTGCCTAACTAACGGACGCAGGGTGTTTACCTGAGTACGCCCTGTTCAGAGGCTTCCGTTTCCGTACCCGGGCGTGGCCCGGCCCACGTGATTGGACATCAATGGCAGAGGAACCCTTCGACGGCGAGCGGTCGGTTCACGACCTTGTCGGTGTCGGATTCGGTCCGTCCAATCTGGCCCTGGCGATCGCGATCGCCGAACACAACGCCGGTCTGCAATGGATGCCTGGTTCGCGCTCGGTGACCGCGACCTTCGTGGAGCGTCAGCCTCAGTTCGGCTGGCACCGGGGCATGCTGCTCGAGGACGCCACGATGCAGGTGTCGTTCCTCAAAGACCTGGTCACGCTGCGTAACCCCAAGAGTGACTTCAGCTTCCTGTGCTACCTGCAGAGCCGGGACAGGCTGATCGACTTCATCAACCAGAAGAACTTCTTCCCGTCCCGGATGGAGTTCCACGACTACCTGCAGTGGGCGGCCGAGCTGGTCGACGGCGACGTCGCGTACGGCCGTGAGGTGGTCGCCATTCACCCGGTCGTCCGCGACGACGAGGTGGTCTCCTTCGACGTGGTCGCGGCCGACGTGACCGGCGCCGCGGAACCGCTCGTGCACCGCGCCCGCAATCTGGTGCTGGGCACCGGCCTGGTCCCGCGGCTGCCCGACGGCGTGATCGCCGACGACCGCATCTGGCACACCCGCGACCTGCTGCCCAACGCCGAACGACTCAAGAAGGTCGCGCCGTCGGCGATGCGTTTCGTGGTCGTCGGGGCCGGGCAGAGCGCGGCCGAGGCGGTCGACTATCTGCACCGGGAGTTCCCGCGGGCCGAGGTGAACGCGGTGATCACCCGCTACGGCTACAGCCCGGCCGACGACAGCGCGTTCGCCAACCGGATCTTCGACCCGGCCGCGGTGGACGACTACTTCGTGGCCTCGGCCCAGGTCAAGCGGATGATGCTCGACTATCACGGCAACACCAACTACTCGGTCGTGGACCAGGATCTGATCGAGGACCTGTACCGCCGCGTCTACCAGGAGAAGGTCCGCGGCGAGGAACGGCTGCGGCTGCTCAACGTCTCCCGGGTGACCGAGGCCGTGCGGGCCGGCGACCGGGTGCATACCGTGGTCGAGTCGATGATCACCGGCGAGCGGACGGTGCTCGACGCCGACGCGGTGGTGTTCGCCACCGGCTACCGCACGCCCGACCCGGACCGGCTGCTGGGCGACCTGGCCGCCGAGTGCCGGCGCGACGAGACGGGCCAGGTCGTCGTCTCCCGCGACTACCGGATCGACGCCACCGCCCGGCTCAAGGCCGGGGTCTACCTGCAAGGCGGCACCGAGCACACGCACGGCATCTCGTCCTCGTTGCTGTCCAACACCTCGATCCGGTCGGCCGAGATCCTCGACTCGATCGTGCGGAGCACGGCCGGGGCGATCCGGCTCGCGGACCACCCGGAGGCCGTCCCGATGATCGGCTGATCGACCGAGCAGGACTCCCGGACCTCCATCTCCACCGACGTCACCCTTGAGGGGCGGTACTTCGCTGTGCCCGAATTCGCGCGAACCGATGCAGTCGTGACCCTGGCGACCTGGCCCGAGCTCTTCTCGGCCCAGGTGCGTCAACGGCCGCAGGCGGTGGCCGTGGTCTACGAGGACACCGCCCTCACGTACGCGGAGCTCGACGAGCGGGCCAACCGCCTGGCTCACGCCCTGATCGCCCGGGGCGCCGGACCGGAGCAGGTGGTCGGCCTCTGCCTGCCCCGGTCGGCCGACCTGATCGTGGCCGAGGTGGCGGTGCTCAAGGCGGGCGCGGCCTACCTCCCGATCGACCCGGAATACCCGGCCGAGCGGATCGCCTACCTGCTCGCCGACGCCCGGCCGGCCTGCGTGCTCAGCACGACCGAGCTCGCCCCGGTGCTGGGAACGGAGGCGGTGCTGCTCGACGATCCGGCCTTCGGTGACGAGATGGCCGGGCGGTCGGCCGAGGAGCCCGCCACCAGGCTCACGCCGGCCGGGGCGGCGTACGTCATCTACACCTCCGGGTCGACCGGGCGGCCCAAGGGCGTCGTGGTGTCGCACGCCGGCGTCGCGAAGCTGCTCGCCACGGCCACCCAACGGCTGGCCGTCGGCCCGCACAGCCGGGTCCTGCAGTTCGCCTCGCCGAGCTTCGACGTGGCGTTCTTCGACCTGTGTCTCGGCCTGCTCACCGGTGGCCGGCTGGTCGTCGTGCCGGCCGACCGCCGGGTGCCCGGGCCGCCGCTGGCCGAGTACGCCCACCGGCACGGTGTGACGTTCATGATTCTGCCGCCCGCGTTGCTGGCCGCCATGCCGGTCGGCTGCGACCTCCCGGCCGGGGCGACCCTGCTGGCCGGCACCGAGCGGGTGTCGGCCGAGCTCGTCGCCCGCTGGGCCCAGGGCCGGCCGATGTTCAACGCCTACGGCCCGACCGAGGTGACCGTCAACTCGACCCTGGGCCGGTGCGATCCGGCGACGCCGCCCGGCGCGACCGTGCCGATCGGCCTGGCCGACCCGGACACCCGGTGCCACGTGCTGGACGCCGCGCTGCAGCCGGCCCCGGTCGGCGCGGTCGGCGAGCTCTACCTGGGCGGCCCCGGCCTGGCGCGGGGCTATCTGGGCCGGCCCGCGCTGACCGCGGAACGCTTCGTCGCCGACCCGTTCGGCCCGGCCGGCGGTCGGCTCTACCGCACCGGCGACCTCGTCCGCCGGCGCGAGGACGAGCAGCTCGAGTTCGTCGGCCGCGCCGACGACCAGGTCAAGGTGCGCGGCTACCGGATCGAGCCGGGCGAGATCGAGTCGGTCATCGGCCGGCACCCGTCGGTGGCCCAGGTGGCCGTGGTGGCCCGCGAGGACCGGCCCGGCGACGTGCGGCTGGCCGCCTACGTGGTGCCGCGCCTGGACGGTCCGGCCGCGCCCGAGGCGGCCGCGGAACAGGTCGGGCAGTGGAAGCAGCTGCACGAGCTGCTCTACACCGCGGGCCGCACCGAGTCCTTCGTGGAGAACTTCACCGGCTGGAACAGCAGCTACGACGGGCTGCCGATCCCGGTCGAGCAGATGCGCGAGTGGCGCTCGGCCACCGTCGACGCGATCCTCGCGCTGCGCCCGCGCCGGGTGCTCGAGATCGGCGTCGGCAGCGGCCTGCTGCTGTCCCGGATTGCGCCGCAGGTCGAGGCGTACTGGGGGGCCGATCTGTCCGAGGAGGCCATCCACACGCTGCGGGCCCAGATCGCGGCCACGCCGTCGCTGGCGGGGCGGGTCGAGCTCTCCGCGCGCCCGGCCGACGACGTGGAAGGGCTGCCCACCGGGTTCTTCGACACCGTCGTGATCAACTCGGTGGCGCAGTACTTCCCGGGCGTCGACTACCTGCTCGACGTGCTGGCCAAGGCGGCCGGTCTGCTCGCGCCGGGCGGTGCGGTCTTCCTGGGCGACGTCCGCCACCTGGCGCTGCTGCCGGCCCTGCGAGCCGGCATCGAGGCGCTGCACCACCCCGACGACGCCGATCCGGCCACCCTCGCGCCGGCCGTGCGGCGCGCGGTGCGGTGGGAGGGCGAGCTGCTGGTCGATCCCGACCTGTTCACGGCGTGCCGGTCCGCCCTGCCCGGGATCGCCGCCGTCGACGTGCGGGTCAAACGGGGCCGGTTCCACAACGAGCTGACCCGGTACCGCTACGACGTCGTGCTGCGGACCACCGCCGCCGACCCGGCGCCGGCCGACGAGCTGGCCTGGGACGGCCCGGACGCGCTGACCGAGCGCCTGGAGAATGCCGCGGGCGCCGTCCGGGTCACCGGCATCCCGAACGCCCGGCTCACCGGCGACCTGGCCAAGCTGGACGGGGCCGAACCGGGCCCGGCTCCCGCGGCCGACCCCGAAGAGCTGCACCGGCTGGCCGGACGACACGGCCGGCAGGCCGAGGTCACCTGGAGCGCGGGCGCCCGCGACGGGCGGCTGGACGCCGTCTTCACCCGGCCCGGCGAGCCGTCGCCCGAGGGCTACCGGGCCGGCCCGACCGAACCCGACCCGGCCCGGTACGCCAACCGCCCGGCCCCCTTCCGCGACGCCAACGCCCTGATGAACGCCGTCCGCGCGCACGCCCGCGGCTGGCTGCCCGACTACATGGTGCCGTCCGCCTTCGTGCCGCTGGACACGCTGCCGATGACCACCGCCGGCAAGCTGGACCGGGCCGCGCTGCCCGCCCCCGACTTCGCCGCGCTGACCACCGGCGGCGCCGCCCGCGACGCCCGCGAGGAGGTGCTCTGCACCCTCTACGCCGAGGTGCTGGGCCTGCCCGAGGTGGGCGTCGACGACGACTTCTTCGCCCTCGGCGGCGACAGCATCGTGTCGATCCAGCTGGTGATCCGGGCCCGGCAGGCCGGCCTGGTGGTCACCCCGCGCCAGGTGTTCCAGCACCGGACGGTGGCCGCCCTGGCCCCGGTCGTCACCGCCACCACGACCGAGGTGGCCGACGACCCGGAGGCCGGGGTGGGCGACATGCCGCTGCTGCCGATCATGGCCTGGCTGGACGAGTGCGGCGGCCGGTTCGAGGCGTTCAACCAGTGGCTGCTCGTCCGGCTGCCGGCCGGCGCCACCGAGGACAGCCTGAACCGTACCCTGCGGGCGATCGTCGACCGGCACGACGTGCTGCGCTCCCGGCTCGTCCGGGCCACTGACGGCGCACCAGGCCGGCTCGTGATCGCCGCCCCCGGCGCTTCGGCGACCGACGGCCTGCTGCACCGGCTCGACGGGGCCGGGCTGTCCGAGACCCAGATCCGTGCGCTGGCTGACGACGCCGCCCGGCAGGCCGGCCACCGGCTGGCGCCCGAGGCCGGCGTGATGATGCAGGCCGTCTGGCTCGACACCGGCTCCGGCCGCCCGGGCTGTCTGGTGCTGGCGGTGCACCACATCGTCGTCGACGGCGTCTCGTGGCGGATCCTGCTGCCCGACCTGGCCGAGGCGGGCGGGGCCGTCGCGGACGACCGGGCCGTCGCGCTCGCCCCGATCGGCACCCCGCTGCGGCGCTGGGCCGAGATCACCACCGCCGACGCGCACCGCCCGGACCGGATCGCCGAACTGCCGCACTGGACCGACCGGCTCACCGGACCCGACCCGGCGCTGGCCGGGCGCCCGCTCGACCCGGTGGGCGACCTGGCCACCGTACGGCGGCTCACCCTGCACCTGCCGGCCGACCGCACCGCCGCCCTGCTGACCACGGTGCCGGCCGCGTTCCACGCCGGGGTCAACGACGTCCTGCTCACCGCGCTGGCGCTGGCCGTCACCGACTGGCGCCGGCGTCGTGGGACCGACACCCCGCCGGTTCTGCTCGCGCTCGAGGGTCACGGCCGCGAGGAGCAGATCCACCCCGACGTCCGGTTGTCCCGCACCCTCGGCTGGTTCACCAGCGTCTTCCCGGTCCGCCTGGATCTCGGCCCGATCGACCTGGCCGACGCGCTGACCGGCGGCCCGGACGCCGGCACCGCCCTCAAGCGGGTCAAGGAGCAGCTCAACGCGGTGCCCGACCACGGCCTCGGGTTCGGCCTGCTGCGCTATCTCAACCCGGAGACCGCGGCCGCGCTGGCTGCGCTGCCGTCCGCGCAGATCAGCTTCAACTACCTGGGCCGGTTCGCCGTCGCCACCAACCAGGACGCGCCGTGGACCCCGGTGCCCGGGGCCGGCGTGCTGGCCGGCGGCTACGACGCCGAGATGCCGGTCGCACCGTACACGCTGGAGATCAACGCTTTCACCGAGGACTACCCGGACGGGCCCCGGCTCGGGGTCACCTGGGCCTATCCCGGCGCCCTGCTCGACGACGCGAGCGTGGCCGAGCTGGCCGAGGGCTGGTTCGCCGCGCTCGGCGCCCTGGCCGGGCACGCCGCCGCCCCGGGGGCCGGCGGGTTCACCCCGTCGGACTTCCCGCTGGTGCCGCTGGCGCAGGACGACATCGACGCGCTGACGGCGGCGGTCCCGGGGCTGGCCGACGTCCTCCCGCCGACCCCGCTGCAGCAGGGCTTCTACTTCCACGCCAACGCCGGCGACGGCACCGACCGGTACGAGGTGCAGCAGCTCGTCACCCTCGACGGGCCGCTCGACGAAGGTGCGCTGCGCCGGGCCGTCCAGGGGGTGCTCGACCGGCACGCCCCGCTGCGGGCCGGTTTCCGCGAGCTCGCCGACGGCCGGGTCGTCCAGGTCGTGGTGGACGGGGCCGAGGTGCCGTGGCGTACAGCCAGCGACACCGTCGCGCTCGAGGACGAGCTCGCCCGGGAACGCGCCGCGGGCTTCGACCTCGCCGCCCCGCCGCTGCTGCGCTGCCTGCTGGTGCGGCACGCCGACGACCGGCACACGCTCGTCCTCACCCACCACCACATCGTCACCGACGGCTGGTCGGTCGCCGTCTTCCTGCAGGACCTGATGGCCGGCTACGCCCCGCCCGGCGAACCACCCCGGCTCGCCGCCGTCACCCCGTACCGCCGGTATCTGGAATGGCTGGCCGGCCGCGACCGCCCGGCCGCCACCGAGGCCTGGCGGGCCGCGCTGGCCGGCTTCGACGAGCCGACCCTGCTGGCCGAGCCGACAGGCGACACCGCACCGGTACGGCAGGTCGCCGTGGCGTTGCCGGACGCCGTCGCGAGCGGCCTGCCGCACCGGATCCGCGAGCACGGGATCACCCTCGGCGCCGCCCTGCACGGCGCCTGGGGCGTGCTGCTCGGGCGGCTCACCGGCCGCACCGACGTCGCCTTCGGCAGCACCGTCTCGGGCCGGCAGGCCGAGGTGGCCGGGATCGAGTCGATGATCGGCCTGTTCATCAACACCGTGCCGGTCCGGCTGCGCTGGCACCCGGCGGAGCCCTTCACCGCCCTGCTGACCCGGCTCGCCGCCGAGCAGGCGGCGCTGCTCGACCACCAGCACCTCGGCCTGGCTGCCATCCAGCGGACGGCCGGGACCCCGGCCCTGTTCGACTCGCTGGTCGTGCTGGAGAACTACCCCGACCACGCCGGGTTGCGAGCCCCGGACGGGTCGCTGCGCGTCGCCGAGGTTGCCTTCCGCGAGGCCACCCACTACGCGGTCAGCCTGCTGGTGGCGCCCGGGCCGCGGCTCGGGCTCACCCTCGAGTACGACCCGGCCCGGATCGCCCCGGCCACCGTGGACCGGCTCCGCGCCGGCCTGGCCCGGCTGCTCACCGCCCTGCACGAGACGCCCGACGGCGCGGTGGGCCGGATCGCCCTGCACGAGACGCCCGGGCCCGCGCTGACCGGGCCGGTCCTGGACGACCCGGGGATCACCCTGCCCGCCGCGATCGCCGCGCAGGCCGCCCGCACCCCGGACGCGGTCGCCGTGCTGGCCGGCGAGCGCAGCCTGACCTACCGCGAGCTCGACGACCGGGCCGGCGAGCTGGCCGCCCGGCTGGTGGCCCACGGCGCCGGGCCGGAGCAGATCGTGGCCGTGGCGGTGCCGCGACGGGCCGAGCTGGTCGTCGCGCTGGCCGGCGTGCTGAGGTCCGGCGCCGCGTACCTGCCGCTCGACCCCACCCATCCGGCCGGCCGGCTCGCGGCGGCCCTCGCCGATTCGGGCGCCCGCGTCGTAGTGACCACCGCCGAGCTGGTCGCCGGGTTGCCCCGCGCC
Source organism: Actinoplanes sp. (assembly GCA_965217855.1). Lineage (GTDB taxonomy): Bacteria > Actinomycetota > Actinomycetes > Mycobacteriales > Micromonosporaceae > Actinoplanes. Next base: position 312,887 of record CBDCJN010000027.1, on the reverse strand, counting down.
GACGGGGTGTCCTATGTGCTGGTCGGCGATCGCCCGGTCGGTCCCGCGCCCGCGCCGCTCCCGGTGGCCCCGGAGAACGCCGCGTACCTGCTCTACACGTCCGGTTCGACCGGTCGTCCGAAGGGCGTCCTGGTCAGCCATCGGGCGATCGTCAATCAGCTGGGGTGGTCGCAGCGGCAGTTCCGGCTGGGGACCGGCGACCGGATGCTGCAGCTCGCCCCGGTCGGCTTCGACACCTCGGTCTGGGAGATCTTCTGGCCGCTCTACGCCGGCGCCGCCGTGCTGCTGTCCGCGCCGGGCGCCGCCCAGGACCCGGCCGACCTGGCCGCGCTGATCCGCCGGCACCGGGTCACCGCCCTGACGCTGGTGCCGTCGCTGGCCGCCGCCTTCCTGCTCTCCGACGAGGTGTGCGCCGACCCGGGCTGGGCGGCCACACTGCGCTGGGTGTCCAGCGGCGGCGAGGCGCTCTCGGGTGATCTCGCCCAGCGCTGGCACGCGGCCACCGGGACCAGGCTGGACAACTTCTACGGCCCGACCGAGACCACCGTCCAGGTCACCTGGTGGGCCAACGACGGCTCGCACGGGCCGGCCGTGCCGATCGGCGGCCCGGTCGGCAACACCCGCTTGTACGTCCTGGACGACTGCCTGCAGCCGGTGCCGGACGGCCTGACCGGCGAGCTGTACGTGGCGGGAGCGCAGCTGGCCCGCGGCTATCACGGTCGGCCCGGCCAGACGGCCCAGCGGTTCGTGGCCGACCCCTTCGGCGCGCCGGGGGAGCGGATGTACCGGACCGGCGATGTGGTGCGCCGCAACGCCGACGGCACGTTGACCTACGCCGGTCGGGCCGACGACGAGATCAAGGTGCGCGGCACCCGGATCGACCCGGCCGAGATCGAGTCGTGGCTGGCCGCGCAGCCCGGCGTGGCCCAGGCCGCGGTCGTGCCGCAGACCACCGCGGCCGGGCCCACCCGCCTGGTCGCCGCCGTCGTCCCGGCGTCCGGAGCCGCCCGGCTCGACGGCCCGGCCCTGGTCGCCGCGGCTGCCGCTGCCCTGCCGGCCGCGCTGGTGCCCTCGGTCGTGGTCGTCCTCGACGCGATGCCGCTCACCCCGAACGGCAAGATCGACCGGGCCGCGCTGGCGGTCGCCGAGGACCGTCCCGTCCCGGTCACCGCGCCGTCGCCGGCGGCTGTTGAGCCGCTCGACGACCAGCAGCGCACGATCGCCGAGATCTTCGCCGACGTCCTCGAGCTGTCCACGGTGGACCTCGACGGGGACTTCTTCGCGCTCGGCGGGGACAGCATCCTCTCCATCGCCGTGTCGAGCCGGGCCCGCCGGGCCGGCCTGCCGGTGACTCCGCGCGAGGTGCTCACCCTGCGCACCGCGAGGGCGCTGGCCGCGGCCTTCGCTCCGGCGACGCCGGCCTCGGCCCCGGTCGTTCCGGCCGACTCCGACGGCGTGGGGGACGTGCCGCTGCTGCCGATCGTGCACTGGCTGCGCGACAGCGGGGCGCCGATCGACCGGTTCACCCTGCCCGTCCTGCTCACCGTGCCCGAGTCGGCCGGCCTGCCCGCGCTGACCCGGGCCCTGCAGGCTGTCCTGGACGCCCACGACGGGCTGCGCCTGCGCCTGCGGCGCATCGCGTCGGTGCTGTGGAGCCTCGAGACCGCGCCGGTGGGCGCGGTCGACGCCGGTGACCTGATCCGCCGGGTGGACGTGTCGGCGGTGCCCGCGGGCGGGCTGGCCGACGTCATCGCGGCCGAGACGGCCGCCGCCACCGACCGGCTCGACCCCGACGAGGGCCGGATGCTGGAGGCGGTCTGGTTCGACGCCGGCGACGCCCCGGGCCGGCTGCTCCTCGACGCCCACCACCTCGCGCTGGACGGGGTGTCCTGGCGGATCCTGCTCGACGACCTCGCGGCCGCCGCCGCCGGCACCGCGCTGCCCGCCGCCGGGACGTCGCTGCGCCGGTACGCCCAGGCGCTGCAGGCGCAGGCCCAGGCCCCGCACCGGCTGGCCGAACTGGAGCACTGGATCCCGGTGCTCGCCCCGGGCGCGGAACTGCTGCCCGGCGCCGCGCCCGCACCGGCGGCCCCGGCCCGGCGGCACACCAGCCGTCTCACCGCCGAGCAGACCCGGACGCTGCTCGCCGCCGTGCCCGCCGCGCTGCGGGCCGAGATCACCGACGTGCTGCTGGCCGCCCTGCAGCGCGGCGTCGGCGGCTGGCGCGGGGCGACCGGCCGGGACGCACGGGCCGACCTGCTGGTCGAGATCGAACGGCACGGCCGCGAGGAGATCGAGCCCGGCCTGGACCTCAGCCGGACGGTCGGCTGGCTCACCGCCGTCCAACCGGTCCGGCTGGCCGGCGCCGGCGACGACCTGGCCGCCCTGGTGACCACGACCGGCGAGCGGCTGCGGGCCGCCCCCGACGGCGGCCTCGGCTACGGCCTGCTGCGCCACCTGAACGCCCAGACCGCGCCGATCCTGGCCCGCTTCGCCGCGCCGCAGGTGCTGTTCAACTACTTCGGTCGGTTCCCGGCCGGCGCCGGCGAGCCGTGGACCCCGGCCGCCGAGGAGCTGGTCACCGAGGTCAACGGCGGCCTCGCCCTGGCCCACCTGCTCCAGGTCGACGTCGTGTGCGCCGAGACCGACCGCGGCCCGGAGCTCGTCGCGACCTGGACCTGGGCCGACGGGCCGCTCACCGAGGACGACATCACCGCCGTGGCCGACGGCTGGGCCGCCGCGCTGACCGAGCTGGCGACCACGTACGGCCCCGGGGGTTCGGGCCCCGGCCCGCTGCTCGCCCTGGCCCCGGAGGAGATGGCCCGGGTCCGCGCGCTGAGCCCGGCCCCGGTCGGCGACATCTGGCCACTGTCGCCGCTGCAGGAGGGCCTCTACTTCCACGCCAGCTACGACACCGCCGCGCTCGACGTCTACACCGGGCAGGACGCGCTCGACCTGGGCTACCGGGTCGACCTCGAGCGGCTGCGCCGGGCCGGGACGGCGCTGCTGGCCCGCAACGACGGGATGCGGGCCGGGTTCACCAGCGACGGGCTGAGCCGGCCGGTCCAGTTCGTCCCCGGCGGCCTGGCGCTGCCGGTGGTCGAGGTCGACCTGAGCGGCCTCGACGAAGCTGGGAGCAGGGCCGCGGTGGCCGAGGTGATGGCGGCCGACCGGGCCCGCCAGTTCGACCTGGCCGACCCGCCGCTGTGCCGGCTCACCCTGATCCGGCTGCCCGGCGGCCGGGACCGGCTGGTGGTCAGCCACCACCTGATCCTGTGGGACGGCTGGTCCGAGGAGCTCTTCGTCGAGCAGCTGTTCGCCCTGTACGAGCGTGACGGCGACGCGACGGGCCTGCCGCCGGCGGGCTCGTACCGGGACCATCTGGCCTGGCTCGGCGGGCAGGACACCGCCACCGCGACCGACCACTGGCGGGACGCGCTGTCCGGGCTCACCGAGCCGACCATGGTCGGACCGGCCGACCGCAGCCTCGCGCCCGCGCTGCCCGAGCGGCACGCGGTCGAGCTGTCGCCGGCCCTGAGCGACCGGCTGCGGGCCGCCGCCTGCTCGCACGGCCTCACCCTCAACACGTTGTTCAGCGCGGCCTGGGGCCTGGTGCTGGGCGGCTTCGCCGGGCGCGGCGACGCCGTCTTCGGGATGACCGTGGCCGGCCGGCACGGCGACGTCCCGCTGGTCGACAGCATCATCGGGCTGTTCCTCAACACCGTGCCGATCCGGGTCGCCGCCGACCCGCGCGAGTCGGTGCTCGACCTGCTGCGCCGCGTGCAGGACGACCGGATCACCCTGATGGAGTACGACCACCTCGGGCTGTCCACCATCCAGCAGGCGGCCGGGCACACCCAGCTGTTCGACACGCTCTACGTGATGCAGAACTTCGTCGACGAGACCGAGTCGGCCGACCTGCAGCGCCGGCACGGCATCGAGGCCGTGGACGGGGTGGACGCCACCCACTATCCGCTGACCCTCGTGGTCACCCCGGCCGGCCGGTTCCGGATCGCGCTCGACCACCGGCCCGAGGTCGTCGACGGGCCGGCCGCGCGGGCGCTGCTGGGCCGCCTGACCGAGGTGCTCGACCGGATGACGGCCGCGCCGGACCGGCCGGTCGGCTCGCTCGACCTGCTGACCACCGGCGACCGGCAGGCGCTGCGGCAGGAGTGGGACAGCACCCGGCACCCGGTCGGCGCCGACACCGTGGCCGACCTGCTGGCCGACCAGGCCGCCCGCACGCCGGACGAGGTGGCGCTGGTGGCCGGGGCCCAGCGACTGACCTACGCCCAGCTCGACGAGCGGGTCAACCGGATCGCGCGCCTGCTGCTGTCCCGCGGCGCCGGGCCCGAGCAGGTCGTCGCGCTCGCTCTGCCCCGGACCCTGGACATGGTCGCGGCGCTGTTCGCGGTGCTGCGTACGGGGGCGGCTTATCTGCCTCTGGAATGGGATCTGCCGGCCGAACGGCTCGGGTTGTTGCTGGCCGACACCGAGCCGATGTGCGTGCTGACCGCCAAATCGGTGGCCTCGTTGCTGCCGGCGTCGGCGACCCCGGTGGTGGTGCTGGGCGAGCTCCCGTTCCCCGGCACCCCGCTGGCCGCCGACGAGACCCCACTGTTCGTCCGCGGCGACCGGCAGCGGCTCGAGCACCCGGCGTACATCATCTACACCTCCGGGTCGACCGGGCGGCCCAAGGGCGTCGTCACCCCGTACCGGGGGCTGACCAACATGCAGCTCAACCACCGCGAGGCCATCTTCGGGCCGGTGGTCGAGGCGGCCGGGCGGCGGCTGCGCATCGCGCACACCGTCTCGTTCGCCTTCGACATGTCCTGGGAGGAGCTGCTCTGGCTCGTCGAGGGGCACGAGGTGCACGTCTGCGACGAGCAGCTGCGCCGGGACGCGACCGCGCTGGTGGCGTACTGCGACGCCCACCGGATCGACGTCGTCAACGTGACCCCGACCTACGCCCACCACCTGATCGAGCAGGGACTGCTCGACGAGGGACCGGGCCGGCACCGGCCGCCGCTGGTGCTGCTGGGCGGCGAGAACGTGCCCGAGCAGGTGTGGAGCCGGCTGCGCGACACCGACGGGGTGACCGGCTACAACCTCTACGGCCCGACCGAGTACACGATCAACACGCTCGGCGGCGGGACCGAGGACAGCGCCACCTCGACGGTCGGCACGGCCATCTGGAACACCCGGGCCTACGTCCTGGACGCGTTCCTGCGCCCGGCCGCGCCCGGGGCGGCCGGCGAGCTCTACATCGCCGGGATCGGGCTGGCCCGCGGCTACCACCGGCAGTCCGGGCTGACCGCCGAGCGGTTCGTGGCCGACCCGCACGGCGGGCCGGGGGAGCGGATGTACCGCACCGGCGACCTTGTCCGGCGGCGCCCCGACGGCAATCTGGACTTCCTCGGCCGCACCGACGACCAGGTCAAGATCCGGGGCTACCGGGTCGAGCTGGGCGAGGTGGAGTCGGCCGTCGCCGGGCACCCGCTGGTGGCCCAGGCGGCCGTGGTGGTCGACGGGGGCAAGCGGCTGGCCGGCTATCTGGTCCGCGGTCCGCAGTGGACGGTGTCCGAGGACGACACCGTGCTGCGGCAGGTGCGCACCTATCTGAAGGAACGGCTGCCCGACTACATGGTCCCGGCCGCCCTGGTGGCGGTGGACCTGCTCCCGCTCACGGTCAACGGCAAGCTCGACGTCCGGGCGCTGCCCGCGGTGACCGTGCAGACGTCGGCCGCGACCCGGCCGGCCGAGACGCCGGAGCAGGTCGTGCTGGGCGAGATCTACGCCGATCTGCTGGGCCTGCCCGCGGTCGGCATCGACGACAGCTTCTTCGACCTCGGCGGGCACTCGCTACTGGCCATCCGCCTGGTGAGCCGGGCCCGGACGGCCCTGGGCGCGGAGCTGTCGATCCGGGACCTCTTCGAGGCGCCGACCGTGGCCGATCTGGCCGCGCGGATCGCCCGCACCCCGCAGGGCAGCGCGCGTCCGCTGCTGCGGCCCGTGCTGCGGCCGGAGCGGATCCCGCTGTCGTTCGCGCAGCGGCGGCTCTGGTTCCTGGATCGGATGCAGGGGCCGTCGGCGGCCTACAACTTCCCGCTGACGCTGCGGCTGCACGGGCCGCTGGACCTCGGCGTCCTGCACGACGCGCTGCACGCGGTGGTGGGGCGGCACGAGAGTCTGCGTACCGTCATCGAATCGGTCGACGGCGAGCCGTACCAGCGGATCCTGCCGGTCGACCAGGCCCGCCCGTCGCTGGACGTGGTGGACAGCGGCGACGTGACCGACGTGGCCGCGGTCCCGTTCGACCTCGCCACCGATCTGCCGCTGCGGGTCACGGTCATCCGGGCCGGGCACGACGAGCACATCCTGGTGCTGCTGCTGCACCACATCGTCACCGACGAGTGGTCGGACGGACCCTTCCTGGCCGACCTCTCCACCGCGTACGAGGCTCGGCGGGCCGGGCGGGAGCCGCAGTGGGCGCCGCTGCCGGTCCAGTACGCCGACTACGCCCTGTGGCAGCGCGAGCTGCTGGCCCAGGTGGCCGACGAGCAGCACGACTTCTGGCGCACCACTTTGGACGGCTCGCCCGAGGAGCTGCCGTTGCCGCTGGACCGGCCCCGGCCGGCCGAGGCGGACGTGGCCGGCGACGAGGTGACGGTGGAGCTGCCGGCCGAGGTGGTCCGCGGGCTGCGCGGGCTCGCGGCCGACGCCGGCGCCAGCCCCTTCATGGTGGCCCACGCGCTGACCGCGGCCCTGCTGCACCGGATCGGCGCGGGCGACGACATCCCGCTGGGCGCGCCGATCGCCGGGCGGACCGAGGAGGCGCTGCACGACCTGGTCGGATTCTTCGTCAACACCCTGGTCCTGCGGACCGACCTGAGCGGGGAGCCGAGCTTCGCCGAGCTGCTGACCCGGGTCCGCGACGGCGACCTGGCCGCTTTCTCCCACCAGGACGTGCCGTTCGAGACGGTCGTGGAGGTGGTCAACCCGCCCCGGTCGCTGTCGCGGCATCCGCTGTTCCAGGTCATGGTCGTGCACCGCCACCACGTGCCCGACGCGTTCACCCTGGCCGGGCTGGAGGTGGCCGACGAGCCGCTGAACGCCGGCACGGCCCGGTTCGACCTCGTGGTCGAGCTGGCCGAGCACGGCGGCGACGACGTGACGTGCCGCCTGACCTACCGGACCGAGCTGTTCGACCGGCCGACGGTGGAGCTGCTGGCCCGGCGCCTGGTCGTGCTCGCGGCGGCCGTGGTGGCCGACCCGGCGGCCCCGCTGGGCGGGCTCGACGTGCTGGTCGACGACGAACGCGACCGCGTGCTGCGCGAGTTCAACGCCACCGCCCGTACGGTCGAGGAGCTGAGCCTCTCCGCCGCGTTCGCGGTCCGGGCCGCCGAACGGCCGGAGGCGATCGCCGTGGTCGACGGCGACCGCACGCTCACCTACGCCGAGCTCGCCGCCCGCGCCCACCGGCTGGCCGGGGTGCTGGCCGCCCGCGGTGTACGGGCCGAGAGCGTGGTCGCCGTGGCCACCCCACGGTCGCTCGAGACCATCGTGGCCGTGCTCGGCGTGCTCGAGCTGGGCGCCGCGTTCCTGCCGCTCGACCTGCAGCACCCGGCCGACCGGCTGGCCTTCATGCTGGCCGACTCGGGAACGAGGCACGTGCTCACCACCGACCCGGTCGCTTGCGCGCTGCCGCCGGTCGACGGGGTCGAGCGGGTGCTGATCGACTCCGGCCAACCGGGTGTCCGGTGGCCGGCGCCGCCGACCGGGATCGACCACGCGGCCTACGTCATCTACACGTCCGGCTCGACCGGCCGGCCCAAGGGCGTCACCGTCACCCACGAGGGGATCGGCAGCCTGGTCGCCACCGCGGCCGACCCGATGGGCGTGACGGCGGCCAGCGGCATCCTGCAGTTCGCCTCGATCGGCTTCGACGTGTTCGCGTTCGAGGTGGCCATGGCGATGTGCACGGGGGCGCGGCTGGTGATCGCCCCCGACGAGACCCGCACCCCCGGGCCGGCCCTGACCCGCCTGCTGACCCGGCACGCGGTCAGCCACGCGATCCTGCCGCCGTCGCTGGTGGCCGCGCTGCCGCCGGACTGCGAACTGCCGGCCGGGCTGACCGTGCTGGTCGGCACCGAGCAGGTGCCGCCGGAGGTCATCTCGCGCTGGGCGGCCACCCAGCGGCTGTTCGTTGCCTACGGCCTGACCGAGGCGACCGTCAACTCGACCCTGTGGCGGGCCGAGCCGGGCTGGTCCGAGGCGGCGCCGATCGGCCGGCCGGACCCCAACACCGTCGCGTACGTCCTGGACCGGCGGCTCACCCCGGTGCCGCCGGGCGCGGTCGGTGAGCTCTACATCGCCGGGCGCGGCCTGGCCCGCGGCTACCTCGGCCGGCCCGGGCTGACCGTCGAACGGTTCGTGGCCGACCCGTACGGCGAGCCGGGCGCGCGCATGTACCGCACCGGCGACCGGGCCCGCTGGCGGGCCGACGGCCTGATCGACTTCCTGGGCCGGGTCGACGACCAGGTCAAGATCCGCGGCCACCGGATCGAGCCGGCCGAGGTGGAGATGGCGCTGACCGCCCACCCGGACGTGGCACAGGCGGTGGTCGTCGTCGACGGTTCCGGCGACAACACCCGGCTCGTCGGGTACGTCGTCCCCGCGGCCGGTCCGGTCGATCCGGGCGCCGTGCGCGACGACCTGGCCGGCCGGCTGCCCAGCTATCTCGTCCCGGCCGTGATCATGGTCGTGGACGGCGACCTGCCACGCACCCCCAACGGCAAGGTGGACCGGCGGGCCCTGCCCGCGCCGGACTGGTCGGCCCTGGCCGGCGACGCCGCCCCGATGAGCGGCGTCCAGGCCCGGCTGGCCGAGCTGTTCGCCGGCATCCTCGGGTTGCCCCGGGTGGGCGTGGACGCCGACTTCTTCGCGCTGGGCGGGCACTCGATGTCCTGCATGCGGCTGATCGGGCAGGTCCGGACGGCGTTCGGCGTCGAACTGGCCGTCCGGGACGTGTTCGACGCGCCGACCGTGACCGGCCTGGCCCGGCTGCTCGAAGGGCCGGCCTCGACGGACGGGCGGCCGATGCTGACGGCCCGGGAGCCCGGGGACGCCCCCGATGGCCGGGCGGCGCCGGGGCAACGCCACCTGTGGCCGGCCCACGCGTCCGGTGGCTGGGATCTCGCCTTCGTGTTCCGTGGCGCCGGCCTGGACGGTGACGCCTTCGCGGCCGCCCTGGACGACGTCGTGGACCGGCATGCCTCTCTGCGCACCGGCTTCCGCGAGGACGACGGGAAGCTGCTGAGCCTCGACGTGGAGCGCCCGAGGCTGGAACGCCTCGACACGGCCGGCGAGCCGGTCGACGACCAGCTCGTCACGCTCAGCCGGGAACGGGTCGACCTGAACGGACGGGCGCCGATGCGGGCCCGCCTGCTCACCGACACCGCCGGCGCCGAGGCGGTGCTGCTCACCCTGCACCACCTCGCGGCGGACGAATGGTCGGTCGTGCCGCTGATCCGCGACCTGGCCACCGCGTACGAGGCCCGGCGGTCGGAGGAGACTCCATCGTGGACGGCGCTGCCGGTCGACTTCGCCGACTACACCCGGTGGACGTACGCGGTGCTGGGTGACCCGGCCGACCCGGACAGCCGGCACGCCCGGCAGCTCGACTGGTGGCGCTCGGCCCTGGAGGGTCTGCCGGTCCCCGAGCCGCGTCCCGCCGCGCCGGGCCGCCGCAGCGAGCTGGTCACGGTCGTGCTCGACGTGGCCACCCACCGGGCCGTGGACGAGCTGGCCCGGCAGACCGGCACCAGCATGTTCATGGTGTTCCAGGCCGCGCTGGCCGCCCTGCTGACCGGCCGGGGCGCCGGCACCGACCTGCCGATCGGCGCGCTGGTGGCCGGCCGGACCGAACCGGCCCTGGCCGATCTGGTCGGCTGCTTCCTCAACACGGTGGTGCTGCGCACCGGCACCGCGGGTGATCCGACCTTCGCCGAGCTGCTGTCCCGGGTCCGGGAGACCGACCTCGGCGCGCTGGACCGGCAGGAGCTGCCCTTCGACGCGGTGCCGGTGGCACCGCCCTCGGTGATGATCGTGCACCACGAGGAGGCCCGGCTGGCCCGGGTCGGCGGGGACGAGGTCCGGATCGAATCGGTGACCACCGGAGCGGTGCGGGCCGACCTGACCCTCAGCTTCTACGAGCCGCCGGACGAACGGCCGGTGCACTGCGACATCGAGTACGCGACCGACCTGTACGACCACGCGACCGCAGCCGAGTTCGGCGAGCAGTTCCGGCGCCTGCTCACCGCCGCGGTGGCCCACCCCGGCCGGCGCCTGTCCCACCTGTACGACGATGCGGAAAGGAAGATCTGATGACCAACCCCTTCGAGGACCCGGACGGCCGGTACGTGGTGCTGGTCAACGCCGAGGACCAGCACTCGCTGTGGCCGTCGTTCGTCGACGTGCCGTCCGGCTGGACGGTGGCCTTCGGCGAGGAGTCCCGCCCGGCCTGTCTCGACTACGTCGAACGCAACTGGACCGACCTGCGCCCGCGCACCCTGCGGGAGCAGATGTCCTGAGTGGTCGGACAGGGCTGCCGGCCGGTCGCCCGCGCCGACCCGTTCCAGGGCCGCGCAGCTGGGCGTCGGTGGCCACCTCGCGGGAGACCCGGCGCAGGATCGGGTGGGGGTGGTTCGGCCGTCAGGCCCTGGCCTGTCGATCGCGATGGGCCGCGACGTGTGGCCCCAGGCGGCGCCCGATGGCGTCCACAGAACGACCACAGCCCCCCGCGGCCGACGCCGGCCGCCACCTGCAGGTCGCCTCACTGCCGGGTGACCGGCCGGACAGGACTCAACCCGCCAGCATGTCTGCGAACTCGGCCGGGTCGATGATCGGGATGCCCAGCTTGGCGGCCTTGGTGGCTTTCGCGGTGGTGGTCTCGGAGGTGATGAGGGCGGTGGTGGTCGCCGAGACGTTGCCGCTGGCGCGGCCGCCCAGCTGCTCGATGCGTTCGCTCACGGTGGTGCGGGTGTAGCCGGGGACGCTGCCGCTGACCACGTACGTCCGGCCCTCGAAAGGCTGGTCGCCCTCGGTTTCCGGGACGCTCATGGTGACACCGGCGGCGGCCAGCCGGTCGATGACGCCGGCCATGGCGGTCAGGCCGTCGACGACGTGCTGCGCCTTGATCAGGCCCATCTTGTCGATCTCGGCGATCTCCTCGACCGTGGCGGCGCGCAGCGCGTCCATGGTCTTGAACCGGGCGGCCAGCCAGCGGCCGACGCTGCGCCCGGTCATCCGGATGCCGAGGCCGGTGATGACCCGGTTGAAGGGCTGGGACCTGCTGCGTTCCAGCGAGGCGACGACCTTGGCCGCGTTGAGCTTGCCGAGCAGGACGACGCCGCCCGCCTTGGTGTTGCCGACCGGAAGCTCGGCCAGCTGCTCCTCGGTCAGGGTGTAGAGGTCGGCGACGTCGTTGGCCAGGCCCGTGTTGACCAGGACGACGCAGAGCGCCTCGCCCGCGCCCTCGACATCCATCGCCTCGCGGCTGCACCAATACTCCAAAGCGTTGGTGGCGCTGCACGAGGCGGTGTGGCAGCGCCAGAGCAGGCTGGATTTGTCCCACGGTTCGCCGCACTGCGGGCAGGTCTCGGGCGGCGCCCACGGGACGAGGCCGTGCGGCTGCTCGCCGATGGGGGCGGTGACCCGCGGGATGACGTCGCCGGCCCGCCACACGGCGACGGTCTGGCCGATCGCCAGGCCCTGGTCCTCGACGAACTTGGGGTTGTGCAGCGTCGCGTAGGTGATGGTGGTGCCGTCGACGAAGACCGGGTCGAGCACGGCGCGCAGCGAGATGCGCCCGGTGCGCCCGACCCGCACCTCGATGTCGCGCAGCACGGTGGAGCCGGTGTCGGCGGCGTATTTGAACGCGGCCGCCCAATGCGGCGTGCGGCTGCCGGAGCCGAGCCGGCGGCGGGTCGACTCGAGGTCGGCGGTGAGCACCGCGCCGTCGATCGGGAACTCGAGGCTGCGGCGCAGCTCGCCGATGTGTGCGATGGCGGCCAGTGCCTCCTCCGCGTCGCCGGCGGCCTGGATCTCGCCGGTGGCCAGCCGCCCGGCGGTGGAGAAGCCGAGCCCGGCCGCGTGGCCCATCCGCTCGTGGTGGGAGGCGAAGTCGCCGGAGATGTCGTAGGCCGCGAAGGTCATCGGCGTCTCGTAGGTGCGGTCGGCGCTGCGGATGGACCCGGCGACCGCGCCTCGCGAGTTGATGAACGGCTTCCCGCCGGCGGCGACCCGGTTGACGCTGGCCGCCTCGAAATCGCCGACGGTCATGTAGACCTCGCCGCGGACCTCGCCCGTCCACGCGGTGCCGAGCCGGGCCGGCAGCCCGGCGATGCCCCGCAGCACCTGGGCGGTGACGTTTTCGCCGGTGCTGCCGTCGCCGCGGAGCGCGGCGAGGGCCAGGCGACCCGCTTCGTACTCCACTCGGATCGCGAGCCCGTCGAGCTTGACCTCGACCAGGCACGGATCGCCGCTGAGGCTCGCGATGAAGGTGCGTACGCCGTCGTCGCCGTTGATCTTGCCGAGCGACATCATCGGCACCGGGTGCCGCACGTCGCCGCCCGCGGACACGCCCGCCGCGACCAGAGCGGTGAGCCCGCGGTCGTCCCACTCCGGATGGGCCGTTTTCGCCTCGGTGATGCGGTCGAGCAAGGCGTCGTAGTCGGCGTCGGTCATCAGCACGTCGCCGGTGTCGTAATACGACTTGGCGGCGGCCTGGGCCTGGCCGACAGCGGCGGCGAAATCGGCTTCCGAGAGGGCGTCCGTCATGCCCACAACCTACGTGCCGGGTACGACAATTCCATGCAGGCGGCCGGTGATGCCGAGGACGTCGTCGATCTGGCCCGGCGTCGGCAGGATGCGCAAGGACTCGTCGATCTCGCGCTCGGCCCAGTCGCGGTGCTGCGGCTCGGTTTGCGGGTCGATCGCGATGCCGACCTGCCGCCGCAGGAAGTTGAGGCGCGAGGCGATCACCATCGTGAAGTCCGCGGGTGTGGTGATCCGGGCCGGGCCGCCCGCCCGGAGATAGGCCTCGTAGATGCCGCCGAGGTCGGCCCGGCCGTCGCAGCACCAGTCGACCAGGAAGCCGGCCAGCTCGCGGGCCGGCTCAGCCGGCCCGACCTGGTCGAGGTCGACGACCACCAGGGCGCCATCGGGGCCGGCGAGGACGTTCTCCGGATGCAGATCGCGGTGGCACAGCACGGTTGCGGCCGGGTCGGGCGGGGTGATCGCCGCACACAGCTCGGGCAGGCGGCGCAACCGGGCAGCGAGCCGCTCCGCCCAGGCGGTGCCGCTCACCGCCGGCCACTCGGCGAGCGGCGGCGGGCGGTCGTACCAAGGGTCGCCGCCAGGTTCGACTGCCGCCGGGATGGCACTCCGGTGCAGCCGAGCCAGCAGCTGTCCCAGCGCGCCCGGGTCGACCGGCTGGAACGGCCGGAGGTCGACCCAGTCGTAGAGTCGCAGCCAGGTGTTGCGCGAGGTGCGATGCAGGTACGCCCCGTCGGTGCCGGCGTGACAGGCCGGCACCGCAACCCCGGCCCGCGCGGCGCTCCGCCGGAATGTCCGCTCGGCCTCGAGCGTGGCCGGTGACGGCGGGGCCCCGAAAAGCTCTTTGACCGCGTACGTCACCGGGCCCGCCTCCACCCGCCAGATCTGCCCGTTCGCCCCGCGGGGCCCGGGGGTGACGACGGCATCCACGGGCAGACCCAGCGCCACCGGCAGATCCATCCTCCGAAACTACGGCGTGAGCATCGGCTGGTCGACCGCCCACAGCCAGGAGCCGTCGGGCTGGCGGCGGGCGACCTCGACGGTCAGCTCGCCGGTGGTGAGCGTGGAGATCGTGAGGGCCAGGTCGCCGCTGACCAGGGCCGGGTGCTGGCGACGGGCCGTGAGCACCGGCGCGGCCGCCACGAACTGCTCGTACACCTTGCGGATCTCGGCGTGCCGGTGGCCAGGCGGCCGGGCGGGAAGGCCAGGACGTGGCGCACGGTGGACCCGATCGGGCTGGTCACCGTGCGCGACCAGGGTTATCTGCTGGCCACGAGGTCGGGCGCGGACCGCACCTACCGCCTGTCCCGCGTGCTGGCCGCCGAGGAGCTGGCGGAACCGGCCGAGCGACCGGACCGGGTCGACCTGGATCGGGCCCGGCAGGAGCGCAGCACCCGGTTCCGGGCCGGCGGCGACCAGGTCACCGCGCTGGTCCGGGTGCACCCGGCGCGGCGCGAGGAGCTGGTCGGCACCGCGCTGGCCGTCCACGCCGAAGAGGCCGACGCGGACGGCCGGCTCCGGCTGGAGGTGAGCTTTCAGGACGCCCGGCACGCCGAGTGGGCGTTGTGGCAGCTCGCCACGAGCGCGGAAATCCTTACCCCGCCCTGGTTGCGCACGGCATTGCAAGAGCGAGCCACCCGCTACGCATCCTCGTTCTGGGAGGGCTCGTCTTCCTTGGCCAGCGCCCGCAGCCGGGTGAGGGCACCGGACCAGTACGCCTCGTAGCGGGCCACGAACGGCGCCAGCGCCTGCTCCATCGCCGCCGGGTCGATCGCGTACAGCTGGTTGCGGCCCTGCCGGGTCGCCGTGACCAGGCCGGTCGCCCGCAACGCCATCAGATGTTTGGAGATGCCCGAGGCGACCAGGCCGGGGAAGCGGGCCGCCAATTCGCTGACGGTCAGGGTGCCGTGATCGGCCAGCAGGTCGAGCACGCGGCGGCGGGTCGGATCGGCCAGCACCCGGAACAGGTCGTCGTCAGTCACTGCCCGACATCACCGTCTCGGCCAGCTGCTGCAGCACCTGGTGCTTGTCGGCGCCGCGCTCGTAGGCCTCGGCGGTCGAGGCCCAGCCCGGCTTGCCGATGCCCGCGAAACCGTCGTGCACGAGCGTGACGTGGGTGCCGCCGGTGGTCGGGGCCAGCGTGATGAGCAGCCGGGCCGGGTGGGCCCAGCCGGCGTCCTCCTCCAGCCACGACAGGACCAGCCGGCCCTCGGGGACGAGCTCGAGCACGGTGCCGCTGATCCGGGTCTCGCCGTCGGTGCCGAGCATCTGATAGGCGCCGCCGACCTGCAGGTCGATCTCGAGGTCGGGCGCTATCCAGCGGCGCAGGCCCTCCTGGGTGGACAGCCACCGCCAGACCTTGCTCGGGGGTACGGGGATCTCCATGGTGCGGACGACTTCAGGCATGTCAGCCTCCTAGAACGTCTTACCGAGTGGTAATACATTACCATACGGTAAGACGTCCGTCAGGTCCAGTCGGGCGGCTCGGCCGGATGCAGCGCGGGGTCGTCGACCGCGAAGGTGCGCACCGGCCCGGGCGGGGTGGCCGGCCCCTCGAAACGGATCGTCACGACCCCGCGACCGCTGCCCCACACCCAGCCCGCCCCGTGATCGTCATGCCGCACATCCTGACCCGGCCGCCACCCGACCTCGCGAGTCGCGGCCGCCGCCGGCTCGCCCGGGTTCTCCGTGCCGTCCGGAGGACCAGGCTCAGGAACCGTCACAGCAGGACCAGGCTTAGGTGATGTCACAGCGAACAGGTCGTCCTGGACGAAGTCGGCCAGCGTGGTGACCCCGACGCCGAGCAGCCGGATGCCGGCCGAGGTGTCGATCTGAGCCAGCATGCGGCGCGCGTGCTGCGCGACCAGCCGGGGGTCGTCGGTCGGCTGCGGCTGTGTCGTCGACCGGGTGATGGTCGTGAAATCGTGGTGCCGGACCTTGATGGTGATCGTGCGGGCGGACAGGCCGCCGGTGCGCAGCCGCCCGCCGACCCGGGTCGCGAGCAGGTCGATCTCGGTGTTGAGCCGGGCCCGGTCGGTGAGGTCGACATCGAACGTCTCCTCCGCCGACACCGATTTCGCCTCGCGCTCGCCCACGATCGGCCGGTCGTCGTCGGCCCGAGCCAGGCGGTAGAGGCCGGCCCCGTGCGCCTGGCCGAACCAGTCGATGAGGTCGGGCAGTGGCACCCGGGCCAGGTCGCCGATGGTGTGCCGGCCGGCCCGGCGGAGTCTTTCCGCGGTGGCGGGGCCGACGCCGGGCAGCCGGGTCACCGGCAGGGGGTGCAGCAACGCCTGCTCGTCACCGGGGGCGGCGATGGTCAGCCCGTTCGGCTTGTGCAGGTCGGAGCCGATCTTGGCGACCAGCTTGGAGGCGGCCGACGCCGATGGAGGCGGTCACGCCGCCGGTGGCGACCCCGATCGCGGTCTTGATCTGTTCGGCCAGGGCGGTGACGCCGGCGGTGGACAGGTCGTGGCGGCCGGCCGCGGCCAGGTCGACGTAGGCCTCGTCGATCGACACCTGCTCGACCAGCGGTGACACCTCGCCGAGCAGGGCCATCACGACCTCGCTGGTCTTGCGGTAGGCGGCGAACCGCGGGGCCAGGAACGCGGTGCCGGGCGGGCAGCGGCGCCGGGCCTCGGCGGTGGGCATCGCCGAGCGGGCGCCGAACTGCCGGGCCTCGTACGAAGCGGTGGCGACGACGCCGCGGCCGGCCACCCCGCCCACGATGACCGGCCGGCCGCGCAGCGACACCTTGTCGCGCTGCTCGACCGCGGCGAACATCGCGTCGAGATCGACGTGCGCGATGCTCGCCTCCCGCCGTTTACCCGTCACCCACCCAGTGTGGTCCAGGGGTATGACAACAACCCGCCGGAAGCCACACCCCGTACGACTTCCGGCCGATGCCGGGGGCGGGCGAAACCGGCCCGGTGGCCGACGCGGGCCCCTCCCATGATCAACGAGGCTGGGCGACCGGAAACGTCCATGGGGGATAGATGGTTGCTCGTCGGGCAATACTGCGCGGAACTCTGCTCACCGCGGGCGGTGCGGCCACGGCCTTCGCCGGCACCGATCAGGTGAAGCACTGGCTCGGCTGGGACCGGCCACCCCTGGGCGGCGGGTACGCCTCGGCGGCCGACAACCTGGGCGCGGTCGCGCACGGCGGCGTGCAGATCCACTACTTCCGGCCGACCACCGAGAAGCTGATCGCGCTCACCTTCGACGACGGGCCGCGGCCCGACTACACGCCGCGGTTCCTCGACGTGCTCGACGAGGCCCGGGTGCCGGCCACATTCTTCCTGGTCGGCCGTCATCTCGAGGAGAATGCCGCCCTCGTCCGCAACCGGCTCGACCGGCACGAGGTGGGCAACCACTCGTGGTCGCACGACGACCTGGCCACCCTCGATCTGGCCGGCGCCCGCCGCGAACTGGAACGCACCCACGACGCCATCAAACGGCACACCGGCCGCGAGGCGAAACTGCTGCGGCCACCATACGGTCATCTGGGCGGCTCGACCGTGCTGGCGGCCGACGCGATGGGCTACGACATCGCGCTGTGGTCGCACCAGATGCGCGAGCGCACCTACGCCGGCGACCCTGCGGCCCAGGCCCGCGACCTGGTCGACACCATGCGGCCGGGCTCGATCGTGCTGGCCCACGACGCCGGCGACAAACGCCGCCTGGTCGCCCTGAACGCCCTGCCCGCGATGATCGCCGGCCTGCACACCCGCGGCTACCGCTTCGTCACCCTGTCCGAGCTGCTGACGAGCTAAACCCCGCGCCGATCTCGTACGGGCCTCGGGTCCTCGTCCTCGGCGTAGCTGATCTCGACGTCCGGCAACTCGTTCTGCAGCTCGTACGCCAGCGTCAGCCCGTCCCGCCGCCACTGGTTCTCGTCCTCGTCGTCGGCGAACTCGAAGTCGTTCAGCGCGATGCTGCCGAAGTGGTCGTTCCAGGCCCGCAGCCGCCCGACGAGCCGCTCGCTGACTCCCAGCTCCTCGAGGACGACCGGCCCCACGTGATCCGGGTCCGAGTCCCAGACCGGGTCCTCGCTGATGTGCTCGGCCATGACCCGCAAGGCACGAGGACGGTACGGCGGCTCCACCTGGCGATCATGGCATGAGGGCGGCCGCCGCGATCAGGCACGCCGCGGCCACGGCCAGGAAGACGGTGGCGTAGCTGTTCGTCGTCGTGTGCAGGACGGCGGCGGCCAGCGGGGCGGTGGCCTTGGCGACAGTCATCGGGACGACCATGACACCGGCGATGGTGGCGTAGCGGCGCAGGTCGTGGCGCTCCGCCAGCAGCATCGGCTTGGCGATGCTGCCGACCCCGAAGCCGAGCCCGAACCCGATCACCGCGGCCACGGCAGCGATCGCGTCACGGCCGACGACAACCAGGGCGGCCACGGCGAGGCCCTGCACGGTGAAAATGGCCGCAACCACCGTGGCTGTCCGGAAACGTCGCTGGAGCCCGGTGGCGACCAGCCGGCCGGTGACCGACAGGATGCCGAACAGGCCGGCCACGGTGGCGGCGAAGGCGGCGGGGTGACCCCAGGCGATCAGCGCCGCGATCAGGTGCACGCCGACGGTGGCGACGGCCGCGGTGTGCGCGGTGAAGCTGAGGGTCAGAAGCCAGAAACCCCGGTCGGTCAGGACGGCCTTCAGGCGTACGCGGGGGTGGTGGTCCTCGGCCGGCCGGGCCGGCGCCGGGCGGAGAATCGTCGCGTGCAGCGGGATCGTGAGCAGTGCGTGGATGACCGCCAGGACGAGCAGGGCGGTGCGCCAGTCGTAGCGCTCGACGAGCCACCCGGTGAGAGGCAGGAAGATCGCGGAGGCGAAACCGGCGACGACGGGTCAGGGTCAGCAGCGCCGAGGAGCGGCGGTGCGGCGGGTGCCAGGCGATGATGACGGCGAAGGCCGCCTCGGAAAGGCAGGCGGCCGAGGCGAGCACGGAGGCCGTGAAGCTGCCGGTGATCGCCGTGGTGGAGGCGTTCAGGTCGGCCGAAAGCGGGACGAGGAAGACGGCGAACGCGTAGTAGAGAGTCCCGTAGCCGACGGTCTGAGTGATCGCCAGGGCGGCGACGATCGCCTTGGCGCGCGTGGAGTCAGGTCCGCGGTGGCCGCCGAGGATCGGGCCGGCAGCCACCGGGCGACCAGCCGTCACCGGTCAGCTGCAGCAGCCGCCGCTCTGCTCACCTGTCTCGGACGGCCGGGTGAGGACGGTCAGCAGGCCGCCGGTGACGCCGGCGGCCGGCCCCCGGCCGGTCGGTGCGGGGCTGCCGCAGCAGCCGGTGTCGATGCGGTCGGTGTCGAGGGGGACGTTGCTGCGGCAGACGCCGGTCTCGGGCAGGTCGAGCTGGACGTCGCGGGCGGCCGCCCAGTCGCCGGCGAGGGCGGCGACGACCGAGCGGGCCTGCTCGTAGCCGGTGGCCATCAGGAAGGTCGGAGCCCGGCCGTACGACTTGACGCCGATCGCGAAATAGCCCGGCTCCGGGTGGGTGAGCTCGTCGACCCCGTGCGGCGGAACCGTGCCGCAGGAGTGCTCGTTCGGGTCGATCAGCGGGGCCAGCGCCCGGGTCGAGCCCAGGATCGGGTCGAGGTCGAGGCGCAGCTCCGAGACGATGGCGTGGTCGGGGCGGAAGCCGGTGGCCGCCACGATCCGGTCGGCGATGACCGTGCGGGCGCCGTCGGAGACCTCGACACCGTCCGGCCCCGCGGTGACGCTCTGCACGCCGAACCCGGTGAGCAGGATGATCGCGCCGGAGTCGACGTGCTCGCGCAGCCGGCTGCCGAGGGCGCCCCGGGCGGGCAGCGCGTCGGCCGCCTCGCCGCCGTAGGTGCGGGCGGGGGAGGCGGCCCGGATCGCCCAGAGCACGGTGGTCCCGGCCAGTTCGGCCAGCGCCAGCAGCGTGTTGGCGGCCGAGTGCCCAGCCCCGACGACCAGGACGCGACGACCCGCGAAACGTTCCCGGTCGCGGCCGAGCACGTCGGGCAGCGCGCTTTCGACGTACGCCCCCGAAGCTTCTTCGCCGTGGGCCGGGATGCCCGACGCGCCGAGCACGTTGGGCCCGCCCCAGGTGCCGGAGGCGTCGATCACCGCGCGGGCGAGCACGTCCTCGCCGCCGGGCAGCCTGATCAGGTACGGCGTTTCGGCGCGCCCGGCGCTGCGTAGCCGGTCGAGCCCGAGCCGGGTGACCGCCGTGACCCGGGCGTCGTAGCGGAGGTGCGGCTTGAGCGCGGGCAGGTCGGCCAGCGGTTGCAGGTAGTCGGCGGCGAGCCGGGCCCCGCTGGGCAGCATGTCGTCCTCGGGCCGCACCCAGCCGGTCTCGGCGAGCAGGCGGGCCGCCGCGGCGTCGATGTTGTAGCGCCACGGCGAGAACAACCGCACATGCCCCCACTGGCGGACGGCCGCGGCGGGACCGTCGCCGGCTTCGAGAACGACGAATTCCAGGCCGCGCTCGGCGAGGCGGGCGGCGGCGGCCAGGCCGACGGGACCGGCGCCGATGACGGCGACGGGCAGCTGGTCGAGCGGAATCATGCGCAGGCTCCCGAGATGGATTCGATGGATGTCTAAATCGAGACTTGCACGCGGCTTCGACACATGTCAACCTCGACACATGTCGAAATCAGCCGTCCCCGAGGCGGAGTCGTGCTGCACGCCGATGGCGCAGACCCCGATCCCCTCGGCCGCGGCCACCCCGCTGGCGCTGGCTTTCAAGGCGCTCGGCGACCCGGTCCGCCTCCAGCTGATGTCGATGATCGCGTCCGCCCCGGGCGGCGAGATCTGCGTCTGCGACCTCACCCCGGCCTTCGACCTCTCCGGCCCGACCATCTCGCACCACCTCAAGGTGCTCAAGGAGTCCGGCCTGGTCACCGCCGAGCGCCGCGCCAGCTGGGTCTACTACCGCCCCCGCCCGGCGCTCATGCGCCAGTTGTCGGCACTGCTCGACATCGACGAGTGAGGCGCCTGCTGGCCGAGTTCCTCGGCACGGCGTTGCTGGTCACCGCGGTTGTCGGCTCCGGCATCATGGCAAGCACCCTGTCGCCCGGCGACGCCGGTCTGCAGCTGCTGGAGAACTCGGTCGCCACCGCGTTCGCGCTCGGCGCCCTGATCCTGACCTTCGGCCCGGTCTCCGGCGCGCACTTCAACCCGGTCGTCTCCGCCGCCGACTGGTTTCTGGGCCGCCGCACGGGCACCGGGCTGACCGGCGCCGAGCTGGCCGGGTACGTCGTCGCCCAGACCGCCGGCGCGATCGGCGGCTCGGTGCTGGCCAACCTGATGTTCGACCTGGCCCCGGTGGCCTTCTCGACCCGGGACCGCTCGGCCGGCCACCGGTGGCTCGGCGAGGTCGTCGCCACCGCCGGCCTGCTCCTGCTCGTCTTCGCGCTCGCCCGCACCGGCCGGGCGAGCGTGGCGCCGGCCGCGGTCGGCGCCTACATCGGCGCCGCCTACTGGTTCACCAGCAGCACCAGCTTCGCCAACCCGGCCGTCACCGTCGGCCGCGCCTTCACCGACACCTTCGCCGGCATCGCCCCCGCCTCCGTGCCGGGTTTCGTCGTCGCCCAGCTGGCCGGGCTGGTCGCCGGGGCCGGCCTGCTGCTCGCCCTCTATCCCGCCAAGGAGTCCCGTCATGACTGACAAGCCCAGCGTTCTCTTCGTCTGCGTGCACAACGCGGGCCGTTCCCAGATGGCCGCCGGCTGGCTGCGGCACCTCGCCGGTGACGCGGTCGAGGTCCGCTCGGCCGGCTCCGCCCCGGCCGAGACCATCAACCCGGCCGCCGTCGAGGCCATGCGCGAGGTCGGCATCGACATCACCGGTCAGACGCCCCGGCTGCTCGACTACGCGACGGCGCAGGACTCCGACGTCATCATCACGATGGGCTGCGGGGACGCCTGCCCGATCTTCCCCGGGAAACGTTACGAGGACTGGAAGCTGGACGACCCGGCGGGCCAGGGCGTCGAGGCGGTGCGCCCGATCCGCGACGAGATCAGGACCCGCATCGAGGCGCTCCTGGCCGACCTTCTCCCGGCCGGGCCTGGCCTCAATCCTATGAAAAAATATGATGAATAGGAATTGAGGGCGGACGTGCGGAGGGGATCGACTGATGAGCCTGGAATTCCTGTGGTACATCCCCAACCAGGTCCAGCCCGGCCACCGCGGTGACGACGTCGTCGTGGGGCACAACAGCCTCGACACGCTCACCGTCCAGACGAAGGCGCTGGAGGACAACGGCTGGGGCGGCGCCCTGCTCGGCACCGGCTGGGGGCGGCCCGACACGTTCACCGTCGCCACCGCGCTGGCCGCCCGCACCACCATGTTCCGGCCGCTCATCGCCGTCCGGCCCGGCTACTGGCAACCGGCCCACTTCGCCTCGGCGGCGGCCAACCTCGACCACCTGACCGGCGGGCGCACGCTGATCCACATCGTGTCCGGGCAGGACAACCTGGCCGCGCACGGGGACAGCGAAGCTGTTCTGGGCGGTCGTCGTCGCGGTGGCGCTGCCGTCGGTGGCGCTGGTGCCGTTCCTTCCGGGGGCCGAGCTGATGCACACCACCGGCGTGCGCGTGACGGCCGCGACGGCCGCGACGGCCGCGGCGGTCGCCGTGGCGAGCGGGTTGACACGAACGGGGGTGTCGGCTCGCATGAAAATGCGGCGTAGTGCATAATCTAACCCGTGACCAAGGTTCTCTCCTCTCTCCCGGTCGGCGAACGGGTCGGCATCGCCTTCTCCGGTGGCCTCGACACCTCCGTCGCGGTCGCGTGGATGCGCGAGAAGGGCGCCGTGCCCTGCGCCTACACCGCCGAGATCGGCCAGTACGACGAGCCCGACGTGACCTCCGTGCCGGAGCGCGCCCTCGCGTACGGCGCCGAGATCGCCCGTCTGGTCGACTGCCGGTCCGCCCTTGTCGAAGAGGGACTCGCCGCCCTGGCCTGCGGCGCGTTCCACATCCGCTCCGGCGGCCGCACCTACTTCAACACGACGCCGCTGGGCCGCGCCGTCACCGGCACCCTGCTCGTGCGGGCCATGCTGGAAGACCAGGTGCAGATCTGGGGCGACGGCTCGACGTTCAAGGGCAACGACATCGAGCGGTTCTACCGGTACGGTCTGCTGGCCAACCCGTCCCTGCGCGTCTACAAGCCGTGGCTCGACCGGACGTTCGTGGCCGAGCTGGGCGGGCGCAAGGAGATGAGCGAGTGGCTGCTCACGCACGACCTGCCCTACCGTGACTCGACCGAGAAGGCGTACTCGACCGACGCCAACATCTGGGGCGCCACCCACGAGGCCAAGTCGCTCGAGCACCTCGACAACGGCATCGAGCTGGTCGACCCGATCATGGGCGTCAAGTTCTGGGACCCCGAGGTCACGATCGCGACCGAGGACGTGACTATCGGCTTCGTCGAGGGCCGCCCGGTCACCGTGAACGGCAAGGAGTTCGGCTCGGCGGTCGACCTGGTGCTGGAGGCCAACGCCGTCGGCGGCCGCCACGGCCTCGGCATGTCCGACCAGATCGAGAACCGGATCATCGAGGCCAAGAGCCGCGGCATCTACGAGGCGCCCGGCATGGCCCTGCTCCACATCGCGTACGAGCGGCTGGTCAGCGCGATCCACAACGAGGACACGGTGTCCAGCTATCACACCGAGGGCCGCAAGCTGGGCCGGCTGATGTACGAGGGCCGGTGGCTCGACCCGCAGGCGCTGATGCTGCGCGAGTCCCTGCAGCGGTGGGTCGGCAACGCCATCACCGGCGAGGTCACGCTCCGGCTGCGCCGCGGCGACGACTACTCGGTGCTCAACACGACCGGCCCGGCCTTCAGCTACCACCCGGACAAGCTGTCGATGGAACGCACCGAGACGCCGGCCTTCGCCCCGGCCGACCGGATCGGCCAGCTGACGATGCGCAACCTCGACATCGCCGACTCCCGGTCCAAGCTCGAGCAGTACGCCCGGCTCGGCATGATCGGCAGCACGCAGAGCCTGGTCGGCGCCCTGCCCGCCGGCGGCGCCGAGGAGATCGCCTCGCGCGGCGCCGGACCGGTCGAGGACGACCTGCTCGACCAGGCCGCCATGGAGTCCGGCAACGACTGACCCGGCCCTCCTTTCAGGGGCCGAGATCCTGGTGGACGACCGCCGCCGCCTCCGACGTGAGGGCGGCGGCGCCCCGTCCGGATCAGCCTCCCTGATGGACGAGGATGCCGACGGCTGAGGCGGGCGGGTCTCCGGTGGCGACCGCCGCGCAGGCCAGCAGCAGCACCGACCGGCGCGTCAGCCTGATCACCGAGATTGTCATCAGCGGGGTGGCGGCTCGCTGTCGGCCTCCAGCTCGGGGGCCGGCCCCGCGTCGATGGCCTCGGCGGCTCCCTCGAGCGTCTCGGTCACCAGCACGAGCGTGCCGTTGTCCCGGGCGGCCAGCAGCGTCGCCCGCAACTCCTCGAAATCGGGGTTGTCGCGCCGGATCCGGTGCCGGGCGTGCGACACCAGCAGCTCGACCTCGACGTCGTCGTCCCTGTCCCGCAGCGCGCCGACGCCGACCTCGATCGGGCACAGCAGCGCGGTGATCTCCGCCGTGGCCGGGTCGATCTCCACATAGGCGCTCAGGCCGGCCGAGCGCATCTGCTCCAGCGCCGCGAGCCACCCGGACGCGTGCCGCTGCGACAGGTCGAGCCGGGCGTTCACGCCGCCGGCGAAGGCGACGGTCGCCCGCCGGGCCGGCGCGGCGGCGCCCGGGGTGAGGGTGATCGTCGCGGGCCGGGCGACCTGGCCGGCGGAGGCGCTGGCCGGCGACGGCCGGCTGGCTCAGCGCCTGCTGAGTGAGTTCGACCCGGCGGTCGTCCAGCGCGTTCTGCCCGCGCTGACCGATTCGTCGCAGGTCATGGGAGCTGTGGCGTGGGCGGCCGAGCGCTCGGCCGACTCCGCCGTCATGAATGCGATCGCGCCGCAGGTCTCTCGTCTGCTGGGCCGGCCGCCGAAGTAGGCTCCGACCCGGGTGACGAGAACCGGGGGTGAGCAGCATGGTGGAGGGGCGTCGCACCTGGCAGCCGCCCCGGCCGATGGGTCGGGGGCGGGCCGACCACACCGCGATCGTGGGCTGTGATCTGGTCGTGGGCGGGGTCGCGGTGGAGAACCCGGGGCCGGCCGCCGATCTGGCCGAGCTCTATCGGTGGGCCCGGGAGCAGGACGGCGCCTTCGTGTGGCTCGGGCTGCACGAGCCGAGCGAGGCCGCGCTCAGCCGGGTCGCCGAGGTGTTCGGGCTGCATCCGCTGGCCGTCGAGGACATCCTGCACCGCGAGCAGCGGGTCAAGCTCGAGCGGTACGAGGACGTGGTGTTCCTCGTCGTCCGGGCCGCTCAGTACGTCGAGCACGAGCGGGTCACCGCCACCAGCGAGATCGTCGCCACCGGGTTCGTCCGGCTCTTCGTGGGGCCGCATTTCGTCATCACCGTGCGTCAGGGCACGGTCATGGAGCTCAGCTCGCTGCGGGCCGACCTCAGCGCCGAGGCGGAGACGCTCGCCGGCGGCCCGTGGTCGGTGGTGCACGCGATCCTCGACCGGCTGGTCGACGTCTACGTCGACATCGCGGCCGCCATGGCGAGCGACATCGAGCTGACCGAGGCGGCCGTGTTCGCTTCCGGGTCGCCGGTCACGGTCGAGCAGATCTACCAGCTCAAGCGTCAGCTGATGAAGTTCAAGGCGGCCGTGCTTCCGCTCCAGCGTCCGCTGGCCGCCCTGACCGCCAAGCAGTCGGCCGATCCGCCCAAGGAGATCCGCCGCCGGTTCGGCGATGTGGCCGACCACCACACCGCCGTCGTCGAGCAGGTCGTCGCGTTCGACGATGTGCTCAATGCCCTCCTCCAGGCTCGTCTGACCCAGCTGACCGTCGAGCAGAACAACGACATGCGCAAGATCGCCTCGTGGGCGGCCATGGCCGCGCTGCCGACCGCGATCGCCGGCATCTACGGCATGAACTTCACCCACATGCCCGAGGTGACCTGGCGTTACGGCTATCCCAGCGTCGTGCTGCTCATCCTGGTCAGCGCGGCCGTTCTCTACCGGGCATTGCGCCGAGCCGGGTGGCTCTGACTCAACCGGCCCCGACTCAACCGGTCCAGATCTCGGCCCGGTCGATGCTGACGTTCGCCGCCCCGGCGGCCGCGCTCTTCTCGCCGGTCACCCGGACCCGGACGGTGTGCGTGCCGTACGCCAGCCGCGGGGCTCAGATAGTTGAGCGCCTCGCCGACCCGGATGGCGCCGTAGAAGTCGAGCCGCTGCTCGGCGCCGTTGTCGACGCTGATCGCGGCGATGCCGTTGCCGGTGTCGCGGACCGAGAGCAGGCCCAGCTGCGTACCGGTGAAGGTGGACGGGCCGGGGTCGCCGGCCGGCAGATCCTGGGTCGCCCCGAGGGCCAGCGGCTGGCCGAGGTTGGGGCTGCCGTCCGCGTTGAAGCTGATCCGCTGGATGCGCGTGGTGCGGTTGGTGTGGTAGGGCCCGGCCGGGTCGTCGCCGTCGGACTCCTCCAGGGGTCTGTGCGGTTGCCCTGGACCATACATCGACAATCTTGAATCTAGCGTGTTCCTGTGCGCGCCGGAAACGCACTCTGTCGTTCGGGTCGCAACGGGCGGCCGGTCATGAAACCGTGGGAGCGTGGGGGACGAGCCGGCACGGCCGGTCTTTCTGTGGGCCGGCGCGACCGTCGCCGTCCTCCTCGTGCCGTTCGCGTTCGTGGTGTCGACGCTGGGCGGGCTGGCCACCCTCATGCTGGCCAGCGCCGTGCTCGTCATGACCGGCATCGCGGTCGGCGTCCGGCTGCACCGGCCCCGCTTCGCCCGGCCCTGGTGGCTGATCTTCGCCTCGGTCGGGCTGGCCCTGGCCGGCAACATCGTCTGGTCGACGGTCCTGCCCACCTCGATCTCCAGCAACGCCGCCGCCATCAACGTCATCTACGGCATCACGTACCCCATCCTGTGCACCGGTGTCGCTTTGCTGCCCA
This sequence comes from Actinoplanes sp., assembly GCA_965217855.1. Classification (GTDB taxonomy): domain Bacteria; phylum Actinomycetota; class Actinomycetes; order Mycobacteriales; family Micromonosporaceae; genus Actinoplanes. The sequence goes on along the minus strand of CBDCJN010000027.1, from coordinate 286,068 downwards.
ACCATCGCCGTCCGGGGGCCGCGTCGACCGGCGTGATCGAGAGCGCGATCATCGCCTGCGGCGCGGCGGTGGTGTGGTGGATGGTGTTCGTCGACCCGACCCTGATCGACACCGGCACCATCCACACCCAGGCCTACCTGCTGGTGGAACCGTTCCTCGACCTGGTCCTGTTCGCGCTGGGCGTCCGCCTGCTGCTGATGAGCGACTCCCGCTCGGTGGCGTACTGGCTGGTCTCGGCCTCCTGCGTGGCCCGGCTGACCGCCGACACCGCCTATCTGACCGTCGGCAGCCGCGCCGGCTTCCCGACCGTGACCAGCATCCTCGGCTGGGTGGTCTGCAACGGCCTGCTCGCGGTGGCCGCGTTGCATCCGTCGATGAAACGGACCGTTCCGCTCCCGGTCAGCGAGGCCCGGCACAACGCGACCCGGATCTACGTCGGCACCGTGGTCGCCACCCCGGTCCTCACCGGCCTCTTCCTGCTCCGGGAGGGTTTGGCCGGCGACCTGAGCAGCCTCGACGTCGTCGTCCCGATGATCGCCGTGGCGGTCACGTCGGCACTGGTCGTCCAGCGCATGCGCCAGCTCAACCGGACCGCTGCCCAGCGGGCCGCCGAACTCGAGGCGGCCCTGCACAGCGAGGCCGAGCTGCAGCGGGAGTTGCTGTTCCGCTCGGCTCACGACGTACTGACCGGTCTGCCCGGCCGTTCCGTTCTCCAGGAGAGGCTCACCGCCTCGCTGGACGCCCGCCGCGAGGGTGCGCTGCTGCTGCTCGACCTGGACGGGTTCAAGGACATCAACGACCGGTTCGGGTACGCGGTGGGGGACGACCTGCTGGTGTCCGTGGCCGCCCGGCTGCGGGAGCTGGTCGGCGGCGGACTGGTGGCCCGGATGCACAGCGACGAGTTCGCCGTGCTGCTCGAGGACGCGGTGCTGACCGACGCCTGGGCCACCACCGAACGGGTGCTCAACGCGATGCGGCGCCCCCTGACGGTGCAGGGCCACGAGGTGTTCGCCACGGTCAGCATCGGCCTGCGGGACCTGGCCGTCGATCCGGCCGGCGACGTGGCCGCGGCCGACGTCGTCCGGGACGCCTACCAGGCCCTGCACTCGGCCAAGGAGGCCGGGCGCAACCAGTTCGTGCTGTACGACGAGCAGCTGCGCGAGAAGCGGCTGGAGGCGGCCCGGACCGTGGAGCGGCTGCGTGCGGCGATCACCCTCGACGAGTTCCTGGTGTATTTCCAGCCGCTGATCCGGCTGGCCGACGAGCGCATCACCGGCGTGGAGGCCCTGATCCGGTGGCAGCCGGCCGGTGAGCGGATGGTGCCGCCCGATCGGTTCATCCCCGCCGCCGAGGACAGCGGGCTGATCGTGGCCATCGGGGCGTGGGTGCTGCGCGAGTCGTGCCGGGTGGCCGCGGGCTGGCACCGCCGGCACGGGACGGTGGTCTCGGTGAACGTGTCCCCGCGCCAGTTGCGCGAGCCGGATTTCGCGCTGATGGTGATGGACGCGCTGCACACATCGGGGCTGCCACCGAAGGCGTTGATCCTGGAGATCACCGAGGGGGTGCTGGTCGCCTCGGGGACGGTCACCGAGCAGGCGATCAGCCACCTGACCGCGCTGCGCGAGCAGGGCATCAAGGTGGCCGTCGACGACTTCGGCACCGGTTACTCCTCGCTGGCCTACCTGCGGGACCTGCCGATCGACCACATCAAGATCGACCGCTCGTTCATGCCCGCGCCCGGCACCACCGACCCGGCCTCCCGGATGATGGTCAAGACGATCATCGACCTCGCCGCCGGGCTGCGGCTGGGCACCATCGCCGAGGGCGTGGAGACCACCGAGCAGGTGGCTCTGCTGCGGGAGCTGGGGTGCGACCGGGTCCAGGGCTTCCTCTTCTCGCGCCCGGTCCCCGAGGCGGACGCCGCGCGGCTGATCGACGAGTCGGCCCGGTCGGCCGGCTCCCCGCGGCACGACGTCACGAGATGACACCCAGTCGGCGGGCCCGGGAGGGTCATCCCGGCCGGTCAGCTGCCGATCGGACAGACATGGCACTCCTGCGAGCACGCCCCTCCCGGCTGCTGACGGCTTCCGTCTGGGGGTCGGGCGTCCTGCTCTCGGTGGTCCTCATCCACTTCGTCACCGGCTGGGGCACCGACTTCCAGGCCCAGCTGATGAATGACCTGGCGTACATCCCGGTCACCCTGCTGACCGCGGCGCTGGGTCTGCGGCTGGTGCTGAAGGGTGGCCTGGGCCGACGGGAACGCCGGGCCTGGACCGTGCTCGAGGTGGCGTTCGTCTGCCAGGTCGTGGCCCACCTGGCCTCGGTGCTCCAGCTCTTCGCGCCGGGCCGGCCCTCGTACCCGGCCGTCCCGGATTATCTGTACGCGGTGGGCATCCCGTTCGTCGTGGCCGGCCTGCTCCTGCTGCCGATGGTCCGTCGCAACGGCGCCGACCGGCTCAAGCTGCTGATCGACTCGCTGATCGTCGTGGCCGGCGCCTGCATGGCGCTGTGGTATCTGGAGATCGGCCCGCTGCTGGAGACCCCGGGCGCCGACCCGGCCGTGATCGCCTTCTCGGCGGCCGTGCCGATTCTCGACCTGCTGCTGCTCTTCGCGCTGATCACGCTGCTGCTGCGCCGTCCGCAGGCCGGTGCCGCGGTGGGCCTGCTGGGCGGTTCCATGGCGCTCAAGGTGATCGCCGACAGCACCTACACCATCGCGTACGTCCAGTTCGACGTCTATTTCCAGCCGGGGAGCTGGCCCTTCGTGCTGTGGGCGGCGGGCGCCTTCCTCTCGCTGCTCGCCGTGCACCACCGCCTGCACCAGGACGGACGGGGAGCGGACGGACCACGGCCGGGCCGGGGCCGGCTCGGCTGGCTGCCGTACGGGGCCATCGCCCTCGCCTGCGGCCTGCTCGCCTTCTCGGCCCGGGAGCAGTCGTTCTACCCGCTCGGCGGCATGATCGTCGGAGCCATCGTGCTCACCTCGCTGGTGATCGCCCGGCAGATGTTCGCCCAGCGCGAGAACCGCCGGCTGGCCGTCACCGACTCGCTCACCGGGCTGTCCAACCGCGCGCTGATCAACGAGCGCCTGGCCGAGATGACCCAGCAGCCGCTGCGCGAGGGCCGGCTCGGCGCCGTCCTGCTGATCGACCTCGACCGCTTCAAACCGATCAACGACGCGTACGGGCACGAGGCCGGCGACGCCGTGCTCAAGGCGGTCGCCGCCGCCCTGCGCAGCGTGATCCGCTCCGGCGACACGGCCGGCCGGCTGGGCGGCGACGAGTTCGCCGTCGTGCTGCCGGGCCTGCCCGGCCGGGCCGTCGCCGAGAGCATCGCGCAGCGGCTCGTCGACGCGCTGCGCACCCCGGTGATCTTCGGTGACCTGGTGCTCGGCGTGGAGGCGAGCATCGGCGTCGCGTTCCGGGACGAGGCCACCACCGACGCGGTGCAGCTGATGGCCCACGCCGACGCGGCCATGTACGCGGTGAAGCGCTCCGGCCGCGGCAGCTACCGCGTCTACACCCACGAGCTGGACACCCGCGCCCGCGACGCCGAGCTGCGCCGCGCGGTCGAGAACGACGAGCTCGTCGTGCACTTTCAGCCGGTCGTCGCCATGAACGGCGAGGACGGCATGGCGGTCGAGGCGCTGGTGCGCTGGAACCACCCGACCCGCGGGCTGCTGATGCCGGGCGCCTTCATCGAACTGGCCGAGGAGACCGGCGCGGTGATCCCGATGGGGGAGTGGGTGCTGCGTGCGGCCTGCCGCCAGGCGGCCGGCTGGCGGGCCGAGATCCCGGCCGCGCGGGAGGTGTGGCTGAGCGTCAACCTCTCGGCCCGGCAGGTCACCCAGAGCGGCCTGGTCGAGACGATCCGCGGCATCCTCGACGAGACCGGCTTCCCCGCCGACCGCCTGATGCTCGAGCTGACCGAGAGCGTCATCCTGGAACCCGACGAGCAGACCGTGGCCCGCCTGAGCGAACTGCGCGACATGGGCATCGGCATCTCGGTCGACGACTTCGGCACCGGTTACGCGGCCCTGAGCTACCTGCGGGCGCTCCCGGTCACCGTCCTGAAGATCGACCGCTCGTTCGTCACCGACATCGACACCGACCCCGACGCGTACGCCGTGGCCGAGGCCTTGGTCCGGCTGGCCCAGGCCTACCACCTGCACGTCGTGGCCGAGGGCATCGAAACCGCCGACCAGGCCCGCTGCCTGGTCGCCATGGGCTGCGGCTACGGCCAGGGCTACCACTTCGCCCGCCCCATGCCCGGCCCCGCCCTGGCCGACCTGCTGCGCACCCGCCAGGCCAACGCCCTGTCCCTCCCGACCGGCTGAGGCGCCGGGCCGGGCCGGGGCATCCGGCGGGTGGGCCACGGGGTGGGGCAGGATGATCGGATGCCGCGGATCCGGGGAGCCAATCTCGAGGAGCACCACGAGATGGTGTGGGCCGGTCTGGCCGAGGCGATGCGGCAGCTGCTGCTCGAGCGGGACTACGACTCGATCACCATGGGCCACCTCGCCGAGCGGGCCGGACTGGCGCGCAACACGCTGTACAACTACGGCCGCGACAAGAGCGCGCTGGTGCTGGCGCTGACCGAGCGGGCCGGGCAGCCCACGGTCGAGCGGGTGGCCGCGATCGCCGCGCGCTCCGCGGAGCCGGCGGCCGGGCGGCTCGGTGAGATCGTCGAGGTGGTCCTGGCCGCGTTCACCGATCAGGCGCTGCAGCTGATGTTCCGGCCGGCCGGGCTGGGCAATCCGTTCCACGCGATCGTGGCCGAGGTGGAGAACGTGGTGCGCGACGGCATCGCGCGCGGGGAGTTCCGCGAGGTCGCCGACGTGCCGCTCGAGGTGGAGCTGCTGTCCGGGGTGATGCGCGCCGGGGCCGAGCGTCTGGGCCGGGAGCCGGGCACGCTCGCGGCCACGACGCGTACGGCCCGGGAGATCGTCCTGGCGTCTTTGGCCCGGTGAACGCCGTCACACCACACTGATCTTTGCGACAGGCTGTCGTAATTTTGTCGACAGGTCGTCGCACAAGGGAGTGTGGAGTCGTGTCTCAGCAGCTGATCGTCGTCACCGGAGCCTCTGCCGGCCTGGGCCTGGCCACCGCCCGCGAGCTGGCCCGGCAGGGCTTCCACGTGCTGGCCGGGGTGCGCCGCGAGCGGGATGCCGACACCGTCCGGGCGACCGGCGTCGAGCCGATCATCCTCGACATCACCGAGCCCGAGCAGGTGGCCGCCCTGGCCGCCCGCGTCGCCGGCGACCCGCGTGAACTGCGCGCGGTGGTCAACAACGCCGGCATCAGGTCAACGGGCCGGTCGAGACCCTGCCGATGGACCAGTGGCGGTGGGTGTTCGAGGTCAACCTGTTCGGCCACGTCGCCGTCACCCAGGCGCTGCTCCCCGCGCTGCTGCGCAGCCGGGGCCGGGTGATCAACATCAGCTCGATCGGCGGCCGGCTCGCCATGCCCACGTACGGCGCGTTCGCCCACGTCTCGTAGTAGTCGTGGGCGACGCGCGACTTGTCCCGGGTCGTGGAGCGGATCCGCAGCAACGGCGTCACGGTGGTGACCTCGAGGTGGGCGGCGAGGATCCGATCGGCGGCGACGGCGTGCACCACCCGCCGGGCTCGAGGTCGGCAGTAACCCTAATGGCTAGGTTCCTAGGATGCTTTAGGCAGGGTGACGCTCAGAGCGCGAGCAGGCGGGCGGCGTAGACCTGGGTCAGGACCTCCGGCTGGAGTCCGATCGCCGAGATGTCCCAGCGGCCCTGCGGCGGCACGGGTGACTCCGGGGCGTACGGAAAGCATTCGTCCTCGGTCTCGAGGGAACGCCAGTAGACCTCGTACGTCTCCGGGCCGGCGGAACGCATCGGTGCTGAACAGCACGCGCTCCGGGTGGGGTGACGATCAGCCGGCGGGTGGCTCGAGGGCGTCGGCCCAGCTCGTCCAGCCGCGCGCCCAGGTCGACGTGGAAGTTGGCGTGGCGGGGTGCGGCACGTGAGTCAGCGGCCGGCGGAGGGCCGGGACCGGGGTGTGGTCCCGCAGCCGCAGGTCGTCGAGGCTCACGTGCCGCTCCTTGCGATCAGAAGACCGCCGCTCCTTGCGGTCAGAAGCCGGGGAAGGACTCGCGCAACTCGTCGAGGGTGAGGGCGCCGGTCACCTCGACGCCGGCCGGGGTGAACTTCGGGCCCAGCCGGCCGTAGATGAGCCGCATGGCCGACTCCAGCGGGCCGGCGAAGGTCGCGGTCGCCGTCGCGGCGTCGGTGGTCAGCCGGGCCTTGTCGTCCAGGACGATGCGGTAGGGCGTGCCGCTGATCTCGACCACCGCGTCGTCGGCGGCCACCGAGGGCTGGCCGATGAAGCCCAGCAGGAAGCTGAGCCCGCTGCTCAGGTGCTCGGCCAGCAGCTCGGCCGAGGGCTCGGTGAGGGCCGCGGCCGGGTCGAGGCCGGCCCGGACGTCCCACCCGTGCGGGACGGCCTCGCTCAGCCGCATGGCGGCGAACGACGCGAACGGCAGCGGCTCGGGCAGGAACCCAATGTCGATCTTGAGGTCCTCGTGGTTCGCCTCGGGTACGGACTCGAAGGCGGTCACCAGCGCCGAGTTGGACGCGAGCCAGCCGGCCGCCTGGTCCTGCGGGCTCAGGGCGTTCCACCTGTCCCAGACGCTCTCGTTGAAGCCGGGACCGGGCGCCGGCGTCTCGCCCAGCCCGGCCCGCAGCCCGGCCAGCGTGATCTCGGCGCCGCTGCCCAGGTGCGAGAGCACGTCGGCGACGGTCCAGTCGGAGGCGCCGGACGAGCCGGTGAGCTGCGCTTCGGAGAGGGTCGGGACCGTGGCCGCGAGGGCGTCGTGCTCGCTGCGCAGGGCCGCGATCGTACGGCCGGCAAGGGTAATCATGCCTGAAGCCTAGTTCCGGGCCGCTGTCGTTCAGCGTGACGGTGCGGATGCCGATGGGAAGGCAGTGAGTGAGGTGCGAAAGCCGGCCCACCGCCGCTGGGCGGGGGTCTTCCTCGCTCTGGTGGTGCTGTCGTGCGGCCTGGCCGTCTCGCTCGCCGCGTACGCCGCGGTGAAGGCGGGCGAGGACCGGTACGCCGCGCAGACGATGGACCGCTTCGCCGACGACATCACCCGGGAGCGACCGGGGCCGGCTTCGTGGTGCCGTCCACCTCGGCCCAGGCGCCCGCGGTGCAGCGGCTCTGGCGCAGCCACGGTTCGGCCGGGCTGACCCTCGAGCCCGCGACCGGCGTACCGGAACACGACTTTGTGATCTTCGAGAAGCCCTTCGACAACCGTCCGGACATGCGCGGCACCGACCTCGCCGCCAGCCCGCAGGCGGCCGAGGTGCTCAGCGCGGCCCGGCGCAGCCGCACCACGGCCATCAGCCCGGCGTATCACCTGCTGCGCGACGCCGGGCTGGCCGCCGACGCCCAGCAGTCGTCGGTCCTGCTGGCGGCGCCCGTCTACACCGGTCTGGGGTCGACCGCGCCCGACGAGTTCGCCGGTTGGGTCGTGATGGGCCTGCGCGGCCAGGACTTCCTGTCCCGGACCCTGCTCGAGCGCGCGCAGGGCAACGTACAGGTCAGCCTGACCGATCCGGCCGGCGCGGGCACCGTTCGCCGTGCTCTTCATCGACCTCGACGGCTTCAAGCAGGTCAACGACCGGCTCGGCCACCAGGCGGGCGACACCGTTCTGCGCGTCGTCGCCGACCCGCCTGCGCACGGGGTTGCGGGCCGGCGACACCGTGGCCCGGTTCGGCGGCGACGAGTTCGCCATCATCCTCGACTCGCTGTTCACTGCGGACGACGCCCGGGCGGCCGCCGAACGGGTCATCGGCAACGTGCAGCAGCCGATCGACCTCGGTGGCGGCCTGGCTGCGGTGTCGGCCAGCGTCGGTATCGCCGTGGCCCGGCCGGGCGCGAGCGCCGACGACCTCGTCCGCGAGGCCGACGCGGCCATGCACGCCGCGAAGACCAGTGGCAAGAACCGTTACGCGGAGGCCACCGTCAACGGCTGACCGATCGTTCGTGGAGCTCGCGCATCTGCTCGTCGAACGGCGCCACCGGGCCGACGGTGGGGATGCCGGGGGCGATGACGCTGATCGGGAGGACCGCGACCGGCGCGCCCGGGAGCCCCCACCCGCTCCGCCAGCCGGCGAGCTGGGCGCTCGAGGCGGCGTAGACGATCCGGCCCAGCCCGACCCAGGCGTGCGCGGCGGCGCACATCGGGCAGTGCTCGCCGGACGTGTAGACGGTGGTGGCGGCCCGCTGCCCGGGCGGCAGATGCTTCGCGGCCCACTGGGCCAGCGCCAGTTCGGGGTGGGCGATCGGATCGTCCGTGCTGGTCTCGCGGTTGCGTTCCTCGGCCAGGACTTCGCCGTCCGGGCCGGTCAGCACGGAGCCGAACGGGCCGTCGCCCGTTTCGATCGCCTCGGCGGCCAGGGCCACGCAGCGCCGGAGGTGCACGAGATCACGCGGGTCCGTGGTCATGGCGGGCAGTCTAATCCCGGGTCGCCGTCAGCCCAGGACGAAGACGCCGGCCCGGGCGGCGGCGGCCGCGGCCTCGGCGGCGCGGTCGGCCGTGGCCGTGTCGAGCGGCTCCTGGCTGATCATCAGGCGGTAGTAGAACGGCGCCGAGACGGCCCGGACGACCTCGGCCGGGTCGGTGCCGGCTGGCAGTTCGGCCCGCGCGACCGCCTGCTCCACGCAGGGCAGCCACTCGGCGATGCGGACGGCGTAGAAGCGGTGCAGCGCCTCGGCGGCGCGGGTGTCGCCGGCCGCCGCGACGATGACGGCCCGGAACAGCGCGCCCTGGCGGGGGTCGGTCAGCGTGCGCTGCACGAGGTGGGCGTTGGCCCGCAGATCCTCGATCAGCGAGCCGGTGTCGGCCCGCGGCGACGACTGCTCGGCCATGTCCTCGAGCAGGTCGGCGACCAAGCCCGCGGTGGTGCCCCAGCGCCGGTAGACGGTCGTCTTGCCGACCCCGGCCCGGCGGGCCACGTCGGCCAGGTCGAGCCGGTCGAAGCCGTGCTCGACGAGCGCGTCGGCGGCGGCCTGCAGCACGGCGGTGCGGACCCGGGCCGTACGGCCGCCGGGCCGGATGGTGCCGACCGTCATAACGGGTCTCCAGTCTCGTTTAGGGCGTCCGGCTGTTACTGTAGCCGTACCTTAATGGGTCTGTAGTTCCGTTTAAAGGAGGAGTCATCGTGGAGCATCGACGGCTGGGGGATTCCGGGCTGACCGTGCCCGTGCTGAGTTTCGGTGCCGGCACCTTCGGTGGGTCCGGGCCGCTGTTCGGCGCCTGGGGCACGACCGACGCCCGCGAGGCCCGACGTCTGGTCGACATCTGCCTGGACGCCGGCATCACCCTGTTCGACACCGCCGACGTCTACTCCGGCGGCGCGTCCGAGGAGGTGCTGGGCCAGGCGATCAAGGGCCGGCGCGACGCCGTGCTGCTGTCGACCAAGGCTGGCCTGCCCACCGGCGACGGCCCGGACGACTGGGGGACCTCGCGGGCCCGGCTGATCCGCGCGGTCGACGCCGCCCTGCGCCGGCTCGGCACCGACCACATCGACCTGTTCCAGTTGCACGCCTTCGACGCCGCCACGCCGGTCGAGGAGGCCGTGTCGGCGCTGGACGATCTCGTACGGGCCGGGAAGATCCGTCATCTCGGCGCCTCGAACTTCGCCGGCTGGCAGCTGATGAAGTCGCTCGCCGCGGCCGACCGCGACTACCGCCAGCGGTACGTCGCCCACCAGGTCTACTACTCGCTGATCGGCCGGGACTACGAGTGGGAACTGATGCCGCTCGGCCTCGACCAGGGCGTCGGGGCGATCGTGTGGAGCCCGCTGGGCTGGGGACGGCTCACCGGCCAGATCCGCCGCGGTACGCCGCTGCCGCCGTCGAGCCGGCTGCACGCCACCGCCGATTTCGGGCCGCCGGTCGACGACGAGCAGCTGTTCCGGGTCGTGGACGTGCTGGACGAGCTGGCCCGCGAGACCGGCCGGGCGGTGCCGCAGATCGCGGTGAACTGGCTCCTGAGCCGGCCCTCGGTGGCCACCGTCATCATCGGCGCCCGCAACGAGGAGCAGCTGCGCCAGAACATCGGCGCGGCCGGCTGGTCGCTCACCCCGGAGCAGATCGCCCGGCTCGACGCCGCCAGCGACCGCACCGCCCCGTACCCCTATTTCCCCTACCAGCGCCAGGAAGGCTTCGCCCGGCTGAACCCCTCACCCGTGTGAGCTTCAAGAAGTGAGGGCGTACGAGGCGAGCAGGGTCAGGGCGTGGGCGGTCGGCGAGGCCGGCTCGGCGGCGTAGATGGTCAAGGTCAGGTCGGGTTCGGCCTGCAGGTCCATGCTTCCGTAGGCCAGCGCGAGATCGCCTACGACCTGGTGGTGGAAGGTCTTGACCCCGGTGCCGTGGATGCGGACGTTGTGCGCCCCCCGGCGGCGGGAATCGTCGCTGCGGGTGGACAGCTCACCGACTCGTCGAGCTGCAGCGCGCGGGCGATGGCGTCGAGCACCCCGGCCGACACTCCGGCCAGCTGACCGCGTTCCAGCTTGGCGTAACACTTCACACTCATGCCGGCCAGCGCGGCGACCTCGCTGCGCCGCAACCCCGGCACCCGCCGCGGCCCGGCCGACGGCAGGCCCGCCCGCTCCGGGTGATCTTGGCGCGGCGGGTGGTCAGGAAGTCGCGCACCTCAGGTCGGTTGTCCACGACCTCGACGGTACGACGCGTCCCGCTCTTCAGGGATGCACTGCTGGTACACCTCTCGAAAGGAACTCCCTCGGACGTTCGAGGCGCGGTTGGCTGGGAATGTCGAGGACACTGTGAGGAGAGCGAACGATGGAACTGCAACCTGTTCAGCCGACCGTGAGGACGCCCGCGTCGCGGTTCACCGGCGACGTCTACATGACCCCGATCTACAACGGGACCGGGCCGTCGCGGATGACCGTCGCGCTCGTCCGGTTCACCCCGGGCGCCCGCACCAACTGGCACTCGCACGCGGTCGGCCAGACCCTGCACGTCACCGAGGGCGTCGGCCTGGTCGGCACCCGCGACGGCTCGGTGCTGCGCATCCGCGCCGGCGAGACCGTGCTCTGCCCGCCCGGCGAGGACCACTGGCACGGCGCCGCGGCGGATACGTTCATGAGCCACCTGGCCATGCTCGAGGCGCTGCCCGACGGCGGTGACCCCACGAAGTGGCTCGAGCCGGTGCCTGATGACGTCTATCAGGCGGGGTAGGAAGGGCGGATGGCACGCATCATCATCACCGGCTCGGCCGACGGGCTGGGCCGGCTGACCGCGACGACCCTGCTCGACGACGGGCACGACGTGATCGTCCACGCGCGTAGCGCCGAGCGGCTGACCGCCGTCCAGGAGCTGCTCGATCGGGGCGCCCGCGGCGTCGTCGGCGACCTGGCCGACCCGGAGCAGACCCGGTCGGTGGCCGAGCAGGTGAACCGGCTCGGACCGGCCGATACGGTGATCCACAACGCCGGCGTGTGCGGCGGAGCCTCGGTCATGCCGGTCAACGTGGTCGCGCCGTACCTGCTCACCGCTCTGATCGAGAGGCCGGGCCGGCTGGTCTATCTGACCAGCGGGATGAGCAGCGGTGGCCGGGCCGACGTGGGCCGGCTGACCCGCGGCGGGTCGTACTCCGACAGCAAGCTCTTCGTCACCACGCTCGCCGTCGCGGTCGCCCGGCTCCGGCCCGACGTGCCCAGCAACGCTGTCGACCCGGGCTGGGTGCCGACCCGGATGGGTGGGCCCGGCGCGCCCGACGACCTGCGGCTCGGCCACCTCACCCAGGAGTGGCTGGCCACCAGCGACGAGCCGGAGGCGCTGACCACCGGCGGCTACTGGTATCACCAGCGTCGTCGCGACCCGCACCCGGCCGTGCCCGGCAAACAGTTCCAGGACGATCTGCTGGCCGCCCTGGCCCGGCTGACCGGCACCTCGTTGGCCTAGCGCTACGCCGACCACAGCTCGGCGTAGCGGCCGCCCGCCGCCACCAGGTCGTCGTGGGTGCCGGTCTCGACGATCGCGCCGTGCTCCAGCACCAGCACCCGGTCGGCCGCGGCGGCCTGGGTGAGCCGGTGCGCGACCACCAGCGTGGTCCGGCCCGCGGTGGCCGCCAGCGCCGCCTGCTCCAGCTCGCGCGCGCCGGAGCTGCCGGCCTCGGCGGTCGCCTCGTCGAGCACCGCGATTGCCGGGTCGAGCAGCACCAGCCGGGCCAGAGCCAGCTGCTGGGCCTGGGCCGCGGTCAGCGGGTGCCCGCCGTCGCCGACGATCGTGTCCAGCCCGTCCGGCAGCGCCCGGACCCAGTCGAGCGCGCCTACGGTGGCCAGCGCGGCCGTCACGTCGCCGTCCTCGCGGGCCAGCCGCAGGTCGTCGAGGAGCGGGCCGGCGAAGACGTGCACCTCCTGGCTGATCACGGCCACCGCGGACGGCGGGGCCTCGGCCGCGGGCACCCCACCGACCAGCGCCTTGCCCCGGTCCGGCCGCAGGAGGCCGGCGGCCAGCGAGGCGGCCGTGGTCTTGCCGGCCCCGGTCGAGCCGACCAGGGCCACCCGCTCGCCCGGCTCGAGCCGCACGGTCACACCGGACAGCACCGGCCGCCGGCCGTCGTAGGCGAACCAGACGTCGCGCAGCTCGAGCGACGCGTCGGCCGGGCGGCGCACCGGCGCCGGTGCGCGCTCGAGCTGCCGGACGCCGACCAGCCGGGCCAGGCTCGCCCCGGCCGACTGGATGTCGTCGAAGGTGAACATGATCGTCGCCACCGGGTTGAACAGCCGGTGGAACAGCACCGCGGCCGCGGCCGTCTCGCCGACCGTCACGTGGCCCGCGTCGACCAGGAAGAAGCCGACCGTGAGGATCGCCGCCAGACCGAGGAACTCGCTGCGGTTGATCCGCCAGCCGAACTTCGTGAACAGGGCGAACACGCCGACGTCGATGTCGCGGGCGCGTTCCGAGGTGACCCGCAGCGCGTCGAGATGCCGGTCCGCGACCCGGTACGCGTGCACGGTGCGGGCGCCCTGCAGGCTCTCCACCAGCTGCTGGGAGCGCCGGCCGACCGCCTCGCGCTGCTCGGCGTAGCGCGGCGCCGAGCGCGGCAGGTACCAGCGCAGACCGAGGACGTACGAGGGCACGGCCGCCAGCCCGGCCAGGCCCAGGCGACAGTCGAGGCCGAACATCGCGGCCAGGCTGAGCGCGGCCAGCAACAGGGCCGAGACGACCTGGGGCAGGACGCCCGAGGCGGCCCGGCCGACCGCGGCCACGTCGGCGCCGACCCGGGACAGCAGGTCACCGCGGCCCGTCCGGTCCAGGACGGAGGCCGGCAGGTGCAGCGCCACGGTCAGGGTGCGTTCGCGCAGCCCGGCCAGGATCCGCTCGCTGAGCCGGGTGACCAGCCACCACGACAGCCCGGTGGTGAGACCGGCGACCGGGGCCGCGGCCACCACGACGATCGCGATCGGCACGATGGCGCCGGCCCCCGCACCGTCGCGGATCGTGTCCACGAGCAGGCCCAGCGCGTACACCCCGATGATCGAGGCGCCCGCCGCGGCGAGCCCGGTGAGCAGGGCGAGGGCGACCTGCACAGGCCGGGCCCCGAGCTGACCGCGCAGCCAGCGCCCGGTCTGTCCGGCGGCGGCGATGGGCAGGCCGGTCATCGCAGCACCACCGAACGGTAGGCGGCCTCGGTCGCGGTCAGGTCGGCGTGCGCCCCGGCCGCGGTGACCGCACCGGCCCGCAGCACGACGACCCGGTCGGCCTGGGCCAGCAGCGCCGGGCTGCTGGTCAGCACGAGCGTCGCTGCCTGCGAACCGGCGTGGTGGCGCAGCTCGCGCAGGCCGCGGGCCACCGTGTGCTCGGTGACCGCGTCGACCGCGCTGGTCGGGTCGTGCAGGACGAGCACCGGCGGCGCGGCCAGCAGCGCCCGGGCCAGGGCGATCCGTTGCCGCTGGCCGCCGGAGAGGCCGGTGCCGCGCTCGGTCACCACGGCGGCGAGGCCGTCCGGGTGAGTGGCCACCACCTCGTCGGCCGCGGAGGCGCGCAAGGCCGCCTGCAGGCCGGCGACCGAGGCCGAGGGGTCGATCGCCACGTTGGAGTGCAGGGTGCCGGTGAACAGGTCGGCGTGGTGCGGCTCGACCAGGACGTGCCGGGCCGGGTCGGCGATCTCGCTCAGCGCGACGCCGCCCAGGGTGACCGAGCCGGCCTTGGCCACGGTGTCCCCGGCCAGCAGCCGGACCAGCGCGTCGGCCTCGGCGGGCGGCGCGACCACGCCGACGAACTCGCCGGGGCCGACGGTCAGGTCAAGACCGTCCAGAGCACCACCGTGTACGCCGGACAGCTCCAGCGCCGCTGGCTCGGGCACCGCGGTCACGGTGCCCGCGGCCCGGTCCGGCCGGGCTTCGAGGACGCGCTCGATGCGGGCGGCGGACGCCTTCGCCTCGGCCACCGAGCCAGGCAGTTGCGCCAGCGCCCCGAACGGCTCGATCAGGAACTGGGCCAGGCCGATCACCGTGATGAACTGCCCGACGCTGATCTGCCCGTCGAGCGCGAAGACCCCGGCCACGATCGCGATGCCGGAGGCCGGCAGGGTGCTCACGGTGGTCGAGACGGCCCGGTACGTGCTCTGCACCCGGGCCGCACGCAGGGTGGCCGCCAGCGACATCCGGCTCACCTCGCGATAGCGGCGGGCCGCGGCGTCCTGCGCGCCGATGCCGCGGATCGGGCGCAACCCGGTGGCCAGCGCGCTGCCCCTTACTTACACGTTGAAGCAGGGTCTGTTCGGGTCAGCGCACCCGCATTGTCCTTTTACGCTCCGAGCCCGAGAGAATGAGCGGCGGCAGGGGCCTGGACGGCTCTCCTGCGGCCTCTTTGGTACGCAGACGCGACGTCACCGAGATGGCACGGAAAGGATGGGGCTCGGCGCTTTCGGGGCTTTATCTTCCGATTTCCGCGCGGCCTGACCAATCAGGTCAGTCATTTTTGCCAATCCGCTCGATCAATTCATCGAACGGCGTCTGAGCTGCATAAACTCTCCACCGACCATTTTGTCAACCCATGATTGCCGGCACGCGAGAACTGGTATTGACGCGCTCGGCAGGATGTGGTTCGTGGCAGCAGAACTTCCCGATCTCACTCGATCTCGACGACGCCGGGCCGACCCGTTCACCGGCCGCGCCTATTCACCGGCCGCGCCCCGCCATTCCTACGAGCCGCACGCCGCCCCTGACCCGCACACCGACCCCGCCTCCCCTTTCGACCCTGCCTCCCCTCTCGAGCCTGGTTCGCCTTTCGAGCCTGGTTCGCCTTTCGAGCCTGGTTCGCGCGCCGAGGCTGGTTCGCCCTTTGAGCCTGGCTCGCTCTTTGGGCCTCGGTCGCGCGCCGAGCCTGGTTCGCGTGCCGAGCCTGGTTCGCGGGCCATGCCCGGATCGCGGGCCGACCGCGGTTCGCGTGCCGCTCGCGGGGGTGCTGCCGCGCGCGGGGAGGCGTTGCCGGCCCTGACTCGTGACATGCTCCTGCGGCGCTCGGGTGAGGCCACGCCGAACGGGATGGTCACCATCGTCCAGGGCGTAGCGGTGGCCCTGCTGGCCGTGAACGCGTTCGAGAAGCCCACCCTGCTCGGCGTGGTGCAGAGTTTCACCCTGCTGCTCATCCTGGCCTGCGTCTTCTACTGGCACGTGACCGTGAGTGTGCTGCTGCGCCGGACGCCGTCCGTGCTGGACTGCCTGCTCCCGTTCGCGCTGGCCGTTCTGGAGATCCCGCCCGCGTTCTTCCTGGGCGACGCGCGCTCGTGGAACCTGTGGCTGTCGATCTTCTGGTCGGGGATCGTCGCGGGCCTGTGGCTGACCCGCCGATGGTCCCTGCCAGCGCACTTCGGCAAGGTCCGTGAAGCCCACCGCACGCTGCACGACCTCGTGCGTCACCTCCAGATGGTGGCCGGTGTCGGTGCGCTGGCGATGGCCTTCTCCGGCATCTTCGCGTTTCTCGACTGGACCCACCAAACGTTCTGGGGCCTGCTCGGCGCAGCCACGGTCCTGGCCACACTGGGCGTCGTGGTGTTCCGCACCGAACATGCGGCCGCCCGCATCCACGAGCTCTACGGCGTGAGCCGCCCCGCCTTCGGCTGAGGAGCGCGAGCGTCCGGCTGGTGGTCACCGTGGGGAGCGGGTGGGGCTGGGGCCACCGTGGGCGAGCGTCGGGCCCGGCTCATTGTGTGGGGGGCGAGCATTGGGCCGCTGGTCACCGTGGGGCGAGCGTTCGGTCTGGTGACCGCGGGGTGCGTTCGGCCTCATGACCATGGGGTGAGCGTTCGGCCGGGTGGCCAGGGGTGAGCGTTCGGTTCGCGGCTACCGCGTTTGGGTGGGTGTGAGCTTCAGGTGCCGCTGCAGGAACGCGAGTTCGGCCTCGACGGCCTGCTCGTGTGCGTCGAGGAAGGGAGCGTAGTGCCCGCCCGGTAGCCGGACCAGCTCACCCCGGGGTGCGGCCCCGGCGGCCCGGACGGCCGGCGCGGCCAGGGCGGACTGGTCGTCGTCGCAGGCCACGACGAGCAATGGGCACCGCACCCGGGAGGCGAACCGGCCGGGCCGGTAGACGGTTGCCCGCAGGGCCGATCGTGCGGCGACCTCCTGCTGCCAGTCCGGCTGCAGCACCCGGCGGCGCCACCCGTCCAGGGCGTCGGGTGTGGACAGCAGCGCGACGGTTCCGGGCTCGCCCGTGGTGGGGACGAGGCGGGGCGGCCGCCCGACCAGGCTGCCGAGGGCGTCGGCGAGCGCGCGCCCGGTGAACCGCAGCAGGGCCGACCGGGTGGTGAACCGGGCGGCGTTGCGGGAGGCGGCCGGCCCGTCCGCGTTGGGGCTCTGGGCGATCGCCGCCGCCAGGCCCGGATCGCGGGCGGCGACGATGAAGATGTGCCCGCCGGTCAGCGAGAAGCTCCAGATCGCCACCCGGGCCGGGTCGACGCCGGGCAGCCCGCGGGCGTGGGCGATCGCGGCCTGCCAGTCGGCCAGCTGCTCGCGGATGCGGACCACCTGGCGCGGTTCGCCGCCGCTCTCGCCCAGATGCCGGTGGTCGAAAGCCAGCACGGTGAAGCCGGCCTCGTGGAAGCGCCGGGCGAACAAGTCGGTGCCGGGCTCCTTGGTCACCGCGAAGCCGCCGGCCATGACCACGCAGCCGCCGTTGCCGCCCGGGTAGAGCCAGGCCGCGCACTCGGCGTTGCCGCTGGTGAAGTGGACCTTTTCGCGCTGCATGGCGACCTCCTCGGGTGGAGCCCTGCCCCCGAAGTGAACCACGTGGTTCGCAAACCGTCTACCGGTCGGCCGCCTCTTCGCGGTCCAGGGCCCGGCTCAGCGCGTCGAACCCGGCCTCCAGCCCAGCGGTGTCGTCGCTGGTCCGGGCGTCGATGAGGAAGCCGCGCAGGGTGCCCAGGACCATCTGCGACACCTCGAGTTTGCGCTGCGGCGACCACTGCGGCGGGCAGAGTGAGATCAGCGACGGCAGGTACTGCTGCGAGGCGCCCCGGCCGAGGCCCAGATAGCGCCCGGGGTCGTACATGGCCAGCCCGATCGCCTGGTCGAGCACGCGAGCCTCGGCGCCGACCAGAATCGGCCAGAGAGCCCGTACGCGACCGGCCAAGGTCTCGCCGCCCGGCCCGGCCGCCGCCTCCAGACCTCGGCTGATTCGCCGTTCGCGCAGCTGCAGGACGGCCTTGACCAGCAGGTCGTCCGCGCTGTCGAAGTAGTAGAGCAGCATCTTGTGGGTGGTGCCCGCGGCCCGCGCCGCCCGGCGCAGCGAGAAGTCGACCAGCCCGTGGACGGCGAGATCGTCGGTGACCTGGTCCAGCAGCCCCTGCCGGCGGGCCTCGCCCCTTCTCGACCCGGCCGACCGGCGATAGCCCGCCCGCTCGCCGGTCTCCGGCCGCGTCTCACCCTCACCCATGCCGCCAGCATGCCCGGTCGGCGGAGCTGAGCCCGAGACACCCCGGCGATCTGAGTACGCGTACCGAAGCCCGTCGATGCCGCCGCGACAAGGCTGATCGCACCGACAAGGGAAAGGCACGAGTAACGGTCCAGGCCGTCGCCACCGTTCAGGAGTGAGCAGCGACGGCCCGGAGCGTCCGATCACCTACTCGGTGGCCTCGGTCTCCGTTGTCTCGATCTCGCCGGCCTCGTGGACCGGCGAGGAGGTGAGCAGTTCGAGTTCCCACTGCTCGGTGAGCCCCTCCTCCTCGGCCACGAGGTAGCTGCGCACCCGCACCCCGAGGCCGAGCTGGCTCACCGCCCGCAGGTGCTCGGTCACTTCATCGATGCTGCTCAAGTAGTGCGTGGCGATCAGGTCGGGCTGTGCGGTGGTCTCTTCAACGTCGGTCACCGCACGAGCCTAGGAGGCCCGCCGCACTTCCGCCTATCCGGCCGGCTCGAGCGCGACCGGGCCGGTGGCCCGCTGCCGCCGGCGTGCGGCGATCCGGCTGCCCAGATAGACCAGGCCCAGGCCGGCGGCGTAGATGACCAGGTTGACCACCCCGTACGCGAAGACCTCGCCGGTCGCCGCCTCCGGGTAGGCGCCGAACGCCTCGGTGCTGCCGCCGACCCACTCGATGATCAGCATCAGGGTCTGGAAGGTGAACACGAAAGCGTGCAGGGCGATGTACGCAAGGAACGCGACGACGCGATTTCGGACCAGGAATCCGATGGGAAACGGCGCGAGCAGCATGAAGATGAGTTCCACGGTGACCTCCGGGGGTTCGTCGTTGCCTGAGGTGCTCAGCCTGGCCGCCCGGCGGGCCGCGGTCGTCCGGAGCAGCACCGGACCGCGGCTACGTGCTGGCACTGATGTTTCGGGGGGCGCGATGGCCGAGCATGGGACGGTGATCGTGAGGCGGCGGGTGCTGCTCGTCCTGGGCCTTGCCGCGTACGGCGCCGGTCTGACCGCCCTGTTCCTGCGGGGCGCGGTCGACCAGGCCGTGCCGGCCGCCGTGGTGCTGCCCCCGGCGATCGTGCTGGGCGTCCTGGTCGCGTGGCGGCGTCCGGCCAGTCCGGTCGGTCCGGCCCTGGTCGCGCTGACCGCGGCCCCCTGCCTGACCTGGGCCGTCGAGGAGTGGGGAGCCGCGACGTTCGTCGGCGGCGGCGCCTGGGTGTTCAACCTGACCGGCTTCGTCCTGCTCTGCCTGGTCTTCCCGGACGGCCGGCTGCCCGGGCGCCGCTGGCGGGTGCTGCCCTGGGCCTTCCTGGCGGTCGCGGCGGCCGTGGTCGTCGTGATCGGCTTCGAGCCCGACGGCTACCAGGATCACGGCGGCTCGACTCCGGGCTCGACGCCGCTGCCGCTGAGCGACACCACCTTCCTGGCGCTGGACGTGGTCGTCGGCGTGGCGCTGCTCCTCGTCCTGGCCGGTGCCGCGTCCGCCCCGCTGGTCCGCTACCGCCGCGGCGACGCCCTCGTGCGCGAGCAGCTGCGCTGGCTGATCCTCGGCGCCGGTTCGGTCCCGGTGCTGCTCGGCGTGGGCTGGGCCGCCGAGCTGGCGGGCGCCTCGACCGACATCGCGTACGCCGGTTTCATCGTGGCCCTGGCGCTGATCGTCCCGGCCACCGTGGCGATCGCGATCCTGCGGCACGACCTGCTCGACGTCGACCGCCTCCTGGACGGCACGGTCTCCTGGCTGATCACCACGGTGGTGTCGGCCGGCGTCTTCGCGGCCGTCGTGCTGGTGGTGGCGTCCGCGGTGGACGACCGGGTGAGCATCACCGTGGCCGCCTTCGTGACGGCGCTGGCCCTGCTGCCCGTGCACCGGCGGGTGCACGCGCTGGTCGGGCGGGTGCTCGACCGCGAGCGCACGGTGCTGGTGGCGCGTCTGCGCGACTTCGTGCGGCGGGTGCGCGACGGCGAGGCCGAGCCGGAGCTGGTGCAGGAGACGCTGCGGGGCGCGCTGGGCGATCCGGGCCTGCGGGTGCTGCTCCGGCTGCCCGGCTCCCCGGCGTACGCCGATCTGGCCGGCACCGCCGTGGCGGTCGAACCGGCCGCGGACAGCCTGATCCCGCTGAACGCCCGGGATTCGGAGGTCGGCGCGCTCCTGCTGAGCCGGCCCACCGCCCGTCGCCGCCGCCAGGCTCGCGAAGCCGCCGTGGAGGCCCGCCTGCCGATCGAGGTCAGCCGTCTGCGGTTGTCGCTGCGTCTCGCCCTGGACGACGCCCGGGCCAGCCGCTCCCGGTTGGTGGAGGCGGTCACCGAGGAGCGGCGGCGCCTGGAACGCGACCTGCACGACGGCGCCCAGCAGGGCATCCTGGCCGTCGGGATGCGCCTGCGACTGCTGCAGCGCCGCGAGGCGGTGGCCACCGGCGACGGCCACCTCGGTCGTGAGCTGGACGCCGCCGTGGCCGGTCTGGAGGCCACGATCGCGGAGCTGCGGCGGCTCGCCCACGGCATCCGCCCGAGCCGCCTCGACGACGGTCTGGACGCCGCGATCCGCGACCTGGCCGACGGCAGCCCCTTCCCGGTCGAGGTGTCGGTGGCGGTGGACGACGCCGGGCCGGGCGAGGCGGTGGCGACCACGGCCTACTTCGTCGTCGCCGAGTGCCTGACCAACGCGGGGAAACATTCCGGAGCCACCCTGGTGATCGTGTCGGTGACCACCGACGGCGAACGTTTGATCGTCCGGGTGTCCGACGACGGGCGGGGTGGCGCCGTCCCCGGCTTCGGCCTGACCGCGCTGCGCGACCGGGTGGCCGCGCTCGGCGGCGAGCTCGCGATCGTGAGCCCGGCCGGCGGCGGGACCACCGTACGGGCGGTGCTGTGATGGCCCGGATCCTCGTCGCCGAGGATTCGGTGCTGTTCCGGGAAGGCCTGATCCGGCTGCTGACCGAGGCCGGTCACCAGGTGGTGGCCGCGGTCGCCGACGCCGACGCCCTCGTCGTGGCCGCCCGCCGGGAACAGCCGGATCTGATCGTGGCCGACGTCCGGATGCCGCCGACGATGACCGACGACGGCGCCCGCGCGGCCCGCCTGCTGCGCGAGGAGAACCCCGGCCTGCCCATCCTGCTGCTGTCGCAGCACGTGGTCACCGGGCCCGCGGTCGACCTCGTCTCCACCGGCGCCTTCGGCTATCTGCTGAAGGACCGCGTGCTCGGGATGGACGACTTCCTCGACGCCGTGCAGCGGGTCGCGGCGGGCGGCTCGGCGCTGGACCCGGCGGTGGTCGGCGCGCTGGTGCGGCCGGCCCGCGACCGCGACCCGCTGCACGGCCTGACCGGTCGTGAGCGCGAGGTGCTGGCCCTGGTCGCCGAGGGCCTCTCCAACGCGGCGATCTCGGCCCGCCTGGTCGTGGCCGACCGCACCGTCGAGACCCACATGCGGGCCATCTTTCTCAAGCTCGGCCTGCACGACTCCGACGACACCCACCGCCGGGTCCTGGCCGTTCTGGCCCACCTCACCCGGCCGCCGGTCTTGTAGGCGGATGGGAGGCTGTGCGGGTGGACCATGACATCGAGGCGCGGCGGGCCAAGCTGACCGCCCTGCAGGCCCGGGCCGAGGCGGAGCTGCGCAACCTGGGCGAGGCGTCGGCCGCGGCCGATGTGGCCCTCGGTGCGCTGGCGGAGGTCCGCCGGCAGCTGGACCACGTCTCGCAGCTGCAGGCGCGCGACAACCTGCTCGGCGGGGCCGTCAAGGTGAGCAATCCGAACTGGCTGGCGGCGGTCGGTCAGGCCGCCGCATACGCCGACCGGTGCACCGCCATGCTGCACGCCGAGCTGGCCGAGGTCGGGCTGGCGCGGCCACTCGGCAACGCGTCGAGCGCGGTGGCGCCGATCGGGGCGACCGGTGGTTTCCTCGAGCGGGTCTTCCTGTCCAACATGACCGCGCGGGGCCGCGTCTCGAACGCCCGTCGCTCGGTCGACCGCTCGGCCGAGCTGGTCGAAGCCGTACGCCGTGATGTCGCCGCCCGGACCGGTGCGGCGCGCGCGCACCGGGACGCGGTGACGGGGGAGAAGAACGCCCTGGGCTAGATGATCGATTCCAAGGGGTCAGTGGTCATACGCGGTCAGGGATCGTAGGACCGGCTGGCCGGTGTGCCAGTTGTGCCAGATCGCGGCGGTCAGGGCCAGGACGCGTTGCAGGACTCGGACGGTGACGCCGGTGATGGTGCGGCCGCCGTGGTGTTCGAGGTCGAGTTGGCCTTTGAAGGTCTGGTTGACCGATTCGATGCTCTGCCGTACGGCTTTCAGTAGGCCGCGGCCGGGGCGTTCGGGTTCGGTGCGGTAGGCGGGTCGGATGACGGTGATGCCGTTGTCGTTGAGCCAGGTTTCGGTGTCGCGGTCGCGGTATCCCTTGTCCACGACCAGGATCAGCCCGTCGGGGTGGTGGAACATGCTCGGCTGTAGGGAGACCAGGTCGACGAGGACTTCCCGTTCGTTGGTCTTGGCGTTGCTCAGCGCGAACGCGACGGGTAGGCCGTGCACGGTGGTGACCAGGTGCAGCCGTAAACCCCAGAACAGGCGGGAGTGTGAGGCGCAGTAGCCGTAGCCGGCCCAGGTGTCCAGGTCGGACCGCAGGGCGGTCTCGCGGGACATGCCGCACGGGACTGGGGTGGAGTCGGCGATCCGGATCGGATGTTGCCACAGGTCGGTGTCGGTGACCAGCACCGCGATGAAGTGGGTCAGTTGGGTGGTCAGGCGACGGAGGCGTTTGTTGTAGCCGGGCTGCTTCGGCAGGTCAGGGAACAGGTGGATCAAGGATTTGCGGGCGTAGCGGATCCAGCGGCTCTCGTTGTGATAACCGCGCAGGGCCTGCATGACCGACACCGTGATCAGTTCAGCGTCGGTGATTTTCGGGGTGATCCCGACCTTCGGCCGGTACGGGTTGAGCTGCGGGGACGCCTTCATCTCGTCGTCGATCCTGACGTAGAGTGCGGTCGCGAGGGTGTCCAGATCGACGTGCACGTGGCCTCCATGGTCTCGTTGCCTAGGCAACGCCGATCATGGACGCCCTCGCGTCTCCTCGCTGAACCGCATCCCTTGGAATCGATCATCTAGGGCTCGGCGAAGATGGGCCGGCCGTCGATGCTGACGCCGTTCTTGACCCGGCGGTATTCGGCGAGATCCTCGTCGGTGCGCCGCTCGTGCGCGCGGATCAGCAGGTCACGGTCGCCCTCGTAGGACATCAGCGGCACCGAGTAGCCGCATGAGTCGCTGACCCGGTCGACCGCGACGTCGATCACCGACCGGACGCCGTGGGTGTCCGGCGGGGCCACGAACGAGGCGAGCATCTCGGCGAACTCGGGCGAGGTGACCGGCACCGTCCGGCCGCGGCCGTGCAACCGGACGATGTTGGGCGGGCCCTGGAAGGCGCAGAACATCAGGGTGATCCGGCCGTTCTCGTCGAGGTGGGCGGTCGTCTCCGCCCCGCTGCCGTGGTAATCCAGGTAGGCCACCCGGTGCTCGCCGAGCACCGCGAACGTGCCGGCCATGCCCTTGGGTGAGACATTGACGTGCCCGTCCGGCCCGGTGGGCGCGGTGGCCACGAAGAACATCGGCTGCGCCTCGATGAAGGTCCGCAACCGTCCGTCGATCCGCTCATGCACCTTCATGAGCTCGATACTGCCCGCCGCGGGCCGGTTAGGCGACCGTGTTCTCAGCCTGAGGCCGGCCCGAGCCGCAGATGCTGGGTGATGCGGTATCGGTCGCCGCGGTAGACCGACCGGGCCTGCTCGATCACCCGGCCCGTGGCGTCGCGGGTGGTGCGCTCGAACAGCAGGGCGGGCGAGCCCACCGGCACGGCCAGCAGCCGGGACTGGGCGGCGGTGGTCAGCGTGGGCTCGGTGGTTTGGACGGCCTCGGCCGGGACGACTCCGTGCCGCTCGCGCAGCCGCTGGTAGAGCGACCCGCCCACGAAGTCGGCCTCGGTCAGAAGCGGGGCCACGGCCAGGGGTACGCGGATCTCCTCGAGCGCCATCGGGGAGCCGTCGACGATCCGCAGGCGAAGGGCCCGGACCACCGCGCCGACGAGATCGTCGTCGGCCTTCGTCACCGCGTACTCCAGCAATTCGCTCTGCCAATCGCCCTCGGCCGGGGGCAGGTCGGCGGTCGACGGCACCTCCTGGGAGATCTTGCGCAGGGCGCGGAACGTGCCGCGGCCGTGACGGCGCACGAGCAGGCCCTCGCGGGTCAGCTCGTCGAGGGCGAGGCGCACCGTCGGCCGGGACGTGCCGAGCCGGACGCTGAGGTCGCGCTCGGAGGGAAGCGGGTCACCCGGCAGCACCGTGCCGACGAGCTCGCGCAGGCGCTCGCCCACCTCGCCTCGCCTCATTGCCTGCACTCTGCCGGGTAACCCCGGGCAAGTCATCTGTGGCGCGCCTTAATTCTGCGGAAGGTCATTGACGTACATCACTGCGGTGGAGTTGCTTTACCAGTGGTAAACATTCCCACGTCAGCAAGGAGGCTCACCCCCATGGGCCGGAAACGCACCCTCGCCATCGGCGCCACCCTCGCCGGAGTCACTGCCGCCTTCGGTGTCGCCGCCGCCACCCCCGGCAGCGCGGCCGCCGCCTGCGGCACCCTCTTCGACGACTTCAACTACGCATCCCGTACGGATCCCGCCCTCGGCCAGCATGGCTGGAGCATCCGGACGGCGACCGGGGGCCCCGGCGTCCCCGGCGCCGCCTGGCCGGCCGACAACGTCGCCTTCCCCACAGTGGACGGACAGAAGGTCGCCCAGCTGACCGCCCGCACCAATGGCACCGCCGCGGGCACCTCGCACGCCGAGTTCTCGCTGAGCCAGCGGCGTTTCCTGGCCGGCACCTACCTGGCCCGGGTCAAGTTCGCCGACGCCCCGGTCAGCGGCCCCGACGGCGACCACGTCAACCAGACCTTCTACTCGATCTCGCCGCTCGCCGCGCCGCGCGACCCCACCTACTCCGAGCTCGACTTCTCCGAATACCTGCCGAACGGCGGCTGGGGCGAAGCCGGGCCGATCAACTACCAGACCAGCTGGTACACGTACGTCCCCGACCCGTGGTACGCCGACAACCAGCACAGCCAGCAGGCCCGCAGCATCGCCGGCTGGCACGACGTGCAGGCCACCGTCGGGGACGGTCACGTGAAGTACTACATCGACGGCGTGCTGGTCGGCGACCACACGGGCAAGGTCTACCCCCGGCAGAACATGTCGATCGACTTCAACCAGTGGTTCATCGACCTGGCCGGCCGCGCGGCCGGGGCGACCGCGGTCTGGCAGCAGTCCGTCGACTACGTCTTCCACGCCAAGAACCAGACCCTCAGCCCCGCCCAGGCCGCCGCGGCGGTCGCCTCCTACCGGTCGTCCGGCACCACCCACACCGACACCGTGACCACCGCCGGAGACTGCACCGTCACCACTCCCCAGCCGACCGCCACCGCCACCCGTCCGCCGACAACGGCCCCGACCGTGCCGCCCACTACGCCGCCCACGACTCAGCCGACGACGCCGCCGGCCGGTGCCACGACGTGGGCGCCCGGGGTGGCTTACGCCCGAGGTCAGGTCGTCACCTACCAGGGCGCGCGCTACGAATGCCGGATCGCCCACACCTCGCTGGTGACCTGGGAGCCGCCCAACGTCCTGGCCCTCTGGCTCCCGCTGTAGACCAGTCGACGTTCGCGGGCCGGGCGGAGCCGGCCGGGGGCCCGCCGGCGTCCCGCTCCTCGCTCACGACGAGACCGGCCCCGCGTTCGTGCCTGCGGGGCCGGTCGGTGTCGTCGGTCGGCCGGGGCTAGGCGGGTTCGATCCAGATGTTGCGGTAGCGGACGTTCGCGCCCGGGTCGCCGTGGTCCTGCAGGCGGATGGGCAGGGTGGCGGCGCTCTCCGCGGCGCCGTTGCCGGTCGGGCCGTCGATGGCGACGTTGTTCTGCACGGTCACGCCGTTCCAGACCACCGTGACCCGCGCGTCCTCGGTTTTAGTGGTGCCGTTCCAGCGGGCGGCCCGGAACGTGATGTCGTACGTCTGCCACGTCTCCGGCGCCGTGCCCGCGTTGGCCGAGGCCGCCCGTTTCAGGTAGACGGCCGCGGAGTCGTCGTTGGCCAGAGTCGTCTTCCCGTACGTGTCGAGTACCTGGATCTCGTACCGGTCCTGCAGGTAGATGCCGCTGTTGGCCCGCTGCTGACCGGTCACGTCGGCCGGCAGATTCGGCAGCCAGAACTCGGCGTGCAGCTTGAAGTCGCCGTACGTCTGCTTGGTCCGCAGGTCGCCGCCGAGCACCTCGGCCGAGCCGCCCGAGATCGGCCAGGTCGCCGCGCTGCCGTCCGCGTTCTGGAAGGCGTTGAGGTTGCCGCCGTTGAAGAGCGTGACCCGGCTCGGGCCGTTGTGGGTCCAGCGTTGCTGGGCGACGTCGGCCCATTCCCAGATCTGCACCGGGGTGCCGTCGGCGCTCGCCCCGCCGGCCGCGTCGAGCACCTTGCCCGACTGCGGGTTGAGCAGCGAGCCGTTGGTCTGGGTGGTCCAGATCTGGGCGGTGCTGTTGTTACAGGTCCAGAGCTGCACCTTGGTGCCGTTGGCGGTGCCCGCGTTGTCGATGTCGAGGCACTTGCCGAGCGCCCGCAGCGTGTCGCCCGACCTGGTCCAGCTCTGTGCCGTGGAGCTGTTGCAGGTGTGCAGTTGCACCTTGGTGCCGTTGGCCGAGCCGGCGTTGTCCACGTCGAGGCACTTGCCCCCGATGCCGGTGATGGTCCCCGTTCCGGCCGTGCCGCCCGCGGCCGCACCGATGGTGAGGCTGTCCAGGTTGACGTGCCCGATGTCGCCGGTGTCGACCTTGTAGGAGACGGTGTTGCCGCCCGCCCGCAACGTCACCGAGTCATTCAGGGCGGCCCACGTGTCCCAGGTGCCGGTGTCGGCCAGGCTGACCTGTTTCACCCGGCTCCCGTTGACGTACAGGCTGATGGTCTTGGTTCCGGCCGAGGGGTTGGGGCCGTTGCTGTAACGCAGCGACGTCGGGTAGGCGCCGGCCGACGGCACGTTCACGGTGAAGGTGGTCGCGGAACCGACCGCGCCGTGCCCGGCCGAGAAGCCCGATCCGGTGTAGCCGGTGTGGTCCTTGGCGACGGACGTGCTGCCGCTGAGCCCGGACCATTCCGCCTCGACCCGGTCCGACTTCAGCGTGGTGCCGTCGGCCAGGCTGTTCAGCGTGTACCAGGCCTCGGTGCTCCACAGTGGACTGCCGGTGGTCGAAGTGAACGGGCGCGGGGAGCGGACGTGCACGACCCGGCCCGGCTTGAGACCGGCCAGTTTGAGCGTCACCTTGAGCCGGTCGGCTGACAGCGTGGCCGAGCTGACCGTCAGCGTCTCCTCGTCGACCTTGGGGCCGCCGTACTCGGGGGTCGGCTGGTAACGCCACTGCTTGACCTTGTACGAGGCGGCGGTCGCGGCCGAGACGGCCTGCGTGTACTCCAGCTCGAACCCGTCGGCGATCGCCTTCATCGACTTGATGTCGAAGACGCTGGTGCTGTTGGGGGTGAGCTTCTGCAGGCCGTAGGTGAGCTTGCCCTCCTGCCCCCAGTTGCCGCCCGCGCCGAGCCCGCCGGCATAGAGCGCCCCGTCCGGGCCCTGGCTGAGCCGTAGCACGCCCATCTCCAGGCCCTGGGTCAGGCGGAACACCGCGCCCTGGTACTGGCCGTTGACCTTCTCCAGGTACGCCCGCTGGACGCCGCCGTAGGTGACATCACCGAACAACATCTGACCCGAGTACGGTCCCGAGTTCAGCATCAGCGGGGTGCTGGGCGAGTTGGCGATCTCGTTCTGTGGCAGCCACAGCACCGGCGGGGTGACCGGCTGCAGGTCGAACGGGCCGTCCGGGTTGGTGTAGTGGCCGAAGAAGCGGTCCTGCTTGACCTGCACCAGTTTCGAGGCGGGCAGCCAGCCGCCCTGGTTGTCCAGCACGAAGATGTCGCCGTCGGGCCCGAAGGTGAGCCCGTCCGGGGTGCGCAGGCCGCCCGCGACGTACTGCACCGCGCCGGTCGAGCGGTTGATCTTCAGGGTGGTGCCGCGGTTGGCCGAGCCCTGCGGGTCGGTGGTCGCGCCGCCCAGGTTGATCGAGACGGACAGGTTCAGATAGAAGAAGCCGTCCTTGTAGAGCAGGCCGAACGCGAACTCGTGAAAGTTGCCGTCGAACGGCCAGGTGGCGACCCGGCGGTACTGGTCGATCGTGCCGTCGCCGTTGGTGTCGTTGAGCTCGGTCAGCTCGTGTTTCTGCGAGACGTAGATCGTGCCGTCGACGATCTTGAGGCCCATCGGCTCGCGCAGCCCGGTGGCGATCTTCTTGTACGTCACCTGGCTCGGTGACGTGCTGCCGGTGACGCCACTGAGGATGTAGACCTCACCGGCCGTGGTCTCGCCACCGCCCCAGGTGGCGATGGCCAGCCGGCCGTCGGGGAACCAGTCCATCGCGCTCACCTGCGGCTGGAAGCCGGTCGGCCGCAGGTTGGTCAGCGTGTAACCGGGGTGCACGCCGGTCAGCGGGAGGCCGTCGCCCGGGCTGTCCCCGGCGCCCTCGCACTCCTTGCGGCCGGGCGCGGTCACCCGCACCACGCCGGCGTCGGTGCTCAGCGCACTGTTCGGGACCAGGGTGTACGCGGTCGCGCCGGGCGGGCGCCACTCGAGGGTGAGCTGCTGGCCGTTGTCGCGCTCGAAGTAGTCGATGTGCAGCGCGTGGTAGCCGGTGGTGAGGGTGACCGACCCCTCCTTGGCGGTGGCCGCGTGTGCGCCGTCGTGGTCGATGACGGTCGCGTTGTCGATCTTCAGGCGGGAGCCGTCGTCGCTGGTCAGCCGGAACCCGTACGCCCCGGCCGTGGTGATGGTGACGTTGCCGGTCACCTCGGACTGGAAGCGGTCCTCGAGGCCGAAGTCGGCGCCGGTGGTCCAGTTGATCGTCGGCAGCAGCTTGTCGACGTTCGGGGTCTGGCCGGGCTTGAGCGTGCAGATCTCGTTGCGCGCGGTCTGCAGGTCGAAGGTGCGCAGGGTGACGCCGGGCTCCTGGGCCGGGACGGCCGCGACGGCGGGAAGGGCGGGCAACAGGCCCGCGAGAGTGGTGACGGCAAGCAGTGCGAGCTGGGTTTTCTTCATCGGACCGTCCAGACCTCGATGAGCATCAATGCTTGCTGACCGTAGGCGGCTTTTGTTTGCGCGTCCATAACTTCAGCACGATTATCGAAAAGTCTTGTTTCCTTAACCGAAACCTGGCCGTCACAGACCGCCCGGGCGTCAAAGGGGCAGCACGGTGCTCATCCGGCCGGCTGAGACGCCGCTGTCGTTTCCGTCCAAGACTTCGGTCGTGGTGGCTCATAGTCTGGGCGCAGAATCGCCGACGGCAAGCGTCTGGTCTACGGCGACGTGAGCCTGCGTAACGCCGCCGTGGCCACGGACCCGCCCCGGATCCTGCTCATGGACTGCGACGGTGTGGCCGATGTCGACGACCCCACCCGAGTGCAGCCGAACACGCCGTTCTTCGTGCCACCGGAGATCAAGTCCAAGCGGCAAAGGCTGCAGGACCAGTCCACGGACGTCTACAAGCTCGCGCTCTGTGTGATCCGCGGTCTGTCCGCCGGCCGTGGCGCTACGCAGCTCAGCGATCCGGCCAGTCCGCTTCTACGCCCGGGCACGCTCGACCAGGTCGGCATCGACCTGCTCAACCGAGCTCTCAGCGCCGACCGGAACCAGCGGCCCACTGCGGAGTTCATCAAGGACTACCTGGTCTTTCGCGCCCAGGAGCTCGCTGACGGGCCGACCGACTTTCTCAACCTGCCGCCGACGGACTGGCTCGACTAGCCCATGGCCTGGCCGTAGACGTGGGCGACCTTGAGGACCATGAGGACGCGGCGGTCGGCGACCATGACTGAGCGGTATTCGTCCCAGTTCGGGTGTTCGCCCGAGGCGCGCCGGTAGTAGTCGACCAGCGCCTCCACCTCGGGCCCCTGCGGATCGGTCGACGGCCCGATCAGCTCGACCGAGCCCTCCGCCGTGGCCCAGGCCCACCCGTCACCCCGGGTCACCTCCAGCGCCGCCCGCGGATCGCGGCGCAGGTTGGCCGTCTTGGCGCGGCTGTCGGTGATCGAGACGTAGATGCGTTCGGCGTCCCGGTCGTAGAACGGGGTGACGGGGGAGAGCTGCGGCAGCCCGTTGGCCTTGATGGTCGCCAGCACACCGAGTTTGCTCTCGGCGAGCAGCGTCCGAGGATCGAAGTCAGTCACCGGCCCAGTCTAGTGAGGATCGCGCGGCCGGCCCGGACGATCGCCAGCACCCCGGCGAGCACGGCGACCGCCACGATGGCCCACCCGATGTCCGGCGTCCACAGCAGGGCCTGCCGCAGGTCGCCGCCCAGCTGCGCGGGCAGCATCACCAGGACGGCCGCGATCAGCACAGCGGAGCCGGCCACCCACCCGGCCGCAGCAACAAGGCCGGTCCGAGCACGCAGCGACCGGCCGGCGAGCACCGCCAGCAGGACGGCCACGGCGATCAGGGCATACAGCACGATGGTGAAGATCGGGTCGGTCCGGCCCGGCTGCGGCTTCTCGCCCAGGGCCATCCGGGCCACGTTGAAGCCGACCGCGGCCAGTGCGCCGTCCAAGGCCAGACTGTAGCTGTTGGCCAGCACGATCACGCCGAGCTCGGAGCCCGGCACCAGCACCACGTGCGCCCAGTAACCAGGCGTCGCGCCCGCATGCCACACCACCCGCGTTCCGTCCATCTCGGTGTCGCGCCAGCCCAGCCCGTACCGGCCGCCGTGGCCCGTGTCGACCTGCCCGGTGTGCATCTTCGTATCAGTGGTGAGCTGCGTCTGCACGAACGGCACCAGATCGTCCAGGCTGGCCGCGACATAGCCGTACGGCACGCCGGAGGTGTCGTAGCCGGGGTCGAAGCGGCGCGGATGGCCGAACCAGTAGCGGTGGCCCGCGGGCAGTCCCACCCGCTCGGCGTCGGCCTCGGTGGCGGCCGCGTGCGTCATCCCGAGCGGCTCGAAGATCTCCTGCCGCAGAAAGGCACCGAACGGCTGCCCCGTCACGGCTTCCACGAGCGCGCCCAGCACCATGTAGTTCGCGTCGCTGTAGAGGTGGGCGGGGGAGCCGGTCGGCTCGACCGTCGCGAGGTCGCGCACCGAACGGGCCAGGCCGTCGGCGGTGTTGTCGAAGCGGTCGGTGCGGCTGGCCCACTGCGGCAGCCCGCTGGTGTGGGTGAGCAGCTGCCGCACAGTGATCCGAGCACCGGCCGAGGAGTCGGCCAGCCGGAACCACGGCAGGTGCCGCTGCACCGGATCGTCGAGCCCGACCCGTCCCGCCTCGACCAGCCGCATGACCGCGAGCGCGGTGAACGGTTTGGACACCGAGCCGAGCAGGAACGGGGTCTGCCCGTCGACGCCCCACGCCGCCTGGCCGATCACCCCGTCCCGGCCCACGATCGCGTACGCCAGCCCGGGTATCCGCAGCTCGTTCTGCTGCTGCCGGACGTAGTCGTCGATCGTCGGCCCGGCCGCCGTCGCCGGTGCCGGCACCGCCAGCATCGCCACCGCCGCCAGCGCGACCAGCCATCGTCGTCCCACCACAGCAGACCCCCATAATCGTATAGCCGTATGGTTATCAAGGTATACCGTATTGCTATATGGTTATGCAATGCCTCGCACCGCTGACCACGACGCCCGCCGGCAACAGGTCGCCGAGGCGGTCGAGCAACTCGTCGCCGCCGACGGCTTCGAGGCCGTCACGGTGGCCCGCACGGCGGCCGCCGCGGGCATCTCGGTCGGCCTGGTGCAGCACTATTTCCCGAGCAAGGACGACATGCTGCTGCACGCCTTCACGCACGCCCGCCACCGCACCGAGCAGCGGGTGATGGCCGACGCCCGCCGGGCCGACCTGAGCGGGGCCCGCATCGAGCACATCCTGCTCGACGCACTGAGCGAGCTGCTGCCGCTCGACGAGCGCCGCCGCCGCGAGTGCCGGGTCGAGCTCGCCTTCACCGGCCGGGTGGTCGACAACCCGCGGCTCGCCCAGGCGCTCGGGCAGAGCAACGCGCACCTTCGGGCCATGCTGGCCGAGGCGATCCACAACGGCAAGGAGTGCGGCGAGGTGCCCGACAGCACCGACGAGGACGCCCAGGCCGCCCGTCTGCTGGCCACCCTGGACGGGCTCAAGCTGCATGCCTACACCGAGCCCGGCACGATGACGGCGGCCGCCGCCCGGGCCGCGCTGGCCGACCAGCTGGCCCGGGTGTTCGCCGGGCGGTGTCACCACCGGAGTGCTTCTCGTCTCAGTTGACGGGGCCTCCTCGCCCGGCGCGAATGGCTAACATCGCCCCCGAACGATGGGGGATCATGAACGACTTGAACGACACCCGGCGTCTGCGGCTGCCTCAGAAACCGGTGTTCGCCGACTGGCGGGGCTCGCGCCGGCGGCTGGTCATCGCGGCCGGCATCACCGTGGGGGTGGCGTTCGCGGGCTGGCTTGTCCTCATCGTCGCCAGCTTCGTCCTGGTGATCGCCACCGGCGCGCCGACACCGGGGAGCGTCTGACCGAGTGCCGCGGCACCGCAACGCCGGTCGCCCCCGGGCGCACTGGTCCATCTTCGTGCTGGCCGTCGCGGCCCTGGTGGCGACGCTCTTTCTGGACGACTTCGCCCGCGAGACGGGCGGCGGCACCGTCCCGCCGGGCCAGACCGAGATCGTCGACCACCCGTCGCCCCTGGCCGGCCCGGTGATCAGCGTGACCGACGGCCGGGTGGTGGCCGAGCGCCTCCCGCCCGGCCTGGTCGCGCTGACCTTCGACGACGGCCCGGACCCGGTCTGGACGCCGCAGATCCTCGACGCGTTGCGCCGGCACCACGCGAAGGCCACCTTCTTCGTCGTCGGCGCCCAGGTCAACAAGTACCCTGAGCTGGTCCGCCGGATCGTCGCCGAGGGCCACCAGCTCGGCCTGCACTCGTTCACCCATCGCGACCTCACCACCATGTCCGAGCCGCGGCGGCGCGTCGAGTTCGAGCTGACCCGCAACGCGGTCGCGCACGCCACCGGTCAGGACGTGCGCCTGTTCCGGCCGCCCTATCTGGCCTCGCCGGCCAAAGTGGACCGGCGAGCGCTCGATCTGATCACCGAGGCCGGCCGCGACGGCTACACGACGGTGCTGGCCGATCGTGACACCACCGACTGGCGCAAGCCCACCGCGAGCACGATCGCCACCTTGGCCATGCCGGTCGACCAACGAGGGGCGATCGTGCTGATGCACGACGGTGGTGGGGACAGGGCGAACACCGTGGGGGCGCTCGACCTGCTGCTGCCCCGGCTGGCCGTGCAGGGCCGCAGCGCGGTGACGGTCTCGGGTGGGCTGCCCGGCGTGCCCGAGGCGTTGCCGGCCACGACCCGGGCGAAGGTGCAGGGCGGCGCGTTCGCCGTGGCTCAGCATGGGGCGAGCTGGACGCGTACCGGGCTGTTCTGGTTGATGATCTTCGCGACCGCGCTGGCCGGCCTGCGGATGCTGATCCAGGCGTACTGCGCGTGGCGGCATGCCCGGCGCCGGCGGCGAAACCCGCTGCCCGCGTACGAGACCCCGGTGTCGGTCATCGTCCCGGCGTTCAACGAAGCGGCCAACATCGTCGCGACCGTCCGCTCGCTGCTGGCCAGCGAGCACGCCGATGTCGAGATCATCGTGGTCGACGACGGCTCGACCGACGGCACCGCCGACCTGGTCGAGGCGCTCGACGAACCCGGTGTGCGGGTGCTGCGCCGCGCCAACGGCGGCAAAGCCTCCGCGCTGCGAGCCGGGATCGCGGCCGCCCGGCACGACATCCTGGTCCTGATCGACGGGGACACGATCGTCGAGCCGGACACGGTCGGCATGCTTGTCCGCTCGTTTGCCGACCCGGCCGTGGGCGCGGTGGCCGGCAACGCCAAGGTGGCCAACCGGCGCGGCGTCATCGGCCGCTGGCAGCACCTCGAGTACGTGGTCGCGTTCAACCTCGACCGGCGCGTGTTCGAGATGGCAGACTGCATGACGACCGTGCCTGGGGCGCTCGGCGGGTTCCGCCGCGCCGCGCTGGAGGCGGCCGGCGGCGTACGCAGTGACACGCTCGCCGAGGACACCGACCTGACCATGGCCGTCGTCCGGGCCGGCTGGCGGGTCGTCTACGAGGACATGGCGTGCGCCTGGACCGAGGCCCCCGGCACCTGGAAGGGCCTGTGGCGGCAGCGCTACCGCTGGTGCTACGGGACTATGCAGGCGATGTGGAAGCACCGGCACGCCCTGGTCGAGAAGGGCCCGGCCGGTCGCTTCGGGCGTCGCGGTCTCGGCTACGTGGCCGCGTTCCAGATCCTGCAGCCGCTGCTCGGCCCGATCGTCGACGTCTACCTGGTCTACTCGCTGCTGTTCCGCCCGTCCGGCCTGGTCGCGGTGTTCTGGCTCGGCCTGCACGTGGCCCAGGTCGCGGTCGCGGCCTACGCGTTCCGCCTCGACAAGGAGCCGGCCGGGCCGCTCTGGTCGCTGCCGCTGCTGCAGATCGGCTACCGCCAGCTGATCTACCTGGTCACCATCCAGTCCGCGGTGACCGCGCTGGCCGGTGGCGGGCTGCGCTGGCACGTCTCGGCCCGCACCGGCCGGGCGGCCGCGCTCGACCCGTCCGCGGCGTCGTCGGACCCGAAGGCGGCCCGCACCCAGCGCCTGGTCCGCCAGATCCGGCTCGGCCTTTACCGCGACCCGCGCTGGGCCCGCTACACCTTCCGGGCCGGCCTGGCCCTGGTGCTGGTCAGCGCGGGCGCCTGGGTCGGCGGCACGATGGTCACCGACCGGTACGCCAACGCGGTGGCGCGCGACGACCTGCTCGGCGCGGCCGCCACCTATCACCTGGCGCCGGAGAAGTGGAGCCTCGACCGGGCGCTCAACATCCTGCTGATCGGGGTGGACTGGCGGAAGGGCCAGACCGGCATGATCCGCTCGGACACCGTGATGATCCTGCACGTGCCGAGGTCCAAGGACCGGGCCTACCTTTTCTCGCTGCCCCGCGACACCATCGTGGACATCCCGCCGCTGGCCGACACCGGGTTCCAGGGCGGCCGCGACCGGCTCAACAGCTCCTTCGCGTACGGCGCCGGTCTCGACCAGAACCGGGCCCGCGGTGGCCGGCTGCTGGCCGCCACGGTGCGGAAGCTGACCGGTCTGCCCGGCCTCGACGCGGCCGTGCTGATCGATTTCTACGGCTTCTCGGACGTGGTCAAGGCGCTCGGCGGGATGAACGTGTGCGTCGACGCCGATGTCCGGTCGATCCACACCCGCCGGCTGTTCCGGGCGGGCTGCCGCCGGATGACCGGTGAGGAGGCCATCGACTACCTGCGCCAGCGCAAGAAGGTGAAGGGCGCCGACTACGGCCGCCAGCACCACCAGCAGCAGTTCATCACGTCGATCGCGGCCGAGGCGAAACGGCAGAACCTGGCGGCCAACCCGGTCAAGCTCGACGCCCTGCTGCGCGCGGCCGGGCACGCGATGACCGTGACGACCGGCCCGGCCGACCCGATCGACCTGGTCTTCGCCCTGCGCGGGATCAACCCGGACAGCGTCACCATGCTGCGCACCCCGGGCCACGGCCGCCACGACGCCGCCGGCAACTACCTGGGCGAGGTCCTCGAACCACCCGCGTACGACCTCTTCCGGGCCGTCCGCGAGGAGAAGATGCCCCAGTTCCTGGCCACCCCACCCCGGCCTGATGGGCAAGCCCCTCACCTAAGCTGTGAGCAGCCTGTATTCACGTTCGTAACATTGACGAAAGCCGTGCGCCTCCCGGGCACTGGCCCGGGTCGAGCTGAACTGGGAGGCCGCGTACGGCCGGTCGTACCGGATCGAGACGTCGGCCGACGGGACCACCTGGGCCCCGGCCGTCACGGTCACCGGCACCGAGACGGGCGGTCAGGCCACCCATGCGCTCACCGGCAACGCCACGTACGTGCGCATGTACGGCACTGAGCGCGGCACCCCGTACGGCCGTTCGCTCTGGGAGTTCCGCGTCTTCGCCTGCTGACGTCGAGGCTGCCTCCTCTCGA
The DNA here is from genome assembly GCA_965217855.1 of Actinoplanes sp. GTDB lineage: Bacteria > Actinomycetota > Actinomycetes > Mycobacteriales > Micromonosporaceae > Actinoplanes. The sequence continues at coordinate 250,046 of CBDCJN010000027.1, read as the reverse complement.
AAGGGGGAGGCAGCCGCTCAGGTGACGGGCCGACCTGCCGATGGTCGTTCAGAGGGCCCGCGCCGCGGCCCGCCGCGGTGGGGGTGCACATGATCGAGGGCACGCATCGCTGGTTCGGCGTCGGCCGTAGCCTGGCGTCCGACCCCGCCGAGGCCGGAGCGCAGGCCTGCTGGGAGGCGCTCGGCGGTCGCCGGGCCACCCTGGTGATCGTCTTCGCGTCGCTGTCGCACTCGACGCCGGGCATGGCCGAAGCGGTGCACGCCGCGGCCGGCGGCGACGTACTCATGATCGGCTGTTCGACCTCGGGCGAGTTCACCGCGGACGGGCGGGGCGCCGGTGTCGTGGTCAACGCGCTGGGCGGTCCCGGTTTCGCCGCGGCGGTGCGCGCCGTGCCGTACGAAAGCATGGATCTGCACGCCGCCGGCATGGCCGCGGCCTCCTGCCTCGACGACGTCGACGCCGAGCACCGGGCCGTGCTGCTGCTCGGCGACGGCCGCAGCAACGACCAGCAGGAGATGGTCCGGGGCGCCTACAGCGTCACCGGGGCGCAGGTGCCGCTGGTCGGCGGGTGCGCCGGCGACGGCGTGACCCAGGTCGGCACCGTGCACTTCTTCAGCGACGGCCGTGACGTCCAGGTCCTGCCGAACGCCGTGCTCGGCGCCGCGCTGGGTTCGCCCTCGCCGCTGGGCATCGGCATCTCGCACGGCTGGCACAAGACCGGCGATCCGATGGTGGTCACCCGCAGCGAGGGCGGCACGATCTACGAGCTGGACGGGGAACCGGCGCTCGACGTCTACCTCCGGCGGACCGGCGCCGCACCCGACCTGGCCGCCGACCCCGGGGCGTTCCTGCAGTTCGCCACCGTCCGGCCGCTCGGGCTCGCCCGCCGCACCGGGGAGGACGTCCGGATCATCTTCGAGGCCGACCCCGACCAGCGCTCGATCTCGGGGCTGGCCGACACCCCCGAGGGCGGGATGGTCTGGTTCATGGAGGGCGGCTACGACGCGATCGCCGACGCGGCCGCGGTGGCCGGCACCGCGGCGGTGGAGTCGCTCGACGGCAACCCGCCGCTCGGCCTGCTGGTCTTCGACTGCTGCGTGCGGCAGATCGCGCTCGGCGAGGACGGCGCCGACCTGGCCGCCGAGCGGCTGCGCGACGCGCTCAAGCCCGTGCCGTACGGCGGCTTCTACTCCAACGGCGAGATCGTCCAGCGACCTGGCGCCAAGGGCATGCACCACCTGACGGTGGTGGCTCTCGCGGTGAGCTGATGCCCGGCTGGTACATCCTTCAGCTCAGCGAGTTCTTCAGCGCCATCACCCGGGCCGGAGACGTCGAGAGCGCCGCCCGCATCGCCGTGCAGCGCACGGCCGAGGCCACGGACGCCGAAGTGGCCGCGGTCGTCTGCGGCGGCGAGGTGCTGTGGTCGATCGGGCTGGGCCGGCACCCGGAGCCGAGCGTCTTCACCGGCGTCCGGGCCGGGGCCGAGGTCGCGCCGTTCCCCGGGCTCGGGACGTTGCCCGTCACGGTGCAACCGCTCGACCAGGGTTCCGAGGACCGGCTGATCCTCGCCCGCGGTGAGGACGTGTTCGGCGCCGAGGAACGGCAGATGCTGCAGGGGATGGCCCGGGTGCTCGGTCTCGCCCTGCTCAGCCTGCGCACGCTGGAGGCGGAACGGCAGCTGCGCCGGGAACGCGAGGCCGAGGCCGAGGCCCGGCTGGTGCTGCTGCAGGCCCTGGAACGACGGGAACGGCTGCTCGAGACGCTGCTGCGGGTGCAGCGGTCGGCCGGTCAGGGCACCCCGATCGGCGAGCTGCTCGACGCCATCACCGAGGGCGCGGGGAGGCTGCTCGACGGGGCCTCCACGGCGCTGGTTCTGCGCGAGGCGGCCGATCCGGCCGAGCTCACCGTGGCCTCGTTCCACCTCGGCGCGGCCGGCGGCCGGGACGACGCCGCGCTCCTGGCGGCCGCGCACCAGGCCATGACCGCTCGCTATCCGGTGACCGACGGCCACACGGTCTCCGTGCCGGTGCTCGTCGGCGGCGAGGTGGCCGGCAGCTTCGTCATCGCCGGGCCGGACGCCGAGATCCGCGACGCCGAGCGCCGCGACGTGCTGGCCGCCTTCGCCGAGCAGGCCAGCCTCGCCCTCACCGGCGCGCACACCCTGGAAGCGATCCATCAGGCCCACCACGACCCGCTGACCCGGCTGCCGAACCGGGGCCTGTTCCTGCGACGGGTGGAGCAGGTCGTCGCCGCGGGCCCGGCCGCGGCCCTGCTCTATCTCGACCTCGACCTGTTCAAGCAGGTGAACGACACGCTGGGGCACGCCGCGGGCGACGAGCTGCTGCGCGGGGTGGCCGACCGGCTGCGGGCCACGATCCGCGAGTCGGACATGGCCGCCCGGCTCGGCGGCGACGAGTTCGCCGTGCTGCTCGAACCGCTGAGCGACGAGCGGCAGGCCTGGGTGGTCGCCGAGCGGGTGGCCGAGGCGATCGCCCGGCCGTTCGACATCGCCGGGCGCACGGTGCACACCCGGGCCAGCGTGGGCATCGCCTACAGCGGCGCCGGGCGGTCGGCCGAGCGGCTGGTCGAGGACGCGGATCTCGCGATGTACCGGGCCAAGCGGACCGCGCCCGGCACCTGCCGCGAATTCGACGAACAGATGCGCACCGAGCTGCTGCACACCCGCTGATGCCGCGCTGCGTCGGTTCGACCGCGCGACGGTCCCGGCGGTGCAAGACTGAGACGTCAGTTCGGCACGGCGAGGACGGGGTGCCGGTGAGTCCCTCGACAGCGAAGACCATCCGGCGTCTCTTCATGGCGTTGCTGGGTGTGCTGGCCGGGGTGGCGTTGCTGCAGTTGATCGGCGGGCAGCTGTTGCTGACGCACTTCGACCAGTCGGTCCGGCGGCTGGACACGGCACAGACCGCGCACCGCGACGTCCTGCAGGCTCTGACCGACGCCGAGACCGGGTTGCGCGGGTACCAGCTGACCGGCCGGCCCAACTTCCTGGCGCCGTACCGGACCGGCACTGCAGCCTTCCCGGAGCACGTCCGCGAGGTCCGCCACGCCGTCACCGATCCTGGCACCCTCCGCCTGCTCGCCGCCGAGCAGGCCGCCGCCGACCGGTGGTTCAACGAATTCGCCGAACCGCGCACCAGCCGGCTGGTCCCGCCGGCGGCCGACGACCGCGGCAAGGAACTGTTCGACGAGTTCCGGGCGGCGCACACGGCCGCGGCCGCCGCGTTGACCGCGGACCGGCGTGCGGCCGGGCACGACCTGCGGGTCGCGGCCACCGTGCTGCAGGCCTGCCTGCTGGCCCTGGCCGCGCTCGCCGCCCTGGTCACGGTGTGGCTGTCGGCCAGCGCGCACCGCGTGCTCGGCCCGCTCAGCCAGGTGCGCCGTGTGCTGGACAGGCGCAGCCGCGGCGACCTGCAGGCCCGGCCCGACCCGCACGGGCCGCCGGAGCTGCGGCAGCTCGTGGAGACCCTGAACCGTTCGCTCGACGAGGCCGACCAGGCCCACCGTGACCTGGCTACCCAGAAGGCCTATCTGGCCCAGCTCCTCGACGTGATCAACGTGGGCGTGCTGGCCTGCGATCTCGACGGCAATCTCGTGCAGGTCAACCAGGCCGCGCGGGCCGACATCGACGGGCCGCCGCCGACCCATGTGAACCAGCTCAACCGGGTCACCGACCTGGACGGCCGCCGCCCTGTCCGGCATCCGCTCGCCCTCGCGCTCGACGGCGAGATCATCGCCGGCCGCGAGATGACCTTCACGGCGCCCGGCCGGCCGGCTCAGGCGGTCATGGTCGACGCCCGGCCGCTGCACGATCATCTCGGGGCGCCGATCGGCGCCGTCGCCACCCGGTACGACGTGTCCGTCCTGCGCGAGCGGGAGGCCGAGCTGACCGCGTTCGCCGGTGTCGTGGCGCACGACCTGCGGGCGCCGCTGGCCGCCGTGCACGGGTTCGCCGAGATCCTCGCCGAGGACCTGGCCAGCCGCGGAGGCAACGAGGACCTCGAGGAGACGCTGGCCCGGCTCGTCGGGGGACTGGGCCGGATGAGCCGGCTCATCGACGACCTGCTGGCGTACGCGACGGCCCGCGACTCGCCCTTGAAACTCGAGCCGGTCGACCTGCGCGAGGTGGTCGACGAGGTGATCACCGAGCGCACCGCCTATCTGCGGGGCTATGCCGATGCCGGCCGGGCGCTGGGCGTCGGTCCGGACATCGCCGTCGGGCCGCTCCCGGTCCTGCAGGCCGACGCCGCGATGATCCGGCAGGTGTTCGACAACCTGATCGGCAACGCCATCAAATACACCCGGGAACACCAACCGGCCTCCGTACGCATCACCGCCGACCCGGTCGGCGAGGGCTGGGCCGACATCCACATCGCCGACCGCGGCATCGGCATCCCGGCCGACCAGCACGCCGCCGTCTTCGACACCTTCCACCGCGCCCACCCCGGCGACAGCCGGCCCGGCACGGGTCTCGGCCTGGCCATCTGCCAACGGGTGGTGACCCGGCACGGCGGCAGCATCGCCGTCGACGACAACCCCGGCGGCGGGAGCCGGTTCCACGTCCGGCTGCCGCTCGAGGGCACACCGATCGGATCGCCATGACCGACCTGACCACCACGACCGGCGCCGGCCGGCCGTGCGACCGGGAGGAACTGCAATCCTGGGTGCTCGACGACCCGGCCGCGCTGAGCACCCTGCGCGCGGCGCTGTTCGAGGCCGTGACCGGTCAGGTCATGACCGCCCAGTTCACGCTGGGCGGGGTGGCCGACCGGCTGGTCCTGGTGGCCACGGAACTGGCCACGAACTCGCTGACCGGCGGGGTTCCGCCCACGACGGTGCGGCTCTCGCGCGCCGGCGGCGACCTCTTCCTCGACGTCAGCGACCGGGCCGCGCGCGAGCCCGAGTCGGTCCCCGCGCCGGATGAGAACCGCCTGTGGCTGCGGATGGCGCGCCGGCTCTCGTCCGAGGTCGGCTGGCACACGACCGATTCGGTGACGCACGTGTGGGCGCGGTTCGACGACGCGCTGCACGATGCCGCCGGACGATGAGCCGAGCTCCCGGGTGAGTGCGGCGGAGCGGTTCCAGACGTGCCATCAGGAGGTGGACCGGGTGCTCGAGGCCTCCGCCTCGATGGAGGAGGCGGCGGCCCCGGTGCTGGCGGCGATCGGCGCCGCTCTGGGCTGGCCGGCCGTGGAGCTCTTCCTCCTCAACGACACCTCCGGTGAGCTGCGGCCGGCCGGGCAGTGGAGTGCCGCCGGGCCGATCCCCGATCTCGGCGCCCCTGGCCGGGCGTGGCGGGACGGGACGGTGGCCTGGACCCTCCGGTCCGGCACCGCCACCCTGGCCGTGCCGGTGCTCGACGGCAGCGCGGTGATCGGCGTGCTGACTTGTCACGCCGACGGGACCGGGCACGACGAGACGTTGTTGAGCGTGCTGGTCCAAGGCATCGCCGCGCGGATCGGCGCGTTCGTCACCCTGCGCCGCGCCGACAGCCTGCGCCGCGAGCTGGTCCGCATGCAGGACGACTTCCTGGGGCTGGTCGGCCACGAGCTGCGCACGCCGCTGGCCTCCATCGCCGCCCACATCGACATCCTGAACGAGGACCGGGCCGACTACGACGCCGACAGCCGGCTCATGATCGAGTCGATGTCCCGCAACATCGGTCAGTTGCACGGGATCGTCAGCGACCTGCTCGACCTGGCCGGACTCGAATCGGGCCAGCTCCCGCTGGCCATCGCCGAGGTCGATCTGACCGCGCTGGTCGCCGTGGCGGCCGAGGCGGCGGCGGCCGAGGCCCGGCGTCAGCGCCTGACCCTGCACGTGGACGCGGAGCCCGGGGTGGTCGTGGCCGGCGACGGACGACGCCTGCGGCAGGTCGTCGACCAGCTGCTGGCCAACGCCGTCGCGTACAGCAAGTCAGGCGGTCCGGTCCGGCTCGTGCTGTCCCGCGACCACGATGTGGCTCAGCTCGGGGTGGCCGACGAGGGCATCGGCATTCCCGGGAGCGAGGGCGACCGCGTCGTCGACCGGTTCTTCCGGGGCAGCAACGTCCGGCATCACGGGATCACGGGGTCGGGCCTCGGGCTCAGCATCACCCGGACGGTGGTGCGCCTGCACGGGGGGACCCTCGGCTTCCGGCCGCGCCGGCCGAGCGGCACCGAGGTCACGGTCCGCCTCCCGATCGTCCACGACGCCGGCCACGTGGAGCGCTACCCGCGGACCGAGCAATGAGCGCTGAACAGCGAGCGCTGAACAGTGAGCGCTGAACAGTGAGCACTCAACAGTGAGCACTCAACAGTGAGCACTCAACAGTGAGCGCAATCGTTTGTGGCTTGACCTTGATTTCGGACAGATGACGGGCCTAGTCTCCGACGACACGGGATCGCAATCGATTGCGATGTCTGGCGGGAGGAGCATGCTGTGACCGTTACGCTTCCTTCGGCGGCGGCGCCCGGCTATTCCGGGCGTGAGCTGTGGAGCGCATTCATCGCCGGTGAGTGGGTGCCCGTCGAGGGCGCCGAGACCTTCGTCGTGCACGAGCCCGCGACCGGCCGTCCGATCGCCCGGGTCCTCAACACCCCGGCCGAGGTCGTCGACCGGGCCGTGGCCGACTCTCGCGAGGCGGGCAAGGCCTGGCGGGCCCTGGCCCCGCGCGAACGCGGGCGGCTGATGCGGCTGGTCGCGGCGAAGATCCGCGAGCACGTGGACGAGCTGGCCGATCTCGAGGCCCGCGAGGTGGGCAAGCCGCGCCGGGACGCGTTCCGGTTCGACATCTCCTACAGCCACGCCGCCTTCGACTACTACGCCGGGCTGGCCGACACGCTGCACGGCGAGATCCTCGACCAGGGGCCGATCGAGGCCCGGGTCGTCTACGAGCCGTACGGCGTGGTCGCCGCGATCCTGCCGTTCAACTGGCCGCCGATCCACTTCAGCAAGAAGTCGGCGCCCGCGCTGGCGGCCGGCAACACCGTGATCATCAAGCCGGGGGAGCAGGCCCCGCTGACCGTGCTGCGCCTGGTCGAGCTGGCCAACGAGGTGCTGCCGCCGGGCGTGCTCAACGCGGTGCCCGGCCTCGCGGCCGGCCCGGCCCTCTCGGCCAACCCGCGGGTCGAGCGGATCACCTTCACCGGCGCCACCGTCACCGGGCAGCGGGTGCTGCGCAGCGCGGCCGAGAACCTGATCTTCGCGACCATGGAGCTGGGCGGCAAGAACGCGCTGATGGTGCTGCACGACGCCGACCTGGACGTGGCCATCGACGTCGCGCTGGAGGGCATGTTCTACAACCAGGGCGAGGCCTGCACGTCCACCGCGCGCATCCTGGTCCACGACTCGATCCACGACGAGTTCCTCGACCGCTTCGCCCGGGCCACCGAACGCCTCGTGGTCGGCGACGGGCTCGACCCGGCCACCGACATCGGCGCGATGGTCGACGCCACCCAGCGGGACAAGGTCATGGCGTACCTGAAGACCGGTCTGGACGAGGGCGCGCGCCTGGTCACCCAGGGGGCGCTGCCGTCCGACGAGCGGCTCCAGGACGGCTACTGGGTGCCGCCGACGGTGCTGGCCGACGTCACCCCGACGATGACCCTGGCGCAGGAGGAGATCTTCGGGCCGATCGCCTGCGTGATGCGCTTCGGCGACGAGCAGGAGGCCATCGACATCTGCAACGACACCGCGTACGGCCTGACCGCCGCTCTGTGCACGGTCGACGAGGCCCGGGCCTACCGGATCGCGCAGCAGCTCGAGGTGGGCATGGTGTTCGTCAACAACTACATGCGCCGGGCGTTCCTCGGCTCGCCGTTCGGCGGGCAGAAGGGCAGCGGGTTCGGCCGGGAGAACGCGATCGAGACGCTCCACGAGTTCGTCCGCTCCAAGAACATCCGCTTCCCCTCGGGCCGGGGCGCCATCCCGACCTGGCCGCCGAAGGACTGAGCCGGTGGACACCTGGAACCCGGTGCGGACCGAACCGCTGCCCGGGTCGGACAGCCCGGCCCACTACTACCTGGCCGAGACGTTGGACGGGCTCTACACGCCGTACGCGTTGCGGCTGCCCCCGGGGGACGGCCCGCATCCGTTCGTCTTCGTCGCCTACGGCAACGGGGGCGGCGGGATGGAGTGGCTGCACGACCGCGTGCACCGCTTCCGGCGCATCACCGACGTGCTGCTCGAGGCGGGTTATGCCTGCGCCTGGGCCCGCTACCGCACCGAGGTCGAGCTGGGCTATCAGGACGGCGGGGCACTGCGGACCGACGTACGCCAGGGAATGGAGCTGATGAGCCGCAGCCCCCTGGAGTACGAGGACGAGGTGGCGGTGCTGCGTCACGTCGCGGCACTGCCCGGCATCGACGGCGACCGGCTGTTCCACCTCGGGGTCAGCCACGCCGGCGAGATGCTGTTCAAGCTGCTGTCGCAGTACCCGGGTCTGCTGCGGGCGGGCGTCGCGGCCGAACCGGCGTCGCACGAGCTGCTGACCCTGAAACTGGACGTGGCCGACACCGACGGCCTGCGCGACATCGAGAGCCTCGAGATGCGCGGGGTCGAACACGCCCGCCGGGCGATCACCGACCCGGCCGAGGCGTCCCGGCGGCTCGACGGCGTCGACATCCCGGTCCTCGTGCTCGGCCGCGACCAGGACGAACTGCAAGGCATCTTCCGGCTCACGTACGAGCTGCTGGCCGCGAAGCGCACCGACGCGGAGTGGCGTTCGTGGAGTCATGACGTGCACGGCTACATCTACCCGGAGGGTGACCCCGATGACGTCCAGCGAGAAGCCCTTGCCGTCATCGTCGACTTCTTCGACCGGCACCGAAGTTGACGTCCTGGTGGTCGGCGCGGGCCACAACGGGCTGGTCTGCGCCGCCTACCTGGCCCAGGCCGGCCTGCAGGTGCTCGTGCTCGAGGCACGCCCGCTGCCGGGCGGCAACACGGTCACCGAGGAGCTGACGCTGCCCGGTTTCGCGCACGACTCGTGCTCGTCGGCCCACGTGCTGATCCAGTCGAACCCGCTGCTGGCCGACGACGAGCTGGGCCTGCTCGCGCAGTGGGGCCTGAACTACGTGCACACCGACCCGGCTGTGGTGCTGCCGCTGGCCGACGGGGGCACGATCACCGTGCACCGCGATCTGGACGCCACGGTCGACGAGATCGCGAAGTGGTCGGCGGCCGACGCGGGGGCGTTCCGCCAACTCGTCGAGGAGTGGACCGGCGGGCTGGCGGCGGTGCACGGCCGCTGGTCGTCCGGGTTCGAGCTGGGCGACTCGGCCGACGCCGACGCCTATCGGGCCTTGCGGGCGCAATCGGCGTGGGACGTCATCCACGAGCGGTTCGAGCATCCGGTCGTCCGCGACCTGATGTTGTGGCTGTCGCTGGCCACCATTCAGGATCCACGCCGGCCCGGAACCGGAGTCCTGCCGTCCTCGATCACCGCCGGGCGGCTGCGGTTCGGCTGGTCCACCCCGATCGGCGGGTCCGGCGCGCTGCCGGCCGCGCTGATCCGCCTGATCTCGGCGAAGGGCGGAGCGGTGGTCTGCGACGCCCCGGTCGCGCGGATCGAGAAGCGGGACGGCCGGGCGGTCGCCGTGCACACCGTCGACGGGCGGCGATTCGGCGCCCGCCGCGCCGTCGTCACCAGCGGTCACCTGGCCAAGCTGCCCGACATGCTGGACTCCGTACCGGCCGACCTGGCTCGGGCCCGAGACAGCTGGCGCCCCGGGCTGAGCGTCTTCGCGGTGCACGCCGCGCTGCGCGGCGACCTGTCCACCCGTTCGGCCGCGGCCGGGCTGGGCGGCACGGCCGGGATCGCCCGCCAGCTCGACGCCTTCGCCCGCGGCGAGACCGACGCGACCGACCCGTGGCTGCTGGTGGTCAACCAGACGGTGGTCGACCCCTCCCGCGCCCCCGCCGGCGGCGGCACCTTCAAGATCCTGACGATCGCGCCCTGGGATCGCGCCGACGGCCGCGACTGGTCCGAGGCCAAGCACGAGTACGCGGCGGAGATCGTCCAGCGGGTGCGCGAGCGCATCGGCGGCCTGGAACCGGACGACATCCTCGCGTTGCGCGCCGAGTCGCCCCAGGACGTGGCCGCCCACAACACCCACAACCTGGGCGGCTCCTGCCACGGCGGCGAGTTCCGGATGCCCGACGGCGCATGGCTGGTCGGCTGGCCCGACTACGCCACCTCGGTCGACGGCCTGTTCCTGACCGGCTCGACCAGCCACCCCGGCGGCAGCGTGAGCGGGCGTCCGGGCCGCAACGCCGCCCGCGCCGTCCTGACCACCCTGGGCCTGGACCCGGCCACGGTGATGGGCCCCCGCTGACCGCGACCGGGACGCCGGCCGCAAAGATCTCCGAGTGTGAAGAAGTACATCCTCTTCGATCATGACGGCGTCCTGGTCGACACCGAGTTCTGGTATTTCACCGCCGGTCGACGGGCGCTGGCGGAGATCGGTGTGACCGTGGACAAGGGGCGATACCTGCGGGACATGGGCCGGGGCTGGGGCACGTGGGAGCAGGCCCGCGCGGCCGGTGTCGAGGAAGCGACCATCGACCGGCAACGCCAGGCTCGTGATGCCTACTACCAGGAGTATCTGAGAACGGAAGCCATCGAGATCGAAGGTGTCGTCGACGTCCTGGCCGAGCTGGCGGCCCACGTCCGCATGGCCATCGTGACGACGTCGAAGCGGGCCGACTTCGACCTCATCCACGAGAAGCGGCGGATCAGGCAGTTCATGGAGTTCGTCCTCGTCCGCGAGGACTACGAGCGGGCCAAGCCGCACCCGGAGCCGTACCTGACCGGTCTGAAGCGTTTCGGAGCCACCCGGGAAGAGGCGCTGGTGGTCGAGGACTCGGCCCGGGGTCTGAACTCGGCCGTGGCCGCCGGCATCGACTGCGTCATCGTCCACAACGACTTCACCCAGGCCCACGACTTCTCGCGGGCCCGTCATCGCATCGCCACCCTGGCCGAGTTGAAGGACGTCGTCCTCGAGCGGTAAACCCGTGGCGCGGTGGTGCCCCGCGCGGGAAGACTGCATCGATGATCGGCACTGCTCTGCTTCGGCCTCGTGCCCTGCGGCCGGGGGATCTGGTCGTCATCGCCGCGCTGTCCGGGCCCTTCCCGGCCGCCTACGAGTCGAACATCGAGCAGACGGTCGTCATGTTCGAGCGGATGGGACTCCGCGTGCGCCGCGCGCCGCTGCTCGAAACGGGCCGTCACCGCTGGTGGAGCGCGGCGGCCCCGGCCGAGATCGCCGCCGAGCTCAACGGTCTCCTCCGCGATCCCGAGGTGCGCGCGATCATCGCGAGCGACGGCGGCCAGACGGCGCTGGGCTACCTCGACCTGATCGACTTCGAGGCGATCCGGGCCGACCCCAAGCCGATCCTCGGCTACAGCGACATCTCGCTGCTGCACCTGGTGATCCACGGCCGCACCGGTCTGGTCGGCTTCCACACCGACATGGCCGTTCCCGGCTTCGGCGGAAACTGGCAGACCGCGACGACGGCCCACCGCACGGAACTCGAACAGCTCTACGCCCGTCTGCTGACCGGCACCGAGCCGATCGGCCCCCTGCCGACCAGCCCGGCCTGGGAGTGCTGGCGCCCCGGGCGCACCGAGGGCCGGCTGCTGGGCGGGGTGATCAACCGCATCGCGCTGCTCCAGGCGACCCCGTTCGCGCTGCCCCTCGACCAGTTCGACGGCGCCGTGCTGTTCTGGGAAGAACTGGGCGGCCAGGCCTCGTACGTCTGGAGCTATCTGCAGGTGCTGCGGCACAGCGGCATCCTCGACCGCATCTCCGGCATGGTCGTGGGCGTCCCGACCGACATCAGCGGGCTCGAGCCCGGCGCGTCCCCCACCCTGGCCGAGATCGTGCTCGACGCCCTGGGCGACCGCGACATCCCGGTCCTGGGCAACGTCGAGATCGGCCACGCCGGCCCGAACCTCCCGATGCCGGTCGGCGTCCGGGCCGCCCTCGACGCCCAGCAGCGAACCTTGTCCCTGCTCGAACCAGCGGCTGCGGCGGGTGTCGACGTGGATGCGGCGTAGTCTCCCGGTGGGATACCAGATCGACTACGTGGCGGACGCCCGCGATGAGGAGGGCTGCTGGTGGCTGAGCAGGCCAAAGCAGCGACCGTCGGACCGGACGATCCGCGATACGCCTATCTGGTCGGCCGGGGTAGCCGGAGATTCGCCGGCCAGCCGGACTACGTGCGCCTGGTGTGCTCCACCGAGCAGGTCGTCGATGCAGTGCAGGACGCGGTGCGTCAGCGTTTGCGGGTCGCGGTGCGCAGCGGTGGGCATTGCCTGGAGAACTTCGTGGCCGACCCGGTGGTGCGGGTGGTCATCGACACCTCGCTGATGACGGCCGTTGATAACTTTGCGAGCAAAGCCGTCGAGGTATCTCACGAGAGCACCCTCCCGCGTTTGTCCTGACGGTGCCGCCCTGAACAATGGGCGGCGGTCCCGTCGTACGAGGAAAGGTCTTGATCATGGGTTGGAACACCTCGGTGCTTTTCCGTCAGGACGTGACGGCGGACGAGGCTGTGGACGACCTCGCCATCACAGACTTCAGCGGCGAACTGGTCGGAGCCGACCAGGCTACAGGCGCCCTCAAGCCCGAAGCCCTCTATGCCGCCGAGTCGGGTGGCTGGGCGCAGGTCTGGAACCCGATGATGGATGTGGTCATGGGCTGGGAGCCGACCGACCCGGCCGATGCGTTGGTGGTCTTCTTCAGCAGCGTTTCGAGCACATACGGCTTCACGCTGTTCACGAATGGCGAACGCACCCGGCATTACGTCTACGCCGATGGTGTGGCCGTCGAGGACGAAGGAACGCCACTGCCGGTCGAGGCCGAGGTCGCCCTGCCGTCCTGGGGCCCGGACGAGGACTTCCTCTGGTCGATCATCACGGCAGTCACCGGCCTCCGGTACGACGAAAAGCTGCAGTACCGCGTCTACCCGGTGTGACGGGCGCATGCGACGGACTACCCAGCGGGGCCGATTGTTGCGAGCCTGCCCCGCGGCGCCTGAACCATGATCACCGCTGCGGCGCGAGCAGACGGCAAGGCCAGTCGTCACTCTGTGGTGCGCAGGGCCGGCCGGCGCACCTCGACCAGGGCGTCGGCCCGTCGTTGCGGCCGGCTGCGGTCGTCACCGGGGGCGGGGGAGCACGGCCTGCACGACCGCGGCGTCCTCGACACTGAGTCGGCCGGACAACCGCACCAACCCGTGGGCCGGCAGCGACAGGGAGCCGAGCGACAGGGCGGTGGAGGGTCAGGGCGGTGGAGGGTCAGGGCGGTGGGGCGGTCGAGGAGCGGACCACGAGGGAAGGGGCCAGCAGGACGGAGCGGGGGTGGCGTTCGGGCTCCTCGATCGTGTCGAGGAGGAGGCGGGCGGCCTCGACGCCGATGTCGTACTGGGGGATCGCGACCGTGGTCAGTGGGGGGCGCATCTTGTCGAGGAACGGCATCTCGTTGAAGCCGATCACGCTGATGTCCTCCGGGCAGCGCAGGCCGCGCTCGGCGAAGACGTCGTAGCAGCCCAGCGCGATGAGGTCGTTGCCGGCCACCACCGCGGTGAAGCGGGCGCCCGAGTCGAGCAGCTTGCGTAAAGCCGTCGCGCCCGCGTTCTCCGTCCAGGCGCCGCACTCGATGGTCAGGGCCGGGTCCTCGGGGACGTTGTTGTCGATCAGCGCGTGCCGGAACGCGCGGGCCCGGCTCACCCCGGTCGAGGTGCCCTGCGGGCCGGCCAGGTGGGCGATGCGGGTGTGGCCCTGCCCGGCCAGGTGGGCGACGGCGAGCGCGATCCCGGTGTCGTCGTCGGCGGTCACCGAGGGCAGGTCCAGGCCGTCGACCCGCCGGTTGACCAGCACCAGGCGGACGCCCTGGGCGTGTAATCGCACGAGCAGGGGATGCGAGCGCCGGGCGGTGGCCACGATCAGGCCCTCGACCTGGCGGGAGCGCAACGACTCGATCTGCGCCTCCTCGCGTCGCGGGTCGTTGTCGGTGTTGACTATCCAGGCGCTGTAGCCGGCCGCGGTGAGCACGTCCTCGATGCCGCGCACGATCGGCGGGAAGAGCGGGTTGGTCAGGTCGGGGATGACCAGGCCGACGGTGCTGCTGCGGGAGGTCTTGAGGCTGCGCGCGATCGGGTTGGGCTGGTAGCCGAGCGACTCGGCGGCGCGCAGGACCTTGCGGGCCGTGTCGACGTTGACCAGGGGGCGGGTCTGCGGGTTGAGGGCGCGCGAGGCGGTGGCGGGATGCACCCCGGCGAGCTGAGCGACGTCGCGGAGGGTCGGGGTGGTCATCCGCCCGATTTTAGGGGTGCCCATGCGAACCTCCGGGGGCCGGGACCGCGGGACGCCATCGAGCCCGGGCGATGGTGGCGAGAATGCCGAGCGGGACGGCGGCGATCGCCAGCCCCAGGTACGCGGCGCCGTAGTGCCCGGCGTCGGCCGGGCCGGCCAGCAGCGCCGCCGACAACGCGCTGCCGGCGAAGAGCGAACCGGCGAAGAGGGAGACGACGGTGGCCCGCGAGGAGGGCAGGACCTCGGTCGCCCAGGTCTGCAACGACGAGTGCATGGCGGCCCACGCGACCCCGATCAGCGCGGCCACGGCGGCCGCGACAAAAGCCCGCTGCGAGTACGCGGCCAGCGCGAGGCCGGCGATCGCCCCGAGCGCGCCGACCGCGATGAGCCGCCACACCGGCCAGCGGCGGGACAACGCCCCGGTGGCCGGGGCGAAGACGAGCACGGCCACCCCGTACACGGCGGTGACCGCGCCGGCGATCGCCGGGCTCACCCCGGTCGACTGCACCGCGGCCGGCAGCAGGGTGATGGCACCCAGCAGCACGGCGCCCTCGGTGAAGGCGAGCAGCAGCACCAGAAGGGTCTGCCTCGAGCGGACCACCCGGCCGAGCGGGGCCAGCAGGCTTTCCCGCGGCCGCTCGGTGACCGGCTCGGGCAGTTTGCGCAGCATGACGGCCAGCACGAGCGCGCCGACGGCGGACACCGCGAACGCGGCCCGCCAGCTGATCACCTGGGCCAGCGCGCCCGCGCCGACGGCCGCGATCGCGGTGCCCAGGGCGACGCCGACCATCAGGTTGGTGACCTCGGTCTGCCGGCGCGGGCCGGGCACGGTGTCGCCGACGTAGATCAGGCTGGCCGGGATGGCCGCGCTGAACGCCGCCCCGGCCAGCGCGCGGGCCACGCCGAGCTGGGTCACGTCGGCCACCGCGGCCGAGGCGCCGGTGGCCAGGGCGGCGACGGTGAGCGTGATCCGCAGGGTGCGGACCCGGCCCAGGCGGTCGGAGACGATGCCCCAGACCGGCTGCATCAGGCCGTAGGCCAGGAAGTAGAAGCTGGCCGTGTGGACCAGCGAGGCCAGCGGGACGCCGAGCGCCTGGGCCATCACGATCAGCATCGGCGGCATGAGGAACCGGTCCGTCGTGCTGACGAACGTGGTGACCTGGAGAAGGCGCAGCGCGCGGGTCATGCCAAGGCTGCGGCTAGCGGGTCGCCGTCCAGCACCGGGCCGAACCGGCGGCGCAGGCCGACCAGCGTCCGCAGGGAGTCCTGATCGACCACACCGTCCGGGACGAGGCCCTCGGCCGGCGCGCGCAGCCGCTCGAGATAGCGGACGGCCAGCGGCCGGTCGAGACCGAGCGCCGCGGTCGCCTCCTCGATGACCAGGTCGTCGTGGTCGCCGCCGGTGATCTCGGCCGAGACGCTGGTCAGCGCCGAGGCCAGGCCGGCGACCGGCGCCGGGTCGAGGGCGGCCAGGACGGTGCCCAGATAGGGCGCGCAGATCTCGGAGACCCGGGCCCGAGCCTGGAAACCGGCCGCCTCGGCCAGCAGCTCGTTGCCGGCGTTGAGCATGGTGGCGTCGCACTCACCGGCGATCAGCGCGCGCAGCCGCTTGGGCGTCGAGCCGAGCGCGACCACCTGGTAGTCGCCCCGGTCGAGCCCGAGCGACTCGGCCAGCGCGTACATCGCGAAGGCGAACCCGGAGCCGGGCACGTCGACTGCCAGCCGCGCGCCGCGCAGATCCTCACCACGGCTGTAGAGGGCCAGACCCATACCGCGGTCGACGGCGGTGACCAGCTCGGCCCCGATCCGCTCGTCGAGCGGGTTGACCGGGCTCCAGCGGTACGCCAGCACGTTGTCGGGGCTGGTCAGCACGGCGTCGTAGGCGCCGTCGGCCAGCGACCGGAACTGCGCCGGGGACGACGGCACGAGCTCCTCGGTCACTTCGCGGTCGAGCCGGCCGAGCCGGCGTGCGACGCGCAGCAGCACCGACGGAGTGAACGATCCGAGTCGGACGGTGTCAGCCATGGCAGCAGCCTAGCCGCAACCGATTGCAGTCCAACAGACCTTGATTTTCAGTCTCTGACCAGCTTGTCTTAGCACTCTTGACATGTGCGTAACATCACGTACATCCTGGCATCGCAAACGATTGCGGCCTCATCTCCCCGGTTCTTCCTCCCCGGAGAGACCTCAAAGCGGAGGGCCTTGATGATCGAAAATTCCGTCTCCCGTCGTTCCGTCCTTGCCGCCTCACTAGCCACCGTCCTCGGATTGGGCCTGGCCGCTTGCGGCTCCCGCCCGTCCGAGCAGACGGCGACCGACACGGCGACCGACAAACCTATCGTCATCGGCATCTCGTTGCCGCTGACCGGCGATTTCTCCCAGCCCGGGACCGAGGCCCGACGCGGGTACGAGGTGTGGGCCGAGCAGGTCAACAAGTCCGGCGGCATCCTCGGCCGGCAGGTCGAGCTCAAGATCGTCGACGACGCCAGCAGCCAGGACACGGTGGTCAGCGACTACACCAAGCTGATCACGCAGGACAAGGTCGACCTGGTCCTGGGCACCTTCTCGTCGCTGCTCAACTACGCCGCGTCGGCGGTCGCCGAGAAGAACAACATGGTCTTCGTCGAGCCCGCCGGCGGCGCCCCCAACATGTTCACCCGCGGCTTCAAGAACCTCTTCTTCGCCCAGCCGGCCACCGCACCGCACCAGGCCGACGTCTTCGTCGAGTGGATCAACTCGCTGCCGGCCGACCAGCGGCCCAAGACGGCGGCCTACCCGATCCAGGACGACCCGTTCGCGGCGCCGGTCATCGAGAGCATGCAGAAGCAGCTCGAGGCGATCGGGGTGCAGACGGTCTACACGTCCAAGTACCCGGCCGACACGACCAACTTCCAGTCCATCGCCAGCCAGCTGGCCGGCAAGAAGCCCGACCTGATCGCTCAGGGCGCGGTCTTCGAGGACGGCGTCGGCCTGATCCGCTCGCTCAAGCAGCTGCGCTACTCGCCGAAGATCATGTTCCAGACCTCGGCCCCCAGCAACGCCGGTCAGTACAGCTCCGGTGTCGGCGTGGGCAGCACCGAGGGCGTGTTCTACACGGTCAGCTGGCACCAGGACGCCAAGACCCCGCGCAACACCGACTTCGTGGCCGGCTACAAGGCCAAGTACGAGAATGCCGACCCGGCCGAGGACGCGGCCGACGCGTACGCCGCGGCCGAGGTCCTGCAGGCCGCGGTCACCGCGGTCGGCGCCATCGACCAGACCAAGATCCGCGACTGGCTGCACGCCAACGAGGTGCAGACCATCCTCGGCCCGCTGTCCTGGGAGTCGACCGGCGAGCCCAAGGGCAAGTTCCTGCTCGGCCAGTGGCAGTCGGGCAAGGCCCAGGTGGTCGCCCCGGCCGAGGCGGCGACGACGCAGACGGTCGTGAACCCCAAGCCCGACTGGAAGTGATCCCCCGATGGCTCAGCTCCTCCAGGCACTCACGCTCGGCGTCCTCATCGGCGGCATCTACGCCCTGATGGCGTCCGGACTGACTCTCATCTTCGGCGTGCTGCGGATCATCAACATCGCCCAGGGGGCGTTCCTGATCCTGGTCGCCACGCTCACCTGGTGGCTGTGGCGCACGATCGGGATCGACCCGATCCTGGCCGCGGTCATCACGACCCCGCTGATGTTCGGCGCCGGCTGGCTGCTCTACCGGTTCGTCATCGTCCGCATCCGGGGTCAGGCGCCGTCCATGTCGGTGCTGCTGACCTTCGGGCTGGCGCTGGTGATCGAGGGCTTCCTCAACGTGGTGGCGGGCAACAAGTTCCGCTCGGCCACCCCGTCGTACTTCGAGGAGAGCTTCCGGGTCGGCGGGGTGCTGCTGCCCAAGGCTCAGGTGTACGGCTTCCTGGCCGCAGTGGTGGTGCTGGGCGCGCTGTATCTGGTGCTCACCCGCACCTGGACGGGCCGGGCCATCCGGGCCACCTCGCAGAACCCGTCGGCCGCGGCACTGGTCGGCATCGGCGCCACGGCCACGGCCGCGCTGGCGTTCGCACTGGGCAGTGCGAGCGCCGGCGTGGGCGGGTCGATCCTCTCGGTGCTCTACCCGTTCTTCCCGGCCTCGCACTACGACTGGATCTCCCGGCTGCTCGGCATCGTGGTGCTGGGCGGCATGGGCAGCCTGCCCGGCGCGCTGGTCGGTGCGCTGGTGCTGGGCCTGGCCGAGACCTTGACGGCGACGTACGGGTCCCTGCAGTGGTCCACGCTCGTCTTCTACCTCGTGATCATGGCCGTGCTGCTGGTCCGTCCCCAGGGCCTGTTCGGCGCCCGACTCAGGGAGGACGCGGCATGAGCGACTGCACCGGAGAAAGCGAAGCGACCGTAGGGCCAGGAGAACATGCCATAGAGCCCGGCATGAGCGACTGCACCGGAGAAAGCGAAGCGACCGTAGGGCCAGGAGAACATGCCATGGGAGGCTCAGCATGAGAGGCCTGGTAGGTCGGATACCCCGGCAGCATCTGATCGCCGGCATCGTGCTGCTCGTCCTGGTGCTCTACCCGGTGATCAACCCGTGGCAGCCGTACCCGCAGGGTGTGCTGTTGATGATGTTCCTACTCGCCGTGCAGGCGTCCAGCTGGAACATCATCTCCGGGTTCGCCGGGTACGTCTCGCTCGGCCACAGCATGTTCCTCGGCCTGGGCTCCTACACCGCTGCGATCATCGCCCTGCACACCGGCGTGAACCCGTTCTGGGTGGCGCCGCTGGGCGGGGTGGTCGCGGTGGTGATCGCGGCCGGGTTCGGATCGGTGGTGCTGCGCACCCGGGGGCACGCCTTCGTGATCATCACGATCGCGCTGCTGCTCTCCGCGCAGATCGTCGGCACCAACTGGGACTCGCTGACCAACGGCTCCGACGGCATCACGCTGGAGCTGCCGTTCTGGAGCGCCGACTTCCAGAACATCCCCTTCTACTACGCGTTCCTGCTGCTGCTCGTGCTGACCGTGCTGTTCAGCGGGTGGATCGCCCGCACCAAGTTCGGCACCGGCCTGATCGCCATCCGCGAGGACGAGGGCAAGGCGGCCGCCATCGGCGTCAACACCACTGTGCTCAAGGTCCTGGCCTACGCGGCCAGCAGCTTCTTCATCGGTGTGGCGGGCGGGGTCTACGCCTACTACCAGACCTTCCTCAACCCGGTCGGCTCGTTCGCCATCCTCGGCAGCGTCCTGATCGTCCTGGCCGCGCTGCTCGGCGGCCGGGGCACGCTGTACGGCCCGGTGATCGGCGCGTTCATCATCCAGCTGGTCAACGAGGGCGCCACCGTCTACGGCGGCAACACCCAGACCCGGGTCCTGCTGCTCGGCCTGATCCTGGTCGCCGTCGTGCTGTTCCTGCCGGCCGGGCTGCTCCCGACCGTCGAGGCGGCCTGGCGCAAACGGCACCCGGTCGACACCGAGTACACCGACCAGGTCGGCGCGCTCTCGCACAAAACCGCGGTGGTGCGCGAACGCCTCGAGGCCCGGCCGCCCGAGCCGGCCGGCCCGTTGCTCGAGGTGCGCGGCGTGACCAAGCGGTTCGGCGGCCTGACCGCGGTCGACGGGGCCGACCTGACAGTCGAGCGCGGGTCGATCACCGCGCTGATCGGGCCCAACGGCTCCGGCAAGACCACGCTGTTCAACCTGATCACCGGCAACATGACCGTCGACGAGGGCACGATCTCCTTCGCCGGCAAGCGGATCGAGAAGCTGCCGCTGTGGTCGCGTGGTCACCTCGGGCTGGGCCGCACCTTCCAGGTGACCCGGCTCTTCAAAGACATGACCGTGCTGCAGAACGTGGTGGCGCCGATGCCCGACGGCAAGCTGCGCACCATGTTCGCCGACGCGGTCAGCGGGGCCGAGGCCGGCCGCGCCCGGGAGTTGCTCGGCATCGTCGGCCTGGCCGGCTTCGCCGATCAGAAGGCCGGGGCCTTGTCGTACGGGCAGCAGAAGCTCGTCGAACTGGCCCAGGTGCTGATGCTCGAACCCGAGCTGATCCTGCTCGACGAACCGGCCGGTGGCGTCAACCCGAGCCTGCTGGGCCGGCTGACCGAGGTGATCCGCGAGCTCAACCGCGGCGGCGTCACCTTCCTGGTCGTCGAGCACAACATCCCGCTGGTCCTCGACCTGTGCGACCCGGTGCACGTCTTCGCCCGCGGCAAGTGCATCGCCTCCGGGCCGCCCGGCGTGATCCGCGAGGACCCGGTGGTGCTGGACGCCTACCTCGGCGACGACTGGAGGCCGCAGGATGCTCACGCTTAAGGACGTCACGGCCGGTTACGGCAACGGCGGCAACGTGCTGCAGGGCGTCGACCTGCACTGCGCCGACCGTACGGTGACCTGCATCGTCGGCCCCAACGGAGCCGGCAAGTCGACCGTGCTGCGGGTGATCAGCGGCCTGCTGAGCTGCCGCACCGGGTCGATCGAGATGGGCGGCACTCGCACCTCGGGGATGGAACCGGATCAGATCCTCAAGCTCGGCATCACCCAGGTGCCGCAGTCCCAGGCTCTCTTTCCGGGCATGACCGTACGCGAGAACGTGCTGCTCGGCGGCTACCTGATCCGCCGCGACCGCAAGCTGCTGACGCAGCGCTACGACGAGGTCCGCGACCGGATCCCGATCGTCGCCGAGCGCGCCGGGCATCAGGCCGGCAACCTGTCCGGCGGGCAGCGGCGGATGGTCGAGATCGCCCGCTGCCTGATGCTCGACCCCAAGCTGCTGCTGCTCGACGAGCCGTCGCTGGGCCTGGACCCGAAGAGCCTGGCCGGCGTGGCCGACCTGATCCAGGGCCTCAACAAGGGCGGCGCCACGGTGCTGCTCGTCGAGCAGAACGTCCGGCTGGGGCTCGGCCTGGCCACCCACGGGGTGGTGATGGAGGGCGGCAAGGTGCGGCTCACCGGCACCGCCGCCGAGGTCCGCGACCACCCCGAGATGGCCTCGCTCTATCTGGGCGGCACCACGCCCGCTTCGTCGAAATGATCCTGGGAGAAATCAACATGGCAGACAACGACCTCACCGTCGGCTGGATCGGCGCGGGCCGGATGGGCGCCGCCATGGCGATCCGGCTGGCCCGGGCCGGCGCGGCCCCCGCGGTCTGGAACCGCACCCGCTCCAAGGCCGAGGCGACCGTCGAGCACGGCTGCTCGGTGGCATCCACGGTCGCCGAGCTGCGCGACCGGGACGTGGTGTTCACGATGGTGTCCACCTCGTCCGACCTGCTGGCCGTGCTCTTCGGCGAGGACGGGCTGCTGGCCGACCCGGACCATCTGCCCGGCCTGCTGGTCGACTGCTCGACCGTCTCCACCGAGGCCTCCGAACAGGTGCGGGCCCAGTGCCTGACCCTGGGGGTGCCGTTCCTGGCCTCTCCGGTCAGCGGGAACGGCAAGGTGGTCAAGGCGGGCAAGCTCAGCATCGCCGTGTCCGGGCCGCTCGACGCGTACGAGAAGGTCGAGAACCTGCTGCGCCACATCGGCCGCTCGGTGACGTACGTGGGTGAGGGTGATGTGGCCCGGCTCGTGAAGATCTGCCACAACCTCATGCTGGGCGTGGTCACCCAGTGCATGGCCGAGATCACCGTGCTCGCCGAGAAGGGCGGGGTGTCCCGGGCGGCGTTCCTCGACTTCCTCAACGACAGCGTGATGGGCTCGACGTTCACCCGCTACAAGTCGCCCGCGTTCGTCAACCTCGACTACACGCCCACCTTCACGCCGCTGTTGCTGCGCAAGGACTTCGACCTCGGGCTGGCCGTCGGGCACGAGCTCGACGTGCCGATGCCGCTGGCCGCGCTGACCGCGCAACTGGTGCAGCAGACGGTGTCGAGCGGCCGGGTCACCGAGGACTTCGCGATCCTGCTCGACCAGCAGGCGGCCGCCTCGGGCATGACTCTCAAACCCGAGGACGTCGTGGTCGACGACGGGCTGGGGAGCGCCTCATGACCCGCCCCCTGGGCGCGCCCGGCCACATGGGCGTGGACTACGAGATGCGGGTCGACTTCGACCGGCTTCGCCGTTACCGCCTGGAGCGGGCGCAGAAGGCCCTGGCCGGCTCGGACTGCGGCGCCTTCCTGCTCTTCGACTTCTACAACATCCGCTACACCACGCAGACCTGGATCGGCGGGGCGCTCGGCGACAAGATGACCCGGTATGCGCTTTTGACCCGCGGTTCTTCCCCGGTCCTGTGGGATTTCGGCTCGGCGGCCCGGCACCACAAGCTGTACTCGCCGTGGCTCGACCCGGACGATTGCCGGGCGGGCATGCTCGGGATGCGCGGCGCCATCGCCCCGTCGGCCGGGCTGATGGAGTCGGCGGTCCGGGAGATCAAAGGCATGCTTCTCGACGCCGGGCTGGCCGACCAGCCGGTCGGGGTGGACATCGTCGAGCCCGCGTTCCTGTTCGAGATGCAGCGCCAGGGCCTGCGCGTCGTCGACTGCCAGCAGCTCATGCTCGACGCCCGGCTGATCAAGTCGTCCGACGAGATCATGCTGCTCAACCAGGCCGCGGCCATGGTCGACGGCGTCTATCAGGACATCGTCGAGGTGCTCAAGCCCGGCATCCGGGAGAACGAGATCGTCGCGCTGGCCAACAAGCGGCTCTACGACATGGGGTCGGACCAGGTCGAGGCGATCAACGCGGTCTCCGGCGAGCGCTGCAACCCGCACCCGCACAATTTCTCCGACCGCATCATCCGGCCGGGGGACCAGGCGTTCTTCGACATCATCCACTCCTTCAACGGCTACCGGACGTGCTATTACCGCACGCTCGCGGTGGGCCGCTCGACCGCGTCGCAACGGGAGGCGTACGCCAAGGCCCGGGAATGGATGGACGCGTCGATCGCCGCCGTCCGGCCCGGCGTGGGCACCGACGAGATCGCGGCGGTCTGGCCCAAGGCCACCGAGTTCGGCTTCGAGAACGAGATGGCGGCGTTCGGCCTGCAGTTCGGGCACGGGCTCGGGCTGGGTCTGCACGAGCGTCCGATCATCTCGCGGCTCAACAGCATGACCGCGCCGGTCGAGCTGCAGGTCGGCATGGTCTTCGCGCTCGAGACCTACTGCCCGGCCAGCGACGGCTTCTCGGCCGCCCGGATCGAGGAGGAGGTCGTGGTGACCGCCGACGGGCCCCGCATCCTCACCCTCTTCCCGGCCCAGGACCTGGTCGTCGCCAACCCCTACTGACCTTTGGGAGCTGCTGTGCAGACGGATTTGTTCATCGGGGGCAAGTGGGTGCCGGCCGAGAACCGCTTCGACGTGCTGGACCCGGCCACCGGTGACGTGATCGCCTCGGTGGCCGACGGCTCGGTCGACGACGCGATGGCCGCCGTCGACGCGGCCTCGGCGGCCGCCGCGGAATGGGCGGCCACCGCACCTCGCGTACGGTCGGAGATCTTGCGCCGGGCGTTCGAGCTGATGACCGCCCGGGCCGGCGATCTCGCGCACCTGATCAGCCTGGAGAACGGCAAGGCCCTGACGGACGCCAAAGGCGAGGTCGCGTACGCGGCGGAGTTCTTCCGTTGGTATGCCGAGGAGGCCGTCCGCGGCGAGGGTACGATCGCGACCGCGCCCTCCGGGGCCAACCGGATCCTGGTCGTGCGTCAGCCGGTCGGGGTGTGCGTGCTGGTCACGCCGTGGAACTTCCCGGCCGCGATGGCCACCCGCAAGATCGGGCCGGCGCTGGCCGCGGGATGCACGGTGGTGCTCAAACCGGCCAGCGACACCCCGCTCACCGCGCTGGCCATGGCCGGGATCCTGGCCGAGGCCGGCGTGCCCGACGGGGTGGTGAACGTGCTGCCCTCGCGCAGCTCCGGCAAGGTCGTCTCGGCCATGCTGCACGACCCTCGGGTGCGCAAGGTGTCGTTCACCGGGTCGACCGAGGTGGGCCGGCTGCTGCTGGCCCAGGCCGCCGAGACCGTGGTGAACACGTCGATGGAGCTGGGCGGCAACGCGCCGTTCGTGGTCTTCGACGACGCCGACCTGGACGCGGCGGTCGACGGCGCGATGATCGCCAAGATGCGCAACGCGGGGGAGGCGTGCACCGCGGCCAACCGCTTCTACGTGCACGAGTCGGTGGCCGGCGAGTTCGCGTCGCGGCTGGCCGCGCGGATGTCCTCGCTGCGGGTGGGGCCCGGCACCGCCGCCGACACCGAGGTCGGCCCACTGGTCAACGAGGACACGGTGGGCAAGGTGGACGGGCTCGTCCGGGACGCGCTCGACGCCGGGGCCGTGGCTGCCACCGGCGGCGCGCGCCCGGACGGGCCCGGCTACTACTACCCGCCGACCGTGCTGACCGGGGTGGCCCCGGACGCGGCGATCCTGCGGGAGGAGATCTTCGGGCCGGTGGCCCCGATCGTCACCTTCGCCGACGAGGCGGAGGCGGTGGCGCTGGCCAACGACACCGAGTACGGGCTGGTGGCCTACGTCTACACCGCTTCGCTCAGTCGCGGACTGCGGGTGAGTGAGGCGATCGAGGCCGGGATGATCGGGCTGAACCGAGGGCTGGTCAGCGATCCGGCCGCACCGTTCGGCGGGGTGAAGCAGAGCGGCATCGGGCGGGAGGGCGGTCACGAGGGCATGCTCGATTACTTGGAGTCCAAATACATCGCCGTCACCTGGTAGACCCCCGGGGGACGTCGGCGCACCCCCGGCGTCGGCGTTCCCCGGTCTCCTCTCATTCCTCCCGCTCAGTCCTCCCCGAACACCTCGGGGTGGCGCAGGAGTTCGATGCGGGTGCGGCGGATGTGGCCGGCCAGCAGCCGGCTCGAGTCGATCTCGTCGCGCCGGGCCACGGCGTCGATCAGCAGCCGGTGCTCGGCGTTCACGACCCAGCGGCGACTCGGGCCGGTGAGCTGCATGAAGGCGCGCCGGTAGTACTGCGTGGAGTTCCACAGCCGGGTCACCGTGCCGGTGAGCTGGTCGATCGCGCAGGCGCTGTAGGTGCGCAGGTGGAACTCGCGGTCGAGGGCGAGGAAGGTCTCGACGTCGACACCGGTCTCGATCTCGTCCTGGATCTCCTCCAGCCGCAGCAGGTCGCCCGGGGTGAGGAAAGGCAGGCTCTCGCCCAGCGCGAGCGGCTCGAGCTGCTCGCGCATCTTGTACATCACGTCGACCTCGTGCATCGACAGCCAGGGCACCCGGGCGCCCTTGTTGGGCTCCTGCTCGACCAGGCCCTCGGCCGCGAGCATCTGCAGCGCCTCGCGCACCGGCAGCCGGCTCGCGCCGAGCTGGCGGGCGATGTCCTCCTGGCGGACCCGCTCGCCGGGGGCGATGGTGCCGCCGAGGATCGCGCGGCGCAGGTGCTCGGCGACGCGGTGGGTGGCGACGGTCATGTGCTCTCATTCATGTCATCTCGCTGCGGAAAAATGCCCGGCCGTGCGGGTAGGAGACCAGCTCGAACTGCATGCCCCATGGTGCCAGGAAGTAGATCCACCGCTGGCCCTCGTGGGGCCCGCGGCTCGCCGTGGGCTCGCCGCACACCGTGACCCCGTGCTCGCGCAGGTGGGCGACCGCGGCGTCCAGGTCGTCGACGTAGAGCGCCACGTGGTGGCCGCCGACGTCGCTGTTGCGCGGTGGCTCGGTGCGACGGTCGGGCGCGGTGTAGTGGAACACCTCGAAGATCGCCTGGTCGCCGAGGCGGAAGAAGCGGTTCTCCGCGATCGTGGCGCGCGGGTGCACGTTGAGGTGGTCGGCCATCCACGAGCCGTCGTGCGCGAACGGGCCCAGCGAATACAGGTATTCGCAGCCGAGGACGTCGACCAGGAACGCCTGGGCCTCGTCGAGGTCGGGCACGGTGAAGCCGACGTGATCGAGCCGTCGCAGGCCGGGTAGTCCCATGGCGCCCTCCTTTTGGATCCAATCCACCGTACCGTGTCCCGCTGGGTCGAGGAAATGGCATCAAGGGTCTGGAAATTGGATCCAATGCGTGGCAGGCTCGATCGCATGCCGGACCAACACCCGCTGCACCCCGAGGCCCCCTGGACCGAGGTCGTCGCCACCGACGCCGACTGGGACGCGGCCGATCCTGAGCTGCTCGCCACGATGTTCCACCAGCTCGTGCTCATCCGGGCCTTCGAGGAATACGTGCTCGAGCTGGCCGCCGCCGGCCTCGTCCACGGCCCGGCCCACTCCAGCATCGGCCAGGAGGGTGGCGCGGTCGGCTCGGTCCTCGCGCTCGCCCCCGGCGACGGCGTCAACGGCTCACACCGCGGCCACCATCAGTTCCTGGCCAAGGCGCTGCAGCACGTCGCGCCGAAAGGCTTCGACCTGACCGGTGAGCTCGCCCCCGAGATCCACACGCTGCTGCTGCGCACGCTGGCCGAGATCTGCGGGCTCGACCGCGGCTTCAGCCACGGCCGCGGCGGGTCGATGCATCTCCAGTGGACAGAGGCCGGCGCGCTGGGCACCAACGCCATCGTCGGCGGCGGGGTCCCGCTCGCCGCCGGTCACGCCTGGGCCTCCCGGTACGCCGGCACCGACGCGGTCGCGGTGACCTACTTCGGCGACGGCGCGGCCAACATCGGCTCCACCCTGGAGACGTTCAACCTCACCGCGGCGTGGAAGATCCCGCTCTGCTTCTTCGTGGAGAACAACCAGTACGCGGTCTCCACCAGCGTCGCCGAGGCCACCGGCGAGCCCCGGCTCTCGGCCCGCGGCCCCGGCTTCGGCATCGCGAGCTGGCGGGTCGACGGCATGGACCCGCTGGCCGTGCACCTGGCGATGCGCGACGCGGTCGCCCACATGCGCGCCGGCCGCGGCCCGGCCCTGGTCGAGGCCGACACCTACCGCTACTTCCACCAGAACGGGCCGTTCCCCGGCAGCGCCTTCCGCTACCGCGACAAGGACGAGGAAGCCCGCTGGCGCGCCCGCGACCCGATCGACCAGGTCGCCCGGCACCTGATCCGCCGCGGCCTGCTCACCGACGACGCCCGCCAGGCGGCGACCGCCGGGGCCAAAGCAGCCATGGCGGCCGCGGGCGAGGTGCTTCTCGAACCACTGCCCGGCGGCAAGGCCGGCGAACGGCAGATCAGGCCGGCCGAGTGGCCCGACCCGGCCTTCGTCAACGTCGGCGTCCGCGGCGACCTCAGCGAGCTGGCCGACCCCCACCCGGCCGACGGCGTCGCGGTGCAGGAGACCAAGTTCATCGACGCCGTCGCCGAGGTGATGCGGCGGCGGATGGAGACCGACGACCGCATCGTGGTGATGGGGGAGGACGTGCACCGGCTCAACGGCGGCACCAACGGCGCCACCAAGGGTCTGGCCGCCGCCTACCCGGGCCGGATCCTCGGCACCCCGATCAGCGAAAACGCGTTCGCCGGCCTGGCCGGTGGCATCGCCCTGGACGGGCGGTTCCGGCCGGTCGTCGAGTTCATGTACGCCGACTTCATGTGGGTCGCCGCCGACCAGCTCTTCAACCAGATCGGCAAGGCCCGCCACATGTTCGGCGGCGACGGCCCGGTGCCGCTGGTGCTGCGCAGCAAGGTGGCCACCGGCACCGGCTACGGCTCGCAGCACTCGATGGACCCGGCCGGCGTGTTCGCCACCGCGCCCGGCTGGCGGATCGTGGCGCCGTCCACCCCGTTCGACTACGTCGGGCTGATGAACACGGCCCTGCGCTGCGCCGACCCGGTGGTCGTGCTCGAACACGTCGACCTCTACAACAGCACCGGCGAGGGCCCGGTCGACGACTACGACTACGAGTTGCCGATCGGCCAGGCCGCCGTGCGGCGCACCGGCGAGGCGGTGACCGTGATCGCCTATCTGTCCATGGTGGCCGAGGCGCTGGCCGCGGCCGACGAGACGGGCGTCGACGCCGAGGTGATCGACCTGCGCTGGCTCGACCGGGCCAGCCTCGACTGGGAGACGATCGGCGCCAGCGTCCGCAAGAACAACCGCATCCTCATCGTCGAACAGGGTCCGGTCGGCACCTCGTACGGGGGGTGGCTGGCCGACGAGATCCAGCGGCGCTTCTTCGACTGGCTCGACGCGCCGATCCAGCGGGTCACCGGCGGCGAGGCCTCACCCAGCATCAGCAAGGTGCTCGAGCGGGCGGCCATCGCCCGCCGCGAAGAGATCGCCGAGGCGCTGCGCACCATGGGAGAAGCGTGACATGGCCAGTCTGCTGAGGATGCCCGCGATCTCCGCCAACATGACCGAGGCGGTGCTCAACGAGTGGCCGCTCGCCGAGAGCGCGGCCTTCGTGGCCGGCGACCCGATCGCCACGGTCGAGACCGACAAGGCGGTCGTCGACGTGCCCGCCGAGAGCGACGGCGTCCTGCTGCGCATGCTGATCGAGCCGGGCGGCTCGGTCGCGGTCGGCACCCCGATGGCCGTCCTGGCCGAGCCGGGCGAGGTCATCGAGGACATCGACGCCCTGGTCCGCACCCTGACCGGCGCCGAACCCTCGTTCGCAGCGACCCGCGCGGTCGCCTCACCCGAGGTCGAAGTCGAGGGAGTCGCTCCGGACGACTCGCCCACGGCCCCGGTCGCGGGCAACGGGGCGAACGGCTCGACGGCAGCCCTGAACGGCGGGACAGGGCCGGGCGGCGAGGACCTGCCGGGACGGGTGTTCGCCAGCCCGCTGGCGCGGCGGATGGCACGGGAACACGACCTGACGATCAGTGACTTGCGCGGCACCGGGCCAGGCGGCCGGATCATCCGCGACGACGTGCGTCGTGCCGTGGCCCAGCGCAACGTCGCCTCCGCCGCGCCTTCCGTGCCCACGTCGCCCGCGCCGACGGCTGCTCCTGCCTTGTCCGCGCCTTCCAGCGGTAGTGGTTATGAGGATGTGCCGCATTCGCGGATGCGGCGGGTGATCGCGACCCGGTTGTCGGCCGCGGCGCGGGACGTGCCGGTCTTCACGATCCGGGGCACTGCCCGGGTCGACGACCTGATGGCCCTGCGGGCTCAGCTCAACGCGGCCGCCGACGTCAAGATCTCGCTGAACGACCTCGTGGTCGCCGCGGCGGCCCGCACTCATGCGGCGGTGCCCGAGATGAACGCGATCTGGACCGACGAGGCCGTCCGGCGGTTCCACGACGTCGACATCGCCATCGCGGTCGCCACCGCGAACGGCCTCGTGACCCCGGTCGTCCGCGGCGTGGCCGGTCTGGCGATCTCCGCCCTGGCCCGCACGAGTGCCGACCTGGCCGGCCGGGCCCGCGACGGCCGGCTGCGGCAGAACGAACTCGAAGGCGGGTCGCTCACCGTCACCAACCTCGGGGTCTTCGGCACCGAGGAGTTCACCGCCGTGATCAACCCGCCGCAGGCGGCGATCCTCGCCGTCGGCGCGGCCCGCGAGGAGGCCGTGGTCACCGACGGCGCCCTCGCCGTGGCCACTGTGCTGCGGGTGGCGCTCTCCGTCGACCACCGTCCGGTTGACGGAGCTCTCGCCGCCCGCTGGATGGCCCACTTCCTCGGCCTGCTCGAGGCTCCCGTCCGCATCCTGGTCTGACGAAGGAACCGCTATGCCCGACACCGCGATCGAGACCGCACTCGCCCACTGGGCGCCCCGCCTGATCCAGAACGGCGTGGACTACAACGACCTGATGGCCACCGTCGCCCGCACCGAGACGTGGGCCGACTGGCTGCCGCAGTGGAACCGGACCGCCGACGAGCAGGCCGAGTTCGCCCGCGAGGCGGACGCGGCCGGCCACACCCTGACCGCGGGCCAGGCGTGGCGGCGGGCATCGGTGAACCGGCACTTCGGCAAGTTCGTCTGGATGGTCGACCAGGAACTCGCGGCCGAGGCGACCCACCGGGCCGTGCAGGAGACGCTGACCGCGCTGGCCCGGCTCGACCCGACCGGCGAGCGACTCCAGATCCCGCTGCCCGGCGGCGGCACGGCGTGGGCCAACCTGCGCCGCCCGCCGTCGGTCGACCGGCCGCCGTACGTGGTGATCATCCCGGGTCTCGACTCGACCAAGGAGGAATTCTTCTACTTCGAGCAGTCCTTCCTGGACCGCGGCCTGGCCACGATTTCGCTCGACGGCCCCGGCCAGGGCGAGACCGGTTTGGAACTGCCGATCCGGCCCGACTTCGAGGTCGCCCTGAGCCCGCTGCTCGACCTGCTGGCCGGCCGGCCCGACCTTGACCACGAGCGGATCGGGGTGGCCGGCGTGAGCCTGGGCGGCTACTACGCGCCGCGGGCGGTCGCCTTCGAATCGCGGGTGGCCGCGGTCGCCGCGATCAGCGGCCCGTTCCGCTTCGGCGACATGTGGGACGACCTGCCGCCGATGACCCGCCAGACCTTCGCCGTGAAATCAGGCGCCCGCGACGACGAGGAGGGCCGCCGCCTGGCCCTCACCCTCGACCTGACCGGCGTCTGCCAGAAGATCGAAGTCCCCGCGCTCTACGTCACCGGCAAACTCGACCGCCTGATCCCGTGGCAGCAGACCCAGCGCCAGGCCGAGGAAACCCCGAAGGGCCGCTTCGTCCTCTTCCCCGACGGCAACCACGGCGTCTCCAACCTGCCCTCCAAGGCCCGCCCCATGATCGCCGACTGGCTGACCGACCAGCTGAACGCCGACCCGGACCACGGCTGAACACGGGCGGGCGGAGGGTCATTATCCTCGGCACCGAGATCGACGACGGCGTCGCCAACGTGGTGATCGCCCAGCTGATCCACCTGGAGTCGTCCGGCGAGCAGGAGATCGGGCTCTACATCAACTCCCCGGGCGGCTCCTTCAGCGCGCTGACGGCGATCTACGACACCATGCATTTCGTACGCTGCGACATCGCGACGATCTGCGTCGGCCAAGCGGCATCGGCCGCCGCGGCCCTGCTCGCGGCCGGCACCCCGGGCAGACGCTCGGTGCTGAAACACGCCAAGGTCACCCTGCACCAGCCGTCCAGCCAGGCCCGCGGCACCCTGCCGGACTTGGCCGTGGAGGCCAAGGAGGTGGCCAAGGTCCGGGCCGAGATGGACCAGATCCTCGCCGCCCACACCGGCCACTCGGCAGCCAAGATCCGGGAGGACACCGACCGCAGCCTGACCCTCTCCGCCCCTGACGCCGTCGCCTACGGCCTGGCCGACCGCGTCATCACCCACCGCGAACCCCGCGCCTACCGCCTGAACGCCGCCTGACCGCACGGCGCGAGGTGCGCAGCGAGGCGGGCGCCACCCGCTGGACGCCGCCTGACCGCGCGGGGTGAGTGCGCAGCCAGGTGCGTGCCACCCCGCTGGGCGTTGCGTGATCGCGTGGGGTGAAGTGCGCAGCCAGGCGCGTGCCACCTGCTGGGCGCGGCCAGCAGGAGGACGTCGCCGGAACGGGTGGGGCGTGGGGCCGGCGACGGTGTTCGGGTCTGGGCGCGGCGCAGGCGGGCGGTGTCGAGCCGCAGGACGGGGGTGTGGTCGATCTGGAGGTCGCGCCCCACCTCGGCCAGCAGGTCGGCCAGGTCGATGTAGAGCGAATCGCAGACGGCGGCCAGGATCTCGGAGCTCGGCTCCTTGCGGCCACGCTCGACCTCGGACAGGTACTGCACCGAGACGTTGGCCTCCCGGGCGACCTCGGCCAGCGTGCGCCGTTGCTCCTGCCGGCGGCGGCGCAGCACGTCACCGACGAGGGTGCGCAGCAGGGGCCGGGTTCGCCGCAGATGGTCCGCCATGAGGTGACCGTAATTGAGGCCGGGCTGCTGCCGACAGCCCTGTTCACCAGCAGCGTAGCCGGGCCGCCGCGGAGGGGGCGGACAGCGACCGGAGCGCCGGGCGCCGACCGCCATGAGGGTCGAAGCGGTGCTCGCCGTCGACCCGCCGCCGCCGACGAGCGGATGGCGACGCCGGGCGCCAGAGCCGCCGCCGTTCGGGCGGAAGGTGCTGGTAGGGCGGGAGGTGCTGGTAGGGGAGCCGCAGCGCCAGTTCGACCCGGTGTCCAGGCGGCGGTCGCGGTGCCGGTCGTCGAGCCGTTCGGCGTGGTCGGTCAGCGTCCAGCCGGGGGTGCTGCGGATGTGCCCGGCGACCAGGCCCAGGGCCAGCGGCAGGTAGCCGCAGCGGCCGGCGATGCGGGTCGCGGCGCCGGGATCGGCCCCGACCGGAACCCCGGGCACGGCCGCGGTGAGGAAGGCCAGCGCCTCCGCGGGCGTGAATACGTTGACCGGGACGTGGGTGGCCTGGCCCAGCGCGGACAGGCTCCGCCGGCTGGTGATCATGACGAGGCAGCCCGGTGTCGACGGCAGCAGCGGCAGCACCTGGTCGGCCGTGGCCGCGTTGTCGAGCACCAGGGCCCGGACGACGGCCAGCACGAGTTCGGTGCTCAGCCGCCGCCGGCCGGGCTGGAAGCAGTTGGCGACCGTGGACCGGGACGCGACCTCGCCGATCCGGTGCGTGATCGCCTCGTACGACGGGTCGCCGGCCCACACCTTGAGCGCGCGCAGCCGTTCGACGAGGTCGTCCAGGCCCCCGGACGGCGCCGGGTCAGGCGGCGTGCTCACCCGTCCACGATAGCGGCAATCGTCAATGCGATACCGGGTTCCCGTAGCGGCGTACGGCCCGCCTGGCCAGGGCTGTGCGGTGCACCTCGGAGGGGCCGTCGTAGATGCGGAACGGCCTGATCTCGCGGGCTATCCGGGCGGTCGGCAGGTCGGCCGAGACGCCCGCGCCGCCGCACATCTGGACCGCGCGGTCGGCCACCCGGTGCAGGGCCTCGGCCCCGAAGACCTTGGCCAGCGACGTCTCCTCGCGGCCGGGCCGGCCGGCGTCGAGGGCGTGGCACGCGGTGAGCAGCAGCGAGCGGGTCGCGGCGAGGTCGATCTCGTTGTCCGCGATCATCAACTCGACCATGCCGTGCCGGGCCAGCGCGCGGCCGCCGGAGGTGCGCTCGCTGACGTACCCCACCGCGGTCTCGTGGGCCCGCTGGGCCGCGCCGAGCCAGCGCATCACGTGGGTCAGCCGGGCCGGGCCGAGCCGGACCTGCGCATACCGGAAGCCCTGGTCGACCTCGCCCAGCACCTCGTCGGCGCCGGCCCGGACGTCGGTCAGCTCGAGCTCACAGTGCCCGCCCAGCATCGATCTGTCCATCGTGGTCACGTGCCGGACCAGCCGGATCCCGGGCCGGTCGGCGGGGATCAGGAACATCGTGGCGCCCGCACCCGTCCGGGCCATCACGATGAGGAAGCCGGCGCCGTCGGCCCCGGTGATGAACTTCTTGTGGCCGCTCAGGAGCCAGTCGTCGCCGTCGGGCCGGGCGGTCGTGAGCAGCGCCTCCGGGTCCGATCCGGCGCCGGGCGGGGGCTCGGTCATCGCGAAGGCCGAGCGCTGCTCGCCGCGGGCCAGGGGAGCGAGGTAGCGCGAGCGCTGAGCGTGGGAGGCGACCCGCTCGAGGAGGTGCAGGTTGCCTTCGTCGGGCGCGTTGATGTTGAGCGCCATCGGGCCGAAGAGCGACCGCCCGGCCGCCTCGAAGACCGGCGCGCGCTCGACCATGCCCAGGCCGAGCCCGCCGTACGCCCGCGGAGCGTGCGGCGCGAGCAGGCCGGCGTCGCGGGCCAGGGACTGCAGGCGGAGGCGCAGCTCCTCACCGCCGGCCGCGACGACGTCGCCGTCCGATTTGTCCTCCACCGGGATCACGTGGCGCTCGATGAAGGCGCGGGTGCGGGCGGCAAGGTCGGTCATGAGCGCCTCATTTTCATTGCAGAAATGTTTCCGGGGAGTGTTGCTTCTCACGTTCTTGCGGGTCCACACTCTGCCTACCGAGCGATCGCTCGGGCTGTATCACTCTGATACGGACGGAAGGGCGCGTCAATGGCGACGGAGACACATCAAGCCATGACTACCGAGGTCACGGCGGAGGAAACGTTCGCCGCCTGGCTCGACCGGCTCGCGGCGGCCCTCGAGGTCGCCGACGTGGCCGGCACCACCGCACTGCTCTCCCCGGACTGCTGGTGGCGCGATCTGCTCGCAATCACCTGGGACCTAGGCGTCCACCACGGCGGCGACAAGGTCGCGGCCATGCTGAGCGGGCACCTCACCCCGGATTCCTTGACCAACATGACGATGACCACCGAGTTCGGCCCGCGGTTGGTGGGCGACGACGTGGTCGAGGGCTTCCTCACCTTCGAGACCCCGCTCGGGTACGGCCGGGGCGCCGTCCGGCTGCGGCGCGAGAACGGCGAGTGGGTCGCCTGGACGATCCTGACCGAGCTCGACGACCTGCGCGGCCACGAGCGCCGGATCGGCCCGCACCGCTCTAAGGGCCCCCGGCACGAGGCGGCCGGCGCCCTCAACTGGCGCGACCGGCGTGACGAGCACCTGCGCTACGAGGGCCACGACCCCGACGTGGTCGTCATCGGCGCGGGTCAGGGCGGGCTCGCGGTCGCCGCGAACCTGGGCCTGATGGGCGTCGACGCGCTGATCCTGGAGAAGAGCGAGCGGGTCGGCGACGGGTGGCGCAAGCGCTACCACTCGCTGGTCCTGCACGACCCGGTCTGGGCCGACGCGCTGCCGTACATGCCATACCCCGAGTCGTGGCCGGTCTACTGCCCCAAGGACAAGATCGCCGACTGGTTCGAGTCGTACGCCGCCTCGATGGAGCTCAACGTCTGGACCTCGGCCGAGATGACGGCCAGCAGCTACGACGAGGCGACCGGCCGGTGGACGCTGCGGGTGAGCTTGCCGGACGGCGAGCGCGTGATCCACCCCCGGGACGTCATCCTGGCCACCGGCGCGGCCGGCGAACCGAACGAGCCCGACGTGCCCGGCCGCGACCGCTTCGAGGGCGTGAGCTACCACTCGAGCCGGCACAGCGAGGCCGCCGGGTGGGCCGGCAAGAGGGCCGTCGTCATCGGCGCCTGCAACAGCGGCCACGACATCGCCCAGGACCTGTACGAATCCGGCGCCGACGTCACGCTCGTCCAGCGCTCGTCGACCCACATCATCAGCCAGCAGCACGGCATCCCGGCCATCTTCGGCAGCAACTTCACCGAGAGCGGCCCGCCGACCAAGTACGCCGACCTGCTGGCCGCCGGCACCCCGTGGCCGCTCGTGCTCGAGATGGCCAAGGAAGGTGTCCAGGAGACCGCCCGCAAGGACGCCGAGCTGCTCGCCGCGCTGGACGCGGTCGGCTTCAAGCGCAACGACGGGCCGGACGGCACCGGGCTGATGGGCTACGCCCTGGCCTACGGCGGCGGCTACTACATCGACGTGGGCGCCTCGGGGCTCATCGCTGATGGGAAGATCAAGCTCGCCCAGGGTTCCGGGCTGGCCGAGTTCACCCCCGACGGCATCCGTCTGGAGGACGGCCGCACCCTGCCGGCCGACCTCGTCGTCCTCGCGACCGGTTATCGCAACATGCGCGAGACGGCTCGCCGGCTCTTCGGTGACGGTGTCGCCGACCGGCTCCCGCTCGTCCTCGGCATCGGCGAGGACGGCGAAATCGGCGGGCTCTACCGGCGCACCGGTCACCCGGCGTTCTGGTACATGGGGGGACCGCTCGCCTGGGTCCGCATCTACTCCAAGCACCTCGCACTCCAGATCACCGCGAAGCACGCGGGGATCCAGCCGGAGTAATCGCCACCAGCGCGCCGCCCGGTCGCCCTCGCGGGGGACCGGGCGCGATACCCCATGCCCCTTGCCAGCCAGCAGGAGTCAGCCCGTGAAACGTCGTCAGTTCGGCGCCATCGCCCTGTCCAGCATCCTCCTCGTCTCGGCCTGCGGCAGCGGCGGCGACTCGGACTCCGGTTCCGCCGGTTCCGGCTCGAAGCTCGTCTACTTCATGGCCCCCAACACCACCCCCACCCGTTACATCCAGCAGGACGGCCCGGCCTTCGAGAAGGCGATCAAGGCGCTCGACCCGAGCGTCGAGGTCAAGTTCGTCAACGCCGGTGGCGACTCCAACCAGCAGCTCGCGCAGGCCAACGCGGCCATCGCGGCCGGCGCCAAGGCGTTGGTGGTGGTCGCGGCCGACCCGAACACGAGCGCCGGTCTGCTGCAGGCGGCCGAGCAGGCCAAGGTCCCGGTCATCGGCTACGAGAACCCGCCGGTCAAGGGGACCCTGTACGCCCAGGTGATCTTCGATCCGGAGAAGGTCGGCGAGCAGCAGGCCACGTACTTCGCTGAGCAGGTGGCCGGGGGCAAGCTCGGCGCCAAGCCGGTCAAGATCTCCCGCCAGTACGGCAACAAGGGTGACGTCTACACGACCCAGATGCTGACCGGTCAGAACAAGGTGCTCGACCCGCTGATCCAGAGCGGTGACCTGCAGGTGGTCTGCGAGGACTACATCAAGGACTGGGCCCCGGACAACGCGACCAAGGCCACCGAGCAGTGCCTGACCAAGACGCAGAACGGCGTGAACGCGTTCCTCGGGTTCTACGACGGCATCACGGCCGGCATCATCGCCGCGCTCAAGAACAAGAACCTCGAGACGCCCGTGTACGGCGGCCAGAACCCCGAGCTGACCGGTCTGCAGTACATGCTCACCGGCGATCAGCAGGACAACGTGCTGAAGGCGTTCTCGGTCGAGGCGGAGGGGGCGGCCAAGATCGCGCTGGCCGCGGTGGCCGGTCAGGCGCCGCCGGCCGACCTGGTCAAGGACACCATCGACAACGGCGCGATGCAGGTGCCCACGGCCAAGCTCGAGTCGACGCTCATCCACCTCGAGGACGGCCAGGACCCCGGCGACGCCGTCCAGAAGGCCGTCGACCTCGGCATCTTCACCTGGGCCCAGATCTGCACCGGGCCCGCGGCGGGCACCGAGACCTGCAAGACCCGCAACAAGTAGTCCCATCCCATCGGCCGCGGGTGGACGGTGACCGCCGTCCGCCCGCGCGGAGGAAACTCATGACTGCCTTGCTCGAGCTGAACGCGATCTCGAAATACTTCGGCGGCGTGCGGGCCCTGCACGAGGTCGACCTCTCGGTCGACCCGGGCGAGGTGGTCGCGCTCATCGGCGACAACGGCGCCGGCAAGTCCACCCTGGTCAAGATCGTGTCCGGGGTGGAGTCACCGGACACCGGCGACATCCGGGTCCGCGGCGAGAGCGCCCGCCTGGTGTCGCCCCGGGCCGCGGCCGACGCCGGGATCCGTACGGTCTTCCAGGACCTTTCGCTGTGCGACAACCTGGACGCCGTCCAGAATCTGTTCCTGGGCCAGGAGCGCTACGGCTCGGCCTGGTCCGGCCGGCGCATCCGGCGGCACGTCATGGAGGAACAGGCGCAGCGGATCCTGGAGTCGTTGTCGGTCAAGCTGCGCTCGCTGAACACCCCGGTCGTCGCGCTCTCCGGCGGCCAGCGTCAGGGCATCGCGATCTGCCGGGCGCTGATCAGCGACCCGGCCGTGGTGATCCTCGACGAGCCGACCGCCGCCCTCGGCGTCTCCCAGCGCAGCGAGGTGCTGGATCTGATCCACCGCCTGCGCGACCAGGGCCGGGGCGTAGTCGTGATCTCGCACGACATGAAGGACGTGCGGCAGGTCGCGGACCGGGTGGTCGTGCTGCGGCTCGGCGCCAAGGTGGCCGAGTTCCGACGCGGCGACTACACCCCGTCCGACCTGGTCGGCGCGATGACCGGGGCGCACGAGGAAACCTACGACGAAGGCGGGAACCTGTGAGTGTCGCGACCCCGGCCCGCCCGGCTCCGGCCGGCCGGGTCATCGAGATGGCCGCCCGCGGGCACCGCAGCATCCCGGTGCTGGTGGTGCTGGCGATCATCTGGGCCGTCTTCTACAGCCAGAGCCCGGCCTACCTCAGCTTCCAGAACATCACCAACCTCACGCTGCAGATCGCGACGACGGCGATCCTGGCCCTGGGCGTGGTCTTCGTCCTGCTGGTCGGCGAGATCGACCTGTCCTCGGCCGTCCTGTCCGGAGTGTGCGCGGCGCTGGCGGCCGGGCTGGCCGTCAACAGCGGCTGGCCGTTGCCCATCGCCATCGCGGCCGCGATCGTCGCCGGCATGGCCATCACCCTGGTCGAGGCGCTGGTCATCACGTTCGGTGTGCCGTCGCTGATCGTGACCCTGGGCGGCATGGTGATCCTGCAGGGGCTGATCCTCGTCGTGCTGCCGCCCGAGTTCACGGTCAGCGTGGCCGGCACCCCGTTCGCCAAGATCGCGAATACGGCGATCCCGGCCGGCCTCAGCTATCTGCTGGCGGCCGTGGCGACGCTGGCCTTCGCGGCATACCGCTTCTTCCAGCATCGGGAACGTCTGTCGACCGGCACCCGCACCTCGCCCACGGCACTACTCGTACCCGTCGTCCTGGTCGCCGTGGTTCTCTTCGGCGGGGTCTTCACGCTGACCCGCCAGCGGGGCCTGCCGATGCCGGTGCTGATCGTCGCGGTCATGCTGCTGATCGCGTGGTATTTCACGACCCAGACCCGGTACGGCATCCACCTGTACGCCGTGGGCGGCGACCGCGAGGCGGCCCAGCGCGCCGGCGTCCCGGTCCGGCGGATGGTCCTCTACTCCTTCCTCATCCTCGGGGCGTGTGCGGCCGTCGCGGGCATGGTCGACGCGTCCCGTCAGCTCGGTGTCTCGGTCACCTCCGGCGCCGGCCCGCTGATGCTGAACGCCATCGCGGCCGCCGTGGTCGGCGGGACCAGCCTCTTCGGCGGGCGCGGCTCGATCTGGTCGGCCATCCTGGGCGCCCTGGTCATCGGCTCGATCAGCAACGGCGTCCAGCTGCTCGGGCTGACCACCGAGGTGCAGTACTTCGCGACCGGTTCCGTGCTGATCGTGGCCGTGGCGGTGGACGTGGTGCTCACCCGCGGATCGATCCGGCCGGGGCGACGGTGAAGCCGGGCTGGGTCCCGGACCCGGCGCACCTCGCCGGGACCCGGATCGTCCGGTTCGCCGAGTGGCTGGTCGCGCAGGGCCGGGCCGAGCTCGACGATGTGACCGACTACCGCGCGCTGCACGCCTGGTCGGTGGGCGCACCCGGCGACTTCTGGGCCGCGGTGGCCGACTTCTTCGAGGTCGACTGGGACACCTGGCCGCACAGCGCGCTCGCGGAACGGCGGATGCCGGGCGCGGTGTGGTTTCCGGGCGGCACGCTCAACTTCGGCGCGCACCTGCTGCGGGCCGGCCGCGACGATCAGGACGCGGTGATCCTGGCCGGCGAGGATGGCACCCGGGAATCGATCACGTACGCCGAGCTGCGGACCCAGGCTCACGCGGTGG
Source organism: Actinoplanes sp. (assembly GCA_965217855.1). Classification (GTDB taxonomy): domain Bacteria; phylum Actinomycetota; class Actinomycetes; order Mycobacteriales; family Micromonosporaceae; genus Actinoplanes. The sequence continues at coordinate 210,627 of CBDCJN010000027.1, read as the reverse complement.
CCGGCCGGCTGCGGGCGCTCGGGGTCGGGCCGGGCGATCGGGTGGCCGCGTACCTGCCGAATTGTGTCGAGGGGGTGGTCGCGTTCGTGGCCACGGCACTGATCGGCGGGGTGTGGACGCAGACCGGGCTCGACTACGCGGCGCCCTCGGCCGCCGAGCGGATGGCCCAGCTGCGGCCGCGGGTCCTGATCGCCGGCACGGGCTACCGCTTCGGCGGGAAGGTGCACGACCGCCGGAACGACGTCCGGCAGCTGCGCGACCTGCTGCCCGGCCTGGAGCACACGGTCATCGTCGAGACCGCGGGGCTGGCCGACCCCGAGGCCGGCTGGCCCCTGGACGCCGATCCCGTGCCCGGTCCGGTCCCCGTCGCGTACGACCATCCGCTCTGGGTCCTCTTCACCTCGGGCACCACCGGCCGGCCCAAGGGCATCGTGCACGGCCACGGGGGAGTGCTGCTGGAGCAGCTGGTCTCGCCCGGCCTGCACATGGACCTGCGCGCCGGGGACACGTTCTTCTGGTACACCACGCCCAACTGGATGATGTGGAACGCCCAGGTCTGCGGGCTTCTGCTCGGGGCGACGATCGTCCTCTACGACGGGAAGCCGACCTCGCCCGGCCCGGCGGCGCTGTGGCAGATCGTGGCCGACCTCGGCGTGACCGTCTTCGGCACCAGCCCCGGCTATCTCGAGGCCTCGCAACGGGCCGGACTCAAGCCGGACGTCCCGTCGCTGCGGCTGGTCGGCGTGACCGGGTCGGTGCTGCCGGCCGGCGCCAACGCGTGGTTCCGCGAGAACGTCAGCGAAAGCGTCCAGCTGGGCTCGATGAGCGGCGGGACCGACATCGTCGGCATCTTCGTGGCCAGTGCGCCCACCACCCCGGTGTACGACGGGGAGATCAGCGCGCCCGCCCTCGGCGCGGCGGTCGAGGTGTGGGACGCCGACGGCCGCCCGGTGCCGGCCGGGACGCCGGGCGAGATGGTGATCACCGAGCCGATGCCGTCGATGCCGCTGTCCTTCTGGGACGACCCGGACGGGCGGAAGCTGCGCGAGACGTACTTCGATATGTTCCCCGGTGTGTGGCGGCACGGGGACCTGACCGAGATGACGGAGCGCGGCACCGTCGTCATCCTCGGGCGCTCCGACGCGACCATCAACCGGCACGGCGTACGGCTGGGGTCGGCCGAGATCTACGCGGCCGTCAGCGATCTGGTGGCCGAGGCCCTCGTGGTCGGCGTCGAGGAACCGGACGGCGGCTACTGGCTGCCGCTCTTCGTCGTCCCGCACGAGGATCAGGCGGCCGACGGCCTGGCCGCCACGATCCGGCGGGTGATCGCCGAGCGCGCGTCGCCCCGGCACGTGCCGGACGAGGTGATCGTCGTGCCGAGTTTGCCGCACACCAGGACGGGCAAACGGCTCGAGGTCCCCGTCAAACGCATACTGCAGGGCGCCGACCCCGATCGGGTGATCGACCGCGGAGCCGTCGACGACGCCGCCGCGCTCGACACCCTGATCGCCGCGGCGCACGCGGGGCGGCGCAAGCGGTGAGCCGCCCGGGATCCACGACGAGAGAGGCCATGAGCGAATCCTCCGACTGGCGCGACTACCGGGAGCTCGACTTCTCCCGCATCCTCGACGCCGCCCTCCAGGCCTTCTTCGAACACGGCTACCACGGCACCACCACCCGCGACCTGGCGCGACGGTCCGGCCTGTCCGTCCCCGGCGTCTACCACTACTACGCGTCCAAACAGGACATCCTCTTCGACCTGATGAACGTGATCATCGACGAGTTGCTGACCCGCAGCAAGCAGGCGCTGGCCGGCACGCCCGAGGATCCCCGCTCGCAGTTCGACGCGCTGGTCGAGTCGCTGCTGCGCTTCCACATGCACCGGCGGATCGGGGCCACCGTGTCGACGGCCGAGCTGCGCAGCCTCGAGCCGGGCAACCGCGAACGCTACGTGGCGAAACGCGACGAACAGCAGCGCATGCTCGACCGGGTGATCCTGGACGGCGTCCGGGACGGGAAGTTCGCCACCCCGTACCCGAAGGACGCCAGCCGGGCCATCGCCTCGCTCTGTGTCGGCGTCGCGTCGTGGTACCGGCCGGACGGCACGCTCCCGGTCGACGCCCTGCTCGACCGCTACCTCACGATCGCGCGCTCGATCGTCGGCATCAGCGACGAGACCAGGCCGTGATGATCCCGCCGGCCCTCGATCTCTCCGGCGTCCGGGCCTTCCTCGACCGCCGGCAGATCCCGGTGGCCGGCCCGCTGACCAGTGAGCTGGTCAGCGGCGGGCGCTCCAACCTGACGTACGCGGTCACCGACGGCACCCACCGCTGGATAGTCCGCCGCCCGCCGGTCTCCGGGCTCACCCCGTCCGCCCATGACGTGGCCCGGGAGTGGCGGGTCACCCAGGCCCTGCAGTACAGCGCCGTCCCGGTGCCGCCCGCGATCGCGCTCTGCGAGGACCCGGCCTTCATCGGGGCCCCGTTCGCGGTCTCGGCCTTCATCACCGGCGTGGTCGTGCGCACCCGGGCCCAGCTCGACACCTACACCGATCGCGAGCTCGAGTCGTGCGTCAGCGAGCTGGTGCGGGTGCTGGCCGACCTGCACTCGCTCGACGTCGGCGAGGTCGGGCTGGGCGGTCTCGGCCGGCCCGACGGCTTCCTGGAACGCCAGGTGCGCCTGTGGTGGCGGCAGTGGAACGAGGTCAAGAACCAGGATCTGGCCGACGCCACGAGCCTGCACTCCCGGCTGGTCACGGCGCTGCCCGGGCACTCGGCGCAGATCGGCGTGGTGCACGGCGACTTCCGGATCGACAACACCCTGCTCGACAGCGCCGACATCAGCAAGGTGCTGGCCGTGGTCGACTGGGAGCTGGCCACGGTCGGCGACGTGCTGACCGACATCGCCCTCATGTGCGTCTACCGGCAGCCGGAGCTCGACCCCATCCTCGGCCTGGACGCGGCCTGGGCCAGCGACCGCCTGCCCGGCGCGGACGCGATCGCCGAGGCGTACGCCCGCCGCCGGGGGGTGGACCTGGGTAATTGGCCCTTCTATCTGGCCCTGGCCAACTTCAAGCTGGCCGTCATCGCGCAGGGGATCAGCTATCGCGCGCGACAGGGCGCCGCGGCCGACCCGACGTCGGCCCAGGCCGAGAGGGCGGTGCCGGCGCTGCTGGCGGCCGGCCTGCGGGCGCTGGGGTAGGCGTCACGCCGTAGACCAGGCGCAGGATCGCGTCGGTCAGCGTGTCGAGCAGGACGTCGTCGGGGTGGGCCCGGGGGTCGGCGAACGCGTCGGCGAAGGTCACGCTGCGCAGGTTGATCACCATCGTGGCCAGCAGCTGGGGGTCGCCGCTGACGGTCAGCCCGGCCCGCAGGTCGCGCTCGATGCGCCGGCTGAACGCCGAGCAGCCGTCGGCGACCAGCCGCTGACGGACGTGCAGCACCTCGGGACCGGGATCGGGGCTGATGAACGCCTCGCGCAGCCAGTGGCCGTCGACCTTCCACCGGGCCAGGGCCCGGGCCAGGCCGAGCCGCAGCGCGGGCCGGTCGAGCCCGTCGGCGGCCAGCCACTCGGCCATCTCCTGATCGTTCTCACCGATCACCTGGTCGACCAGCGCGGCCAGCAGGGCCTGCTTGGACTCGAAGTAGAAGTAGAAGCCCGAGCGCGCGATGCCGGCCGCCCCGGCCAGCTCGTCGATGGTCACCTGGCTGATCGACTTTTCCCGGAAGACGAGCCTCGCGGCGTCGAGCAGGGCGCGCTCACGCTGATCGCCCTTGGTGGGTCCGCGACGGCTTCCGATGGCAGGCACGCGCCGATCGTACCGCCTCGTCAGATGGAGTCGACGTCACATCTTTTATTTTCGACACGGTGTTGAGAGTTCTCGGACCCGCGTCTAGGTTCGGTGCATGCCGTCAACCTCGCAGAACCGGCTCGTGCTGCCGGTCGCCTGCTACGTCGTGCTCCTCGTCTCCGCCCTCCAGACCCTGGTCGTGCCGGTGATCGCCAACATCCGGGCCGATCTGGGGGCGTCGGCCACCTCGGTGAGCTGGGTGGTGACCGCCAACCTGCTGGCAGCCGCGGTGCTCACCCCCGTGCTCGGCCGCCTCGGTGACCTCTACGGGCGGCGCCCGGTGATGATCGGCATCCTGATCGTCGTGCTGGCCGGCTCGGTGCTCGCCGCCACCACGGCCGACCTGCCGCTCCTGATCCTGGCCCGGGTGGCCCAGGCGGCCAGCTTCGGCCTGTTCCCGCTGGCCATCGGCGTGCTCCGCGAGGAGCTGCCGCCGCAGCGCCTGACCGGCGCGATGGCCCTGGTCAGCGGCATGCTCGCGGTCGGCGCGGGCCTGGGCCTCACCGTCACCGGCCTGCTGATGCGCGACGGCGGCGACTACCGCCGGCTGTTCTGGCTGGCCACCGCGCTCAGCGTGATCGGCCTGGCCGGGGTGGCCGGCCTCCCGCGCCGCCCCGCCGCCGCCTCCGGCCGGCTCGATCTGATCGGCGCCGGCCTGCTCGGCCTCGGCCTGGTGCTGCTCCTGCTGCCGCTCGAGGAGGGCAACAACTGGGGCTGGGGTTCGGCCCGGGTGATCGGCCTGCTCGTGGCCGCGGTCGTGGTGCTGACCGTCTTCGTGCTGGCCGAGCGCCGGATCAGCCAGCCGCTGGTCAGCATCCGCCTGCTGACCGACCGCCCGATCGTGGTGGCCAACCTGGCCGGGCTCTGCCTCGGCTTCTCGATGTTCGCGGTCTTCCTGTCCGTCTCCAGCCTGGTGCAGACCCCGCCCTCGGTGGCCGGCTACGGCTTCGCCTCGACCGTGCTGGCCGCGAGCATGGTCTACCTGCTCCCCGGCAACGTGGGCGGCGTCATCACGGCCCCGCTCGGCGGCCGCCTGGTGTCCCGTTTCGGCGCCAAGGCCACGCTGGTCGTCGCCGCCCTGGTCTCCGGGGCCGGCTTCGCGATGCTGGCCGTCCTGCACGGCGCGACCTGGCAGGTCATCGTCGGGGCGTTCGCGGTCAACACCGGGGTCACCCTCGGCTACGCGGCCCTGCCCGCCCTGCTCGTCGAGAACGTGCCCCCGGCCGAGACCGGCATCGCCAACAGCATGAACTCGATCGCCCGTACGGTCGGCATGTCGCTCGGCACCGCGTTCGTGGTCACCATGCTGACCCGCAACCTCGTCCCCGGCGCCCCGGTGCCGCACGAGTCCCAGTTCCTGGTCATCTTCGTGACCGGCGCCGCCCTGGCCCTGGCCGCCGCGGCCGCGGTCGCCTTCGGCCTGCCCCGCCACGGCCGCCCCGCGGTCTCCACCCTGGAGGCCGAGGAGGAGGCCGTCCTGGGTGCGGCCGGCACCGACATCCCGGCCGAGCTGGCCGCCCGCCAGCGCGGCTGACCGGCCGACTCATCGCCGCCGAAGCCCGCACTCGGCTGGAGCGGCCCCGGCGCCGTCAGGGCCGCGTCGATCACGCCACAGCTTCGTTCTCCCGGCGCGGGCGGGCCAGGATCGCGGCCGTGGCGATCAGGGCGAAGCCGTAGAGGGGGAGCTGCTGGAAGTCGCTCGGGGTGAGGAACCAGCCCTCGCCCATGTCGTACGCGCGCATCAGGTCGATCGTCGGCCCGAAGGCGAAGCCCCGGGCGTGCACCAGCTCCCCGGTGCCGAGTGGGTCGGCCACGGTCAGATAGCGCACCAGCGAGGCCAGGAAGCCGACAGCCGAGGGAATCACCAGGACCAGCCCGGCCGCGGTGAGCAGCGCGCTGCGGCGCACCCGGCGGGCCGCCCGGAGGCGGTGCTTGCGCCGCAGCCGGGCCGGATAGGCCACCAGTAGCGCCCTCACGCTGCCCCTCCCGCGAAAGCGGAGCCGAACGCGGCCCCGCCGGCCAGGCCCGGCCGCCGGCCGAGCTGCCGGTCGGCGACGTCGGCCCGGCGGCGCAGGCGCTCGACCTGCTCGGTGAGGGCGGCCGTGCCCCCGTCGCTGAGCCGGTAGTAGCGGCGCAGCCGCCCGTCGACGGCCTCCTCGCGGTCAAGGGCGATCAGGCCCTGCTGGTCGAGCCGGTCGAGCGCGCCGTACAGGGTGCCCGGCCGCAGGGCGACCTCCCCGTCGGAGAGCTCGGCCACAGCCTGGACGATCCCGTACCCATGCAGCGGTTGCGCCGCCAGTGCGGTCAGGATCAAGAAGGTAGGTTCTTGCACGGCGACGACAGTACGACGCCGAAGATATATCGTCAACCGTCCTATGGGCCTCAGCCGACGTGGACGTGGGGGCGGCGGGTGCGCTGGGGCTCGGCCTGTGCGGGCGGCGGGGGGTGGTGTCGCGGATCCAGAGCAGCAGCGCGGCGATCGCACTGGGCACCGACGAGCTCTCCAGCGAGAGCACCCGGTAACGGTGGTGCAGGACCTCACCGCGTACGTGCAGGTCGGCCATGTCGTTGTCGGCGAGAATCTGGGCGATCTTCTGGCTGTACTCGGCGGCGTCGCGGCGGTCGGGCTCGTTGGCGACCAGCCGGATCTGGCGGCGGCCGCCCTCGCGCAGGAAGCCCTGCGCCACCTCGTCGGCGTCGATCCGGGTGACCCGCAGCTCGAACGCGCGGTAGAGCCGGGAGAGGAGCGAGACGACCAGGATCGCGGCGATGAAACAGGCGGCGATCTTCACGCCGTCCGGCCGTTCGACGACGTTGGCCACCGTGGTGTAGACGAAGACCAGCGCGATGACGCCGAAGGCGATCGTCCGGCCGTGCTGGCGCCGGCGCCGGGCCGACAGCGTCACCGCGGTGGCGGCCGAGGTGATCAGCACCAGCACGCCGGTGGCGTAGGCGCCGCCCTGGGCGTCCACGTCTCGAACCCGGACAGGCCGAGCGCCAGTTTCGGGAAGACGAGCAGTGCGATGGCCACCATCATCAGCGGATTGCCGTGCGAGGTGGTCAGGGCCGTCGTCCAGTCGCCGACCGCCTGCGGATGGGTGACCACCTGCCACAGCCCGTCGCCGATCACCACCACGTTGAGGGCGAGATAGACACCGACCAGGCCGACCGCGATCCCGATCGCCTCGGTGAAGCCCTTGAGGAAGACCGCGCCGAGCAGGGCGACGAGCACCAGCGTCACCGGTACGACGTGCCCGCGCAGCGATTCCGGCCAGAACGGGTTCTCGTCGATGTGCGCGGTGGCGTCGGCCGCCGACAGGGTCATCGTGATGATGAAGTCGGTCGCGGCGAAACCGAGCAGGACCAGGACGAAGAGCTTGCCCTTCCAGCTTCTCCTCCTGGGGCGGGCGTGCGGGCCCTGGTGCTGCTGCGAGCGGCCGGTGAGTCCTTTGAGGAGCCAGTCCCGCACCCGTTCGGGCGCGGCAGTGCTCTCGGTAACGGCCATCGGCCCTCCCACGCATCGGTTCGCACATCAGACCCGGGGGTGGGGCCGCGCGCCGTCGGGGAAGAGTCTGGCACCGCGGACCGGCGATCACCGGGCCCGCGGCGTTAGTACGGCGTCAAAATCAGGCCGCCCCGGCCGGCAGGGTGAGGATCATGGTGAGGCCGCCGCCCGGAGTGTGCTCGGGCACGAGGGTGCCGCCCATCGCCTCGGTCAGCCCGCGCGACAGGGCCAGCCCGAGGCCGACGCCGGTGTGGTTGTCGTGGTCGCCCAGCCGCTGGAAGGGCAGGAACACGTCGTCCCAGCGGTCCTCCGGGATGCCGGGCCCGTGATCGATGACGCGCAGCTCGATCGTCCCGCCGTGGGTGCTGGCGGTGACCGCCGGCGCCCGGCCGGCCGGGCTGTGGCGCAGGGCGTTGGCGACCAGGTTGATCAGGATCTGCTCCAGCAGGCCTGGGTCGGCGTGCACCGGCGGCAGGTCGTCCGGGATGTGCACCGCGACCTCGTGGCCGTCCGGTCCGAGCTCGTCGAGCGCGCGGGGCACCGCGTCCTCGGCTCCGAGGTCGACGGCGTGGACGCCGAGCGCGCCCGCCTGCAGCCGGCTCATGTCGAGCAGGTTGGTGACCAGCCGGACGAGCCGGTCGAGGGATTCGTCGGCCGTGGCCAGCAACTCCTCGCGGTCCTCCTGGCCGAACTCCACCTCCTCGCTGCGCAGGCTGGCCACCGCGGCCTTGGCCGCGGCGAGCGGCGTCCGCAGGTCGTGGCTGACCGCGGCCAGCAGGGCGGTGCGCATCCGGTCGGCCTCGGCCAGCGGTCGGGCCGCTGCGGCCTCGGCGGCGAGCCGCTCCTGGCGCAGCGCCACGGTGGCCTGCGCCGCGAACGCCTCGACGATGCGCCGGTCGGACGCCTCCAGCGGGTGCCCGCACAGCAGCATGGTCGTGGTGTCGTCGACCTTGACCTCCACGTCGGCATCGCGGGCCACGGTGCAGGCCTCACCCACGTGCGCGGCGACCGCGCCGTGGTCGAGCAGGGTCACCGAGTCGAGCGTGAACGTCTCGCGCAGCCGCTCGAGCAGGGCGATCAGCGGACGTTCGCCCCGGAGCACGCTGCCCGCGACGGTGGCCAAGGTCTGGGCATCGGCCGCGGCGGCAGTGGCCTGGCGGGTCTTGCGGGCCGCGGTGTCGACCACCCAGCTCACCGCGAGGGCCACCACCACGAAGATCGCCAGCGCGAGCAGGTTGTCGACCGCGGCGATGGTGAACCGGCCGACCGGCGGCGTGAAGAACCAGTTGAGCAGCAGCGATCCGGCCACCGCGGCCAGCAGCGCGGGCCACAGACCGCCGATCAGCGCGACCCCGATGACGGCGACCAGGAAGAGCAGGATGTCGTTGGTCAGCGACAGCGACGGGCCGACCTCGAGCAGCGCGGTCAGGGCGGGCAGCCCGAGCAGGGCGGTCAGCAGCCCGGCCGTACGGCGTCGCCGGGACAACGCCGCGGGCAGCCGCCGCCTCCGGAGGCCCTGCGCCGCGCGTTCGTGAGTCACCAGATGCACGTCGATCGAGCCGGACAGGGCGGTGGTGGTGACACCGACCCCGGCCGAGAACAGCTGGGCGAGCTTGCCCCGGCTGGAGGCGCCGAGCACGATCTGGGTGGCGTTGACCGCCCCCGCGAAGTCGAGCAGCGCGCGCGGCACGTCGGCCCCGACCACCTGGTGGTAGGTGCCGCCCAGGCTTTCCACCAGCACGCGCTGGCGGGCCAGCACCGCCGGGTCGGCCCCGGCCAGACCGTCGTTGCGGGTGACGTGCACGGCCATCAGGTCGGCGCCCTTGTCCCGGGCCGCGATCCGGGCCGCCCGGCGGATCAGGGTGTCGCCCTCACGGCCGCCGGTGAGCGCCACGACGACCCGTTCGCGGGTCTCCCAGGTGGCGCTGATCCGGTGCTCGGCCCGGTATCGGCCGAGCTGCTCCTCCACCTTGTCGGCCAGCCAGAGCAGGGCCAGCTCCCGCAGCGCGGTCAGATTCCCCGTACGGAAATAGTTGCCCAGCGCCGCGTCGATCTTCTCCGGTTGATAGATGTTGCCGTGCGCCATCCGCCGGCGCAGCGCCTCCGGGGTCATGTCGACCAGCTCGACCTGCTCGGCCGCCCGCACCACCGCGTCGGGCACCGTCTCCCGCTGCTCGACCCCGGTGATCTGGGCGACCACGTCGTTCAACGATTCCAGGTGCTGCACGTTGACGGTGGTCAGCACGTCGATCCCGGCGTCGAGCAGCACACCGACGTCCTGCCAGCGCTTGGCGTGCCGGGAGACCGGGACGTTGGTGTGCGCGAACTCGTCGACCACGGCAAGCTCGGGCCGGCGCGCGAGGACAGCATCCAGGTCCATCTCGGTGAACTCAGCGCCGCGATACTCCACGCTGAGCCGCGGCACCACCTCGAGGTCGGCGATCATGGCCTGGGTGTGCTTGCGCCCGTGGGTCTCGACCAGAGCGACCACGACATCGGTGCCCCGCTCGGCCCGCCGATGGGCCTCCTCGAGCATCGTGTAGGTCTTGCCGACGCCGGGCGCGGCGCCGAGAAAGATGCGTAGCTCTCCGCGTGCCATCTGTTCCGCTCTCCAAGACCAACTTCACGACCCGGATGTCCCGGCTGGATGGGTGGTGCGGGCCGTCGCTCCCGCGGGGGCCGGGGCGGGCTTCGCTGGCCGCTGACGCGTCCAGAACGCGAAACCCACCCCGGCGACGTGCGTGAGCGGTAACGCTCAACCCACCACAGCCTTTACCGGCCGTCGAGGGCGAGGTTGAGTACGAGGACGTTGACGGCCGGCTCGCCGAGGAAGCCGAGCGCCCGTCCGTCGGTGTGCTCCTTGATGAGCTTGTGCACCTGGTCCTCGGTGAGTCCACGCTCGCGGGCGATCCGGGGTGCCTGCAGGTCGGCGTAGGCCATGCTGATGCCCGGGTCGAGGCCGCTGCCACTGGCCGTGACGGCATCGGCCGGCACGACCGGCAGGGCCGGCGCGTCGCCGCGGATCGGGATGATCACGCCGCCGAGCGCCTGGTAGTCCTCGCCGTTCTGGGCGGATTCGACCGTGACGCCCGCGTAGGTCGGCGCGAACGGGGTGCCGGTCTGGTTGACCGATACGACCCGGGTGACCGGGCCGGTGAGGCCGTCGCGGTAGAAGACGGCGAGGACCGCGCCCACGCCGTCGGCCGTGCAGTAGGGCCGGCTGCCGTCGACGCCCTCGAGCTTGCCGACGGCCAGGCTGCGCGCGCAGACCTGGGTCAGCAGGCTCTGCGAGGCGTCGTCGGGGTTGTCGGACAGGGTGTCGACGACGCTCTCGGGGCCGAGGTTGGTGGCGGACGTCGCCGTCGGGTCGTAGCCGTCGCCGGCCGCGGAGGGGCGGCTCTGGAAGTAGCGCGGGACGGGGTTGCCGTCGGCGTCGGTGTAGGCCTGACCGATGAGGCTGCTGCCGACCGTGGTGTCGCCGACGGTGATCAGCGAGCCGTTCGCCCGGCCGTCGAGACCGGGGACCCGGCCCAGGGCGACGAAGGCGAGAGGATAGGCGAGTCCGAGAAGGACGGTGAGGACGAGCAGCGCACGGAACGCCGCGAGATGTTGACTGAGCCAGACAGGGAGTCGCATTTTCAGATCCCGGGGATGAACTGGATGAGGAGGTCGATGAGTTTGATGCCGGCGAACGGCACGATGATGCCGCCGAGGCCGTAGATCCAGAGGTTGCGCCGCAGCAGGGCCGAGGCGCTCGACGGGCGGTAGCGCACGCCGCGCAGCGCGAGCGGGATGAGCGCGATGATGACCAGCGCGTTGAAGATGACGGCGGACAGGATCGCCGAGCCCGGCGAGTGCAGCCGCATCACGTTCAGCGTGTCGAGGCCCGGGTAGACCGCCGCGAACATGGCCGGGATGATCGCGAAGTACTTGGCGATGTCGTTGGTGATCGAGAAGGTGGTCAGCGCGCCCCGGGTGATCAGCAACTGCTTGCCGATCTCGACGATCTCGATCAGCTTGGTCGGGTCGGAGTCGAGGTCGACCATGTTGCCGGCCTCCTTGGCGGCCGACGTGCCGGTGTTCATGGACACGCCGACGTCGGCCTGGGCCAGGGCCGGCGCGTCGTTGGTGCCGTCGCCGGTCATCGCGACCAGCCGGCCGCCCTCCTGCTCCTTCCTGATGTAGGCCAGCTTGTCCTCGGGCGTGGCCTCGGCCAGGAAGTCGTCGACCCCGGCCTCGTCGGCGATCGCCTTCGCCGTCCGCGGGTTGTCGCCGGTGATCATCACGGTGCGGATGCCCATCGCGCGCATCTCGGCGAACCGTTCGCGCATGCCGGGCTTGACCACGTCCTTGAGGTGGATGACGCCGAGGACCCGGCCGTTCTCGGCGACGAGGAGCGGTGTGCCGCCCTGCGAGCTGATCCGGTCGGCGATCGCGGCCGCCTCGGGCGACGGCCGGCCCACCCATGTCAGGACCGCCGACGCAGCGCCCTTGCGGATCTGGCGTTCACCGAGATCGACCCCGCTCATCCGGGTCTGCGCGGTGAACGGCACGAAGGTGGCGTCCGGCATCAGGCCCGGCTCCCGTTCGCGCAGACCGAAAGCGTTCTTGGCCAGGACGACCACCGAGCGCCCCTCGGGTGTCTCGTCGGCCAGGCTGGACAGTTGGGCCGCGTCGGCCAGGGCGGCCGCGGTGACCCCGTCGACCGGGACGAACTCGGCGGCCTGCCGGTTGCCCAGGGTGATCGTGCCGGTCTTGTCGAGCAGCAGGGTGTTGACGTCGCCGGCCGCCTCGACCGCGCGGCCCGACATCGCCAGCACGTTGCGTTGCACGAGCCGGTCCATGCCGGCGATGCCGATGGCCGAGAGCAGCGCCCCGATCGTGGTCGGGATGAGACAGACGATCAGGGACACGAGCACGATCCCGGTGACGCCGTTGCCGTCCAGAGCCACGGTGTCGGGCGCCGCCGCGTTGAACGCCTTGGAGAAGATGGCCAGCGGCTGCAGGGTCACGACGGACAGCAGGAAGATGATGGTGAGCGCCGCCAGCAGGATGTTCAGCGCGATCTCGTTCGGGGTCTTCTGCCGGTTGGCCCCCTCGACCAGCGCGATCATGCGGTCGACGAAGCTCTCGCCCGGCTTCTGGGTGATCAAGACGACGATCCGGTCGGAGAGCACCTTGGTGCCGCCGGTGACGGCCGAGCGGTCGCCGCCCGACTCCCGGATCACCGGCGCCGACTCGCCGGTGATGGCCGACTCGTCGACGCTGGCGATGCCCTCGATGACGTCGCCGTCGCCGGGGATGGTCTGGCCGGCCACCACCACGACCACGTCGCCCAGCTTGAGCTGGGTGGCCGGGATCTCCCGGCCGTCCTTCAAGAACGCGATCATGTCCTGTTTGGACGCCCGGAGGGCGGCCGCCTGGGCCTTGCCCCGGCCCTCGGCAACGGCCTCGGCCAGGTTGGCGAAGACGACCGTGAGCCACAGCCAGACGGTGATGATCCAGGCGAACACGCTCGGGTCGGCGATCGACAGGATGGTGGTGAAGACGGCGCCGATCTCGACGATGAACATCACCGGGTTGCGCCACATCAGGCGCGGGTCGAGCTTGCGGGCCGCGGCCGGCAACGACTGCCACAGCTGCTTCGGGTCGAGCAGCCCACCGCGTACGGCGGCGGAGGTGGCCTTGGTCTCCGCCGCAGGCGGGGTTTCGGCTAACAGAGTCATGACAGGCCCTCCGCGAGGGGTCCGAGAGCGAGAGCGGGCAGGAAGGTCAGCGCGACCAGCACGACGGTGACGCCGACGACCAGACCGACGAACAGGGGTTGGTGGGTGGGCAGGGTGCCCTCGGACTCCGGGGTGACCTTCTGCCGGGCCAGCGAACCGGCCAGGGCCAGCACCAGCACCATCGGCAGGAAGCGGCCGAGCAGCATGGCCAGGCCGAGCGCGGTGTCCCACCACGGCGTGTTGACCGTGATGCCGCCGAAGGCCGAGCCGTTGTTGTTGCCGGCGCTGGTGAAGGCGTACAGAACCTCGGAGAGGCCGTGCGGGCCGACGTTGAGCGCCGTGCTGTTGTTGCCGGTGGCGAAGGCGGCCGCCGCGCCGATCAGGACGATCGCCGGGGTGACGAGGAAGTAGAGCGAGGCGAGCTTCATCTCCCGGGCGCCGATCTTCTTGCCCAGGTATTCCGGTGTCCGCCCGACCATCAGGCCGGCCACGAAGACGGTGATCACCGCCAGGACGAGCAGGCCGTAGAGACCGGAGCCGGTGCCACCCGGGGCGACCTCGCCGAGCATCATGTTGACCATCGGCATCATTCCGCCGAACGGGGTGTACGAGTCGTGGAACGAGTTGACCGCACCCGTCGAGGTCAGCGTCGTCGCGGCCGCGTAGGTGGCCGAGCCGGGGATGCCGAACCGGACCTCCTTGCCCTCCATCGCGGCCCCGACCGCCTGCGGCACCGTGCCACCGCCGTGCATCTCGAATCCGACGGTCAGCGCGGTCGAGGCGATGGCCAGCACGGCCATGACCGCGACGATGGCGTACCCCTGCCGGTTCTGACCGGCCATCCGGCCGAACACCCGCGGCATGCTGAACGGGATCAGCAGGATCAGGAAGATCTGTAGCCAGTTGGTCCAGGTGGTGGGGGTCTCGAACGGGTGGGCCGAGTTGACGTTGTAGAAGCCGCCCCCGTTCGTGCCCAGCTCCTTGATGGCCTCCTGCGAGGCGACCGGGCCGCCGGTGATGTGCTGGGCCGCGCCGGTCAGGGTCGTGACGTCGGTGCCGCCGGAAAGGTTCTGCACCATGCCGGCGACCATGAAGACGATGGTGGCGAGCACGCAGACGGGCAGCAGCACCCGCAGCGTGATCCGGGTCAGGTCGACCCAGAAGTTGCCGAGCTGCCCGTTGCTGCGGGCCGCGAAACCGCGGATCAGGGCGACCGCGACGGCGATGCCGACGGCCGCGGAGACGAAGTTCTGCACGGCGAGGCCGGCCATCTGCACGAGATGACCCATGGCCGATTCACCCGCGTACGCCTGCCAGTTCGTGTTGGAGACGAAGCTGACCGCGGTGTTCCAGGCCAGGTGACCTTCGGGCCGCTCGACGCCGAGGGAGAGCCACAGCTTGTCCTGCAGGCGCAGGAAGGCGTACAGGAAGAGGATGGAGACCGCGGAGAAGGCGAGCACGCTGCGGGCGTACACGCCCCAGGTCTGCTCGGCCTTGGGGTCGACGCCGACGACGCGGTAGACGCCGCGCTCGACGACGGTGCTGCGCGTGCCGGTGACGACCCGGAACATGTAGTCGCCGAAGGGCCGGTAGACCGCGACGAGCGCGATCACCAGCGTGAGGACGAAGAGCCAGCCGGCCATCAGAACTTCTCCGGGAAGAGCAGGGCCGCCACCAGAAAGGCGGCCAGCAGGACGGCCACGATCAGGCCGATGACGTTGACGGCGCTCACCAGCGTTCGACCGCCCGGATCAGCACGGCGAGCGCTGCGAACAGCGCCACCGTGATCACGACGAACACGAGATCAGCCACGGGAGGACTCCTAGACGAGGGGTGCAGTGCTTTCGTTCTGAATGACAGCGCGCCCGGATCCCCTTGTCATCGGCGTTGACGCGATGGCTACGCCGACCGGCCCAACGTTGACGGGTTGTTGACGGCAGCCCTTGCGGACAAGCTATTCAGCGTTACTATGTACCGGTACTCATTGTTGCTTAGTAGTGAGAGGCGGGTCCATGGGCAAGCAGGCGACGGAGATGCTCAAGGGAACGCTGGAGGGCATCGTTCTCGCGATCCTGCTGGGCCGTCCCGCCTACGGCTACGAGATCACCGCCTGGTTGCGGGATCAGGGCTTCACCGACATCGCCGAGGGCACGGTCTACGCGCTCCTCGTGCGGGTCGAGCAGCGCGGCCTGGTCGACGTGGAGAAGGTGCCGTCCGAGAAAGGCCCGCCGCGCAAGGTCTATTCGCTCAACGCGCAGGGCCGGGAATACCTCGAAGAGTTCTGGAGGACGTGGAGCTTCCTCTCGGAACGGCTCGAACAGCTCCGCAGAGGGGAAAGCTAGTCATGGCCGCAGGATGGATCGAGAAGGTCACCGGCCCGATCGAGGAGAAGAAGGCCTATTGGCAGTACAAGGCCCGGGTACGGCAGCTTCCGGGGAACTACCGCACCGCGATCGAGGCGGTGGAGCGCTACCTCATGTACTTCGGGGCGATCACCAGGGGCGACATCCTGGTGCGGATGCTCGAGGATCTGGCTGATCTCTTCGAGCAGGCCGCGGCGGCCGGCACCCCGATCCGTTCGCTGATCGGCGACGATCCGGTGGAGTTCGCCGAGGCCTTCCTGGACAACTACTCGGACGGCCGCTGGATCGCCAAGGAACGGGCCCGGCTCACCGAGGCCATCGACCGCGCGGCGGGGGAGCAGCGATGACCACCGTCCGCGACCGCCGGAAATCTCCTAGCCGGCCTGGAAGAGGTCGGCCAGGCTGTCGGGCGCGCGGTCGCCGAGGAGCATGTCGAGGGTCTCGTGCGCGTCCACATAGGCCGCTTCGCTGCGGGGGAACATCGCTTCCTCGTACGCGGTCAGGGCCGTTTCGAGGTCGCCGGGGTGGGCGGCGATCGCCTGGGCCAGTTCGGCGCCGTCGAGCATGGCCAGGTTGGCGCCCTCGCCCGACGGCGGCATCAGGTGTGCGGCGTCGCCCAGGAGCGTCACCCCGGGCACGCGCTCCCAGCGGTGCCCGTCCGGGAGCGTGTGCAGAGCCCGGGCGACCGGCGGGGTGTCGCCGTCGGTGATCAGGGCGGTGAGTTCCGGCGCCCACCCCGCGAACTCGGCCGCGACCCGTTCGGTGGCGGCGGCCGCGTCGGTGAAGTCGATGCCCGCGATCCACTCGGCCGGCCGGTTCAGCTGGGCGTAGGTGTGCAGCACGCCACCGGCCTCCCGGTGCGCCATGATTCCCTGGCCCGGGGTCAACGCGTACATGGCGCCGTCGCCGACCGCCTTCGCCGTGGCCGGGTGACGATCGTCGGCGTCGTGCAGGAAGGTCTCGATGGAGGTGGTGCCGCAGTAGTGCGGCGTCGCGCCGGACAGCAGCGGCCGGACCCGGGACCAGGCGCCGTCGGCCCCGACCAGCAGGTCGCTCGTGACGGTCGATCCGTCCGCGAAAGCCAGCTCGTGCCGGCCGTCGCCGAGAGAGGTGACCCCGGTGAGCTTCTTCCCCCAGCGCACCGTCCCGGCCGGCAGCGACTCGAGCAGGATCCGCCGCAGGTCGCCCCGGAGCACCTCGGGCCGGGCGCCCGTCCCGTCGTCGGGGGCGTCGACCAGCACCCGGCCGTGCTGGTCGAGCACCCGGGCGGCCTCGGCGCCCGCGTGGATCAGGCGGCGGAAGTCGTCGAGCAGCCCGGCCGCGGCCAGCGCGAGCTGCCCGTTGTAGTCGTGGATGTCGAGCTGGCCGCCCTGCGTGCGGGCGGCCGCCGACGGATCGGCCTCGTAGATCGTCGCGGGGATGCCGTGCACGTGCAGAACCCGGGCGAGGGTCAGGCCGCCGAGGCCCGCACCGACGATCGTCACTGGTGTGGTCATGGGGAAAGGCTCGCGCGGCCGGCTGGCATCGCCCGCACACGGCGCTGGCACGGGCCGCACACCAGCACGGCTAGCGCCGCAGGATGCGGGCGAGCCAGTCGGAGCGGGTGCGCCGGGCGGCGACCTAGATGCGCGCCTGCGGGAACAACGCGTCGAAACCGGGGAACCCGCCCGCCCAGACGTGCAGCTCGGCGTCGTCGCCGGCGGCCCAGATGCGGTACGCGTACGCGGTGGTCCTCGACCAGGGTCGCGCCGCGCGCCTCGGGGGCGAGCCGGTAGTCGACGCTGACCATCACGGCGCCGAACCGGTCGAGCCACTCCAGCGGGATGTCGATCTGCGAGAACCGGTCGCCCATCACCATGCCGCCGCCGTGGATCCAGTAGACACACGGCGCCGGCCCGGTCACCCCGGCCGGGGTGAAGACGGGCAACGTGAGGGTGGCGCCGTCGCGGGTGGTGACGGCGACCTCGCGGTGCCCGGCGCCGCGGCCGGAGATCAGCTCGGCCACCGGCGGGGGCGGGACGGCCCGCAGTCGCGCGAGGGTCTTGGTGTCGAGCTCGGTGGGCAACGGCAGGCCGTCGAGCAGCGCGAGCAGTTCGTCGTCGATGTCAGGTCGGGCCATCATCCCGCCATCAGATCACCCGCTCGCCCCCTCGGTCCCGGAGGAGAGGGCTCAGCTCAGCGTGAGCGTCACATCGTCCACGTCGAACGCGGTGACGCCGCCGCCGGCCGTCTCGCTGCCGGCGAAGCTGATGGTCGCCGTACGGTCGGTGGTCGCCGTGCCGGGCGCGTTGCTGGTGTGCTGCTGCCACTGGGCCGAGTGGTCGAAGGCGAACGAGAAGAGCGTCTTCGGCGGGGTTCCGGTGATGGACAGGCCGACGTTGAGGTAGTCGGCCCGCATGGTTTCGGTGGTGCTCGCGCGAACCCAGAAGGAGAGCGTCGCGGTGCAGTTGGCCGGCACGGTGACCGTGGTGCGCACCACGTCCAGGTGGGTCAGATCCAGACCGGCCAGGGCGGCGTACGCCCGTCCGGTGTGGGCGGGCCGGGCCGGGTCGGCGATGACGGCGATGCGGGGGCCGGCCGTCCAGCCGGTGGTGCCGCGCTCGAACCCCGGGTTCGGGATGATCTGGCGGCTGCACGGCGCGTCGGCCTTCGCCGGCCGGGCGTAAGAGGCGCTGCCGGTGGCCAGAAGCAGCACGGCGGCGGCCGAGGCAGTGATGACGGAAGCCTTCATGAAACCCTCCACGGTCAAGTCATTGATTCCTATCTATATGTAGCGACCGTGTGCAAGGGCGCCGGGCGGCTCCGGCTAGTTTGCTGGGATGAGTCTTCTCGAGGACGTGGGCGAACGCGACCACTGGCGCTGCTGGGTGTGCGACGAGCCGGTCGACGCCGGCAAATCGGTGAACGACCCGCGCGGCCCGAGCGTCGACAGCCGCACCGCCGACAAGAAGGCGAAGATCACCGAACGTCTCGCCCACCGCTCCTGCAACTCCCGCAAGGGCGCGGTCAAGGTTGTCATCGCCTGGCCGGACCGCCTGCAGGTGATCGAGCCGGCGCCGCTGATCACGGTGGCCGACCGCCTCGAACGCAAGGGCGGTCGTGAGCTGGTCGCCCGCTGCCCTCGTCAGAAGGACGCCGAGGAGGCAGCGGCCTGGCTGGTCGACCGCTTCTCCCGCCTCGCGCCCGGTCTTCCCGTCTCCGCCACCGTCGAGCCCGGCGGCGGCCAGTTCCTGATCGCCCTGGCCACCGGCCGCCGCTGACCCGTCAGGAGCTGATCGCGCCGCCGATCGCGGCATTCGTGTTGCCGCGGGCGGCGCGCTCACCGGCCGCCTTCACCTGCTCCGGCGTGGCGCCGCGGGCCATCGCCTTGGCCACGGCCTCGTTGCGGCGCTGCTCGATCTGCTCCTTGCGCTTGCTCGTGAGCCTGCTCCAGATAGACATGCTTCCCGCTTGCCCACCCGGCGCCGGCCCAAACGAGGGCCGCTGCCGCGGCCGGGCGCCTAGGTATGCCTAGGGCGCTCCTGAGCCCGGTCTAAACCGCGCTGAACAGCGAATATACGCAGGTGCGCCCGATGTGGCGGGGGCTCTGTCGGCCCAGGATGGAGACATCACCAGCCGACAGGGAGACAGGCCATGTTGATGCACCCGGACGTCATGCTCACCCTCGCCAACGACCACCACCGCGAACTGATCGCCGAGTCGGACAAGCGGCACCTGCTCACCATCGCCCGGGAGGCCCGGCGGGCCCGCAAAGCCCCGGCGGTGCGCGGACGGCCCGCCGGTAGCCTTACCTCGTGCGAACCAGCCGCGGGGGTGCCAGCCCGGTGATGATCGGGCGGGAGAGCGAGCTGCGCCGTCTGGCGCGGCTCGCTTCGTCGCGTCAGCCGGCCGTGGCGGTCGTCGCGGGCGAGCCCGGCATCGGCAAGACCCGTCTGGTCGACGAGCTGCTGGCCACGCTGCCGGCCGAGACCGTGGTGCTGGTCGGGCAGGCCGAGCCGGGGTCGCTGTCGCGGCCCTACGAGGTGCTGCTCGACGCGATCGACGGCCGGCCCGAGGTCGACGAGGAGCAGCTGGCCGCGCTGACCGACGCCGCCCACAGCCCGGTCGAGCGGCTGCACATCGGGCTGGCGATCCTGGCCGATCTGATCGGCGACGCGCCCGCGGTCGTCGTCTTCGAGGATCTGCACTGGGCCGACTCGGAGAGCGCGGCGCTGTTCGAGCGGATCGCCGACCAGCGCGGCCCGCGGCTGCTGATCGGCACCTACCGGCCGGACGAGGTGACCCGCCGGCAGCCGGTGGCCGGTCTGCTGGCCCGGCTCGAGCGGCGGCACGCCGTCACCCACGTACGGCTGGATCGTCTCACCCCGGCGCAGACGGCGGCCCTGCTGGCCGCGGCCACCGGCGGCCCGGCCCCGTTGCGGGCCGCGACCGCTCTGCATCACCGCACCGGCGGCAACCCGTTCTTCCTCGAGGAGCTGCTGCGGGCGCTGCCCGGGTTCGACGTCGAGGCGCTGGTCGAGCAGCCGCTGCCGTGGAGCCTGGCCGACGTGCTGCGCCGCCAGGTCGACGACCTCGACCCGGTCAGCCACCGGATCGTCGAGGCGGCCGCCGTGCTCGGCCACCGCATCCCGTTCGACCTGCTGGCCGACGTGACCGGCACCGGCGAGGACGAGTTGATCGCCGTGCTGCGCGACCTGGTCACCCGGGGCGTGCTGATCGAGTCGGGGGAGGACGAGTTCGCCTTCCGGCACGCCCTGGTCCGCGAGGCGATCGCCGACCAGATGCTCGGCCGGCAGCGCCGCCGCCTGCACGAGGCCGCGCTGGAGGTGCTGCTGGCCGGAGGCGCCTCCGACCCGGCCATGGTGGCCCATCACGCGCGCGGCGCCGGCCGGTACGACGACATGATCGCCGCTGCCCGCCGGGGCACCGCGCTCTACCTCTCGATCGGCTCGGCCTACCAGGCCCTGCAGCTGGCCGAGATGGGCCTGGAGGAGGCGTCCGACGACACCGAGCTGCTCGCCGCCGCGGCCCGCGCGGC
The DNA here is from genome assembly GCA_965217855.1 of Actinoplanes sp. Taxonomy (GTDB): domain Bacteria; phylum Actinomycetota; class Actinomycetes; order Mycobacteriales; family Micromonosporaceae; genus Actinoplanes. Next base: position 190,142 of record CBDCJN010000027.1, on the reverse strand, counting down.
CTGGCTGGCCGGTCTGCTCGACGACGCCCTGCGTTACGGCCGCCGCTGGCGCGATCTGGCCGGCGCCGCCACCGAGCGGTCCGAGGCGCTCTACCTGCTGGTCCGCATCGCGTGGGAGTCCCGCGAGCCGGCCGAGATGCGGGCCCTGACGCACGAGATCGAGACGCTGATCGCGCAGCTACCGCCGGGCGAGGGGCAGGCCCGGGCGATGAACGCCATCGCGCAGTCGACCTACCTGCGGGACGACCTGGACGCCGCGCTGCTCTGGTGCGAGCGGGCGCTGGCCCTGGCCGACGAGTTCGACCTGCCCGTGATCCGGCTGACTGCGCTGCTGGAGAAGGGCTCGGCGCTGACCGAGCGCCCGCACACCGCCGCCGACGGCCGGAAGATCCTGTCCACGGTGGTCGACGAGGCGGAGAAGGCGGGGGAGTGGGTGCTCGCCGCCAGCGCGCTCAACATGCTGGTGCAGGGTGAGCCGCCGTCCTCGCCGATCGAGCACGCCGAGACCCTGGAACGGATGCGGGTCGACGCCGAGCGGGCCGGCTTCGAGTCGATGGCGGTGGCCACCTACTTCCAGGGCCGGGCCCGGCTGGCGGTGCGGGCCGGCGACCTGGGGGCCGCCATCGCCGCGCTCGAGGAGGGCCGCGAGCAGGACAGCGGCCTGCGCCGCCGGGGCCGCTGGGCCGACTATCACGGGGTCTTCCTGGCCGGCCTCTATCTGGAGGCCGGTGAGCTGGACGGGGTCGACCGGCTGATCGCCGACCTGGCCACGGTGCCCAACAACCCGCCGACCGTCATTCCCGGCCTGGCCTTCAACCTGGCCTGCCGCCGCGGCGACCGGCCCCGGGCCGAGGCCGCCCTGGACGAGTTCAGCACCGCCCTCGACGGGCAGACCTGGCGCAGCGGCGATCAGGCCCAGGATCTGGTCTCCGTCGCGTTCGAGGCCGGCCTGGCCACGCGGCGGCTCGACCAGATGGGCGCCGAGCTGCTCGACGCCGACGTCTGGGACGCCTACCGGACGATGGTCGACGCCCTGATCGCGGAGGCGCACGGGCATCACGCGGTCGCCCTGGCCGGCTACGAGTCGATCGTCGAGGCGCACATCCTGGCCCCGTCGGTCCGCGGCACCGTTCGGGTCGGCGCCGCCCGCTGCCTGCTCGCCACCGACCGCCGGGCCGAGGCCACCGCGCACGTGGAGGCGGCCGGGTCGCTGCTGGCCCAGTGGCGGGGCTGGCGGGTGAGCCAGCTCGACCGGGTGCGCGCGGCGGTGGGCCTGGCCCCGGTCGACGCCCCGGCCGCGGTCACCGGCCCGGCCGCGCTGACCCCGCGCGAGCGCGAGGTGGCCGTGCTGATCAGCGACGGTCTGACCAACACCGAGCTGGCCCGGCGCCTCTACATCTCGCCCAAGACGGCCGCCGTGCACGTCTCCAACATCCTGCGCAAGCTCGGCGTCGCGTCCCGCACCGAGGTCGGCCCGGCGCTGACCGGCGGCGGGAATACCTGACGCGTCAATCAAGTTGGTGATCATCGTGCGGGCGACGGTGGTGGTCATCGGGGGCGGTCAGTCCGGGTTGTCGGCGGGCTACCACCTCAAACGGCGCGGGCTCGACTTCGTCGTTCTCGATGCTTCGGCGGCGCCGGGCGGGGCCTGGCAGGAGCGCTGGGAATCGCTGCGGATGGCCACCGTGAACGGGATCTTCGACCTGCCCGGGCTGGCCCAGCCGCCGCTCGATCCGGACGAGCCCAGCCGCACCGCCGTGCCGCGTTACTTCGCCGCCTTCGAGCGGGTCACCGAGCTGCCGATCGTGCGCCCGGTGCGGGTCACCGCCGTCCGCGAGGGGCTTGACGGTGAGCTGGTGGTCGAGGCCGACCGCGGGTCGTGGACCGCCCGGGCGATCATCAACGCCACCGGCACGTGGACCAACCCCGTCCTGCCGCACTATCCGGGCCGGGAGAGGTTCCTCGGGCGACAACTGCACACGTGCGAGTACGAGTCGGCCGAGCAGTTCGCCGGGCGCCGGGTCGCGGTCGTCGGCGGCGGGATCTCGGCCGTGCAGCAGCTCGAGGAGATCTCCCGGGTCGCCCGGACGTTCTGGTACACCCGCCGCGAGCCCGTCTTCCGCGACGGGTTCGAGCCCGAGTCGACCGGGCGCGAGGTCATCGAGAAGGTCACCGCCGACGTCGAGGCGGGCCGGCCCACGGGCAGCGTCGTCTCGTACACCGACCTGATCTGGACGCCGTACGCCCTCGCGGCCAAGAAACGCGGTGCGCTGGAGCGCCGCCCGATGTTCACCGCGATCGAGCCGTACGGGCTACGCGAGGCGGACGGCTCGTTCACCTCGGTCGACGTGATCCTCTGGGCCACCGGCTTCAAGGCCGCGCTGGCCCACCTCGACCCGCTGGGGCTGCGCAACGAGCGCGGCGGCATCCGGATGACCGGCACCCAGGTCGCCGCCGATCCGCGGATCCACCTGGTCGGTTTCGGCCCGTCCCAGTCCACCGTCGGCGCCAACCGGGCCGGCCGGGACGCGGTCAGCGCTCTGGTGCGCCATCTATCCCGACCGGAGTTATCGGATAGGGTGAGCGGCATGACCGTCCGGCCGGCGAATCAGTAGATCCTGCTTCATGAGCATCGATTTCGCGCGTTCGCCGCGGTCCCGGCTGGGCATCGAGTGGGAGATCGCGTGCGTCGACCGGCGCAGCGGCGAGCTGGCCCCGGCCGCGCCCCGGCTGCTCGAAAAGCTCGGCGCCCCCGACGGCTTCCCGCACGTGACCAACGAACTGCTCACCAACACGGTCGAGATCGTGAGCGCGCCGCACCACCGCGTGCGGGACGCGTTGGGCGATCTCGTCCGCCTGGCCGAGCGGGCCGGTGAGCTGGCCGAGCCGATGGGCGTCGACCTGCTCTCGTCGGGCACGCACCCGTTCAGCCAGTGGTTTCAGCAGCAGGTGACGCCGGGCAAGCCGCGCTACGACACGCTGATCGACCGCACCCGGTGGTGGGGGCGGCAGATGATGATCTGGGGCGTGCACGTGCACGTCGGGGTCGAAGACCGGCGCAAGGTGCTGCCGATCATCGAAGGCCTGCTGACGTACCTGCCGCATTTTCAGGCGCTGAGCGCGTCAAGCCCGTTCTGGGCGGGGGAAAACACGGGGTACGCGTCCAACCGGGCGCTGATGTTCCAGCAGCTGCCGACGGCCGGCCTGCCCCCGCAGTTCGGCGACTGGGCGCAATACGAAGCCATGGTGGCCGACCTGCAGCACACCGGCGTCATCGAAGAGCTGAACGAGCTGCGGTGGGACATCCGCCCGTCCCCGAAATGGGGCACGATCGAGGTCCGCACCTTCGACGGCATCCCGACCGCGCACGAGATCGGCGCCGTCGCGGCCCTCACCCAGTGCCTGGTCGAGCACTTCTCGCGGCTGCTCGACGCCGGCGAGCCGGTGCCGAGGCTCCAGCCCTGGTTCGTCCGGGAAAACAAGTGGCGGGCGGCCCGGTACGGCATGGACGCGATCCTGATCCGCACCACGGCCGGCGACGAGCGGCTCGTCACCGAGGATCTCGACGAGCTGCTGCCGGCGCTGGCGCCCGTCGCCGAGGCGCTGGACTGCGTGGCCGAGCTCGAGAACGTGCGCGACGTCGCCGAGGGCGGGGCCAGCTACCAGCGTCAGCTGCGGATCGCCGCGGCCAACGCCGGCAGCCTCAAGGCCGTCGTGTCGTCCCTGGTCCGGGAATTCCGGGAGGGGCGGCCGGGCCGTCCGGCGTGAGTCACCGGCCGACCGGGGTGCCCTCCGTCGGGGTGAAGGCGGTCGGCGCCGAGGCGGGCCGCCAGCGGGTCGAGACGGCGGGCGCCTTCTTCTCGACGGGGCGCCGGACGGCTGCCTCGCCCCGGTTGGGCAGCGACAGCCGGAAGACCTTGTACCAGGCCGAGGCGACCTGCTTGGGCAGCGGGCCACTGGTGTAGGAGAGCCCGTACCGCTGGAACAGGTCTTTGATCTTGGGCGCGATCTCCTTGTAGCGGTTGCTCGGCATGTCCGGGAACAGGTGGTGCTCGATCTGGTGGGACAGGTTGCCGGTCATCAGGTGCATGGCCTTGCTGCCGCTGATGTTGGCCGAGCCGAGCATCTGGCGCAGGTACCACTCGCCGCGGGTCTCGCCCTCGATCGACGTCTTCTCGAACGTCTCGACCCCGTTCGGGAAGTGGCCGCACATGATGACCGAGTGACTCCACAGGTTGCGGATCAGGTTGGCCGTGGCGTTGGCCGCGATCGTGTTGAGGAACGACGGGCCGGACAGCGCCGGGTGCACGATGTAGTCCTTGAGCACCTGCTTGCCGATCTTGTTGCGGACCTTCCTGAGCGCGCCCCGGAATTTCGGGTCCTGGCGGCGCTCCTTGGTGGCCAGGTTGCGGCCCAGCTCCAGGTCGTACGCGGCGATGCCGTACTCGAAGAAGCAGGCGTTGACGAAGTTGTAGAACGGCTGCCCGAGGTGCATGGGGTGCCACTTCTGGTCCTCGTCGACGCGCATGATGCCGTAGCCGAGGTCGTTGTCGCGGCCGATCACGTTCGTGTAGGTGTGGTGCAGCTCGTTGTGCGAGTGCTTCCACTGCTCGGCCGGGGAGGCGTGGTCCCACTCCCACTTGGTCGAGTGGATCTTCGGGTCCCGCATCCAGTCCCACTGGCCGTGCATGATGTTGTGGCCGATCTCCATGTTCTCGAGGATCTTGGCGATCGAGAGACCGGCCGTGCCGACCAGCCAGGCCGGCGGGAAGAGCGAGAACAGCAGCACCCCGCGGCTGCCGAGTTCGAGCCCGCGCTGCCAGGCGATCACCCGCCGGATGTAGGCGGCGTCCTTCTCGCCCCGGCTGGACATGATCTCGTCGCGGATGGCGTCGAGCTCGATGCCGATCTGCTCGATGTCCTCGGGCGTGAGGTGGTCGATCGGGCTGGACTTCTGGCGCTGGATCGTCGTCATAGAAGGGGTCCTCGCGTTCTCTAAGCGTCGATGGTGCAGGGGCCGGCGGCGGCCGAGATGCAGGTCTGTACGGAATGTTGTCGCCCGGTTCGGCGACGGTGAGCTGCCCGTCGCGCAGGTCGCGCACGGCGCCCTCGCGCAGCGGCAGCACGCAGCTGAAGCAGATGCCCATCCGGCAGCCCGACGGCATCAGCACCCCGGCCGCCTCGCCCGAGTCGAGCAACGGCTCCGAGCCGTCGGTCTCGACCACGGTGCCGGACCGGCTGAACGTGACCGTGCCGCCCCCGCCCCCGGTCAGCAGCACCGGCCGGAAGCGCTCGGTGCGCAGCAGGTGCCCGCTGTCCTCGTCGGCCCAGTGCGTCTCGAGGTCGTCCAGCATCTCGTTCGGGCCGCAGGCCCAGGTCTGCCGCTCGAACAGGTCGGGCACCAGCTCGGCCAGGTCGGCCGGTTTGAGCCGGCCGTCGGCCCGGGTGTGCCGCTCGATCAGCCGGATCCGGCCCTCGGCGGCCAGGGCGCGCAGCTCGGAGCCGAAGACGACGGCCTCGGCCGTGCGCGCCGAGTGCACCACGACGACGTCGGACAGCTCGTGCAGCGCGCTGCGCAGCATGCCCATGACCGGGGTGATGCCGCTGCCCGCGGTGATGAACAGCGCCTTGGTCGGCCGTGGGGCGCAGAGCGTGAACTCGCCGGCCGGCCGGTCGATGTGCAGGATCGCACCCCGCTTGGCCGCGCGCAGCAGGTGGGTGCTGACCACCCCGTCCGGGACGGCGTTGACGGTGATGGTGATCCGGCCGTCGCGACGTCCGGGCGGGCTGGTGATCGAGTAGGAGCGCCACCGCCGGACGCCGTCGACGTCCACGCCGACCCGCAGGTATTGCCCCGGCTCGTGCGGCGCCCAGCCGCGGCCGGGCCGCAGCACGAGGGTGACGCTGTTCGCCGTCTCCGGGCGGACCGCGTCGATCTTGGCCCGGAGCACCCGCGCGTTGCGCAGCGGAGCGATCACGTCGAGATAGTCGGCGGGCACCACCGGCGTGGTCATCAGCTCGACGACACGCCAGGCACCGGTCCGGAGGTTGCGCATAACAGCCACGTAACAAGCTTCGGTCGTATCGGGGATAGAATCCTGACCTGACGAAGTGAATCAAACCGTGTTCTTTGTTCGCTCGGTACAGGTTGAGGCGGTTAAACGAGGAGTACGGGTATGGCTGAGCCTCTGCACGACGTCCGAACCTTCCGGTTGTCGCCGGATGTGGTCGCCCCGCTGCGGGAGCACCTGTCGCACGTGGCGACCCAGACCATCGATGCCATCATGGCAGAGGTGCCCGCCTACACCGAGGCATTCGCCGGTGACCTGGGCACAAAGATCGAGCGCGCCGTGCAGTCGGCCCTCGGCGCCTTCCTCCGGCTGGTGTCGCGCGGGCACGGCACCGACGCCCAATCCCCGCTGGCCCCGGCGCTCGAGGCGGCGTACGCGCTGGGCCGGGGTGAGGCCCGCAACGGCCGCAGCCTCGACGCCCTGCTGGCGGCCTATCGGGTCGGGGCCCGGGTCTCGTGGCACGAGCTGGCGGTGATCAGCGTGGCCGCCGGTCAGCCCGCGGCGACCATCGCGCACTTCGCCGAGCTGGTCTTCGCCTACATCGACCAGCTCTCCGCGGCCACCGTGGCCGGGCACGCCGACGAGCTCGCCTCCTCGGGCCGGGCCCGGATCCGTCACCTCGAGCAGCTCACCCAGGCCCTGCTGGCGGGCGGGGCCGAGCACACGGTGGTCGCGGCCGCCCAGCGTGCCGACTGGGTGCCGCCGCGGACGCTGACCGCCGTCCTCGTGCCCGAGCATGCCGCCCGTACGGTGATGGACCTGCTCGACCGGCGCACACTGCGGCTGAGCGAGGCCGGCCCGGCGGTGCAGGATTTCTCGGTGCTGCTGGTGCCGGAGGCCGACGGCACCTCGCGGGCCGCCGTCCTGGGCCTGATGCGCGGCCAGCGCGCCGTGGTCGGGCCGCCCCGGCCGTGGCTGCAGGTCAAGGCGTCGTACGACCGGGCCGTGCGCACCCTGCAGATCCCCGGCCTGTCGTCGGACAAGGGTGTCGTCGACACCGAGGATCACCTGGCCACCCTGGTGCTGACAGCCGACCCGCAGGCGCTGGCCGACCTGCGGGCCCGGGTGCTGGAACCGCTGTCGGCCGTCCGCGACCTGTCGACGGCCAAGCTGGTCGAGACGCTGCGCAGCTGGCTGCGGCATCAGGGCCGGCGCGACGACGTGGCGGCCGACCTGTTCGTCCATCCCCAGACCGTCCGCTATCGGATGACCCAACTGCGGGAGCTGTACGGCGACCGGTTGCGCGACCCGGAGTGGACATCGTCCCTGATCATCGCGCTGTCGGGGCCTGAGCCCGGCGCCTGAACAGCACCGTGCGTGTTCACAGGTTGGACACGCGGTTGAAATGGGAGCGCTCCCATGTGACGATACCGATCAATATCCGATCGGCTGGGGGATCCGCTCATGCGCTCATTCGGAACGGCGGTGCTGATCGGGCTCGTGACCGCGATCGCGCCGTTGCCCGCTGCACCCCGGCCCGCCGGCGCGGCGGCTGTGCTGCCTTATCAGGATCCGTCGCTGCCGGTGGCGACCCGGGTCACCGACCTGCTGGGCCGGATGAGCCTGGACGACAAGGTCGGCCAGATGACGCAGTCCGAGCGGGGGACGACCAGCGCGGCCGACGTCACCGCGTACCGGGTGGGCTCGGTGCTCTCCGGGGGCGGCTCGGCCCCCTCGCCCAACACCCCGGCCGGGTGGGCCGACCTGTACGACAGTTACCAGCGCGGCGCGCTCGCCACCCCGCTGCAGATTCCGATGCTGTACGGCATCGACGCCGTGCACGGCAACAACAACGTGCCCGGATCGACGATCTTCCCGCACAACATCGGTCTCGGCGCCACCCGCGATCCCGCCCTGGTCGAGCGGATCGGCCGGGCCACCGCCGAGGAGGTCACCGGGGCCGGTCCGGACTGGACCTTCGCGCCCTGCCTGTGTGTCGCCCGCAACGACCGGTGGGGGCGCACCTACGAGTCGTTCGGGGAGAAGCCGGAGATCGCCACCGCGATGACGACCATCGTGGACGGGCTGCAGGGGAGCCGGCTCGACGGACCCGCGTCGGTGCTCGCCACGGCCAAGCACTACATCGGCGACGGTGGCACCATCGGCGGTGTCGACCAGGGCGACACCGCGATCAGCGAGGCCGAGCTGCGGGCGGTGCACCTGCCACCCTTCGCGGCCGCCGTCGAGCGCGGCGTCGGCTCGGTGATGATCTCGTACAGCAGCTTCAACGGGGCCAAGCTGCACGGTCACCGCTATCTGATCACCGATCTGCTCAAGGGCGAGCTCGGCTTCACCGGCTTCGTCGTCTCGGACTGGGCCGCCATCGACCAGCTCGACGGGCAGCGCGGCTTCACCCAGGCCGAGGTGGCCGCCGCGGTCAACGCCGGACTCGACATGATCATGGTGCCGACCGACTGGAAGACGTTCGTCGGCTACCTGCGGGCCGCGGTGCAGAGCGGGCAGATTCCCCTGTCGCGGATCGACGACGCCAACCGCCGCATCCTCACCAAGAAGGTCGAGCTGGGGCTGTTCGAGAAGCCGTACGCGGACCGCAGTTACGCCTCGACCATCGGCAGCGCCGCGCACCGGACGCTGGCCCGGCAGGCCGTGCGCCAGTCGCAGGTGCTGCTGAAGAACGCCGGCGGCGTCCTGCCGCTCGCGAAGTCCGGCGGCAAGATCTTCGTGGCCGGCAAGAGCGCCGACGACATCGGCCTCCAGAGCGGCGGCTGGACGCTCAGCTGGCAGGGCGCGAGCGGGAACACCGTGCCCGGCACGTCCGTGCTGGCCGGGATCCGGGCCGCTGTCGGCAGCGGTGCCACCGTGACCTACAACCGCGACGGCACGGGCCTCGACTCCACCTACCGGGCGGCGATCGCGGTGGTCGGTGAGACGCCGTACGCCGAGGGGCAGGGCGACCGGACCGGTTCGATGAGCCTGGACGCCACGGATCTGGCCACGCTGTCGAGGCTGCGGGCCACCGGCGTACCCGTGATCGTGGTCCTCGTCTCCGGCCGGCCGCTGGACATTGCGACCGAGGTCGGCGGCTGGAACGCCCTGGTCGCGGCCTGGTTGCCCGGCAGCGAGGGGGCGGGCGTGGCCGACGTGCTGTTCGGGGACTACGCGCCGGCCGGGAAGCTGCCGGTGACCTGGATGCGGTCGGCCGCGCAACAGCCGATCAACGACGGGGACGGGCAGGCGGCGCTCTATCCGTACGGATACGGACTGACCTATGCGGACACCCCGACCCCGACCCCGACCCCGACCCCGACGCCGACCCCGACCGCCACGCCGGCCCCGTCGGCGACGTGCCGGGTTCGCTACACGACCAACGACTGGAACGCGGGCTTCACCGGCACGGTCGCGCTGACCAACACCGGATCGGCCGCCCTCGACCCGTGGACGCTGACCTGGACCTTCACCGGCGGGCAGACCGTCACCCAGTCGTGGTCGGCCCGGGTCGCCCAGAGCGGTCCGCCGTCAGCGCCACCGGTGAGGTCTGGAGCACCTCGCTCGCCCCGGGCGCGACGGTCAGCTTCGGGTTCAACGGCTCGCACTCGGGGAGCAATCCGCGCCCCGCGTCCTTCACCGCCAACGGTGCCACGTGCACTGCCGAATGAGATCGATCGAGGGGAGCCAGCACGTGAAGAAGATCCGAGCGCTCGTCACCGCGGCCATGATGATGATCGGGGTCCTGGCCGCGACGGCCGGGCCCGCCTCCGCCGCCGCTCCCGCGCCGGCCAAGGTGGCCGCGGGCTACGGGCACACGTGTGCCGTCAAGACCGACGGAAGCCTGTGGTGCTGGGGCGGCAACTACAGCGGCCAGCTCGGCGACGGCACCACCACGGCCAAGACCGCTCCGGTACGCGTCGGCGCCGCCACCTCCTGGGCCGGCATCGACGCCGGCACCAGCTACACCTGCGCGACCCACACCGACGGGACGCTGTGGTGCTGGGGCAGCAACACCCGCGGCCAGCTGGGTGACGGCAGCACCACCCGGCGCACCGCCCCGGTGCAGGTCGGCACGGCCACGAACTGGGCCTCGGTCAGCGCCGGCGACAGCCACACCTGCGCCACCCGCACCGACGGCACCCTGTGGTGCTGGGGCTTCAACCGTTTCGGGCAGCTGGGTGACGGCGCCGCCGTCTACACCGCGACCACCCCGCTGCAGGTCGGCACCGCGACCACCTGGGCCAGTGTCACGGCCGGCTTCGCGCACACCTGCGCCTCGCGCACCGACGGCAGCCTGTGGTGCTGGGGCGACGGCTCGACCGGGCAGCTCGGCATCGGCGTCCTCAGCTACCGGACCACCCCGGCGCAGGTCGGCACCGCGACCAGCTGGGCCGGCGTGACGGCCGGCTACCTCTTCACCTGCGCCACCCGCACCGACGCCACCCTGTGGTGCTGGGGCGAGAACGGGTACGGCCAGCTCGGCGTCAGCGGCATCTATCAGGCGTCCCCGGTCCAGGTCGGGACGGCCGCCGACTGGTCCGGCGTCAACGCGGGCTTCGACACGGCCTGCGCCACCCGCGCCGGCGGCAGCCTGTGGTGCTGGGGCAACAACACCTCGGGCCAGGTCGGCGACGGCACCACGACCCACCGCTACGCCCCGACCCGGGTCGGCGACGCCACCACCTGGACGAGCGACTCCGCGGTGGGCTACCACAACTGCGCCTACCGTGCGGACGGCAGCCTGTGGTGCTGGGGCAACAACGACAACGCCCAGCTCGGTGACGGCACCACCACCCAGCGGAGCGCACCCCAGCCGGTGACGCTTTCCTAGAGCTGGAACCAGCTGGTCAGCACCTCGGGACCGGAACTGTTGCGGCACCGCAGCCGGAACGAGCCCCGGGGGCGCCGGCCGGAAGGCGAAATAGCCCAGGTCATCGGCCTGTACGATGACCTGGGCCGCCGTGCTCATCAGCGACACGTCGGCTGGCTGAGGGGGCAGCACCTGGCCGACCAGGGCGTCGTCGGCCACCTCGAGCACGATCGCCGTCGCCCGGGCCTGGAAGCGGAGCGCCCGCAGGAGAGCGTCGTCCGCGCGGACCAGGGCCGGCTCGGCCGGTTCCGGCTCGTCGGCCGAGTCGTAGGTCAGCGCGGCCAGCTGAGCGCGACCTTCATCTCGCTCGGCGCCGCCCAGGTGGTGGCCTCGGTCCTGCCGGTGCTCGACGCGCAGACCGCGCCGCTCATGGCGGCGCTGCACCGGCGCATGGCGGCCGGCGAACCCGCGTTCGAGGCGCTCGCCGCGACCCAGCGCGAAACGGTCGGCGACGAACGCATGATGGCGATCGCGGGCGGCTTCGTCTGCCTCGGCGCGGGTGGCCCGGCCCGCCCCCAGGCCCGAGCCCTCCCATGATCTGGGGCCATCCAAAGTGGATCCGTTCGATTACGGTGACCGCAAGTCCTCAAGCTAGGGGTGGTTCTGTGCGTCTCATCCCCGGAATTCTCGTCCTCTCACTGGCCCTGGTCGTGGTCGACACCGGCCCGGCCGCGGCCGCTCCGGCACCCGGCGGCCGGCTCCTGGTCCTCGACGACAGCACCGGCGGGGCGGGCGTCGTCAGCGTCCGCGCCCGCGGCGGCGACGTCCGCAGTCTCAACCTCCATCTCCCGCCGTACGCCTATCCCGACTATTCGCCCGACGGGAAGCGCGTCATTTACGCCGACGGCTGGAGCGTCTACACGGTGAAGGCGGCGGACGGCTCCGATCGGCAGTGGGTGCTCGACGGCGGCTCGGTGCCCAGCCATCCCCGGTGGTCGCCCGACGGGCAGGAGATCGGCTTCGAAGCCGGGGACATCACGGCGGCCACCGTCGCCGTGACAGGTGCCAGGCAGGTCTACGCGTCCGAGACCGCCGGGCCGCTCACCTTCGACTGGTCGCCCGACGGCCGCTTCGTCGCCGTGGTGATGTCGTGGGCGGTCGGCGGCGAGCCGTGGGATCCGATCTACGCCCGGGACATCTGGATCGCCCGGTCGGACGGCTCCCTGGTCGCCCGGCGGCTCACCTCTCGGGAGGCCGCCTGGGATCCCTACAAGATCGCTTGGAGCCCCGACGGCCGCACCCTGGCCGTGGAGGCACTGGGCGACCTGTGGTCGGTCGACGCCCGCACCGGGGCGGCGACCAACCTGACCGGCACGGCCGGCGCCACCGAGTCGAGCCCGATCTGGTCACCGGACGGGCGGGTGCTCGCCTTCGGCCGGCAGGCCGGCGACACCGCCGCCCAGCAGGTCTGGCTCCGGCCGGCCCGGTCCCGCGGCGACACCGGCCGCGCCCTGGGCGTCACCGGCATCCCGACCAGCTGGCACTGACCCTCCGCACGACGCGGCCCGGCCACCGGGCCGCGTCGTTCAGGAAGGATTCAGCCGGGGTGGGGGAGGATGGCGGATCGGCCCCTCTGCGCGACGCTGCGGGCCGAGCAGGACTGGACCCCGATTCTCATGCTCACCGCCAAGGACGGCGAGTGGGACCAGGTGGAGGGTCTCGACACCGGCGCCGACGACTACCTGACCAAGCCCTGCTCGTTCCCGGTGCTGGTGGCCCGGCTGCGGGCGGTCAGCCGGCGCGGCGCCCGCGAACGCCCGACCCAGCTGGTCGTGGGTGACCTGCGGCTCGATCCGGCCGCGCGGCAGGTCTGGCGCGGCGACACCGAGGTCGAGCTGACCGCCCGCGAGTTCTCGCTGCTCGCCTTCCTGGCCCGGCACCCGGGCGACGTGCTCTCCAAGCGGTGCTCGCGCACTCTGTGCCGGTAAGCGATTCCCGACGCCGGAAAGGCATCAACTCATGAACCTCGCCAAGCTCCGCAGCAGGCGCGTCATCGTCATCACCGCGGCCACCGCCGCTCTCGCCGTCGGCGGCGGTTTCTGGGCGACCGCGGCCAACGCGGACAGCGACGTGCGTGGCGGCGACTGGGACCGGGTCGGCAACGCTGCCGTCCAGGCCGTCGGCGGCGGCGCCGTCCTCGACGTGGAGACCAGCGACGACCCGGGCCAGGCGTACGAGGCCGAGGTCCGCAAGCCGGACGGCAGCGAGGTCGACGTGGCCCTCGACAAGGACCTCAAGGTCGTCGCCCGGCAGGCCGAAACGCCGGACCCTGCGCTGACCGACTCGGCACGGGCCTCGGCCGAGAAGGTGGCCCTCGAAGCGGTCGCCGGCGGCACCGTCCTGGACGTCGAGGCGAGCGACGACCAGGGCGTCGCCTACGAGGTCGAGGTGCGCGCGGCCGACAACACCGAATGGGACCTCGAGCTCGACACCGCCTTCAAGGTGCTGACCAAGAACGCTGACAACTGACCGGTCACCGCGGGGTGAACGGGCCGGCGCCGGTGAAGGCGTAGTCGGCGAACCGGGCGCCGATCAGCCGGTGGGCCTCGGCGCCCGGGTGCAGGCCGTCGGGCAGCGGCAGCTCGGCGGCCTCGGCCGGCCCGTACAGGGTGGTGCCGTCGAGATAGTGGAGGTTCTTGTCGTCCGCCCGGCGCTCGGTCAGCGACCGCAGCTCGCGCCGGATGACCTCGAGCGTCAGCTTGCCCCGGGCGACGTCGGCGGGGTCGCCGGTCGCGACGAAACTCACCTGGCCGGTGCCGAACGAGGCCGGGTCGAACGCGCCGGGCCCGGGCGTCTCCTCGTGGATGCCGCAGAACAGCGCCGAGATCAGCACCAGCGGCGTGTCCGGGTGGCCGTCGCGGATCGTGTCGAGGAAGCCGTGCACCGCGGGGACGAACGTCCGCAGCACCATGCCGTCCAGGTTGACCACGTTGATGCCGAGCTTGACGCTGATGAAGTCGGCCGGGGCGTCCCGGATCACCCGGGCCAGGAACGGATCGACCAGCGCGTTGCCGCCCAGGCCGAGGTTGCGCAGCTCGACCCGGGCCCGGCGGGCCGCCACGGCCGGCCAGATCTCGCTGGGCGCCAGCGCGTTCGAGCCGTGGCTGATCGAGCTGCCGTGGTGCACCCACAGCGGCGACCGGGTGTCGTCGGGCTCGATCGCGGCGTCGGCCCGCAGCTCGACCAGCTCGACGGATTCGTTGTGCGGCAACCAGATCTCCACCCGGTGGCGGCCGGCCGGCAGCCCGGACACGGTGGTCGTGTGGGCCGGGCCGGGCCGGAACCCGGTCTGCCCGGTCGTCAGGTCGACCTCGACGGCGTCACCGCCGTCGAGCACGTCGCTGACGAGAAGCTCGCCGTCGGCGTGGACGTCGACGTGGCCCCGCGGCCGATCGGCGCCCAGGTAGGCGATCCGGGTCGGGTGGGTGACCAGCTCGAACCGGCTCGCCTCGGTCCGGAAGACCACGCGGACGCCGGAGGGCTGGCTCTCCATCGACAGCAGGTTGCCGTCCGGGAACTGCTCGCGCACCCAGGCCGGCAGCCGGTGCGGGCGGAGGCCACGCGCGGTGACCTCGACCTCGGCGGCGCCGCGGACGAGCTCGGGGGTGACGGTCATGACGGTGTCCCTTCGGAAGGCCAGGTGGTGAAGGCGGTGTCGAGCGCGTCGAGCGCGCGCCGCCAGGAGACGTCGGAGGCGGGGTCGCGGTGGCCGAAGCTGCCGGACGCCTCGAGCGTGAGGAAACCGTTGACGCAGGCCCCGAGCAGCCGGGTGGCGTGCACGAGCTCGCCGTCGGGCAGGGCGTAGCCGCGCAGCACGGCCCAGGTGAGCGCGACCAGCCGGCGGGCCGCCTCGGACTGGACGGTCGACGGCGCGGCCGGGCGTTGCAGAGCTGTCCAGCGGCCGGGGAATTGCCGGGCGTAGTCGCGCTGGGCGTCGGCCAGCGCGACCAGAGCCTCCCGGCCCGAGCGCCCGGCGATGGCGATCGCCATCCGGTCGGCCAGCTCGCCCAGCGCGAGCTCGTGCACGCCGGCCAGCAGCGACGACCGGTCGCGGACGTGCGAGTAGAGGCTCGCCGTCTGCACCCCGAACCGCCGGGCCAGGGCCGAAAGGGTGATCGCGTCGAAGCCCTCGCGATCGGCCAGCTCGGCCGCGGCCGCAATCACCACCGTGGGAGTCAGGTTTGCCCGTGCCATGTCAGCAAACCTACCATCCATAGGAAAAAACCTAAATACATTAGGTTCCTAGTACGGTGGTGAGCGCGTCGCGGACCCGGTCGCGCAGCCAGCCGTGGGCGGCGTCGGTGTCATAGCGCTGGTGCCAGACGCAGATCACCGGCGGCCGGGGCAGCGGCATCGGCAGGTCGTCGACGACCAGGTCGAACGCGTCGATCAACGGGCGACAGGTCGCGGCCGGGATGGTCAGCACGGCCCGGGTGCGGCTGACGATGTGCAGGGCGCTCGCGCTGGTGCCGACGGCGGCCAGCACGCGGCGGCGCAGACCCACGGTCGCCAGGTAGTCGTCGATCGGATCGGTCAGGCGGCCCCGGCGTGACAGCAGGACGTGCGGCCGGGCCGCGTACGCCGGCAGATCGAGCCCGCCCCGATCAGCGTCGCCCCGATCGGCGTCGCCCCGATCGGTATCGCCCCGATCGGTATCGCCCCGATCAGCGTCGTCGCGGCGGCGGACCACGACGAGCCGGTCGTGCCCGATCGTGTCGGACCGGAACTCGGGCAGCTGCGGCAGGGTGGCCCCGATCTCGAGGTCGACCCGGCCGTGCCGCAGATCGTCGGAGTCGCCGGCGGTCTCGGCCGGCAGCCGCAGCCGGACGCCCGGCGCCTGCTCGGCGATGACCTCCAGCAGCAGCGGCCCGAGCGCCGTGGCCAGCGCGTCGTGGCAGCGCAGCGTGAAGGTGCGGTCGAGGGTGGCCAGGTCGAGATCCCGGCTCGGGGCGAGCACACCCTGGGCCTGCTCGAGGATGTCGCCGATCCGGTCGCGCACGGCCAGCGCGTACGGCGTGGGTGTCATCGTCCGGCCGGTCCGCACCAAGATGTCGTCGCCGGTCAGCCTGCGGATGCGGCCGAGCGTGCGGCTGACGGCGGGCACCGACAGCCGCAGCCGTTCCGCCGCCCCGGTCACGCTGTTCTCCTCGAGCAGTGCGTGCAGGGCGGTCAGCAGGTTCAAATCCAGTTGCATGACGGTAAACATTAGCTTGTCAAGGTTGCATTGGCATTCATGCCGGATCCCCCCGATGCTCGATGCATGCCTACGAATCAGGAACTGCTGAACGCGACCGTCGCCGCCGTCCGGCAAGCGGGGGAGCGGTTGCTGCGCCGCTACCCGACCGAGAGCCGCCCGGCCGATCTCGACGCACTGCTCGCCGCGCTGCGGGCCAACGACGCCACAGTGGCCGACCTGCTACGGCCGGCGCTGACTGCGGTGCTGCCCCAGGCCGGCTGGGAGGACGACGAGCACGCCTCCGGCCCGCTGCCCGACGGCTACCGCTGGGCGCTCGACCCGGTCGGCGGCAACGTCAACACGGTCCACGGCATGACCGACTGGAACATCGGGGTCAGCCTCGTGCGGGACGGGCAGCCGGTGCTCGCCGTCCTCCATGCGCCGCCGGCCGACGAGATGTTCACGGCGATCGCCGGCGGCGGCGCGTTCCTCAACGGCGTACCGCTGCGGGTGAGCGCGAAGCGCGGTCTGGAGGCGGCGCTGGTCGGCACCGGTCAGGCCAAGCCGGGTCGCGACGCGACCTCCGCCCAGCGGATCGGCGCCGCGGTCACCGCGATGATGCAGCAGGCACTGTACGTCCGCGTCTCCGTCCCCGTCGGCCACCAGCTGGCCCAGGTCGCGGCGGGCCGGATGGACGCGCACTGGCAGTTCGACAACGTCCGCTCGCACCTCGGCCCGGTGCTGCTCGTGCGCGAAGCCGGCGGCCTCGTCACCGACCTCGACGGCAAGCCCTGGGACGTCACCAGCGCCGGTTATCTGGCGGCGGCGCCCGGTGTTCACGCCGCCGCCCTGGCCGTTCTCCAGGCCGGGCGCTGAGGTGCGGATCGCAGTGCTCGGCGCCACCGGCGCCACCGGACGACTGCTCGTGCAGGACGCTCTCGCGCGGGGCTTGGAGGTCAAGGCGATCGCCCGTGATCCGCGGGCCGTGCCCGGGCTGATCGCGGTGGCCGGCGACGTCCACGACCCGGAGTCGATCGCCCGCGCCGTCGAGGGCAGCGAGGTGCTGCTCTCCGGGCTGGGGATCGTGGCCGGCAGCCGGCCCGGCACCCTGACCGCCGGTGCCACGGCCGCTGTGAATTCGGGCGTGCCCCGGGTGATCTGGCTCGGCGCGTTCGGCACCGGCCGCTCCGCCCCGGCCGCGGGCGCCCTGACCCGGGCCGTGCTCGGTCTCGCCCTGCGCAAGGAACTGGCCGACAAGATAGCCGCCGACGAGACCGTGCTGGCCGCGGGCGGCACCGTCTTTCACGCCGGCCCCCTCACCGGCCGTCCCGTCGGCGTCGCCCGGCGCACCCTCACCCAGGACGAATGGCCGCGCCGCCTCTTCCCGGCCACGGTGAGCCGGGCCACCGTGGCCGCGGCCATGCTCGACGAGGCGATCGAGGCTCGCTTCGCCGGCCGCATCGCGGTGCCGCTAGACGCCTGAGCCCGTCCGGCCGCCGACGTCGTGCGCACCGACGTGCTGCGGCTGCCACTGGCCCACCGCTCGGTCCGCAAGTTCGGGCCGCGCGACGTCACCGAGGAGGAATTGGCCGCTGCCCCCGGTCTTCCACCGCAGCGCGTTCGGCCTGCGGCAGTAGCGCCCGGGGCGGGCGGCGGCCAGACTCAGTCCGTGGCCACGCTGCTGTCCGTCAACGTCGGCATGCCCCGGGATGTGGCGTGGGGCGACAAGACCGTGCGCACCGGCGTCTGGAAATCGCCGGTCACCGGGCCCCGCCTGGTCCGCCGGCTCACCATCGACGGCGACGGGCAGGGCGACCTGGGCGGGCACGGCGGCGAGCAGCGGGCCGTGCTGGTCTACCAGGTCGAGTCGCTCGACTACTGGCGGCGGCACCTGGGCCGGGAGAGTTACGAGTTCGGCCAGTTCGGCGAGAACTTCACGGTCGACGCGCTGCGCGACGACGAGGTCTGCGTCGGTGACCGCTACCGGATAGGCGAGGCCGAGTTCGAGGTCACTCAGCCCCGGGTCACCTGCTACCGCCTCGGGCTGCGGATGGCGGCGCCGGCCCTGCCCGCGCTGCTCGTCTCGCATCACCGGCCCGGCTTCTACCTGCGCGTTCTCCGCGAGGGCCGGGTGCGGGCGGGGGACGCCATCGTCCGGACCAGGCAGGGGCGGCACGCGATGAGCGTGGCCGAGATCGACGCCCTGCTCTATCTGCCCGGCCGCGACCCGGGCCGGTTGCGCCTGGCCGCCGACATCCCGGCGCTCAGCCCGGGCTGGCAGCAGTCGTTCCGCGAGCTGCTGGCCGGCGGGGCCGCGCCGGCGGCCGGCGCCGAGCCGAGCTGGCCCGGTTTCCGGGCGCTGCGGGTGGCCGGGGTCGTGCGGGAGAGCGAGTCGATCGTCTCGCTGCGGCTGGCCGCGCCGGACGGCGGCTCGCTCCCACCGGCCCCGGCCGGGCGCTATCTGACCCTGCGCGTGCCCGGCGCGGGCGACCCCGTACCGGTCCGCAGCTATTCCCTGTCGTCCGCGCCGGGGGAGGCGACCTACCGGATCAGCGTCAAGCGCGACGGCCGGGTGAGCACCTTTCTGCAGAGCGAGGTGCGGGTGGGCGCGTCGATCGAGGTCGCCGCGCCGCGGGGCGAGTTCGTCCTGCAGGACGGCCCGGAGCCGGTGCTGCTGATCTCGGCCGGGGTCGGCGTGACCCCGATGCTGGCCATGCTGCATTGGCTGGCCGAGGAGCACGGCGAGCGCGAGGTGTGGTGGCTGCACACCGCGCACGACCAGGATCAGCAGGCCTTCGCGGCCGAGGCGCACGCACTGCTGGCGGCGTTGCCGCACGCCCACGAGCACATCTTCCTGACCGCCGGGGGCTCGCGTTTGACGGCCGCGGCGCTGGCCGCGCTCGGGCTGCCGGCCGGGGCCAGCGCCTACGTGTGCGGCCCGGCCGGCTTCATGGACGACATGCGCGCGGCCCTGACCGGTCTCGGGCTGGAGCCGGGCCGGGTGCACTTCGAGCTTTTCGGCGAACGGTCCGCCGTCAACCCCGGCGTCACCGGCCCGCGGGCGACGTGATCCTCGATCTCTGACGCCGGCCCGGCATAGGGTGGTTCCCGTGTTCCACGACGACGATCTGACCCTGCTGGCCCGTCCGCTGTACGCCTTCCTCACCGTGGCGCCCCGCGGCGCACGCTGGCCCGCCCCGCGTCCGGTGTGGTTCGAGGTGACCGCCGACGGCGACCTGCAGATGTTCTCGCTGCCCGACGCGCCCAAACTCGACCGTCTGCGGGAGAACCCGCGCGCCTCGGTGGTCGTCGCGGCGCCCAGCGGCGAGCCCGAGCACTGGGTCTCGGTGGAGGGCACGGTGACGTTGCACGACCAGGGTGGCGTCGAGCTGACCGCCCGGCTCGGCGACCGCTACTGGGCCGAGACCGGGCCCGACCAGCGCCAGCTCCTCGACGAGTGGCGGGCCACGGGCGTAGTCCGCATCGTGCTGCACCCCGAGAAGGTCAACCGCTTCTCCGTCTAGATCTAGATCGAGAGGGAGCCCGATGACCCAGCCTGTCCTCCTCGACTGCGACCCGGGTCATGACGACGCGCTCGCGCTGCTGCTCGCGGCGGGCGATCCCCGCGTACGCCTCCTCGGCGTGACCACCGTGGCCGGGAACCAGACGCTCGACAAGACCACCCGGAACGCGCAGAGGATCCTGGCTTTGGCCGGGGTCTCCGGCGTGCCCGTGGCCGCCGGCTGCGCCCGCCCGCTGGTCGGCGAGCTGACCGTCGCCGACGACATCCACGGCGTGTCCGGGCTCGACGGTCCCGATCTCGACGTGTCGTACCCGCCGGTCGCCGGGGTGCACGCGGTCGAGCTGATGCGGCG
Organism: Actinoplanes sp.; assembly: GCA_965217855.1. Taxonomy (GTDB): domain Bacteria; phylum Actinomycetota; class Actinomycetes; order Mycobacteriales; family Micromonosporaceae; genus Actinoplanes. Next base: position 170,201 of record CBDCJN010000027.1, on the reverse strand, counting down.
GCTGATCACCGAGTCGCCCGAGCCGGTCACGCTGATCGCCACCGGCCCGCTGACCAATGTCGCCCTGCTGCTGCGCACCCACCCCGAGGTCGCGGGCCGGCTCGGCCGCATCGTCTTCATGGGCGGCTCGACCGAGCGGGGCAACACGACGCCGTACGGCGAGTTCAACATCGTTACCGACCCGGAGGCGGCCGACATCGTGCTCCGGTCGAAGCTGCCGCTCACCATGGTCGGCCTCAACGTCACGCACCAGGCCCTGGCCACGGCGGACATCATCGCCGGGCTGCACGCCCTGGGCACCACCCTGGGCCGGGTCAGCGCCGAGCTGATGACCTTCTTCGCGAGCACCTACCGCCGCAGCTTCGGGTTCGCCGACCCGCCCGTGCACGACCCGGTGGCCGTAGCCTGGGTGCTCGAGCCGTCCCTGGTGCCCACCGTGGCCGCGCCGGTCGTCGTCGAGCTGGCCGGCACGCACACCCGCGGCGCCACCGTGGTCGATCTGCACCGCCGCACGGGCCTGGCCGCCAACGTGGACGTGGCCGTGGGTCTCGACGTGGACGCCTTCTGGCGGCTGCTGATGGATGCGGTCCGCCGTCTCGGCTCGGTGGGAGATCCGCCCTAGACTCGGGTCTGCTTCAACGGGGGAGGGCCGCCGACATGGACGACGGCGCGATCGCCGACAAGTGGATCAGGGTCTGGGACGAGCGCGGCACGTTCGGGCCTCCGACAGCGCCCAGGCGGGCCGGCCCCGGGCGTACGTCGTCAGCATGCTGCCATATCCGTCGGGCGACCTGCACATGGGGCACGCCGAGGTCTATGCAATCGGCGACGCGATCGCGCGGTTCGAGCGCGGCCTGGCCTACCGCGAGCGGGCGGCGGTCAACTGGTGCCCGCACGACCTGACCGTGCTGGCCAACGAGCAGGTGATCGACGGGCACTGCGAGCGCTGCGGCACCGCGTTCATCCAGCGGCCGCTCACCCAGTGGTTCTTCCGCACCACCGCGTACGCTCAGCGGCTGCTCGACGACATGGTCACCGACTACATCGGCGGCCCGGAACACGCGACCGGGCACCTCGTCTACGCCCGGTTCCTGACCAAGGCGCTGCACGACCTGGGCCTGGTCGACTTCACCGAGCCGTTCCGGCGGCTGACCACCCAGGGGCACGTGCTCATGGGCGGCCGGGCGATGAGCAAGACGCTGGGCAACCTGGTCGACCTGCGGGAGCGGATCGCCCGGCACGGGCCGGACGCGGTCCGGCTCACCATGCTGTTCGCGGGCCCGCCGGAGGACGACGTCGACTGGGCCGACGTGTCACCCACCGGCTCGGTCAAGTTCCTGGCCCGGGTCTCGCGCCTGGCCGCCGACGTCGGCGCGAGCATCCCGGCCGGCCGCACGGAAGCCCGCCGCGACGTGCACCGCCTGGTCGCCGAGGCCACCACCCGGATGGAGGGCCGGCGGTTCAACGTCGTCATCGCCACCCTGATGCGGCTCACCTCGTTGCTGCGCAAGGCGTTCGACGGCGGGGAGACCGGCGGGGCGGTCCGAGAGGGCACCGAGATGCTCGTACGCATGCTGTCCTGTTTCGCGCCCTTCACGGCCGAGGAGGCGTGGGAGCGGCTCGGCCACGGGCCGTCCGTGGTGGACGCCGGCTGGCCGGTGGCCGACCCCGGGCTGGCCGCCCGCGACACGGTCACCTGCGTGGTCCGGGTGAACGGCAAGGTCCGCGACCGGCTCGAGGTGCCCACCGGCATCGACGAGAAAACGCTGCTGCGACAGGCATTGGCCGCGCCCGGGGTGGCCGGGGAGGTCGCGCGAGGCGACCTCCTCCGGTCCGTCGTCCGCCCGCCCCGGATAGTCAACCTGCTGGTCGGCTGACCCTTCGGGATCGGGCCAGGGAGACGGTCAGTCCTCCAGGACGCGCAGCAGCTCGGTGGCGACCGCGCCGGAGGAGGCCGGGTTCTGACCGGTGATCAGCGGGCCGTCGCCGACGACGTACGACTTCCAGGGCTCGTCCGCGGTGTAGGCGGCGCCCAGCGCGGCCAGCCTGTCCTCGATCAGCCAGGGCGCCTTCGGGGCCAGGCCGCCGATGGTCTCCTCGGCGTTGCTGAACCCGGTGACCCGGCGGCCGGCCAGCAGGGCGGGGTCGGCCGGCAGCAGCGCGACGACCCCGTGGCAGACCAGGGCGAGCGGCTGGCCCGCGCTCAGCGCCTTCTCGACCACGGCCGCCGAGGCGGCGTTCACGGCCAGGTCCTCCATCGGCGCGTGCCCGCCGGGGTAGTAGACCGCCGCGTACTCGTCGAGGTCCACCTCCTCCAGGCGGATCGGCGCGGGGCACGAACGGCGGCTCGTCGTCGCCGAGGCTGGCCGCGTCGACGGTGGGGGCGACGGCGCCGGGGGTGGCGATCTCGACGGTGTGCCCGGCGCCGGTCAGAGCCTGGTAGGGCACGACGAACTCCTCGGCCCAGAAGCCGGTGGGGTGCCGGGTGCCGTCGTTCAGCGTCCAGTGGTCGGCGGCGCTCATCACGAAAAGAATCTTGGCCATGGTCTGCTCCTCATCGGTGGGTGACGAGACGGTGGGTGACGGGACGAACCGAGGCCGGTGAGCCATCGATCAGCCAAGAGGATTCTCGGTATGAGCGATCAGCTTTCCGATGGCAGCCTCGACCTGCTGCGGACGTTCCTCGCGGTCCACCGGGCCGGGTCGATCACCGCCGGGGCCCGGGCGCTCGGGCTGTCGCAGCCCACCGTCACCAGCCAGATCCAGGCCCTGGAGCAGCAGCGGGGGCGGCAGCTCTTCGAGCGGGGAGCACGCGGGGTGCGGCCGACCGCGGTGGGCGACGAGCTGGCCGCCCGGATCGCCGGCCCGCTCGACGAACTGTCTCTGGTAATCGCGCCGTCGGCTGCGTCGGCCCCCGCCCCAGCCCGTCCACCTGGGTGGCCCGGCCGAGCTGCTCGCCCTGCGCGTGGTGCCCGCGCTGGCGCCCCTGGTCACCCGGGGCATGCGGCTGCGGATCACCGCGGGCTCGGCCGACGACCTGCTCGAGGGCCTGCGCCGCGGGCACTTCGACCTGGCCATTTCGACCGTACGCCCGAGGGGCCGCGCCCTGACCGCCACGCCGCTCACCGACGAGGAGTTCGTGCTGGTCGCGGCGGGCCCGACGGACGTCGACCGGGCGCCCCTGATCGCGTACGCCGAAGATGTGCCGATCGTCCGCCGGTATTGGCGGCACGTGCTCGGGCGGCGGCTGACGACCAGCCCCGCAGTCGTCATTCCCGATCTGCGGGGCGTGCTGGCCGCCGTGGTGGCCGGGGCGGGCTACTCGGTGCTGCCTCGCTACCTGTGCCAGGCCGAGCTCGAGTCGGGCGCGCTGATCCTGCTCAACGACCCCGAGGACCCGCCGATCAACACCGCTCTTCTCGTGCAGCGGGCGGCCGGGTCGGCGAACAGCCACGTCGCCCCGGTCCGCGAGACGCTCCTGCGGGCCGGGGCGACGTGGCGAGTCAGGCCGGCTGCGGCGACTCGGGTGGCAGCCGGCGCGACCGCAGCACCAGCAGAGCGGCGGCCAGCGCGATCAGGCCGACGCCGGTGCAGGCCAGGGTCAGAGTCGGGTCGTGCGGACCATCCACGACGTACGGATAGGGCGAGCCCTGCGCGTACATCATCACCTGATAGGCGGCGCGGTAGTGCTCGTAGGCAGGGACCACGGCGACCACGATGGCCAGGGCGGAGAGGGTCGACGCCGCCGCTCGGGGGAGCGGCCCGCGCTCGCGCATCCGGTAGGCGCACGCGGCCACCAGCAGCCAGCCCGCGAGGAGACCGGCCACGATCAGCACCCTTACCGCGGCTGGTGGGTGGCGCGGTAGGCCCGGGGGTAGGCCCAGAGCAGCCGCCGATAGTGGCGTTCCAGTCGCGCGGTCATCTCGTACCTCCAAGGGTGTGCGCCGATGACCGTACTTCGGCCGGTATATAACGTCAACCGTACTAAGGATCATCATTGACATCCGTCTATCATCAGGCGAATATGGGAGCGCTCCCAATCGCGCTGGACATGCGGAGACCCTCGTGCGCCCAACCTTCCTGCGGACCACATTCGCGAGCGTCGTCCTGCTCGCCGCGGTCACCGCTGTCGCCCCCACAGCCGCTTCGGCCCAAGCGGCCGCCACTCGTGTCGACGTGGACCTTCGGGCCGGGCTGGCCACCGTCGGCGACGTCGCCCTCGGCGTCAACCACGCGATCTGGGATGCCCAGCTCGGTACGCCGGCCGTGGCCGACCTGCTCGGCGACGCGGGCGTGCAGATGGTGCGCTACCCCGGCGGCTCCTACGCCGACATCTACCACTGGAAGGACCACACCGCCCCCGGCGGCTACGTCGCTCCCGGCACCGAATTCGACACCTTCATGGCGGGCGCCGAGCGAACCGGGGCCGAGCCGATGATCATCGCCAACTACGGCACCGGGACGGCGCAGGAGGCCGCGGACTGGGTGCGGTACGCCAACGTCACCAAGGGGTACGACGCCACGTACTGGACCATCGGCAACGAGAACTACGGCAACGGGCACTACGGCTCGGAGTGGGAGGCCGACGACCACGCCGACAAGAGCCCGAAGGAGTACGCGGCGACCGTCATCGCGTACGCGCAAGCCATGAAGGCCGTCGACCCCACGATCAAGATCGGCGCCGTGCTCATCATGCCCGGGAACTGGCCCGACGGCATCGTCGGCGCGGGCGATCAGGGCACCTGGAACCAGGAGGTGCTGACCCGGGCGGGCGCGGCCATCGATTTCGTCGACGTGCACTGGTATCCCGGCGGCAGCACGGCGGCCGAGGCGCTCACCAAGCCGGCCCACATCCGGGACGCGGTCGCCCTGCTGCGCGACCAGATCGACCGGTACGCGGGTGGTCCGGCGGGCCGGATCGGGATCAGCATGACCGAGACCAACGTCGACGTCGGCCGCAACACCCAGCCCGGCGCGCTCTTCCTGGCCGACGTCTACAGCGGGCTGCTCGCCCAGGGCGTGCTCACCGTGCACTGGTGGAACGTCCACAACGGCATCGGCACGGTCTCCGAGGTCGGCGGGCAGACCGACTACAACGACTTCGGGCTGCTCTCCAGCGGCAACTGCGCGGGCGAGGTCTGCCAGCCGCCGCTCAACACCCCGTTCGCGCCCTATTACGCGCTCTCGCTGATGGGCGACTTCGCCCGCACCGGTGACCAGTTCGTCGGCGCCGGCAGCGACGACCCGCTGGTCAGCTCGCACGCCGTCCGCCGGGCCAACGGTGACGTGGCGGTGCTGCTGATCAACAAGGATCCTGACGCGGCTCGCCCGGTCGCCCTGAACTATCACGGTTTCACCCCGGCGGCGGGCGCCCCGACGGTCGCCACCTTCACCAACGGCGCCGACTCGGTGACCACGACCACCGGCGGTACGGCGGCCGCGCAGACCCTGCCGCCCTACTCGATCACGCTGGTCACCCTGCACCCGGCCGCCGCCGGCGCGACCACCCCGTCAGCGCCGGGCCGCCCCTCCGCCACCACGACCGACCGCACCGCGACGATCTCCTGGCCGGCCACCACCGCGGGCGTCAAGTACGAGGTCTACCGGCAGAACGGCGGAATCAGCGAACTGCTCGGCGAGACGACCGGCACTTCCTTGACCGTACGCAACCTGGAACCGGGCCGCCGTTACACGGTCAATGTGCTGGCCCGCGACGGCGCCGGCCGCTTGTCGGCCGCTTCGCCGCCGCTGACCTTCACCACCGGCAGCCCCGCCGACGCGACGTGCACCGTGAAGTTCCGCGACACCAACAACTGGGGGAACGGCTACGTCGGCTCGATCGACATCACCAACAACGGCGCGGTCCCGGTCAGCGGCTGGACGCTCGCCTTCACCTGGCCGGCGGAGTGGCAGAGCCTCAACAGCGGCTGGAACGCCACCTGGACCGAGAACGGCCGCACCGTCCGCGTGACCAGCGACAGCACCCTGGCCGCCGGCGCCTCCACCAACGTCGGCTTCGTCGGCAACTACAGCGGCCCCAACACGCTCCCCGCCACCTTCACCCTCAACGGCACGGTCTGCTCGTCCGAGTGAACTCCGTCCACAGTGAGGCATCCGGCGCGGTCGGACTCGGCCGGTGGCCGGTAATGCTGGATGCCCGGAGGCGGCCGGCTGCGTCGACTCCCTTGAACCGTCGGTCAGGGGCTGATCGTGTTCGCCGGCGTCAGGCTCGACCCGTCACCACCCCGCGCCCCGGTGACAATTCTCAGATTCAGCAGAACATTCACGGGCTTCATCGCCGTCTCGTCCTGTTCGCGTCGTTCTCCGCAGGTAGACGAAGCCGGCCGCCAGCAGAACGTACAGCGCCCACTGTGGACCGCCGGCCCGGAGGGCGCCGACCGGTTCTGGTCTCTCAGCGCAGGGATGGTGGCCTGGCCCGCTCGACGATGCAGCGCAGGGCCTGGACGCTGGCCGGCTTCTACGACTTCCTGACCGTTCGCTACCAGGGCGACATCCACGCGCTGACCGGATACGTCGTCGAGCAAGTCATCGACGAGTTCAACCGGCCGGCCAAGCCCGGGTACGGGTCGCCGCGGGTTCCGCCGCCGACCTCGGATCTGCCGTCTGGCCGTCGACAAAGTCAACTCACATACAGTGCTGCCCGCGGCCGCTCGCCTGATCGACGAAGCAAACCTGCGATACGAGTACGGAACCGGCATTCACAACACGCCAGCATTCGGCAGCTTACCAAGGTAGCGGTCCGTATATCGAGCCGATCTCGGCGCTCGGCCTCCGCTACGACGAAGGTGGGTCCCAACGCCGTGCCGACATGAATCTCCCGACAGCGGGTGGGATACAAACTGACGACCAGGCGGGACCGCTACTTGGCTCTGGCGCATATTCCGTGACGGCGGCCAGGTGGCCGCGCCACGACTCCTCGCGGCCGGCAGTTGACCTGCGCGAGCTTCGTGCCCGCCTCCGGCCGATCAGACCTGCGGAGATCATTCACGGAATACGCGCCAGAGCCCGCTACACACTCGCGCACATAACCATTCAGCGCCTCAACCAGCGAGGGACACGCCGCGAACCACAATTTAAACGCTCTCTTAACTGATGTCGTCGGCAAGTGCGGCTCAGTATTTGAACTGGTTGACCAGGTCGTGCAGCGCGGAGCTCATGCCGGCCACCTCGGCGACGGACGCCTTGGTGCTGACGATGGCGTTCGACGTCTGGGAGGCCGCGGCGGATACGGCGGTGATGCTGGCGGAGACCTCCTGGCTGCCGTTGGAGGCGTCACTGATGTTGCGGGCCATCTCCGCCGTGGTGGCCGTCTGCTCCTCCACCGCCGAGGCGATCGTGGTCTGGTAGTCGTTGACCTGCAAAACTATTCGGCTCATCTGGGTGATCGCTTCGGCGGTGGCGGCGGCGCTGTTCTGGATGTCGGTGACTCGCCGGCTGATGTCGCCGGTGGCGCGGGCGGTCTCCTGCGCGAGGTCCTTGACCTCGGAAGCCACTACGGCGAAGCCCTTACCGGCGTCACCGGCCCGGGCTGCCTCGATCGTCGCGTTGAGTGCCAGCAGGTTGGTCTGTTCCGCGATCGCGGTGATCAGCTTGATCACATCGGTGATCTCAGCCGAGGACTCGCCGAGCGTGGTGACGGTCTTGGTGGCCTGCTCGGCGACGGTGACCGCCTCGGCCCCGGCCCGGCTGGCGTCGGAGGCATTGGACGCAATCTCCCGGATGGAGGCACCCATTTGCTCGGCGCCTGCGGCGACCGTGGTGAGCGCACCGCTCATCGTCGCGGTCGCGCCGGCAACACCGCCGATCTCGCGCGAGCTGTGCTCGGCGGAACCGGCGATCTGCTGCGTGCCTGCGGACAGTTGCACCGCGGCCGTGGCCAGCGATGTGGCTTGTTCGCCGATCTGCCGGATGATGCCGGCGAGCTTGTCCACGAACCGGTTGAAGACGGCGCCGAGCGTGCCGAACTCGTCGCGGCCCTGCGCGTTGACCCGTTGGGTGAGATCGCCCTCGCCATCGGCGATTTCTCGAAGCCGATTCGTCAACGCAGTCAGCGGGCGCAGAATGCTGCGAGACAGGAAATAGGCCAGGCCGAGCACCAGCAGCGCGGCGATGCCGACCCCGAACAGGATCGTCGTCCGTGACGAAGAGGCGGTGTCGGCGGTCAGCTTTGCCCGTACCGCGAGCAGCTTGGACTCCGCTCCGGCCATAGCGTCGAGCAGTGATCGTATCTGGTCCATCACCGCCTTGCCCTTGTCGGTCAGGACGACGGCTTGCGCCGCCCCGAAACCTTCGGAGCGGCGCAGATCGATGGTCCCCTGCATCTCAGCGAACTTCTGCGTGATCAGCGTGCGGAGGGTAGCGATGCGCTGCTGCTGGGCCGTGTTGTCAGCGGTCAGAGCGGCGACGTTGTCCACGGCGCCGGTGATCGCCGACGACGCGTTGGTGTAAGGCGCGAGATAGGAGTCCTCGCCGGTGATGACGAAACCCCGTTGCCCGGTCTCGGCGTCCTTCAACAGTTGGGTGATGTCGTCCAGACTGCCGAGCACCTGATAGGTGTGGACCACCCGGCCGTTCGTGAACTCCAGCGTGTTGGTGTTGCGGTAGGCGAGGACCCCGACCACACATAACACGGCCAACGGCACGACGAAGGCTCCGAACAGACGGGCGTTCACCCGGTACAACCAACCCACGGCACACCACCAATGAGGAGATTCGAGAGGAGGCCGGCGTCGCCGCAGACTTCTGGACCCGATCCTCCGCCAAGATCCCCACTCGTGAGTCCGATTCGCTAAACAACAGCTGCCGCAGTGACCGGCCCGTCCCCCGGCCCCCTCCGGCTCTCGCAGCAGCGGTCGCGTTGGCCGGCTCCCGACCGACCGGTCAGCGAGACAGACCATCGGCACGTTCAACCGCGGGTAGCTGGCTATCGGCCGAAACGAATGACACGCGTAGATCTGCACCCAGGTCTCGTCGGCATCGGCCGGCGGAGGCTCGCGGAAGTCCAGCAGGATCATCGACCCGTCCAGATCCAGGACACCGGCGCCGTCGGGCGTCACGCCCAGGCAGGATCACGCAGTGACCACCCCGCCAGGATTGCCGGCCCAGGCTCGGTCGCGGGCCTGGCATTCAGGCCCCAGCCGAGCTCCGTGTTGATCGTCCACTCGACGTCGTACTGCCCCGGGGAGCATCGGGAGACCGCACCACGGCACCGCCGTACGGCCCACCGCGGTGTCGATCTGCACCACCGGAAACGCGCTCCAGGCGAAGCGTCGCACCTTCTCGATCTCGACCAGCACCCCCGATCATGCCCGCTGCTGCTCGACGGCCGGAACTTCGGCGATTTCCGCCGGCCGGCCATCCCGGCGGGGCACGATCGGGTGGTGGCGGACGAGGTGGCGACCCACTGGGACGAAATCGTGGGATGGCTTCGACGCCACGCGGCCGGCGACGCGGCCCGGATTCGCCCGCCGGCGCCGGAAGCTCTGGTCGTCGAGGTGGAAACCGCCGTCGGCGACCTGCGCGTCCTCGTCGACGCCACCTGCCCGCTGGACGCCGCCGCCGACGCCCACCGCGCCGGCCTTGCCGGTCACGCCCCCGGCAAGCTCGTACTGATTCCCTGACAAAGATCTCTAGGAGAGGGTCAGGCGGGCGCCGGTCAGGGTGAGGTACCAGTCCGAGTCGGTGAAGCCGGGGCCGGTCTCGGGGCCGATGTAGGCGTCGATGTGGCGGTTGCCGCCCAGGCCGGGCGTGAACTCGTCGGTGATCTCCCAGGCGGCCCGGCGCAGCGCGGTGCAGGTCGCCGCGGGCGGGGTCGAGCCGTCGTCCTGGTGGCCGCAGGCCGCGATCGTGAAGCGCGTCCCCTGCGGCAGCACGTCCGGGTCGGCGGCGGCCGAGACGAACGGGACGAGCCGGCGCCCGTTGGTGTCCCGCGGCGCCGAGTCGAGCCAGAAGCCGACGTCGTACGACCAGTTCAGGTACTGCCCCGAGGCCGTCCGCCCGGTGCCCTCGTCCTGGACCGCCTGCACGAAGCCGGCCGGATAGCGGCCCAGGTCGTCCGACCCGTGCGAGCAGGCCAGCTTCGGGCAGCCGGTGACGTCGGTCGTCTCGTCGTCGTGGAACTCCTCGACGGCCGTGTAGTAGACCGTGATCTCCCAGCCGTCGCTGACCCGCGGGCTGCTGCGGGTGGTCGTCGGCCGCGCGGACGAGCGCGAGGGCACGGCCGGGGCCGACGGCGAGGGCCAGCGCCACGCCAGGGCGGAGGGCCAGGCCCAGGGCGTGGAGGACGATGCCGGAGGTGAAGGGGCGGGTGACGGCGCGACCCACTCGGCCGGCCCCGGCTCGGTGCCGCATCCGGCCGTCAGCGCCACGGCGACGGCGACGGCGACGGCGAGGGCCAGGCAGGCGCGCATTTCGTGAGCATGCCAGCCCGGAGCGGGCGGTTCCGGAAGAACGAAGTCAGTCCGCCGTACGGGACATGAACTCGCTGAACCGGGCCGAGAGCGTGGCGCCGCTGTGCCCCGTGGCGGAGAACGAACGGTCCCGCCCGTCGGCCAGGTTGAGTGTCACGGTGACCTGACCCTGGCCGGCTTTGCTCTGCGCGCTCACCACGTCGGGCGCGGTGATCGCCTCCGCGGGCCGGCGCTTGTCCCGCGCGGCCAGCACGAACCACCAGGCCGCTCCGGCCAGGAACCCGGCCAGCAGCAGCGCGCTGAGGATCGAGAGCCCCAGGTCGAGCCCGGTGATGCCGCGGCCCCCGGCGTTGGCCGCCACCGCGCCGACCCCGATGCCGAGCAGCAGCCCACCGGCGCAGAGCTTGAGGGCGCGCTGCCGTTCGGCCGACACCTCCTGCACCTCGACCCGCCCGTCGGCGAACTGCAGCGTGACGAGCTGTCCGGCTTCCGTGCTCACCTGGGGGATTCTCACCGGCCCCACGGTAGGCGACCGGCCTGCGCCAGAGCCCGGCCGGGTCGCCGGCGCCGAGCTGGTCGAGGTGACAATTGAGGGATACGCGCGGCTGACCGCGCAGCCGGGCCTGCGGTCCGGGAACTGCCTAGGAGGAACGGTGGACTTCAGCGAGCGGGTGCGGTCGGCCTTCCGGCGCGGCGAGACCGGCGCGGTGGTGCGGATGAGCGAGGCCGAGATCGCCCGCGCCCGCGCCGCCGGCGACCCCGCGGGCGAGGTGGAGGCGCGTTACAGCCTGGCCCGGGTGGCGATCCGCGAAGGCGACCTGGCCGAGGGGACGGCCCGGGCCCACGCGGCGCTCGAGGTCGCGCTGCGCTCCGGTGACCGGGCCTTGGAGGAACGGCCGCGGCACGTGCTGGCCGCCGTGGCCCGCATGTCGGGCGACCTCGAACAGGCCAAGGAGCTCTACCGGGAGAGCATCGCCCTCAACGAAACGCTGGGCCGGCCCGAGGTCGTCAACTCCGAGTATCACAACCTGGCCTTCTGCGAACTCCACTCGGGCCACCTCGACGTGGCCCGCCAGCTGTTCGCCGAGGGGCGCGAGCGGGTGTTCGGTCACGGCTGGGCCGATTTCGTGCCGTACGTGTGCCTGGCCGGCGCCGCTCTGGCCTCGGCCGAGGGTGATCACCGGCGGGCGGCCCGCCTGCTCGGGGTCACGGACGTGGCCTTCGCCGCGCTGGGCCAGGTGCCCGACCCCGACGACGCGGCCGACCTGGCCGCCGTGCGAGCGACCGCAGTGGAGGCACTCGGCCCGGACACCTACGCCCGGACGTACGCCGAGGGCCGGCTCCTCGATCCCCGCGACGCCTTCGAGTCCGGTCAGGGGCGGGCGGGGGACCTCGACCGCCGGTAGACGGCCCAGAGGGGGAAGGCCAGTCCGATGCCCCAGCCGCGGCGCTCTCGCCGGCGGCCGTGGCCACCCGCTCGGTCGACCCCGTACGGAGGTCACCCACCGTGGACACCCGGGCCGCGCTCGTCCAGAGAGCAGGCGATCGCCGTCACCGAGCAGGCGGTGCGCGGGACCACCCACTGACTCGGCTAGCCTCGGGCGCGGAGATGTCGACCGTGATCCATGGAGTGTGCGATGCCGTTGCCGCTGGAGTCCGTGCCCGATCCGGCCGGGGCGGCCTCGCTCGACGACCTGACCGACCGCCTGCGGCAGCTCAAGGTGCAGGCCGGCGACCCCTCCTACGAGACGATCAAGGAGAGGGTGAACGCGGCCTGGACAGCGGCCGGCCGCCCGGCGAGTGAGCTGGCCCGGCGGTCGACGGTGGCCAACTGCTTCCAGCCCGGCCGGCGCCGCTTCAACACCGAGCTGGTCCTCGCCGTGGTCACGGCGCTGCACCCGGAGCCGGCGTACGCCGACCGGTGGCGTCAGGCCCTGCGCGTGATCGGTGGCGAGAGCGAGGCGGTGGCCCAGGTCCGCGTGCAGGACACCCTGCCGCCGGAGCTGAGCACCTTCGTCGGGCGGCTCCGCGAGCTCGACCGGCTACGCCTGGCCATGCTCGACGGGGAAGCGGTGGTGATCTCGGCCATCGAGGGGATGGCCGGGGTCGGCAAGACCCAGCTCGCCGTCCACGCCGGGCACCTGCTGGTCCGCGACCACACGGTCGAGCAGGTGCTCTTCGTCAACCTGCGCGGCTTCCACCCCGACAGCTCGCAGCCGCCGGCCGACCCCGGCGCCGTCCTCGACGGATTCCTGCGCCTGCTCGGCGTGCCCGGCCATCAGATCCCGCACGACCTGGCGGCCCGGGCCGCCGCCTACCGCGAGCGGCTCACCGGGTCGCGGGCGCTGGTCGTGCTCGACAACGCCGCGAGCGCCGAGCAGGTGCGGCCGCTGCTGCCGCACGTCACGGGCTGCCTCACCCTGGTGACCAGCCGGCGCAGCCTGGTCGACCTGCAGCCGGCGATGCAGCTCACGGTCGAGGCCTTCCACCCGGGGGAGGCCCTGGCCTTCCTGGCCGCGGCCCTGCCCGGCGTGCCGGTCGGGGCCGACCCGGAGGCGGCGGCGCGGATCGCCCGCCGCTGCGGTTACCTGCCCCTGGCGCTGAGCCTGATCACCGGGCACATCCGCAGCAGCGCGCCGGGCTGGACGCTGACCGACCACGCCGACCGGCTCGACGAGCGCCTCGCGGCCCGGAGGCTGGACGCGGGGGTCGAGGTCGCCTTCGCGTTGTCGTATCAGAACCTGCCCGGCGACCAGCAGCGGTTGCTGCGGCTGGCCGCGCTGCACCCGGGTCAGGATTTCGACGCGTACGCGGCGGCCGCGCTGGCCGGTGTCGACCTGACCGCCGCCCGGGCCACGCTCGACCACCTCCTCCGCGATCACCTGCTCGAACCGGCCGGGCCGGGCCGGTACGCCTTCCACGACCTGATCCGCGCCTACGCCGCCACCCGGGCCCAGGACGAGGACGCCCCGCCCGCGCGCCGGGCCGCCCTGACCCGCCTGTTCGACCACTACCTGGCCACCGCGGCCGCGGCGATGGACACGTTGCACCCGGCCGAGGCCAACCGCCGGCCGCGCATCGACCCGGTGGCCACGCCGGCCCCCGAGCTGGCCGACCCCGACGCCGCCACCGCCTGGCTCGACACGGAACGGCTCACCCTGGTCGCCGTGGCCGCGCACACCGCGGCCCACGGCTGGCCGTCGCACACCACCCGGCTGGCCCAGACGCTCTACCGCTATCTGCAGTCGGGCTACAACACCGAGGCGCTCACCGTGCACGGCCATGCCCTCGAGGCCGCCCGGGACAGCGGCGACCGGGCCGGGCAGGCCCACGCGCTGGCCGGTGTCGGTGTCGCCCACTATCTGACCGGCGCCATGGAACCGGGCAACGAGTGCTTCCGGCAGTCCCTCGAACTCTTCCGCGAGGTCGGCGACCCGCTCGGGCAGGCCTTCGTGCTGCGCAACCTGGGCGGGGCGGCCGACCGCACCGGCCACTTCGACGAGGCCGTCGACTGCTGGCAGCAGGCCCTGACCCTGCTGCGCGAGGCCGGCGACCTGGCCGGGGAGGCGGCCACGCTCACCGTGCTGGGCGACGCCATGGAGCAGGCAGGCCGCTTCGAGGAGGCGATCGAGCACTGCGGGCGGGCCCTGGTGCTGACCCGGCAGACCGGCAACAAGTACGGCGAGGCGTCCGCGCTGAACAGCCTGGGCACGGCCGAGATCCGGGCGGGCCGCCACGAGCCCGCCGGCGAGCACCTGGGGCAGGCGCTGGCCCTGTTCCGCGAGTTCCGCTCCCGCTACGGCGAGGCCATGGTGCTGGACACGCTGGGCCTGCTGCACCTCCGTCTCGGCCGGCCCGCCGAGGCCGTCGACTATCACGAGCAGGCCCTGGTCATGGTGCGCGAGATCGGCAACCAGGACGGCGAGGCGTACGTGCTCAACGCCCTGGGCGCGGCCTCGCTCGCCGCCGGTCGTCCCGCCGACGCGCTGACTCATTACGGCGCCGCCTTCGCCGTCGCCACCCAGCTCGGCAGCCGGGGCGTGCAGGCGTCGGCCGAGGCCGGGCTGGGGCACACCCACCGGGCGCTGGGTGACCAGGGCCGGGCCCGCGAGCATTTCGAGCAGGCCGTGACCCGGTACGACGAGCTGGCGCTGCCCGAGGCCGCCGAGATCCGCGCCCTCCTGGCCGAGCTGGATGCCACCGACACTATGCGTGACGGTGCGCGCTGAGGCGCGGGTAGCGAAACTCGTACGTCGACATCGCGGAGAGTGATATCGAACCCTCGCGCGACCCGGTCGGACGATTCGCGGCAATAGCCCGGTCTATGCCCGGTTTCGCCGTCCTGCGTACTGTCTGAGATGTCTGTGTTAGACCTTTCGGCCGGATTGCCTCACCGGTCCGTCTCCAGGCCTTGATTCACTCTGCGTAGCTACTTATTGTCCTAATACGTCCGGCAGTGCGGTCCACCCGCAACGGCCGACATGACTAACGGTGACAATGAGGAGGTGGCTCGATGACCGCATCACACGGGTGGTTCCTCGTCGTCGCCGGCTACGCGATCATGCTGTCCTGGCCGATCTCGACGGTGGCTCTGGTGACCTTCGCGGTTCGCTACGTGGCCTCGCGCCGCCGGGACCTCGTCACCAAGTCGCTGGCCCACGGCGACGGCGCCCCGGAGCACTTCTGGATCATCGTGCCGGCGCTGAACGAAGAGGTCGTCGTCGGCAACACGGTCAAGGCGGCGCTGTCGCTCAGCGGGCCCGGCAACACGCTGGCCCGGGTCCTGGTCGTCGACGACGGCTCGGACGACGGCACCCCGGACGTGCTGGCCGCGATCGACCACCCCCGCCTGCACGTCATGCGCCGGGAGCTGCCGGAGGCCCGCAGGGGCAAGGGCGAGGCGCTCAACGCCGCCTACCGCTACATCGCGGAGCAGACCGCGCAGGCCGGCATCAGCCCCGACAAGGTCGTCCTCGGCATCATCGACGGCGACGGCCAGGGCAGCCGCAACATCCTGCTCGAGGTCTCCCGGATGCTGCGCGACACGGCGATCGGCGCGGTGCAGGTGCAGGTCCGCATCCGCAACCGGCACAAGCTGCTCGGTGCGGTGCAGGACCTGGAGTTCGGCACCATCGTCAACGCCTGCCAGAGCCTGCGCGACGTGCTCGACACCGTCGGCCTCGGCGGCAACGGCCAGTTCACCCGGCTCTCGGCGCTGCTCGCCCTGGGCGACACGCCCTGGTCGGCCTGCCTGGTCGAGGATCTCGAGCTGGGCCTGCGGATGCACCTGACCGGCGTCGGCATCCGCTACACCAACCGCGCCTCGGTCACCCAGCAGGCCGTGGTCGACGTCCGCCGGCTCACCCGGCAGCGCACCCGCTGGGCCCAGGGCAACCTGCAGTGCGCCCAGTACCTGCGCAAGCTGGTCACCTCGAAGCGGATCGGCCTCACCTCGCTGGCCGAGGTCCTGCACTACCTGCTCTCGCCCTGGCTGAACGCGCTCGTCACGGTCGTCCTGGCCGGCGTGGTCGCGGTGGCCACGGCCGGCCTGGTGATCGGGCACCCGATCCCGTTCCTGCCCAGCTGGCGCGAGTTCGGCGCCAGCGCCGCGGTCTGGCTCGGCGTCACCTGGTTCCCCGGCTTCGTCTGGGCGCTGGTGCACCGCTACCGGCTCCGCGACGAGACCCTCCGGCGCCTGCTGGTCGCCGCCCTGGCCTACCCGGCGTTCCTGCTGCTCGGCCAGATCGCCACCTACCGGGCCATCGGCCGCCAGGCCACCGGCCGGCAGGCCTGGGCCAAGACCGAACGGCTGGCCGAAGAGGCCCTGCCCGCCCCCGCACCTGAACTTGCTCTCGCTGCGTAACAGTCCCACCTCCCCCCAGGAGATCTGAAATGTCGCTCCCCGAAGTTCACCTGATCGGCGGCACCCGCCCCGAAGCCGTCAAGCTCGCCCCGGTCGCGATCGCCATGCACGAGCAGGGCCTGATCGAGCCGGTGCTGGTCGCCAGCGGTCAGCACCCGACGATGGTCAGCCAGGCGCTCGCCGCCTTCGACCTCACCCCGGACGTCACGCTCACCATCGAGCGCAGCACCGGCAGCCAGGCCGAGCTGCTCACCGAGATGATCCGCCAGCTGGACGCGCTGTGGGACGTCCGCACCCCGGCCGCCGTGATCGTCCAGGGCGACACCACGACGAGCCTGGCCGGCGCGCTGGCCGCGTTCTGGCGCCGGATCCCGGTCGTGCACCTGGAAGCCGGTCTGCGCTCGGGCGACCTCGACTCGCCGTTCCCCGAGGAGGCCAACCGCAAGCTGGTCGCCCAGGTGGCCTCGCTGCACCTGGCCCCGACCCCGCTCGCGGCGATGAACCTGCTCGACGAGAACGTGCCCGTAGGCAACGTCGTGGTCACCGGCAACACCGTGGTCGACGCGACGCTCGCGGTGGCCGGCCGCAAGCTGCCGTTCGAGAACCCGGCCGTGGCCGCGGCCCGGCAGAACAGCACCAACCGCCTGGTCCTGGTCACCGCGCACCGCCGCGAATCCTGGGGCGAGCCGCTCGACCGGATCCTGACCGCGGTCCGCACGCTGCTGGCGAACTACCCCGACATCGACGTGATCCTGCCCAGCCACCCCAACCCGGCCGTACGGGCCCAGGTCGAGGCCGGGCTGGCCGGGCTGGAACGGGTCACCGTCACCGACCCGCTGCCCTACCCGGACCTGTCCCGCCTGCTCTCCGAGGCCTACCTGGTGCTCACCGACTCGGGCGGCATCCAGGAGGAGGCGCCCTCGTTCGGCGTCCCCGCGCTGGTCCTGCGTGACGTCACCGAGCGGGTCGAGTCGCTCGACGCCGGCTGCGCCAAGCTGGTCGGCTCGGACACCGGCGTGATCGTGGCCGAGGCCTCCGCGCTGCTCGACGACCGCGCCCGCCGCGACGCGATGACGGCCGGCGGCAACCCGTACGGGGACGGCCTGGCGGCCCGCCGTACGGCTCAGGCCACCGCCGCCCTGCTGGGCCTCACGACCTCTCCCGAAGCCATGCCCGCCACCGTCCTGACTGGAGCGTCCCTCTGATGCTGCGTCGCACCCTGATCTCCGCCGGCCTCGCCACTGTCGCCCTGGGCGCGCTGGGCCTGAGCACCGTCGGCGCCGAAGCCGCCGTCAAGACGGCCGCCGTGACGACCGCCCTGCCCGCCGCCAAGTCCGGCCAGGCCGCCCCCGGCGGGGGCACCGCCAAGACCCTGGTCCTGTACGACACCACGGGCGCCTACGGCTGGATGGGCGAGGTCTACGCGACCCAGACGGCCAACCTGAGCTCGCACTTCGGTTCCTGGACGGCCGCGCCGGTCGGCTCCTACAAGGCCGGCGACCTGAACGCGTACACCGCGGTGATCTACCTCGGCTCGACCTACGACGAGCCGATCCCGGACGCCTTCCTGGCCGACGTCACCGCCACCACCAAGCCGGTCACCTGGGTCTACGACAACATCTGGCAGCTGACCGCCAAGGACAGCACGTTCGCGGCCAAGCGCGGCTTCACCAGCGGCACGTTCGACTACGCGGACGTGGCCGAGGTCGACTACAAGAAGCAGCAGCTGACCCGGGACACCCAGAACAAGTCCGGGATCATGAACCTGACGGTCACCGACTCGTCGAAGTTCACCACCGTCGCCACCGCGGTCCGCCCGGACGGCACGACCTTCCCGTGGGCGGTCACCGCGGGCAACTTCACCTACGTCGGCGAGATGCCCTTCGCGTACGTCACCCACGACGACCGGTACCTGGCGTTCGCCGACATGCTCTTCGACTCGCTCGGATTCACGAACGCCTCCCTTGGAAGCATGGACCGGCACCGCGGTCTCGTGCGCATCGAGGACGTCGGCCCCGACTCCGACCCGGCCGAGCTGATCGCCGTGGCCGACTACCTGGCCTCGGAGAAGGTGCCCTTCACGGTCGCCGTCTACCCCCGGTACCGCGACCCCAAGGGCGTCAACAACGGCGGCAAGGCCCAGGACTACACGCTGCTCAACAAGCCGAAGGTGGTGGCCGCGCTCAAGTACATGCGGAGCAAGGGCGGCACGCTGCTGATGCACGGCTACACCCACCAGTACGGCAACGTGGCCAACCCGTACGACGGCGTCAGCGCCAACGACTTCGAGTTCTACACCGCGCACGTCGACGCGAACGACAGCGTCATCTACGACGGCCCGGTGGCCGGCGACTCGGCGACCTGGGCGACCAGCCGCATGGTGGCCTCCGGCCTGGTCTTCGCCGCGGCCGGCCTGGGCACCCCCAGCATCTTCGAGTTCCCGCACTACGCCGCCAGCGCGGTCGACTACCAGGCGGTCAACACCCTCTTCGGCAAGCGGTACGACCGGGGCCTGTACTTCCCGGGCGTGCTGACCGGGGCCAAGTTCGACTACGCCCGCCAGTTCGGCCAGTTCTTCCCCTACACCGTCCGCGACGTCTACGGCTCGGTGGTCGTCCCCGAGAACGTCGGCAACGTCGAGCCCGACGCCTTCAACAACCACCCGGCCCGCCTGCCCAGCGACCTGCTCGCCGCCTCGCAGCGCAACCTGGCCGTCCGCGACGGCGTGGCCAGCTTCTTCTACCACCCCTACCTGGGCACCGGTTACCTCAAGCAGGTCGTCACGGGCGTCAAGGCCCAGGGCTACACCTTCGTCAGCGCGAACTCGATGCTCGCCGGCTGACACCACAAGCCTTCTCTCCTGGGAAAAGCGTCGCCCGTGCGAGTTGCACGGGCGACGCTTTCCGGTTGCGGGGCAGTTGCCCGGGGTCAGGTCTGATCCGGCTCGACGCCGGTGGTGACCCAGGGGCGGACGACCCGGGCGATGTCGGCCTCCGAGGCGCCGGCGAAGGCGTCCAGCTCGAGGAAATGGCGGGCCACGGTGAGGTCGAGGATGGTGCTGACGATGAGCGCGGCCCGCAGGTCGGCGTCCTCACCGCTCATCGCGCGGCTCAGGTTGGCGACGCGCTCGTTGAGGAAGGCGCGCATCGAGTCGGCGGCCTCCGGCGCGGTCAGCATCGAGCGGACGAGGGCCCGGGTCTCCGGCGGCAGCTCGGCCAGCCGGACGTCGAGCACGTCGTGCAGATGGGCCTCGACCTCGCCGGCGTCCTTCTCCTCGAGGCGGATGGCCACGGCGAAGAGGGCGGCCTTCGTCCCGTAGTGCTGCATGACCAGGGACGGGTCGACCCCGGCGCGCCGGGCGATGCGGCGGATGGTGGTGGCCTCGAGGCCGTGCCGGCCGAACTCGGCGCGCGCCGCGTCGAGGATGCGCTGGGCGGTCGCGGCCACCCAGCCGCTGCCCGCGGCGGAGGCGGTGGCGCTGGCCCGGGACGCCAATGACGAGACCGCCGATGCGGTTCGCGCGTATCCGGAGCGTTTCCGGGCGTTCGCAACCCTGCCGACCAGCGATCCGCAGGCCGCGGCGGCCGAGCTCGAACGGTGCGCCGGCCGGCTCGGGCACGTCGGGGCGATGGTGCATGGGCGCAGCGGGGACCGCACGCTGGACGACCCGGCCTACGACGATCTGTTCAGCACGGCGGCGCGGCTGGGGCAGCCCATCTTCATCCACCCGCAGATCCCGTCCCCGGCGTTGCGCGACGCGGCGTACCGGGGGCTGGATCCGGTGGTTGATCTGGGTCTGGCCACCTTCGGCTGGGGCTGGCACCTGGATGCGGGCCTGGCCGCGCTGCGCCTGATCTTGCGCGGCACCTTCGACCGGCATCCCGATCTGCAGCTCGTGCTCGGCCACTGGGGCGAGATGCTGCTGTTCTGGATGGACCGCGCCGACAGCCTGTCGGGCGTCGCGAAACACCTCGAACGGCGGGTGGCCGACTACATCCGGACCAACATTCACATCACCAGCAGCGGGATGCTGCAGGAACGCCTGCTCCGGCACACGCTCGACTTCACCACCGCCGACCGGGTGCTGTTCTCCACCGACTATCCGTTCCACCGGCCCGATGCCGCGACGGTCAAGGAGTTCTTCGAGGCCGTGCCCGACCCGGCGGCGCGTAGCCGGATCGCGTCGGGCAACGCCTCGGCACTGTTCGGGATTTAGCGCCTAGTTCCACTTCTGGTTGTCGGTGCCGGCGCAGTTCCAGAGCTGGGCCGGGACGCCGTTCGCGGTGTTCCAGTCGGGGACGTCGACGCAGCGGGTGGCGGTGAGGCTGACCAGGTCGCGGGAGTAGTTGAGGGTGAACTGCTGGGCCACGTCGCCGGTGCAGAGGGCGGCCCGCAGGTGGGCGCCCGGGGTGGTCGCGCCGATCTGCACGCACTGGCCGAGCACCCGCAGCGTGTTGTCGCCCGGGAGGTCGAACTTCTGGTGGTCGCTGCCGTTGCACTGCCAGAGCTGGATCTCGCCGCCGGCCTGGGGCAGATGCAGGCAGGTGCCGGTGCCGTGGTTCCAGATCTGGCGGCCGGCCGCGGCCTTGATGGTGGCGGGTGCGGCGGCCTTGGTGGGCTTGCGGGTCGGCCCCGGAGAGGTGCGACTTCTCGTCGGGGTGGCCCGCGGCGTCGAGCTTGTCGGGCGGGTGGCCGCGGCCGGGGGATCGGAAGGCGCTGCCGGGCCCGCGGCGTTGTTGCCTGAGTCGGCCTCGGCCAGGAACGGCCGCGCCACGGCCAGGCCGCCGGCCAGGGCCAGCACGACGACCGCCGGGATCAGCCAGCGTCGCTTTCCAGCCCTCGTCCTCGGCAGCGGACTCGTGCTCGGTAGGGCGGTCGTGCTCGGCAGAGCGACCGTGCGCGGTAGGGCGGTCGTGCGCGGTAGGGCGGTCGTGCGCTCGTCGACTTCGAGGGCCTGGCGCAGCAGGCGTTCGGCCTGGTCGAGGTCGGCCCGCTCGGCCGGGTTCTTGCGCAGCAGGCCGGCCAGCACCGGCGCGAGCGGCCCGGCCCGCGGCGACACCGGCGGCGGCTCCACCATCAGTGCGGCCAGGGTCGCCATCGGCGTGGACTTGTCATACGGCGGGCGGCCCTCGACCGCGGCGAACAGGGTGGCGCCCAGCGACCACAGGTCGGCCTCGGAGTCGGACGGCTCGTCCAGGGCCCGCTCGGGGGCCAGATAGGACGGCGAACCGACCACGATGCCCGTACGCGTCATCGACGAGTCACCAGCCAGCGTGGCCAGGCCGAAGTCGGTCAGCACGACCCGGCCGTCCCCGGTCAGCAGCACGTTGGCCGGTTTCACGTCGCGGTGCAGGATGCCCACCCGGTGCGCCGCCCGCAGCGCGCCCAGCACGGCCAGGCCGATCCGGGCGGCCTCCCACGGCGTCACCGGGCCGTCCTGCTCGATCACGTCGTGCAGCGACCGCGACCGGATCAGCTCCATCACGATCCACGGGGTGCCGCCGTCCTCGACCACGTCGAAGATGCGCACCACCGCGGGATGGCTGATCTGGGCGATGGCCCGGGCCTCGCGGATCGCGCGGACGCGCAGGTCGCCCAGTTCGGTCCGGCTCAAGCCCTCGGGGGTGATCTCCTTGACCGCCACCTCGCGGCCCAGCAGGTCGTCGTGGGCCTGCCAGACACGGCCCATCCCGCCCTCGCCGAGGGTGCGTACCAGCCGGTAACGCCCAGCCAGGGCGCCGAAGGATGAAGGGGACACCGCGGAACGGTACCGATCAATGCTCTGGTCGCCTGCACAGGCGTACGTCAGTGGGTCTCGTGCGCCCGTTCCGGGACCGCCGGGCCGGCCGTCCAGCTGGCCAGGATCCGCAGTTTCTCCACCGCCGGCGAGCCGGTGTCGGCGCTGTAGACCACGATGCTCTGGCCCTGACCGTCGGGCAGGCGCAGCGTCTGCCAGTTGAGCCGCATGTCGCCGACGGCCTCGTGGAAGAAGCGTTTGACGCCGTGCTGGTGCTCGGAGAGCCGGTAGTCGGCCCACATCCGCGCGAACTCCTCGGAGCGGGTGCTGAGCTCGCCGACTATTCGCGTCAGGGCCTCGTTGCCGGTGCCGGGCACCAGGGCGTTGCGCAGCACGCCGACGACGTCGGCGGCGATCAGAGCCCAGTCGCGGTAGACGATGCGGGCCCGCGGGTTGAGAAACATCCAGCGGGCGGTGTTGCGCTCAGCGGGCGGCATCGCGTCGAAGTCGTCCAGCAGCGCCTTGCCGGCGTGGTTGATGCCGAGCACCTCGAGGTGCGGGCCGTGAATGATGGCCGGCACGTCCCCTAGCGCATGGATCATCGACAGCAGCGCGGGCCGGGCCTTGGCGACCGGGTGCGCCCCGCGGCCCGGATGCAGCAGCGACCGCAGATATCGGCCCTCGACCTCGTCGAGCCGCAGCGCGCGGACGACCGCGGTCGGGACGCCGCGCGGCAGGCGCTGGGTGGTACTGCCGGAGCCAGGACAACGGGTACTGGTCATCCCCTTCGTTTCGCCGCGGGCCGGGGCCGTAATGGGAGGCGTCAGCAATTCTCGGCCCATTCTCGCCAAGGAGCTCGTCGTGTCTGTTCGGTTCGTTACCGGTGCGTCCCGGGGCCTCGGCCTGGAGATCGTCAAGGCCGCTCTGGGCCGGGGCGACTCGGTCGTGGCGACCGCGCGCGACACGCGTATCGTCGAAAAAGCCTTGCCCGGGAAAGCATCGCCCGGGTACGCCGAGCGCCTGCTCGCCGTGCCGCTGGACGTCACCGACCACAAGCAGGCGCTGGCGGCCGTCGAGGCCGCGGTGGCCCGGTTCGGGGGCATCGACGTGCTCGTCAACAACGCCGGCCGCGGCCTGGTCGGCGCGGTCGAGGAGACCAGCGACGCCGAGGCCCGCGAGGTCTTCGACATCAACGTCTTCGGGCTGCTGGCGGTGACCCGGGCGGTGGCGCCGGTGATGCGGGCGGCCGGCCGCGGGAAGATCCTCAACCTGAGCTCGACGGGTGGGATGGTGGCCTGGCCCGGTTGGGGCGTCTACAGCGCCACCAAGTTCGCGGTCGAGGGCCTGACCGAGGCGATGCGGCTGGAGCTGGCGCCGCTCGGCATCCGGGTGACGTCGGTGCAGCCCGGCCCGCTGCGCACCGACTTCCTCAGCTCGTCGTCGCTGCAGCGGGCGGCCGGCGTCATCGACGACTACGCCGGCACGGGCGGGGCGTCGCGCACCTGGGCCGACGAGAGCCGCGGCTCGCAGGAGGGCGACCCGGTGAAGGCCGCGGCCGCGATCCTCACCGTCGCCGACCTGGCGGAGACACCGGCCCGGATCCCGCTGGGCACGTCGACCCTCACCGACATCCGCACCAAGCTGGCCGCGGTCGGCGCCGAACTCGAGACGTGGCAGACCCTGACCCGTTCCACCGACGTCCACGCCTAGGGTTCTGTTTCGGCGTGTTCCGGGCGGTCAGACCGGATGGGTGAACGAGATCGGCTTGCCGGTGGCGCGGGCGTAGGCGATCTCCCGGCTCGTGGACTCGCCGATATAGCCGCCCGGGTTGACGACCAGAACCCGGTCAGCCAGGTCGATCTTGCGCAGGTGGAGGATGCCCAGCGCGGTCTTCTGCTCGTCGGTGATCAGCTCGTCGGCTCCGTGATCCTTGTTTGCTCCGTGATCCTCGGCGCGCGGGAGGACGCTGGGCGCGACGACGATGACCCCGGCGAAGGTCAGCTCCCGGTTCGCGGCGCTCATCTCGTCCGCGAAGCGGGCCGAGCCGCAGATGCAGACGATCTCCGGTCGGTCGGGCACGGCTCAGTCCTCCGGGTCATGGAGCGCGATCGGCCGCGGAGCATAGCGCTGGCCGTGCTGGTCGTCCGGGTTGTCCACAGGTCGGGTTTCGTCCCCAGGCGACCCGCAGTGATCGGCAAAAATCGTCACAATGGGCGGTGGACGGAGGCCCCCTGGGAGGGCGGGGTCTGCGTGGGCGGCGGCGGCGTGGGCGGGGTCTCCGTGGGCGGGGTCGGCGGGGGTGGGCCGGCCTTATCCGGGGTGGGGGCGGCGGGCGGTTGCCGGGTGGACGGGCGGCGGGACAAGGCGACGCCCGCCAGGCAGAGGGCACCGCCGGCCAGGGTGAGCCAGCCCGGCACCTCGCCGAGGAAGAGCCAGGACAGGAAGACCACCACGGCCGGTACGACGTAGGTGGTCGCGCCCAGCTTGCCGGCGCTGGTGCGGGACAGCGCGTACGCCCAGGTGGTGAACGCGATCGCGGTCGGCCCGACACCGAGGTAGAGCATGTTGAGCGTGGCCTGCAGCGGCGCGTCGGCCGCCTCGCTCACCAGCACCCCGGCGAACGGCAGCAGGCAGACCGTGGCGACCAGCACCGACCAGGTGGTGATCTGCAGGGCGCTGCCGTGCCGCAGGGCCGGTTTCTGCGCCACCACCCCGATCGCGTAGGTGATCGCGGCCAGCAGGCACAGCAGCACGCCGAGCAGCGACGAGTTGCCGCTGCCGGAGACCGACAGCCCGACCACGACGGTGCCGGCGAACGACACCGCGATGCCGATCCAGAGGGACCTCGGCGACCGCTCGCGCAGCAGCCAGGCCCCGAGCAGGGCGATCAGGATCGGCCCGATGTTGACGATCAGGGCGGCCGTGCCCGCGTCGACCAGGCGTTCGCCCCAGTTGAGGAACACCATGTAGCCGCCGAACCACAGCACGCCCGAGATCAGGATGCCGGGCCACGCGCCCCGGGCCGGCCATCCCACCCGCCGCACCAGCGCGAAGAGCCCGAGCACGACCGCGGCCGTGCCGAGCCGCCCGAGCGCGAGCGCCCCGGGCGAGTAGGCCCCGCCGGCGCTGCGGATGGACACGAACGCGGACGCCCAGAACACCACCGTCACCGCCGCGGCTGCGCTCGCCCCCGCCGACTTCCGATCAACCATGCCTCCAACCTAAGGCCTGGCCGAAAAGCGGTGATCCGGCGGATGGCCCGGGAGCCCGGCAACAGCCCGAGGTGCCGGCTGCGCGGCCGTCCGGCCGGGGTGCCGGCCCGGTACGTCGACGTCCGCGGTCCGCCTGACGCGGTGGCCAGCGGCGGTCCGGCCACCGATCAGCGGATGCCGGCGCTGCCACGGAAACGGGGCGGCCGGACGGTGGCCCGGGCCGTGAAGCGCGAGCCGCGGGCCGCTCCGGCCAGCCGGGCGAAGGCGCCGCCCGCGGTGAGCAGGTCGACCGGGCGGCCCGCCTCGACCAGCGTGCCCCTGTCCAGCACGAGCACCAGGTCGGCGTCGGCCACTGTGGACAACCGGTGGGCGATGACGACGCGGGTCATCGGCAGGCCGCGCAGGCCGGCCTCCACCACCGCCTCGGTCACCGAGTCGAGTGCGCTCGTCGCCTCGTCCAGGATCAGGATCGCGGGCTCGGCCAGCAGCGCGCGGGCCAGCGCGACCCGCTGCCGCTGGCCGCCGGAGAGGCCCGTGCCGCCGTCGCCGAGCCGGGTGTGCAGGCCCATCGGCAGAGCCTCGATGTCTTCCCAGAGCGCGGCCCGGCGGGCGGCCCGCTCGATCTGCTTGTCGGTCGCGTCGGGGCGGGCCAGGGTCAGCGCGTCCCGCAGCGTGCCCGCGCCCAGATAGGGCTCTTGCAGAACCACCCCGATCTGGGTACGCAACGAGGCCAGATCGACGGTGGCGATGTCGATGCCGTCGACCAGGATCCGGCCCTCGTCCGGGCGGTGCAGCCCGGTCAGCAGCCCGACCAGGGTGCTCTTGCCGCTGCCGGAGGCGCCGACCACGGCCACCTTGGCGCCGGGCCGGACCTCCGCGCTGAGCTCGCGCAGCGCCCACGGCGAGCGCCGGTCGTAACGGAAGCTCAGCCGCTCCAGCGTGATCCGCCCGGCCAGGCGGGGGATCGGCGGCAGCGGATCGGGCTGCTCGACCGGGGCGTCGGCGATGTCGGCCAGCCGCTCGACCGTGGGCGGCAGCAGGGTGAACGCGGGCAGCCGGCCGGCCAGAGCCACGGCGGGGGTGATCGCCGCGGCGGCCAGCGCCGACAGCCCGGCCGCGCGGCCGGGCGACGACGCCACGCCGGCCGAGACGGTGAGCAGCAGCACGGGGCTGCCGACCGTGCCCGCGGTGAGCAACGCCTCGCCGATGGCCGAGAACCGGGCCGCCCGGTGCGACGCCTCGATGCCGCGCCGGAACGACTCCTCCCACCGGTGGCGGACCCGGGCCTGGGCGCCGGCGACCCGGATGGCCGCCATGCCCGAGACGGCGTCGGCCAGCCGGGACGTCTCCTCGCCGTTGGCCAGCAGTTCCTCCCGTTGCAGCGCGCCCACCCGCGCGCCCAGCCAGAGGGCGATGGCGATCTGCAGCAGGACGACGCCGGCCGTCACCGCGCCGACCACCGGGGCCAGCAGGGTGACCGCGGTCAGATAGCCCAGGGCCAGCGTCGCGTCGAGGGCGGTGGCGACGATCGAGGCGGCCAGCAGGTCCCGCACCGACACCGCGGCCCGGACCCGGTCGACCAGGTCGCCGGCCGAGCGGCGTTCGAAGTAGCGGTAGACGACCGAGAACAGCCGCTCGACGGTCTCCGCGCCGAGCCGGTGGCCGATCCGGCGCTGCAGCGTGGTGATGGTCAGGCCGCGGGCGAGCGCGAGCAGGCCGCTCACCACGGCCAGGACGGCGACCACGGCGAACCAGGAGCCGCCCTGGCCCGGCGGGTGGTGGCCGTCGAGGATGGCCGAGGTCGCCCACGGCACCGCGAGGCCGGCGCCGGTGATGAGCAGCGAGGCCGCGCCCAGCACGGCCAGCAGGCCGGCGTGGGCCCGCAGGACGGGGACGATCAGGCGGCGTACGGCGGACGGGGTCTTCGGCCAGCGCGGCGCGGGACCGTCCGGCTCGGCCAGCAGCACCACCCCGGTCGTGCCCGCGCCGAACTCGGCCGGGGTGAGCCGGCGCCGGCCGATCGCCGGGTCGATGAAGTCCACCCCGCGCCGGCCGACCCGCTCGACCACCACGTAGTGGTCGCCGTTCCAGTGCGCCACCAGGGGCAGCCGCAGCTCGTGCAGGCGGGACGCGTCGGTGCGCAGCGCGGGCAGCGCGACCGCCCGGGTCCGCAACCCGATCGTGGCCGCCGCGTCGCGCAGGTCCTTCAGGCTGAGACCGTCACGTCCGACGTCGAGCTCGGCCCGCAGCCGGGCCACCGGCGCCGGACGGCCCTGGCCGGCCGACAGCATGGCCAGCACGGCCGGGCCGCAGTCGGTGGCGGCGACCTGCAGGATCACCGGCACCCGTCGGCCGGTCACCGCACCCCGGCGGTCCGGTCGCGGCCCAGCCAGAACCACTCGACCGAGGTGGCGGCGCGGGCCGCGGCGAGCCACTCGTCGAACACGGCCCGCCCGGCGAGCTCGCGGGTGCGGCCGGTCAGCTCGGCCGGCTCGCGGTCGACGACCACCGTGCGTACCGGAAGGCCGTTGATGGTGGTGGGAATCTGGCCGGTCACCCGGAGCACGCCCGCCGAGCGGCCCTCGCGAACGGCCGCGGCGACCGCCTCGAGCGAGGCGGGCGGGTCCAGCTCGTCGTCCGTGGTCCAGGCGACGACGAGGGTGTCGAAGTCGGCCCGGTGCTCGGCGAACCACTGCGGCAGGCGGTCGGCGACGATGCGCTCGCGCAGCCGGGCCACCTCGGCGGCGTCGGCCACCAGCGGGGTGAAGTCGTCGGGGGACAGGCCGCGCGCGGTCAGCCAGCGCTCGGTTGCCCCGGGGTCGAGCAGACCACGGGCCCGGCGGTACGCGTCGGCCGCCGCCTGCACCTCGGCGTCGCTCAGCTCGACCGGCTCACGCTCCAGCTCGGCCTGGACCAGGCAGGTGTCGACGAGCCGGCCCAGCACGTCGTGGTCGTACCAGAGGAAGTCGAGCGCGCCCAGGGCCTCGCCGACCCGCAGCTTGCGCTCGCCCACCCGCAGCAGGTCCTGGTCGGTGTAGCGGACCGCGCCCCGCTGCGGCCAGGGCAGCGCGGGGGCCGGGCTGAACGCCACCGAGACCGTGCCGCCGGGCTCGCGGACGAGCAGGTCGAAGGCGACCGAGCCGTCGAGCTCCTGGTCGCGCAGCAGGGTCAGATCGGCCTCCGGCCAGCTCTTGCGTAGCGCGGCCAGACCGTCCTTGGTGGAGGTCTCGCCGCGGGACAGCTCGCGCAGCAGCGTGACGCCCTCGTCGAGCAGGGCCGGGTCGATGGTCATCCGATGGCTCGGCTTTCTGTGATGGCCGCGGTGAGGAAGTCGACGACGGCGGCCGTGATCGGCAGGCCGGTCTGCTCCTCGACCCAGAGGTACTGGCCGCTCGGGTTGATCTCGATGAACACATGCCGGTCGTCGGGCGTGACGACCAGGTCGAACGCGCCGTAGCGCAGCCCGAGCCGGCGGGTCAGCTCGACACACTTGGCGGCGATGTCGTCCGGCAGCGTCCACGGCATCATCCTGGTGTGCGAGTCGTCGGCCCGGCGCCAGTCGTGCCGTGCGTGGTTCGAGCGCTGCGACTCGATGGCGGCGGTGAAGACCCGGTCGCCGACCACGGTCACCCGCAGCTCCAGCTGTTTCTCGATCCGCTGCTGGGCGATGAAGGGCACGTGCCGGATGCCGTCGGCGTGCACGATGTCGCGGTGCGTGACCGGCTCGGTGTAGCGGAGCCGGCCGCCGCCCAGATAGCCGAGGCCGCACTGCTTGACGACCATCCGGCCGCCGCTGTGCGAGAACAGGTCGAGCACCGGCCCGGGGTCGTTGCCGACCACCGTGTCCGGCACCTCGAAGCCCACCTCGACGGCCAGCTGGAGCTGGCGGACCTTCTGCTGGGCGCGCAGGACGACCGGCCGCGGCGCGGGCAGCGCCGGCACGTCGAGGGTCTCCCAGACGTCGCCGACGAACTGGCCGGACTCCTCGGCCGAGAACTTGGCGATGTCCGCGGGCAGGTGGGCCGGGGCGATCGGGCGGTTGGGGCGGCGGAACCAGATCGCGGTGACGGCGCCGAGGTCGGTCGGGCCGTCCCGGTGCACGAGCGTCCGGGTCAGGCGGCCGTCCCGGATCTCGACCGAGAGCTGGGCCTGCGCCGGGACGTCGGCCGGGTCGAACCGGAGCCACGAGGCGCCGCGGCGGCGCAGCTCGTGCTCGGCCGCGTCGGCGTGCACGTCGTTGGGGGCGGTGAGGATGAGCAGCATGGTTGTCCCGCCGAGGCCCACGGCCCGCGCCTGCGCGGGCCGCCGGCCGATCGACTCAGAAGTCCTTGTCCGTGTCCTGGTAGGCGGCGCCGTTCGTCTCCTCGATGTCCCAGAGCGTCGCGGACGAGCTGCCCTTGCCGCCGCCGTTCTTCTTCATGCCACCCAGCGTCGTGGCGAGCTGGTCGTCGTTCAGCTCGGCGCCGTCGGCCGGGATGGAGTCGATCTGCACGGGCTTGCGCTTCATGCCTGTCCTTACCTCGAGGATCCGGCCTTGTCGCCGGACGCAGAGAGTTTGCGCAGTGGCACCCACCCTGGGCACCAGGGATCTCCCTAGGACCGTCCCGGGTTCGCTTCCATTGACATCGATCGATAGATGAGCGACGATGCGGTCCCGGCTGATTTGGGAGCGCTCCCGGGGCCGGGGGTAGTGGTTGTCGGGGCGCGGCGGAGGAGGGGTCATGCGACGGCGGATCATCGTGGCGATGTCGACCGTGCTGCTCGGGGTGGCCGGGTGGCTGTCGGCCCCGGCGGCCCAGGCCGCGGCCGGGGACGGATCGCCGGCCGACCCGAACATCAGCTTCGCCGGCCGGTGGAGCGCGTCCAAGGTGCCCTACTGGGCCGGGGCCTACCTGCGGGTCGGCTTCACCGGCCGGACGGTCAAGCTCAAGCAGCGCAACCCGATCGACCTCTGGGCCAGCATCGACGGCAAGGCGTTCGCCGCGTTCAGCAAGGTGTCGGGGACGGTCAACCTGACCCCGGCCGCGCTGGCCGCCGGCAACCACACGCTGATCGTCAGCTACCGCCAGGTGGCCGGCTCCTACACCGGCGACGCGATCTTCCAGGGCCTGGTGCTCGACTCCGGGGCCACCACGTTCAAGGCGCCGGCCCGCAGCCGGCTGGTCGAGTTCGTCGGCGACTCGATCACCGCGGGCACCACCAGCAGCCAGCTCGCGGTGACCGACTACGCCTTCGTGACCGGCGAACGGCTGGCCGCCGACCACACCCAGATCGCCATCGGCGGCATGTGCCTGTCCGAGACCGCGGACGGCTGCTGGGCCCACGAGACCCGATATTGGCTGGCCGGCGGCGGTCAGGCCGGCAGCGACCAGTGGGACTTCGGCCGCTACACGCCCTCGGCCGTGGTGATCAACCTGGGCACCAACGACAAGAGCCACGGCGTGAGCGGGGCGGACTTCCAGGCCCGGTACGTCACCTTCCTGACCCGGATCAGGGCCAAGTTCCCGAACGCCAAGCTGCTCGCGCTGCGCACCTTCATCGGCCGGTACGCGGCCGAGACCAAGGCCGCCGTGCAGGCGCGCAACGCGGCCGGGGACGCCGGCGTGCTCTACGTGGACACCACCGGCTGGCTGCCGTCCGACGGCCTGAGCGACTCGGTCCACCCGAACGACAAGGGCCACCGCGCGATCGCCGACCGCCTGACCCCGATCCTGGCCGGGGCGATCCGATGAGGCGCCTCGCCCTGCTCGTGACGACAGCGCTGGCCGTCCTGGCCGGTGGGTTCGGCGTGGCCACGGCCCGGGCGGAAGCCACCGCGTGCCGGGTCGGCTATCAGGTCACCAGCCAGTGGAGCGGCGGGTTCGGCGCCGAGGTGACCGTCACCAACCTGGGTGACCCGGTGAACGGCTGGACCCTGGGCTGGACGCTGGCCACCGGGCAGGGCATCACCCAGGCCTGGAACGCGAGCGTCGCCGTCTCCGGGTCGGCCGTGACCGCCGCGAACGCGGGCTACAACGGTTCGGTGGCCACCGGCGGCACGGCGAGCTTCGGCTTCAACGGCACCTGGAGCGGCAGCAACCCGGTGCCGTCGGCCTTCGCCTTCAACGGCGTCACCTGCACCGGAGCTCCCCAATCCCCGTCACCCACCCCGTGCACCGGCCCGAGCACCCCGCCCGCCACCCCCACGAGCCCCGCCGCGGCGAAGGTCAAGGTCTGGATGGCCGGGGACTCGACGATGATGAACGCGAGCACCTGCCCGATCGGCTGGGGCAGCCAGTTCGCCCCGTACTTCACCACCGACGTCACCGTGCAGAACAGCGCGGTCGGCGGTCGCAGCATCCAGACCTGGCTGTACGAGGGCAACGTCACCAGCACCAAGAACGCGGCCGGCGAATGCGCGCTCAGCTCCACGGCGTACAGCAGTCGATGGACGGCGATGCTGGACGGCATGCGGGCCGGCGACTACCTCTTCGTCCAGTTCGGCATCAACGACGGCGACTCGGCCTGCCCGCGGCACGTCGGCACCGCCCGCTTCCAGGAGCTGCTGGCCACGATGGTGACCGCCGCCAAGGCCCGCGGGGCCAAACCCGTCCTGGTCACCCCGGTCGCCGCGATCACCTGCAGCGGCAGCACCGCCGTCGGCAACCGCGGCTTCGTCACCGAGACCAAGAACGTGGCCGGCGCGAACGGCGTACCGGTGATCGACCTGCACGCCCGCAGCATCGCCCTTTACAACCAGCTGAAGCTTTGCCCCAGCAACGGCGATTACACCCAGGGCGCGGTGGGCGCCTTCTTCTGCGCCGACCACACCCACTTCGAGGCCGCCGGGGCCAGGCAGATCGCCGCCCTGATCGCGACCGCCCTGCGGGAGCAGGGAATCGCCCTCGCCTCGTACCTGAAATGACCGCGGGCCCGGCGGCGGTGGCCGCCGGGCCCGCGATCGATCAGCTGAGCCAGTCGCCGTGGGGGTTCTGGGCGGCGGGCGGGGTTACGGCCGTCGTGCGGACCGCCGTGGTGGTGCGCGGCGGGATGGACGAGGTGTCGCGGGCGAAGGTGGAGACCGCGGTGGCGATCGCGTCGGCGTTGGTGTCCAGGGCGAACGTGTTGATGTTGCCGATCAGGCGGTACGAGCGGCGGAGCTGGGCGTAGACCGCGGCGTCGGCGCCGTCCCGCTCGGGGGTGAAGCTGTCGCACGCCTGGTGGTAGCACGGGTCGTAGGCCTGGCCGGCGACACCGCCCCAGAGCGCGACGTCGGCCTCGGTCTTCTCGACCTCGGCCCCGGTGAAGAGCCCGCCGGCCGGGATGCCGGTGCCGATGAACGGGCCGTAGTCGGAGCGGCCGGTGAAGTCGGCCGCCGCCGTGGCCTGCTTGCGCCCGGCGAAGAAGCGCTGGAAGACCGCCTCGATCTGGGCCGACCCGGCCGGGCCGGGACCGGCTCCGGTGGCCGCCGAGTCGTCACCGTCGTACACGCCGAACGTGTAGTTGGGGGAGCCGATCATGTCGAAGTTGAGGTAGAGCGCGATCTTGGCCTGCTCGGCCTCGCTGAGGCTGTTGACGTAGAACGTCGAGCCGACCAGGTTGGCCTCCTCGGCGCCCCACCACGCGAACCTCAGCTTGTTCTTGGTCTTCTGTTTGCGCATCTGCAGGGCGGTCTCGAGGATGCCCGCACTGCCGGTGCCGTTGTCGTTGATGCCCGGCCCGGCCGGCACCGAGTCGAGGTGGGCGCCGGACATGACGACCTCGTCCGGATTGCCGTAGCGGGACTCGGCGATGACGTTCTCGGTCTGGCGCACCTGCGCGACGGCGTCGACCATGAGGGTCACGGTCAGATCGGCCGTGCCGGCGAAGGCCACCCCCTGCGGGTACGACACGGCGATGGCCGGGATGCCGACCGGGTCGCCGAGCGTGCCGAAGTAGAGGTCCTGGCGGTCCGGGGTGGTGGTGTTGCCCTGGTTCATGACGATGATGCCGGTCGCCCCGGCCGCTTCGGCGTTGGCCGCCTTCTGGCCGAACGGGCAGGTGCCGCGCTGCACGAGCGCGATGTTGCCCGCCACGCCGGTGAAGTCGGCCGCCTCGCAGCCCGAGGTGCTCGTGTTCGGCGTGGTCAGCGCGAGGTCGACCGGAACCACCCGGCCCGTCGCGGTGCCGGCCCCCGAGCAGTCCAGCACGTCGTAGTCGACCTGATCGACGTACGTGGCCGGGGCCGGGGTGTTCTGGGCGAAGGACGAGCCGGTGTCGCTGCAGAAGTTGAACGGGAACGGCTGGCGGGTGACGCGGTAGCCGGCGGCGCGCATCAGGGCGGCCACGTAGTCGGCGCTGCGCGTGAAGCCCGGCGTACCGGAGGCCCGGGTGTCGTTGTGGGTCGAGGCGATGGCCTGGAACGCGACCAGGTGGCGGAGCACGCCGGCGAGCGTGACCGCTCTCGCCGGGTCGGTCGAGGCCTGTGCGGGCCCGGCGGCGGCGAAACCGCCCAGCAGTACGGCTGCGGCGATCGCGCCGATCAGTCGTCGTGGTGACACCACGATGTGTCCTCCCCATGTTTCAGCGGTGGCTGTGAATATTCAGAAACATAGATCGGCCACGGAAGGTGCGGAACCGGTCACTCGGCCAGCCTTTTCGGACTTGACTGTGGAGGGTGGACTAGACGTCGGCCCGCTTGAGGCGCCAGGCGGCGAGCCCGGTCACCACGACCAGGTAGCCGAGGAAGACGGTCAGCCCGGCCCCCGGATCGAGGGCGTCGGCCGACCGGGTGACCGCGGTGAAGGCGTTCGCGGCCGACGAGGGCAGGTACTGCAGGACGCTGCTCCAGCTCTCCGGCAGCAGGGCCGCGGCGATGCCGCCGACCAGGAACATCACGCCGAACAGGGTGCTGATCGCGGCCGGCGTCGAGCGCAGCAGGGCGCCGAGGCCGACACCGAGCACTCCGCTGCCGGCCAGCACGACGGCGGTGCCGAGGACGGCCCGCGCCACGCCCGGGTCGGACCAGGACGCGCCGCCGTCGCCGATGAGGGCCTGCCCGGCGGTGAACGCGACGACCGAGGCGACCAGGGCCACGGCGAACGAGATGCCGGCGAACACGGCGATCTTGGCCCAGAGCACGGGCAGCCGGCGGGGGACCGCGCTCATCGAGGACCGGATCATCCCGCTGCCGTACTCGCCGGCCATCAGGAGCACGCCCAGGGTGCCGAACGCCAGCTGGCCGAAGGTGGCGCCGGTCAGGCGCGCACGGCCTCTCCAACGACGACATCGCCGGGAAGCTCTTTCTGTCCCCGCTGACCGCCAAGACCCACGTGAACCGGGCGATGACCAAGCTCGGCGTCCGCGATCGGGTCCAGCTGGTGGTCATCGCCTACCAGAGCGGCCTGGTCCGAGCGGGCGAACCGACGCCCTGAGCCGTGCTCAGGCGCGCTTGACGGCGACGGTCACGCGGTGCTCGGTGGCGAAGACTGTGCCGGCCCAGCCGTCGGTGTCGTCGCGGAAGGCCAGGCTGGTGGCGCCGGCCTCGGCCCGGTCGGCGACGATCGTGAAGGCGCCCTGGGCCAGCTCGCGGCGGTAGAACGAGAGCACCGCCTCCGACCCGGGCGCGGTCAGCGTGAAGGACGCGCCGGACTCGGGGTCGGACAGGCCGGTGACCCGGCTGCCCGGCGGCAGGGCGAAGGCGGACGGCACGTTGCGCACGACCGTGGTCGTGCGCGCGGTCGCGGAGACCGGCCGGATGCCGGTCGCCGGGGCCGGCGCGATCGCGGCCTGCTCGTTGCGCCGGGCCTCGGCGACCGCGGCGCCGCCGGGGGCGCCGAGACCGGCGACGGCCAGCAGGGTGGCCACCACGGTGGCTTTCCGCCTCGCGATCATGAACTGCCTTCCTCGCGGCGAACTGATCTCATCGTGAATCATCCCGTCAAGCTCCGGCACGCCGGGCGAAGTCGTCGATGTCGGGCATGTGCCGCTCGGCCCACTGGCGCAGGGCGGCGAGCGGTTCGTCGAGGGACAGGCCCAGGGGAGTGAGCCGGTAGTGCACCCGGGGCGGGACGGAGGCCTCGACCCGGCGGGTGACCAGGCCGTCGGCCGCCAGCTGGCGCAGCGTCTGCGAGAGCATCTTGTGCGAGACCCCGGGGATGCGCCGTTCCAGGTCGGCGAAGCCCAGCTCGAGCGGGTCGGCCTCGGCCAGCACCTTCACCACCATGGCCACCCACTTGGTGCCGACCCGGTCGAGCAGGCGCCGGGTCGGGCACGCCGGGTCGAAGAGATCGCCGCGACGGCAGTCGGCCTGGTCGGAGGTGGATTGCTCGGAGGTGGGCACCGCGGGGTTACCACCTTTCGGCCGATTGCGTTCTTCCCGCACACCGTACCTGGTCCTACGGTGACCAGGTAACCGTTGGTTACCTTAGAAAGGATTGTCATGACGAAGACCCGGCTGGTGACGGCGAACGGCATCGAGATCAACGTGGCTCTGGCCGGGGACGGACCGCTGATCCTGCTGCTGCACGGCTTCCCGCACACGTGGCGGGTGTGGTCGGAATTCATCCCGGAGCTGGCCCGGCGACCACCGGGTCATCGCCCCGGATCTGCGGGGTCTCGGCGGGACGAGCCGGGCGGACGACGGCTACGACGCGGGAACGCTCGCCGAGGACGCCCGCGCCCTGCTCGACGCGCTCGACGTGCCGGCGGCCGAGGTGGTGGCCCTCGACCTCGGAATGCCGCCGGCGGCGGCTTGAAAGACGAAATCAGAAAGGCCTTCCTGGACGCGTACGCCGGGGAAGTGTCTTTGCGGTGTGCCTTCGCGCACTATCGAGCGATGCCCACGACCGCCGAGGTGACCGTGCTGTCGCAGACGCTGGGCAAGAAGGACGACGGCCCGGCCTTCGGCGCCGAGCATTACCACGCCACCAGCGACCCGGCCACGTTCGAGGCCTTGGCCAAAACGTTCGACCTGATCGTCAACACGGTCAGCGCGCCGATCGACATCAACGAGTATCTGTCGCTGCTGAGGCTGGACGGCACGCTGGTCAGTGTGGGCGCCCCGCCGGAGCCGCTGCCGGTCAAGCGTACGAGCGGGTCCTGAAGTCCGACGTGCGTTTCCGCTTCGTCATCGACATCGACTCGCTGCGCTGAGCCAATAGGTTCGCTCCGCGGGCCCTCGATGGATGCAGTGGATTTCTCACACCCGCAAGCCGCGTCCGCAGCCGGCGGGTGGGACGAAGGACGGGCGTACCGAATCCACGAATATCCACTCGAGGGAGTTTCGATGCGCCTCACGCACCTTCGCCGCGCCGCCACGGTCGGCGCGGTGACCCTGCTCGCCTTCGGCACCGCCGGCGTGTTCGCCTCCGGCCCCGCCTTCGCCAAGGCGAATTCGCAAGTGACCGTCGTGCACGGCATCCCGGGGCAGCCGGTCGACGTCTACGTCAACGGCAAGAAGACGGTCCCGGACTTCCAGCCGGGCAAGGTCGCCGGGCCGCTGAGCCTGCCGGCCGGGCAGTACGACATCGCCCTGACCAAGCCGGGCGAGGCGATCGGCCAGGCGCTGCTGAAGGTCGACAACGCCGAGGTTCCCGGCGGGGCCAACATCAGCCTGGTCGCCCACCTGAGCGCCGACGGCAAGCCGACGCTGACCCCGTTCGTCAACGACACGGCCAAGCTGGCCGCGGGCAAGACCCGGCTGATCGTGCGGCACACCGCGGCCGCTCCGGCGGTCGACGTGCGGGCCGGTGGCAAGCCGGTCTTCGAGGGCCTGACCAACCCCAAGGAGGCCAAGGCCGACCTCGACGCGGGCACCGTCTCGGCCGACGTGGTGCTGGCCGGCTCGACGACCCGGGTGCTCGGCCCGGCCGAC
This sequence comes from Actinoplanes sp., assembly GCA_965217855.1. GTDB lineage: Bacteria > Actinomycetota > Actinomycetes > Mycobacteriales > Micromonosporaceae > Actinoplanes. Next base: position 133,126 of record CBDCJN010000027.1, on the reverse strand, counting down.
CTCGACCTCAAGGAGGGCACGGCGACGATCGTCTACGCCGTGGGCTCGGCCGAGGACAAGACCCTCGACCTGGTGACGCAGTCGATCACCGGGTTGCACTCCGCGCCGGGCGGCGTGCCCAGCGGTGACGGCGGCCAGGCCGACCTGGGCGTCTCGCTGCCCTGGTACGGCGTGGGCATCGCCGGCATCCTGGTGCTGCTGGCCGGCCTGACGCGGCTGGCGACCGGCCGCCGATGAGCGGACGCCTCGGCACGCCCCGGCCTCGGCCGGGGCGTGCCCTGCTCCTCGTTGCGCTCGGCGCCGGGCTCACCGCGACCTTCGGCGTGGTGGCCTGTCAGTCCGAGCCCGCCGCCGACTTCGGCACCCCCGCCGTGTCCTCGCCGGCTCCGCTCACGTCGCGCGTGCCGATCATCGACGGTAAGCCGGCCGCCGACGAATCGTCCGAGTCACCCACCCGGCTGGCCGTTCCGGCTCTGAAGCTTGACGTCCGGGTCGACCCGGTGGGGATCGACGCGAAGACCGGTGACTTCGCCGTGCCGCCCAGCGTCGACCAGGTCGGCTGGTACAAGTTCGGGCCCGGGTTCACGGCCACGTCCGGGTCGATCGTGGTGGCCGGGCACGTGGACAGCGCGGCCGAGGGCAAGGGCGCGTTCTTCCGGCTGGGTGACCTGGCCAAGGGTGACGAGATCACCCTGACCGGCCCGGGCGGGCGGACCGAGTCGTTCCAGGTGGTGGCGCGCGAGCGCTATCGCAAGACGGCCATCCCGCTGGAGAAGTACTTCGCCCGCGACGGCGCCGTCCGGCTCACTTTGATCACCTGTGGCGGTCCCTTCGACCCGAAGACCAGGCACTACCGTGACAACGTGGTCGTCACGGCCGAGCCGCGATAAATTGCTGCATCCAACGAGAGGCCCGCAAGCGAACACCAGGGAGGACCCAAGCGCAGGAAGGAGGTTGATGAGTTCCGACGACGAGCTCGCCGAGCGTCTGCGCGACGGCGACGAGAAGGCCCTGCGGACCGCGTACGAGAGACATGGCCCCTCCGTGCTCTACCTGGCTCAGCGCCTGCTGGGCAACCGGGCCGACGCTGAGGATGTCACGCAGGTGACGTTCGTGGCGGCCTGGGCCGGGCGGGACACGTTCGACCCGCAGCGCGGCACGCTGCTGGGCTGGCTGCTCGGCATAGCGCGGCGCAAGGCGGTCGACCGGATCCGGTCGGCGGTGCGCGACGACCGGGTGACCGAGACCGTACGCGCCCAGATCGCCCCGCCCGAGGAACCCGAACGCCCGGAGCGGATCGTCGACCGGCTGGTGGTGGCCGATGAGCTGGGCCGGCTGCCGGCCGAGCAGCGGCGCACCCTGGAGCTGGCCTTCTTCGACGACCTGACCCATCCGCAGATTGCCGCCGTGACCGGGCTGCCGCTCGGCACGGTGAAAAGCCATATCCGGCGTGGACTGGCGAACCTGAGACGTCGTTGGGAGGTGGACGGTGCAACATTTGGATCCCGATCGGCTGGTCCTACTCGCGCTCTCTGAGCGGACCGAGGAGCCCGGCGACACTGATCACCTGGCCCAGTGCACGGTCTGCCGGGACGAGGTCGACTCGCTGCGCCTGGTGGCCGAGCTGGGCGCCGAGGGCCAGGACCTGGGCGACCTGCCGCCGGCGCCGGAGCGAATCTGGCAGCGCATCGAGGCCGACATCGCCCCGCCGGTCGTCGATCTCGCCGAGGTTCGCCGCCGGTCACGGCCCCGCTGGCTGGTCCCGGTGCTCGCCGCGGCGGCGGCCGCCGTGCTCGCGGTGGCCGGGACGGTCGTGGTCGACCGGTTCGCCCGGCAGGTCACCGACGACCGGGTGACCGCGCAGGCCACCCTGGCGCCCCTGGCGACGGTGCCGGCGACGGCGAGCGGCTCGGTGCGGGTGCTGTCGGACGGCGACATGCGCATCGAGGTGCGCAACCTGCCGCTGACCACCGGCTTCCACGAGGTCTGGCTGATCGACCCGGACGACCCGGCCAAGATGGTGGCGATCGGCAACCTGTCCGATCGGCCGGACGCGGTGCTGCCGGTGCCGCCGGGCATCGACATGAACCGGTACCGCCTGGTCGACGTCAGCGACGAGCCGCACGACGGCGACGCCGCGCACTCCGGCCGGAGCCTGTTGCGCGGAACTCTGACCTCGTAGCTGCATCCACGGCGGGTGATCCGTACGAAGGACGGGGTGGTGGCGACGAAGCCACCGCCCCGTTTGCGAAAGGACCACCATGAGGTTCAAGCGTGTCGCCGCCGTCGCGGCCACCGCGATCGTCGCCTCGGCGCTCACCGCCGCCCCGGCCGACGCCCACAGCAAGGCCAAGCCGCTCGGGACGAAGTCGCTCGCCGCGGTGCTGACCGCCGACAAGAGCGGGTTCGACCGCAACGGCAGCGACTACGACATCCTGACGGCCGCCGTGCTGGCCGTGCTCAAGGCCAAGCCGGCCAGCCCGGTCAAGGTGCTGACCGACGGCAAGACGGCGCTGACCGCGTTCGTCCCCAACGACCGCGCCTTCGAGCGGCTGGTCGCCGACCTCCAGAAGACCAAGCGGCTGCCGAGCGAGAAGGCGGCCTTCACCGCCGTCGCCGGGCTCGGCATCAACACCGTCGAGGCGGTGCTGCTCTACCACGTCGTGCCGGGCGCGACGATCACCAAGAAGGCCGCGCTCAAGTCGGACGGCGCCGCGCTCAAGACGGCGACCGGCGCCTCGATCAAGGTCGACGTCTACGGCTACTGCTGGAAGACCGTCAAGCTGATCGACGCCGACCGCAGCGACCGCGACCCGCGGATCGTCAGCTTCGACCTCAACAAGGGCAACCGCCAGATCGCGCACGGCATCGACCGGGTTCTGCGCCCGTCCGACCTGCCCTGATCCTCCGTTGACCGGCACCGGGGGCCCGCGGCCATGCGCGGGCCCCCGGGCGCCTCAGGTCGTGCGGAACCAGGCCGCCGTGTCCGGGGCGAGCCGGCCGTCGACGAGCGGGTCGCTGGCCAGCAGCAGTTCCGCGGCCGGCGGGACGGCCACCGGCTGGTCGGACAGGTTGGCCAGGAAGACGAAGCTGCCGGGCCGGGTGAAGGACAGCACCTCCGGGTCGGTCGGCTGCCATTCCAGGGTGGCCGCGACCGGGGTCAGGCGCTCACGGCGCAGGCGGATCGCGGTCCGGTAGAGCTCGAGCATCGACCCCGGGTCGCCCGTCTGGGCCGCTGCCGTCCGCCCGGCCCAGCCGAGCGGCTGGGGGAGCCACGGTTGCCCCGAACCGAAGCCGAACGGCGGTTCGGTGCCCGACCAGGGCAGCGGGACACGGCAGCCGTCACGCCCGATGTCCAGGCCGTGGGTGCGGTGGAAGATCGGGTCCTGCCGCCGGTCGTCCGGGATGTCCTCCACCTCCTCCAGGCCGAGCTCCTCACCCTGGTAGAGGTAGACCGAGCCGGGCAGGGCCAGGTTGAGCAGCAGCGCCGCCCGGGCCCGGCGGGTGCCCAGCGCGAGGTCGACCGGGGTGCCGTGCTGGCGCAGGGCATGGCCGTACGAGCTGTCGGCCCGGCCGTACCGGGTGACGTGCCGGGTGACGTCGTGGTTGGAGAGAACCCAGGTCGCGGGCGCGCCGACCGGGGCGTGGGCGTCCAGCGTGGCGTCGATGACGTGCCGCAGCGCCTTCGGGTCCCAGGTGCAGTTGAGATAGTCGAAGTTGAACGCCGTGTGCATCTCGTCGGCCCGCAGATACATCGCCAGGCGGTCGGGCTTGTCCAGCCAAACCTCGCCGATCAGGGCGCGCGGCGGGTCGTACCCGTCGGCCACCGCCCGCCACGCCCGGTAGATGTCGTGCACGGCGTCGCGGTCGATGAACGGGTGCGGGAGCGGCGGGTCGGCCGGGTCGAAATCGGCCAGCGCCGGGTCCTTGGCCGGCATGGTCGCCGAGTCGATCCGCACCCCGTCGGCGCCCCGGTCGAACCAGAACCGCAGCACGTCCTCGTGCTCGGCCGCCACGTCGGCATTGGTCCAGTTGAGGTCGGGCTGCTCGGGCGCGAACAGGTGCAGATACCACTCGCCATCGGCGACCCTGGTCCAGGCCGGCCCGCCGAAGACGGACTGCCAGTCGTTCGGTGGCCGGTCGCCCCGGCCCGGGCGGAACCAGAACCTGTCCCGCAGCGCCGGGTCGGCCACCGCCGCGGTGAACCAGGCGTGCCGGTCCGACACGTGGTTGGGCACGATGTCGATGATCACCTTGAGGCCCAGCGCGTGCGCGTCCTCGATGAGCGCCGACGCCTCGGCCAGGTCGCCGAAGAGCGGGTCGACGGCCCGGTAGTCGGCCACGTCGTAGCCGCCGTCGGCCTGCGGGGAGGCGTAGAACGGGTTGAACCAGAGGGCGTCCACGCCGAGCGCGGCCAGATAGGGCAGGCGCTCCCGGACCCCGGCCAGGTCGCCGACCCCGTCGCCGTTGGCGTCGGCGAACGAGCGCACGTAGACCTGGTAGATGACCGCGGTGCGCCACCAGTTGTGCAGCAAAGTAACCCCCATGACATTCAGCCCTTGACGGCGCCGGCGGACAGGCCGCCTAGGATGTGCCGCTGGAAGACGACGAAGACGACGATCATCGGGATGGCCGCGAGGGTCAGGCCGGCGATCATTTCGGTCGGCGGGACCTGACTGCTGGCCGAGAGCCGTTGCAGGGCAACGGAAAGGGTCTGCCTGTCGGGGTCCTGCAGGACGAGCATCGGCCAGAGGAAGTCCTTCCACATGCCGATGATCGCGAAGATCGAGATGACCGCGAGGACGGGCCGGGACAGCGGCAGCACGATGGCGGTCAGGGTCCGCCACCGGGACGCGCCGTCGACCTCGGCCGCCTCCAGGATCTCGGTCGGGATGGTGTCGAAGAACCGCTTCAGGACATAGATGTTGAAGCCGTTGGCGGCGGCCGGCAGCCACAGCCCCCACGGCGAGTTCAGCAGGTTGAGGTGCAGGATCGGCAGGTCGGTGACGGTCAGATAGGCGGGGACGAGCAGCGCGGCGACGGGCAGCATGAGCGTCGCCAGCATCCCGGCGAAGACCGCTTGGCCGAACATCGGGCGAAGCCGGGACAGCGCGTACGCGGCACTGACGTCCACCACCAGCTGCACGATCCAGCCGCCGAGCGCGTAGTAGATGCTGTTGAGGAGGAAGTGCGGGATCCGCATGTGGTTCCACGCATCGGCGTACGCGGACAGGCTCGGATCTTCGGGCAGCACGGTGACCGACTGCGCGGCGAACTCGGCCGGCGTCTTCAACCCGGCCGTGGCCATCCAGTACAGCGGGTAGAGGAAGACCGCGGCGACGACGACTGTGGTCAGCGCCAGCACCGTGAAGTAGACGGCCCGGGTGCGGGGCCGCTTGAGGGCGATGTCGGAGATCAGGGTACGGGTGGCCATCAGACCTTCCTCTCCCTCGTGATCCGCAGGTAGAGGGCGGCGAACAGGGACAGCACGACGAAGAGCAGGACGCTGAGCGCGGCGGCCAGCCCGAAGTCCTGGTTGACGGCGAACGCGTAGCGGTAGATCAGCGTCATCACGGTGATCGTGTCCGGGTTGGTGAACCCGGTGAGCTGGAACGGCTCGATGAACACCTGCATGGTCGCGGTGATCTGGAGCAGCAGCATCACCAGCATGATGAAGCGCAGCTGGGGCAGGGTGACGTGCCAGATCCGCTTCCACACGCTCGCGCCGTCCAGCTCGGACGACTCGTAGAGCTCGGGCGGCACCGATTGCAGGGCGGCCAGATACATCAGCGTCGAGCCGCCCATGTTGGCCCAGGTGGAGACGAGCACCAGCGAGAGCATCGCGGTCCGCGGCGACTGCACCCATTGCGAGGTCGGCAGGTGCGCGCCGTCCAGCAGCGTGTTGAACAGGCCCTGGCCGGGGTCGTAGAAGAACTGCCAGAGCATCGCGCTGACGATCGGCGGCAGCATCACCGGCAGGTAGACGGCGAGCCGGAAGTACGTGGTGAAGTGCCGGAGCTCGTTGAGCAGGATCGCCATCGCGAGCGGGATGGCGTAGCCGAAGATCAGGGCCAGGCCGGTGAACTCGAGGGTGTTGCGGATCGCGGTGCCGAGCAGGGGATCGGTGAACAGGGTGCGGTAGTTGTCGAGGCCCACCCAGGTCGGGTCGGTGACCAGGTTGTCCTGCTGCAGGCTGAGCGTGATGCTGCGGACCAGCGGATACCAGGAGAACAGGCCGAAGCAGACCAGGCCCGCGGCCAGGAAGGCGTACGCCATGAGGTTGTCGCCGAGACGCCGTCGCACCCGCCCGGCCCGCGTGCTGACGACGCGGGCCCGGGTCGGTGCGGCGGCCGTGGTGGTCGCCATGTCTGGTTACTGCACCGTCGCGAGGATGGCGTTGACCTGCTTCTCGGCGTCGGCCAGCAGCTTGGCGACGTCCGCGTCCGGCTTGGTCAGCACGCTGGCCATCACCGGGTCGAGGACGGCGTAGATCTTCTGCGCGTTCGGCGGTTCCAGCTTGAGCGGGATGGTCGCCTGGGCCGCCACGAACGGCGCGAAGTTCTCGGTCGGCATGTTGGCGTGCCTCTTGTTGGCCTCGGCGAAGGTCTGCCCGGCGGCGCCGGTGAAGATGTCCGGCTCGGGCAGCCCGACCGGGATCTTGTTCTTGGCGTCGCGGGCCTTGCCCTCCTCGATCCGGGCCGGGTTGGCGTGCCGGAACAGCACCCAGGCCATGGCCGCCTTGACCTGGGCCGGCGTGCTCTTCGGGCTGAACATGTAGCCCCCGCCACCGCCCAGGGCGCCCTGCCCGCCGGGGACCGGGCCGAAGCCGTAGTCCTCGGTCTTGCCCTTGTACTGCGACACGATGGTCGGGATGTTGTCGGCGGTGGCCAGATACATGCCGAGCTTGCCCGCGCCCATCTGCTGGAGCAGGTCGGCCCACTCCAGGAGCTGGCGCTCGCCCATCGACTTGTCGACGAAGCGCATGTCGTGCAGCTGCTGCAGGACGGCCTGGCCGGTGTCGTTGTTGAACGCGGCGGCCCACTTGCCGTCGGCGCCCTGAGCCGCCACCTCGCCGCCGCGGGTGTACATCTCGGCCGTGAAGTGCCAGCCGCCGGTGTTGTTCTTGCTGTAGTCGCCGTACCCGTTGATCCCGTCACCGAGCGCCGAGATCTTCTTGGCCGCCTCGCGGAGCTCGTCCCAGGTGGCCGGCGGCCGGGCCGGGTCGAGCCCGGCCCGCCTGAACAGCGCCCGGTTGTAGACCAGGCCCATCGTGTAGTTGCCCTCGGGCAGGCCGTACGTCTTGCCCTGGCCGTCGCCGAAGACCTGCAGCAGGTTCGGCTTGATCTGCGCGATGTCCGGAAAATCCTCGACGTACGGCGTGATGTCGGCGGCCTGCTTGCGGGCGATCAGCCCGGCCGGGTCGGTGAAGTAGACGTAGAACGCGTTTTCCAGCTGGCCGCCGGCGAGCTTGGCCGAGAACGTGGCCGGGTCCATCTTCCCCTCTTTTCCCTCGATCTTGATGTCCGGGTGCGCCTTCTCGAACGCGGCCACGTCGTCGAGGAAGTTCTGGCGCTGGACCGCCTCGGTGGCGGGCGGCATGTTGTTGACGGTGATCGTCACCGGCCCGGACGGGGCGTCGGCCTCCTCGTCGGACCCGCCGCAGCCGGTGAGCGTCAGGGCGAGACAGGCGGTGGCGGATATCAGGAAGCGGCGTCGGTTATGCGGGATCATCGGTGCTCCTCGATGAGGGGAGGGAGCGGGCACCGCCATAGCTGCAGGTCAGCACCAGTCTCAGTGGGGGACTGGGGTGGCGTGGACCACAAATTACGGTGACCTCTTCGCCGAGCGCAAGAGAACGACAAAGACACGTAAGAAGCATGGAAATTCACGCAATTAAGGAACGAAACTTCCTTCGAAACGACGTCTTCCGTACGCTCGCCACATGACAAGGAAGATCGCAGAGGTCGCCTCGAAGGTGGGGGTCAGCGAGGCCACGGTGAGCCGGGTGCTCAACGGCAAATCGGGCGTCTCGGCCGCCACCCGCCAGTCGGTCCTGACCGCCCTCGACGTCCTCGGCTACGAGCGGCCGACCAAGCTGCGTGGCGTCCGGGCCCGGCTGGTCGGCATGGTCCTGCCCGAGCTGCAGAACCCGATCTTCCCGGCCCTGGCCGAGGCGGTCGGCGGCGCGCTGGTCCAGCTCGGCTTCACCCCGGTCATGTGCACCCGCACGGTCGGCGGCCTGACCGAGGCCGAGTACGCCACCATGCTGCTCGACCAGCGCGTCTCCGGTGTCGTCTTCTGCGGCGGCCTGACCCAGAGCGAGCACGAGAGCCTGCTGAGCCGGGGCGTCCCGATCGTGATGCTCAACGCGGCCAACGCCTACCCCGGCTTCCCGCGGGTGTCCACCGACGACGTGGCGGCCGTGCAGATGGCGTACCGGCACCTGACCTCGCTCGGCCACCGCCGGATCGGGATGCTGGTCGGCCCCGAGGGGCACGAGCCGTCGCATCGCAAGGTGGCCGCGTTCCGCGAGCTGACCGCCGGGTCGGGCGGCACGGCGACCGGGCTGATCTCGCACGCGATGTTCTCGTTCGAGGGTGGCCACGCGGCGGCGACCGACCTCGTCGAGGCCGGCGCGACCGGCATCATCTGCGGCAGCGACGTGCTCGCCCTGGGCGCGGTCCGCGCCGTCCGGCGGGCCGGCAAGACCGTGCCCGAGGACGTGTCGGTGGTCGGCTTCGACGACTCGGCCTTCATGAACTACGCCGACCCGCCGCTGACCACACTGCGCCAGCCGATCGAGTCGATGGCCCGGGCCGCGGTCACCCTGCTGGTCAACCAGGTCGGCGGCCGGACCACCGTCACCGCGCCCAAGGAGCTGCTGCACGAGCCGGAACTGGTGGTGCGAGGATCGACCGCACCGGCGCCGGTGGTCGCCGCGTAACCCGCCGGAAACTACGAAAGATTCAGAACTTTCACGCGGACGACTTTCCGCGTCGCCGCTTTCCGGGTGACGCCCAGGGTGGCATCGATGCAGCTCACCGTGTAGGTCAGAAAGTTGTTGCGTTTCCGACTGCCGTTGCGCGGTTGCTTTCGGGCTCTCCGTCGAGTTCTTGCAGGTCAGGTGTGATGCGGGTTACGGTCCCGGCCCACATCCCCCGTCCGTTCTTGGAGCTCCCATGCGGAACAGACCCCTTGCGGCGACAGCAGTCGCCGCCACCGTCCTCATCGCCCTCCTCGGCGCCCCCGCCTCGGCCGCCTCCACCGTCCACGAGGCCGAGAACGCCACCCTCGCCGGCGGGGCGGTGATCGCCACCGATCACGCCGGCTACGTCGGCGCCGGCTTCGTCGGCGGCTACACCGACGCCAACAAGGGCCGGGCGCGCACCAGCTTCACCGTCGGAGTCACCGCCGCCGGGCAGCAGACGCTCGCCCTGCGCTACGCCAACGGAACCGGCTCGGCGCAGACCCTCTCGCTCTACGTCAACGGCACCCGGCTCCGGCAGATCTCGCTCGGTGCCACCGCGAACTGGGACAGCTGGGCCACCGCCGGCACGACGGCCTCGCTGAACGCCGGGAACAACGCCGTCGCGTACGCCTTCGACAGCGCCGATTCCGGCAACGTCAACCTCGACAGCCTGACCGTCGGTACGACTACTACCACGCCGCCACCGTCTTCCGGCGACCTCACCGCCGAGGCCGAGACCGGCTTCTTCTCGGGTGGGCCGGCGGTCAGCACGGCGGTCGCCGGCTACTCCGGAAGCGGTCACCTGACCGGATTCTCGGCGACCGGTGCGCGTGTCGTCCTCACCGCGAACCTGCCCGCGGCGGGCAGCCGCACGACGACCCTGCGCTACAGCAACACCAGCGGGGCGGCGCGCACGCTTTCGGCGTACGCCAACGGGGTGAAGGCCGGTCAGGTCACGCTGCCGTCGGGCTCGGGCTGGCTGACCGCGGCCACGACCCTGACCCTGCGCGCGGGGCTCAACACCATCACCTATCAGCGCGACGCCGCCGACACCGGTGACGTGGCGGTCGACGGCATCATCGTGGCCGGTGCGCAGGCCCGGGCCGACCGGGGAGCGACGCTGCCCTACACGTCCTTCGAGGCGGAGAGCGCGGCCACCAACGGGACCGTGCTCGCGGCCGACCGCACCTACAAGACCCTCGCCTCGGAGTCGTCCGGGCGCCGGGCCGTGCAGCTCGGCGCGACCGGGTCGTACGTGCAGGTCGTGCTGACCAAGCCGGCCAACGCGCTGACCGTCCGATACTCCATTCCGGACAACGCCGCGGGCACCGGGGTGGACGCGTCCCTCTCGCTCTACGCCAACGGCAGTCACGTCCGGGATCTGGCGCTGACCTCGCGCTACTCCTGGGTCTACGGCGACTATCCGTACACCAACAACCCGGCCGATGGGAACGCGCACCGGTTCTACGACGAGAGCCGCACCCTGATCGGGGACTGGCCGGCCGGCACCGTGCTCAAGCTGCAGAAGGATGCCGGGGACAACGCCTCGGCGTACACCATCGACGTGATCGAGACCGAGCAGGCGACCGCCGGCACGGCGCCGGCCGGGTTCGTCACGGCTGCCCTGCCGAGCGGAGACGCCACCGCCGCGCTCACCACCGCGATCAGCAACGCGAGATCCGCGGGTCAGGGTCTCTGGATCCCGGCCGGCACCTTCACCATCTCGTCCCGCGTCAACGTGCAGGGCGTGACGATCCGGGGCGCCGGGCCCTGGCACACGACGCTCAAGGGCGTCAACGGCAAGGGCGGCTTCTTCGCCACCGGATCCGGCGTGCAGATCTCCGACCTCGCGGTGTCGGGCGACTCCACGGTCCGCAACGACGGCGGGGACGACGCCGCCTTCGAGGGCAACTTCGGCACCGGCTCGCTGCTGCGGAACGTGCTCGTCTTCCACTCGAAGGTCGCGCTCTGGGCCGACAACGGCACCGACGGGTTGTACGCGGTGGGCCTGCGCATCCGGGACACGTACGCCGACGGGGTCAACCTGCACGGCAACGTGCGCAACACCCGCATCGACCAGTCGTCGGTCCGCAACACCGGGGACGACGCGCTGGCCATGTGGTCGGACGGGGCCGCCGTGACCAACTCGGCCTTCACCTTCAACACCGTCCAGCTCCCGATGCTGGCCAACACGGCCGGCATCTACGGCGGCAACGGCAACCGGATCACCGACAACCTGATGGCCGACACCGTGACCGCCTCGGCCGGCATCGCGGTCGGCACCCGGTTCAACCCGGTGCCGCTGGCCGGGACCACGGTCGTGGCCCGCAACACGCTCACCCGCACCGGCGGCTTCGAGCAGAACTGGGGCAGCCCGCTCGGCGCCATCTGGATCTACGCCGACACCGCCGACATCACCGCCCCGATCCAGGTCACCGACACGATCATCCGCGACAGCACCTACATGGGTGTGCTGATGAGCTGGGGCAGGACCATCACCGGGACGACCTTCAACAACGTCACGATCGAGAGCACCGGCACGTACGGCATCGTGATCGACAACATCTCCGGCAGCGCCACCTTCACCAACACCAAGGTCAGCGGTACGCCGTCCGGCGGCCTCAGCAACGCGGGCACGACGTTCACCGTCATCCGCGGGGCCGGCAACTCCGGCTTCTGACCCTCACCTCGTGCGGCGCGCTTCTCCCGTCAGGAGGGGCGCGCCGCCGGGTAGTGGGGCTTCATGTTCGCGGCGAACATCCGGTCGAGCACCCGGTCGGGCAGGACTCGGGCGAGGCGGGTCAGCATCGCCGCGTCCCGGCCGATCGTGTAGCGGATCCTGGGCTTGCGGTCGGTCACCGCGCGGGCGATCCGCCGGGCCGCGAAGTCCGAGGTGACGCCGGCCTTGGTGAACGCGGCTGCGTGCGAGGGCAGCGCCTGCATCAGGGCGCCGTACCGGCCGGCCTGGTCGGCGGTCATGGCCGAGGTCGTGCTGTGCGCGCGGGCGGTGCCCTGCTTGACCATCTCGGTCTGGACGCCGCCCGGTTCGACCACCACCACCCGCACGCCCTGGGGCGCCAGCTCCTGGCGCAGCGCGTCGCTCATCGCCTCGAGCGCGTACTTGCCCGCCGCGTACGCGCCGTAGCCGGCCATGGCGAGCTTGCCGTTGAGCGAGCTGATGTTGACGACCCGGCCCCCACTGCGCCGCAACGCGGGCAGCATCGCCTGGGTGACCGCGATGTGGCCGAACAGGTTCACCTCGAACACCCGGCGCCACTCGCTGAGCGGCAGGATCTCGACCGGGCCGATCATCGGCGTACCGGCGTTGTTGACCAGGGCTCGCAGCGGCCGCGAGTCGCTCGCGACGCGGGCCGCCAGCGCGGCGATCTGGTCCTGCTGGGTGATGTCGAGGAGCACCGGATCGATCCCGGTGGCCCGGACGGCCTCGCCATCGCTCTCCCGGCGGACACCGGCCAGCACGTGGAAACCCTGTCGGGCCAGCTCCCGTGCGGTGGCCGCGCCCATCCCGGTCGAGGCGCCGGTGACGATCACAAGTTCCTGCATCGCATACTCCCCAGTTTCGGATGACGTTGTCACCTGCACGAGTGTGCGGTCACCCAGATGACGTTGTCAACTGGCTGGGATGACATTGTCATCAGCCGACAGTTAGCATTCCTGGGGTGACCACCCGCGCCGAGTCCGCCGCCGCCACCCGCCGAGCCCTCCTCGATGCGGCGGCCGAGCTGCTCGACCAGGGCGGGCTCGAGGCGGTGACGCTGCGCGCGGTCGGCGCCAGCGCCGGAGTGACCCGCGGCGCGCCCTACCGGCACTTCGCCGACAAGGAGAGCCTGCTCATCGCGGTCGGCACGCGGGCGTGGGAGCAGCTCGGCGAGCAGACCGAGGCCCTACGGGTGGACGCCGCGATGCCGCCCGGCGACAAGCTGCGCGCCGCCCTCCTCGCGCTGATCGACCTCGGCCGCCGCCGGCCCCACCTCTACCAGCTGATGTTCAGCAACCCGCCCGGCGACCCGGCCGCGCTGGCCCGCGCGGCCGAACACAGCCGGACCGAGTTCCTGGCCATCGTGGCCGACCTGGTCGGGGCGCAGGACGCCCGGCGGTACGGCGCCCTGCTGATCGGCAGTGCCAACGGGATCGCCGGCATGGAGGTCAGCCGCCAGCTGGCCGACCCGAAATGGGCCGTCACCGCCGAGGAGCTCATCGACACACTGGTCGCGCTGATCGCCGCCGACGGTGCCACCATGGAGTGATGGACCAGGATCAGCGGTCGAAGATCGCGAACGGCGCCGGATTCCTTGCTGCCTTGGACCAGAGCGGTGGCAGCACCCCGAAAGCGCTGGAACTGTACGGCGTGCCCGAGTCGGCCTACTCGGGCGACGACGAGATGTTCGACCTCATGCACGCGTTCCGCGCCCGGATCATCACGTCGCCCGCGTTCACCGGCGACCGCGTCCTCGGCGCGATTCTGTTCGAGCAGACCATGGAGCGCGCCGTCGAGGGCCTGCCGACGGCGCGCTATCTGTGGGAACGCAAACAGGTCGTGCCGTTCGTGAAGGTCGACGAGGGACTGGCCGAGGAGGCCGACGGCGTCCGGCTGATGAAGCCCTTCACCCGGCTCGACGGCCTGCTCGACCGGGCCGTGGAGCATCGGGTCTTCGGCACCAAGATGCGCTCGTTCATCAGCCGGGCCGACGCCGGTGGCATCGAGGCGATCATCGAGCAGCAGTTCGCGTACGCCGGGCAGATCCTCGATCGTGATCTGATGCCGATCCTCGAGCCGGAGGTCGACATCCGCAGCGAGCAGAAGGAACAGGCCGAGGAGCTGTTGAAGCAGGGCATCCTCGATCGGCTGGCCGGATTGCCGGACGGGCGGCAGGTGATGGTCAAGCTGTCGATCCCCAGTCGCGAGGGCTTCTACGCCGACCTCATCGCCCACCCCCGGGTGCTGCGCGTCGTGGCCCTCTCCGGCGGTTACAGCCAGGAGGAGGCCGACCGCCGGCTGGCCCGCGACCCCGGCCTGATCGCCAGCTTCTCGCGTGCCCTGGTGCAGGATCTGCACGCCCAGCAGAGCGACAAAGACTTCGACCAGACCCTGGAATCGGCCATCGAGTCCATCTACCGTGCCTCGATTGCCTAGGTTCCCGGCCGGCGCTTCTAGGTAGCCGGCACCGACGCGGCGCCGGCGCCCGGGCCGCCACCGTGGGCGGATGAGGACAACCCTGGCCCTGGCCGTCACCGCCGCCCTGCTCGCCGTTCCGTCGCCCGCCGGCGCCGCGACCCCGGCCGCTCAGCAATGCCGGGGCGTGACCGTGGAGAGAGGCGCGCCGGTGATCAGCCGGGCCAGTCGCTTCGTGGCGGCGCCCGTGGCGAAGATCTGGGATCTGCACGCCGGCATCGACGCCTGGGCCTCCTGGATCCCCGAGATCACCCCGGCCGTGAAGAAGACGCCGGGCCCGCTGCGCCGCGGCTCGGTCTTCGCCTGGTCCCCGCAGAACATGCACGTCACGTCGACCGTGAAGGCGGTCGAGGCGCAGCGCTGCATCGCCTGGGGCGCACCCGTCGGCGGCATCGACGGTGTCCACCTGTGGACCTTCCGGCCGGTCCGCGGCGGTGTGGTCGTCACCACCGAGGAATCCTGGTCGGGCGCGACCGTCGAGGCCGACGTCCCTGGTTTCCAGGCGCTGCTCGACACCGGCCTGAACGACTGGGTCGACCGGCTCAAGTCCGAGGCCGAGGGCCCACTGACGTGCGGCGGCCAGGGCGTCGACCCGAAAGCCAAGATCCGCTACCGGACCTCGGCTGTGATCAAGGCTCCGCTGCGCACCGTCTGGCGGCTGCAGACCGACGTGGAGCGCTGGCCCGCCTGGCAGCCGGCCGTCGCCACCATCGAACGGCTCGACCACGGACGGCTGCGGGCCGGTTCCGCCTTCCGCTGGACGACCCCGGTCCCCGAGACTGCGACCACTCCCGCCACCACGCTGGTCATCACGTCCACCGTCCAGCAGCTGAAGCAGAACCACTGCATCCGCTGGACCGGGCCCGCCGTCGGCGACGGGCTGCGCATCGACCGCGGCGTCCACGTCTGGAACTTCACCCCGGTGCGGGGCGGTGTCCTCGTCCGGACCGAGGAGACCTGGACGGGGGCCCAGGTGGAGGCCGACGTCGACACCTCCACCGCCTTCCTGGGAGCCGGGCTCGAGGCGTGGCTGACCGATCTGGACCGGGCCGCGCGCTAGGCCCGTTTCCGCGTTAGGCCTGGCTGAACAGGGCCGGGTGGTCGCGGAGACGGCGGCGGGAGTCGACGTCCAGCTTGCGGAAGATGTTGCGCAGGTGGGCGTCGACGGTCCGTTTGCTGATGAAGAGCTGGACGGCGACCTCCTGCGAGGTCGCGCCCGAGGCCACCAGCCGGGCCACGGCAGACCTCCTGCATCGTGAGGGTGTCGTGGCCCGGCTCGGCCCTCTCGCCGGCGATCCTCCGGCCGGCGACCCTCTCACCGGCGGCTCGCAGCTCGCCGGCGGCCCGACGCGCGAAGCCCTCGGCGCCTGCGGCCGACAACAGGTCATCCGCAGCACGCAGCTCGAACAGGCAATCCTTGCGCCGGCCCCGGCGTCGCAGCCATTCCCCGTACGCGAGGTGGGCCCGGCCCCGGTAGGGGATCAGCGGACCCTCCGCGAGGCGCTCCACCCCTTCCCGGAAGTCGTCCTCGCCGCCGGTCACCAGCCCCCGCGCCCAGGCCGCGACGCCCAGTCCGGTCGGGGTCCCGCCGGCCACCGCCCGCTCGGTCAGCGCAGCCAGGGCCTCGGTCGCCACCGCGGTCTCGCGGCATCGGACCGCCGCCTCGACCAGCTCGGGCAGGGCCGCCCCGGTGAGGAACAGGTCGACGTGCCCGGTCGCCCGGCGAGCCGCGGCCGTGGCGGTGGCGATCCGGGTCCGGGACGTTCGCGAGTTCGCGGTCCGGCGTACGTCCCGGCGGTGGCTCGCCCTGGGCGCGTGCCTCGGGATCGTGCTCTGGCCGCTGAACATCGCCTTCTCCGGGTTCTACGCGCTGGTGACCGGCGACGGCAGCTCCCCGCAGGCCGACTACCAGGCGGCCGGGCAGAGCCTGCTCGGGGCTGGTGGCCACCCTGCTGCTGGGCGCTGCCCTGACGCCGCTGGGGGAGGAGCTGGCCTTCCGCGGGGTGATCACCACTGCGCTGGGCCGCTACGGGCCGTGGGTCGCGGTGATCGGCAGCGCGACGATCTTCGCCCTGGTCCACGGCCTCAACCCGGTGCTGCCCGTCGCGTTCTCGGTCGGGGTCGCCGCCGCGTTGCTGCTGCGCCGGAGCGGGTCGGTCTGGCCCGGCGTCCTGCTGCACGGCGCCCCACAACGGCATGTCGGTCGTCGTCCCGGCCGCCCTGGCCGCCCTCAGCTGAGTTCCGCAGCGCCTGCGGGTGCCTTCAGCTGATCTCACGGTCGTTCAGTATTGCCGCGCACGGGGGTGTCCTCAGTTGGTCTCGCGGTGGCTCAGTAGCGCCGCGCACGGGGGTGACTTCAGCTGGTCTCGCGGTGGCCAAGCAGGGGGTGACGTCAGCTGATCTCGCGGCCGCCCAGCAGGGCCGCGCGGGGGTGTGTTGAGCTGATCTTGCGGCGCTCAGCGGGGTCCGTACGTGGTGTCTTCGGCCGGGTTGTGGCTGCTCAGCGGGCCTGTATGGGGGTGTCTTCGGCCGGGCTCGTGGCCCCCAGCAGAGCCCGGACGCCGGTGAGGTAGGACTGGGCGTCGGTGCCGGTGATCAGCAGGTTCTGCAGGATGAAGCCCTGGATGAGGGACAGGATCGCCGCGCCGACCTGGACCGGGTCGGCGTCGACGCTCAGGTTGCCGGCGGCCTGCCAGCGGCGGGCCACCTCGGCGCAGTAGCCGCGGAACTGCCGGTAGACGACGTTCACCCGCTCGGACACCTCGGGGTTGCGCATAGCCTCGGCCCAGACCTGCAACGCGACGCGGGTGATGTCGACGCCCTCGATGGCGTCGCGCTGGATCTTGGCGACGACACCCTCGATGGCCGCGGCCACCGCGTCGGCCGGGGACGGGGCGGCGCCGTTCTCGAGCAGGCGGTCGAAGATCTCGCCGGCCGCGGTCAGCGCCGTCTCGGAGACAGCGCCGATGAGCTCTTCCTTGCTGCGGAAATAGCGGTAGACGCTGCCCGCCGAGAAGCCCGACCCGTTGATCACGTCGGCCATCGACGTGGCGTGGAAGCCGTGCTCGGCGAAGCGTCGCGCGGCGACCGCGACGATCTCGGCGCGGCGGTCGGCCCGGTACTGCTCAGACACGCGAGGCATGGCTCACATAGTAAAAGTGAACATTCATTCTTGACCAGCGACCCGGTCACCCCTACCTTCAAAAGTGAACATTCATTCTTCTTCGGGGGTCCCCATGTCCGCTCCCTCCCGCTGGGCCAAGGTCGCCGCCTCGATCGGGCTGCTCACCGTGATCATCAGCGTCCTGCTCACCGCGTTCGCCTGGCCGTCGGCGAAGGCATCGGTCCACGACGTGCCGATCGCCGTGGCCGGCCCGGCCGCCGCCACCGACCAGGTCGTGGCCGCGCTCGAGCAACGCCAGCCCGGCGCCTTCGCCATCACCCGGGTCGCCGACACCGCCGCCGCCGAGACGGCCATCCGCGACCGCTCGGTCTACGGCGCGATCGACCTGAGCAGCGGCCGCCCCCAGGTCATCGTCGCGTCGGCCGGCAGCGCGATCGTCGCCCAGACGCTGCAGGGCGTGGCCAACGCCCTGAGCCGGACCACCCCCGCCCCCGTACTCGACCTCGTCCCGCTGCCCGCCGAGGACCCCCGAGGCGCGGGCCTGACCGCCGCCGCGCTGCCCCTGGTCATCGGCGGCATGCTCGCCGCCGTCCTGCTGACCAACATGCTCAGCGGCACCTCCCGCCGACTGGCCGGCGCCCTCGGTTTCGCCGTCACCGGCGGCCTGGCCATGGCTGCGATCCTGCAGTTCTGGTTCGGCTCGCTGGAAGGCAACTACTTCGAGAACTCCGGCGTGGTCGCGCTGTCGGTCGCCGCGACGTCGCTGACCATCCTCGGGCTGGAGTCGTTGCTGGGCTACGTCGGCTTCGCCGTCGGCGGTGTCCTCATGATGCTGGTCGGCAACCCGCTCGCCGGCACCGGCAGCGCGCCGGAGATGCTGCCCGGCTGGTCCGGCGAGTTCGGCCAGTTCCTCCCGCCCGGCGCCGCCTCCACGCTGCTGCGCTCCACCGCCTTCTTCGAAAGCCACGGCGCCGCCCGCCCGGTAACGGTCCTCCTGGCCTGGCTCGTCGCCGGCGCCGTGCTGGTCGCCATCGGCACCCGCCGAGCCGCCCGCAAGCCCGCCCCCGCGGCCCCGGTGGCCAACACTCCAGAGCCCGCCCTGTCCCAGGCCTGACGGCCCCACCCCAGCCGCTCATGCCCAGCACCCGCACAACACGCACCCGCCGCGCAGCTCATGCCGGTCGCGCAGCCGGGGCGGCCTGCCCTGACCGTGTCGACGACGCAGCCCGTGCCGATCGCGCAACTCGCCCCGACCACGCAGCCCGCCCTCCCCAAGGGGGCCTCCGGCCTCGGCATATTTTGACGGATTCGGCTGATCTTGGCGGGCCGCCTGTGGACAACCGAGAACTGTGGACGGACTTGCGCGACCGGCGCGACGTCGCTAAGGCGAACCGATCGCCCTGGCTCCGGCGCGGGGCTGTGGTCGCGGTGTTGGTGCTGTTCGCGGTCGAGCTGGTGGTCGGGTGGCCGTCGCTGGCGTCGGCGATCTCGCAATTGCGGGCGCCGCAGCCCGGGTGGCTCGCCGGTGCGCTGGCCGCGGAGCTGGCGGCCATGGCCACGTACGCCCGAATGCAGCGCCGTTTGCTTCTGTCGGCGGGTCTGCGGGTGCCGTTGCGGCGTAACGTCGCGCTCGTCTACGCCGCCCATTCGCTCAACGAGACCCTGCCCGGCGGGCCCGCGTTCTCCACCCGGTTCAACTATCAGCAGATGCGCCGTTTCGGGGCTACCCCGGCTGTGGCGTCCTGGTGCATCGCGTTGTCGGGCATCCTGTCCACCGCCGCGCTCGTGGTCGTCACCGCAGCCGGCGCGCTGAGCTCGGGCGGCACCCCGCAGTGGTACAGCCTGGCCGGGCTGGTCGCGGTGGTCGTGCTCCTCACCGCCGGCATCCGGCGGATCACCCGCCGCCCGTCCCTGCTCGACTCGTGGCTGCGTATTGGGCTGGCCAGGGTCAACCGGCTGCGGCGCCGTCCGTCCGACCACGGCCTCGACGGGGTGCGTGTCTTCGTCGCCCAGCTCGGCTCCGCGCGTCTGACGCCGGGCCACGGCGCCGCGGCGGCAGCCTTCGCGGTGCTCAACTGGGGTCTCGACGCCGTCTGCCTGTGGATGTGCTTCCAGGCGGTCAGCGACCAGCCGATCAACGCCGCCCAGTTGCTGCTCGCCTTCTGCGCCGGGATGGCCGCCGGAACCGTCACGATCGTGCCCGGCGGCCTCGGCATCATCGACAGCGCCCTGATCCTCGGCCTGGTCACCGCGGGCGTCGGCACCGCGACCGCCATCGCCACCGTGGTCCTCTACCGCATCATCAGCTTCGGCTTCATCATCGGTGCCGGCTGGATCACCTGGCTGATCCTCCGCCGCCGGTCTTCTCCTGCCGTCGTGCGCTGAACAGGACGGCAGGAGAAGGCCGGCGCCGAAGCCGAGGAGCAGGCGTGCGGTCATGCTCGGCGCCGCGCCGGCAGCTGACTGCGGTCCGGTAGCGCGGTCGTCGTCCGGGGAGTCGTCGCGCGGGGTCGCGGCGATCGGCCGGAACGCGAGAAGAGCACTGCCAGGACGATGCGAACGGCCGGGCGGTGGATCAGCGTGACCAGAAGCTGGCCGGCAGCGCCTCGACCGACACGGCGGACTGATCGAGCACGCCTGCGATCGGCAGCAGAGCGGTCGAGGCCGGATCACCCGCCGCGGCCATCTCCCGGATGACGCTCGCCTGCCGCCGGGCCCGCTGCGCGATCGCCGGGCCGAACACACTCCGGTCACCCTCGTGGCCGTACGCGTCGTGCACCCGCCGCAACCACCGGCCCACCTGGTCGAGCGTCGAGTCCGCGTAGACCCACGACGGCCAGGGCTGCCGGCCCCCGATCACCTCGCCGGGCAACTAGCTGAGCATCTGCCGCCCCTGGTCGTCGTAGCCGAGCGCGCGGGGCACCCCCTCGACACCGGCTCGTTCCAGGTGCCGGAGCAGCGCGTGCACGGTCGGCGTCGACGGGGACACCGCTTTGTGGACGACGCCGTCGATCCGTACGGCTCCGGTGGTGTTGCCGCCCGGCAGGGTCTATTCGCTCATCGGTCCTTCCTACCGAGCCCGGCCCGCCGGCGACACCGAGTTTCCCCACCGGGGCCCGAGGGGGTCTACGGCTGCAGGATCAGCTTGCCCCGGGTGTGGCCGGTGGCGCTCTGCTCCTGGGCCTGGGCCGCCTCGGTCAGCGGGTAGGTCCGGGCCACCGTGACTCGCAGCTCGCCCGCTGCGGCCAGCCGGGCCGTACGTCTCGAAAATGATTGCCTTCATGTCCTCCACCCGGCGGGGGCCGGCGGCCGGTGTGGAGCGGACCGGACTGCCTAGGATCAGCGATCCTTGGCTGTGCCGGCGCGCCCGCGCGACGATGGACCCATGGACCGTGGGGAGCTCGCCGATTTCCTCCGCCGGCGCCGCGAGCGGCTGCGCCCGCCGGATGTCGGGCTGACGGCGGGGCCGCGACGGCGTACGCCCGGGTTGCGCCGGGAGGAGGTCGCCCTGCTGGCCGGCATGTCGCCCGACTATCTGATGCGGCTCGAGCAGGCCCGCAGCCCGCAGCCCTCGACCCAGCTGCTGCGCTCGCTGGCCCACGCCCTGCGGCTGGACGACGACGAGCGCGACCACCTCTACCTGCTGGCCGGGCACCGGCCGGGCGGCTGGCCGGCCACCACGTACGCCCGAGCCTGCTCTTCCTGCTCGACCAGCTCACCGCCGTACCGGCTCAGATCGTCAGCGACCTGGGCGACCTGCTGGCCCAGAACGCGCTGGCCGAGGCCCTGTTCGGCGACGTCTGCCCGCCGGTGAAGCACGACCACGAGCGCGACCACAACATCGTCTGGCGCTGGTTCTTCTTTTCCGCGGATCCGGGCCGCGTTCCCGCCCGACGACCACGACTACTTCAGCCGGGTGCACGTCGCCGACCTGCGGGCCACGGTCACCCGGCGTGGTGGTGACCCGGCCTCGACCGAGCTGGTCGAGCGGCTGCGGGCCGGCAGCGCGGAGTTCGCCGAGGTGTGGGACAGGCACGAGGTCGCGGTGCGCCGGCTGGGCCGGTTGCGGGTGCAGCACAGCGAGGTCGGCCTGCTCGAGTTCGTCTCGGAGACGCTGCTGACCCCGAGCGAGGATCAGCGGCTGGTGCTGCTCACCGCGCCGCCGGGCAGCCCCACCGCCGACCGGCTGGCCCTGCTCGGCGTGGTGGGCCGCGCGTTCTCGGCCGATTGAGCGGGCCGGGTCGCCTAGGCTGGGCCACCATCGGTCACTCGAAGGGAGTTCCATGATCCAGGGGCGGTGGCTGGACGACGACCAGCAGCGCGCGTGGCTCGCGTTCATGCAGGTCCAGCTGCGGATGACCTTCGAGATGAACCGTCAGCTCCAGGCCGGCTCCGAGCTGTCGCTGGCCGACTACGACGTCCTGAACGCGCTCTCCGACAGCCCGGGGGAGGCGCTGCCGATCACCGCCCTGGCCTCACGGCTGGGCTGGGAACGCAGCCGCCTGTCGCACCACGCCAAGCGGATGGCGGGCCGTGACCTGGTGCGCCTGGGTCTGCTGGCGCACGACCGCCGGGTCACCGAGGTCGGCCTGACCGCGGGCGGGCGGGACGCCCTCGACCGGGCTGCGCCGGGCCACGTCGACCTCGTCCGGTCGCTGTTCTTCGACGGGCTCGGACCGGCGACGGTGCGGCAGCTGAGCGAGGCCCTCGAGGCCGTCTACGCCAATCTGCTCGATCGTGGCTCGCTGCCCCGGCCGGAAAGTGACTGATGGGACACACCGACGAAGGGTCGCCGCCGGATACGTGACATGTCACGCTTGGCCGCATGACGATGCGCGCGGTGGTTCTCACGGGGTTCGGCGGACCCGAGGTCCTGCAGGTGGAGGACGTCCAGGCCGGCGAGCCCGGCCCGGGTCAGATCCGGGTCGCCGTCCGGTACGCGGGAGTCGGCCCGACCGACCTGGCCATCCGCAGCGGGCACCTCAAGGCCTTCCCGGCCGGCCCGGGCACGGTGCTGGGCTTCGAGGCGGCCGGCGTGGTCGATGCCGCCGGCGCCGGGGTCACCGATGTGACGCCGGGCGACGAGGTGGCGGTGTTCCTGCCCGGCCTGGGCGGCTACGCCGAGCAGGTCGTGGCCGATCACTGGGTGGTCAAGCCCGCGTCCGTGACCTGGGCCGATGCGGCCGCGCTGCCCGCGTCGGGCGAGGCCGCCGTACGCGTCCTCAAGCTTCTCGGCGCGGCTCCGGGCGAGACACTGCTCATCCTGGGCGGGGCGGGCTCGGTCGGCCTCGTCGCGACCCAGCTCGCGGTCGCCGCCGGCGTCCAGGTCGTCTCGGCCGTCCGCCAGGACGACTTTGCCCTGGCCCAGCAGCTGGGGGCCACGCCGATCGACTACACCCGCCCGCTGGACGAGAAGGTCGAGCAGGTCGACGCCGTCCTCGACGCCTCCGGCCACAGCGATCTGGCCACGGCGATCCGGCTCGCGGGCGGTCCCGGCCGGGTCGTCACCCTGGCCGACCCGCGCGGCCCGCAGCTCGGCGTGACCCTCTCCGGCCCCGAACCGGCGGGCGTCACCGCCGCCCTCGCCGAGGCCATGGCCCGGCTCGCCGCGGGCGACCTGACGTTGCGGCCGCAGGCCGAGTTCCCGCTGGCCGGCGCGGCCGAGGTCCACGCCGCCCTGGAGGCCGGCACCCTCCGGAAGAAGGCCGTGCTCGAAGTGTGAAGCGGTGCGAGGCGGTGTGGCAGTGGACACGTCTGGGTCATGAGGCCGTCATTTTCTGTTTCCAGACCGTAACGTTGGACGCTGCCCCGGGCGGCTCGATGTCGCGCGCCTCGGCCCGGCGTTGGCCTATGCGGTGGAGATGGAGCACGACCGGTGACGGTGACGACTGACCTGCAACTGATCGATCTACCCGTCATCGACGCCGAGCCCCTGGCTCCGGCGGTGTTCAGCTCCCCGTCCGCCCCCGTGCGCCGCACGCTCGTCGACATCCTCGACGCGACGGTGGACGCCCACGGCAGCGCCCCCGCGATCGACGCCGGCGGGGTCGCGCTGACCTACCGCGAGCTGGCCGGTGAGATCGAGGCACTGCGGGTCACGCTGAGCGGCCACGGCATCGGCCGCGGCGACCGGGTGGGCATCCGCGTCTCGTCCGGCACCACCGACCTCTACCTGGCCATCCTCGGTGTGCTGGCGGCGGGCGCGGCCTATGTGCCGGTCGACGCCGACGACCCCGAGGAACGGGCCGAGCTCGTCTTCACCGAGGCGGGCGTCAGCGCCGTCCTCGGCGACGGCCTGAGCGTCTCGCTGCGCGGCACGCCTCAGGGCCGCCCCGGCCGCCCCGGCCCGGCCGACGACGCCTGGATCATCTTCACCTCCGGTTCCACCGGCACCCCGAAGGGCGTGGCCGTCACGCACGGCGCGGCGGCCGCATTCGTCGACGCCGAGGCGCAGCTGTTCCTGGCCGAGGACGAGCCGATCGGCCCGTCCGACCGGGTGCTGGCCGGTCTGTCGGTGGCCTTCGACGCGTCCTGCGAGGAGATGTGGCTGGCCTGGCGGCACGGCGGTTGCCTCGTGCCCGCGGCCCGTTCGCTCGTGCGCAGCGGCGTCGACCTCGGCCCGTGGCTGTCCGAGCAGCGCATCACCGTCGTCTCCACCGTGCCGACGCTGGCCGCGCTGTGGCCGGTCGAGGCGCTCGAGGACGTCCGGCTGCTGATCTTCGGCGGCGAGGCGTGCCCGCCCGAGCTGGCCGAGCGGCTGGCCGTCGAGGGCCGCGAGGTCTGGAACACGTACGGCCCGACCGAGGCGACCGTGGTGGCCTGCGCCGCCCGGATGACCGGCGAGGGTCCCGTCCGCATCGGCCTGCCCCTCGCGGGCTGGGAACTGGCCGTGGTCGACGCCGCGGGCGAGCCGGTGGCCATGGGCGAGACCGGCGAGCTGGTCATCGGCGGGGTCGGCCTGGCCCGCTACCTCGACGCGGCCAAGGACGCCGAGAAATTCGCCCCGCTGCCCGCGCTGGCCTGGGAGCGGGCCTACCGCAGCGGCGACATCGTCCGCGCCGAGCCCGAGGGTCTGCTGTTCCTGGGCCGCGGCGACGAGCAGGTCAAGCTGGGCGGCCGCCGGATCGAGCTGGGCGAGGTCGACGCCGCTCTGCAGGCGCTGCCCGGGGTGGCCGGCGCCGCCGCCGCGATCAAGCGGACCGCGGCCGGCAACCAGATCCTGGTCGGCTATCTGGTGCCCCGGGAGGGCGCCGAGTTCGATCTCGCGGCGGCGAACCAGCGGATCCGTGAGCAGCTTCCGGCCGCGCTCGTCCCGCTGCTGGCCGTGGTCGACGACCTGCCCACCCGCACGTCGGGCAAGGTCGACCGGGCCGCGCTGCCCTGGCCGCTGGTCACCGCGGGCCCCGGCCCGGTCGAGTTGACCGTGACCGAGGCGTGGCTGGCCGGCGGCTGGGAGGAGATCCTGGGCGTACGCCCGTCCGAGGCGGGCGCCGACTTCTTCAGCAATGGCGGCAGCAGCCTGAACGCGGCGCAGCTGGTGGCCTGGATCCGCCGGCAGCACCCGCAGGTGTCGGTGGCCGACGTCTACCAGCAGCCCCGGCTGTCGCAGATGGCCGCGGTGCTCGACGCGCTCGGCACCCAGACGACCGTCCGCCGCGAGGTCGAAGCGACCCCCCCGCCGGGCCGGGCTCGTCCAGGGCCTGATGATGCTGCCGATGCTCGCGCTCGTCGGGCTGCGCTGGCTCACCGTGCTGGCCGCGCTGGTCAAGGTCCTCGCCCTGGTCGCACCGGTGCCGTGGGCCCCGCAGGTGTCCTGGTGGTGGATCGCGCTGGGCTGGGTGCTGGTGCTGAGCCCGTTCGGCCGGATCGCCGTGTCGGCCGCCGGAGCCCGGCTGCTGCTGCGCGGCGTGCGCCCGGGCGACTACCCGCGCGGCGGTGGCGTGCACCTGCGGCTGTGGGCGGCCGAGCGGCTGGCCGAGCTGACCGGCGCGACCGGGGTGGCCGGCGCGGGCTGGATGATCACGTACGCGAAGATGCTCGGCGCCCGGATCGGCCCGGACGTCGACCTGCACTCGGCCCCGCCCGTCACCGGCCTGCTCAAGCTCGGCCGCGGCGTGGCGATCGAGCCCGAGGTCGACCTGTCCGGCTACTGGGTCGACGGCGACGTCGTCCGGATCGGCGCGCTGCGGGTCGGCGCGGGCGGCCGGGTCGGCTCGCGCAGCACGCTCATGCCCGGCGCCCGGGTCGGCAAGGGTGCCAAGATCGCGGCCGGCTCGACCGTGACCGGCGCCGTGAAGGCCGGCCAGCGCTGGGCCGGCTCCCCGGCCGTGCCCACCCCCAAGGGCGGCGCCGCCTGGCCCGCGCAGCGGCCTCCCAAGAAGTCACGGCTGTGGACCGGGGCTTACAGCCTGACCGCCCAGCTGCTGAGCCTCGTCCCGGTCGTGGCCGCCGCCCCGGCGCTGGCCGTGCTCGGCTGGATGCTGGCCGCCCACCCGAGCCTGGGGGCCGCGCTGATCGCCGTCCCCGTCGCCGCGACCGCCTACCTGCTCAGCTACGCCCTGATCGTGCTGGCCGCGGTCCGGGCGCTCAGCATCGGCCTGCGCGAGGGCTTCCACCCCGTCCAGGGCCGGGTGGCCTGGCAGGTCTGGACGACCGAGCGGCTGATGGGGATGGCCCGGGTCGCGCTCTTCCCGATCTACGCCAGCCTGTTCACCCCGGTCTGGCTGCGGCTGCTCGGGGCCAAGGTGGGCCGCAACGTCGAGGCCTCCACGGTGCTCGCGCTGCCGGCCATGACGACGGTCGACGACGGCGCGTTCCTGGCCGACGACACGATGGTCGCGACGTACGAGCTGAGCCACGGCTGGCTGCGGGTCGCCCCGGCCCGGATCGGCAAGCAGGCCTTCCTGGGCAACTCGGGAATGGCCGCGCCCGGCCGCTCGGTGCCCAAGCGGGGCCTGGTCGGCGTGCTCTCGTCGGCGCCGCGCAAGGCCAAGAAGGGCTCGTCCTGGCTCGGCGCCCCGCCGATGCCGCTGCGCCGCACGGTCGAGTCGGGCGACGCCGGCCGCACCTACGACCCGCCGCTGCGGCTCAAGCTGGCCCGGGCCGCGTTCGAGCTGTGCCGGATCGTCCCGGTCATGCTGGCCGGCGCGCTGGCCGTCCTCGTGCTGGCCGCGCTCGCGCTGGTCTGGCGCACCTCCGGCGGCTGGGTGACCGCGCTCGCCGCCGGTCCGGTGCTGCTGGCCGCCGCGATCGCCGCCGCGCTGACCGCGACCGCCGCCAAGTGGCTGCTGGTCGGCCGGTTCCGGGTCACCGACCACGCGCTCTGGACGTCGTTCGTCTGGCGCAACGAGCTGGCCGACACGTTCGTCGAGGTGCTGGCCGCGCCGTGGCTGTTCCGGTTCGCCAACGGCACGCCGCTGCTGACGATGTGGTTGCGGTCGCTGGGGGCCAAGATCGGCCGCGGGGTGTGGCTGGAGACTTTCTGGCTGCCCGAGTACGACCTGGTGCGGCTGGGCGCCGGCGCCACGGTCAACCGGGGGTGCGTTGTACAGACCCACCTGTTCCATGATCGGATCATGAGCATGGACGAGGTGACTCTGGGCGCGGGCGCGACGCTCGGCCCGCACGGCATCGTGCTTCCCGGCGCGAGCATCGGCGCGCGCACCACGGTGGGACCAGGCTCGCTGGTCACCCGGGGCGACGCCGTGCCCGAGGACAGCCGCTGGCTCGGCAACCCGATCGCGACCTGGCCGGCGACGGCCGCACGCCGGGCATGACCCCGGCGGTGGGGCCCCGCGCCGCCACCCCGGGCGCCGACCATTCCACCGATGCCTACCTGCCCGAGCACGGCAACGGCGGCTACCGCGTGCTCCACTACGACCTGGAGCTCGACTACCGGATCGTGACGAACCGGCTGGCCGGGAAGGCCGTGATCACGGCCCGGGCCGTCCAGTCGCTGTCGAGGTTCAGCCTCGACCTCGGCGTCTTCCGGGTCCAGGACGTCCGGGTGGACGGGCGGCCGGCCAAGTTCACCCACCGGCTCGGCAAGCTCCGGATCAAACCGGAACGGCCGGTCGGGTACGGCGCCACCTTCAAGATCGAGATCCGGTACGCCGGCACGCCCGTGCCCGTCTCCGGCCGGTGGGGCGACATCGGCTGGGACGAGCTGACCGACGGCGTGCTGGTGGCGGCCCAGCCCAACGGGGCGCCGTCCTGGTTCCCGTGCAACGACCGGCCCGACGACAAGGCCACCTTCCTGGTCTCGCTGACCACCGCCACGCCGTACACGGTGGTGGTGACCGGCGACCTCGTCTCGCGGCGCCGGGGCGCGGGCACCACCACCTGGGTCTACGAACGCAACGAGCCGACCTCGCCCTATCTGATGAGCGTGCAGGTCGGCCGGTACGAGCTGGTCGATCTGGCCGTCGGCGGGGTGCCGCAGAAGGCCGCGATCCCGCCCCGGCTGCGCACCGTCTTCCGGCACGACTTCGGCCGGCACGGCGAGATCATGGCCGCCCTGGCCAAGCTGTTCGGGCCCTACCCGTTCCGGGAGTACGTCGTGGTGGTGGCCGACGACGACCTGGACGACCCGGTCGAGGCGCAGGGGATGGCCGTCTTCGGGCGCAACCACCTCGACGGGCTGCGCACCCACGAACGGCTGGTCGCGCACGAGCTGGCCCACCAGTGGTTCGGCAACAGCCTGACGGTCGCCGACTGGAAGCACATCTGGCTCAACGAGGGCTTCGCGACGTACGCCGAATGGTTGTGGTCCGAGGTCTCCGGCGGCCCGCGGGCCAGCGCGCACGCGTCGGTCTGGCACAACCGGCTGTCGGCCTATCCGACCCACGTCACCATCGCGAACCCGGGAGTGGCCCGGATGTTCGACCCGGTGGTCTACAAGCGTGGCGCCCTGACCCTGCAGGCGCTGCGCAAGCGGATCGGCGACGATCAGTTCTTCGCGCTGCTGCGCTCGTGGGTGGCCGAGCATCGGCACAGCACGGTGACCACCGAGCAGTTCCGCGAGCACGCCCAGCGGTTCGCGCCCAAACCCCTCGACGACCTGTTCACCACCTGGCTCGACCGCCCGGCCCTGCCCCGCCTGTCCTGAAGAGTCAGCGCAGGTGGGCCAGGGGCCGGATCAGCCGGTCGGCGATGTCGGCCGGCCAGGGGAAGGCGGCCGACAGTGTGCGCTGGTGGGCCAGGCCGTGCAGGCCCAGCCAGAGCGCGACCGCGTCGGCCACGGTATCGTCGCTGTCCGAGCGGCCGGCCCGCACGCAGGCCTGGAGCGCTTCGCTGATGGCGTGCAGGGCGTCCTGGCCGAGTGCGGCCACGTCCTCGGCGGTGATCGACTCGGCCTGGACGGCCCGGGTCGCGTTCCAGAGCCCGCCGAACATCAGCCGGTAGCGCTGGGCGTGGGTGCCCGCATAATCCAGATAGGCGTGGCACAGCGCGTACAGCCGGGCCACCGGGTCGTCGCCGGTCTCGGCCGCCCGCAGGTGCCCGGCCAGCGCCTCGAAGGCCTGCTCGGTCAGCGCCAGCAGGATGGCGTCGCGGTCGGCGAAATGCGGATAGATCGAGGGCGCCGAGATGCCCACCTGCCGCGCCACCGCGCGCAGCGTGACGGCCTGGGCGTCGCCCGTCTCGTCGAGGATCGCGGCCGCGGCGGTCAGGATGTCGTCGCGCAGGCGGGCGCCCTCGCCCCGGCGGTTGCGCGGGCGGGTGGTGCTGGTCGGACTCACGCGCTCACCTTAAGACCTGGGACAATCCGTTCCGTGGAGCGGAACAGCATGCTCGGCCGGGGGTTCGCGCTCCTGGGCGCCTTCCGGCCGGGTGACGGCGACCTGAGCCTGGCCGAGATCTGCCGGCGGACCGGGATGGCCAAGCCCACCGCGCACCGGCTGCTGGGCGAGCTCGAGCGGCTGGGCGCGGTCGAGCGCACCCCCGAGGGCGTACGGCTGGGGTTGCGCCTTTTCGAGTTGGGTCAGCTCGTGCCGCGCCAGCGTGACCTGCTCGAGGTCGCGGCGCCGTTCCTGGCCGACCTCTGGGAGGCCACCCACCAGACCGTCCACCTGGCCATCCTCGACGGCCTCGACGTCGTCTACGTGCAGAAACTGGCCGGCAGCAAGGGGCCGGACATCCCGTCCCGGCTAGGCGGCCGGATGCCGGCCTACTGCACCGGGGTCGGCAAGGCCCTGCTGGCGTTCTCCCCGCCGGAAAGGCGCGAGGCGGCGCTGGCCGGTGCGCTGCGCCGCCGGACGCCCCGGACGGTCGTGGCGCCCGGGCTGCTGCGGGACGAGCTCGCGGCGATCGCGCGCCGGGGGATAGCCGAGGAGTACGAGGAGTCGGCGCCCGGCGTGGCCTGTGTCGCCGCCCCGGTGCTGGGCCCCGGCGGTCTCGCCGTCGGCGCCGTCTCGATCACCGGCTGGGTCGGCCGGCTAAACCCCCGGCGGCTCGCCCCGGCCGTGCGCACCGCTGCGCTCGGCATCACGCGCGCCCTGCGCTGACTCAGCGTCGCTGAGCCCGGGTCGCGCGCAGGGACGCGAGCAGCTGGAAACGCTCGGCGTCGGCCGAGCCGGGCTCGACGGTGTAGACGAGCAGCACCGGGCCGGGGTTGCTCGGCAGCGGATATGTGTCCCAGTCGAGGGCGATCTCGCCCACCTCGGGGTGCACGAAGGTCTTGGCGCCCCGCACCGACTCGCGGACGTCGTGGCGGGCCCACAGCCGGCGGAACTCCTCGCTGTGGATGCTGAGCTCGCCGATGACCGCGGTCGCCCGGGGATGGGCCGGGTCGGCGGCGACCGCTGTCCGCATCATGCCGATGTAGTCCCGGGCGAAGCTCTCCCAGTGCTTGCAGCGCAGCCGGGCCTCGGGGTCGCGGAACATGGCGATCAGCAGGTTGCGCTGCTCGGCCGGCACCGAGCCGATCTCGCCCAGCAGCGCCTCGGCCAGGCTGTTCCAGGCCAGCACGTCGAGGTGCCGGCCGAGCACCAGCCCCGGGGTGCCCATCGAGTGCAGCAGCCGGCGGGTGCTCTCCGGCACGTGTTCCGGCTCGCGCCCGGCCCGCACGGGGGCCGGCCGGCGGGCGGCCCGAGCCAGCGCGACCAGGTGCCGGTGCTCCTCGCCGTCGAGGTTGAGGGCGCCGGCGAGGGCGTCGAGCACGTCCTCGGACGGCCGGACCTCGCGGCCCTGCTCCATGCGCTGGTAGTAGTCGGTGCTCACCCCGGCCAGCAGCGCGATCTCCTCACGCCGCAGGCCGGCGACCTTGCGCCGGCCGCCCGGTTCCAGCCCGACGTCCTGCGGGCGGAGCCGGCTGCGCCGGGCGCGCAGGAAATCACCCAGCTCACGCGCGTACGGATGCTCGGCGGCCATGCGAGGAGTATGGCGCGCCGGCTCGCGCCCCTGGGTAGGTCGGGTATTCCTAGGGAACGGCGTACGACGGAATCGTGCCGATCTGTCCCTACCGTCGTCGGCAGACCCACCGACGACGAACCGGGAGCTCACGATGACCGCATGGACCGCCGACGACATCCCTGACCTTCGCGGACGGGTCGCCGTCGTCACCGGCGCCAACTCCGGCCTCGGCCTGGTCACCGCGACCGAGCTGGCCCGGCACGGCGCCCGGGTGGTGCTCGCCGTCCGCAACGTCGCGGCCGGCCGGAAGGTCGCCGCGGGGCTGGGCTCGGAGACCGAGGTGCGTGAGCTGGACCTGGCCTCGCTGGCCTCGGTGCGGGCGTTCGCCGGGAAGCTGGTCGCCGGCCACCCGGCGATCGACCTGCTCGTCAACAATGCCGGGCTGGTGCTGCTCGGGCCGCCCCGCACCACCGCCGACGGGTTCGAGCTGCAGCTGGGCACCAACATGCTGGGCCACTTCGCGCTGACCGGGCTGTTGCTCGACGCGCTCGGCCGCGCGCCCGCGGCCCGGGTGGTCAGCCTCAGCTCGATCACCCACAAGAACGCGCACCTGGACTTCGGCGACCTGATGTCCCGCACCGATTTCAACGCCAGCCGGGCCTACGGGCGCTCCAAGCTGGCCACCACCGTCTTCGGGCTGGAGCTCGACCGCCGGCTGCGTGTCGCCGGCTCGCCGGTGACCAGCGTGATCGCCCACCCCGGCCTGTCCTCGTCCAACCTGACCCCGCGGGCCTGGGAGCACCGGCCCCGCACCGGGCGGATCGCGGCCCGGATCGGCCTGCTGGCGACGCAGCCGGCCGAGCGGGGGGCGCTGCCGCAGTTGTACGCCGCGACCGCGCCCGACGTCCGCGGCGGCCAGTTCTTCGGCCCGGCCGGCTTCCGCGAGATCCGCGGCGATGTCACCGAGGTCCGGCCCAGCCCCGAGGCCGCCGACCCCACGGTCGGCCGTCGCCTGTGGACGGCGTCGGAGGGGCTGACCGGGGTGTCGTATCTGTGACTGGGCCAACAGCAGCCACGCCATCTGCGCTCATCCCAAGATCGTGAGGGTGGCCCGGGCGGCGGCCGCAGCGACGTCGAGGGGCCAGGCGAGCAGTAACGCGCCGGCGTCGGTGGGTTCGAGGCGCAGTTCGGCCCGCAGGTGAGCGGCCCTCATCGGGCCCGGCGGCGGCAGGCGCGGTCGATCAGGACGGCGCCGGCCGCGCCCAGGACGACCGCGCCGACCCAGCGGGAGGTGAGGATGAACGGGACGAGCAGGGCGACCGTCGCGACGGCGATCACCGCGGCCGGCGTCCGGGACGGCGTGGCCGCCCGGGTGGGGTCGCCGAGGGCGCGGACGATCTCGTCGAACTCCTCGGCGGTCTGATCGGCGGGCGCGACCCGGTTGACCACGTCGCGGACGCCCGGGGTGCCGCCGGCGATGGCCGCCGCCGCCTCGCGTTCGGTCCGGTCGCCGACCCAGCCCTGGAGGATCGCCACGCCGGCCTGGACCTCGACGACGATGCCGCGGTTTCGGGTGCGGTCGTCACTGAGCAGCCGCTGACGGACCTCCGTCCCCACCCGGGAGTCCTGGTCCGGCAATGGTGACTCGCTGAAGTCGCTGAAATCGGGCATCGGCCACATAAACTGCAATCCTGGTGGCGCCGTTCGGCGACGACGCCCCGGAAATATGACGGTTGGACGTCACTTCCGGACGAGGGCGCCGGCGTCCAGCAGTTGCCGCCGCAGCCGAGCAGCGCCAGCTTCTCCGCGGCGTCGAGGCCGCCGTCCCGCAGCATGGTCCAGATAGTGGCGATCGCCCGCGGGACGTTCAGGTCGTCGGCTTCGAGCCGCTCGTCGTGGTGTGCAGGGCCTCGTCTCCCGGCAGCTGATCAGCCTAGGTGGACCCCTTGGCGGGCGAAGACCGGCATGGTGTCCAGAGTGGTGGTGATCTGCGCCGTCGTGCCGCCGCGGTAGGTGCGGCCGGTGAACACGTCGGTCCACGTGGTGCCGGGCGGGAACCACACGGCCGTGGTCGCGGTCGTGCCCGGGGTGGTGACCGGGACGACGAGCAGGTCGGGGCCGTAGAGATACTGCGCGCCGGCGGTGGCGTACGCCTCCGGCTCGCCCGGATAGGCCAGGTAGAGGGGCCGGGTGATCGGCAGTCCGGTCCGGGTCGCCTCGGTGGCCGCCCGGTACGTGTACGGCAGCAGCTTCTCCCGCAGGTTCAGGAACTTCTTGGCCGAGGCGTTCGCGGCCGGGCCGTACTGCCAGGGCAGCCGGTCGCTGTGGTTGGAGTGCAGCCGGTCGATCGGCTGGAAGGTGCCGAACTGGACCCACCGGGCGTACAGGTCGTCGGGCAGTCTGGTGCTGCCCGGCTCGGCCCCCGGCTCCTGCGACAGGCCGCCGGTGTGGCCGCCGATGTCGTGGCTCACCGCGGCCAGCCCGGTCGACGCGGACTCGCCCGGCGTGTAGCCGACCTGGGCCCGCAGCGTTTCCCAGGTCGAGCTGCTGTCCCCGGTGAAGTGCAGTGTCGTGCGCTTGTCGGCCCACGGCCCGGTCGGCACCGCGGTCGGGCTGCCGTAACCGCCGGCCTGCAGCGACCCGTAGGCCCGGGAGAACGCGAAGCCGTCCCGCTCCGCGTACTGCTGGTTGATCCAGGCGTCCGGGGTCACCCCGGCCAGGGTCGATCGCGTGGCGTCGCAGCACCAGTCGAGCCACCAGAAGTCGGGGCCGGCCCCGGGCGCCATGGTGTCGTGCAGATCGAAGTACGCCTTGAGCTGGTCCGGGTCACCCCAGTCGAAGGTGTAGCAGTCGGCCCCGCCGTTGCAGCCGGTGCGCTGCAGCTTGCCCTTCGCGGTGGCCTGCGCGGCGGCGAACTGCGGGTCGGAGCCGAGGATGCTCGGGTGGATGTTGAGGCTGGTGTGCAGGCCCTGGGCGCGGGCCCAGCGGAAGAACCCCTGCGGGTCGGGGAACCGGGAGCGGTCGATGCCCCAGCCGTTCCACTTGTCGGGCGCCTTGAAGTCGGTGTCGACCACGAGCACGTCGAGCGGGACGCCCTCGGTGCGGAAGCGCTCGACGATCTGCTGGAACTCGGTGGCCGTCCGGTCGAAATACTCGGAATACCAGACGCCGTACGCCCATCGGGGCAGCAGTTTCGTCGGCCCGGTCAGCGTCGACAGCTCTTTCAGGCCGCGCGCGTAGTCCTGGCCGTAAGCGAACACATACCCGTCCTGGTTCGCGCCCCGGGCCGTGACCTGGCGGGTCTTCGGGTCGTAGAGCGCGGAGGCCGAGTCGTCGAGCAGCGACCATCCGTCCTGATAGAGCAGCCCGGGCTCGGTCAGCGCCCCGCCGTTCACCCCGTCCAGCCCGCGCCGGTAACCGCCGAGCGGGGCGTGCGGGGCCAGCAGCGGAGCGCCGGCCGACGCGAAGGCCACCGTGTCGATGTTGACGTTGCAGCTGTCGTCGCTCGGGCAGCCGAGGGTCACGGTGTCGGTGCCCGCGTGCAAGGACACCGGGACCGAGACCGTACGCCAGTAGTCCCACCCGCTGGTGGGCGCGAGCGTCACCGGGGCGCCGTCGACCGTCATCGTGCGCGCCTGCATTCCGTTGGCATATCTCATTTGCAGCCGGTAGGAACCCGGTGCGGGAACGCCGGTGACCGTGATCGTGGCCGAGGCGCCGGCCCGTTCGAGCGAGGCGAGGAAGCCGTCCCCCGAGTAGCCGTTGTGGTCCGAGGCGCTCCGGGCGCCACCGCCCAGCTCTCCCTGGTCGGCCTCGCAGACCGTCCCGAAGGCGCACGGCTGCGGAGCCGGCGGGGTGGGCGCGGGGTAGGCCGCCCCGGGCCGGACGAGCGCGAGGCTGTCGACGTTCACGTTGCCCGAGTCGCTCGCCGTCCGGACGAGGCTGATCTCGTGCCGCCCCTCGGCCAGCTCCACCGGCACCCTGGCCACAGCCCACGTGTCCCAGTTGGCCGTGGGTGGCAGCGTGAGCGTGCGGTTGGTGCCGTCGACCCCGACGGTCAGCGTGCGGGCGATGTTCTGCCCGTCGCCGCCGGTGCTGTTGGCATAGCGGACCGCCAGGTCGAAGGCCCCGCCCGAGGTGGCGGTGAAGACGAGCCCGTCGCCCGCGTTGGCGAAGCCCGCGGCGAAGCCCCGGCCGGTGTATCCGGCGTGGTCGGTGGCCAGGCCCGGCCCGCGCAGGTCGAGCGCTTCGGCCTCGCAGAGCGTGCCGGCGGCGCACTCCGGCGGATAGTGCCCGGCCCAGGGCGCGGCGTGCACGCTCTGCCGCCCGCTGCGCAGCCGGATGTCGAGGTTGTCCGCGGTGAACGCGCCCGACCCCACCTTGTAGCGCAGGGTCGCCGCACCGGTGTCGATGACGAGCCAGCCCTTGTCCGTACGCCGGGTGAACCGCGCCGGGGCGAAACCGCCGCGCCCGACCACGTTGAACGTGCCAGCGTCGGTGAACCGCCCGCCGGGGGCGTACTCGGTGCGGATCAGCGTCGGCGACAGCACCTGGAAGCGGGCGTTCCCGGAGATCACCGAGCCCGGCGCGTGCGCCTGAGCGGGCGGCGAGATTGTCAGAACCAGGGTGGCGGCCAGCGCCGCGGCACCGGCCCGGCGAAGGCTGAATCGACTGAGCACGGCACTCCCGACGTCGACCGTCATAAATCCTTTACAACGTTGTCAGCGGGAAGAACCAAAGTCAAGATCAGTCAGCGCGGGACGGTGGCGTCGTCCAGGACGGTGGCCGGCACGACCAGGTCGGCGTTGTCGCGGGTAGCCACGATGAGCTCGGCGTTGCGCTCGTCGGTGCCGGTGGCCCAGGCGATCGCCTCCCCCTCCTGCTTGCCGAAACTCACGTGCCGCTCGATCAGCCGGCGCAGCCGTTCCTCCTGGTCCAGGTCGACGTACCAGATCTCGTCGAACTCGGGCCGCACCGCGCCCCAGCGGTGATCGTCGACCAGCAGGTAGTTGCCCTCGGAGACGATCAGCCGGGCCGACCGGGGGATCGGGATGGCGCCGGCGATCGGCTGCTCGATGGTGCGCTCGAAGCCGGGGGCGTAGACGACGTCGTCCGTGTCGTCGTGCAGGCGGCGCAGCAGGGCCGCGTAGCCGGCCGCGTCGAACGTGTCCGGCGCGCCCTTGCGGTCGCTCCGGCCGAGCCGGTCCAGCTCGAGGTCGGCCAGGTGGAACCCGTCCATGGGCACGTGGGCGACCGGCACGCCCTGGTCGGCCAGCACCCGCACCAGACGCTCGGCCAGGGTCGTCTTGCCGGCAGCCGGGGCGCCGGCGATCCCGAGCACGGCCCGGCGCTCGCCCTCCACGAGCGATCGGGCGCGGTCCGCGAGCTCCGCGAAGGAGATCGTCATGCCGAGACGGCGGTCAGGTGGGTGGCCATGAACTGCCGCGCGTGCCGGGCCAGGTCCTCGCCGTCGTCCCACAGGTTGCGCCAGATCGACAGGTCGGCCGAGAGGCCGGGGGCGACCACCGACGACGAGAACGACTCGAAGGTGATCGGGCCGGTGTAGCCGATCGCGCCCAGGGCGTGGAAGAACGACGTGAAGTCGAGGTGGCCGGAGCCGAGGTAGCCCCGGTGGTTCTCGCCGATGTGCACGTAGCCGAGCCGGTCGCCCAGGTCGAGGACCGGGCGCACCATGTCGTTCTCCTCGATGTTCATGTGGTACGTGTCCAGGTGCACGACCACGTTGTCCTCGCCGATGTCGTCGGCCAGCTTGAGCGCGTCGCGGGCGGTGTTGACCACGTTGGTCTCGTAGCGGTTGCAGATCTCCAGGCCCAGCGTCACGCCGGTGCCGCGGGCCTCCTTGGCCAGCCGGCGCAGCACCGTGACGACGTTGTTGCGGCCGGCGGTGCTCAGCGGCTGGGCGTAACTGCCGAAGGCGCTGTAGAGCGCGCCGGTCAGGTGGGTGGCGCCGAGACCCGAGGCGATGGCCAGCGACTCGTGCAGCAGCTGCTCGCCGCGCTCGACCACGGCCGGGTCGTCGCTGGAGATGTCGGCGTCCATGGCCAGGCCCCGCGAGCAGGCCACCTTGAGCCCGGCCGCCTCGAGCTCGTGCCGGGCCCGGGGGACGTCGAGGTGGAGCGAGTCGTGCAGCGAGAACTCGAGGAGGTCGTACCCGGCCGCCTTGGTCTTGGCGATCGCCGTGGTGACCGAGCCCGGGGCGGTGTCGCCGACCCAGACGAGAGCGTGGACGCCGAGGGGGTTGCGCAGTTCCATTTTCCTTCTTCCTGAGAAAGGGGGGGCTCAGGCGCTCTTGGCGCCGGTGATCAGGGCGACGATCTCCTCGCCGGTGGTGTCGGAGGTGCGGCGGCCGCCGACGCAGCGCCCGGCCCGCATCACCCAGACCTGGTCGGACAGCCGCATGACCTGGTCGAAGTTGTGGCTGATGAGCAGCACGGCCCGGCCGTCGTCGCGGAGCTTGGTGATCAGCTGCTCGACCCGGGCCGTCTCCTGGACGCCCAGCGCGGCGGTCGGCTCGTCCATGATCACGAGCTGCGAGCTGAAACCGGCGGCCCGGCAGATGGCCACGGCCTGGCGCTGGCCGCCGGAGAGACGGCGGACCCGGCTGCCGACCGCGGGGACGTTGACCGCGAGGGTGGAGACCATCTCCTTGGCCTGCTTCTGCATGCCGCGGCGGTTGAGCACGGCCAGCGGGCCCAGTTTGTGCACGAGCTCGCGGTTGAGGAACAGGTTCTGCCATACGGTCAGATCCTCGACCAGGGCCAGGTTCTGGTGCACGGTCTCGATGTCGTGCTCGCGGGCGTCCTCGGGCGACCTGAAATGCAGCTCCCGGCCGGCCATGGCGATCCGGCCCTCGTCGGCCCGGTGCACCCCGGAGATGCAGCGCACCAGCGTCGACTTGCCGGCGCCGTTGTCGCCGACCAGGGCGGTGATCTCGCCCTGGCGGATGGTCAGGGAGACGTCCTTCAGGGCTTGGACGCTGCCGAAGGCGAGGGAGACGCCGTCGACGGTCAGCAGGTCGCTCATTTCTGGAACCTCGTGAGTAGGGCCGCCAGGACGACGACGAAGCCGACCGCCAGCGGCTGGTAGAACTGCGAGACGCCGAGCAGGGTGAGGCCGTTGGTGAGCGCGGTGAGCAGCAGGGCGCCGATCACCGGGCCGGTCACCGTGGCCCGGCCGCCGAGCAGGCTGACCCCGCCCAGGACGACCGCGGCCACCGAGTTGAGCAGGAAGGACGTGTTCGAGGCGGGTTCGGCCGCGCCGACCCGGGCGACCAGCAGGATCGCGGCCAGGCCGGCCAGCAGGCCCGAGACGGCGTACACGGCGATCTTGACCCGGGCGGTGTTGATGCCGGTCGCGTTGGCCGCCTCCCGGGAGCCGCCGGTGGCCAGCACGTGCGTGCCGAAGCGGGTCCAGAACAGGAAGCCGTGCGCGATCACGGCGACCACGGCGGCGATGATCACCGTCCAGCCGAAGATGCCGATCCCGCCGGTGGACAGCTTGAGCAGGAACGTGTCGATGATCGTGACCGGCTTGCCGTCGGCGAAGATCAGCGCCGCGCCGGACGCCGCGGAGAGCATGCCGAGGGTGACGATGAAGTCGGTGATCTTGCCCTTGGCGATGACGAAGCCGTTGATCAGCCCGGTCACGGCGCCGACCGCGACCGCCAGCACCGACGACCAGAGCAGGCCCCAGCCGTGCGAGTAGGCCTGGCCGAAACTGACGGCGCCGAGGGTCATCATCGAGGCCACCGACAGGTCGATGCCGCCGGTGGCGACCACGAAGGTCTGACCCACGGCCAGGATCACCAGGATCGCGGCGGCGACCAGCATCGAGGCGATGTTGCCCGAGCTCAGGAACGTCGGGTTGAGGATCTGGAAGACGATCACGAGCAGGACCAGGCCGACGGCGGCGGCCCACTCGGCCCAGAAGCTCACGTCCTTGAGGCGGTGCGTCCAGGAGGGCGTCTCACGCCGGGGTGCGAGGGCAGTGGTCATGGTCAGCTTCCCAGCAGGGTCTTGAACGGGTCGTCGTAGCTGCCGAACG
The DNA here is from genome assembly GCA_965217855.1 of Actinoplanes sp. GTDB lineage: Bacteria > Actinomycetota > Actinomycetes > Mycobacteriales > Micromonosporaceae > Actinoplanes. The sequence continues at coordinate 94,426 of CBDCJN010000027.1, read as the reverse complement.
GCTTGGGCGTGGCGGCCAGGGCCTGGTCGGCGTTGTCCTTGGTGACCACCTCGACCGGCGCCTCGACGTTGGCCGGCAGGGTCGCGCCCTTGGCGGCGGCCTGGCACGCTTCCATGCCCATCAGGCCGATGGCGTACGGGTACTGGGCCACCACCGCGTCGACCTCACCGTTCTTGACCGCGGTGAGCGCGTCCTTGATGCCGTCCACGCTGATGATCTTGACCTGGCCGGTCTTGCCGGCCGTGGCGACCGCGCGGGCCACGCCCAGGCCCATGTCGTCGTTCGCGACGAAGAAGCCCTTCAGGTCGGGCTGGGCCCGCAGGATGTTGGTGGCCTGGGTCAGCGCCTCCTGGCGCTCCCAGTTGGCCGCGACGGTCTGGACGAGATCGAGCTTGCCGGTGGTGGCCTGGGTGAAGCCGTCCACCCGCTGGCCGCTGGTCACGTCGCCGGCGATGCCGCCGATCGCGGCCACCTTGCCACCGTCGGGCAGCAGCTCGAGCATCTGCTCGCCCGCCTTCTGCCCGGCCGAGGTGTTGTTGGTGCCGATGTAGGTGGCCGGGCTGGCGTTCGCGGCCTTCGCGGCGGCCGCCTCGACCGGGCTGTCGATGTTGACGATGGCCTTCTTCTTGGCGGCCAGCTGGGCGATGCCCTGGATCAGGTTGGTGCCCGAGATCGGGTTGACGATGTAGCAGGAGAAGTCCTGCCCGGCCAGGCCGGTGAGCTTGTCGGCCTGCCCGGTCGTGTCGGTGATCGAGTTGGCTGCCTGCACGGTCACCTCGGTGCCGGAGGCGGTCGCCTGCTCCTTGATGCCCTGCTCCATGGACTGGAAGAACGGGTTGTCCAGCCCCTTGATGACGGCCGCGACCTTCGCGGTGCCACCGGCGGCGCCGGTCGACGAGCCCGAGTCGCCCGAACCGCAGGCGGCGACGAGGACGAGCGCGGCGGCGGAGACGGTCGCCGCCACGCCGCGGTGGATCGGGATGCGTGACATGGGTGGGGGTCCTTCCATACGGAGTCGAGCACATGTCGTCGATGTTTCGACTGATTAGAATCGGAGTTATGACGGCTGTCAAGCAAAAGCCTTCCTACTTTCGCATAGTGACCGTCAGTAGTAGGCTGCGGCGATGTCCATAAGCGCGCCACCCCTGGCGACCGCGACCGGGCTCGGCGAGGTGCTCCAGCTGTTCCGGGGCCGGCCGAGCCTTACCCGCGCCGACGTCATGCAGCTGACCGGCCTCTCCCGGTCGACGGTCAACCAGCGACTGGACGCGCTGCTCAGCGTCGCCCTCGTGGTGCCCAGCGGGGAGGGCGCGCCCACCGGCGGCCGGCCCGCGAGCCGGTTCACCTTCCACCACGACCGCGGCGTCCTGCTGCTGGCTGACATCGGCGCCACCGGCATGCGGACGGCGCTGTGCGACCTGCGCGGCGAGGTCCGGGCCGAGCGCGAACGGGCGATCGACGTCGCCGACGGACCCGACTTGGTGCTGAGCGCGGCCGACGAGATGTTTCAGGAGCTCCTCTCCGAGGCGGGCCGCGACGCCGCCGAGGTGTTCGGCATCGGCCTCGACGTGCCCGGTCCGGTCGACTTCGACAGCGGCCAGGTCGTCAGCCCGCCGATAATGTCGGGCTGGGACCGCTACGACATCCCCGGCTGGTTCGCCGGGCGGTACTCGTGCGCGGTCCTGGTCGACAAGGACGTCAACGCGATGGCCTTCGGCGAGCAGCGCAGCGTCTACCCCGACGTGCAGCAGCTGCTGATGGTCAAGGCCGGCACCGGTGTCGGCGCCGGCATGATCCTGGGCGGCGAGATCTACCGGGGCGCGGACGGCGCGGCCGGCGACATCGGGCACATCCAGGTGACGGTCGAGGACGCCGACACCGAACCGGTCTGCCGGTGCGGCAACGTCGGCTGCGTGGAGGCGTACGCGGGTGGGTGGGCTCTGGTCCGCGACCTGCGCGACGCCGGCAAGGACGTGACGACCGTCGACGACGCGGTGGCGCTGGTCCGCACCGGCGACCTCCTCGCCGTCCGGCTGGCCCGCCGGGCCGGGCGCATCATCGGCCACGCCATCGCCGACTCGGTGAGCCTGGTCAACCCGCGCGTGGTGGTGATCGGCGGCCAGCTCGCGGGGATCGAGGAGCAGCTCTTCGCCGGCATCCGCGAGATGGTCTACCGCCGGTCACTGCCGCTGGCCACCCGCCGCCTGCAGATCGTCGCCACCCGCCTGGACAACCGCTCCGGCCTGATCGGGCTCGCGCTCCTGCTGGCCGACAGCATTTTCGCCCCCGACCGGGTGGAGGCCCTGGTCGCCCACGGCTGAGATGTGACCTGACCGACCCGCCCGGCCGGAACCGTCAAGTGGCGGCCCGTTTCGCCGATCTCCATCGAGTCCCGAGCACCCCGTGCCCGGGGCAGGAGACCGAGTGGAGCGCTCATGCCCGCATTGCCAGGTGGCCCCGCCGCCGTGCCGACGAACGGCCGGACGTGGTTGTGGTTCCTGCTGGGCGGCACCGTGGCGGCCGCCGTCTACATCCTGCTGCCGGCGAGCCAGTTCACCAACTGGCTGTTCCCGGCCATCAACGCCAGCGGCGCCGTGGCCGCCTGGATCGGGCTCCGCCGCGGCCGGCCGCGCAACAAGTCGGCCTGGACCATGCTCGCCGCCGCGCTCTCCCTGTCGGCCGTCGGGGACATCATCTTCGCCGGCTACGACGTCTTCCACACGGATCCGCCGTTCCCCTCGGTCGCCGACATCCTCTACATCGCCGCCCACCTGCTCGCCGCCGCGGCCGTGGTGCGGCTGAGCCATCACGCCGGGCGTGACAGCATGCTCGAGGCGGGCGTGCTGACCGTGCCGCTCGCCCTGCAGTACTGGATCCACATCATCAGCCCGACCCTGCGGGACGGCGGCAACTCGGTCGCCGTGCTGGTCGCCGTCGTCACCCCGATCGGCACGATGATCGTGCTGTTCGGGGCGCTGCGGGCCGGGCTCAGCATGGAGATGCGCCGCGCGCCGGCCCGGCTGCTGGTGGCCGGCATGGTGGCCTGGTTCATCCCGGACGCCTACTACGCCACGGCCAGCCTGAACGGCACGTACGTGGCCGGCGGCTGGATGGACATCGGCTGGATGCTCATGCCGCTGCTGCTCGGCGCGGCCGCCCTGCACCCGCAGATGCCCCAGCTCAACGTTCCGCTGCACGTCTCGACCAACATCCTCAGCGTGGGCCGCTTCCGGGTGGTGATCTTCGGGGTGCTCGCCCTGGACGCCTACGCCGCGGTCACCGCCGAGGGTCCCGAGCAGCTGGCCGCCATCGCGGTGCTGATCTCGGCGTCGCTGGCCGCCATCCGGATCCGCCGCCCGCTGCGCGACATGGGCCTGCGCGCCACCCAGGACGCGCTCACCGGGCTGCCCAACCGCACCGAGCTGCTGCGCCGGCTCACCTTCGCGCTGGCCGAGCTGCCCTCGGACGGCAGCAGCAAGGTGGCCCTGCTCTTCTGCGACCTCGACCGTTTCAAGGACGTCAACGACAGCCTGGGCCACGAGGCCGGCGACAAGATGCTGATCACGATCGCCGAGCGGATCGTGGCGTCCATCCGTGACGACCGCGACGTGGTGGCCCGGCTGGGCGGGGACGAGTTCGTCATCCTGCTGCCGGGGGCCACCGACGAGGACACCGACATCGTCGCCGAGCGGCTGGTCACCACGTTCACCGAGCCGATCGTCATCAACGGCACCGAGCTCTACCCGTCCGTCTCGGTCGGGGTGCGTACCACCGACGATTACCAGGCCGACCCGGCCGAGCTGTTGCGCGACGCCGACACCGCGATGTACCGGGCCAAGAGCGGCGGACGCGGACGGGCCGAGCGTTTCGACGACCGGTACGCCGCCGAGGCCAGCGCGCGCCTGCGCCTGGACACCGAGCTGCGGCACGCCCTGGTCAACGGCGAGCTGCTCTGCGTCTACCACCCGGAGATCGACCTCGTCACCGGCCGGCTCTACGCCCTGGAGGCCCTGGTCCGTTGGCAGCACCCCGAGCGCGGGCTGCTGGCGCCGGACGAGTTCGTGCCGCACGCCGAGACGCACGGGTTCGTGGGCCAGCTCTTCGAGCAGGTCCTGGAGCAGGTGCTGGTCGCGCAGGACGGCTGGCTGGCCGAGTTCGGCTGGCGCCCGCCGGTGGCCGTGAACGTGTCGCCCCGCCAGCTCAGCGACGCCAAGCTGGTGCCCATCGTGCTGGCCGCGCTCGAGGCGCACGGCGCCCCGGCCTCGGCCCTGATCCTCGAGGTCACCGAGACCGCGCTGGTCGACGACACGGTGATGACCGGCACCCTGGCCGAGCTCCGCAAGCACGGCGTGGCCGTGGCGGTCGACGACTTCGGCACCGGTTACTCCTCGGTGTCGCGCCTGGCCGACCGGCACTGGGACGCGTTGAAGATCGACCGGAGCTTCGTGCAGGACATGACCGATGACGAGGCCCGGGAGGGTGTCGTCCGCGCGATGATCGCCCTGGCCCACTCGCTCAAGCTGCGGGCGATCGCTGAGGGCGTCGAGGACGAGGCCACCCTGGCCCGGCTGCGCGAGCTCGGCTGCGACGCCGCCCAGGGCTACCTCATCACCCGCCCGCTCGAGGCGGCCGCGATCAGCGACATGATCTCCGCGTCGCCCGAGTGGCGGGCCGAACCATCAGCCCTCGTGGCTTGACCACCAACTTCTGGTAAACATTCTGGGTGACAACTGAGTGGTTGACGGCCGGCACCGTCCAGGTCAACGGGGTCCGGCTCGGCTACCGGGAGTCGGGCGACCCGGCCGGTCCGCCCGCGGTGCTGCTGCACGGCACCGGCAGCAGCGCGAGCACCTGGGACAAACTGGCCCCGCGGCTGACCGCCCGCGGCCACCGGGTGATCGCCTTCGACCTGCGCGGCCACGCCACCAGCGGGCGCCCCGGCGACTACTCGCTGACCGGCCTGCGTGACGACCTGCTGGCCCTGCTCGGCACCTGGGACCTGCGCGACGCCCTGCTGATCGGGCACTCGGTCGGTGGCCACGCGGCGCTGGCCGCCGCGCTGCACTCACCGGAACGGATCTCCCGGCTGGTCCTGGAGGACATCGCGGCGCCCCCGCCGCGCCTGGCCCCGGTGGCCGGCGGCCTGCACCGGCTGCTGACCATCGGCGGGACCGCCCTGACCGCGCGCCGCAACCACTCGCTGAGCGTGATGACCTCGATCGTGCTGCAGGTTACCCGGCCCGACCCCCAGTGGTGGGCCCGCCTGCGCGACGTGCGCCAGCCGACCCTGGTCGTCTCGGGCGGCCCGACCAGCTGCATCCCGCCGCGCCGGCTGGCCGCCGTGGCCGCCGCCCTTCCGGACGCCCGCCTGGCCACGATCCCGGTCGGCCACCGCGTCCACAGCCTGGCCCCGGAGGCCTTCCACGCCGAGGTCGCCGCCTTCCTCACCGTCTCGGCGGCCCGTCTCACCGCCTGAGCCGGGCCCGCGCTTGCGGATCTTTGCTTCGATCGGCCCGTGCCCATCGAGATCCTGATCGCCGAGGACAACCCCAAGCAGGCCGAGCTGGCCGGCGCCTACCTGCGGGGCGCGGGGCACCGGGTGACCTGCGTGGCCGACGGTCGGGCGGCGCTGGACCGGCACCGCGAGCTCCGGCCCGACCTGGTGGTGCTGGACGTGATGATGCCGCTGCTGGACGGGGTCACGGTGTGCCGGGTGCTGCGGGCCGAGTCGGAGATCCCGATCCTGATGCTGACCGCGCGCACCGCCGAGGAGGACATCCTGCGCGGCCTGGACGCGGGGGCCGACGACTACCTGACCAAGCCGTACAGCCCGCGCGAGCTGGCGGCCCGGGTCCGCGCCCTGCTGCGCCGCTCGGGCGCGCTGCGCGAGAAGGACCAGCCGGTGCTGCGGGCCGGGGATCTGGAGGTCGACGTCGGGCGGTTCGAGGCCCGGGTCGCCGGCCGGCCGGCCGGGCTCACCGCCAAGGAGTTCGGCATCCTCGAGGTGCTGGCCGGCACGCCGGGCCGGGCCTTCACCCGGGCCGAGATCATCGAGCGGGCCTTCGGCTTCGACCGGTACGTGCTGGAACGCACCGTGGACGCGCACGTGCGCAACCTGCGCCGCAAGCTCGGCGACAACCCGGACGAGCCCCGTTACGTGCAGACCGTGTACGGCCGCGGCTACCGGGTGGCCGACGCCCCGGACGCCTCATGAGTTTCCGGGTGCGGGTCGTCGTGCTCGTCGCGCTGGTGGCACTCGGGGCGACCGCCGCCACGGCCGCGCTCATCCTGCGGCAGGCCGGTGCGCAGGTGCGCGAGGCGGCCTCGGCGTCGCAGGAGACGACCGATCTGATCCGCGACGAGCTGCTCGAGAAGGCCGTACGCGACGGCACGTGGCAGCGGGTGGACCAGATCGTGCGCCTGTTGCGCGAGCAGACCGGTCAGCGGATCAGGCTGGTCGACACCGTCGGCACGGTGATCGTGGACACCGACCACCTGGACGGCCGGCCGAGCCGCCCGGCCGGGGCCGTGGTGACGCTGGTCGACCCGGTGCCGGTGATGATCCTGCTCGCCGCCGACCCCGACCCGCAGGCGACCACCGGCCGGGCCATTCGCCGCTACCGCCATGAGGTCGACCTGGCCAGGTGCCTGTTCCACCAGCAGTTCGAGGTGGCGGTCGTCGACGACCCGGACGGCCTGTCCCGGCACCTGCTCCCGGGCGGGGTCGACGTGGCCGAGGCCGGGTGCCCGGCCGAGCCGGTCGACCCGGCGCAGGAGCGCGACGATCGTCTGGAGATCCGGCGGTGCGGACCGGGCCGGGCCGCGACCACGCTGGCCTGTCTGCAGACCACGTTCCGGCGGCAGATCACGTACGCGTCGGACACCCCGCCACCGCTGATGCTCACCATCGGCGCCGGCAACGAGCCGGTGCCGGTCCTCAACACCGGCCCGATCCTGCTGATCACGGTGGTGGTCGGTGTCCTGGTGACCGGGGGCGCTCTGCTGATCAGCCGCCGGGTGCTGCGCCCGATCGGGACGCTGACCGCGGCCGCCCGCCGGCTCGGCGGTGGCGACCGTTTCGGCCGGGTGCCCGACAGCGGCCGCGACGAGCTGGGCGAGCTGGCCCGGGCGTTCAACCAGATGGCCGACTCGGTCCGCGCCGCCGAGGCCGACCAGCGGCGCCTCATCGCCGACGTGGCCCACGAGCTGCGCACCCCGCTGGCCAACCTGCGCGGCTATCTGGAGGCGATGCAGGACGGCGTGCTCGAGCCCACGCCGGAGCTGTTCGCCTCGCTGCACGACGAAGTCATCCACAACCAGCGCATCGTCGACGACCTGCAGGAGCTGGCCCTGGCCGAGGCGGGCGCCCTGGTCTACCACCGGACTCCGACCGACCTGGCCGAGCTGATGGAGACGGTCCGGACGGCGCAGGCGGCGACCGCCGGCACGGCCGGGGTGAGCCTGACCGTCGAGTCGGACGGCCCGGTGCTCGCCGACGTCGACCCCGACCGGATCCGGCAGGCGGTCGGCAATCTGGCCGGCAATGCGCTTCGGGCGACGGCCGCCGGCGGGTCGGTCACGTTGCGGGCGACCGCCGTCGAGGGCCGGGCCGTGCTCGAGGTCGGCGACACCGGGGCCGGCATCGCCGCCGAGCATCTGCCGCTGGTGTTCGACCGGCTCTGGCGGGCCGACCCGGCCCGGGGCCGCGACTCCGGTGGCAGCGGGCTGGGCCTGGCCATCGTCCGGCAGATCGTGCGCGACCACGGCGGCGAGGTCTCGGTCCGCAGCACCCCGGGGGAGGGCAGCACCTTCACGATCAGCCTGCCGATGCCCGATCATCCCGACAACAGCGACCGCAGCCTCGACGCGATCGGCTTCTCCACGTAGCGGTGAACCGACCAGGCGACGCCGAGAGAAAACGTCGTGCGGTACGGTGCGGCCTCCCCGGTTACGGCCAGCGTCAGGACAAACTCTTCGACGTTAATAGCTACCTCGCCCCAGCCGGCGAGCTCAGCGGCCCGCGCCTCTAAAAACTCGGTAATAGGCCCTGTGAGCCCTGCCCCGTACCCGGTCGCCGCGCCGACAAGTTGCGCCAACGCTGCCCGGCCTTTGGGGTTGAGCACAGCGTCACCGGCGACGCCGTAAAGTGCGCCGCCACGCCTGGAGAGCGTAAACGTCACGCCGTCTACGCTGTACCCCTGAGCCGTTTTCGCCGGTTTCGGGGAAAATTTTTGCAGCAGTTGCACGGGGGGCAGACCGACCTGCGCCGAGGGCGACGCCGTAAAACAAAACGCTGCAGAAGAGAACACTGCAGAAGAGAACAAAAGCTAAAAACCTCATCACACCGTAACCCCGTAGAGCGCCCCGAACTTTTCTTTTAGGTAGCGGATATACGGCCCGGCGTCCAACTTTTGCCCCGTCGCCCGCTCTAAAAGCTCGGCGGGTTCGTAACGTGAACCGTGTGCTGATGGATATTTTCACGGAGCCAGCCCAAAAGGTTACTAAACTGCCCGTGTTGAATGTCTCTTTCAAGCTCAGGGTGCGCGGCTTTTACGGCGGTCAAAGAGCTGCACGCTGATCAGATTGCCGAGCGTGTAGGTCGGAAAATAACCGAACATCCCAATTGACCAGTGGATGTCTTGCAAACAGCCTTTGGCGTCGTTCGGCGGCGTCACACCTAGGTAATCTTCGTATTTGGCGTTCCAGGCGTCGGGCAGCTCAGCGGCTTTCAGGGTGCCTTCGATGAGGGCGAGGCTCGAGTTCAAACCGCACCATAATGTGTAGGTTGTAGGTCACTTCGTCAGCTTCAACCCGGATCAGGCTTCGGCGAGACGCGGTTGATGGCCCGGTAAAAGTCAGCTTGTGAAACCCCGCCCAGCTGCGCCGGGAAGGTCTCTTGCAGGTTCGGGTAGGCCCAACGCCAAAATCCCTCGCTGCGGCCCACCAGGTTCTCCCAGAGCCGCGACTGCGACTCGTGAATCCCCAGACTTACGGCGACCCCGAGTGGCGAGCGGTCATAGTCACTGCTGATCCCCTGCTCGTACAGCGCGTGCCCCGCCTCGTGCAGCGTCCCGAACAGCGCCGGACTTAAAAAGTTCGCGTCGTAGCGCGTGGTGACGCGCACGTCGTACTTACTAAAGCTTGTCGCAAAAGGATGGACGGTGCGGTCTAAACGGCCATGCTCAAAGTCGTAGCCGAAGACGCGAATGACGCCCACCGCAAAACGCCTCTTGGTCGGCTTCTGGAAACGTCTGGCGGAGCGGCGCGTCCGAGGCTTCTTTACCGGAGAGGTTTTGCAAAAGCGGAACCAGCGCGTCACGCAGCCTCGGCAAAGACGGTGCGGAGCCTTTCGGTGCTGCTGCCGCGTTCAAACAGGTCGTGCAGCGCGTCGTAGGGGTGCGCGTCGTAACCTAACAACTCAGCGCGGCGAAGGTTAAAGTCCACCATTTTGGCGAGGTGCGGCGCGAAACTGCGAAAAGTCCGAGTCGGCCCTGGCCCCGACCCACGCGGCTTGTGACGCACTCCGGGCGCGGGTAAAGTCTTCAACGAACGCCCCCGGCAGCTTGGTGGCCTGCTCGAAAATCATGGCGAGCCTCGCGTACCAGCGCGGCGTCAGGCGTGTCGCCTTGGTCGGCCCCGGCAGCGGCTAAACTAGCCAGCCACTCACCCAACTGCGGGTCGGTGCCGCGCTTGTGAATCACGCCGCCCAGCGTGGCCATCTGCTGCCCGCGAGCGGCGGCAGCGGCCGGGTGGCAAGTAGACGTTTTGGTCCCAACTAAGGAGGGCTTGGGCCTGCAGTAAATCCATCGTCGGGGCGAGTTGCGCCTTAAGGTGCTCGATTTCTTGAACCGTCATACAGGCTAGCTTAACGCACCTTCCCGCAAAACGTCGCCAAACCCCTCTCTAGCGGCCTGGAGCTGCGTGTTATTGTGCAGAAATGAAACCTCCACATGTCTGAGGCGGCGCGCGCGCTGTTAGAACGCGAAACGCCTCGTCATCGCCGACCTCCGGGCGCTGTTAGGTAGATTGGGCGCGCGCGCCGACAGACCAAGCTGAACTTAAAAACTGCGCTGAGTGACCTGGGGGGCCTGTTTCTCCTCGTCGTTTGCGGGGAATACAACGCCGGTAAATCCACCTTCTTAAACGCTCTACTAGGCGAAAAGGTGATGTTAGAAGGCGTGACCCCAACAACCGACCGCATCACCATCGTGACCTACGGCGACGCGCGGCGTGACACCGAAGAGGGGCGACCTGATCCTCCGCCGCGAATACCCCGCCGAGATTTTACCGCGACCTCGCCTTCGTAGACACGCCAGGTACCAACGCGGTCATCAAACGCCACCAAGAACTCACCGAACGCTTCGTCCCCCGCGCCGACCTGGTGTTATTCGTCACCTCCGCCGACCGCCCCTTTACCGAGTCCGAACGGCAGTTTTTTAGAACTCATTCGTTCTTGGGGCAAAAAAAGTCGTCGTGGTCGTCAACAAGATTGTCATTTTAGACGAAGACGAACAAAAAAAGGTTCTGGCGTTTGTTCAGGAACACGCCGCCGAAACACTTAAAGAAACCGTGGGCGGCGCGCCGCAAGTGTTCGGCGTCGCCGCGAGAAACGCGTTTAAGGCCAGGGCAGCCGGGGACGAAGCCGCCTTGGAAAAAAGTGGGTTGCCGGAACTCGAGCACTTTATCAGTACGACCATTGCCGGAGAAACCCGCCTCCAGCTCAAACTCGGCACCCCGCTCGGGGTCGCGCAGCGCCTCGCTGAAACGCTACGGCAGCGTGATTCAGGGCGAACTGGGGGCTATTGACAGGCGACCGCCGCACCTTAGAGGAGGTCGAGCGGCAGGTCACGCAGTTCAAAAAAGATATGCGGCGCGAGTTTTGAAAGTTACCTTTCACGTGTAAAAACCGTTCTGCTAGAGGTCGAGCGGCGCGGCGACATCTTTTTTGACGATACGGTGCGGCTCACTAAAATCTTACAGCTCATAGACAACGAACGGATGCGCGAAGCGTTTCGTGCTCGCGTCATTCGCGGGGCCCGACAAAGAGATCGACCGGGCCGTCGCCGAGATGGTGGACTGGTTTATCGGGCGCAACTTGCAGCTCTGGGAAGATGTGATGGCGTTTGTGCAAGAACGGCGGCAAGCCTCCGACGAACGGGTCATCGGCGAGGTCGGCGGACGGTTTCAGTACGACCGCGACGCGCTCATTCGGGGCCTCAGCCAGAGCGCCGAAACGGTGATGACGAGCTACAACGAAGACGCCGAAGCGCGCCGCTTAGCCGACGCGATGCAGAGTTCGGCGCTCCAAACCGGCCTGATTCAGGTCGGTGGCTTAGGTCTGGGCGCGGCGATGGTCGCCTTTTTGTCGGGGGCTGCGCTCGACGCGACCGGGATTTTGGCCGGTCTGACCGTCGCCGGACTCGGCTTTTTAGTGTTACCCAACCGCCGCCGCGCCGCCAAACGCAACCTGCACGAAGAGATGCAGCGTCTACGTGACGGGCTTTCTGAAAGTCTGAACGGGCAGTTTGAACGCGAGTTAGACCGCTCGGCGGAAAAGCTGAACGCGGCCATCTCACCGTATACCCGCTTTGTCAAAAGTGAAGTGGGACGCCTCGAGACCCTGCAAAACGAGCTCGAGACCGCTACCACCACCCTGCGCAACCTGCGCCGCGAGGTCAACACGCTCGCTGAAAGCGCCGGCTAGGTTTTGTTGACCTTTTCAAACAAGCTCGAGACGGTTGTAGCACGTTACAGAAAAGAAGCAAGCGTGCAAGATAAAGAGTTCAGAATAGTAGCTTAGCTGAGAAAACAGCGTTCTTCACGCAAGCTATAACGATCAGAGCACAACCACTCGGTTACAAATACCAAAAAAAGCGCAACCCCGTAAGGTTGCGCCGTAAAACGTGCGGAAATGCCGTAATTACTGGATGTTGACGTAACCGCGTTCCTGACCGATGACCGCGTTGCCCAACGTGTCAGTTACCTCTGCGCGGAAGACGTAAGCGAACTCGCTGCCTGCACCTTCCAACTGGGAGATGTCAACAACCGTGGAGTCCACCGTAATCGGGTAAACACAGGTCACTGTAGTAGCACTGCCGACATTACAGTCGCCGGTAGGTTCACCAACTGTAAAACCGCCAGCAGGGAGCGGCCCGCTGAGACCTTCCGGGCTGCTGTTCCTGAGCCGAATGGTCACGTTAGCGATGCCGTCAGGGTCGGTGTAGTCAACCTGGGCGTAGAAGGTGCTGCCAGGGGCCACGCTGATGATACGTGGGTCGCTGTCGCTGCTGATAGAACCGTCCGCGTCGCTTTGAAAATCGCCGCTCGTACTCGTGCTGACGCCGAACGTACCCGTCGGTGCGCTCGCGGGATCGCCAGTGCTACCGCCACCACCGCCACCAGGACCGCCGGAGCTGGTGTCGCCACTTACCGTAACCGTCGTTGACTTCGTGCTCGTCCCTTCAGGGCCGGTCGCGGTCAACGTGTACGGCGTCGTGGTCGTAGGCGTTACCGTGGTGCTGGTTTGATTGGTAACGTCCCCAACACCTGAAATAGAGAGTTTAGTTGCGCTCGAGTCAACTTGCCAGGTCAGGGTTGAGCTACCACCCGGCATAATCGTCGGGGGGGTTGCGGAAAAGCTGGTAATGGCTGGGCCGTTCCCACCGAGAATGCCACACGCTGCCAAGCTGAGCGTCAACCCGACAGATAGAAGTCCTAGTTTGCCTGCGTTCATAAGGTTCCTCCTCTTACGTTATTGGCAGCATCTAATACAGCACAAGCACAAGAGAGTAAGATACTGCCGCTACTCTTGCTACTTTACTAGATACAAGATGAAAAACACATGACGCTTGCACACCGTTTTTGCAGGTTTTGTGTATAGGTTCCGGGCAGTGTAGCAAAACTGCGGGTATAACGCGGTGAAGTTTTTGATAGCGGCGCGGCTTGCGCCTTCTGAAGTGAGCTGCAAAAGTGCGTTAAAGCCGTCAAGCTGCAGCCGTCCGCCGTAAAGTAAAACACGTACCGAGAAAGTGCCTAAAACGCTACCCGGTGTTATAGCTGCAGAGCTGATGGGTCAAACGAAGCCTAGGCGCGGACTTAAGACAGCACGCCACCTTTTTACGGGCCTAAGTTTTACGGGTCTGCATTTTATGGTTTACATGCGGTTACGGTAGCTGCGGCTTTGGCACCGCAGCTAGGGACTCGAGCTACCAAGCCTTGGCGAAGCTACAGCTCACTGCACTGACCTTCTTTGCTGCCGATCACATCGTTTTCTCCGCCGGTGGGGGCAGGGTCGTTCCCCTCACACTGCAAGTTGCCCGTAACCGTGTTGGTACTGATATAAACGTCACCGGTATTTTGCGAAACTTGCAAGTTGCCCTCGACAGATGTATCAGCAACGCTGACACCGTTTCCACTTTCGGTAGAACCCTTACCATTTCCGGTAAGCTGGACGTTTCCTGAGACCGTCCCATTAGTGATGTCAACTAAGGTGCCTTCTGAAAGCTGAATGTTACCGCCAACAGCGACACCTTCCAAATTGACCTCTACAGCCCCTTGTCCCGTGATATTGCCCCCAACTTCAATGCTTATCGCTTCCAAACTAGCACCGGAGGCCAGCGTAAGGTCGCCCTGAATAACTGTGCTGACTAAAGAACACGCTTGACCCGCGGGTACCTCGAGGCTCGGCAGGGTCTCCGCTCCAGAAGCGCAGTCCGCGATTTCAGGCGTCCCCGAGTCGTCACCGCTCGGCGGAGTCGGCCCGTTGCCGGTGCTGACGCAGCCCGCCAGTGTCAGACTTAGCAGCGCGGCTCCTACAGCAAATCTAGCTAAAACGTTCAAACATCCTAAACCCCTTTCGTGGTCGTAAGTTAGACGCTACAACTCAGAACGATGAAAAGAAGTAAAGATTTGGTCAGCAGTTATTTGAAGATAGGGTAAACGTACGTATTTGCCTCTCCTAATCTCCGGTTTTAACCGCCAGAAAACCCTCGAGCCCCCCCAAAGCCGCCGTAAAAAAAGCTCGAGCTTTGGGAAGCCGTAGTCAACACCTGAAGCTTTTACATCAAAAAGTCGTATACCGACGTCTGTAACATCCTTTTTGGTTCTCGCTGATGCCACACCATACGCTGAAGTTTTTGGGCTGTCTCCGGCGTAAAAAGCTGCTCGCCTGTTTGGAGACTTACTCTGGCAGGTACATTCTCAATGATGACCAACTTACCTTGCACCCAGGGGGTATAGGTCACCGTGCGCTCTACAAATGTTTCTTGATTTTTTGTGCCCATGAACTTATCAAACCAAGCCTAAGCCGCAGGTAGCAGCACATCCTTCAAAGCTTGAGGCAGGTCTATAGCGACAAAGTAAGCTTCAGGGTAAAGGTAGTCTTCCCCGGATTCATCTATAACACGCAGAAACCCGACCTTTTCGGCGGCGTCATCGGTTAAAACGCGGTAAAGCTTACGCAACTCGAGCGAAACCTCATAGTCTGTATTTTGAATACACACAACAAAACGTGGCTCGATTGTCTCTAAACGACTCATAGCTAGGAGGAGCCTAACACAAGCATTTTGGAATTCTCGAGCCCCCTCAAAGCCGCCGTAAAAAGCTCGAGCTACAGCGTTTCTAGATTTTCAGCCAAAACTCGCACAACTTCAGCTTTGTCTAAATGCCCCTCAGCCACCCCTAAAACCAGGTCGAACTTTTCATCTTGAGAAAGCCCCAGCCGAAGCCCGTTCAACCGTAAAAACGTAGCTGTTACCGCGTAGGCTGTGCGTTTGTTGCCGTCCATAAACGGATGGTTACGCACTAAACCGACGAGGTAACTCGAGGCCATTTCAGCAAAGCTTACATTCAAACGTTGGCCGCCAAAACTCGCTTGGGGTGAGGCCAGCGCCGAGTCCAGCAGCCCCGCATCCCGAAGACCGGACGCACCGCCGAAGCGTTCAATCAGCGTGTCATGGATATGCAGCACCGTCGGTAAGCCCAGAAAAACAGGGTCTTCAGGCGTCAGCAAGTCGCCTCAGCACCTCTTCGTCTTCTGTCAAGACCGCTCCAAACGCCATTGCCGCTCGCAGTTCACCCTTTTCCAAGTCGGGCGCGTGAAGCGTCAGCACCTTGCCCAACAGCTGCACCTCGACCTCTCCGCCCGAGGGTACGCCCAGCAGCTCGAGCGTCTCCTTACCCAAAATGATGGCCTGAGAGTTTCCTACTTTGGTCAGCTTTTTACGCATCACGGCCTCCTGTTAAGACGATGTTATAACGGCTGATGGGTAAAAGAAAGCTCGAGACTTTGCAAAGCTGCCGTAAAAAAGCTCGAGCCCCCTCTGTGGGAGGGCTCGAGCTAGATAGGAAGAGTCAGCTAGAGTTCAATCATCTCACAATCTACCTGTATGTGAAACAATATTGGCTATTGTCCATTGTAAGTAACTTCATTGTCTGAATTAGTTGAAGCTATGTTACCGTTCTCAGCCTGATCAGTTACCTTATTTGCATCTAAAGAGGCAGTGATTTTTTCACCTTTTGCCATTCCACTTATAGAGATAGTATAAGTAGTTGGCCCTCCTGTTAGAGAGGCACTAGCAGTTATACTGCCACCAATCGTTACATCTCCACTCACAAAGCCTTTAACTTTCTCGCTAAAAGTAGCGGTAAATTTTATAGGGCTAGTGGTTGCAGGGTCAAGTTGGCCTTTAGCCTGATTGATGGTTACACTCGGCGCAATCGTGTCCGCAGAGTTGACTACAACTTTTACGTTATCGAAAACTGATTTGCCATTGGTGGCAGTCAATTTCAGTGTGTATGTTCCATTTTTCGTAAAAGTAGCGTCCGTGTCTTCTGAAGTCGAAGAAGAGAAGACTACGTTTCCAGGATTAGCGCCATCAGATGTCCATTGATAAGTTGTAGTACCAGTAGCAGGCTCATTCTTTGTACTAGCTTGTAGAGAGACCATTGCTGATCCCTGAGCGTTAAGCGTTACAGGTTCAACGGCTTCAATACTTACAGTAAATGCTGGTGTTTCGGTACCACCGCCAACCTTAACAGTTGCGGTTGCAGTAACTGAAGTTGTACCGTTACTCGCTGTAAGCGTATAGGTTGTATCAGCTGTTGGCTTCACAGATACATTCTTCTTACCCGTCACGTCGCCCACACCTTTATCAATGCTGAGCTTGGTCACCGTACCGGAAACGTCCCACGAGAGCGTGCTGCTCTGACCACTGGTGATGGGTGTCGGATTAGCGGCAAACGAGTTGATTTTCGGTGCAGTCGGGCCTGGAGGTGTTACAGGAGGATTCGTGGGCGGCGGGTTGACAGGTGGCGGGTTGACAGGTGGCGGTGTCGTTGAGCCTCCAACCGTTACATAGCCTCGAGGCGGCTGGTCATATGGGTCGCCCCCAGCTGTATCGGCAATCCGCGTCCGCAAGACGTACGCAAACTCGCTCCCAGCACCCGCTAAACCGGTGATGTTTGGGGTGCCGGATGCAACACTGATCGGATAAGTACAGGTAATCGAAGTCAGAGTACCATCGGTAGCGCAGCCGCCTACAGCTTCGCCCAAAGTAAAGCCGTTGACATTCGTGTTTTGGGCCAGGTCGGACTTAAAACCGGGTGGGTTGCTGTTAGCCAAGTAGATGGTCACGCCGGTGACCGGGGCGGGGCCGCTGTAGGTGACTTGGGCGTAAAAGGTCTTGCCTGCAGAGACGTTGACAATCCGGGGGTCACCCGCTGTGATGCCGCCGTCCGCGTCACTTGTGAAGGGGCCGGTCTGCGACAAGCTGACGCCAAAAGAAACGGTTCGGCTGCCGCCGGGAGGCGGGGGCGTTACGGTGCCGCCGACCGTAACGGTGGTCGTCTCAGTGTCGGTACCACTGCTGTTTGTAGCCGTCAGGGTATATATCGTCGTAGCGGTTGGCCTCACAGTGGTATTCGTACCGCTGATCGAGCTGAGGTTGGTGCCGTCGTTACCGGTCAGGCTGAGGCTCGTCGGGACGCCGGTAATCACCCAGTTAAGCGTGACCGGGGTTCCAGAGGCGACGTTATTCTGGCTGGGCGTAAAGCTTGTGATTTGCGGCGCGCCGCCGTTACCGCCACCCGAAACGCCCGGACAGGCTGTTAACAGCACTGTCAGCGCGGCCAAGAGCAGAAGGGGCGCAAACTTGCCTAATCTATGCGTCTTTGTGTGCATCTTTCCTCCAAAGTGTTGGGGTCAACCCGCCCTTCGGGTTGCCGGTTAGACCTTACGGTGCTGCACTATCATATAACACAAAGGTACTTAACCGGAGCTTAATAAAAGTTCAGCGTTTCAAACCCGTTGACCGAGTTCTGCTGCCGGTAAGTGGAGGCCAACTGACGACAGGTTTGCGCGAACGGCGTAAAGTAAAGCTTCATGAACGTTGCCCTGTTCGCCCTGTTGGTTTTGGCTGTGCTCCTGATTCAGGGACTGTTAGAACCGTACCGGTTGGTCACCGACGAGATTGACGGGCCGGTGCCGGGGTTGCCTGAAAGTTGGCAGGGGGCCAAGGTGGTGCTCTTAGCGGACTTTCAGGTCGGGCTCTTTATGGACAACCGCGCGACGGTGCGGCGGGCGGTGGCGCGAACGGTGGCGCTGCAGCCTGAGCTGGTCTTGCTCGCCGGCGACTTTATTCACGATACGAAACGGGGCATCAAACCGGTGACGGAGATTTTAGCGCCGCTGGTGAGGGCCGAGATTCCGACCTTTGCGGTGCTGGGCAACCACGACTACGCGATGCCGACCGCTAGAGACCCTGAGAACCGGGCGCTGGCAGAAAAGCTCGAGCGGGCGTTAGAAGATATGGGGATTCGGGTGCTGCATAATGAGAGCGTCGCTCTAGAAAAGCAGGGGGAGACGCTCTATCTAGTCGGTATCGGTTCGCACGTGCCGCAAGATGACGACCCCGAGCGGGCGTTTGCGGGGGTGCCTGCGGGTGCGCCGCGCCTCACGCTAATGCACCACCCCGACACCTACGCCGAGATTTTGCCCCGTCAAGCGCCGCTGGCCTTTGCCGGACACACGCACGGCGGACAGGTAAGGCTTCCCTTTGCGTCCGGGCGTTCACTCCTGACCTGGCTCCGTGACGGCCAGAACTACAATGCGGACTGGGCCAAGCGGTACGGCAAAGCCGGAAACCGGCTCTACATCACGCGGGGCATCGGCTGCAGCGTCGCGCCGATAAGGTTAAATTGTCCACCGGAACTTACGCTGATTACGCTAAAACGCCCTGAAGACGCCGAAGGGGTGCCGGTCTCGAGCGCGGATTAGCGGAAGAGATAAAAATACAGAAAACCGGTTCGGTAGCCCGTAAGCTAAAAGCAGAAATCGGGTCAAAAGCTTGCCTATCGCCCTCTCCTGCCTCAATTCGCTTTGTCATCCTTAACGGATTCTTTGCAAGTGCCTGACCGAGCTACTGCTCTACCCTGAACTGTACTACTTGCACTGTGTTACTTGAACTGTACTACTCGCACTGTGTTACTTGACCTGTGCTACTTGAACCGTATCTGACGGGTTACGTCCGGCGTGAGTGGTATTTTGCGTTATGGCCTCTCGCTCCGCTCCTCCCACGCTTCAAGATAACAGCGTAAAAGCTCCGCGTATCGCCTTTCAAGGCGTTGCGGGCGCGTTCAGTCAGCAGGCGGCCTTGCAGTTTTTGCCGGACGCGGAGGCGGTCGGTTACCCCACCTTTTTTGACGGCTTTCAGGCGGCAGTGTTGGGTCACTGCGACTACGCCTGTTTACCGGTTGAGAACTCGTTAGCAGGTTCGATCAACCAGACCTACGACCTTTTGACGGACTCGGTGCTGCACGTCATCGGTGAACAGGTCGTGCGGGTTGAGCACACGCTGCTGGCCCCACCCGGAACCACGCTGGCAGAGGTCAAGCGCGTTTACAGTCACACGCAAGCTTTAGAGCAGTGCCGGGGCTACCTCTCGAGGCGCGGGTTTGAAGCGGTGACCGACTTTGACACCGCCGGAGCCGCGAAGCTCCTAAGTGAACGCGTCAAGGCAGGAACTGCCGAGGGGCACGCCGCGATTGCCTCGAAGCGGAGCGCCGAGATTTACGGCCTTACGGTTTTGGCCGAAAACATCGAAGATATGGACTTTAATTACACGCGCTTTTTTGTGCTGGGACCCGACGAAGCGCCGAAGGGCGAAGGGCTGCACAAGTCGAGTTTGGTGATCGCCACACGCCACCGCCCCGGCGACCTGGTGCGCTGCCTAGAAGTTTTCCCGCAAAACGGCGTCAACATGACGAAGCTCGAGTCTCGCCCGCGCCGTGACAAACCATGGAGCTACCTCTTTTATCTAGACATCGAAGGCCATCTAGACGACGACAACGTCCAAGAAGCGGTGACCGGCCTGATGCGCCGCGCGGCGTTTGTGAAGTTTTTAGGCTCGTATCCGGCTGCCCCGACGATTGCCGAACTCTCGCAGAGACAATTAGAGACAAACCGTTAGCTAGACCAAAGAAGGACACTATGAAGGACAATGTGACAGAAACAGAAGATGCGTTTGCAGCAGAAGCCATTACCTTAAACGACGCGCTCAAGCTCTCCGGCTTAGCCGGCACCGGTGGCCAAGCCAAGCTTTTAATTCAGTCCGGGCAAGTCTCGGTGAACGGCGAGGTTGAAACGCGCCGTAAACGCAAACTGCACGAGGGCGACGTGGTGCGCGTTGGGGACGAAGAGTTTGTGTTGGAGCTTGACGGGGAAGAAGATTTAGGCGACTCAGAAGACGATTTTTGAAGCGTCAGGAATTGCCACAGGCGTGACGGCTTCATCTAGACTCAAAAGCATCCTAATCCGGTAGTATCCATCTTTGGGTTCACGGTAGACCTCGAGCTGCCGCGCTTCAAGGTTAACAAGCCAGTATTCCGGCACGCCGGTACGAGCGTAGACAGAAAGTTTGCGGTTGCGGTCTTCGCGTAGCGTGCTTAGACTTACCTCAACGACTAGATAGGTGTCACTTGCCCCCGGCAGTTCGGTTTCGTAAAAGTCCGCCTTGGGTGCAAGCACGGCTACGTCCGGCTCGGGGGTATCGTGTTCGGAAAGCCCAACCGGGCTTTGCACCCGTATGATAGTGCGGTCGCCGACGCTACTTTCAAGCGCCTTCATAATGCGATCTACCCACGCAGCGTGTTTACTACTCGGTGGCGACATCGTATAAATCTCCCCGTCTAGCAGCTCGACATGCTCGTCCGGCGCAAACACGCCGGTCTCCCCCATCAGCAGAAAATCTTTTACGGTGAGTTTACGTTTTTCGACTGTCATCGTAAACGCATCATACTCAAAAACGGCGGCACAATAAACTTTTAGGCAAAGACGTATTACCAGAGCTTACGCTACTTTTTTTATCCAAGCAGGACACTGTTGGCGAAGTCCTAAGCAGCAAGGCGAGCAAAGCTCGATACCCTCGTCCGTGCAATGGGAAAACCACCCAACCAGTCCGTCACCCGCTGCACGTTGATAGCTGAAGCCGTGGCGAGGTGTTGCAAAGCGGTTTTTCTCAATCCTCGATAACGCGACCTGCGCAAGTCATGAGCGCGTACCCCCTGCGACATAGTGGCTTCGATACCCGAGCGCGCCTTATACCGTTCTCGCCATCCAGGTTGTTCTTGGTTCACTCTAGCTGCCTCTAAAACTTTTTGTGCTTCGAGGGATTTGAGCGTGAAAGCTTTAGACCCCTTTTTGCTACGGGTGCATAGATACCGCGTTTTGCAGTAAGTGCAGTCGGCATACCTGAACTTCACCGCAATCCGAGCGTCACCTTTTGACGTCTGTGTTGGTGTCCAAGAACTGCTTATCTTGCCCTGCGGACAAGTCATCGTCTGAGCATCCCAGTCGATTGTAAAACGGGAGACGTCATAAGCCTCAGGTATTTTGGCCTGCCACCCGCGGTTGCGCCGGACGGGTCCAATCAGCTCAATCCCGCAGTGTTTTACGCTACTTAGCAAGAGGTTGGTGTCGATAAAACCGCCGTCTACCAGATGAACCTTAGGCAACAGCCGCTTTTCTTTTAGGGCTTCGTGAATACGGACTGTTTGAGTCACATCTGAGCTACCTGCTCCGGTAGTTGCGACGTTACTGACAATGCGCGGTGCGTCCAGGTCGCAAGTTTCAGTGATGAAAACCTTGTAGCCGATCCACGTGTAGATGTTTTTCTTACCGAATTCAGCCTCCGAATCGTAAGGTGAACTGAGACGGGCTTTAGCGGGCGATAAGTCTTTTGCCTCACGGTACGTGACACGACCTTCATCCAGCCAGAAGTGATGGAGCCACACTTGACGAAGGATGTTGATAATAGGCAAGTCCGCCAAGTAGCTATGACTGGTTGTGGTGTAGATTCTCTGTAAAAGCTCAAAGCCGTCCTGACCCACCTGCTCGAGATAAGCTACTCTGGCCTGTTTTCCTTTGACCAGACGTGACTCTTCGACTCTGGACGAATAACGCTCAAACCAGTTTTTGGGTACCCACGCCCTCAGCCACTCAGGATCGGCAATTGCGATAATGTTCAGTGCCGCACGCAAACTTTCGATAATGCATTCGGAGCGGTTGAGGGCTCTGACCTGCGCCAAGATGTGAGTCGCGTCGCTACGCTGTTTGCCGCCAGCTTTAAGTAGACCTTGTGCTTGGAAGTGCTCGAGGAGTTTGTCGAGTAAAATGTGATCGGCTTCCCCTGCGATTAGACGGTCACGGAACTCAGACAAAACAGAAAAGTTGAACCCCGGATTGTCGAGTTCTAAGCCCAACGCGTACTTCCAGTCGATGCGACTTCTAACTGCGTCCGCTGCCTCTCTGTCGCTTAAGCCCTCGAGAAACTGGAAAACTGTGACCAAAGCCAAGCGCCAGGGGGCTAAAGCAGGTTGACCGGTAGACGAAAACAAAGCTTTGAAATCCTTGTCTTCGTAAACGGTGCCAAATGTGTCACGCAACTTCATGATCCGGTTGCCCTTGGGAAAGGCTGCTCTAGCGACCCGGGCGGTGGCGGCGGGTATCTCTGCGATTTTCTCGGGCTGTAACATGGTTCATTATGGCCCCACTGCCCGACTTCGCCAACAGTGTCCAAGCAGGGAACTAGCCCGAGCTGACCGTCTCACTTGCCTCGTCAGAAGCTGGCGGCTCGAACCCCGCTTTAAGCTCTCCGTAGTCTTGCGCTGTGATAAGAAAGGCTCCTGGCAGACCATTTCGCTGTAAGACCCGGGTTAAAGCGACATCATCAGGACATTGTAGCCAGTAGAGCCTTGTCTCCGCGCCAACCAAGCTTGCCCTATTCCGGACATCATCGCGGAAGGCCCGACGCCAAAACCCAAAGTCGAGGACCACATCTACCCCTGCCTTTACAATTTGCGGCCAGACACCGTTAAGCATGAGTAGCAAACGGTCCAAAGCTTGGGCGTCTAGCTCCCGCGTCGGTTCGTCCGTAAAAAGTTGTAAATAAAGTTCGTCAACCGAGAACTTCACAGCTGAGCTTTGCTCCGCGAGAGCTTGGGCGAAGGTCGTTTTGCCAGCACCAAGAAAGCCGCAGATGAGGTGAACCGTTGCCATGATATTAAATACTGTACCTTGTTCTGCCATAAAAACCTTGCCGCAATCCATGTGCGTAAGCCCTAGAGGTACTGCTTAAACGTTAGTACATTACGTTTTTATGCATGTTATGGTCAGTTCTTGGTATGCCTAAACGCGACGACCTCCAAAAAATCCTGATTCTCGGCAGCGGCCCCATCGTCATCGGACAAGCCGCCGAGTTCGACTATTCCGGCACGCAGGCGTGTAAAGCCCTCCGCGCCGCCGGGTTTACGGTGACGCTCATTAACTCAAACCCGGCGACGATCATGACCGACCCGGAAGTGGCCGATAGAACGTATCTCGAGCCCCTCACCCCTGAAGTTGCTGAACTCGTTATCGCTGCCGAACGGCCCGACGCCCTATTACCGACCCTTGGTGGACAAACAGCCTTGAACCTTGCCAAAGTCTTGTTTGAAACGGGCATTTTAGACAAGTACGGCGTCGAGCTTATCGGCGCGAACTACGACGCCATCAACAAGGGCGAAGACCGGCAACTGTTCCAGGCAGCGATGGCCAAAATTGGGATTAAAACCCCCGCCGGGAAGATGGTTACGTCTTTAGGTGAAGCTTTGGCATTTACCGAGACCATCGGCTATCCTGCCATCATCCGGCCCTCGTTCACGCTCGGCGGCACAGGCGGCGGCATTGCTTATGACGAAGCTGAGTTTCGGGAGATCGTCAGGCAAGGCTTGCACGATTCGCCGGTGCATTCGGTCTTGGTCGAGCAGTCGGTCTTGGGTTGGAAAGAGTATGAGTTAGAGGTCATGCGCGACGTTAATGATACGGTGGTCATCATCTGCTCGATTGAAAACTTTGACCCGATGGGCGTCCATACCGGCGATTCGGTTACGGTGGCCCCAGCGCAAACCCTGTCGGACAAAGAATATCAGCGTTTACGGGACTACTCGATTGCGATCATCCGCGAAATCGGCGTAGATACCGGCGGCTCGAACATTCAATTTGCGGTGAACCCGAAAGACGGCGACACGATTGTGATTGAGATGAACCCGAGGGTCTCGAGGTCGTCGGCGTTGGCATCTAAGGCCACGGGGTATCCGATTGCTAAAATTGCGGCGCTCTTAGCGGTCGGCTATCATTTGGATGAACTCCCGAACGACATCACGCAGGAGACTAAAGCGGCGTTTGAACCCTCAATTGATTACGTGGTGACGAAGATTCCACGGTTTGCCTTTGAAAAGTTTCCCGGCACGACTGACCTGCTGGGCACGCAGATGCGCTCGGTGGGTGAAGTCATGGCGATTGGGCGAACGTTTAAGGAATCGCTGCAAAAGGCGCTGCGGTCTTTGGAGTCTGACGTGCAGACTGAAACGAAAGACTTGAGTTTGGAGGGGCTCGAGTCCCGCCTCACCGCGACCCCCAAACGGCTGCCGGCCCTGTTAGAACTTTTACGGCGCGGTAAAAGCGTGAGGTTTTTGCACGACAAAACCGCGATTGACCCGTGGTTTCTCTCCCAGCTCAAAGAGATTATCGAAGTCGAGCACGAAGTCACGGCGCTCGGCAATCCGGAAAGTTGGAACTGGGAGACGTGGCGCGAGGTCAAGCGGATTGGCTTTAGTGACGCAGATTTGGCGGCGCTGACCGGTGCGGCGGTCGGGGACGTACGGCGCTGGCGCTTAGACCACCACAGCGCCCCCGTGTACAAAACCGTGGACACCTGCGCCGCCGAGTTCGAGGCGTACACGCCGTACCACTACTCGACGTATGAGTGGGAAGACGAGGTAGAGGACTCGGACCGGCCCAAAGTCGTGATTTTAGGCTCCGGCCCTAACCGCATCGGGCAAGGGGTTGAGTTCGATTACGCCACCGTTCACGCGGTCTGGGCGCTCAAAGAAGCCGGCTATGAAACCATCATGGTCAACTCAAACCCGGAAACGGTATCAACCGATTACGACACCGCCGACCGGCTCTACTTTGAACCGCTGACGCTCGAGGACGTCCTCAACATTGTAGAGCGGGAACGTCCAGTCGGCGTCATTGTCCAACTCGGGGGCCAAACGCCCCTCAAACTCGCGCAACCTTTGACCGATGCGGGCGTCCCCATTTGGGGTACCCCAGCGCAAGCCATCTTTGAAGCTGAAGACCGAGATTCGTTTCATAGGCTCTGTGAACGGCTGGATATTCCGCAACCCGCCGGGGGCGTCGCCGTAAAACCGGAAGACGCCGCCAAGCTCGCCGCCGACATCGGCTATCCGGTCATGGTCAGACCGTCGTTTGTACTCGGTGGCCGAGCCATGCAAGTTGTCAACAGTGAGACGGAGTTAACGCGGTATCTGGCTAAAGTGTACGCCGAACTACCCGGAAACCCGTCTATCTTGGTGGACGACTTTATCGCCGGGGCACAGGAAGTTGACGTAGACGCCCTGGCCGACGGCGAACGGGTCGTCGTCGCGGGCGTGATGGAGCATATCGAAGGTGCGGGCGTCCATTCGGGCGACTCAGCGTGCATCACGCCGCCCGTCAACCTGAGCGGGGAGGTGCTCGAGACCCTTCACGACTACAGCGTCAAGCTCGCTCAGGCTATCGGCGTGCGCGGTCTGATCAACATTCAGTACGTCATCAAAGGCGGTGAGGTGCTCGTCATCGAGGCCAATCCTCGCGCCAGCCGCACCGTGCCTTACTTGTCTAAAGCCATCGGCCAGCCTTTGGCTAAATACGCCGCGCTGATTGCTGCCGGAAAAACCTTGGCCGAGTTGGGCTTTACCGAAACGCCCAAACCGGAGTTTTACAGCGCCAAAGAGGTCGTGTTGCCGTTTCTTAAGTTCAGGAACATCTTACCGGTGTTGGGGCCGGAGATGCGTTCAACGGGCGAGAGCATGGGCACTGACCCCGACCCGTACATGGCGTATGCCAAGGCGCTACTCGGGGCGAACGTCAAGCTGCCAAGCTCAGGTACAGCCTTGGTTTTAGGTGACGGTTTAGACGAGGTAAAGGCCGAATTGGGGGCCCTCGAGTTTACCGTCACGACCGAATCAACGTCTGAAGAACCCGAGTATGACCTGCTGATTGACACGCTTCATACGCCGGAACTGAGAAGGGCGCTCGAGGCCGGTCTCCCCTACGTCACCACCGCTGACGCGGCCCACTGGCTCACTAAAGCTCTGCGCGCCCTTAAAGAGCAGCCTTTAACCGTTCACGCGCTGCAAGACTTGACTGTGCCGGGTTTAGTGCAAACGCAGCGTTAGCGTACCCGGACGAGCACCGTCGCCCGCGCCTGCACGTGGTTGGGCGCGAGCCCTTCACTCGTCTTAAAACCGAGACCGATACACTCCGGCGGCAGTTTGAGCAGCGCCCCTACGCTTTCGGAAATATCTGTGCGGTACGGCCCAAGTTTGGGCGTGTCGAGCGTGACGACGAGGGCGACGTTGATCAGTTCAGCTTCGCGCGAGTGGAGCGTCCCGAGGCAGCGCGTGACGATTTCGCGGCTGTCCATGTCTTTATAGGCCGGGTCTGAAGGTGGGTAGTACACCCCGATGTCCCCTAGAGCGAGGCTCGACAAGAGTGCGTCGGCCAGCGCGTGCAAAAGCGCGTCCCCGTCCGAGTGCGCCGCCGCGCCGCGTAAACTCGGGACCTCGACGCCGCCGAGTACCAACCGTCTGCCAGGTACCAGTGCGTGCGCATCTTCTCCAAAACCGACCCGTAAACCGTCTAAAACGCTCATACTTTATTGTAGGGCCTAACGTCGTCGGCTTCTCCGCAACGGTGTCTCGAGCTCCTCTGCAAGCGTCATGGCGACAGCTCTGTACGCCGCACTTTGTGCCGTAATCTCTTACGCCGTAATCTGTCCGCCAGCCTTTGTGCCAAAATCGCCTGTATGCGCCCTTCCCGTCTAGGAATCTTCACACTCGTCCTGATCACCCTCATCTGGGGCACGACGTTTGTCATCGTTAAAGAAACCATTACAAGCGTCCCGCCGTCGCTACTTTTGGCCCTGCGTTTTTCGGTTGCCGCGCTGCTACTGGTGTGGGTCAGGCCGAGCCGAAAAGCTCTCGTACCGGGACTGATTTTGGGCGTGCTGTCGTTTTTAGGGTTTGCCACCCAGACGGTTGGACTGCTCAGCACGACCGCCTCGAAAGCCGCCTTTATCACCGGCCTCAGCGTGATTTTGACGCCACTCTTTAGCGCGCTGTATTTCCGTTACAGGGGATTGCGCCACACTGAGTTGCACCGCAGGGAGTTACGCCGCAGTGTCCCGGCGCGGGCGTATCTAACTGCAGCCGTCGCACTCGTGGGTCTCGGGCTGATGAGCTTGACCGGCGCACAAGGGATTACAGCGGGCGACGTGTGGATTTTGGGAACAGCGGTTTTTTACGCGTTTTACATCCTCTACTTGGGTGAGGTTGCGCCCAGATACGGGGCGCTCGAGCTCTCCGCCGTACAGTTCTGGCCGATGGCGCTGTTGGCGTGGGGGTGGGCTGCGCCGCAGCTGGGGCAGTTGGGGAGTTTGAGCACCGGGTCGGTCTGGTCTATCGTCTATTTGGGCGCTGTCGCCACGGCGCTCGTGTCAGTGTTACAGGTGCGGGCGCAGCGCGTCGTGAGCGCGCACGTCGCGGCGCTGATTTTTGTCCTCGAGCCCGTTTTCGCCGCGCTGTTCGCCTATTTGCTCCTCGGGGAGTCGCTGGGCGTGTGGGGGTGGGTCGGCGCTGGGCTGGTTGGCGTGGCGATGCTGCTCAGTGAACTGAAGCTGGGTAGGCGGGGTGAACTCGAGCCTACCCCGCCAGCCCCTTAAACCAGACACCGTAAACTAGACACCGTAAACTAGAGCATGTACATTCCCGGCTACACCAAACATGACGACGAAGCCGACCTGTTGGCGCTCATAAAGGAATATCCGTTTGCGACACTCGTGACGGCTCCCGGTGGACGACCGTTTGCGACGCACCTGCCGGTGATGGCCGAAAAACAGGGTGACACCCTCGTTTTGCTGTCGCACATGGCGAGAGCCAACCCGCAGTGGCAGCACTTTGAAGGAGGTGAAGCTCTAGTCATCTTTCAAGGTCCGCACGCACTGGTGAGTTCTGTACTCTATGACAGCAGTCCGAACGTCCCGACCTGGAACTACGCCGTCGTTCACGTTTACGGTCAAGCCGATGTCATCACCGGGGAGCGCGAGCGGGAAGTCGCCTACAAGCTCGTCGCCGAGCACACACCCGAGATGGAGTCCATCCCGGCAGACTTCGAGCGGCGGCTGATGGCGGCGGTAGTGACCTTTGAACTTCGGGTAACGAGGCTCGAGGGCAAGTTCAAGCTCAGCCAGAACAAAAACGCTGGGGACCGCCTTAAGGTAATTGAGGGGTTGAGCGAAAGCGGGCGTGAGGGTGAGCGGGCGACGGCGGCGCTGATGCGGAAGCTGGAGGCCGCGCCCGAATAAGGTCTGCCGAAGCAGTTTACAGCTAAAGGCTAAAAAGACGACAACAGTTCCGTGTACGAAGCGACAGCCCGCTCGTACGAGAAAGCTGTGGCCCGCGCCTCGAGCTCAGCTGCCGGTAACGGCTCCGCCAAAGTTTTAAGGATAGCCTCAGCCAGTGCGTCGGCGTCTCCTACCGCTACGAGCGGTCCCCATTTGCCCGCCTCCAGCACGACGCTCGGGCCGCTGGGACAATCTGTAGAGACGACCGGACAGCCGCACGCCATCGCCTCGATTAAAACCGTTGGCAGTCCCTCCCAACGAGATGAGAGTACGAGCAGCGAAGCGTGACGCATAGCGGCGTAGGGATTACGAGTAAAGCCGGGTAGCGACACCGCGTGCGTTATACCGAGGTCCCGGGTCAGAGCCTCGAGACGCTCGCGCTGCGGACCTTCACCAAAAACGACGAGACGCACGTCACGGCGCTCTCTAACCTTGGCAAATGCGCGTAACAAGGTAGCAAAATCTTTTTGTTCGTCGAGGCGGCCCACAGCTACCAGGGTAGGAACCCGGTCTAAAAACCAAGGATGTTCGGGGCAGCGCCTCGACCGCTCGCGGAGGTCGTCGTCAACTACCGGGTTATAGATAGTGCGGACAAGCGCCGCCGGTACGTTGAAACGGCTGCTTACAAAACTCGAGACCCCCTCTGAAACCCCGATTACGGCGTCGGCTCGGCGGTAAAGACGCCGCATGAGGTCAGGCAAAAGGCGGCGCTGCGGCGGTGAAAGCCGCCACGACTTGGGTTTTTTAGGGACGTTTGAAAGGTCGTTATGTTCAACCACGACAACCCTAGTGCGGGTCCCGGAGAGACTTCGGGCGACCAGTGCGCCGACGTTAACGTGGCTGAGATGCGACACTAGCACCGCCGGTCGGCGTCGGCGCAGATAGCGGACGAGCGGCAAGATAGCCCCGGTGACGCCGGAAGCTTTGAGGTCAACCAGCTTGACGTAATCAGGAACTTGGTCTAGAAACGGTCCCGTAGCACTGACTAACACAAGCTCGAGCTCGAAGCGTTCGGGAGACAAACCTTTAAGAAGGTTGAGCGTAACGCGTTCGGCCCCGCCACCTTCCAAGTTGCTGAGAAAGACGGCCACCCGCTGTTTACTGTTTTGACGCACTTGTGATGCCTGCCATGCGAGCTTCCTGGTATAGATCATTGAATCGTGACCAGCGAACCGGTTATATATTCTCCGGTTACATATTCTTTTGTACACTGAGTTCCGGCAGACGCGTCTACTCCGGCAAGAGGTTTAGTCACAACGTTCGCCGGGTTGTCGGCTGCTGGGTTGTTAGCTGCTGGGTTGTCAGCTCCGGTTCCAGCGCGAATTTTAATCTCTGCCTCGAGCGTTGTGACGGCAGCAGGTTGTCTACGAGCAGAGACGAGTAGAGCAGCTGTAGGCGCAGCGTTTAAGCGCGAGTGGGTATTCATAATGACCTCCTTTTTTCGGTGTGTTTCTGCACGGTAAGCCGTTTTGTCAGTGTGGTTTACGAGCCTCGAGCGGACTTCCTCCTACCTTGCTAAGTTCTAGTATCTTTAGTCTACCGGCGTGAACTTAAGGCAACCTTAAACCTCATCTTTCGTCCGCTCCTCTAAAAGCGGGTGTTCTCGGAGCGTTTAGGCGCAGCGAGGTAGGTAGTTTGAGGTAAGCAGTCTGTTTCACCCGGGCTGCCACGGCGTAACGGATCATGGTCATTTGATAGTACGGCTTGAGACGCAAAAGTGCCTAAACAAACGCACATCTAGCCCTCTTCAGGATTACCTCAGCCACGCAAGCTCAGCTTACTAAAGCGTTTTGAGACGCTACTGCTAAACCCCGGCTTTTCTATCTCCTAGTTATGCAGTCAGAAGCAGTGGTTTACCCTTAGTTATCACGACAGTATGTTCGTAATGAGCCGTGAGATTACCCTCGCGCATTCCTAATGTCCAACCATCAGCCCGTGTTGTAAGCCTGCCCGGACGGATAGCAACCATCGGCTCAATGGCCAAAACCAGACCTTCCGTTAAACGTGTACGGTCATCCGGACGGTAAAAGTTCAAAACTTCAGGGCTTTCGTGAATCGCTCGCCCTACCCCATGACCCGCCAACTCACGAATAATGTGAAAACCTCGCTGTTCGACCTTGCGCTCAACTGCCCGGCCAATCGTGCTGAGTAGACGACCTGCTCGAGCAACCTGCATAGCGGCTCCGAATGCGTCTTCGGCACAGGCGACCAAACGCTGAGAAGTTTTAGCAGTGGACGATACGACGGCGGTAAGCGCGGCGTCAGCAACAAAGCCGTTTAGCTTCGGCGTGACGTCTAGCTTAACCACATCACCGGGTTTAAGGGGCCGCGTTGTCGGTAAGCCGTGAACGACGTCTTCATTGACCGAGATAAAGGCGTGGACGGGCGCGCCGTACTCCAAGTAGGGCGCAGAGACCGCACCATAACGGGCAAGTACCTCACCGCAGATATAGTTGAGGTCAGACGGGGTAATACCGGGCGCAATTTCAACTTTCATCGCAGCGAGCGCCTCAGCGACGACAGCGCCCACGCGCTGCATACCCTCGAGTTCGTCTTCAGAGGTAATTGACATAGACCATGATAGCGTGGGCTCGAGGGTGCGCCGCCTACATCTTGAAGTCAGCTCAAAATGCCATTTCCTCGATAACTACGAGTTTAGGAACCGAACCGAGCAGATTCGCTTCGATAAGTCTTGCTAAATGAACCGGTCGGACATCATGCTGTGTAAGCGCCGTACAAGGCAGCCAAACAGGGGCATAACTGCCAGATTCGGACTTAGTAGGCGAAGCTAATTCCTCGCCTTTACCCGTTCCGAACGAGCCACTGGTTACATCTGCGGCGAAGTAATACTGCTCACTCTCACCAAAATGCACGATTGAGAGCAGTGCGCCTAAGCGTACCGTTACACCGAGTTCTTCATGAGCTTCTCGGATGGCTGCGTCACGAATGGTTTCTCCGGTCTCAACCCCACCACCCGGAAAGAGGTGGTAGATACCCCTAGCATTCATGCGTTTAATTAGGGCAACTTCACCATCTTTGACAATAACGACGGCGCTACGCAAACGCTTCATCATTCGGGAGTAGTTAGCAAAAAGCTGTGCATTACGGACCTCGATCCAGAAAGCGTCTTAAGCTCGCGACTACTTCCAAAATAAGGTGTGCGCCTGAGATAAACACACACCCTCGGATGTAAACGAAGCTCGAGCCCTACTTGCCCGCCCCCGGTTGCATCAACTTCTCCACGACACTCTTGTCTTCTAACGTGCTGATGTCCCCAGCCGCCTCTTCCCCGGCGGCAATGTTCCGCAAAAGCCGCCGCATAATCTTCCCGCTCCGGGTTTTAGGTAAGGCGTCGGCAAAGCGGATGTCGTCGGGCCGCGCAATCGCGCCGATCTCTTTAGCGACGTGTTGGCGCAGTTCGGTCAAAAGGTCGTCAGAACCTTGGCGGTCGCCCTCGAGCGTTACAAACGCGACGATACTCTGACCTTTGAGTTCGTCGGGCCTTCCGACCACAGCAGCTTCCGCCACTGCCGGGTGAGACACGAGCGCCGATTCAACCTCAGCTGTCCCCAACCGGTGCCCCGAGACGTTTACCACGTCGTCTACCCGGCCCATAATCCAGAAGTAGCCGTCACTATCTTGACGCGCCCCGTCGCCTGCGAAGTATACGTGCGGAATCTCCGTCCAGTACTGCGCCCGGTAGCGGTCGTCGTCGCCGTAAACGGTGCGGAGCATACTCGGCCAGGGGCGTTTGAGGGTTAAAAAGCCGCCGCTCCCGGCTTCTTGCTCGTTACCTTCGACGTCCATAATGGCCGGTTCGACGCCGAAAAAGGGTTTGCCCGCCGCGCCCGGTTTCATCTCGTGAACACCCGGCAACGTCGTCAGCATGACGCCGCCCGTTTCGGTCTGCCACCAAGTATCAACAACCGGGCAACGTTCCTTACCGATGACACGGTAGTACCACCTCCAAGCTTCAGGGTTGATGGGTTCGCCGACTGTCCCGAGTAGCCGGAGCGACGATAAATCGTGTTTATTCGGATGCTCTTCACCTGCCTTCATAAAGGCGCGGATGGCGGTCGGCGCGTAATAGTACACCGTCACACCGTACCGCTCGATCATCTCCCAGTGGCGGTCAGGGGCGGGGTAGGCCGGGGTGCCTTCGTAGAGGAGTTCAGTTGCGCCGTTCAAGAGTGGGCCGTACACGACGTACGAGTGTCCGGTAATCCAGCCCACGTCGGCGGGGCACCAGTAGAGATCGCCCGGTTGCAAATCAAACACATATTTGGTCGTCAGGTAGGCGTAGGTTTGGTAACCGCCGACGGTGTGCAACACGCCTTTAGGTTTACCCGTTGAACCGCTCGTATAGAGGATAAAGAGTGGGTCTTCGGCGTCCATCTCGGCAGCGGGGCACTCGGGGGCGGCGTCCGCCATCAGCTCGTGATACCACGCGTCACGGCCCTCTTGCATCGTCACGTCGTTGTTGCCGCGTTGGATGACGATGATGTGCTCTAAACTCGGACACTTCTCTGCTGCTTCATCTACCACCGGTTTAAGGGCGAAGACGCTGCCGCGCCGATAGCCGCCATCAGCGGTGATAACCACTTTGGCTGAAGCGTCGTTGATCCGGTCGGCCAGGGCCGAGGCGCTAAAACCACCGAACACGACGCTGTGCACCGCGCCGATCCGGGCACACGCGAGCATCGCTACCACCGCTTCAGGGACGAGCGGCATATAGACGGCAACCACGTCGCCTTTTTGAACACCCTGGGCTTTTAAGACGTTGGCAAATTTAGAGACTTCCTCGAGCAGTTCGCTATAGGTAAAGGTGCGTTTGTCGCCCGGTTCA
The DNA here is from genome assembly GCA_965217855.1 of Actinoplanes sp. Lineage (GTDB taxonomy): Bacteria > Actinomycetota > Actinomycetes > Mycobacteriales > Micromonosporaceae > Actinoplanes. The sequence goes on along the minus strand of CBDCJN010000027.1, from coordinate 61,579 downwards.
CCTTCCCAGAGCAAGGCTTGTTTGTCGCCCCGGCCCTGCTCTATCTGAAAATCGAGACAGTTATAAGCGATATTCGTTTTACCGCCGACGAACCACTTGACAAACGGCTCGTGCCACTCCGTTACCTGGTCCCACGGCCTAAACCAGTGAAGTTCGCTCGCTACGCCGCCCCAAAAGGTTTCAGGGTCGTCTAACGATTGGCGGTAGAGGCGTTCGTACTCGGCAGGGTCGCTGAGTTTCGCCTTTTTTTTGAAGTCTTCGCTCGGGCTGATGCTCTGCCCTGCTTGCATCATGGATTCGATACGGTCGCTCACGGTTCCTCCTCAGGTAAACCTATGGGTCTCGTCAGGCTGTCATTCCCCTTCATCTTAGCAAGCGTGCGCGGCTATGAAGTTACGACCAAGCGCACGGCGATATTTCACGGCGACTTTTACGGCGATATTTTACGGCGTCTCTTGCAGCGCCTTTCACAGTGTTTGTCAAAGTGTCTGTCACAGCGCCTGTCACAGTGCCTCTCACGGCAGCTTTTACGGCGATTTTTACGGCGTCTTCTGCCTTACTTATTTAAGGCTACGCTTGACGATATCCGTGCAGCACGATAAGCTGCGGTCACAAACGTACGACGCTATATAAATGGGCGAAAGGCTGGGTGAGCATGGCGAAGCTCGAGGCACTTTCAGCAGCACAGACTATCTTTGCGCCGCCGGAAGCCGTAAAAACCCGCGCGGCGTTGCAAGATTACAACGCGGCCTATACGCGCTCGGTCAGAGACAATGAAGCGTTTTGGGCTGAGGCCGCCCGTGAACTGACCTGGGCGAAACCGTGGGATAAGGTCTTGGAGTTCGACGGGGTGAATCACCGCTGGTTTGTGGGCGGTGAGACGAACATCACCGTAAACGCGCTCGAGCGCAATCTTGAAGCGGGTCGGGGCGATAAAACGGCCTACATCTGGCTCGGTGAGGACGGTTCAGAACAGCGTCTGACGTACCGGGAGCTTTATCAGCAGGTCAACCGAGTAGCCAACGGGCTTAAAGTTTAGGCGTGCAAAAGGGCGACCGCGTGGTGATCTACATGCCCTTGACGCCCCAAGGCGTGACTGCCATGCTCGCGTGCGCCCGTATCGGGGCCGTTCACAGCGTCGTCTACGCTGGGTTTGCAGCCGGGGCGCTTCGTACCCGGATTGAAGACGCCGGGGCCAAAGTGGTGATGACCGGCGACGTGAGTTACCGGCGGGGTAAAACCACTGATCTGCTCAGTATCGCTCGGCAAGCTGTTAAGCCGTTAGATTTTGTGGAACACGTCGTCGTTTTTAGCCGAGAAGCGGTGAGGTTGGGGGGGCTCGAGGTTCCCTGGGAAACGCTCCTGGACCAGCCGGACGAATGCCCCGCTGAAATTGTCGAGGCCGAACACCCGCTCTATATTCTCTACACCTCGGGCACCACCGGCCAACCCAAAGGCGTGCTGCACGTTCACGGCGGCTATATGGTCGGGACGTACCTGCAACTCAGGACGTTTTACGACCTGAACGAGTCGGACGTGTTTTGGAACATGAGCGACATCGGTTGGGCCGTCGGGCATTCATATATCGCCTACGCGCCGCTGATCGGCGGCCTGACGACGATGTTTCGCGAAGGCGCGCCCGATACGCCGCAGCCGGGTGTCGCCTGGGAGATTGTGGAACGTTACGGGGTGACGGCGATTTTGACGGCCCCGACGGTCTTGCGGCTGTGGATGCGTTACGGCGACGAACCCCTAAAGGGTCACGATTTGTCGAAGCTCCGCGTGCTGGCGGTTGCCGGGGAGCCCCTCAACCCCGAGGCGTTTCGCTGGGCACAAACCAACTTGATGGGAGACCACGGCTATGTGATGGACAACTGGTGGCAAACTGAAACGGGCGCACCGACGCTCGGCACCCACGCAGTACAGGAGTGCAAACCCGGTTTTGTCGGGCGGCCCCTGTTAGGCGTCGAGGCTGAGGTTTTATCCGAGACCGGCGAGCCGCAACCGCCGAACGTTGGGGGACTTTTAGCCCTCAAACGCCCTTTCCCGCACATGCTCCGCACGATCTACGGCGCGCCGGAGCGTTTTGAACAGGCGTGGACCGAGTTTCCCGGCTACTACGTTACCGGCGACGTCGCGGTGCGTGACGAAGCGGGCCGCATCAGCGTGTTGGGCCGCGCCGACGATGTGTTGAACGTCGCCGGACACCGTATCGGCACCGCGGACGTCGAATCGGCGCTGGTCTCGAACCCGGCAGTTGCCGAGGCCGCCGTTATCGGTGTACCAGATGAGCTTAAAGATGAAAGCATTGTCGCGTTCGTCGTCTTGCGTAGTGGGCAGAGCGCCGACGAGCGGACTCTGATTCAGCACGTCCGGGACGAACTCGGGCCAATCGCTGCGCCTAGCGCGGTTCACATTACCGAGGCGCTTCCTAAAACCCGCAGTGGCAAAATTATGCGCCGCCTCCTAAAAGCCCGGACGCTCGGACAAGACCCGGGCGACACCTCAACCCTCGAGTCCTAAGCCCTCGACACGTTTAAGCTCAGCCCAAAGGAGACCCGATGAGTCAACAAAAACCCCGCGTCGTCGTTACGCACGAGCCCGACCCTGCAGCCGACCCCGCCGTTGACGAAGAGAAACTTGCGCTCAACCAAGAGCTCGCCCAAGCTGACAAGGGGGTGCTCGAGCGGTACTGGAAACGCAACATCCGTCTGACCGTGACACTCCTCGTCATCTGGTTTGTCGTCGGTTACCTGCTCTCCATCGTCTTTGCCCCGGCCTTAAACGCCTTTACCTTTCTCGGCGCGCCGCTCGGCTTTTGGATGGCGCAAAACGGCGCAATCTACGTGTTCGTCGTCTTGATTCTGATTTACGCGGTATGGATGAACCGGATGGATAACGAGTTTGGAGTCGAAGAGTGAGCATTCAACTCTGGACCCTGATCTTTGTGGTGCTCAGTTTCGGCCTCTATATCGGCATCGCCATCTGGTCTCGAGTGTCAACGACTGCCGGGTTTTACGTCGCGGGTCAGGGCGTCCCCTCGGTGTTTAACGGCATGGCGACCGCCGCCGATTGGATGAGCGCGGCGTCATTTATCTCGCTGGCGGGCCTGATTTCGGCGCTTGGATTTGACGGAGCTATCTATTTGCTCGGGTGGACGGGTGGCTACGTGCTCTTGTCCTTACTACTCGCACCGTACTTGCGCAAATTCGGCAAGTTTACGGTACCGGAGTTTATCGGGGACCGTTACGCCTCGGGAACAGCGAGGGTTGTCGCGGCGCTCTGCGCGATTATCGTGTCGTTCGTCTACGTCGCCGGACAGATGAACGGGATGGGCATCGCCTTCGGGCGCTTTTTGGGGACAACCGTCTTTTGGGGCGTCGTCGTTGGAATGGTGATCGTCGCGTTTTACGCCATCTTAGGCGGGATGAAGGGCATCACCTATACGCAGGTCGCGCAATATCTCGTGCTTATCGTCGCGTATCTGATTCCGGCCATTGCCATCGGCGTAACGCTAACGGGCAACCCGGTTCCGCAGGCCGCGTTTGGTGAGATTGCCACCCGGCTGAACGGCATCGGGGCCGACCTCGGGTTTGGCCAGTACACCTCGCCGTTTGTCAATTTAAGTGCTCTTAACGTCTTTTTAATTACCGCCGCGCTGATGTGCGGCACCGCCGGACTGCCGCACGTCATCATCCGTTTTTATACTGCCAAGAGCGTGAAAGGTGCCCGCTGGACGGGCTTTTTCGCGCTGCTTTTTATCGCCATCTTGTACACCACCGCACCTGCAATTGCCGCGTTTGCCCGCTATAACCTGATCCAAACGGTGAGCGGTCAGCCGTACGCCAATCTACCGGCGTGGGTTGGTAACTGGGAGCGGACCGGTCTGGTCACCTTTGACGATAAAAACGGCGACGGCCTCGTCACCTTTGATGCCAGCGACAACAACGAGCTGACTATCAGCCCCGACATCATCGTGTTGGCGAACGCTGAAATCGCTGGACTCCCCGCCTGGGTCGTCGGTCTTGTCGTCGCCGGGGGCTTGGCCGCCGCCCTCTCGACTGCTTCAGGACTCTTGCTGGTCATCGGGTCGGCGTTTTCACACGACATCTACAAACGCTTTATCAACCCGAACGCCTCAGAACAGAACGAGTTAGCAGTAGCCCGCGTGTCGGTGCTTGTGGCGATTGTGATTGCGGGATACTTCGGGGTCAATCCACCGGGGTTTGTGGGCGAGGTGGTGGCGTTTGCGTTCGGCCTCGCTGCCGCGAGCTTTTTTCCGGCGATTGTCCTCGGGATTTTTGACAAACGCACGAACAAATACGGCGCGGTTTCAGGGATGCTGGTCGGTATCATCTTTACCGGCGCGTACATCATCATGACGGCGGACCGGCTGATGAACCTCGAGCCCTTTTTGTTCGGCATCCGGGCACAGGGCATCGGCACGGTCGGGATGGTCTTATCGTTTATCGTGACCTATACGGTCTCGAGGATGACGCCCGCGCCGTCTTTAGCCCTGCAGGAGTTCGTCGAGAATATCCGTTACCCACGCGGCGCAAGTGCGGCGGGTGGGCACGATTAACCTTTAGCTGTAAACACACCGAATCAATCTCAGTCTGACGGAACAAAACCGTCAGGCTTTGTTCTATCATCAGCTCATGACTAAACGGCGCGCACTCAGTTGGGGCTTAGGCGTCGCCATTCTTCTCCTGCTCGGCTGGCTTATCTTTGGGGTGCTCTCGAGTACTACGCTGAGCGCCAACCTAAGAGACCAAGAGGTGGCGACGGAAACGCAGCTCGGTACTCTGAAGTGCCGTAAAACGCTGACTAGGGCATTTCCTTTTTTTGTACTGCACTGCCAAGATACCTCGGAGCACCCTTGACTTCGGTCCTATACGCTATGTCCGCCTGAACGACACCGAGCTGACACCTCCAGCGTACACTTAGCAAGCCTGGAGGTCTCTGTGCAAGCCCCGCTACAGCAGAATTTAACCCGCACTATCGCGTTACTCGCCGGTCCCCTGATCTTACAAAATCTCTCGTACGCGCTGTTAGGCGTGACCGACACCTTTTTTGTGTCCCGCATCAGCACCGAGGCGGTGGGCGCGGTCGGGTTAGCAGGCGTGCTGTTTTACTCGCTGATGCTGCTCTTTCGCTCGACGGCGGCGAGCAGCGTCGTCTTTGTCGGGCGCTCGCACGGTGCGGGGGACAACGCGGGCATCGGCGCGGCGGTGTGGCGACTTCTGAACATGATTGTGCTGCTGAGCGTGTTCGCCCTGACGCTGCCGTGGGTGTTTACCTTTTTGTTTGGCTACGTTGCCCCCGGTGATAGCCCGGTGGTGCTGGAGCTCGGGACACGTTATCTGCAGATTCGGGCGCTCGAGGTTCCCCTAGCTATGTTCAGCGCGGTCGTCTGGGGCTTTTTGGTGGGCCGGGGCGACTCGCGCACCCCGATGTTCTTGGCCTGGACACAAGTTTTGACAAATATCTTGCTCGACTGGTTGCTGGTCCCGGGAAACCTCGGCTTTCCGGCGTGGGGCGTTTCCGGCGCGGCGGTCGCCACGGTTTTAGCCAACGCCGCCGTCGCCCTCCTAAGCGCCTGGATTTTGTGGCGGCCCGACTCGCACGCGCGTTTCGGCACGCGGCGGGCAAGGGTTGCCAAGGTACAAGAACTGCGCGACGTGCTCCGGGTGGGGTTGCCGATGGGCGTCGGTGACTTCATTGACGTGGCCTCATTCACAGCTTTTTTTGCCATTATCGGACGGCTCGGGACTGAAGTGTTGGCCGCCAACAACATCGCGCTGCAGTTTATGAGTTTGTCGTTTACGATGGGGATTGCGGTCGCGCAGGCCAGCTCGAGCCTCGTCGCGCAGTCTTTAGGCGCTAACAAACCGCAGCAAGCGTCGCGGGTCGGCTACCGCGCCACCCTTTTAGGCATGATTTTGATGGGTTTGGTCGGACTCGGTTACTTTATCGCGCCGGGCTTTTTGCTGGGCGTGTTTAGCGACGACCCTGAGGTTATTGCCGCAGGCGTGGCCATCTTACAGCTCGTGGCGATCTACCAAGTCGCCGACGCCGCCACGATTGTGCTGGGCGGGTCACTAAACGGCGCGGGCGATACAACCTACACGATGTTAGCGCGGCTCGTGTGCGCCTGGGGGCTGTTTCTACCGCTCGCTTACGTGTTGGCGTTTCCTTTGGGATTTGGCGTTCGCGGCGCGTGGGGGGGCGCGATGGTCTATCTATTCGTGTTGGCGCTCGTTTACTTTTTGCGGTTCCGCTCGGGGCGCTGGCAGAGGTCGTTTAAGGGTGAGGTCGGCGGGGAGCCGGAGATTCAGGCTGCGCCGCTTTAGAAATTGGAGACTTGAGCCCTACAGCTAAAGCGTTTTCTTCAGCGGCACGAACGTTTGCATCCAACTATAATCGTTTCCCCAATCAGTTAATACGTCGCTGAGACCCGCCTTTTGAGCCAACCCATCAACCATCTGCAGTAAGGTCTGTTGGGCTACACTATCGCCGGAAACCAAAATGCGGTCAATCAAAGTGAGCAGGTCACTTAGCAACATTGGCAAGGTGCTTAGGGGATAGTGTGTCAGCTCGAGTTCCAAGTACTCAGCAAACGGTGCGTGCCGCCTTTCGAGGGCAAAGAGAAAGGTCAGGAGTGCGTGAACCGCTATGCTTGCCTCGAGCTTTGCACCCAGCAGGTTTTCATTTCGCAAACACTTAAGCGAACGGTAGAGCCCGTTGAGGTAAGCGTCCAGCGAGCCGCGTAACACCTCGTTCAGGCGTTCACCGGGAATATGCCCTTTTTCCTCGATCAACCGGGAGAGGTTGCCCGTGCGGTCGAAGAGCAGTTCAACATGGGCGAAGTCGTAACGACTCCAAGCTTCTGCAGAACCGTAAACCGCATACGCTTCAAAACCCGCGAGGTCATAAACGATACAGTCAACGCCCACCGCATACTTAAAGGGATAACGTGTCTGGCAAGAGGTCAACGAACCGTTTTGAACAATAATCACCACGTCGTAGTCCGAATGGGCCGTAGCGAAACCCTTGCCCCGCGAACCGCTTAAAAACGCGCCGAGTACATCCGCGTCTCGGCGCAACTGCTCGAGTAAGCTCTCAAATGTTTGGTCGGCAAGAGGCATAGGCTAGCTTACGAAATTGGCTTGATGTCCAGCGCAATCAGCTCATAAATCACAAGAAGCTCGAGCGTTCAACCGTAAGTTTTTCCTCTAAAAGCGCCTCGAGCCCCTGAGGTAACGCGTTTCTCGGCAAGATGTCGGCGCTGCCGTCTGACCGCACCAGATAAAACGCGCGCCGTGAACTCAGCGCCTGCCTAACGTCTTTATAGTTCACCTCGACCTTACTTTTGCCTGCGCCTAACAGGTAAGACGCCGCCGTAAAACGGTAATAACGCGGCTCACGGAGCGCCGGATACCGCCGCCAGAGCGTCTGCGCCGACGTCCAAACCCAGAGCAGATACCCGAGCAGCGGCGCAAACACCGCGAGCGAAAAGACCCTGGCCGCCGGCCACAAACCCGTAATCCCGAGCAAAAAAAGAAACACGAAGCTGTAGACCAAGAAGGGCAACACCGGGCGCTGTAACGCTACCGTCCAGGTGTAGTAAAAGAAGTCCTGACGGGAGAGCTGAACGCTGAAGGTAACGTCGGGTGCGGCGGTAGGGGCGGGCATATTCTGCTAGTTTACAAGCTGATTCCGCCCCCCTGACACCCGCCGGGTTAAGAGCAGCAAATTTTACCCATTCGGCGTATGCCGTGTGATAGCTTAGTCCGTGCCCCTGCACATAACTGACCCTGTAGCTAACGGCAGTGACGCCACAGTGAGACACCTGTGAGACACCTGTGAGCACGCGCCAACGCGCAACCCGCCGTGAGGGTGAACGCACCCCGGCACCGGCCAAGGCCATCGCCCTGTCGTTTTTCAGCGCCATCATCGTCGGTACGCTGCTCTTGTGGCTGCCGTGGAGTCACGCGCCGGGGCAGAACGTCACGCTACTCGACGCGCTGTTTACGGCGACGAGCGCGCTCTGCGTTACCGGGCTGATTGTGGTAGATACGGCGACCGCCTGGAGTCCTTTAGGCCGGGTGATCCTTATGCTGCTGATTCAAGTGGGCGGCTTAGGGATTGTCACGCTCGGTACGATGGTCGCGCTTTTGTTGGGACGGCGGGTCGGCTTCCAAGGGCGGCTCCGCACCGCTGCGCAGGTCAGTGCGTCGGGTACCGGCGGGGTGGTGCGGCTCGTTCGCACGATCTTTCTGATTTCGCTCGGTTTTGAAACGCTCGGGGCGCTCCTCTTGTACCCGAGTTTTGCGGCGCTGCACGGCCCCGGCAGGGGAGCGTTTTACGCCTTTTTTCATAGCGTCAGCGCGTTTAACAACGCCGGGTTTGCCCTCTACCCCGACAGCTTGCTCCGGTTTGCCGGAAATCCGGCGGTGATTTTGGTCTTGAGCGCGCTTTTTATCATCGGCGGCCTCGGCTTTATCGTGCACCTCAACGTCTGGTCGAACCTGCGCTATGGGCGGCAGTTTCCGCTAACCTTGCATAGCCGCGTCGTTCTACTAACGACGCTGGTTTTATGTGTGTTCGGAACGGTGGCGGTGCTCGGGCTCGAGTGGACCAACCCCAAGTCTTTGGGTGAGCTGCCGCTTGGGGGCAAACTGCTGATGGGTTTTTTTCAAGGCGTCACGCCGCGCACCGCCGGCTTTAACACCGTGGATTACACCTTGCTCCGCGAACCGACCAAGCTTGTGACGATGCTCTTAATGTTTATCGGCGGCAGCCCCGCATCTACGGCGGGCGGCATCAAAACCGTGACGTTTTTTGTGCTGGTGGCGAGCGCCTGGAGCATGATGCGTGGGCGCGGCGAACTTTCAGCGTTCGGGCGGCGTATTACGGTCGAGACGGTGGTTAAGGCCGGGTCGGTGGCGCTCCTCAGCAGCGGCCTCGTGATCGGCGCACTTTTTCTCCTGGCCTTAACCGAAACGCTGCCCCTTATGACTACGATGTTCGAGGCATTTTCAGCGTTTAGTACGGTCGGGCTGTCGCTGAGCGCGACCTTTGACCTGAGCGTACCAGGGCGGCTTATCATTATCTTGCTGATGTATCTGGGACGTATCGGACCGCTGACGTTTGCCCTGGCTTTGGTGCAGGAACCGCGCGCGAGCAACGTCAAATATCCCGCCGAAGGCGTGTTAATCGGTTAGAAAGGGCATACGTGAATAAGCTGTGAAAGTCAAACAGTATCTGGTCATCGGGGCCGGACGGTTCGGGTCGGCGCTCGCCGGCACGCTTTACGAGCTCGGGCACGAGGTCGTCGTAGCGGACAGCAGCGAAGCGCGAATTGACGAGGTGATGGAACACGTGACGCACGCCGTCATCTTAGACGCCACCGACGAAGACGCACTTGGCAAACTCGGCTTAAAAAACTTCGATGAGGTCATCGTGGCTATTGGCAATGACCTCGAGGCCAGCATCTTAACGATTGTCGCCGCTAAAAATCAGGGCGCGAAAACGCTGCTCAGCAAAGCGACGAGCGACACTGCCGCGCGGGTGATGATGAAAGTCGGAGCCGACAAGGTGGTGCGCCCGGAGCACGACATGGGCGTGCGCGTCGCCAAAGCTTTGGCGACCCCGACCATCGTGGACGCCTTTAATTTGGGCGAAAACTACGAGGTCATCGAGTTTACGGCGCAGAAGAGGCTCTGCGGCAGTCTGCGCGAGCTCAAACTCGCCAACCGTTTCGGCGTGCAGGTGATCGCCATCAACCGCCGGGGCAAGCTCGAGATCAGCCCCGACGCCGACTTTGTGATTGCGCCCGGCGACGACGTGGTGATTATCGGTGAAGTAGCCGCCATCAAACGTCTGCGTGAGCATTTCTCGAGGGTGGCCGAGTAGAAGATTTATGAGATCAAACGAGCCTAGAGTATTTGCCTTACCGTCTGCATACGATGTATTTCATGCGGAGCGTCCTATTGGAATTTATCAAGGAAGATTTGTTATAGAAGGTCTTTATAAAGAGAGGGAAGGATTTAGCTCCAGAGCACCGGAAATTGCCGAGGTTGAGGGAACCATATTTTTGAAGTGTAATCCTGACGCGCTTATTCATATAAAAGCTAAGACTGTTGCTTCTCTTGATGCAAAGAATATACTCATAGGGCACGCAGAACACTATAAAATTTGTGTACCTGGATACTCGCCGACAGATTTCTCAGGCACAGTCGAAAAGTTAGAAGAAAATAGACGAGACGGTAAAAGAATTGCTTGGGATGGTCAGCTTCAACGCTTATGTACGACCGGAGAAAGTTTTGTTTATTCCGTTGATTTCTGTCTCCCAAACATCCGCCCTCACTCGTTTTCTAGGGGGACAAGATTCCTGAACGAAGACCGCGAACTTTACCCAGGAAGCTTGCAGTGCAATTTGGATGAGGGCTGGGTACTCACAATTACGCCAGCAAGAAGGAATGGTCAAGGGTTAGACGTGGGGCAGAAAGTTGAGGAGCTAAAAGGTGTATTAGTAACTCATATAGGACGCTTGGAGAAACAAAATGGCGAAGCATTCAAAGTAGATGACAGAGTAGAGAAGGTCTTGACATCGGTACGCTACTGTTTTTCGTTTGCGTCCGGACGATATGTTCAACCCATGTTGTTTGTGGGAAGAGAGAAAAATGGCGCTGTTGTTTGGAGGAAAACCGAAAGTTTAATCATAGATTCATACAAAACTTCTGGTAACTGGTCATCAATGCTGGGATTTTCATATGACGGAGACGGAGATTGGGCTAGGCTTCTTAACTGCTGGCTCAAAGAACACAGCAATCCCAAAGTTCATACTGCCCTTAATTGGTATTTGAGAGCTTGCCGCTCAAATTTTCCAGAAGAGATTATAGTGCTGGCGCATATTGGTTTAGAGTCTCTCGGGTGGCAAAAGGGTATGGATGATGCGAAAAAGTGGTTGCCAACACTTTTAGGAAGGATGAATGTTCCTGTTGTAGAGCCGCCTATCCTTACAGAGCTAGAACGTTTCCGCAAAACTGAGCTTTCAATCGCTAAAGATAGGAAATCTAAAAAGCTTTTAGATAATGCTCCCTTGTTCTTCATAGGTTTACGCAACTACCTTGTCCATAGTGAGCAAATTGGCACAGCTATTTCTTCAGGAATGTCTAACCGAGTTACCATAGAAACAGCTTATTTGGGACGCTACTATTTAGAGCTTGCAATACTCTACATTCTTGGCTATAGAGGCCGATACTACAACTGGTTGAGAAACGATGGTATGTGGAAAGATGATTCAGTTCCTTGGGTGTAAGTAGTAAGTTCTACCTACCAGTACACAATTGTCGTACTAATTTGTGGAGGAAGATAAGCAATACTAATTTGAAAAGGCCAAGCATTTAGATACAGTTGACAGGACAGGATGATTATTATTCAGACAGAGCGCCTGAGCCTTAGAGCGTTCGGGCCGGCAGACAGCACCCCACTCTTAGACGTTTTTGGCGACGCGGCGGTGATGCGTTACGGCGACGGGGTTCAGTCTCTGACGTGGACCGAGAGTTGGATTTTAAGGCAACAAGACAGCTACCAAAAGCTGGGCTACGGCAACTGGGCCGTCATCAACAAGACGGGCGACCTGCCCGGTTACTGTATCGGTTACTGCGGCCTGAGTTACGCAGACGATCTCGGCGGACACCCCGAAGTTGCCCTCGGTTACCGCTTGGCCCGCCGCTACTGGGGGCGAGGCTACGCGTCTGAAGCTGTTGCGGCAACGATTGACTACGGGTTTAATGCCCTCGGCTTGAGGAGAATCGTCGCTACCATTGACCTGGGCAACGCCGCGTCTGTTCGCGTCGCCGAAAGAGCCGGGATGGTGTACGAACGAAATGTAATGTTGGCGGGCTACACGTACCCCGACCGGGTTTACGCCGTTCAAAAGGTGTGATTACTGTGTGGCGCGCGTACGTTTCTGGGGTGACGCCGACAGCAAGTTTTTACAGCTACGTCACTGGGTGCGCGTACTTTCGGAGTAGTATTTTAAGGTCTGGCTAAAGACGCACGAAGATTTTATTCTGGGTTTCGCCTACCAGGGGGCAGTTTGGGCGGAGATGACTTGCTGAGTTTTACTCGGCGAGTCGTTTTTACTTTGTCCTTCTTTTACAGTCTAGAGGCCGTTACGAACTTCCGAAGCGGGTCTCGCTCAGTTGGGGATGCCCGCAGTGTTCCGTCCTGATGCGCTTTTCTAAGGTTTTACTTGGCTTTTACAAGACTTACGGAACTTGTCATTGACGGTTAGATATTTGCCGTACCTTCAGGTGCGAGCAGGCTCAGGGCTAAAGCTTGCGTCTACAACGGCTTTCAGGAACTTGTTTTCTAACTAGAGTTCAATAACGCGCTCTAGCCCGGACACCGAAGAGAACTCCAAACTGCACCAAGGCAAGTCAAACCCGCCTAACGTTATTGGCGGTCACTGTTAACGCGTCACTGTTGGCGCGTCGCTTAAGTAAGGCCCCGCTCCCTCGCCCAGACAATCGCCTCGGCGCGTGAATGGACGCCGAGTTTGTCGTAGATGCTCGAGATATAGTTGCGCACCGTTTGGGTTGCTAACCCCAGCTCGTCGGCAATCGCTTGGTTGGCCACGCCCATCGCCAGCCGCTCTAAAACCTGCCGTTCCCGCTCTGACAGTCCAGCCATCACGTTGTGACCGTCCGTACTCCCCTCGGCCCTGATGATAGCGAGCTGCTCCAAGACCCGGTGGCTAAACCAGCTCGCGTCGCGCATCACCGTTTCGATGGCCCGTTTGAGCTGCTCGCCGGTCTCGGCCAACTGCTGGTTACTTAGCTCAGCTTCTTTACGGCTGGTGATGTCATTTTGCACGCCGAAAAAGTAGCGCAGTTCGGTGCCGCGGTAGACCGGGCTGAGGTACAGCTCATTCCAGAACATGGTGCCGTCTTTGCGGTAGTTGCGCAGCTCGGCGCAGACGAACTCACCTTGCAAAACAGCCTCGCGCAACCTGTGAACGCCCGGTTGGTCGCGGTCTTCAGCCTGTAAAAAGCGGCAGTTCCGGCCGAGCGCCTCTTCACGGGTATAACCGGTCAGGGACTCAAACCCCTTGTTGAGGAAGATGACGGGATTGTCAGGCAAGGTAGGATCGGTTATCACGATCACGTTGTTGCTCGCGTCAACCGCTTCGCGTAACAGCTCAAGTTCTTCATGCTCGCCCAGCGGCGCTAAGGTCATCAGTCCTCCACGGTTAGCATAAATGGAGACTATTTACCGGAAATAGACATGAAAGTCACCGGACTTTGGAGTAACTGTACTAAACAGCCTGCAGAGCTGTACGTCATTGCCAAAGAACGGTTGTGAAAAGGCGTTTGTGAGAAGGCGTTTGTGAGACGACGGTTACCAGACGAGGTCGCAAAACAGTGGGAATGGCGGGGACTCGAGCGGTTACAGGTTACAGTGACCCCCGACAACAGCTACTACCGAACGAAGTTTACGGTTGGATTTCGTGCGTTCTAAGGACCACTCTAGTTAAGCGGCAGCTCGAGCCGAGCGCCGCCGCACCAGGGCAGCGAGCGGAACATAAAGCGCCAAGCCCAAGACGAGCAGGTCACCGAAACGTACGTACGGCGTGAGCGTGCGCCGCTCTCCGTAACGCACCGTTAGCGCGCCACGTTCGCCCCGCGGCAACTCTTTCTCAACCTGACCGAGTGGGTTAATCAGGGCGGTGATGCCGTCGTTGCCGTCACGGAGGAGGTAGCGGCGCGTCTCGATGGCCCGGAGGTTGCCCATCGCAAAGTGCTGCCGCGCGCCCTGCCCAAACCCAAACCAGGCGTCGTTCGAGATATTGACCAGAACCTGCGCGCCCCGCGCCGTCATGGTGCGGGCGATTTGCGGGAAGACCGATTCGTAGCAGATGTAAGCGGCGACCGAAGTACCGGCGACGCTGAGCGGCGAGACGCTCTGACCCGGTGGACGGCTCTGCAATAAGGGATAACCGAACCAGCCGAAAATAGTCCGGTAGAGCGGCTCGAGCGGCCCAATCAGCGGGAAATATTCACCAAAAGGCACCAAGTACACTTTGTCGTAGCGCCCGGTGACCTGTGCGCTCTCGAGCCCGAACACACTATTCGACGCGCTAAAAATCTCGCGGTCGTCAATCGCGCCGCCCCCGGTGATGACCGGTTGCCCTCCGGCACTCTGCTGAATCTGCGCGCGGTCGGGAGCAGCGTAAGGACTCGTCAGATCGTAGCCGTAGTAGAGCAGGCCGAGTGCCACCCCTTCAGGCCAGACCACCACACTAACCGGCTTCGGCTCGGCTTTGACCGCCCGCCGGGTTAAACGGCGATAAAGTTCCAATTCGCTGCCAGGGTCGGTGACGCGTGCATAAGGGTCCGTACTCCCCTGCACCAGCACCGCCGTCTTCAGAGCCTCGAGTGTCACCGTCTGTAGCCGAACTATCCCGTAACCCAGCCACGACGCGGCGACGAGCAGCCCGAACGTCCACGCCAGCCGCTTTTTAGGACGAGCCATTGGCACCGCTCTAAACGACTTAGACCGGGTGAGCGCACGCGGAGGACGGTACACGAGCGGTGAAACGAGCAGCGACAGCACCGAGAGTGTCAATAAGCTGAGGCCGTAAACCCCGGCAAGGTCCGCGGCTTGTGCGAGCGGCGTCCCCGTCCACACGTAACCGAGAACGCCCCACGGAAACGCAAACGGACCCTGTGTCCGCGCCCACTCCATCAGGACCCACACCGCCGGCAAGAGCCACAACGTCCCGACGCCGCGCCCGCCCAAAAGCCGCGCCGTAAAGGTGACGAGTCCCCAAAACACCCCGAGTACGGCGATCAGGGGCGGATAGAGCAGCCAGAAAAAGCCGCCCGAGTAAGGTGCGAAGCTTTCGGGTAGCCACAAGAGGTAAAACGTAAAAAATCCCAAGCCGAAAAAGAATCCCGGCCAGAAGGCGGCGCGGGCGCTCAAACTGTTGACGCTCAGGAGGATAAGCGGCGCGAGCGCAAAGACCAGCGGCCACACCCCAACCGGGGGGAAGGCCAAGCTTAGGAGCGCACCACTTAAGAGAGCTAAAACCGCACGCGCAAAAAACACAAAGCTCACCGTATCACGCACCTACGTGACAGAGCGTTCAAAAACAGTTGGAAACGGTTAAGAAATCCTTAAGCGCCTATATTTAAGCGCCTATGTTTAAGCGCCATAGACTTAAGTGACCAGACTTAAACACCCAAAAAAGACGCCAAGAGCGCCACCCGTTCTAAAGTTTCTCGCAACCGGATGTGCTCGTGCCGCGCGTGCGGCCCCGCTCCGACTGAGCCAAGCCCGTCCAACGTCGGAACGCCCAAAGCCGAGGTAAAGTTCCCGTCCGACGCGCCGCCGACGACCGCGCCTTCGCCGCTAAAACCGAGCCGTTTGGCCTGCTCGAGCAGCTCGAGGTTTGCCGGGGTGGGCTCGAGGGGTGGACGGTTGAGCCCACCTACAACCGTGACCTTGACGCGTTCATCTTTGGGCGCGTAGCCTCTAATGGCCGCCTCGACACGCTCACCTTCACTTAGCGTGAGCACCCGGAAATCGAGCGTCGCCACAGCCGTTTCTGCGATCACGTTGCCGACGCTGCCGCCGCGCGCCACCGTAAGGTTCACGCTCGTCCCGGCCTCCGAATCGCTCAGAGCTTCGGCGAAAAGCAGAAAATGTGCAAGTTCACGCAAGGCTGACGCGCCGAGTTCGGGGTTGTTGCCGGCGTGGGCGCTGCGGCCCGAAAAGGTCACCTGAAAGTCACCGACGCCTTTACGCCCGACTTTAAGCGCGCCGTCGTCGCGCCCCGGCTCTAAGACAAACACCCGGTCATGTTCTTTAGCCAGCGTTTCAATCAGCGCCCGCGAATGGCGGCTGCCCGCCTCTTCGTCAGCAGAAATTAGGAGCGTCACCGGACCGGCGAGAGCACCGTCGGCCTCGACCAGCGATACGGCCCCCAGCGCCCCCACGATGCCCGCTTTCATATCGAGCACGCCGGGACCGTAAACCTCGTCCCCGTCCCGCTTGAAGGGCATCACAGCCAGCGTGCCGAGCGGCCAAACCGTATCGCAGTGCGTCAGTAACAAACTTTTCGGACCGCTCCTGCCTTTTTTACGCGCGATGAGCGCGTCCCCGACGACTTCACTCGGACGCCGCTCAACCGACCAGCCGCGTAGGTTGAGGAGCGCCCACAAATGCGAGACGAGCTGATCCACGGCGCGTTTGTTAGGTGTCGGGGACTCGAGCCGAACCAGCGACTCCAAAGTCTCTAGATAGGTGGACGTTGCGGCAAAAGCGGCGTCGGTAAGGGCCTGCGTCATGGCCTATGCTAACACCCGAGTCAGCGGCTGAACCTGCTGAGCTGAGCGCACGCAAGTAGGCGCTCGCCATGCGCCACAGAGACAGAGAAGTAGTCAAAGTCCAGAAGACAGCATGATCGCGGCTCGCCAAAGAAAATTGCGTTGCTTACGCGTTTAAGCTTAACAACAGCATAAGCGAGGCTCGGCCTAAGGCGTTTTGTGCTTTTCCTCGGCCTGGAGGTGCTTTTCTTTAAGGTAGCCTTCCCACAGGTTTTCGGCGAGAAGCCGTACCGTGGGGTCGCCGGTGGTGCGGGCGTAGCTGTAACCGACGCGCAGGTCGTGCTGCGCTGCCCGGTCGCGTTTGTCGGCAGCGAGCTGATACCGCGCCAGATAAACGTGCGCTAAGAGCACGTCGCGTTGCCCCTGCGGTTTAACGGCGTGGAGGTCACGGAGCGCGTCGGCGTAGGCACGGAGTGCGCCGCGCCGGTTGCCCGCTTCGGCAAGTTCGCGGCCGCGCCGAAGGTGACCACCTGCGTTGTAAAGAAGCTCGCGCACCCTCCTCCTAACATCAACCGCGAGTATAACGCGCGCTGCTCATAAAACCGTCTTTCGGCCGTATGGTTTCTGGCTTGAGGTTTAGCTTCTTTGCTACTGTGACGTTCTAAAAGTGGCTAAGCTGTAGCTATGGGAATGCTCGAGCTAGGCAAAACGCGGCGGCAAAAATGGCAAATCGTCTGGTTGCTCGCCCTTTTACAAGTCGCCTCTATCGCCCTCATCATCGGTACCTTTTTGGTCGTGCGGAGCGCGCAGCTGCCGCCGCTGTGGGCCGTTTTGCTGATCGTCGCGACCGTCACCTGGCTCTTCACCTTCGTACTGCTGTTCGTCAATATCGCGTACCTTTTTCTTAAGCGGGACTAGCATCTCACCGGGTTTTTACGGCTGGCTTTATCTACCCGGATTGGGCTAGGCTAAGTGGTGTTGAGTGACCTCGAGCTTCTTACCTTGCAGACCGAAACGCTCTTTGTGCAAAACGAGGCGAAACGGCTTTTGTATACCAATGAGCCCGATAAACCCGAAGCACCACGGTTCTTTTTGGGCCGGACAAACCAGGGCCACCTCTGCCGCTTTCGTAATGACTTGCCGGAAAAGCTCTGCCAAGAGTTAGCAGAGTTAGCTGGAGAAACTGAAGTTTGGAGGCTTGATGAGCCCGGTAACTTACAACCGTTCCAAAGCATTTTGCGCCAGCATGGACCTATTCAAAGCGTAGAGTCGGGACCAGCATACCGGTTCCCTGTTCAAGTTTACGCGGCACCAAACGTCGTAACGATAACCGCCGCTAACGCCGACCTTTTGGAAAAACATTTTGCCGAATTGAAAGCTGTTTTAGAGTATAAGCAACCTTGTGTCGCTGTAGTAGAAGGCAGTGCAGTTTCGGTGTGTTGCAGCGCCAGAACTTCATCGCAAGCGGTTGAAGCGGGGCTCGAGACCGTCCCCACAGCTCGAGGTCAAGGTTACGCCGCGCAGGTTGTGAAAGGTTGGGCCGCAGCAGTAACCAAAAGCGGGCGAATACCGCTTTACAGCACGTCTTGGGAGAACGGGGCGTCGAGGGTGGTCGCCAAAAAGCTAGGGCTCATCATCTACGCTACCGACTTGCACTTTACCTGAGCACCTGATCCAAACACCCAGCTAAGACAGCGCGACTTACACTGGCTTTGGTGAAAGCTCTG
This sequence comes from Actinoplanes sp., assembly GCA_965217855.1. Classification (GTDB taxonomy): domain Bacteria; phylum Actinomycetota; class Actinomycetes; order Mycobacteriales; family Micromonosporaceae; genus Actinoplanes. The sequence goes on along the minus strand of CBDCJN010000027.1, from coordinate 43,509 downwards.
CGAAAACGTCTTCCCCACCTGAGCGTTTCCCTGCTCCTCTACTGGGGCGTCCTCTTGGGTGCGCTCTGGGTGTTTGGGGAACTCGCCGGTGAGGTTTACGAAAAAGAAGGCTTTTTCTTCGACGCGCCGATTTTGGGCTGGGCTCGCGTCACATCAAGCTTTTTGGGCGGTCAAGGCGTCACAGATTCTCTATATTTGGGGGTCGCCGCAAGCGTTGGGGGTCGTGACTGCTGTGCTGAAGCTCATACTTTGGCTTGGGCTGCGTAACCCTCGAGCCGCCCTCTTTTTGGCTCTCAGCTTGGGTGGGGCCATGCTCTTAAAACGTCTTCTTTAAGCTCTTTTTTGCGCGCACACGGCCTGCTCTGTCCGAACAGCTCACCCCGGCCCCCGGTTACTCATTTCCCAGCGGCCACGCGATGGGAAGTATGGCGTTCTTTTTGGCGCTTTATCTGCTGGTCGCGCAGTTCGCTCCGCGTTGGCGCACTCCAGCTGGCGTGCTCGCCGCACTTTTTACGCTCGGTACCGGGGTCTCGAGGCTCATTTTGCAAGTTCACTATCCGTCCGATGTGCTGGCGGGGTGGGCGCTTTCGGCGGCGTGGGTGTTGGGCGTCAACCTCGTCTATACGTGGGCATTTCACCGAGAGCTGCAGAAACGCTGAGAAACGTGCTTACGCCAATCCCACCGCTGCGTTATGATAAGCCGTTTTTATGGTCGCTTCCCTTAAAACCCTCCTAAACCGGCCCAGCAGTGCAGGGCGCAGCGCGGTCTTTACCTTCGGCCTCAGAATCGTCTCGACCGGCCTGACGTTTGTCACAGCGACGATTTTGGCGCGGCTATTGGGGGCAAAGGGTTACGGTACTTACGCGCTGGCGCTCGAGTGGCTTACCTTTTTAACCGTCCCGACCGCTCTCGGCATGGACCGCTTTATGGTACGGGAAATCTCAATTTTTCGGGCGCAGGGAAAATGGGACAAGCTATACGGCTTTTTGCGGTGGGGCAACCTCGCTGTGCTGACTTTTTCACTCATCGTTGCTGGGGTTGGTGCGCTCATCGTGACCTATACCGTTAGAGACCGAGACACGCTGCGCCTGAGTTTGTATCTCATCTTAGCTGCGTTACCGCTGATGTCATTGACAACGCTGCGACAGGCCGCCATGCGCGGCTTCGACCATATCGTCGGCGGACAGTGGCCCGAACTCGTGTTGCGGCCTCTCTTAATCATCGCCCTCAGCATGTCGGCTTGGTTTTTGCTACCCCGGTTTTCGGTGCAGTTCTCTGCACCTTGGGCCGTTGGCGCACTCTGCACCGCGACGCTCGTCGCATTTTCGGTCGGTGCCTATCTGCTCGCCCAGGTTCTTCGTAGCGCCCCAGAAGCTAAGCCGAGTTATGAACGCTCGTGGCTCAAGACAGCCTTACCCTTCATGCTTATCAGCGGGATGTATGTACTTAACGCCCGCACCAGCATCCTGATGCTGGGCGCACTCGGTACACCGACGGACGCCGGACTTTATCAGTTCGCCTCACGAGGGGCCGACTTTATTGCGATGGTGCTTTTGGCCGTCAACACCGCCTTTGCGCCGCTTTTGGCAAGGGCTTTACGCGCAGGGCAAACAGCGGCAGCTCGAGTCCGCCGTCGCCCGTAGCACCCGCACGATTACGCTCGTCTCTTTACCTATTGCGCTCTGCTTTATCTTTTTCGGCGGGCTGTTTTTGGCTATTCCCGGCCCGGAGTTTGCCGGGGCCCGCGCCACCCTGACGATTCTCAGCGTCGGCCAACTGATCAACGCCGCGACCGGCACCGTCGCCATGCTCTTAAACATGACCGGGCACGAACGCGATACGGCGCTCGTCGTCGGGATGAGCGCCGTTGCCAACATCGCCTTAAACCTGCTCTTAATTCCGAGGTTGGGGCTCGAGGGTGCCGCCATCGCCACCGCGCTCGGCACACTCGCGTGGAACGTGCTGCTCTCGTATTTTGTCTACAAACGGCTCGGCTTTTACTCGGTTTTAGGGCTTTACACCCTGCGAAAACGCAGCTAGCGCCGGGTAGTAGGTATAGTACAGGGCCTTATGTTGACCCCGAGACTTATCTTAAAAAGACCGACTGAAGCCGACGTTGACGCTATCTTTGCGCTTCACAGCGACCCTAGAACGAATACACACAATCCTGCCGGACCTATGAAGACCCACGCCGCTGCTACTAAGCTTTTTGAGACGTGGGACGCGAGCTGGCTCGAGCACGGTTACGGCTACTGGACGGTCGCCCTTTTACGTGAGCCCGAGACGGTCATCGGCTTTGGCGGCGTGATGAAAAAGCAGCTTGGGCCGGAGCTGTTTGACAACAACCTGTATTTTCGGTTTCGACCAGAAGCGTGGGGGCAGGGCTACGCGGGTGAGGTGGTCCGTGCGGCGCTCGAGCACGTCTTTAACGAGATGACTCAAGAGCGTGTTTTCGGAAGCACAAGAGTTCACAATACCGCGTCACGAAAGACGTTGGAGCGCGCCGGTTTTGAGTACAGCGGTACAGTCAAAGACGTTGCTGGTGAAGAACCTAGTGTCCTTTATCGCCTCGAGCGTAGTGCCTTCAACTCCTCTGTAACACAACAAGAAAGCCGCGCACCGTGCCGCTGACTAAGCAGCTTAAACAGTTTGTCTACGACCAGCGGTTTCGCCTCGAGGTTTGGAGCGCCGGACGCCGCACCGATTTGCCACTCGTCAAGCCCGACTTTTTAGGCATCGGCACGGCGCGTTCCGCGAGTACCTGGCTGCACGCAAGGCTTTCACAACACCCGGACGTGTACTTACCCGAACTTAAAGAGCTGCACTTTTTTAACGAACGCCGCGAACACAAACCGTGCGACGTGTCAGGTGCGAGTTGGACGCGTCCGGTCTACTTCGATCCGGAAAATCCTGCGCACTGGCGCTGGTACAGCCGGCAGTTTGCTCCCGGCAAGGGTAAGGTCAAGGGTGAAATCACCCCGGACTACTCGACACTTTCACTCGAGCGCGTCGGTGAAGTCAAAGCGCATCTGCCCGCCGCAAAGATCATCTTGCTGATTCGTAACCCCATCGACCGCGCCTGGTCGGGGCTGCGTTACTCGTGGCAAAGGCATCAGGGTGAAGCCCTCAGCCCGGACGAGGTTGACCGGTTGATGCGGGCCGCGCTGCACCCCGAACGCCTGTTACGGGGTGACTACAAGATGACCTTGACGAACTGGGAGACGCACTTTCCGGCGTCACAGCGGCTCTATATCTTTTACGACGACGTGGTGACGCAGCCGAGCGTAGAACTCAGACGCGTCGCTGAGTTTTTGGAGATTGACCCGGCCAAACTCGCGCAAACCGGTGACGCTCACCGCGTCAACACCGCGCCCGCTGAGAACGTTCCACCCGAGGTGCGGGGGCGACTGCAAGACTATTACGAACCGCAGATACAGTGGCTGGAAAACCATCTAGGCCGCGATTTATCGGGCTGGCTCGAGCCCACCCCACCTGATTTCAAACCCGGACCCGAACCCGAAACGGTACGATGACGCAACCACCTGTTAAAAAAACCCGGCAACCGGACTTTTTTATCGTCGGCGCACCCAAATGCGGTACCACTGCGATGAATAATTATCTAGCCGAACACCCCGAGATATTCATCCCTGACATCAAAGAGGTGCATTTTTTCGGGCGTGACTTAAACATCACCAAGGGCGCACTTCGGGATGAAAGGTCGTATCTCGAGCTTTTTTCAGGCGCGACTACCCAGAAACGGCTTGGTGAGGCGTCGGTCTGGTATCTATACTCGAGAACTGCCGCGCAGGAAATCTACGATTTCAACCCGGACGCGCAGATTGTTGTGATGCTCAGGAACCCCGCCGACATGCTCTACTCGCAGCACTCGCAGTTTTTGTATAACGGCAACGAAGACATCGAGGACTTCCGCGAAGCCTTGGCCGCTGAACCGGAGCGCAAAGCGGGAAAGCGTATTCCGAAAAGCGCGCACTTGGTAGACGGCCTTTTTTATTCGGAAACGGTGCGCTACGCCGAGCAAATCGAACGCTACTTTGAGCAGTTTGGCCGGGACAACGTCCATATCATTTTTTACGACGACTTTCGCGCCGATTTGCCGGGAACTTACCGCAAGCTCTTACAGTTTTTGGGCGTGCGAGATGATTTTCTGCCCGAGTTTGCGGTCGTCAACCCCAACAAACGCGCCCGCAGCGCCTTACTGCGCAATTTTGTGCAAGAACCGCCTGAAAGTCTCAAACGCCTCAGCCGCGTGTTTTTTCCGCGCAGTTTACGGCAACGCGTGATGAAAGGGCTCGACCAAGCGAATATCCGTTACGAAGCGAGGGCACCCTTAGACCCGGAGCTAAAGAGGGAACTCGAGCACCGTTTCGCCCCCGAAGTTGAGGAGCTAGAAAAACTTTTGGGCCGTGACCTACCGTGGACTGAGGCTGTGCGTGCGTCCTAATCTGTTTCTCGTTGGCGCGCCTAAATGCGGCACCTCGGCGCTGCACGGCTACTTGGCGCAGCACCCGGACGTCTGGATGTCCGAACCTAAAGAACCGCACTTTTTTTGTACCGATGTGGACGCGCCCTTCGCGATTCGTGACCCGGACGCTTATGCTGCACTTTTTAAGGACGCCGGGAGCAACATCGTCGGGGAGTCGTCGGCGACGTATCTTTATTCAAAGGTCGCCGCGCAAAAGATTCGGGCCGCGTGCCCGGACGCTGCGATTATTGCGATGCTCAGGAATCCGCTCGAGCTGATTCCTTCGCTTCACTCGCAAAAACGGGTGAACGGCACCGAACCCTACGCGACCTTGGCCGAAGCCCTCGCCGCTGAGCCGAAACGCAAAACGGGCGAGCTGCCCACTGTCGGCGCGTTTCCGTTTTACGGCGACGCCGCTCGGTATACCGAACAGTTGGAACGTTACTTAGACGTGTTTCCGCCCGAACAGCTGCACATCATCGTTTTCGACGACTTTAAGCGGGACGCGGCCGCCGTTTACGCGGGCGTCTTAAAGTTTTTAGGGCTGAAACCGTTTGCACCGAACTTCAAGGTGGTCAATCAAAATAAACGCATCCGCTCACGCGTCCTGCATAACGTGCTGCAAAACCCGGCGTCGCCCGTCAACCGGCTGCCCAAGCCGCTGAACCGCTTGACCTACAAGGCGCTCGACAAGCTCAACTCGGCAGTTGAGGTGCGAGTACCGCTCGAGCCCGCCGTAAAAGACCAACTTATACGTGAGTTTACGGGGGAAGTTGAAAGTCTGAGTAAGCTCTTGAGCCGCGACCTACGGGGCTGGCTCGAGTAGCGTGCGCGTCACCTTTGTCTTACCGGGAGCCGGCAGCGTCCCGGTCGGCGGCTTCAAGGTCGTTTACGAGTACGCCAACCGGCTTGCCGGACGCGGTCACACCGTCACGGTCGTTCACACCGCGCAACCCGACCGTCAAGCCTCGAGGGGTGAAAAACTCAAAAAAGGTGTCCGTTTCGTTCAGCGCAGGCTCGGTAAAAGCTACCGACCCGACTGGTTCAAACTACATCCGAACGTTTCGCTCTTGTGGCGAGCAACCCCGGCGGCGAGTGGCGTCCCGGACGCTGACGCCGTAATTGCCACCGCGTGGCAAACCGCTGAGTGGGTTGCAGATTATCCCGCTGTAAAAGGCAAAAAGTTCTACCTTATCCAACACTACGAGACCTGGAGCGGCCCGCAAGAGCGCGTAGACGCAACCTTCGGGTTGGGTCTGCGTAATCTGGTGATCGCCCACTGGTTAGAGGAGCCGGTGCGGGCGCAGGGCGCGGAGGCTGTTTATCTGCCGAACGGCCTCGACTTTACGGCGTTCGGGATTGACCGACCTATAGAAGAGCGGGGAACACGCGTGATGTTCTATCACGGGGCCGACTGGAAGGGGTCAGCGGACGGTATCAAGGCGCTGCAAATGGTTAAGGCTCAGGTTCCCGAACTCGGGGCAACGCTTTTTGGTGCGCCCGCCGCGCCCGCAAATTTGCCCGATTGGCTACGTTACGAACAGACGCCCTCGCCCAAGCGGCTTAGGGAGCTTTACAACGACAGCGCCATCTTTTTGGCAACCTCGTGGACCGAAGGCTGGGGACTACCGGGCTGTGAAGCTCTGCTGTGCGGCTGTGCACTCACCGCTACCGACGTGGGCGGACACCGCGAGTACGCCGTAAACGGTGAGACGGCCCTGCTGAGTCCACCTAGAGACCCGGCGGCACTTGCTGAAAATGTGCTCAAACTTCTGCAAAACGACGCGTTGCGGTTTCGTCTAGCAGAGCAAGGGCACGCTTATGTGCAGCGTTTTACCTGGGAACAGGCGGTTGAGGGGCTCGAGCACGAACTCATTAAAAAACCATGAAGCCACAAGTGGACGCACGCCTACAGTCCATTCAAGCCCTCGTTGCTACGTTAAAAGCCATGAAACACACTACGAAATACCTTATGATCGCTTCGGTACTGAGCTTTGGCCTAGTCGCCTGTAACCCAAATAAGGCCGGGGACGCTACCCAAAACGCCGTGCAGGGCACTGGCAACGCTGCCCAAGATGCGGGCAACGCCGTTGACAATGCGGCCCAGAATGCCGGTGACAATGCTGGGAACGCCGTACAAAATGCGGGTGAAGCCATCAACAACGCCGCAGACAACGCGCAAAATACAGCTCAGGATGCGGGCAATGCGGTTAACAATGTTGCAGACAACGCAGGTGACGCGGTTAACAATGCTGCAGACAACGCAGGTGACGCGGTTAACAATGCTGCAGACAACGCAGGTGACGCGGTCAACAATGCCGCTGACAACACGCAAAATACAGCCCAGAACGCTGCTAGTGGTGGCAACTAGACCTTAGCGCGAGTCAAACAAACCAGAAGGCTGCTTAGTAGGCAGCCTTTTCGTTTGACGTTAGGACGGTTGCAGTCCGGTAGGCCCTGTTTCTCAGGTTCCGTTTCTCGCTGTCTCATAGAGTGCCACCCCAACCGCGACCGCTAGGTTAAGTGACTCAACGAGTGGGCTCTGCGGAATCTTGACGCTCTGCCCGACCTCGGCATATTCGGGCGGTAATCCGGCACCTTCAGGCCCAAAGACGAGCGTGTAGGGCGCAGCGAATTTGACGTTTTTTAGTTCTGCCGCAGCGCCCAACATAAAGGGATAGAGCGTGTGTGTAAAAGCTAACCGGTACGCCTCCAGCGAGCTGAAATACCCGAACCGGAGCGCAAACGTCGCGCCCATCGAGGCGCGCACAACGTGCGGGTTAAAGATGTCTACGGCGGGCTCTAACAGGGCCAGGTCGCGCACACCAAACGCCAGCAGCGTCCGGGCGATGGTACCTAAGTTGCCGTTGTCGCTCGGGTTGACCAAAAGCAGATGGTTTTTGTCCGCCGAGAGCGGCGCAGCGTATTTGTTAAACACACCGAAAACGTAGACGTTTCCTTTGTGTGACAACCGTTCAACCGCGCGGTCGTTACGCTCAAAAGGCACGCTGTGCGCCGCGCACAGCTCTCTGAGTTTGCCCAGGCCGCTGCTCTTTTCCCCTTTGCTGTGGACGACCACGCGCTGAACCTGCTCGGGTCGGTGCGTAAGCAGCTCCACGGTCGGAAACACGCCGAAGCTGTACGAATAGCCGAAATCTTTTTGATACGTTTTAAGCTGACCCAAACCGCTCACTCAGGGATACCGGCAAAGGGAGCCTCGAGCCCGGTCACCGCCGCTTCACGCGCGTCTTCAGGCACCCAGTCAAAGGCCAACACGCCCCGGTAAGCGCGCACCGCGCCGGCGCGGTCACCGCTTAAGTCGCGGAGTTGACCCAACCGGGCGAGCAGGTACCCCGGCAGGTAGTAGGGCGCGCTGAAGTCGCCGTTTACGGCGGCCTCGAGCCGTTCCAACGCTTCGGCGGGGTGACCGTGCATCAGGAGCACATTCGCCTCGTGAAACCGGGCTTCGGCCCCTTTAACCTCGCGGAGACTGCTCAGGAGGGCCACCGGGTCGGCGGCGTCACCGCGAAAGGCCACATCGAGGAGCGCCCGCTCGCGGATCGTCTCGTCGTGAGGCACCTCTTTCGGGAGGCTGACCTCAGCGCCCACCTCTTGCAGCGCCTCGCGCAAAAACGGCAGCTGTTCGGCGCTAGCTAGGACAGTGACACGCGTCTCAGGTAGCGCGGCTACGCCTGTAGCCAATTCTGTCAGGCGTTCACGCCACCAATCAGTGCCGGGACCGTCGCCGAAAACCGCCTCGCGCTCCCGCTGATACTCGTCTATTACAGGCAACACCTCAGCCCAGATACGGGCTAAGGTCAAGGGTTGCGGCAACAGCTCGTCTAAGGGACGTAGAAGCGCCTCGAGGCTCAGGAGCTGTTCACGGGTTTGCGGATAGCCCGCGAGGTAACGCTGAAAGTCTGCTTCGGCTTCCGGGTCAGGGCTCTCCGGCATACCGGGCGCTATCCTCACCCCTTGGCGCGCCGCCCAAGCCAGCACGGGCGGCAGGGTGACCTCCGGCGTATCTTGCCACGCCGGAGTTGCCAGCGCGCCCGCTGCAAGCGGTGCGGGGACGATGACTTCAGGGCGGCTTGCCCGGACGAGCGCCAATACACTTGCCGCGTTGTACACCGGGTAACGCAGGTGCCACGCACCAAGTAACGGGATCAGCGTGACGTTCACTGTTCCTTAAGCCAGTCGTCGAGCCAATCATCAAAAGGGGTGTCATCAAGACGGTCATCATCAAGACGGTCGTCACTAAAAAGGTCGCGCTGAGGCCGCTCGCCCCTGGCGCGGGCGCGTTCTTCGCGGCGCAGCTCGGCCGCGCGGAGGCGCTCCCCTTCATACGCCGCACGCTCGTGTCGGTCTTGCGCTTCGCGGAAAATACGTTTGAGGAGCTCCGGGCCGGAGCCTTCCGGTGGGGCTACTACTCTTTTTTCTTCGCGCCGCTCGGCTCGCCGCGCCGCCTGCCGCGCCCGTTTTTTGCTCTTTTTCGCCATACTTTATGCTACACAGCCGCGCGCACACAACACGCTGAGGGCGCTACCGTATGCCTTACTACGGTGACGTAGCGCGGCTCATCAATAATTAGGTAGAGTTGAAACGTAGTTGTGATGACGTTATAAGACGTTACGCGGCGCGGCCAAAGACGATGAAAGGGGCAGAATGGAACATACTGAGAGCTATTCGGGCTCCGCGAGGGTTCGCACCACTGAGGACTATCCTGGAGAGACCGGACCGGCAAATACTTTCGGAAACGCCGCTCAAGACGTAAGTAGAGACGCCCAAAAACGGGGCCGGGAAGTTTTCGGCAAGGTCACAGGCGAAGCGCAGAGCGTCGCCTCACGTCTTCGCGGCGAGGCTACCGGCGCACTCGGCGAGGGCAAAACGCAGCTCGCTGCCCAGATCGGCGGCGTCGCGCGGGCACTTAAGGCGAGCAGCCGTGAGTTTCGTCACGACAACCTCGCGGGTTTAGCCGACCTCAGCGAAGGGCTGGCCGAACAGGTCGAGGCGGCCCAGCACTACCTCGACGACCGGAGCGGCGAGTCGTTATTAGCGGACATCCGCACCTTCGCAAGCCGCAACCGCACCTTGTTTGTCGGCAGTTTGTTTGTCGCGGGGCTTGTCGCAGCGCGTTTTGCACAGAGCACACCGGGCTCGAGTACGTCATCAGGCACGTTAGGCTCGGGTACATCAGGCTCAGGTACACCGAGCTCAGGTACAAGGTCTCAGCGCGCTACGACGACCGTCGTCAGCCAAGGGCAGGTCAGACGGAGCCGGGTCAAGTCCTACCGGACGGACAGCTGATGTCTAACTATAACGAGCAGTCTGACCCGCGTGACCGGAGTCCCGAGCAGCTAGAGAGTGACATTGCCGACACGCGCCGCCGCATCAGCCGAAATGTAGACGATTTGTCCTATAAACTGAGTCCGGAGGGGATCGGGAACGAGGTCAAAGAGACGCTCGCTGATACGCAGCAGCTTACTTTCGGCGCAATTGAAAGCTTGGGAGACGCGTTTATGACGCGTACCGGAAGTTGGGGCGAAAGGACTCGGGGGTTCGCTAGAGACCATTCGGTTCCGGTAACGCTTTTAGGGCTTGGTTTTGTCTGGCTGCTGATGCGCTCGGGCCGCCGCTAGTCAAACTGCAGAGATACCTTTATCCTGTGTCTAGTATCCTAATGTTTAGGCAGTAGCCTGGACCCCATCAGGGTAGGCTGCCGGACGCGCCGGTTGGCGTAGCTAAACAGAAGGCTTGAGGGAGGGAGAACAGTATGGTGTAATACGTCGCGCCGATAGGGTGCCGCTAAAAATCGCTTCGACGCACTATCACCGAGACGAAGGCACGGTTTTGGACTATAAGAAAACGCCGGCTTCGCTCGAGCTAAAACCTCAGCAAACTTTACTAGGAGTTATACATGTCTGCAGACCGAGTTATCGTCAACAGTGGCAACAGAGACAACGGTCCTGTTCGTCATACCGCCTGGGGCGCTGTTTTCGCGGGTGCCATTATCGCCCTGATGATCACGTTTCTCCTCAACTTACTCTTTGCCGGGATCGGGCTCGCCAACTTCGACCCCGCGACCAGCAACAACCCGCTATCAGGGTACGGAACCGGTAGCATCATCGCGATTATCGTGATCAACGTCGTCGCGCTCTTTATCGGCGGTTTAGTAGCCGGACGTTTAAGCGGGACGCCGCGCCGTGGTGACGCGGTGATTCACGGTATCTTGACCTGGAGCCTGTTAACCATCGGAACGATTTTGCTCCTCTCGACGGCCATCGGCCGGATTGTCGGCGGCGTCGCCGGACTTGTCGGGAATACGGTCTCGAGCGTAGCCCAAGGTGCCGCTGCGGTTGCCCCGGGAGCTGCCAACGCCATACCCAACCAGCTCAATGTTCAAGGCCAAATCAACCAATTTTTAACCGACGCGGGTGTACAAAATCCTGAACAGACCGGGCAGCAGCTCGTTCAGCGTATCGTTCAGCGTGTCCAGAACGGTGAAAGCCTGACCTCACCGGATGCCCAAAACGAGTTCAAGACCTTTTTGGCGAACAACTCTAACCTGAGTGAGCAAGAAATCAACCAGCAGGTCCAGCAGTTTACGCAGCAGGTAGATCAGACGGCTAACCAGGTCGTACAAACCACCCAGGAGGTCGCCAGCATCGCCGGAACGACCGCCTACGCACTTTTCGGTGCGCTGCTCTTAGGTGCGATCATCGCTATTTTCGGTGCGCTTGCCGGTGCGCCCAAAGACTCTTTTGACGCTCGAGTCTAGCCTTTAGTCACAACTTGTAAAGCAAATCTTTAGAAGGGCGGCTAAGGCCGCCCTTCTTCGTTTTCTTCGTGGTCGCCGCGTACTACAGATACGCACACAGTCCTTTGGGCGAGAGTAAGACATAGTAGAAGTATGAGTAAAAGCGTGACGGAGATAGAGACGCTCATCGTCGGAGCCGGGATTGCCGGGCTGAGGGCGGCGCGCACCTTGGCAGACGCCGGGACCCGCGTTCTCGTTCTGGAAAAAAGCCGGGGTTTTGGTGGGCGGGCCGCTACCAAACGGCTTTACGGCCTCCGGGTTGATTCCGGCGCGCAGTACTTTACCGCTCGCGATCCGAGTTTCCAGAGGCAAGTTGATAGGTGGCGAGGGTTAGGGCTCGAGGTGTGGACGAAAGGCTTTCACACCCTGACCCCTGAAGGCTTACAAGCCCCCGAAGAGGGCCATCCACGCTACGCCTTTGCAGACGGAATGAACACTATCGGCAAGCTTTTAGCCGAGGGGCTCCACGTTCAGCGTTCAGCGACCGTGACTGAGCTTTTACGCACGGCGTCCGGGTGGCAGGTCGGGTTAGCTGACGGCAAAACGTATACCGCCGAGCGCGTTTTACTTAGCGTTCCGGCCCCGCAAGCGTTGGCCTTAGCCCGAGACGTCAGCGAACGAACCCGGCAGCACCTCAACCGGGTCGAGTTTGCACCGTGTCTGGCAGTGATGGCTGAGTATACCGGGGCAGCGCCGGAATGGTCGGGCATCGTTGTAAAAGACGACACCAATCCGCTCTCGTGGCTCGCCAACGACGCCGGCAAACGTGCGCACGAAGAGCCCACCGTCCTTGTGTTACACGCCAACCCGACGTTTTCTACAAAGTATCTGGAAACGTCTGAAGCCGCGGTTCCCGAAATGTTGGAGGTCGCCGCGTCGCTCGGCTTTGCCGACCCTCGCTGGACGCAGCTGCAACGGTGGCGCTACGCGAAAGCGACTTCACCTTATGACGGGACATACCTTAAAGAGGACGACAGCTTGTACTTTTGCGGCGACTGGTGCGGCGGCGCAAAGATCGAAGATGCTTACTTGTCGGGGGTAGAGGTCGCCCACGCTATGTTGGGCGAAACAGCTTAGAGCGAGGCGAAGGTGTCGCACTGCGCCGGATTGCCACTCTTAAACCCACGCGAAAACCAGTTGACCCGCTGTTCGGACGAACCGTGTGTAAACGCCTCGGGGTTGACGCGGCCCGTCGCCTCTTTTTGCAACCGGTCGTCGCCGATGGCGGCGGCGGCGGTGATGCCCTCTTCAAAATCTGCTTGGGAAATGGCGTAAAGCTGATCACTCTGATTTACCTTGGCCTGCGTCTGCTCACCGCCCCAGATGCCGGCGTAGCAGTCCGCTTGCAGCTCTAACGCCACCGACAACCGGTTCGCCTGCCTCGGATTAGCCTGCTGCTGTTGCCGCACCTCATCCGAAGTGCCGAGCAAGTTTTGCACATGATGCCCCAGCTCGTGCGCGATTACATAGGCTTGGGCAAAGTCGCCCGACGCGCCGTAACGGGTTTTGAGGTCGTTAAAAAAGGCGAAGTTGAGGTAGATGGTGTCGTCGAGCGGGCAGTAAAAAGGACCGGCTGAAGCGGGGACATTGCCACACGCCGAAGGGACGAGGCCACTCTCGAGCGATAACTTCGCCTCTTGATAAGCAAGGTTGTTCTCCCGGAAGATGGCCGCCCACGTCGCCTGCGAGTCGTCTAATACCGCCGAGACAAAGCTGACCATTTGCCGGTCAGCCGGACTTCCGGCACTTTGCGGTTGGCTCTGCGTCTGGTTTTGTGACTGGCTTTGTGTCTGCGTCGTCCCGCCCTGACTTAAGGGCGACTGAATTCCCAAAAGACCAAAAAGGTCAACCCCTGTCACCAGACTTAAGATCAAAACGATTAAAAAACCGCCGACCCCTAAAGACGCCATACCGCCGACCCCACGGCCCCCGCTTCCACCACCTCTGCGCCCCCGGTTATCCGTAACGTTACGGCTCTGCCCTCTATCTTCCCATTTCATGTATTCCCCTTACGTATGCCCCTGGATTTTAATTCTTGAAGGCTACTACCTAAAAGATTGTATGTCAAAGCTTACGGCTTAGCTTACCAAAAGCTTTACTTCAGCCCGGCCCTTACGACCTTTACGGTGACCGACAGCTGCCCGACGTGCCGGGTGGTGTGTTCAGCGGCGTGAACAAGTAGCCCGATCACGGTTGAGGGAAGCCCCGCGCGGCCTACGGCCCTCGGCTCCGTCAGCGTCTCCGGGTCCAGGTTGCGAAGCTCACGTAACGCCTCGTCTACCTGAGCTGCAAAAGCCGCGACGAGTTCGGCAACGCGCGCAGGTCCCTCGCCTTCGCGGGCGAGCGCCGCTAGTTGCGCCGCGCTTAGAGGCTTGCCGCGCGCGTAGCTCAGCATCCGTTCAAGCACCCCGCTCAGGTGCTGCAGATGAAATCCTGCGGACGCGGCCCCCGCCGGACGCTTCCACAAAAGGTCTTCTGGAAACCCGTCTAACAGCGTGACGACCTCTTCCCTGGCTTGCAGCAGCGCGTGAGCAACAGGCTGCACGAGTACCGGCGTGTCGGTTAGAGGGCCGCGCAGCCAGACCTCGAGTTCAGCCATAACCGTTTGCCAGCCAAACCGAAGTTATCAAGAGCTGGGTTGTAAGTAGCTGGGTTGTAAGTAGCTGGGTTGTAAACAGGCGGGTCATAAGCGAGAGTCTAGCAGGCCGCGCTGTACCAGCGTTTGTCTGACCAACCCTTGACACAACCCGAAAGCGCGCGTTAAGCTGGCTTTTGCTGCGCCGCGGGGTGGAGCAGTCTGGTAGCTCGTCGGGCTCATAACCCGAAGGTCATTGGTTCAAATCCAGTCCCCGCAACCAAAAGAACGAGCGTCACTGACGCAACAAAGTCCCGGATTTAACCGGGGCTTTTTTATTTTGACATGCCTTTGCGCCGATCTACTTCTAAGCTGCCTAACAAGCTGCTTAATTTGTCTGTCTAAGGGTTGCGGTTTTTACGAGTTTGGTGGGCGCAGCATCTTTCGGCGCGTTATCGCCAACTGGATATGGGGCACTGGCCGTTCGGTTTAGCGTGCCGTAAGCCTCGCGGGGTGTGACAATCTCCCAGGCGTCGTAAAACATCATCTCGGTTCGGCCACAGCGTGTACACACCCTGGCCCTAGAAGGTAGAGAGGTCCAGTGGTGGCGTCCCAAGTTGCACCACACGCTAAGGTGTCCAGCCATCATCACGTCTCCTCAACTAGAGCATGAGACTTTTGCGGACACCGGCAGTTACAAAACTTCACAGTGACGTACCGGCTATAACAATTGTCACATCTACCGGGCGCACGTCTCAGTTAAGTGAGCTCGTCAAAGCTGCGTTATGAACTCGCGCTGACAAGCAGGCTACGCCTAAAGCGAGCAGGCTTGGTATACTCAACTGTTTAGCAGGTGCGCGCCACCGTGACAGCTCGGTCAGCGAGACGCGGCTTTAGGCCAGCGCCCTGCCCCAAGGAGGCACGTTGCAAAACCTTGTCATCCGCGGCGCTCGAGCACACAACCTCAAAAACGTCTCGACGACTCTGCCCAGAGACAGTTTTATCGTCTTTACCGGCGTGTCGGGTTCAGGTAAGTCAACCTTGGCGTTTGACACTATCTACGCCGAGGGGCAGCGCCGGTACGTCGAGAGTTTGTCAGCTTACGCGCGGCAATTTTTAGGACTGATGGACAAACCCGAGGTAGACAGCATCGAGGGGTTGTCGCCCGCCATCAGCATTGACCAGAAGACCACCTCGCATAACCCGCGCTCGACGGTCGGAACTGTTACCGAAATTCACGATTATCTGCGACTTTTGTTCGCCCGCGCCGGAACCCCGCACTGCCCGATCTGCGGCCGCGTCATAGAGCGGCAGTCGGCGACTGAAATCGTTGACCGGATGATTGAGAAGTTTGCCGACCAGCGGGCGCTCATTATCGCGCCACTCGTCCGGGGGCGTAAGGGCGAATATAAACGGCTCTTTGAAGGGCTTAAAAAAGAAGGCTTCGTCCGTGTCCGCGTTGACGGCGAGGTGCAAACGCTTGATGAAGCGATC
This sequence comes from Actinoplanes sp., assembly GCA_965217855.1. Lineage (GTDB taxonomy): Bacteria > Actinomycetota > Actinomycetes > Mycobacteriales > Micromonosporaceae > Actinoplanes. The sequence continues at coordinate 28,139 of CBDCJN010000027.1, read as the reverse complement.
AAGTTGGCCCTAGAGAAGTACGAAAAGCACGATATCGACATCGTGGTGGACCGTCTCAAGGTGAGTTCTGACGACCGCTCACGGATGGCTGAATCCGTCGAGTTGGCGCTGCAAAAAGGCGAAGGGCTGATGCGCGTCTTTTTGCCCGACAAAAACCAAGAAGAACTCTTTAGCGAACGCTTTGCCTGTCCTGAACACGGCACGGTGCTAGAAGAGCTCGAGCCCCGCGCTTTTTCGTTTAACTCGCCCTACGGCGCGTGCCCGCACTGCACCGGTCTCGGCTCACGTTCAGAGTTTGACCCCGAGCTAGTTGTTCCCGACGACGAGCTTTCGATCAGTCAGGGCGCGATTGCGCCGTGGAGTCAAGGACGGAGCGACGACTCGAAGGTCTTTTACTGGGACCGCCTCAAGGCGCTCGCCGAGCATCTAGACTTTGACCTGCACACACCCTGGAAAAACCTACCCGGCAAGGTGCAAAAAACGCTGCTCTACGGCAGTAAAGACCCGATTGAAGTTGTTTACAAGCGTGGCGACCGCGAAACCATGCGCTTTAACGTCGAATTTGAAGGCATCGTGCCGAACCTCGAGCGGCGTTTACGCGAGGCGACCACCGATTACGCACGGGAAAAGCTCGAGGCGTACATGTCTTTAGTCCCTTGCCCGAAGTGTCACGGCACCCGCTACAAACCTGAAATCCTGTCCGTGACGGTCGCCGAGCGCAACATCGCTGAACTTTCCGGGATGACAGTTTTAGAGGCCGAGGCGTTTTTTGCCAAGCTGAACTTGCCCGAACCGGGCGGAGCCATCGCCTCGCCGATTATGCGCGAGGTCGGAGCGCGGCTGGGCTTTTTAGAGAACGTCGGGCTCGACTACCTGACGCTCGACCGGAGTGCGAATACCCTTTCAGGCGGCGAAGCGCAGCGTATCCGGTTGGCGACGCAGGTCGGCAGCGGGCTTACGGGCGTGTTATACGTCTTGGACGAACCGTCCATCGGGCTGCACCCGCGCGACAACGCGCGGCTCCTGCTGACGCTTTTACGCCTCCGCGACCTCGGCAATACGCTGATCGTCGTTGAACACGACGAAGAGACGATGCGGGCCGCCGACTACCTCGTTGATTTAGGGCCGGGAGCCGGGATTCACGGCGGTGAAATCATCGCTGAAGGCACACCCGACGCCGTGATGCACGACCCCAATTCGATCACCGCCGCCTATTTGCGCGGTGAAAAAAAGATCGCCGTACCCAAAAAGCGGCGCGGCGGCAGCGGCAAAAAGATCAAGATTTTGGGCGCGACCGAGCACAATTTGCAAAACGTCAGCGTCGAGATTCCGCTGGGGACGCTGACCTGTATTACCGGGGCGTCGGGTTCGGGCAAGTCAACCTTGGTTCACCGCATCTTGCACGCGTCCTTGGCTAAAGAGCTCTACCGCGCCAAAGAGGTACCGGGCGCGCACAAGGCGATTCAGGGTACCGAAAACGTTGATAAGGTCATCGAGATCGACCAAGGCCCCATTGGGCGGACCCCACGGAGCAACCCGGCGACGTATACCGGGATTTTTACCGAAATCCGTGACCTCTACACTCGCGCCCCCGAAGCCCGTAAACGCGGCTACAAGGCCGGACGCTTCTCGTTTAACGTCAAGGGCGGCCGCTGCGAAGCGTGTAAGGGCGACGGCACCGTCAAGGTCGAGATGTACTTTTTACCCGACATCTACGTCCCGTGTGAGGTCTGTAAGGGGGCGCGCTACAACCGCGAAACCTTAGAGGTCAAAATTCGCGGCAAGTCCATCGCTGAAGTTCTGGCGATGACCGTAGATGAAGGGGTCGGCTTTTTTGAAAATATCCCGAACATCGCGCGTAAACTGCAGCTGATGCAAGATGTAGGTTTGGGGTATATCAAGATTGGCCAACCTTCGCCGACGCTTTCGGGCGGTGAGGCGCAGCGCGTCAAACTGGCCTCAGAACTCGGCAAACGCAGCACCGGCAAAACGCTCTATATTTTGGACGAACCGACCACCGGCCTCCACTTCGCCGACGTCCACCGGCTGTTAGGCGTGTTGCAGCGGCTCGTCGAAGGAGGCAACACCTTGGTTGTGATCGAGCATAATATGGACGTGATTAAAACTGCGGATTGGCTGATTGACTTAGGACCGGACGGGGGCTCGAGAGGCGGCACCGTCGTCGCTGAGGGAACCCCTGAAACCGTCGCTGCGCACCCGACCTCGTCAACCGGCGAGTATTTACGGCTCGTCCCTGAAATCAGAGAGCGCCTACCCGAATTGGCTCCGGCATGACCCGAACCTCACGTAGTCCCTCACGTACAGCGCGCAGCGCGGCGTCTTTTCTGATCGTCGGAACGTTCTTTTTTCTCTTGGCGGTCGTGGTCGCGGTTGCGCCCTTGCCAATTCTTGTGCGCAGCTTGGGTATTGTGGTGTGCAGCTACGCCGCCTTCGCCTACGCGGGCCTGCCGTTTGCCTTTGCAGCGGCGCTGTTCGCGCCCGTTGCCGGTCTCCTGACCGGCGGCGAAGTTTGGCTGATCATGCTCCCACTGATGCTCACCTCGGGTTTGCTGGCGTTTTTAGGGCTCGATTACGCGTGGCGCAAGGGGGCGCTGCTCGTCTCACCGCTCCTTTACGTCCTCCCGCAACTGATCGTTTGGGGGCTTTCGCAGCGTTCTCTGTTTGCCGTGTCGTTGCCGTGGAGCCCATCGGTACCGGCGTGGTTGGGTTTTCACGCGCTCGCGGCCTTTGCCGGAACTCTGGGCGCGCTGCTCGTCACCCGTACGCGTCGGCGCTGAACCGGGAACAAGGTAGCGTGATGAACTTTCGGCGGCTCTGGTTTTACTATCTAGCTTCGTACCTAGTCAGAAATTACGCGCGGCTCTTTCGGCGGCTTAAGGTCGAAGGGTTGGAGCTCGTTCCCCTTTCGGAGACGCGGGGGTCTCATCGTGGCGAGCAATCACACGTCAAACTTTGACCCACCGCTGATCGGGTCACTCGTTCCCCGTGAAATCCACTTTATGGCCAAACGCGAACTCTTCGAGACGCAGCCGCTTAGGTGGGTTTGCGAGCACCTGATGGCGTTTCCCATTGACCGTAACAAGGGGGACACCAAGGGGATTAAAGAGGCGTTGCGGTTTCTTAAAAGTGGTCTGGCCGTCGGTATCTTTCCCCAAGGCACCCGTAACGCCGGGGACGCGGCGGCACTAGACGGCGCAGCGTTTTTAGCGCAGCGCGCCGGAGTGCCGCTACAACCGGTCGCCATTTGGAACGAAGGCGGACGGCTCCGAGTACGCTTCGGCAGGCCGTTTTATCCCAAAGACAAGTCCAAAGCTGAGATGCGCGCCCTTACGCAAACGCTGATGACGCAGATTCAGGCGCTCCTGCCGCCTACTGCGAGCGCGCCGGACACCCCACTCGAGCCAAACTAGCAATTTTTTTGCTCGTGCTGGGCGGCGCAGCTCGAGTTATCCCGCCTAGGACTTGCTATCTAAGGGATGTCATGCTAAAGTACCCCCGAAGTTCAAAAGGAGGTAAGTGGTGGCGAAAGCGAAAACGGTTTCCAAAGCTGATCTCGTTGACCTGGTTTCAGACGAAACGCAGATGAAGAAAAAAGACGTCAAGACGGTGATTGACGCCATGATTGACAACGTCACAAAGCACCTCAACGGTGGCGACAAGGTGCAGCTCACGGGTTTTGGTACCTTCGAGGTACGTGAACGCAAAGCCCGCACCGGCGTCAAACCAGGAACGACAGAAAAAATCGAGATTCCCGCGAGCAAATATCCGGCTTTCAAACCCGGCAAAGCCCTTAAAGACAAGATTTAAGGGTCGTTTGGTGTTAGGGCGGCCTTCGGGCCGCCCTTTGTCTTTAGCGTCCGTGCGAGAAACGGTACGTTTTTGGAGTGCGTTTGGACTCGAGTCTCGAGCGCCGCAAATCTCCTCGCTAAGTTGTCTGCTTAGTTGCGTTAGCCTTACCTCTACGGCAACAACCAAGTACTTCGTTGACTCGGCCCGAAATACCCGGTAGAAAAGGGACTGAGTTAAAAACCGGGACGGCCCTTTATCCGGCCGTTAGGCCGCTCTTACGCGCAACCCTGCTGGTGCAACTCGGCAAAAGGTGAGTTTCGGCACCGCAGTAAAGTGTATGCGCCGCCTCTGAACCTAACACCTGACCTGATTTTTCCCCTTACGCTTCGCCTCATAGAGCTTAGCGTCAGCTCGCGCTACCAGCTTTTCATGATTGACGACACCGCCGTCGTCTGACACACCGATACTAAGGGTAACGCTGAGGCCGGGAGCGAGTGTGTCCCAAGGGTAGACCGCGACCTTTTGGCAGAGCTCACGGCAGCTCAACAAAGCGCCCTGTACCGGCGTTTCCGGAAAGAGCAGCAAGAACTCCTCACCCCCGTAGCGAGCGACGGTATCAACCTCACGCAGGTGCGCTCGGAAAAGCCGCGCCACCACGCGCAGCACCTCGTCGCCTAGGTGATGCGAAAAGGTGTCGTTGATCTTTTTGAAGTTGTCGATGTCGCCCAGGGCGACGCTTAAGGCGTGGTCAAAGCGGCGTGCCCGCGCGAACTCTTCGCGGAGCCGCAGGTCGGCGTGACGACGGTTAGAGAGGCCGGTCAAGGCGTCTTCTTTCGCTTGCCGCTCGAGCTGAACCAAAAGGCTGGTGGCCTTGTCGTTAAGAAGTTGCAGCTCCAAATTGGCGTGGGCGAGTTCAACGTTTTTGAGGCGGTAGATTTCCCGTTCTTTCTCGGCTCGTTCGGTCTCGAAGCCAACACGTAGGCCCTGCAACCGTAATGAACCGGCTTCTTCAGCAAACGCGTCTTTAAGCTGACTGTGCAGTTCAAAGTGTGCCAAGGCTTTACCCAGCTGCCGCCGCGCTTTGTAGGTCTTGAAAAGGCTGTAATGCACCCTGGCAAGCTCGACTTTGTTGCCTACTTCTTGGGCCAGCGCCAACGCTTCGTTCAAGAAGCCGAGGGCCTGCTTGAACTTTCTTTGTCGCGTTAGTAGCGTGCCTAACTGTATGTAGGTGTCTACCCGGCTGTTCTTGTCATCGAGTAGGGTAGCGAATTTCAGGCTTCGGCGAAGGTAAGCTTCTCCCTCCCTAAGCTTGCCAAGTTCCACGCAGATAGCACTCAGCTCATTAAGCGCGTAGTTCACGCCGCGCCGGTCGCCGACTTTTTCCCTCAAGGCTAAACTTTGCTGCTGATAAGCCCGCGCCTGTTCATAGTCTCCCAGTGCCTTATAGGTACGACCGATGTTACCAAGGCATAGGGCGTAGACAAATGGATCATCGGTTTTGTTTTGCAGCGCCAGACCTTGAAGGAAATAGCGCAGGGCGTCGTGGTACTGGCCCAGCTCGAAAAAAGTGTCCGCGACGTTGGGCAGTGCCCGCTGCTCACCTTCGCGGTAGCCGAGCGCCTGACACAGCTCGAGGCCGCGAAAGTCGTAGCTTAGGCTGGTGGTGTAGTCGCTGATAAAGGAGTACGCAGAAGCCAGATAGGTAAGCGCGTCGGCCTCGTCGCGGTCGGCGCGTCCCTCACACAGCTTGTAGCGTGCTGAAAGGTATTTAATAGCTTTTAACGGCTCACCTGCCTCGGCGCTCGCCATACCGAGCACGCCGAGCGTTTGCTCAGTGCCCCAAGGGTCGTCCAGCGTACCAAACAAACTCAAGGCTTCTTCGGCGATCTGTAGCGCCGCCTTAAAGTTACACAGCCTTACTTGACAGAAAGCTTGGATGAGGCGCGCCCTTGCCTGACCACGGGTATAGGCAGCGGAGACGGCCGCACCGTGCGTTTGGACAGCCAAGTCCAAGGCTTGGCAGCTGTCGGTACGCCGCAATTCCCAAGCGCGCAGGAGCAAGTCGTCTATCGCAGGCGTACTTGACGCCTGCGCAGGTAGACGGGGTTGTCGGTAAGGCGTTGGGTTCGTCATAAATACCGGTGTCGGCCTTAACACTTTCAAGTATAAAGGAGCGTTCTTGCAAAAATCTTACTTGAGCAAGCCGGCTTTGCCTTGTCCTCCGCCCGGCTCTAAGGCGTTACAGGTCGGCTGGTTGCCGAACGCGTCTTAACAGGTACCGCTACGGAAAAGTACAGTTCTTGCAGAGCAACGGTGCAGCGTGACGCGGTGCTATGTCGCGCTGTCTCTAGCACTGCGGGTAGGTAGCAAGCGCGTCTAAGGCGGTACAAAGTGACCCCACGTACCGCATCATCCTTTTTCAGCGTATCAAGCATCTTACCAACCTTTCTCGCGCTTGTGCAACTATGGCAGGGCTGCGGTCGCCCTAGCAAATATGGTTGTAACTAATGGCTGTGCTGTAAATACGGCTGCGTTTTTCACGGCTTGACGCTGTTGCTGCGTTCCGCGTACAACACGCTGCCTAGGTAGCCAAGTAAGCTAGACTCTAATATGGGGCTTCTCGAGGTGATCGGACCGGTGATGGTAGGGCCGTCCAGCAGCCATACCGCCGGAGCGTGCCGGTTGGCGCTGTTAGCGCGGCACGCGCTGCCGGGGCCGCCCGAGCGGGCGACGCTAACTCTGCACGGTTCATTTGCCAAAACTGCGAAGGGGCACGGCACCGACCAGGCGCTCGCGGGAGGGTTGCTCGGTTACGCCCCCGACGACGCGCGGCTGCCGGGCGCTTTAGACCACGCGGCGGCGTGCGGCTTAGACCTTCATTTCGAGACCAAAGACTTAGGCGACGTTCACCCCAACACCGTACAGTTCACCTTAGAGACCAAAGCTAAAGGGGCCGAAGCTGAAACCCTGACGCTGCTGGGCTCGAGCCTGGGCGGGGGTCTCGTCCGGGTCTTTAAGGTTGACGGTTTTGAAACAAACTTTACGGGTGCGCATTACACCCTGCTCCTCCGGCATACCGACCAAACCGGGGTAATTGCCACCGTCGCCCGCGTTTTAGCCGACGACGCGGTGAATATCGCCACGCTGACGTGCGCCCGCAGCTCACGTGAGGGACGGCGCGGTGCGGCGGCTTTGATGGCGCTCGAGCTGGAATCGGCCCCCTCGCCCTACGTGCTCACCTACCTTTCACAGCTGAGCGTGGTCGGCTGGCTCCGGCTGTTACCTAACGTCGTGAACGGGCGTCAAGGGGAAAATACATGACCTTAAATGAACTACTAAACGTTTCCGGTCGAGCTTCCGAAGCAGTCTTAAACGATACGACCCCACCGGAAGAACAACCCGCGCTCCTTGACGCGATGCGCGGACGTCTAACTGAGATGCGCGCCTCTATCGCCCGTGGACTCGAGTCGAGCGCGCCGAGCCGTACCGGAATGGTCGGGTGGAACGCCAAAACGCTGTGGGAAGCTCCCGACACGCTGCAAGCGCCGCTCTTGAAACGCGTGCAAGCGTACGCGATGGCCGTCAACGAGGAAAACGCCCGGATGGGCCGCATCGTCGCTGCGCCGACTGCAGGCAGCGCCGGAACCGTTCCCGGTGCACTGATCGGCGTGGGCGACGAACTCGGTTTGAGCGACGACGAGCTGCTGATGCCCCTCGTTTTAGCTGCCGGTATCGGGGAAATTATTTCACACACGATGTTTATCGCCGGAGCGACCGGCGGTTGCGGCGCAGAGATCGGTTCTTCAGCGGCGATGGCGGCGGCGGCTGTCTGCGAGCTGTTGGGCGGCGACGCGCATAGGGCCGTACACGCAGCGGCCCTCGCCTTGGTCAATACCATCGGCTTAGTCTGTGATCCGGTTGGCGGTTACGTCGAGGTGCCGTGCGTCTCACGCAACGCCTTTTACAGCGTTCACGCGGTCGCGGCGGCGCAGCTTGCGCGCGCCGGACTGACCTCGGTGATTCCCCCCGACGAGGTGGTCTCTGCGATGGCCTCGGTTGGGCGGATGTTACCGCCGGAACTGCGCGAAACCGGCGAAGGGGGCATCGCCGACACCCCGACAGGCCGGATGATCGCGCTTAAAATGGCTGAGCAGTAACCGCCTATATCCGGGTTTACGTCCGGTTTTCCTGGTGTTAAAGTCACTAAGAAATACTACAAAGTACTGGGGGTCCCGAGCTTATGATGAGCTTAAAGGCGGACACACCGGAGTCCGCCGGGAGACACTATGACTCAGACAGTAACCCAAGCAGTGACCCGAGCAACTCCTCAGCAACGCGCGCCCCGTTCAGCTACGCTTCACGCCTACAAAAAGCCGAGAATCGTCATTATCGGCGCAGGGTTTGTCGGGCTTTACGCCGTCAAAGCTCTGCGTAAAGCCGACGCTGAGGTCATCTTGATTGACCAGAACAATTACCATACCTTTCAACCGCTGATCTATCAAGTAGCAACGGCGGCGCTCGAGCCCGGCGAGGTCGCGCAGTCGGTGCGCACTATTTTTCAGCGTCAGGAAAACTTTACCTTTCGGCAAGCGACCGTTGAAAACGTCCGTTGGGAAGATAAAACGCTGGCACTTGCGGGCGGCGATACGCTCTCTTTTGACTACCTTATCATCGGGGCGGGCGCAGTTTACAACGATTTTGGCATTAAAGGGGTTCGGGAACACGCTTTTTACGTAAAAAGTCTGACCGAAGCCGTCAATATCCGCAGCCACATCTTGCGGCAGTTCGAGCGCGCTTCAGCCGATCCCAGCCTGATTGACGAGGGCGCGCTTACTATCGTAATTGTCGGCGGTGGGCCGACCGGCGTCGAGATGTCGGGGGCACTTGCCGAGCTGTTCGAGCGCGTGTTGCCCAAAGATTACCCTGACCTCGAGGTGGCCAAAGCCAAGATCATCTTGGTTGAGATGCTCGACTATCTGATGGCTCCTTACAGTGACGAATTGCGTGACTACACCGCCGAAGTGTTGCGCGGGCGTGGTATTGAGTTGCGTCTCGGTCAAGCTCTTGCCGAAGTGCGAGAAGGCGAAGTCGAGCTAAAAAACGGCGAGATAATTCCGACGCAAACGCTGATCTGGGCGGCCGGGGTGCGCGGGCACCCACTCGTTGACGCCCTCGGGGTTGAACTCGAGCGGGGCTACCGCCTTAAAGTCAATCCTGACCTAAGTCTGCCCGGTCACCCGTACGCGTTCGCCGCCGGGGACGTGTCGGCCAGCAAAGACGAGGACGGCAAGCTCTACCCGCAGGTCGCGCAAGTGGCCATCCAAGGGGGACGTTTTGCTGCGGAAACTATCCTGGCCGACCTCAAAGGCGAGCGTAAACAGGCGCGCTTTAAGTATTTCGATAAAGGCAACATGGCGATTATCGGGCGCGGCGCAGGTATCGCCGAACTGGGCAAAGTTTTTCTCGGTATCAAGCTGCGCGGCTTTTTGGGTTGGTTGGCGTGGCTTTTTATCCATCTGGTTTATTTGCCGGGCTACCGCAACCGTCTCGGCGCGCTGACCGACTGGGCGTACAACTACTTTACCTTTGACCGCCGCGCCCGGCTGATTACCGATATGATCCCCTCCCCCGCTGAACTCGGCAATCACACGGACGAAGAGATTTCTGACCTCGAGACCGTCCGGCAGAGCCGCGGAGCGCAGTTCGCCGCAAAATAAACCATGTACAGTTTGCCGCCAAGCAGCTCCTTTAGAGTTCCTTTAGGGTAGCGTAGAGAGATGAGCAGCGATACCCTGAACCCCAACGAGCAACGAGACTTTTTATACACCGCGATTCGGGCAGCCCGCGCCGCTGCGCAGATTCACCAAGGCGGCGTGGGCCAAGACCTAAGCATCGCCACCAAGTCAAATGAGACCGACCTAGTCACGCGGATAGACAAAGAGAGCGAAGCGCGTATCCGCGAGATTTTACTCTCGGCTTACCCCGAGCATGCCGTGTTAGGCGAAGAAGAGGGGCAGCGTGGCGACGCCCTCTACCGCTGGATCGTTGACCCGCTCGACGGGACGCTCAATTACGCGCACGGCTTTCCGTTTTACTGCGTTTCGATTGGGCTCGAGGTTCGGGGTGTGCTCGAGGTCGGCGTCGTCCTCGATTCAGTGCGAAACGAACTTTTTACGGCGACGCGTGGCGGCGGCGCGCTGCTAAACGGTGCGCCGATTGCCGTTACGAAAGAAGACACACTGCGCCGGAGCATGTTGGCAACCGGGTTTGCGTATGACCCGGAGACCGCAGTAGATAACGTCGCGGTGTTTGGCCGGATGCTGGGCCTCTGCCGCACGGTACGTCGCCCCGGCGCGGCGGCTTTAGACCTCGCGTACGCCGCGTGTGGCCGGATTGACGGGTTTTGGGAACTCAACCTCAACCCTTGGGACGTAGCAGCCGGGGTTCTACTTGTCACTGAAGCCGGCGGACAGGTAACCGGCGGCACCGGTAAACCGTATCAGCTCGGGGAAAAGGTACTAATCGCTAGCAACGGCGCTCTTCATGACAAAATGCTGGCGGCGCTCGAGCTTCCCGCCAAACTCTTATAAAGCTGGTATAACAGCCTGATGAGCCACGTCTTTAACCGCCTAGTTTTGGACCTCGAGACCAAACGCTCGTTTGACGAGGTGGGCGGCGCAGAAAACCGCGCGCAGCTGGGCGTCAGTGTGGTCGGCGTGTACGACTATACCGAAGATAAGTTCTTGACCTTTCGTGAAACCCAGTTTGACGAACTCACCGTCTTGTTAGAAAACGCCGACGAAGTGGTCGGCTTTAACCTGATCGGTTTTGACTGGCCCGTGCTGGCTGCCGAACTCGGTGACTGGGTAACGGAACTCCCGACCCTCGACCTGATGATCGAAGCGCAGAAGACTTTAGGGCGGCGTATCTCGCTCGACGCCTTAGCGCAGGCGACGCTTGGCTCGAGTAAACTTGGCTCCGGCTTAGACGCGCTGGAATACTACCGGGCCGGAGATTGGGACAAGCTCGAGCGGTACTGCTTAGAAGACGTGAAACTCACCCGCGACCTCTACGAATACGCCCGTAAATACGGGCAGCTATTTTTTCAAAAAGGTCCGCGCCGCGCGCCTATCGCCATGAGTTTTGCCGAACACCCGCTCGCGCCGCTGTTTCGCGACGTGGCCAAGGTGCGGGGCAGCGTGCAGCTGACCTACGGCGGGAAGCTCAGACAAGTTGACGTGACCTCATTTGACGGCGCGTATGTGCGCGGCTACTGTCATTTACGGCAAAAGCAGCTGACGTTTCGGCTCGACAAGGTTGAGGACGCCGTAAAGGTAGCCTCGAGCCCCCCGCTCTTTTAGACCCGATGAGCTACTCCCACGAAAGCTTTGAACCGGGTGAGGGCAAAACACGTTCCCTCCGCCAGCGTTTAGGGTTACGCGGTGAGCTAATTTTGGCAGTACTGCCGACCCTCACCGTGCTCGCCGTGTTCGCCTTTGTCGAGGTTTTAAGTCAGCAACGCCTGTTGTTCGCGTCCCTGGCCTCGAGCGCCTTTTTAATCTACTTAGACCCCGAGCACGGGATGAACAGCGTCCGCACGCTCGTAATCGCGCACCTCACCGCCGCCAGCTTAGGTTTCGGCACCTTTATGCTGCTCGGCCCCGGCTACCTGGCAAGTGGCGCGGCGATGGTCGGCACCGTCGTGCTGATGATCGTTTTTGACGCGGTGCATCCGCCCGCCGTGTCAACCTCGCTGAGTTTCGCGTTTCGGGCCGGGAGTGCGAGCAACTTGCTGCTTTTCATTTTAGCTATCGGCATTACCGTGGCGTTGGTAGGGCTCGAGCAGGTTACCGTGTGGCTGGCTGCGAGAGAAGCCCGTAACCATCACGGAACAGAGGACGCATGAGCCGGGACACCCCTCCGCAACCTGAACGGCAAACCCCTCTAAGAGACTCTTGGACAGGCTTTTTGCTGCCGATTGCGCTTATTTTCGGGCTCGTTTTGCTCCTCAGCCTTAACACCAACGTCAGCAGCGTCAGCGGCGTCGCCGAGGGCAATCCGCTCGAGGGTTGGCTGAAACTAATCGTCGGCTACTTTGCCGCCGGCGCGGAGATTGCCGCGGCAGTTGTGATCGGTATCGCCATTTTGCGCGGGATATTGACCTATATCCAACTGCTCGTCGCACGTTCGGACACCGAAGGGAGCAGCACCGAGGCGATTCGTTTACGGCTCGGGCGGGCGCTCGCACTGGGTTTAGAGTTCACCGTCGCCAGCGATATTTTACGGACCGCCGTCGCCCCGACTCGGCAAGATATTTTGAACTTGGGTGCGATTGTTTTACTCAGGACACTGCTGAACTATTTTCTCGAGCGTGAAATCGAGCAGGCCGAGGCCAAACGCGTATAATCTGCGCTATATGGAACCGGATAAAACAAAAGACAACAAGGATGGGTTTTTATGGCGTTTTCGGCTAAAGTCGTCCGTTATGCCAGGTATAACTGTTGTTGCAATGTTTCTAGTTCCATTTCTCATCAGCTTGGTCACAAGTTGGTCATACTGGCGCACGTTCAACATAGTCATCGTATCCCTGCTGACTCTTTTGATTTTAACAATTCTTGTAAAGTTGCTATTTATAAAGCCTCGAGCGGGGCAGATACTGCTTGACGCTGGGCCATACCCGCAGTGGAGGTTATATGTCTTTATCGCTTCACTCTGGCTGGTAGCAGCTGTACTCAACATGGACTTCAGTCAAGGTGTACGCGTCTTCGTACAGTCACAGGCGTTCAGTTTACTGCTTGCTGCATTTTATATATTGCTCTCATTTGGCAGGCTGAGGGTTTACCAGAGAGGAATATGGCTTTATATAGGCTTACTTCCGTGGCACAAAATAAGGTCGTACCGCTGGATAAGGGGAAAGCTATATTTTGAGACCAGAGGCATACAGTTTTGGACGCAGGGCTCTTGTACGATGCCTGAAAAGTACGTTGAAGCGTTTGAGATGTGTTTGCTCGAGCACGGCGTCCCCGAACGCACCGCTGAGTCGGTGGCACCTGCCTAAACCGTTATGCGTCGCCTCTACTTGGGCTCGAACGCGACCCGGTAGGTCGGCTCCAAAATCAGCTGCTCTAAAATCTCGCCCATACGTTCCGGTGAATAGGGCAAATCCGCGTCTAAGTACCAGGTTACCAAGCCGATAAAACTGTAGACCAGATGATGCGCCGCGACTTCAAAAGGCACGACACTGTTTTGTTTAGCGACAAACGTCGCTGAAAGCGCCTCGAGGCTTACCCGTAAACAGCGTTCTTGCAGGTTTAGGGTCTCGCCGGTGCGGAGGAGCGCGCGGTAGCGGTCGGCGTGGTCGCGGGCGTGGCGAAACACTCTGGTACCGACCTCGAGGGGGTCTAGCGGCGCAGCGACCGGCGCGAGCTGCGCCAAAAGTTCACCTAAAGTGCTTTCAAACACAGCCCCGAGCAGCGCCTCTTTCGAGCTGAAGTGTCTGAAAAAGGTGGCGTACCCCACTTCGGCGCGTTCGGTTAACTCACGCACCGTCAGCGCGTCGAAGCCTTTCTCGAGCGCCAGGGCGACGAGCGCGTCGGTAAGGCGCTGATACGTTTTAAGAACACGCGCATCTGGCACGGAGCGAGTCATCCGCTCGAGCGTACCGTATTTTGCGAGATAAGCAACACTTCTTTTTGAGACAATGTGTATCATAACCTTATGACTCAAGCCTCGACTTCTCCGCACGCCGCCGGTTGCCCGTTTCATCATCCTGAAGGCGTGTCTGAGCGCAAAAGTTCTCGGCCCGATGAATCCCTGACCCCGGCTTATGAAGTCACCCAAGATGCTAAGGGCGAACGCTGGACGGTGCGCTCGTTTGCGCTGGCACGGGCAATTTTACGTGACCCCGAAGCAACAAAGCAGGCCGGATTCGGCGCGGAGGTGACGGCCCAGGCGATGAGCAAGATGCGCCCACCGATTTTGTATTTGGAAGGACCGGAACACAAAGCGCAGCGCACCGCGACCGCCCGCTTTTTTACGCCGCAAACGGTCAGCAAAAGCTACCGTGAGATGATGGAAACCTTGACTGACGACCTCGTTGGGACGCTCAAAAAACGTAAAAGTGCCGACCTCAGCCGGCTCAGTATGCGTTTGGCGACGCAAGTGGCCGCGCAGGTAGTGGGCCTGACGAACTCGTCGGTTCAGGGGATGAGCAGCCGCCTCAACACCTTTTTTGAGGGTGACCCGACCGAGTTTTCGTGGCGACCCGACAAACTCTGGCAGTTTCTCATGACGCAGAGCGCGACGTTTCGTTTTTTTTATCAAGATGTGAAACCGGCGATTCGGGCGCGGCGTAAAAAGCCCGGTGAAGACGTGATCAGCCACCTGCTCAGCAAGGGCTACAGCGACGTTGAAATTTTAACCGAATGTATCACCTACGCCGCCGCCGGCATGGTCACGACCCGCGAGTTTATCGTGATGGCGGCGTGGCACTTGCTGGAAAACGACACCTTGCGAGAGACCTACATCAACGCTGACGAAAAAGAGCGGCAGAACATCCTGCAAGAGATTTTACGCCTCGAGCCCGTGGTCGGGCATCTCTACCGCCGCACCGCCAAGCCGCTGACGCTCGAGCATGAAGGCCGGACCATCGATATTCCGGCGGGTACGCTGCTCGACCTCGACATCCGCGCGGCCAACGCCGACCCGGAAACCGTCGGTGAGGAACCCCTGCAGCTCTGCCCTGCCAGACCCTTGGAGCGCGGCGTACAAGGCGCGGTGATGAGTTTTGGTGATGGGCATCACCGCTGCCCCGGCGCGTATATCGCCCTGCAAGAGAGCGACATCTTTTTGACGCGGCTCTTTCGGCTGCCGCTCACCGCTGAACGAGCGCCCAAGCTCGAGTGGAACAACCTCGTCACCGGTTACGAGCTTAGCGGCTTGGTCGTTCGCACCCCTTAACTTGGACGCGGAGAGAAAAGTACCGGCTTACGCTAAGGGTTTACGCCAAGGGCGGAGCTTCGGGGCTTAAAAGGTCTCTGTACGCTTGGTGACGGCGGATAAAAGCGGCGATAAAGGGGCATAAGGGAATGACTGTCAGTCCCCGAGCGCGCACATCGTCGAGCGCGCCGCGGGCGAGGGCGCTACCGATCCCCTCGCCTGCTAAAGCCTCAGGAACTTCGATATGGGTAAATACGACCGCGTTAGCCGAGCGCCCGTAGTACGACACCGCCAGGTCGCCGCCCACTGAGAGTTCGTAGCGGTTAAGCGCGTCGTTACGGCTGACCCGGCTTGAATCAACGTCCGGCATGGGGTAACTCCAGGGGTTCTAAATGCGCTTCGATATCGGCGCGGCGGGGTTCTAAAAAAGGGGGTAGCGACAGCTTTTCGCCGAGTGTTTCAGGCGGTTCGTCGGCGCTAAACCCAGGGCCGTCGGTGGCGAGCTCGAGCAAGACCCCGTTCGGTTCACGGTAGTAGATGCTCCGAAAATAGTAACGTTCGACTTTGCCACTCGTCGCCAGCTTGAAATGACGTAAGTGCGCGTCCCACGCGTCAACCTCTTCGTCACGTATCCGAAACGCGACGTGATGAACGCCCCCGGCTCCGTCCCTAGACGGCGGCAAAGACGGCCTCACCGCGAGGTGCAGCTCACCTCGCGGCCCTTCGGCGTCCATCTTAAAGACGTGGGTCTCGCCGTCCGGTTCCGAATAGGTATGTGAGTTCGTCAGCCCGTACATCCGCTCCAAAATCTGGTCGGTCGGGTGAAGTCCCGGTAAGGTTAGGGTCACCGGCCCGAGGCCCATAATTTGCTGCTCTGCCGGAATGTCATGATCAACCGGGTGCGCCGACACGCCCTCATCCTCGGTTAAGCTGAGGCGTTGCCCCTCAGGGTCCTCAAAGTCGAGGACGGTGCGACCGTCCCGAGTGGCCGGCAAGTCAGCGGCCACGCCGTAGCGCCTAAAATACTCGTCCCACCACATCACGCTGCCGCGCGGAACGCGGAAACCGGTCCGGGTGACGCTGCTATTGCCGCGCTGCTCTTTGGCAGCGGGCCAGTCGAAAAAAGTGATATCGGTGCCGGGGCTCCCCACGTTGTCGGCGTAAAAGAGGTGATAGGCCCGCACATCGTCTTGGTTGACCGTCTTTTTAACCAGTCGTAACCCGAGGATATCCGTGTAAAACGCGAGGTTCTGGGCAGCTCCGGCGGTGATGGCCGTAAGGTGATGGATTCCGTGGACGCGTAAGCTCATAAAGCCTCCTCAGTTATCACCAAAGTAGTACACCTTGTGTAGCGTGAACGTAAGCTAAGGACAGAGCGTTGACGAACGAGGCGGAAGCTCGAGCGGCCCTGCCGCCAACCAGCCGGCGTTGTCACATGCGGCAACGCCAACCGTACCGCAAAGAAAAGATTTCGCGCCCGGCTTGCCTTATGGTTAGAAGATGAATGACAAATGGTTTTTAGAAGCCTCGTGTGCGCTGCTGGGGCCGCTGATAGCGCCGAGTTTATCCAGGGTGGGCTCTTATGAACCGTAAAGCTCAGCTCGAGAAGCTGCAACAAGAAACCTTTGAGGTGCTGGTCATCGGCGGCGGCGCAACCGGTACCGGCGTTGCCCTCGACGCCGTAAGCCGGGGTCTTAAAACCGCGCTGGTCGAACGTGACGATTTTTCTGCCGGGAGCAGCAGCCGCTCGACCAAGCTCGTTCACGGCGGGGTGCGTTACTTAGAGCAAGCCGTTAAAAAGCTTGACCGCACCCAGTTTAATCTGGTCCGTGACGCGCTTAAAGAACGTGCGGTGCTCCTTAACAACGCGCCGCACCTGGCGCACCCTTTACCCATCCTGACGCCCCTTTACAGCTGGTTGCAGATTCCCTATATGATGATCGGCCTTAAACTCTACGACACGCTGGCGGGCCGCGCCAACCTCAAAAGCAGCCGGTTTGTAGGCCGTGACGAGGCGCTGCGGCGTTTCCCGATGCTCAAAAAAGAAGGGTTGCGCGGCGCAGTACTCTACTACGACGGGCAGTTCGACGATGCCCGGATGAATGTGTCGCTGGCGCTGACCGCGGCTAAAGAAGGTGCCGCCGTCGCTAACCATGTAGAGGTGACAAGGTTACTTAAAGACGGTGGACAAGTTCGGGGTGCGTCCGTTCGCGACACCCTAAGCGGCAAAACGTGGGACGTTCGGGCAAACGTTGTGGTCAACGCGACCGGCCCTTTTACCGACGCGGTTCGCCACTTAGACAACAAAGAAGCGCCGCCGATGCTCACCGCCAGCTCAGGCGTCCATATCGTGTTAGACGGTCATTTTTCACCACCAGGTACAGGTCTCTTGATCCCGCAAACCGATGACGGGCGCGTGCTTTTCTTATTGCCGTGGCTCGGGTATACCCTTTTCGGCACGACGGACAACCCTGCCGCGATCGAACCGAACCCTCAGCCGAACGAGGGCGACATTGACTACCTGCTTTCGTACCTGCGCCGCTACTTCGACGTTCCGGCAACCGAAGACGACATCTTAGCTACCTGGTCGGGGTTGCGCCCGCTCGTATCCGACCCTAAAGCGGCGGATACGGCCAAAGTTTCGCGTGATCACGTGGTCAATACCAGCAGCTCGGGCCTCGTGACTGTTGCGGGGGGCAAGTGGACGACCTACCGCAAGATGGCGCTCGATACGGTAGATGAAGCGGTTCGGGTCGGTCATTTGCAGGCAGGCCCGTCACGGACGGAACACCTCAAACTCGTCGGTGCTGAGGCGTTCCGTCCAGATGGTGCGGACACTTTAGCAGCGCAGTTCGGCCTGGACGACGACGTCGCTGCGTACCTCAACCGCGCTTACGGGGACCAGGCGGTTAAGGTAGCCGAACTCGCCGGAGCGCATCCTAAACGCCTCGTACCGGGACACCCACAGCTCGAGGCCGAAATCGTCTACACCGCCACCCATGAGGGAGCCGACACCGCCGTTGACTTTTTGGCGCGCCGTACCCGGCTGGCGTTTTTAGACCAAGAAGCCGCGTTAGCAGCTCTGCCCAGAGTCATCAGCTTGCTCGGTGAAACGCTCGCTTGGGATGAGGCTAGAAAACAGCGGGAGCAGCGAGAAGGCGAAAACTATTTAGGTAGGTCTAGGGAACTGCAGCCCGTTATATCTTGAGCTACTGGTCACAAGGCAAAGAGCTTTGAGTAGGACCGCTACTTTTCACGCCACCGCCCTGAGTCATCTTTTTCGTACTTCTGCTCGACCGCCGACCACGCTACCCGGTGCGAAACCTCTTCGCGCGAAGCGTCGTCACGGCGCTCACTCGGGTCTTTGTACTCGTCCCAGGCGCTGTTGTAGGCGGCGCGGTAGATTTCTTGGGCGTGTTTAGGCAGGTTTTCCCTAACCGAATCGGGTAAGTCACTTAGATTTTTGTAAGGCGTGGTCAACCTCCCTTAAACGTGCGCTCAGGATGCGGCGCTGAGCCGGATTATTCTCGAGAAACCCGGCCCAAACTGTTCTCTACCTCGGGTTGCACGTCATCATCCGGCCTTACATCTTCAGCGGTAGGCTTGTCCCGCAAGACGCCGCGCAAAAGGATGACGTAACCGACTACGCCGATCAGCGCAAACGAGAACCACTGAAACGCGTACGACAGGTGCGGCCCCTGACTGATTTCCGGCGGTGGCGGGGGGACCGGCAGCTGCCCCGGCTGAGCAGGCGTCTGCGTCGCAAGTTCTAAAAAAATAGGCTCGAGCGTATACGGCCGCCCTACACTGAGACGGGCCGGATCAACAAAGAAGGCTGCCTCGAGCTTTCCTTTAGCCGGGTCTTTTTGAACCAAACCGAGCGAACCGAGAAAACCGCCCCCGGCAGGTTCCGGCTGAGCGGGTTGCAAAATACCGGTAATCCGGACCGGGCCGGTCGGCGGCGCAGCTTCGCTGATCGGCGGCGTGTCGAGTTCGAAGGGCACCCAGCCCCGGTCTACCAGCAGGGCGCGGCCCGAAGCTAAGCGGAGCGGCGTCAGGACGTGATAACCCGGTTGACCGTCTAACGCGCGCGAACGGAGTAAAAGCTCGTTGGCAGTATCAAAGCGGCCCGTCACCTGGGCGCGGCGGTAGGCGGCCGAAGCCCCCGCGCGTTCGGGCGCGGTAAGCGAATACTGTTTGATAAGCTCGCCAAAAGGCTGGGGTTGGGTGTTAAGGCGGGCCTCGAGCAGCGCGTTATACGCTTCTCGCTGAGCGAGACGGCGCAACTGCCAAAACCCGAAATTGACAAACAAGACAACTAAGCCGAGCGCCAAAAGGTGCCCGAACAACCAGCGTGGAGTGAAAAGTTTTTTCATATCCTCTTCTCAAGCAAAAAGGGACGCACCAGTAAAAACTGTGCGTCCCCTATGTGTCTACTATGCGTCCCCTGCGCGTCCCTCGTGCGTAAACGTGTTAGGTGGTGACGCTCAGTTGCCGCTCCTTTGCGGACTTCCGGGGGTAATGTCATTCCCTGCGCCGGGACCCGGCAGCTGCTGAGGTATCTCGCCGGGAGCCGCTTCGGTAGCAGACGGCACACCTGACGTCGTAGACTTCGGCATGGTGTTGATCGGAGCGTTGTTGCCGCCCCTGCCTTCAACGCTCTCTTGCTGATAGACGCCGAACGGGTCACCGGCGTTACGCACATCTTTGGGACCTTGGTAAAAGATCGGCAAGACGTAGACGATCAGCAAAACGAAAATCCACACGCCGTCAACCAGGTGCCAATACGCCACCGGAACCTCGAGCCCGTTTTGCAACTTCGGCGTAAACTTGCGCCGCTGTCCCCGAAAAAACGCCACGCCCAGCATCGTCAGACCGGCGATAACGTGCAGCATATGCAACCCGGTAATGGTAAAAAACGCCGACAGGTAGAGGTTTTGCCGTGGGTCGGCGCGGGCTAAGATTTCACGCCACTCAAACCCGGTAATGCCTAAGAAAATTGCACCGAACGCGATGGTGACCGCGAGCAAGCCCAAAAAGGTGTTGCGTTTACCGTGATTAAAGTCGTGATGTGCGACGTGCACCGTGAGCGAACTCGAGACCAAAAAGAGCGTATTGAGAAGCGCCAACTTAACGCTCGGCAGCTCTGCCGGGAACGCCATACGGCCGTTGAAGAGTAGATAAAAGAACGCCGAAAAGACTATCAGAAAGAGCGCAATTTCCGAACCTAAAAACCAGTAGGTTGCCATCATCCCGTTCGGGATACGGGTCCGGTTATGGTGTTCGACCTCGAGCTCAATCTCGGGACTGGCGAAGGCGGGCTCGTTCGCCCACATGATAAAGGCGAATATCGCCACGGCGATCCCGGCAGCCCAGAGCGGCCCATGTAAGACCATCCCGGCTAAAAAGAGGGCCAAACCACCCGACGCGATCAACGGCCAGATGCTTGCGTTCGGCAGGTGAATACTCGATTCACGCAGGGTCGCGTCTTCACCGACCGGCCACAATCCGAGCTTTTTCCAGTCGTAAAGCGGGCGCTCGCTGCGAAACTCGGTCGGAAGCGTGACGCCGAAGTTGTACGCAGGGGGTGGGCTCGAGGTCGCCCACTCGAGGCTGTAGCCATAGCCCCACGGGTTAGGTCCCGCTTCTTTGGGTTTACGGAGGCTGACAATCACGTTATAGACGAATAACAAAAACCCGAACGCCAGCATCAGCGAACCGATAGACGAAATCGCGTTCCAAATGCCCCAACCGAGCCCTTCAGAGTAGGTATAGATACGGCGCGGCATCCCCAAAAGCCCGAGGATGTACTGCGGAAAATAGGTCACCATAAAGCCGACGAACCAAAGCCCGAAGAGCCATTTGCCCATACGCTCGTTGAGAAACCGACCGGTCATTTTGGGAAACCAGTAGAACGTTGCGGCCATTACGATAAAGATCGAGCCGCCGATCAGGATATTGTGGAAGTGCGCCACAACCCAGTAGGTGTCGTGCATCTGCCAGGTAAAGGGCACGATGGCGAGCGCCACCCCGGTGATTCCGCCGATAGTAAAGAGAAAGATAAACCCCAGACACATCAGCATCGCGGTATTAAAGACGATTTTGCCCTTCCAGATGGTTGCCAACCAGTTAAAAATCTTGACCCCCGTCGGGACGGCGACCAGCATCGTGGTAAAAGCGAACACCGAGTTAAGGATCGGGCTGCCCATCGAGGTAAACATGTGGTGTGCCCACACCAGATAACTGACCAGCGCGATGCCCATCGTTGCGCCGGCTAAGGCGGTATAGCCGAAGATCGGTTTGCGGGTCATCGTCGGCAGGATTTCTGAGACGATCCCAAACCACGGCAACACCATGATGTAGACCGCAGGGTGCGAATAGAACCAGAACAGATGCTGATATAAAACCGGGTCGCCGCCGATCGCGGGGTTAAAGAGGCTGACACCGGTGGTGCGGTCCAAGAGCGTGATCAGCGTCGCAGCAGTGATACCGGGGGTCGCCAAAACCTGTAAAAACGACGTCGCCATCATCGCCCAACCGAACATCGGCAGCTGCCGCCAACCCATCCCCGGGGTACGGAGGTTGATCATCGTCACGATAAAGTTGATCCCGGCAAAGATAGACGAAAACCCGACGAGCTGCAACCCTAAAATCCACGAGTCAACGCCCGCACTCGGCTGATACTGCGACGACGAGAAGGGGAAGTAGGCAACCCAACCTCCTTCAGCCCAACCGCCAAAAAGCGGCGCGGAGTAGAGCAAAATACCGCCGAACAGATACATCCAGTACGCAAACGCGTTCATCCGCGGGAGCGCCATATCGCGCGCGCCGATCATCAGCGGAATAAAGTAGTTGCCGAACCCGGCAGCAATCGGAATAATAAATAAAAATTGCATCGTCGTGCCGTGGGCCGTCAAGATTTGATTATAAAAACTGCCGACGAGGACGTCCATGTTGGGGCGCGAGAGCTGCAGACGGATCAGCAGAGCAGCAACGCCGCCGAGCGCGAAAAAGACGAAACTCGTTACCAGGTACATGATGCCGATCTTTTTGTGATCGACGGTCGTTAAAAGGTCGAGCCAGAGGGGTTTACGTCTGACGTCTTGTTGGGACTTTCCGACAGCAATACTCATTGGGCGTTCTCCAGGCTGACGAGGGTGTTGGGCTTGGCGGATGAGGGGGCGTGGGTTTCGGGGCTGGGAGCTTGACCGGGTTTTGACCGGGCTCGGGCGAGCGCATCGTCATGAACGGCGTCGTTAACCGCCTGCTTCATGTCAAAATCGGGGAGCTTCAGAGATTCCAAGTAGGCGGTCAGCTGCTCCGCCTCTTCTTGGCTGAGGCCGAGGTTAGGCATCGCTACACCGGGCTTCACCGTATCGGTATAGCGGAGCCAACGGATCATGTTCTCAGGTGTATTGGCTAAAATACCGGCAGCAATGCTCGTACGTGAACCGATAAACGAGAGGTTGGGTCCGGTACGGTTGTAGGTATTGACGCCGTTGACCGCGTGGCAGTTGACGCAACCTTTGGAGATAAAAAGCTGCGACCCGGTGACGGCGAGTTCGGCTTTGGGAGGCGCGGCAGCCTTTTGCGCGGCGGCTTTCCACGCTTGGTAGTTTTTAGGCGACAAGGCGATCAGCCGCAGAAGCATGTTGGCGTGTGAGTCACCGCAGATTTCGGCGCAGTGACCGTAGAAGATACCTTCGCGGTCCGGGGTAAACCAGAGCGTGCGCTCGTTGCCGGGGATCAAATCGGTTTTACCGGCGACCTGCGGAATCCAAAATGAGTGCATGGTATCGCCTGAAGCGAGGTTGAGTTTTACCGGCGTACCGACCGGCGCAACGACCTCGTTAGCGGTGACGATCCCTGAGTCTTTATAGGCCATCTCCCACCAGTACTGCCGACCGACCACGTTAATCTCAATCGCGTTTTTCGGCGCAGCCAAGCCGTCAAGCTGATAGATGGCGCTCAAGGTTGGCACGAGCAAAATTGCCAAGATAATTAGCGGAATAACAGTCCAAGCGACCTCGAGCTTTAAGTTTCCGTGCGTCTGCGGCGGTTCGACGCTGTGGTCGCGGTCACGAATCCCGCCGACAATCCCGGCAATCATAAACGCGGTCACAATCGCCATGACGAAGATGCTAAACCCCATGACCAACCAGAAGAGTTTAGAAATCTCGCGGGCGTTGGGTGAAGCGGTGTCTAAAACGCTCGGCGTTGGGACGTGCGGCATCCCGGGCGCGGCGATACTCGCAAACGCCAGCCCCGAAAACGAGACTAAAAGGACGAGCAAAAATAGCCACGGGAGCTTTTGTAAAGGTCGGCTTTGAACGGGTCTTTTCACATCTTCTCCTAGATAAGGGCGCGCTCGAGCGCCATCGCTAAAAATAATAGGGCCAGATACGACATCGAATACTTGTATAAACTCAGGGCGGTAGGGCGGTCTACGGCTTCACCGCGCTGCACTTTGATAAACAGTCCGGCGACGCGCCAAAGAAGCATAAGGTTAAGAAGCAGGGCGGCAATAAAATAAGCTAAACCAAACTCGTGCTGGAAAAAGGGAATCAGCGTCAAGGCAACGGTCAAAACGGCGTACATCACCATCTGCAGTACCGTCGCGCGTTCACCGATAATTGACGGGGCCATCGGCACGCCCACCTTGTCGTAGTCGTCTTTAATCATAATAGCGAGCGCCCAAAAGTGAACCGGCGTCCAAAAAAACACCAGCGCAAACAAAAACCAGGCCAGCAAACTTAAACTGCCGGTCACTGCGGCCCAGCCCACAAGCGGCGGAATGGCCCCGGCTGCGCCGCCGATCACGATATTTTGCCAGGTGCTGCGTTTAAGCCACATCGTATAGATAATGACGTAAAAGGCGATCCCTGCCCACGACAACAGCGCAGCCAGCACGTTTGCGGTGAGCGCGATGGTGACAAACGAACCGAGGGTTAGGGCCACGCCGAAAATGAGCGCGTCACGGCTCGAGATCACCGTCGTGACTGTTGGCCGCTGCGCCGTCCTTTTCATCCGTACGTCAATATCACGGTCGTAGACCATGTTGAAAACGCCCGCTGCGCCCGCTGACATATAGCCCCCGGCAACAACGCCTAACAGCGCCAACCAACCCGGAAACCCACGCGCCGCGATAAACATCGCGCCCACAGTCGTTAAAAGTAGAAGGCTGATGACTTTGGGTTTGGTCAGCGTGAGGTAATCGCGCCACGACGCCCTGGGCCTGTTTACTACTACATTCTCAATCATTTCTAGTCACGTTCTCATCCCTTCGCGCCAAGACGGTGCAGCTTCGACAGCTGCGGTACGCGGTAAACCGAGTGTATAGGCGGTGAGCGCCGACAGCAGCGCGAACGCCAGAACTGCCATAGACAGGTGCAGCAGCTGTAAACCAATCGGACCCAAAAATGCCAGGTTGAGCGTGCCGACTATGAGCTGCGCGACGTAAACCCCGAACAGAATCCGGGCGATGTGGCGGGCTTCGGCAACCGGTTTAAGCCACCAGCTAAACCCTAAACTTAAAAACAAGTAAAGACCCACCGAGATAGCGATCAGCGGGTGGAGCACGCGCAGCCGGATCAGCAGATGCGAGGCCGGGTCAAAGTCCGCGCGAAAACCTGCCGCAAGGCTCTGGGACGGAAACATCGTGTTGCCCATCGCCGCGACGCCCCCCGTAAAGATCAGGAGCAGCATCCCTACCAGACCGACCGAAAGCGTGATACCGACAAGACTTTGGCCCCGCAAACTCGGTGCGCGCGGCGCGCCTTTACGGGCGTACACGAGTGTCAAGGTCAGCGCGCCGACTAGCAGCATTGAATTAACGAGGTGCGTCGCGACCAAAATGCCGCGGCCGAAGGTCGCATTATCGCCGGTCAGCCCGAGCAGCACCGTCGCTGCGCCGAGCAAAGCCTCAAAGATCAAAAAGCTAAATGACGCAGCGGCGGCCCCAAAGAGTGCAGGTGAGTCCCGGCGGGCACGAAACGCGCGGCTGAGGAGCCAACCGCCCAAGACTAGGGCGCTGAGTGAAAGGAGCCGGTGCGAGTACTCGACCAGCGTCTCGGTCGTAGGCGCAAGCGGTACTACCTCACCGTTACAAAGAGGCCAGTGACTGCCGCAACCGGCACCTGAACCCGTGGCGCGCACCACCGCACCCTGCAAGATAATCAGCAAGTTGACGCCTAGAGTCAGCCACGCCAGCTTAACCACCGAGAATGTTATCTTTGGCACACACCGCCTCCGTTACTCTAGTACGTCACTGCGTAGCGTTACAAGCAGCTTGCAGCTGTCTCAGATAGCGCGTCTAGGACCATAAGTATAAGGGTTGCGCCGCACAAAACTCAGCGGACAAACGTCCCAGAAGTCTCGGCTGCACGCGTCAGCGTACCACCTGTAGAAGCTGCCAAACCGTGCCCGCTCGTTGCAATACGCTCCTAAAGTGAGGGCTTAGTAAGCAGCACCCTAAACGGCGTAGCAGAGGCGTAGCAAGAATGTATACTGGGCGCAAACAGGAGGCCACGTATGGCGATACCACTACTGCTTTCATCCGTCGCTGCAGGACTCATCGCAACTGCGGTGATGGTGTTTTTTCTCTATCTGCCGCTCCTTTGGAATGGCAACTACTACGACGTTTTAGGGGCGCTCGGCTCGGCGATTACCCGGAAGCTAGACGGTCGCGCCCGTTTTTTAGGATCGCTTATCTATTTTGGCGGGGGTATCTTTTTTGCCATTTTTTACGGTTGGGTCGTGCTCGCGCTGATGGGCGTTCCCCAACCGGTACCCCAAATTATCGTCTTGTCGGGGTTACCTACGCAGATCAACTTGTTTTATCCTATTTTAGGGATCGCTTTGGGGCTGGGGCACGGGATTTTGGTGGCCTTTATTCTGACTATTGTGGTCATTGAGCACCATCCGCTCGAGCAGTTCCGCACCCGCTTTATCTTGGTTATTTCGCAGATCATCAGCCACGTCGCCTTCGGTATTACGGTCATGTTTTTTCAGTCGCAGTTCTTGCAGCTATTTTCGCAAACTTGAGCCCCGGCGACCCAATTTCAGGTAGTGCTGTTTCTAAGGGCACTACCTTGCTTTTGGTCATACTTGTAGCAGCTCAGACCGGATATAGCCTGCAGGCATAGCTTACGCGAGACAGGGGCCTACGCTTGGCGGGCACACTTAGGTCATCGCCGGAATACACGTGCTAATTATTTGCTCGCCTAAAAACGCCGGAAACCAGCTGATACCTAAGGCGAAAAGACTATACTAGCCTGACCGATGAGGCTTTCTGCAACCGACATCTACGCGTTTCAGGCGCTCGGCTATCTAGGGACGCAACCCCCCGGGGCGTGGGTTGGCGGCGACGATATCAGCCGTGCAACCGGCGTAGCGCGGCCCTACCTGATGCGCGTGCTCGCGCAACTTGTCAGTAAGGGCGTCGTCAGCTCAAAAAAAGGCACCGGCGGCGGTTACGCGCTCAGCACGCGAGCTGAACAGATCAACTTGCGCGATGTGATGCGGGCGATTGACGGACCCGTCGCGCCCCTTTCTTGCGTCAGTCTCAACTGGCATGTGCCGTGCAGTGAAGAAACCCGCTGTCACGCCCGCAGCGCCGTTTGGGAACGGGTGCGTGACGCGCTGCTCGCCGCCTTTCTGAAGTCAGTGTCGCCGACCTCGCCGCAGATTTTGAACAAGGCGTAACCTACACGCCCTGTCTGGTACATCTGCTTAAAGCGAACGCCTAAGTCTTAAGGCTTAGTTCAGTCTGACTCACTGGCGGCTATACGCTCGAGCCGTCCTGTCCCTAACATCTGATGTTCATAGAGCAGTCTAACTCGGGCAACAACATGCTTAATGCACCAAGAACCTTTATAGGCGTCTCTCGCTCAGAGTCTCACTGCTACTGTGGTAAACGCGCTCAACTGCAGTCTAACGCCTGAATTAAGCCGACCCGCGAAGCGGGTTCGGCTTGAATGAATTGTCAGGCCGCAGATTCGTGCTGAGGCCGACTGCCCCGCTCATTGGCCGACAGGCGGTTGCCAAAGTTCTACCTTGTTTCCTTCTGGATCGATGACCCAGGCAAACTTCCCGTACTCGGATCTTCAGTCTTCTCGAGGACGTTGCAACCTTCTTCGCGCAAGACTTTGACCAGAGCGTGGAGATTCTCCACCCGTAGTTGACCATGAAAGTTGCAGTGCTGGGCGCAAACTGGCCACTTTGCGCCGGAGCAATAGACCAGGCGGTTGTTCCGGCAAGCAGCTTACCTTCACCGTCGGTCCAAGTGAAAGCCGCGCCACCCCATTTTGAACATCGATTCCGAGGTGCCGCTTGTACCAAGCCTGTAGTGCCGGAGCGTCTTTGGCTTTGAAAAAGATGCCGCCAATGCCAGTGACTCGCTTCATAGAACCTCCGAGGTCGGGTGGTGGTGAGGAGAGTGCATTTTCTGTGTCCTAACTAATATTTACATGGGGTATTGAACGTTCCTTACCCCATGTAGGATGCTTTTATCACCACGTAGGTTAATCTATCCGAGGTCAAGTCCGACATTATGCAAAGACGTCTCCTTGCTTAAACCAGGTGCACCAAACAGTTCGCTTAAAACATACCAGCCGCAGCACTGAGGATTCATAGCTGCGCGACATTTTAGACTTCATCCACTGCCATAACAAGATAGCTATGAGTCGGGGGGGTTTAGATGTTTCAAGTATGTTACTACCCTAACTCGGTACTTAGAGAGGTTTGTCGCCTAAGGGCTGACAAAACCGCAGCAAGTAGCCGTCCGGGTCTTGCACGTAGAACTCACGTGAACCGGTCAGCCTATCGCCCGTTTCACGCCACACGGTTTTAAGGTTACGCTGCATCGCCGTCCCGTTTTCTAAAAGCCGCTCATAGACAGGTTGAACGTCGAAAAGTTCCATCTGCAGGTTGACGCCGCGCCCGTAGGGGGGCTCGAGCCGGCTCCCCAACCAGTTTTTATCTGTTTGTAAGAGCATCAGCTGCAGCTCTTCTTGCTCTAAATAAACGAACTCCGGGTCGTGTCTAGCGTACAAAACGTTGAACCCTAAAACGTGGGTATAAAACTCTAAGCTCACGGAAAAATCCGACACATACAGCTCGGGAACCATCTTTTGCCAGGTGATGTTCATAGCTACCTTCTAAGACAACTTAAGTTTATGGCTAACGGACCTTTAAGGGCGCTTCCATCAGCGGAGCCGGGTGCGCGGTGCAGTAGTACGAACTGACCTGCGCGGCTAACTTCGGCGTCAGCGTAAAAGTGATACCCGTGTCATCGGCGATAAAGTTGACCGCAGGGTCGGTTTCAAAGGGCCGGTCTTGTGGGTGCTGGTTGAGGAGCGAGTCGCCGGTCTTGCCACGAACCGCAAATGGGT
>CBDCJN010000026.1:0-116746 GCA_965217855.1 Actinoplanes sp. | reverse complement strand
CCGCGATCGGGTTGCCGGCGGCGATCAGGCCGACGGCCAGGAACTGGGAACCACCGGCGAAGACGACGGTCGACATCAGGAACGGAAGCCAGGTCGGCAATCCGTACGCGATCGTGATGGCGCCGAACGACGCGCCGACCGCGACCATGGCCGCGGCGATCGCGGCAGCGTCACGAAGGAGCGTTCGCTGTATCGTACGCATAGTTTGAAATACTGAACGATGCCAGCACCGTTCGTCAAATCGAACGGATTGATCGACGGAGCGAACATGCAGCAGCCGGCGCCCCCACTGGCCACCATCGCCGCGGCCCTGCGGCGCGAACGCGAGCGGGCCGGCATCTCGCTCGCCGAACTCGCCCGGCGGGCCGGACTGGCCAAGTCGACCCTGTCGCAGCTCGAGAGCAGCACCGGCAACCCCAGCATCGAGACGCTGTGGTCGCTCGGCGTGGCCCTGGGCGTGCCGTTCAGCCGCCTGGTCGAGCCGCCCGAGACGCAGGTGCGCGTCGTCCGGGCCGGCGAGGGTCCCCGCCTGCGGGCCGAGGAGGCCGATTTCGTGGCCACCCTGCTCTCCGCGGGCTCGCAGCACACCCGCCGCGACATCTACGTGATGGAGCTCGAGCCGGGCCAGTCCCGCGAGGCGGCCTCCCACATCCCGGCCAGCATCGAGCACATCGTGGTCGGCGCCGGCCGCTTCCGGGCCGGTCCGATCGGCGAGGAGGTCGAGCTCGGCCCGGGCGACTACCTCACCTTCCCCGGCGACGTGCCGCACCACTACCAGGCGCTCGAGCCGTCCTGGGCCGTCCTGGTCATGGAACATCGCTAGACCGCTCCCGAAACGTCACAACTGGCCGATCAGACCCTCGACATCGCCGCCATCCGCTACCGAAAGTGACGCCCACCGCACCCTGGTCGATTGATCGAGCGGCGCCTCCCGGCGGTGCTCGCCACAACGGCCCGTAGGCCCGTAGCAGGGAAGAAGACCGAAGACTATGTTGGTGGGCAATCCGGCCGGCACGGTCTGCCCGCAGGTCGAGCCCCACCGGAAATTGACCAGAACAATGCACCGAAAGTAGCGACAGTGGAGCGCAACGGACGGTTGGGAGAGATCGTCGGCACGCTGGCGCCGATCCCGTCCACGCCGTTAATCTCCTTGCCAAACTCCCAGTGCCAGACCCTGCGGTGGAGCCGGGCGACTCTCACCGGGTCGCCGGACGGCCACCGCTCGTTCCCGACCAGAAGTGGAAGTTCGCCGTGACGGAGCGTCGCCAATCACCGGGCCTCATCGCGGGTGCCCGATGAACGGCTGGAGCTCGCGGCCGGACGACCGCTGGGGCGACGAGCCCGCCTGGGTCTACGAGATCACCTGGGAGTGGGAGCCGCTGCCCGGCCAGCGCTATCCGGGCGACCCCGGCCGGCGCAAGGCCGTGCACACCCCCGTCTACGAGGCCTCCCGCCCCGACGAGTCCGAGGCGACCGGTTCCCGGTCCGACGAGCAGCAGCCGTACGACTCCCGGGCCGCGCAGGGCCGTGACCAGCCGGGCCGGGACAGCGGCGGATATTCGCAGCCGTCGCGTTCCGGTCAGGCGCAGCCGGGCCGCTCCGGTGCGGGTCCGCGCCGCGAGGAACCGTTGTGGAACCGGCCGGCCGCCGCCATGCCCGAGCAACGCGGCGACGACCAGCGTCGTGGCGCGACGCCGGCCTACGGCCGCCCGGCCGATCAGCGCCCCGCTGCCCAGGAAACGCCGGATCGTCTCGGCATGCCGGCGGGCGGGTCTTATCGGGACGCGGTCCAGTTCCGTCAGTCTCAGATGCGCGAGAGCACCCCCCAGGGGCCCCGCCCAGCGCAGTTCCGGCCGGGCGCCCAGGTGCCGGTCAACCCGGGCCACCCGCAGTCCGTCCCGGTCAATCCCGGGAACCCGCAAGCTCCCGTCAGCCCGGGAAGCTCCCAGCCGCCTCCTGGGAACGGCTATCCCCCGGCGGGACGGAGTGGGCCGGCGTCCGCGCCTCCCGCGCCGACGGGACGAGCCACGTCGAGCGGGGCGACCCCGACGCCGGCATCGTCCGGTGTCTACGGCGCCGCGCGCCCGCCGGCCGGCGGCCCCTTCTACGGCCAGCAGCGGGGACCGCAGCCGGACGGCCGCCCCCAGCAGCCCGGACGCCCTCAGCCCGACGGCCGCCCTCAGCCCGACGGCCGCCAGCAGACTCGGGACGGGCGGCCGGGCGACGGCCCGCGGCCGGTCTCGCCGGCCACCGGCGTCTACGGCAGTGCCCGGCCCGCGCCGTCGGACGCGTTCCCGTCCCGGCCCGGCGCCCGTTCGGCGCCCGGCCAGCGCGACGGACGAGACGACGCGCCGTTCGACCTGCGCCCCGCACCGCCCGAGCGTGGCGCGCCCGCCCAGGCCCGCCCGACGCCGCAGCCGACCCGGGTCACGCCGTCACGCCCGTCGACGCCCCCGCCCGCCTACCCGAACGCACCCGGTCAGGTCTCGCCCGCCCGCCCGGTGTCGGCGTCCGCCACCCAGGCCGTGCCGTCGTCGTATCCGCCCGCCGGCGTCCCCCACGACTCGACGACCGGACGCCCGGTTCCGACCACGCCTGGCCGGCCCGGTTCGGCCTATCCGGTGTCCGGGCAGCCCATGCGCCCGGTTTCCGGCCAGCCGTCGGCCCCGACGTCCGGGCCGCCCCACGCGCCGCGCCCCACTTCTGGGCAGCCCAGCGGCACCTACCCGGTCTCCGCCCCCTCGCACCCGGGCCGCCCGCACTCCGGACAGCCGTCGGCCACTCACCCGGTCTCCGGTGAGCCCGTCGCCCCGCACTCGACGTCGGCGCAGCCGCACCGGCCCGGCCCCGACAACCAGCACCGTCCGGGACAGGACAACCCCGGCGGCGCCGAGCACCGCTTCTCGCCGGAGAACAACTACCGTCCCGGCCGGCAGGCCGAGCCTGGTGATCGGCACCGCCCGGAGCAGGCCGGGACGCCGGGCGGCCGATTCCGTCCCCGCCCGGCCGCGCCCGGTGACCAGCACCGCCCGGGACAGGCCGGCACGCCGGGCGACCCATACCGTCCAGGCCCGACCGACAAGCAGCACGGCGAGCCCGGTGATCAGCCCCGCCCGGAGCAGACCGGACCGTCAGGCGACCGATTCCGTCCGGGCTCGGCCGACCAACAGCACGGCGAGGCGCGGGACAACCGCGGCGCCCCGCAGCCGGGTCAACATCCTGCGCCCGGGTGGCAGCGTCAGGACGACCAGTACCGTCCGGACTCTGCCGCCGGCTACCAGGCCGAGCCGGACGAGGACGAGGCCGTCGCGCCGATCACCGCACCGCCCTACCCCGTGCCCGAAGGCGAGCCGTACGACCCGTCGGTCGGACCGGTCTCCACGCTTCCGGCCGGAGGCATCGCTCCTGTCACTGGTCCCCCCGCGACCGGTGCCACCAACGCCTGGGGCGAGCCGGTCCAGGACAGCCCCACCCGGCCGGACACGAACGCAGCGACCGGTCCGTTGCCCGGCGCGACCGCGCAGAACCAGCCGGTGCCCGCCCGCGAGGCGAGCCCGCACCCCGCTTCCGCCATGCCTGCTACCCCACCGGACGAGGACGACGAGCCCCACGGCCTGGGCTGGCTGCTCTCCCAGAGCGGCCTCGGCGCGGTAACCCCCTTGCCGCCGCCGGTCCCGCAACCGATCGCCGCGTCCCCGACCGCTCAGCCAGTCGTGATCGAGCCGATCGCGGAGCCGATCTCCCCCGCCGAGCCCGTCTCCGGCGGCCCGGCCACGCCGGTCTCGGGCGGCGCAGCCACCCCCGTCTCGGGCGGCATGTTCACCCCGTCGGCCTCCGCCCCCACGACCGGCATGCCCACGGCCGCCCCAGCCGCCGACGAGGACTCCTCCGCCGAGGCGCGCCCGGTCAGCGGCGTGCCGAAACGGGAAGATTGGTTCTCGCCCTCCGGAGCCCACCCCATCGTGGTCCCGGCACAGACTTCACCCGACGTCGGCGGCCCGACCGGCGACATCGCCTCGTCCCCCACCTCCGCGGACGACGCCGCGCACCACGCCCCCACCCAGTACGCAGACCTGCCGTATGCCGACTACGACAACCCGATCGCCATCCAGCCGATCGCCCTGCACCCCACCCCGCCCCGCCCCGAACCGGCCCAGCCCACCTCCGCGCAGCCAGCCGCGGACTCGCCTTGGTCCACCTCGTCGCAGCCCAGCTCAGACCGCCCGCTCACCGAGCAGTCCGGCGCATCCCGGCCGACCTCCGCGCAGCCCACCTCAGGCCTGCCCTACACCGACCGGCCCGACGCAGCGCAACACCTCCCCGCCCAGCCGACGTCGGCTGAACCCAGCTCCGCGCGACCCGACTCAGGCCAGCCCTGGACCGGGCAAACCGGAGCGGCACCCCGCAGCTCGGCCGAGTCCGTATCGGCACAACCCGGCTCGGGCCAGCCGTCCACCGAACAGCCCGCAGCCCAAAACGCGCCGGGCCGGCCCACGTCGGCCGAGCCCACCTCCGCGCAACCCAGCTCAGGGCAGCCGTTCAATGGTCCGGCCGGCGCAGCGCGGCACATCTCGGCCCAGCCGATGTCCGCTGAGCCGAGGTCTGCGCAGCCTTGGTCGGGTGAGTCGGTGACGGCGACGCCGAGTTCCGCTCAGCCTGTGTCGTCGCGGACTGACCCGGCTGATCCTGTCTCGGCCGCGCCCTGGTCGGCCGACTCGCCGTCGGTCGCGCCCACCTCTGGTCACCAGGTGTCGGCGGCTCCCTTTGCGTCCGCGCACGCGTCTCCCTGGCCGGTTTCGGCTCAGCCCGCCTCCGGCCAGCCGTTCCCGGCGGCCTCGCCCTGGGACCATCCGGACTCGGCTGCCTCGGCCCCGGCTGAGCACGCCTCCGCGTGGCCGGTCTCGGCCCGTCCCTCAGGTGACGAGCCATTGCCGACAGAGCCCGTGTCGCCGACCTGGGCCGATCCGTCGCCGGCCTCTTCCGCCGGGGCCACGCCAACGTCGGCCTGGCCGGTCTCGGGCCGGCCGGACACGGATCGGCCGAATCGCGCCGAACCCACCTCGGCATCGCCGGTCTCAGCTCACCCGACGCCAACCGCCTCCGCTCAGGCCGAGCCCGCCTCGACCTGGCCGGGTTCGACCGAGCCCCAGCCGGCGCAGCCAGGTTGGGCACAGCACAGCTCGGCACAGCCCCACGCGGCGCAGCCCGACGCAGCATGGTCCAACTCGGCGCGGCCCGACACGGCGCAGGGCGGCTCGGCAGAGCCCGGCTTGGGGCAGTTCAGCTCGGGGGACGCGGGGCCTGGCGGTTCTGAGTCGGGTGAGCGCCTGACGGTGCCGGTTTCGGCGCAGCCGGCGGGGGACGCAGACCAGTCGGATCGATCGGCGTCGGCGGAGCCGTTTGCGGGCGAATACGAGGCGGGCCGTTCGGAGTCTGCGGTGCCGATCTCGGTGGCGGCGGGCGAAGACGGGCGCTCCCGGCCGTTCGAGCGCGCCTCGGCGCACCACAACGCGCCGGAGCCGGAATGGGCTGCGACAAACGTCGAGGGCCATGGGTCGGCTGCGCGCTGCGAAAACGGGCCGGGGCTCGACGAGGACGACGCGGTCGAGGCCGAGTTGCTCGATCTGGAGCCGGTCGGCGAGGGATCCCGCGCCGACGAGGCCATGGTGGACGACGACATCGTCGACGCTGAGCTGGTCGAGGACGTGCCCCGCGCACTCGGGGCGGCGGCCCCTACGCTCGCCCTCTCGGCCGAGCCCAGCTATCCGCAGACCGCCTCCGAGGAGGCCGAGAGCCAGTTCGTCGAGCCTGGCGACCCCTCAGGGCATCGCGCCGAGCGCGATCCTGCCGCCGACATCACGCCGAAGCTGGAAGCCGAGTCGGCTGTCCCGGTCGGTGCAGCCGCTGACGACAGCGAGCCCGCCGCTGACGCGCCCCACGAGGCGGCAGCCCCCAGCAACACGGCCGTCCCTCACCTGGACCCGGACGGCGCTGAGCCCCGGGCCGCAGAAGCCGAGACGACCGCCCCCAGCAACACGGCTGTCTTCGACGACGAACCGACCGGCGACGGGTCCCCCTCGGAAAACGCCGCCGTTGCCCTCGGCACGGCCTCTCTCGACAGCGAGCCGGCCGAGGACGGGCCGCAGACCCCGGACGCCGAGGTGGATACCCTGAACGACGCAGCCACCGTCGACAGCGAAGCAGCCGAGGCCGACAGGGCCGAGGTGGCGCGGCCTACCGGGCCGATTCGGCAGCGGCGGGAGCAGACGGCCGACCCGCGCAACCGGCGTACCGACCCCGAGCAGATCCTGGCCGCCTATCCGGTGACCTACGATCCGCGGACGCTGCGGGAGCAGATCGAGGACGCCGACCCGATGTGGGTCGTCATCGACCGGCTCACCGACAAGCTCGAGTACGCCGAGCGTGACTCCGACCGGGCCCGGCTGCTGAGCCTGCGGGCCGTCGCGTCGCGGCTGCTCGGTGAGCTCGACCCGGCTCTCGATGATGCTCGGGCCGCGCTCGGGCATGCCCGGACGGCGGGCGATCTCGTGCGGACCGCGACCGTGCAGGCCCGGCTGGCGAACGTACTGCAGTGGCGGGGTGAGTTCGCCGAGGCCGACCGGATCTACGCCGAGGTCGCCACGGCCGAGCTGCCCGACCGGCTGCTCGCCGAGATCCACGAGCTGGCCGGCCGTTCGGCGTTCGAGCAGGGGCGCTACCTCGAGGCCGTCAATCACCTGGAGAGCGCGCTCGACCTGCGCAAGGGCGCCGACCCCGACCTGGTCGAGCGGATCGAGCTGGCGCTCGACACGATCACCGGGCATGCCTCCGACGGCTGGGGGCCTTATCCGCGCGCCCGGGACGAGATTCTGGGCCGCCAGGAGCCGGCGCGGCCGGTGCGGGACGAGGAGTCGGGGCTCTGGGGTTATCCGGGTTCGCTGTCGCCGCGGTTCGCGCAGGCTCAGCCGTTCGCGGACGGGGTGGCCTGGGTGCGCCGGCCGGAGGCGCCGGCCTGGGAGCTGATCGACGAGTCCGGCACCCTGCTGATCGACGCCTCCTCGGGCTATCGCGCGGCGGGCCGGTTCGCCGACGGGCTGGCCTGGGTGTCGCGGGACGACGCCGGTGGCTGGCATGCGATCGACCGGCAGAACCGGGTGATCGTGCCGGGCGGGTTCGAGGACGCGCGGCCGTTCCACAACGGTCTGGCGCTGATCCGGCGGGGCGGCTGGGGTGTCATCGACCGGCATTCGCGCGTCGTGGTGCAGCCCAACTACCGGGCCTTCGCGACGATGCTGGCCTCGGGCGATCCGGTGGACGGCTTCACCGAGGAGGGCCTGGCGGTCGTCGATGCGGGCGAGCTGTACGGCGTCGTCGACCGGGCCGGGCATCTGCTGGTGCCGCCGGTGCACGCCGCCCTGCTGATCCACCCGGTGGCGTTCCTCATCGCCGACCGGTACGGGTTGTGGGGCGCGCTCGACCGCAAGGGCGAACCGATGGTCGAGCTGAAGTACAAGGATCGGGCCGACGTGCTCGACGAGATCGACCGGTTGATCACCGACACCCGGCCGGTGCTCTGAGGCGCTCGGCGCGGGCATAGTGTCAGGGCATGGAGTTCCGTCATCTCGGCCGTTCCGGCCTGCTGATCAGCGAGATCGCGTACGGCAACTGGATCACCCACGGGTCCCAGGTCGAGGAGGAGGCCGCCGCCGCGTGCGTGCGGGCCGCTCTCGACGTGGGCATCACGACGTTCGACACGGCCGACGCCTATGCCGGCGGCCGCGCCGAGGAGGTGCTGGGCCGGGCGTTGAAGGGTGAGCGCCGCGCCGGTCTGGAGGTCTTCACCAAGGTCTTCTGGCCGACCGGGCCCGGCCCGAACGACCGCAGCCTGTCCCGCAAGCACATCATGGAGTCGATCAACGGCTCGCTCGAGCGCCTGCAGACCGACTACGTCGACCTCTATCAGGCCCACCGGTACGACTACTCGACGCCGCTCGAGGAGACCATGCAGGCGTTCGCCGACGTGGTGCGGTCGGGCAAGGCGCTCTACATCGGCGTCTCGGAGTGGACCGCGACCGAGATCCGGGCGGGCTGGGAGATGGCCCAGGATCTGAAGATCCCGTTCGTCTCCAACCAGCCCCAGTACTCGGCCCTCTGGCGGGTCATCGAGGCCGAGGTCGTGCCCACCTCGATCGAGGTGGGCGTCGGCCAGGTGGTGTTCTCGCCGATCGCGCAGGGCGTGCTGACCGGCAAGTACAAGGTGGGCGAGCAGCCGCCGGAGGGGTCGCGGGCGACCGACGAGAAGTCGGGGGCAGGCTTCATCTCGCGGCTGATGCGCGACGAGGTGCTGACCGCGGTGGCCCAGCTTCAGCCGCTGGCCGACCAGGCCGGCCTGTCGATGGCTCAGCTCGCCGTGGCCTGGGTGCTGCAGAACTCGAACGTCTCGGCCGCCATCATCGGCGCGTCGCGCCCCGAGCAGGTGCGCGACAACGCCGCGGCCTCGGGCGTGAAGCTCGAAGCCGACCTGATGAAGGCGGTCGACGCGGCCCTGGACCAGGTCGCCGAACGCGACCCGGCCCAGACCCGCAGCCCCGCCCGCAGGCCGTAAGCCGTTTCGGTCCGGGAGCTTTCAGCTCCCGGACCAGAAGCGCATCAATTGCAGGCCGACCTGGATAAGAACCTCGGAGACGCCGAGGAGGTCGGTCAGCCAGAAGACCACGTTGTAGAAGTAGTCCCCGACCGGTGTCTGCCAGAGCAGCAGGAAGAGCAGGATGAAGCCGTACGGGGCGAAAAGGTTCCACGCCCTCTGGTAGGCCGGGCTCATCCACGGGGCGATGATGCTGCCGCCGTCGAGACCGGGGATCGGCAGCACGTTGAGGATGGTCGCGGTCACCTGCAGGAAGGCGAGCGCGGCGAGCGCGGCCCAGAACTCCAGGTGGTCGCTCGAGCCGCCGGCGACGAGCTGACCGCCGACCACTTCGAGCGTGGGGCCGACGCCGATCAGGAACGGGGCCGCCAGCACCACCGCCAGGATCAGGTTGGTCAGCGGGCCGGCCGCGCTGATCAGCGAGTCTTTCACCTTGCTGTTGATGTGCCGGTGATCGATCCAGACGGCGCCGCCGGGCAGGCCGATGCCGCCCAGGATCACCACGACCACGGGCAGCACGATCGACAGCAACGGGCTCGTGTATTTCAGCGGGTTGAGCTTGAGGTAGCCCCGCTCGACCACGCTGTGGTCGCCCGAGAAGAAGCCGATCAGGGCATGCGCGTACTCGTGCAGGCAGAGCGAGACCAGCCAGCCCGAGACGATGAAGAGGAAGACGTCGACCCGGACGTTGCCGAAGCCCGTCCACGTCATCCAGCCGCTGACCACGAAGACCGCGACGATGCCCGCGAAGACCGGGCTGGGCACGAAGGCGTTGCGCGGCGTCCTGGTGTAGACCGGTTCGTAAGTCACGTCACTCCGCCGGCAGCAGGCTCATCCGGTAGTCGACCCGGTCGTCCTCGAGCAGGACCACCCCGGCCACTCCCTGCTCGGCCAGCTGCCGCCACTCCTGGCCGATCCACGACTCGGCGTCCGCCTGGCTGCTGAACGTCTCCGCCGGACCAGCCACCGGCTGACCGTCGACGTTCTCGTACCGCCAACTCCACGGCATGCGCCGCCCCCTCACGTCCTCGGTCGCTGCGTCTCCACCCTACGGCGTCGGCCTGTGCGGCCCGGCCTTAAGGTACGGGGCATGTCCGATGATCGGTGGCACACGGTCCTGGTGCTCGGCGGGATCCGGTCCGGCAAGTCCGCGTTCGCCGAGTCCCTCGTGGCCGGCGCCCCGGCCGTGCGCTATGTGGCGACGGCGGCCGGCGGCGAGGACGACCCGGAGTGGCTGGCCCGCATCGAGGCGCATCAGCAGCGCCGTCCGCAGTCGTGGTCGACCGAGGAGACGGGCGCCGACCCGGCCCGGCTGACCGAGTTGCTGACCGAGGCCAAGCCCGACGACACGCTGCTGGTGGACGATCTGGGCGGCTGGGTGGCCGCGCTGCTCGACCCGGCCCGGCAGCCCAACGACGACGAGGCCGACGTGGCCGCGCTGGCCGCCGCGGTGCGCGCGTGCGCGGCCCGGGTCGTACTGGTGAGCCCCGAGGTCGGTCTGACTCTGGTCGCGACGACTCCGGTCGGGCGCGCGTTCACCGACGCGCTGGGCACCACCAATCAGGCGCTGGCCGCGGTGTGCGACCGGGTCGCCCTGGTCGTGGCCGGCCGCCCGGTGTGGCTCAAGTCGTCGGCCGACGAGACGCCCGCGGTTCCGGCCGTCCTGACCGAAGCTCCGGCGCCGACTTCAGTAACGGCCCCGACCGAGCCCACCGAAGCCGCCGTTGCCGCATCCGCTGAGCCCGTAGCAGCCCCGGAGCCGCACCTGATCAGCCCGGTCGCCGAGGAGACGCCCACGCCCCGCGCGCCGGGCGTGGGCGACGAGCCGACGATGATCCTGCCGCTGGTCGCCTCGCGCACGGTCATCGAGGCCGGTATGGAGCTGCCGCTGCCCGACGGCGACGCCGGCCCCGACGCCCGCGACCGCCTCACCACCGTCGACTTCCCCGGCGCCGGCCTGGGCCGCCTGGTCGAGGCGGTCGAGTTCGCCGCCGCCACCCAGGCCACCGTCACCCCGCAGCCCTGGTCGGCCCCGCGCGTGCTGCTGCTCTCGGGCCGGCACGCCGGTGGCGCCGCGGCCGGTGACGACGTCGCCGACGTCGAGCGCCGGGTCACCCAGGTCGAGAACGGCGAGGGGGTCCTGAGCCGCCTGGCCGGCTCGGTGGGGGCCGACATCGCCGTCCTGCGCACCGGCGGGGCCGCCGCCATGGAGGACGGGCCGGCCACGACCGACGACGAGGTGGAGAGCGCCCTGCAGCAGGGCTGGCAGCTGGCCGACGCGGCCGGTGAGGCCGGCAAGGACCTGCTTGTGCTGGCCTCGATCGGGGTGGGCACCGACGCGGTGGCCGCCGCCATCTCGGCCGCGACCACCGGCGCTGAGGCCGTCGCCGTGCTCCCCCGGGTGCTGCTGCCGGGCGGGGTCATCGACGACGAGTCGTGGATGCTGCGCTGCGCCGCCGTCCGGGACGCCCTGCACCGCATCCGCCGGGAGTCGCGCGGAGCCAAGGACATCCTGCGCGAGCTGGGCGGCCCGGACGTGGCCGTGGCCGTCGGCGCGCTGCTCGGCGCGTCGGCCCGGCGGCTGCCGGTGGTGCTCGACGGGCCGCTCGGCATCGCGGCCGGGCTGATCGCCCGCGACCTGGCCAGTCAGACCCGGCACTGGTCGATGCTGGTCGACACCGGCGACCTCGAGCTGGTGCGCCAGGGCGGCGACGTGCTGGGCCTGAACCCCGTACTGGAGCTGGGCCTGGGTCTGGGCGAGGGCGCGAACGCCTTGGCCGCCCTGCCGCTCCTGCGCACGGCCGTCGGGCTGGCCTCGGCGGTCGGGGTGCACCCGGCGATGCTGGCCGAGCACGGTGACGACGGCCTGGCCGAGGGGGCCGACGAGATCGTGCCGGACGACGACAACGAGGACGTCGACTTCGCCGAACCGGAGCCGGACGGACCGGGCCCGGCCTCCACGTCGAAGGAGTGAGCCTCGGGGCCGGCCTGCGGCTCTCGGTCACCACGCTGACGGTGCTGCCGGTCCGCGGTGGGCGGGTCGACGGGCCGGCCGCCGCGGTGGCGATGAGCGTGGCCCCGGCCGTCGGCGCCCTGCTCGGCCTGATGCTGGCCGGGCTGCTCGGGCTGCTGCGCGAGGCGCACGCCCCGAGCCTGGTCGCGGCCGCGGTGACGGTGGCCGCGGCGGCCCTGCTGACCCGGGGCATGCACCTGGACGGGCTGGCCGACACGGTCGACGCGCTCGGCTCCTACCGCCGGGGCGAGGCCGCGCTCGAGATCATGAAAAAGTCGGACATCGGGCCGTTCGGGGTGGCCGCGATCGCTCTTACGTTGCTGATCCAAGCGTCCGCGCTGACTTCGGTGTCGCTGGCCGCCGTGATCGTCGCGTGGGCGGCCGGACGGGTCGCCATCCCGCTCGCCTGCCGCCGCGGAGTCCCGGCGGCCCGGCCGGAGGGGCTGGGCGCGCTGGTCGCCGGCACTGTCCCGCTCCCGATCGCGGCCGGGGGCGCGCTGCTCGTCCTGGTCGCGGCGGCCGCCGCGACCCCGGACAGGCTGTGGCAGGGCCCGGCGGCCGTCGCCGTCGCTCTCGTCGCAGTGCTGGCGCTGCTGAGACACGCCGTAAGGCGGTTTGGTGGCATCACCGGCGACGTGCTGGGCGCGGCCGTCGAACTGACCACTACCGTCGCGCTGGTCGGCCTGTCGTTCCGCTGAGGTCAGCGCACCGACGTCTGCACGAAGGGCGGCTTGACCACGCGGGCCTCGGTGCGCCGCCCCCGGATGTCGATCTCGACCAGGTCGCCGTCGTTCACCGCGGCCGCCGTGTCGAGCAGGGCCAGCGCGATGCCGACCTTGCGAGTGGGCGAGAAGGTGCCGCTGGTCGTCTCGCCGATGAGCTGGCCACCGGCGTACACCTGCATGTGCCCTCGGGGGATGCCGCGCCCGGTCAGCTCGAGCCCGCGCAGGGTGCGCCGCGCCCCGGCGGCCTTCTCGGCGACGAGCGCGTCGCGGCCCCAGAACGCGGGCTTGCCCCAGCCGACCGCCCAGCCCGAGCGGGCCTGGACCGGCGAGATCTCGAGCGACAGATCCTGACCGTGCAGCGGGTAGCCCATCTCGGTGCGCAGGGTGTCGCGCGCGCCCAGCCCGCACGGCCGCACCCCCGCCTCGATCAGCGCATCCCAGATCTCGACCGCGGAGGACCACGGCACGACCAGTTCGTAGCCGTGCTCGCCGGTGTATCCGGTCCGGCAGTCGATCAATTCAAAAGAAGAGAACGGCGCCACCTCGAACGACATGTAGTCGTGCCCGGTGGGCAGGCCCAGCTTGGCCAGCACCTCGGCCGACTGCGGACCCTGCACGGCCAGGACGGCGTGGTCCTGATGCTCGTCGGTCACCGTGATGCCCTCGGGGGCGGCCGCCTGCAACCGGCGTACGACCTCGGCCGTGTTGGCCGCGTTGGGGATCAGGAAGACCTCGTCGTCCGAGATCAGGTAGGCGATGAGGTCGTCGACCACGCCGCCGCCCTCGGCGCAGCAGAGCGTGTATTGCGCCTTGCCGGGCGCGATGCGGCCCAGGTCGTTGGTCAGGCTCGCGTTGACGAATGCGGCCGCCCCCACGCCGGTCACCCGGGCCTTGCCCAGATGCGACACATCGAAGACGCCCGAGGCCTCGCGCACCGCCGCGTGCTCCTTGATCACGCCGCCGCCCGTGTACTCCAGCGGCATCTCCCAGCCCCCGAAGGCGGCGAACTTCGCACCGAGGGCGAGATGGCGCTCGTGCAACGGGGATCGAGAAAGGGCGTCGGCAGACATGAGAGTCAACTTACCCGTGACCTTGAGCTTGGTTAGAGTCGCGGGGACACCCCACCTCCGGCGCTCGTCGGCCGGGGAACCACCCGATCAGCCGGAGCGGCCCAAGAGGCGCCCGGCCCCGATATGTCCGCGGAGAGCCCGAGTGAGCCAGCCCAGCCTCAGCCTGGTCGACACCGACCCGGCCGAATTGGCCGTCGATGCCATCGTCATCGGCCTGCACAGTCAGCCCGACGAGGGTGGCGCCCTGTTGCCGGCCGCCGGAGCGGAGAGCATCGCCGCCGCGTTCGACGGCAAGCTCACCGCGACGCTGGCGCTGCTCGGCGCGAGTGGCGCGCCCGGCGAGGTGACCAAACTGGCCACCCTCGGCACGATCTCCGCGCCCCTGGTGGTGGCGGTCGGCCTCGGCGACGAGCCGTCCGGCTCGGCGCCCGACCTGGAGACCGTGCGCCGGGGCGCCGGCGCCGCGGTGCGCGCGCTGGCCGGCAGCGGCACCGTCGCGCTCGCCCTGCCGTTGCCCGACGACGAGGACGCGCCGGGCGTGCTGCGGGCGATCCTCGAGGGGGCGCTGCTCGGGTCGTACAAGTTCGCCGGCTACAAGACCAAGCCGCAGCCGAACCGCCGCGACCCGGTGACCGCCCTGCAGGTGCACGTGCCGGACGCGAGCGACGCGGCGGCCGCGGCCGAGGTGACCCGGGCCGAGGTCGTGTCGCGCGCGGTGCGGCTGACCCGCGACTGGGTCAACACCCCGCCCAACTCGTTGCGCCCGCCGCAGTTCGCGGACGCCGTGGTGGCCGCGGCCAAGGGCACCGGCCTGCAGGTCGAGGTGCTCGACTTCGACGAGCTCAAGGCGGGCGGCTACGGCGGCATCGTGGCCGTGGGCCAGGGCTCCGAGGCGCCGCCGCGGCTGGTCAAGCTGAGCTACGTGCCCGAGGGTGTCGAGTCGCCCAAGCGGGTCGCGCTGGTCGGCAAGGGCATCACGTTCGACACCGGCGGCATCAGCATCAAGCCCGCCGCGGGCATGTGGGAGATGAAGTCGGACATGGCCGGCGCGGCCGCGGTCGGCGCCACCATGCTCGCGGTGGCCGCGCTCAAGCCGCCGGTCGCGGTGAGCGCCTACCTGGCCATGGCGGAGAACATGCCGTCCGGGTCGGCCTACCGCCCGGGCGACGTCATCACGATGTTCAACGGCAAGCGGGTCGAGGTCTACAACACCGACGCCGAGGGGCGCATGGTGCTGGGCGACGCGATGGCGCGGGCCTGCGCCGACGGCACCGACTACCTGCTCGAGACGTCGACCCTGACCGGTGGCCAGGTCATCGCGCT
Organism: Actinoplanes sp.; assembly: GCA_965217855.1. Classification (GTDB taxonomy): domain Bacteria; phylum Actinomycetota; class Actinomycetes; order Mycobacteriales; family Micromonosporaceae; genus Actinoplanes. The sequence continues at coordinate 101,971 of CBDCJN010000026.1, read as the reverse complement.
CGGCAAGCGGATCGCGGGCCTGATGGGCTCGGACGCGGCGGTCGAGCTGGTGCGCAGGTCGGGCGACCAGGTGGGCGAGCCGGCCTGGCCGATGCCGCTGCCGGACGAGGTGCGCAAGGGCATGGAGTCCGACATCGCCGACATCTCGCAGACCAACGCGAACCTCGACCGGGCCGGGCACATGCTGCAGGGCGGCGTCTTCCTGCGCGAGTTCGTCGAGGACGGGGTCGAGTGGGCGCACATCGACATCGCGGGCCCCAGTTATCACACCGGTGAGGCCTCGGGTTACTGGAGCAAGGGCGGGACGGGCGTGCCGATCCGGACGCTGCTGGCCGCCATCGACAACCTGAGCTGACCCATCGTACGGGGGAGGTTTCGGTCGTTTTGGCCGGAAACTCCCCCCGTGTCAGCTTTCCTGGGCTGGGCGGCGCTTCTGCCGCTCGTTGTAGTCACGCATCCGTTGCGGATAGCCCATGAGCCGCACGTCGTAGATGGGAACGCTCAACTGATGAGCCCACCGCCGGGCGATCTCGGGAGTCTCGGTACGCCGACGCGTCCACTCGCCGTCGTGTGCCACGAGCAACACCGTGGTCTCGGTCACGTTGGTCCGCGGTTCGATGAACGCCTCGACCCCGCGACGACTGCGGACGAACTCCGCAAGATATTCAAGATCGGCGCGGTCCACCGCTCGGCCGGCCGCGGCACGCGACTCCTGGCGACGCCGAAACCAGGCCACCGCACACTCCTTCTCGTCAACTGCGGCAAGAGTACGTCGAGCGCGCCCGCCGCGGGGAACCTGACTGCATCCACAGGATCGTCAAGTGACAAGATGGCTTGGACATACTGTGACCGTTTCCATTGAGGGTTATTCAGGGCTCACATTGACCGACGACCAGCCGCGGCTCGACGCTCCGGTCTCCGCCGCCCTGAATAATCACTGTGTGACCCGCATGGCAACGACGCGAACACTGGAGTCAACGTGAGCCAGCCGAACGGCGGAACCTTCGACATCGTCATCCTCGGCGCCGGCAGCGGTGGTTATGCGGCCGCCCTGCGTGCGGCCGAGCTCAACCTCTCCGTCGCGCTGATCGACAAGGCCGAGCTGGGCGGCACCTGCCTGCACCGCGGCTGCATCCCGACCAAGGCGCTGCTGCACGCGGCCGAGGTCGCCGAGCAGACCCGCGAGAGCGCGCAGTTCGGTGTCAAGGCCGAGCTCGTCGGCATCGACATGGCCGGGGTCAACTCGTACAAGGACGGCGTCGTCGCCCGTCTCTACAAGGGCCTGCAGGGCCTGCTCAAGCAAGACAAGATCACGATCGTGGCCGGCGCCGGCAAGCTCGTCGCGAAGGACACGGTCGAGGTCGACGGTCAGCGCTACACCGGGCGCAACATCATCCTGGCCACCGGCTCCTACTCGCGGTCGCTGCCGGGCCTGGAGATCGACGGCACCCACGTCCTCACCAGCGAGCACGCACTCAAGCTCGACCGCGTCCCGAGCTCGGCGATCGTGCTGGGCGGCGGCGTGATCGGCGTCGAGTTCGCCAGCGTGTGGAAGGCGTTCGGCGCCGACGTCACCATCCTCGAGGCCCTCCCCCGGCTCGTCGCCGCGGAGGACGAGGACATCTCCAAGCAGGTCGAGCGCGCGTTCCGCAAGCGCAAAATCAACTTCAAGGTCGGCAAGCCGTTCGAGAAGGTCGAGCGCACCGAGAACGGTGTGAAGGCGACCATCGCCGGCGGCGAGACCGTCGAGGCCGAGATCCTGCTGGTCGCGGTCGGCCGCGGCCCGACGACCAAGGACCTGGGCTACGAGGAGCAGGGCGTCACGCTCGACCGGGGCTTCGTGATCACCAACGAGCGCCTGCACACCGGCGTCGGCAACATCTACGCCGTCGGCGACATCGTCCCCGGCCTGCAGCTGGCCCACCGCGGCTTCCAGCAGGGCATCTTCGTGGCCGAGGAGATCGCGGGCCTCAAGCCGGCCCCGATCGACGAGGCGGGCATCCCGCGGGTCACCTACTCCGACCCCGAGGTCGCGTCGATGGGCCTGACCGAGGCCAAGGCCAAGGAGCAGTACGGCGACGACAAGATCTCGACGTACAACTACAACCTCGGCGGCAACGGCAAGAGCCAGATCCTCAAGACCGCCGGTTTCATCAAGCTCGTGCGGCTCAACGACGGTCCGGTCCTGGGCGTGCACATGGTCGGCGCGCGGATGAGCGAGCTGGTCGGCGAGGCCCAGCTGATCTACAACTGGGAAGCTTTCCCGGAAGAGGTCGCCCAGCTGGTGCACGCCCACCCGACGCAGAACGAGGCGCTCGGCGAGGCGTTCCTCGCCCTGGCCGGCAAGCCCCTGCACGCACACAGCTGATCCCCGTCGTTCAAGCGGTTAAGGAGTTCTGAGACATGCCGGTATCGGTCACCATGCCGCGGCTGGGTGAGAGCGTCACCGAAGGCACCGTCACTCGCTGGCTCAAGCAGGAGGGCGAGCGGGTGGAGGCCGACGAGCCGCTGCTCGAGGTCTCCACCGACAAGGTCGACACCGAGATCCCCTCGCCGGCCGCGGGTGTGCTCACCCGCATCGTCGTCGGCGAGGACGAGACGGCCGACGTCGGCAGCGAGCTCGCGGTCATCGCCGGCGACGGCGAGGACGCGGGCTCCAGCGCGCCCGCCCCGGCCCAGGAGGCCCAGGCCGAGCCTGAGCCCGAGCCCGCGGCGCCCACCACCCCGTCGACCGAGAAGCCGGTCGAGGAGGAGGCGCCCGCCCCGCAGACCTCGGCCCCGGCCGCTAAGTCGCAGGGCACCGCGGTGAAGATGCCGGCGCTCGGCGAGAGCGTCACCGAGGGCACCGTCACCCGCTGGCTCAAGCAGGTCGGCGACACGGTCGAGGTCGACGAGCCGCTGCTCGAGGTCTCCACCGACAAGGTCGACACCGAGATCCCCTCGCCGGTCGCGGGCACGCTGCTCGAGATCAAGGTGCAGGAGGACGAGACCGCCGACGTCGGCGCCGACCTGGCGATCGTCGGCGCCGAGGGTGCCGCTCCGGCCCCCGCGGAGGAAAAGCCGGCCCCGGCGCCGCAGCAGGCCGCTCCCCCGAAGCAGGAGCAGGAAGCTCCGGCCCCGAAGCAGGAGCAGCAGGCCCCGGCCCCCGCTCCGAAGATCGACGAGGCCCCGGCTCCGAACCTGGCGCCGGCCGGCGAGTCGTACGCCAACCCGTCCGTCGAGGCCGAGACGTCCAAGGACCCGGAGGCGGCCGAGCGCAACGCCGAGCCGCCGTCGGCGTCGCAGCCGCGGGTCGAGACGGCCGACGCCAACGGCGCCGGCGACGCGGGTTACGTCACGCCGCTGGTGCGCAAGCTCGCCGCCGAGAAGGGCGTCGACCTGTCGGCGCTGTCCGGCACCGGTGTCGGCGGCCGCATCCGCAAGCAGGACGTCATCGACGCGGCCGACAAGGCCGCGGCGGCCAAGGCCGCGCCCGCCCCGGAGCAGCCCGCTGCCCCGGCCGCGGCCAAGCCCGCCGCCGCACCAAAGCCGGCGCCGAGCCCGCTGCGGGGCCGCACCGAGAAACTGACCCGCACCCGCGCGACGATCGCCCGTCGCATGGTCGAGTCGCTGCAGGTCTCGGCGCAGCTCACCACGGTCGTCGAGGTCGACGTCACCAAGATCGCCCAGCTGCGGAACCGGGCGAAGGCCGACTTCCTGGCCAAGAACGGCGTCAAGCTCAGCTACCTGCCGTTCTTCGCGCTGGCCGCCGTCGAGGCGCTGCGCCAGCACCCGGTGGTCAACTCGTCGATCGATCAGGAGGCCGGCACGGTCACCTATCACGACGCCGAGCACCTGGGCATGGCCGTCGACACGCCGAAGGGCCTCATCGTCCCGGTGATCAAGGACGCGGGCGACCTCAACCTGGCCGGTCTGGCCAAGCGGATCGCCGACGTCGCCGACCGCACCCGGAACAACAAGATCGGGCCGGACGAGATCTCGGGCGGCACGTTCACGCTGACCAACACGGGCAGCCGGGGCGCGCTCTTCGACACCCCGATCATCAACCAGCCGCAGGTTGGCATCCTCGGCACCGGCGCGGTGGTCAAGCGGGCCGTGGTCATCACCGACCCCGAGCTGGGCGAGATCATCGTGCCGCGCTCGATGGTCTACCTGGCGCTCAGCTACGACCACCGGATCGTGGACGGCGCCGACGCGGCCCGTTTCCTGGTCACGTTGAAGGACCGCCTCGAGGGCGGCCACTTCGAGGGCGACCTCGGGCTGGCGTAACGAACACAGCAGTCAGGGAGCGCACCGGTTCGCCGGTGCGCTCCCTTCGTTTTGAACGAGTTCGATTCGGGGCATGATGGGTTCATGCGGATCCTGATCTCCGGCGCGTCCGGCTTCCTCGGCACGCGTCTCGTCGAGCGGCTGCGCGCCAACGGCCACGAGGTGACCAGCCTGGTGCGCCGCCCGGCCCAGGCGCCCGACGAGGCCACCTGGCAGCCCTCGCAGGGTCAGCTCGACCCGCACGTGGTCGCCGCGGCGGACGCGGTGATCAACCTGTCCGGCGCGAACGTCGGCGGCAAGCGCTGGACCGCCCGGTACAAGAGCGAGCTGCGCTCGAGCCGGGTCGACACCACCGGCACGATCGCCCGGGCCATCGCCAAGCTGCCCGAGGCCGACCGCCCGCGCACGCTGCTGCAGGGCTCGGCCGTCGGGTGGTACGGCGACACCGGCGACACCCCGGTCACCGAGGAGACGTCGGCCGGCTCCACGTTCCTGGCCGACCTGTGCCGGGTCTGGGAGGCGGCGGCCCGGCCCGCCGAGGACGCCGGCACCCGCGTCGTGCTGCTGCGCACCGGTCTCAACCTGGACAGCCTGCTCAAGCCGCTGCTGCCGCTGTTCAAGCTCGGCGGCGGGGCCAAGCTCGGCAACGGCAAGCAGTGGATGCCGTGGTCGGGCCTGCCCGACTGGCTGGGCGCGGTCGACTTCCTGCTCGAGCGCGAGGACATCGCCGGCCCGGTCAACATCGTCGGGCGCGAACCGGCCACCAACGCCCAGTTCACCAAGGCACTCGCCGCCGCCGTGCACCGTCCGGCCCTGCTGGCCGTCCCCGGCCCGGCTCTGCACGTGGTGCTCGGCGAGCTGGCCGGTGAGATGCTCAACAGCGTCAAGGTCGTCCCGGCCGTGCTGCAACGAGCCGGATTCCAGTGGACCCACCCGACCATCGAAGGCGCCCTGCACGCGGCGACCGGCCAGGAAGCGGCGGCATCGCGCTGACGGTCGGCGCAGGCTTGCTAACCTGCGCCTGATGTCCATCGCCGTTCCCACCACCACGTCCGCGGCCGATCAGCCGGCACCGCCCGACGCCCGCGCGGCGACCCGGCGGTGGCGCTCGCATCTGTTCGTCGCGCTCGCCGCCCTCGCCCTCGGCTGGTACGTGATCAGCCGCCTGTGGCAGGACCCGTTCCAGCACGCGGTCGCCGACAACGTGGGTGACCAGGCGTTCTTCGAGTGGGTGCTGGCGTACGGCGTGCATCTGCTGCACCACGGCGGTGACCCGTTCTTCACCGACCTGATGAACGTGCCGGACGGCGTCAACCTGGCCGCCAACACGTCGATCACGGTGTACGCGATCCTCTTCGCGCCGCTCACCATGCTGGCCGGCCCGCCGATCACCTTCCTCACCATCCTCACGCTCAACCTGGCCGGCTCGGCCTTCGCGTGGTATCTGTTCCTCGGCACCTGGGTCACCCGCAACCGGGCCGCGGCCGCGCTGGCCGGGCTGTTCTGCGGCTTCGCGCCGGGCTTCATCGCGCACGCCAACGGCCACCTCAACTGGACGTCGGGCTGGATAGCGCCGCTGGTGCTGTGGCGGCTGCTCAAGATGCGCGAGACCCGCCGCTGGCTGCGGCACGGGCTGATCCTGGGCGTGGTGCTGGCGGTCGGCTTCTCGATCGCGGCCGAGGGCCTGTTCTTCACGGCGCTGGCCGGCGGGACGTTCGTCATCGTCTGGGCGCTGTCGCCGGTCAACCGGGCCGAGGCGCGGGCCGCGCTGCCGAAATTCCTGGCCGGGCTGGGGGTCACCGCGGTGGTGGCGGGCGCGCTGCTGGCGTACCCGCTCTACATGCATTTCGCCGGGCCACAGACCTTCGCCGGTACGGGCTTCAACCAGCGCCACTACTCCGAGGACCTGATCTCGTACTTCTCGTTCAGCGACCGCTCGCTGGCCAGCTGGGCCGGGCTGAGCAACGACTACGCGGCCAACCCGACCGAGGAGACGAGCTTCTTCGGCCTGCCGCTGATGCTGCTGGTCATCGCGTCGCTGCTGATGCTCTACCGTCACGCGGACGACCGGCGCCGCGCGACCCTGCGGGCCCTGATGGTCACCGGCGGCCTGTTCCTGCTCGTGTCGCTCGGCCCCCGGCTGCGGCTGGCCGGGCAGGAGACCGATATTCCCCTGCTGTACGCCCTGCTGCAGCACCTGCCGCTGTTCGACGCGGCCCTGCCCGCCCGGTTCGCCCTGGTGCTGGTGGGCGTGTTCGGGGTGATCCTGGCGATGGCCACCGATCACGCACTCACCCGCCCGGTCCGCCCGTTCTTCGCGATGGCGCTCGTGGTGGCGCTGCTGCCGATCTTCCCGCTGCCGCTGCATTACCGGCACCGCGCGCCCGAGCCGAAGTTCATCGCCGACGGCACCTGGGAGAAGTACGTGCCCGACGGCGGCGTCATCAGCGCGCTGCCGTTCGCGCTCAACGTGGCCGCCGACGGCCAGCGCTGGCAGGCCTACACGATGGCGCGCGGCGGCCAGGAGTTCCGCATCCCCGACGGCTACTTCCTCGGCCCCGACGCCGAGGGGGCCAAGGGGCCGGGCCGGATCGGCGCGCTGCCCCGGGCCACCGACTGGCTGTTCCTGCGCGCGGCCCTCTACGGCTACCTGGCCGGGCTGGACAACGCCGACCGGGCCACCGCGCGGGCCGACTTCCAGCGCTGGAACGTGCAGGCGCTCTTCCTGCCGGACGAGATCACCGGTCCCGAGGGCCCGCTGTTCCGCTCGGCCCTCGAGATCACCGCGACCGATCTGCTCGGCGAACCAGAGCGCGTGAACGACGTCCTGGTGTGGCGCATCCGTCCCGGAGTGGATCCGGTCGACCGGTGAGGAGAGAGTTACCGTGGTCCTCGTGACAACTTCCACGCTCACTGTGCTGAAGCCCGGCCTGGTCGACTATCGCGAGGCCTGGGACGAGCAGCGGCGCCTGCACGAGGCCGTGGTGGCCGGCACCCAGCCCGACACCGTCCTGCTGCTGGAGCACCCCAGCGTGCTCACGGCGGGCAAGCGCACCGAGCCCGCCGACCTGCCGATCGACGGCACCCCGGTGGTCGACGTCGACCGCGGCGGCAAAATCACCTGGCACGGCCCGGGCCAGCTGGTGGGTTACCCCATCCTGCGGCTGCCCGACCCGATCGACGTGGTGGCCTACGTCCGGCGCACCGAGCAGATGCTGATCGACGTCTGCGCCGAGTTCGGCGTGACCGCGGCCCGCTCCGAGATCGCCGGCCGCAGCGGCGCCTGGGTCCTGGCTGACGACCGCGGCCCCGACCGCAAGATCGCGGCGATCGGCATCCGGGTCGCGCGCGGCGTGACCCAGCACGGCTTCGCCATCAACAGCGACTGCGACCTGGCCAACTTCGACCGGTTCACGCCGTGCGGCATCCGCGACGCGGGGGTCACCTCGCTGAGCGCCGAGCTCGGCCGGGATGTGACCGTGGCCGAGGTGCTGCCGGTGGTCGAGAGACACCTCACTACCCTGCTCTGATGCCTCTTCTTTTCCGCGACCCGGCCGACAAGCGCGTCTTCGTGCCCAAGCGCGGGGGCGGGGTGTCGCTCAACTTCGGGCACCCCGTCGCCTGGGTCATCCTGGTCTGCACCACGATCATCCCGCTGGTGATCGTGATCGGCATGACGATCGCCGTGCTCTCCTAGGGCATGCGCTGGGGCACCCGCCACACGGCGATCGAGCCGTCGGGGCGCCGGCAGGCGAGGTGGTCGCCGGCCGCCCGGCAGCTGCCCGGGGTGATGCCGGGCAGCGCGGCGAGCACGCGGCCGTCCGTCTGGCCGAGCACCAGCGTGCGCCCCTCGGCGTAGAGCATCAGGTCGCCGACCGGGCTGCCCCGCCCGAAATCGCGCTCGACCCGGCCGGTGGCGAGATCGACCCGGGCCGAGTGGCCGTCCTCCTCGCTGAGGATCGCGCCCTCGACGCGGCGCCACTGCGGGCCGGTCCAGCGCACCGCTCCGGTTCCGGCGTCGAGCACGGTCAGGCCGGCGCTTCCGGCGACGGTGCAGAGCAGGTCGTCGCCGCAGCTCCCGACGGCGAACGGCGACGCGACCGGGACGAGCCAGAGCCGGGTCAGGTCGGCCAGCCGGAACCCGGCGATGTGGTCGTCGCCGAAGACGAACAGCCGCTCCCCCTCGATCAGCGCGGCCGCGTACGGCGCCGGGAAGTCGACCGTCCGGCGCAGGTCGACGCCGGGCCGGGCGGTCACCTCGCGGCCGTCGGCGGCCGCGTAGACCGCGGCCCCGCCCTTCTCGTCGACGATCACCACGTGGTTGTCGTCGCCGGTGAAGGCGGCCGCCGGTCGCGACCACAGCACGGCGCCGGTGGCCAGCTCCCGGATCAGCATCCGGCCCGAGTCCCGCCGCCAGTCGGCGACCCGGTCGCCGAACACCCGGACGGCGCCGCGGTCCGGCAGCGACCAGCGGACCCGGCCGGTGCGGGCGTCCAGGAACGTCGTCACGCCGGCGTCGCTCGCCTCGAGGACCAGCGTCGAGCCCTCCTCGGTGAGCCCCGGACGGGCGCCGCCCTCGGCCTCGGCCGTCCAGCCCGGCCCGTGCGGGACGAGCGGGTGGGCTTCGATCGTGGTGGTGTCACCGTCGCCGGTCCGCACGGTGTAGAGCGCCTCGGCGGTCAGCAGGCTGGTGACCAGACCCGGATCGCCGAGCGTCAGCACCGGCCCGCGCAGCCGGGCGACCGGCGCGGCGCCACCGGCCACGGCGAGAACCAGCGCGGCGACCACGATCGCCCCGAACCGGAGACGCCCGGAGACGCGCACCGAAACCGGACGAACCGGCGCCACATCGAGGTCGATGACCACGATCAGGACTCTAGCCTTAGCTGGGGATTCGCCAGACCTGGAGCTTGGCGTCGTAGGTCTGGCAGGACAGGAAGTCGCCGGTCGCGCTGCAGGCGTTCGGCGTCACCCGGGGCACGGCGCCGAGCACGCGGCCGTCCCGCTGCCGGCGTACGGTCGTGTGCTCCTGATCGGGGTAGAGCATCAGCTCGCCGACCGGCTGGCCCGACCCGAACTCCTGCTCGACGCGGCCGGTCGCGATGTCGACCCGGGCCGCCCGGCCGCCTTGTTCGAAGGCGACCCCGGCGCCGCTGAGGCCCACCCAGTCCGGCCCGTTCCAGCGGACGGCCCCGGTGGCGGCGTCGAGCACGGTCAGGCCCGCCGCCGGATCGGTGCCGCAGAGCAGCCCGGGGCCGCATCCACCCAGGTTCCACGGCGTCGAGCCGCGGGTCAGCCAGAGCCGGGACAGGCCCTCGGGACGGAAGGCGGCGACATAATTCTCGCCGTACGCGATCAGCCGGCCGTCGACGAGCGCCGCGGCCGGCACGGTGCCGGTGCTCCCGCCGGGCAGTCCGAGATCGCGTACGGCCGCCACCAGACGCCCGGTGCCCGTGGCGTAGACGCTGGCGCCGCCGCGCTCGTCCAGCGCGACCACGTACGTCTCGTCGGCCGTGTACTCCGACGCGGGCCGGGCCCAGAGCGCGTCGCCGGTGGCCAGATCCCACGTCCGGACGGTGCGGCGCTCGGGGAGCCACTCGGCGACCTTGCTGCCGAGCACCTTCGCGTACCCGGAGTCGCCGAGCTGCCAGCGCACCTGGCCCGAGCGCGCGTCCACGAAAGTCGTCCGGCCGGAGTCGCCGCCGGACACGATCAGCGTCTCGCCGGCCAGGGTCAGATCGCGGCCGTCCGGGGTGGGCTCCGAGAAGCGCGGCCCGTCCGGCGTCAGCGGTTCGGCCTCGAGCCTGGTCGCGCCGCCGCCGCGCAGGGTGTAGAGCGTGTCGGCGGTCAGCAGGCTGGCCAGCACACCCTGGGCGTCGAGGGTGAGCACCGAGGCGACGCCGGGGTCGTGCGAGCGCTCCACGGCGCCGCCGGTCAGGGCCAGGAGCAGCACGGTGAGCGCGAGGCCGGCGTACCGGATCGGTCTCGTGGTCTTCTTCCGGGCCGGCCCCTCCCGATCAGGCACGACGTCGAGATCGATCAGCACGGCACGGACTCTACGGCGCGGTCGCCGCCGGCGCGGCGGGGAAAGCAGCGCCGGCGGCGTGAACCCCTCGGGGGTTTGTCGCGCCCGAGGGGGCGTACGTCGGGGGTTATGGGGTTGTTCGGTGCAGGTCCCGGGGGAAGGCGGTCACCTCGCGCACGTTGGCGGTTTCGGTCAGGCGCGCGACGAAGCGTTCCAGGCCGATGGCCCAGCCGCCGTGGGGTGGCATTCCGTAGCGGAAGCCGTCGAGATAGCCCGCGTACGGCTCCAGGGGCTCGCCGGCCCGGGTGAGCGCGTCCACATAGTCCGGGTATCGGTGCAAACGCTGGCCCCCGGTGACGATCTCGAGGCCGCGGAAGAGCAGGTCGAAGCCGTTCGAGTACGCCGGGTCGGCCGGGTCGGGGTGGGTGTAGAACGGCCGCTTCCGCATCGGGTAGCCGGTGATGTAGACGAAGTCCGAGCCGTGCTCGCGCAGCGCCCATTCGCCCAGCGCCCGCTCGTGAGCGGGCGCCAGGTCGGGTTCGTCGGCGGGTGCGCCCGCTATCCGCAGGGCCTCGCTGAAATGCACGGCGGGGATCTCCGACGGCACACTCGGGGCCTGCAGATAGGGCGTCACGGCGGCCATCATCACGGACAGCGTCCGGGTCAGCGCCGCCATGACGTCCCGGTGGTCGTCGATGAAGCCCATCTCGGCGTCGAGCGACGTGTACTGCGACAGATGCCGCGCCGTGTCGCTGGGCTCGGCGCGGAAGACCGGCCCGACCTCGAAGACCCGCTCGAAGACGCCGACCATCAGCTGCTTGTAGAACTGCGGCGATTGCGCGAGATAGGCCGTACGCCCGAAGTAGTCGAGTTTGAAGACGTTCGCCCCGGACTCGGTGGCCGAGGCCACGATCTTCGGCGTCTGGATCTCGACGAACCGCTGCTCGCTCAGCGCCGCCCGGAAGCCGGCCGTCGCCGCGGCCGAGATGCGCAGCGCCGACCGCCGGGCCGGGTGCCGCAGCGCCAGGGCCGCGTGGTCGAGCTGGGTCGGCAGGGTCGCGCCGAGCACCGGCCGGTGCAGCTCGAACGGCAGCGGACCGTCCACGGCGGACAGCACGCGGACCTTCGGCCCGGTCAGCTCGACGCCGCCGGGGGCCTGCTCGTTGGGCGTGACCGTGGCGACGACCTCGAGCACGCTCTCTTCAGCGAGCTCCTCGAGCTGCGCCCGGGCCTCCGGCGAGGTGACGACGACCTGGGTGAGCCCCTCGGCGTCGCGGACGATCAGGAAGGCCACCGACTTGAGCAGGCGGCGGCGGTGGATCCAGCCGGCGATCGTCACGGTCTCGTGGACGTGCGCCGTGAGCTGGGTGGAGAGGATGCGTTGCATGGCGGGGACCTCCTCGGGATGCTGCAACGCGGCCCCAGGGAGGTGTGGGCGAGCGGGATCCTCGCGGTGCCACCACACCTTTACGCCTCGGCACGAGGCGCCTCTTGTCGTGCTCGGCTCAGGAGTGTCTTCGCGCCCCGGCGCACGGGCCACCATCACAGCTGCCGATGGCTCTCTCGGCCGGCGATCGGGGCGTTACTCGGTTCCCTCACTGCCGTCCGACGACGTTAACAGCGGACTACCGGGGTGGAAAACGATTATTAACCGGTTGATGTGAGGGCGGTCACACGGTGCTTCACGTGAGCCTCGTCGCCCCTATCTAGGCATGGGCCTATTCAGGCGTAATCTCGGGGCTGTGACTATTGCTCCCGAGGGCCGCCGCATGCTGCGCATCGAAGCGCGCAACGCCGAAACTCCCATCGAGCGGAAGCCTCCGTGGATCAAGGTCAAAGCCAAGATGGGCCCGGAATACACCCAGATGCGTGGGCTCGTGCAGAAGGAAGGCCTGCACACGGTCTGCCAGGAGGCCGGGTGTCCCAACATCTACGAGTGCTGGGAAGACCGCGAGGCCACCTTCCTCATCGGCGGCGACCAGTGCACGCGGCGCTGTGACTTCTGCCAGATCGACACGGGCAAGCCGGCCGAGTTCGACGCCGACGAGCCCCGCCGGGTCGGCGAGTCCGTCGCGACGATGGGCCTCAAGTACGCGACCGTCACCGGCGTGGCCCGCGACGACCTGCCCGACGGCGGCGCCTGGCTCTACGCCGAGACCGTCCGCCAGATCCACAAGCTCCAGCCGGGCTGCGGCGTCGAGCTGCTGATCCCCGACTTCAACGCCGAGCCCGAGCAGCTGGCCGAGGTATTCGGCGCGACGCCCGAGGTGCTCGCGCACAACGTCGAGACCGTGCCGCGCATCTTCAAGCGCATCCGGCCCGGCTTCCGCTACGAGCGCTCGCTCGACGTCATCACCCAGGCCCGCGCGGCCGACCTGGTGACCAAGAGCAACCTGATCCTGGGCATGGGCGAGGAGCGGGCCGAGATCTCCCAGGCTCTGCGCGACCTGCACGACGCGGGCTGCGAGCTGATCACCATCACGCAATACCTGCGGCCGACCCCGCGCCACCACCCGGTCGAGCGCTGGGTCAAGCCGGAAGAGTTCGTCGAGCTCCGCGAGGAGGCCGAGCAGATCGGCTTCGCGGGCGTGATGAGCGGGCCGCTGGTGCGGTCGTCCTACCGCGCGGGCCGCCTCTACAAGCAGGCTCTCGAAGCCCGCGGCTGACCTTCCCGCTGCCCCACCCGTCTCTTCCGCCACTCGTGCACGGCCTTTCCTCAGCATGTCGGACAAGTCGGCCGATGCTGTGAATCGAGGGAACGCCGTCACGACGTGGAGGTCGACAGACAATGCGCCGATCCATGGCCCTGCTCGCGGTGCTCTTCGCGATGCCGTTCGCCGCCCCGGCCGCCGCTGCCTTCGCCGCTGAAGCGTGCACCAGCGCCTCCGCCGCTACCTACCGACACTCGTTCGACGGAGCCGCGGGCCGGGCCACGATCACCGCCGTACGCCCCCTGTGCGCCGGCCAGACGCAGTCGTTCGCGCTGATCTCGTACACCGCGGGCACCGGCTCGGGCCAGTTCGTCTATGCCACCGCCCGCGACACGATCAAGGCCACCGACCGCAGCGTGACCCTGACCGTCACCGTGCCGCCCTGCTACGCCCAGGTCGACGCGATCATCGGCACCGGCCTGCTCACCGAGGTCACCGACACCGGCAACCCGTACGGCGACAAGACGCTCGGCGCCACCGGCAGCCGCTCGGCCGGCGGCCCGGCCCACTACCGCGGCGGCTCCACCGAGTGCGCCCCCGCTCCCCGGGTCACCTTCACCAGCGCCTGCGACGGCTCCTACACCGCCACCCTGGCCAACGGCGAGAACGCCAACGTCGGCGCCACGTTCCTGATCGGCGGCCGCCTCACCCGGCTGGGCGCCGGCCGCTCGACCACCGTGCCCGGCCCCACCGGCGGCACGCTGACGATCCGGGCCAGCAGCTTCACGACGTACGTCGGAGGGTGGCGCGCCCCCGCCACGGGCTGCACCTCCGCCGCCCCCGGGACGACCACCACCGCCCCCGCCGCCGTCCTCGTCCCGTCCCAGTCCCCGGCCGCGGCGCTCCCGCCCGCAGCACCGCCCAGCGCGGGCGCCGCGCTGCCCACCACCGACGCCCCCGTCGCCGTCTTCGGGACCCCGGCCACCACCACGGCCGCCGCCGCACCGGCCAGATCCCGGGGCGGCATGAGCACCGGCAGCATGATCGCCATCGGTTTCGGCATCCTGCTCATCGGCGGCGGTGGCATCCTGCTCACTCGCGTCATCCGCACTTTGCGGGAGCCCGGCTGACCGTTCAATCCTTTACCGTCGGCGTCATGAGCCTCCTCGACGAGCAGCGCGCCTACTACCAAGCCCGAGCCGGCGAGTACGACGAGTGGTGGTACCGCCAGGGCCGGTACGCCCTGGCCCCCGACGACGAGAGCCGCTGGTTCGCCGACGTCGCCTCGGCCGAGCAGGCCCTGGACGACTTCCACCCCACCGGCGACGTCCTGGAGTTCGCCTGCGGCACCGGCCTCTGGACCCGCCACCTGGCCCGGCACGCCGGCTCGGTGCTGGCCGTCGACGCCTCCCCCGCCGTGCTCGACCTCAACCGGGCCCGCGAGCTGGGCGCCCACGTGCGCTACCAGCAGGCCGACATCTTCGCCTGGACGCCGCCCGAGGCCTCGTTCGACCTGGTCTTCTTCAGCTACTGGCTGTCCCACGTCCCCGCCGACCGGTTCGAGGCGTTCTGGGCCAAGGTGGCCGCGGCCCTGCGCCCCGGCGGCCGCGTCTTCCTGATCGACAGCCACCACACCGCGGTCCTGCCCGACGACGTCCAGCAACGCACCCTGAACGACGGCCGCCAGTTATACATCGTCAAGCGCTACTGGCAGCCCACCGACCTGGCCCAAGCTGTAGCCCCGCTGGGCTGGCACCTGACCGCCCAGGTCACCCCCAACGACTTCATCCTGTACGCCGCCGCCACCCCCACGGCCCGCTGAGCCATGCCACCCACCGGCGCAACCCGGCTGTTCCCGATCATCGGCGACCCCATCCGGTACGTCGAGTCGCCCGCCCGCCTGACCCGGACCCTCGAGAAACGCGGTCACGATGGCCTCTGTGTCCCGGTGGAAGTGCCGGCCGGCGATCTCCCCACGGTCATGGCCGGCCTCACCGCCGCCCGGAACGTGGACGGCATCCTCGTCACCATGCCGCACAAATTCGCCGCGTACGCGTACTGCGCCACGACCTCCGCGCGGGCCCGGCTGCTCGGCGTCGTGAGCATCCTCCGCCGCGAGCCGGACGGCACCTGGCACGGCGACATGCTCGACGGCCTGGCCTTCGTGAAAGCGCAGCAGGACCACGGCGCTCGACCGGAGGGAGCCCGCGTCGCTCCTGCTCGGCGCCGGCGGTGCGGGCAGCGCGATCGCCGTAGCCCTCCTCGAGGCCGGCGTCCGGGAACTGGTCGTCCACGACCCCGACGAGTCGCGTGTCGCCACCCTGCTGGCCCGGCTCCAAGGCCTGGGCCGGGTGATCGCCGGCCCGCCCGACCCCACCGGCTGCGACCTGGTCAGCAACGCGACCCCGTCGGGCATGGCCGACGGCGACCCGCTTCCGCTGGCCCCGGCCCGGTGACCTCGTTCGTCGGCGACGTGATCGCCGGTCACGGCCGGACCCCGCTCCTCGCCGCCGCTGAAGCCGCCGGCTGCCGCACGGCCAACGGCACGAACATGGTCGAGGCAGCCCAGGACGTGATGGCCGGCTTCCTGCTCCGCCAGGCCACCTGACCCGCTGCCGCTACAGGAGGCCGAGCTGGCGCGCGATCTCCTGGTGGACGGCGACCAGTTCGGCCAGCGGGATCGGCTTACGGGACACGGTCGAGAGGTCTTTGCCCTCCGCTGTCCACGGCGGCGGCAGCGCGCTGATCCCCCGGTCGAGCGGGACGGCGGCCACCTCGGCTTCCCAGCCCCGCCACCGCAGCGGCGCGTAGAACCGGGTCACCGCGCCGGAGAGCATCGCCTCCAGCCAGTCGCCGTAGCCCAGCTCGAGGTCCTGCCAGGAGAGATCCTCCGGCCCGAAGTAGTGCACGGTCGGTGTCGCCCCGGCCTGGCTTGCCATCCAGACGAACTGCCCACCCATCACGTCGAACGCCACCGTCAGCCGGGCCACCCGCGGATCCATCGCAGCCGCCACATCCGGCAGACCGGCATGCCCGCCGCCGAGCACCCGGAGCCAGCCGTGATCGATCACCAGGCCACCGCTGTTGACGATCACCGCCCCCAGCCACGACCGGGTGGTGACGCCCACGTCCTCCAGACACGACGCTGCCCGCACCGGGTCGACCGGCAACACCTCCACCGGGTACGGAGCGGTTGCCACCACTTCCGAGATGTCCACCCAAGCTGATCGCTCCACCCGCCCAGCCTTCCAGAACCCCACGCCGCTCCAAGACCTGCCTCGACCGCCTCGCCCAACCAACCCGCCCGCCGCGCCTGCTCCCCGCGCCTCGCCCCGCCCGCTCCTGCCCGCCCGTCCCGCTCACATTCCGCGCGCTCGACCCCGTCTGCTTGGCCGCGACGGCGAGGCCAGGCCCGGTGCGCAAACGACTCGACGGCGTCGGTGGCCGCTGACAGGATGCCGTCCATGAAGGCGCCCACGACTGGTACAAGAGCTCCGAGAACCGCTACCACTGCTACCACTGCCGCCCCGGCATCAGAGCCACCCGCCCGGAACACTGACCGACCTGACCGCCGCGCCACAGACGTCGTCATCCGAGGCGAACCCACACGGGCCGGGCCAATGCCCTCAGGGCGACGATCAGTCGGCGAGCAGGCCGAGGCGGCGGGCCACGGCTGCGGCCTCGACCCGGTTGGCGACCTCGAGCTTGGCGATGATGCGGGAGACATGGACGCTCGCCGTCTTGGGTGAGATGTAGAGGTCGGCGGCGATCCGACTGTTGCTGTGGCCCTCCGCGACCAGGCGCAGAACCTCGCGTTCGCGGGCGGTCAGCAGCACGTCGCGGTCGGCGGCCGGAGCCGACGCGCGGATGCCGAGCCGGCGGGACAGAATGTCGGCCGCCTCGATCAGCGGGGTGGCGCCCAGGCTTTCGGCAACCGCGACGGCTTCGGCGATCGCCTTGGCCGGCCCGAAGCGCTCGCCCCCAGAAGACGCCGTCCCCAAATGCTCGGAAGACGCCGTCCCGAAGCGATCGGAAGACGATGCGGCGGAGCCCTCGGGCACTCCCGCTGAACCGTCCGCTTCCGGGGCCGCTCATGCGGGCGCGACGCCGCAGGCCGGGCGGCGGCGCGGCCACCGCCCGAAGCGGCGTACCCGGCCGGCGCCGGCCTCCCGCGCCTGGCGGAGCGATGCGGCCTGGTGAGCCAGCTCGGCGGCGTGCCGGTGGTGCAGCTCGAGCATGGTGTGCGGGTCGTTGTAGGGAACATCGGAACTCCTCCGGCGGTGGGTCGTTGCTGATGTCCTCGACTTTTCGCCGGAAGGTCCCCGCCGGGCATGGGGCAGCAGCCTCATTTCGGCCCCGCCGGCCTCCTTACTCCCGCCGCCGAGCGCCGGGTGCGGGGGTAAGGAGGCGGCGGCCGACCACTACACTTCTGGGTTATGGCAAAACCTCAGGAGAAGGTGTCGTTCGGCGAGCGCCTGAAGCAGATCGGCCAGGTGTTCTCGTTCACGGCGAAGCAGGACAAATGGTTCGTTCCGCTGCTCGCAGCGGCGGTCCTGATCCCGCTCGCGCTGACCGTTCTCCTGATCCTGATCGGCGCCGGCTGGATCTATCTGCCGATCGGCATCATGGTCACGCTGCTGGCCGCCGTCATCGTGCTCAACCTGCGGTCGAACGCCGCGATGATGAACGCGGCCGAGGGCCAGCCCGGCGCCGCCGCCTCGCTGATGGAAAACATGCGGGGTGACTGGCGGGTCCGCCCGGCGGCCGTCTCGACCACCCAGTTCGACATGGTGCACGTGGTGGTCGGCCGGCCCGGCGTGATCCTGCTGGCCGAGGGCAACGCGCAGCGCGTCCGCGGCCTGCTCGGCCAGGAAAAGCGCCGCCTGGCCAAGGTCATCGGCAGCGCGCCGCTCTACGACTACGTGATCGGCACCGAGGAGGGCCAGCTTCCGGTGCGCAAACTGCGCTCGACGATGATGCGCCTGCCGCGAAACCTCACCGGTAAGGACGTCAACTCGCTCGACAAGCGCCTCGGCGCGCTGATGGCCCGGCCGCAGATGCCGAAGGGCGCCGTCCCCAAGAACATGCGCCCCAACAAGGGCATCCGCCAGCAGCGCCCGCGCTGAGAACGCCCGGAAAGACCCTTCCCACGCCGTACGGCGGGAGGGGTCTTTCGGTTTTACTGGACCATCACCGATCGGGCCGCGCGGTCGTGCAGGCCCCGGCCGTCGCCGTCGTTGATCATCGGGGGGATGACCAGGGCGATCAACACGCCCCGGACGAGAGCTCGGGGCAGGCCGATGGCGCCGCCGTCCACGATGGAGATGCAGCGGATGCGGGCCAGGGCCATGCCGGCCGTCTGTCCGAAGAGGCCGACGAAGAACGCGTGGGCCAGCACGAAGATGCCGAGCTGGGGCCACGGGTTGGCCCGCAGATCGTCGACCAGCAGGCTGGCGATGACGGTCGCGATGGCCCAGTCGATGGCCAGCGCGCCGAGCCGCCGGCCGAACGACGCCGTCCGGGTCGTGGTGAGGTCGACCGCCCCATCGGGACCAGCTGCTTTCGCCATGCCTCCAGCGTAGCGGGGGAGGTTTCCGCGACCGGGCGCACGGCGGCCGCCCGCACGGTAGCCTCGCTTTGTTCGCGGCGTGCAGATGTCCTGCTTAATCACAGACTCCGTAACACGACGGAAACAATAGGGATACGCCTGAGCAACTCCCGCCCCCTAGCGTCGCGAGCAGCCTTGCCATGCGGCGGAGTCCTGCCGCCCCGGTATCGAAATCCTGTGCCAGGAGGACGTGTTGTTCGCCAATCCCGAGGAATTGCTGCGATACCTCAAAGACGAGGACGTCAAGTTCGTCGACGTGCGGTTCTGTGACCTGCCCGGTGTGATGCAGCACTTCAACATGCCGGTCGAGTCGTTCGACGACAGCGTCGTCACCGACGGTCTCGCCTTCGACGGTTCGTCGATCCGCGGGTTCCAGGCCATCCACGAATCCGACATGATGCTGCTGCCGGACGTGACCACGGCCTTCATCGACCCGTTCCGGATCCAGAAGACGATCGCCCTGAACTTCTTCATCCACGACCCGTTCACGCGTGAGGCCTACTCCCGTGACCCGCGGAACGTCGCGAAGAAGGCGGAGACCTACCTGGCCTCCAGCGGCATCGCCGACACCGCCTACTTCGGCGCCGAGGCGGAGTTCTACATTTTCGACTCGATCCGCCACTCCACCAGCGCCAACGAGGCGTTCTACCACATCGACTCGATCGAAGGCGCCTGGAACTCCGGCAAGGAGGAGGAGGGCGGCAACCGCGGCTACAAGACCGCGTACAAGGGCGGTTACTTCCCCGTCTCGCCGCTCGACCACTACAGCGACCTGCGCGACTCCATGGTGCGCCGCCTGATCGACGCCGGCTTCACCGTCGAGCGCTCGCACCACGAGGTCGGCACCGCGGGCCAGGGCGAGATCAACTACAAGTTCTCGACCCTGCTGCACGCCGGCGACCAGATGCAGATGTTCAAGTACATCATCAAGAACACTGCCTGGGAGAACGGCAAGACGGCGACCTTCATGCCGAAGCCGCTCTTCGGCGACAACGGCTCGGGCATGCACACCCACCAGAGCCTGTGGATGAACGGCGAGCCGCTGTTCTACGACGAGACCGGTTACGCCGGCCTGTCCGACACGGCCCGGTGGTACATCGGTGGCCTGCTGCACCACGCGCCGTCGCTGCTGGCGTTCACCAACCCGACGGTCAACTCGTACCGTCGTCTGGTGCCCGGCTACGAGGCCCCGGTCAACCTGGTCTACTCGCAGCGCAACCGTTCCGCCTGCACCCGCATCCCGGTCACGGGCAGCAACCCCAAGGCGAAGCGCGTCGAGTTCCGCGTGCCCGACCCGTCGAGCAACCCGTACCTGGCCTTCTCGGCTCAGCTGATGGCCGGCCTCGACGGCATCAAGAACAAGATCGAGCCCCCGGCCCCGATCGACAAGGACCTGTACGACCTGCCGCCCGAGGAGTGGGGCAGCGTCAAGCAGGTGCCGGGCTCGCTCGACGCCGTGCTGCTGTCGCTGGAGAGCGACCACGAGTTCCTGACCGCCGGTGGCGTCTTCACCGACGACCTGATCTCGACCTGGATCGACTGGAAGCGCACGAACGAGATCGACCCCGTTCGCCTGCGCCCCACCCCGCACGAGTTCGAGATGTACTACAACGTCTGACCTGTGCTGACGCCGAGCGGCGGTCACTGACGGCTTCGAGCCGGCGGTGGCCGCCGTTCGGCGTTTCCGATCACACCGTGCCGCTGACCAGGAGAACCGCGACGAGCCGCCACTTCTTTGGCTTGCCCGGGCGCCGAGGGCTCCGCCCGGGCGGAGCCCTCGGCCCGGGGTGCGGCATCGGTACGCGAGCCAGCACGCGGGCGGCACAGGCCCGAGATACATGTCTCCGGCGACACCCGCCGGGGCATATCTTCCACAGATGGCGTACGACTACGAGGCCGAGAGCCGCAAGCTGATCGCGGAGGGGTTGCCGAGCCGTCCGGTCGGTCTGAGCCGGCGCCACCGCTTCGCGCCGCTGGCGGTCGACGTCGACGGGAATCTGGCCGCGACCCGGTTCCTGCGCCGCGGGGTCTCGTCCTACTCGGACGACACCCACCTGCTGGTCCGCGGCGCTGACGGTTTGTGGCGGGTGCTCGGTGGTGGCGGCGGGGAGACCGGCGAGCCGTGGTCGACCGACGCGTTCCTGGCGGCCCGGGTCGCGCTGGCGCCCGATGAGCTCGAGATCGAGGGCGGCGCCGGAGTCAGCCACGGGTCGTCCTGGGTCAGCTCCGCGCAGATCCTGGCCGGTCGGGAGGTCGCCTCCATCCGGGTCGGCGCCCGCGAGCTCGTCGTGCCGGCGCATGGGCGCCTGGTGGTGGTCTGGTCTGCTCCCGACCCGCCGGTCGTCACGGCCAACGACGCGGAAGGGCGCGAGCTGACCACCGTCGTCCTGACGTCCACCTGAATGACGGTCGACGCGCTCAGCTGACCAGGCGGTCGACGAAGGCGGTCAGGGCCTGGTCGGGGGTCAGGTCGGCGTCGATCGAGGTGGTCAGCATGTCGAGCAGCAGGCCGTCCATCGCGTAATGCAGCAGGGCGATCTCGGTCGCCCCGCCGGGCAGGTCGGTCGTCCCGTGGAAGGCGACGTCGTCGCGGTAGCCGTTGCGCAGCGTGGCACCGAGGATCTCGGCCAGGCCGGGGCTGCGGGCGGCCTCCAGGCGCAGCTCGATCAGGGCGCGGGTCAGGTCGGGTTGCGCCGTCGTGCGCTCCAGGATGTAGCGCAGATAGCCGACGAGCCCACCCCCGGAGAGCTTTTCCAGTACGGCCGGATCGGGCGCGAACCGTTCGATGATCCGTTCGCCCAGCGCGCCGAGCAGCGCGTCCCGCGAGCGGAAGTAGTTCGACGTCGTGCCGTTCGGCACTGCCGCCTCGGTGTCGACCGCTCGGTGGGTGAGCCCGCGCGCGCCCGCCTGCGCCAGCACCCGCAGGCCCGCGTCGGCCAGCCGCCGGCGCCGTTCCGGATTTCTTGCCACGACCGGAGGCTAGCGGTAGCTTTGACCACTACACCAGTAGTGGTTAGGAGATCCGGCATGCGAAAGCTCGTCTACTACGTGGCCTCGAGCCTCGACGGATTCATCGCCGCCCCCGACGGCACCTGGGATTTCTTCGGCCCGCTCAACGACGAACTGTCGTCCTACATGAACGCGCGCTACCCCGAGACGCTGCCGACGGCGTTCCGCGAGCAGCTCGGCATCACCGAGCCCAACCAGGTCTTCGACACCGTCGTGATGGGCCGCGGCACCTACGAGCCGGCCCTGCAGGCGGGCATCACCAGCCCGTACGCCCATCTCGATCAGTTCGTCTTCTCGCGCACCCTCGACCCGGCAGTCGACCCGGCGGTCACCGTCGTGGCCGACGATCCCATCCCTTACCTGCGCAAACTCAAGCAGCAGCCCGGTTCGGACATCTGGCTTTGCGGCGGCGGCGCCTTCGCCGGGGCCGTCAGATCCGAGATCGACGAGTACGTCGTCAAGCTCAACCCGGTCCTGGCCGGCGCGGGCATCCCGTTGGCCGCGGGCCCGTTCGACCCCCGGCGGCTGACCCTGCGCGATGCCACGCCGGTCGGCGCGAGCGGCGTCGTGGTCCTGCGCTACCAGGCGGGCGTTTCGGGCAGTTGACGGCGGGAAACCTGCCAGACATGGAAAAGCCGCAGGTAGTCACGGCCGAGGAGTGGGAGCAGGCGCGCGCGGAACTGCTCAAGGCCGAGAAGGAAGCCACCCGGACGCTCGACGCGATCGCGGCCCGCCGCCGGCGGCTGCCGATGGTCCGGTTCGCGAACGCGTACGCCTTCGACGCGCCGGGCGGGAAACGGACGCTGCTCGACCTCTTCGAGGGGCGTCCCGAGCTGGCGGTCTACCAGTTCATGGACAACGGGCCCGGCCACTTCTGCCCCGGGTGCACCGCCTTCACCGACAACGTGCCCGACCACGGCCGCGAGATGCTCGCCGCGAACGGGATCAGCTGGGCCACGATCTCCAACATGCCGCTGGCCCAGATCGAGGGCTACAAGGCAGAACGCGGCTGGACGCTGCCCTTCGTCTCGTCGCACGGCACGTCCTTCTCGGACGACTGCGGGGTCGGCGGCGGCTTCCTGCTGAGCATGTTCCTGCGCGACGGCGACGAGATCTACCGCACCTACAGCACCGGGTCGCGCGGCGTCGACCGCCTGCTCTTCTCGAACAACATCCGCGACCTCAGCGCGTACGGCCGGCAGGAGGACTGGGAGGACTCGCCGGCCGGCTGGCCCCAGCACCCGACCTACGGCTGACCGGCGGGGCCGGGCTCAGGGCAGGCGCAGGCGGACCTGGACCGGAAAGTGGTCGCTGGGCAGCTGGGCGCCGCTGCCGTAGGTGTTGACCAGCGCGGCCGACGGGATGATCTCGGGCGAGGTGAGCACCCAGTCGATCCGCGGACCGTCCGGCACGAGGGGCTGGTAGCCGTGGAACGTGCCGTACAGCGGGCCGTGTCTCAGGGATTTCATCCACGCGTCCCGGTAGCCGGCCCCGGCCGTGAGCAGGTCGTAGACATAGCTGCCGGGTAGCGCGGGGGAGTTGAAGTCACCGGTCAGGATGATCGGCAGCTTCGGGTCGTCCGCCGCGAGCCGAGCGCGGATCAACTGCGCGGCTCGTTGGCGGGCGAGCTCGCTCGCGTTGTCGAGGTGGGTGTTCACGGCATAGAACCGCTTGCCCGTCCGGCGGTCGAGGAACCGCACCCAGGTGACCATCCGGACCGACCAGCCGCCCCAGGACTCGGAACCGGGCACCTGCGGCGTGTCGGAGAGCCAATAATGCCCGTACGCCTGCGGGGTCAGCCTTTCCGTGCGGAAGAAGATGGCCATGAACTCGCCGCGGGTGCCCCCAGCCGCCCCCTGCCGATGTAGTCGTACCCGGCGCCGAGGTCGGTCTCGATGTCGTGCAGCTGGTCGGCGAGCCCCTCCTGGGTGCCGATCAGATCCGGCAGTTCCGTCCTCAGCAGAGTGCGCGTCACCGGCCGCCGCTCGGCCCACGTGTTCGGCGTGCCGGGCCCGGCGTACCGGAGGTTGAACGTCATCACGTGCAGGTCGGCCGCCGCCGCGGGACCGGCCAGCGCCTCCATCGCCGAGGCCGGCGGCCCGGCCGGGGCGGCGGTGGTCGACAGCATGCTCCCGACGGCGAGCACTACGGAGATCAGCGACCGCACGGCGGATCCCCGGTCAACCCGGAATCGACCGAGGTGAATCGCCATGGGGAGATGATAAGTCGCGCCGGCGCCCGGAGGGTGGTGGGCAGAATGGCGCAGGGTGCGTGCACCGCCCGGCAGCCTGGGCGGCTGTCACCGCTCGAACGTGGTCTTCCGCGTGAAGTCGTGTCCGCACGGCCGCACCACCAGGTCGCCAGTCATCGCCGCCAGGCCCGCGGCGCGGCCTATTTCACGCGGCGGGTCGAGCGGGCGACGATCTTTTCGTACTGCTGGTGCTCGTCGAGCCAGCCGCTCAGGAACGGGCAGATCGGCACGACCAGGCGGCCCTTGGCCAGGGCGTCCTCCATCGCGGCGCGGGCCAGGGCCGAACCGGCGCCGTGGCTCTCGAACTCGGGCTCGACCTTGGTGTGCGTGTAGGCGATGACGTTGCCCGTCACTTGGTAGGTCAGCACACCGGCGAGCGCGCCATCCTCGTCCCGCGCCTCGAAACGCTCCTTGTCGGGCACGTCAGCCACCGTGATGTTCACCCCGCCATCCAATCACGGCGCTGAGGTTGCGCAGGGTGAGGGCGCCGTGGAACCGGTCGCCCGGCGGCGACGGCCACGCCCGGCGGAGCCAGTCGACGTCGATCACCACGTTCGGGATCTCGAGGCGGGCTCGGAGATCCGTACCCAGGAGATTCTGGCCAAGGCGGGCGAGCTGCCGCCGTGGCTGGGCGATCCGGCCCTGCACCGCAGCCACCAGCCGTCGCTGCTGCGCAAGGATCCGGAGTTCTACCGGCCGCTCTTCGGACCGGACGTTCCGGACGATCTCCCGTACGTCTGGCCGCCCTCGGACCGGCCCGCTCGCGGCGACTAGGTTAGGGAGATCATCGGGATCGGGCGGGAGTGTGCGTGGCCGAGCGGGAAACCCTGACCTGGACAGATTTCGGACGAGCCGGGCGTGAGCTGGCGCAGGCCGTGGCCGACGACGGCTACCGGCCCGACCTGGTGCTCGCGGTGGCCCGGGGCGGGCTGTTCCTGGCCGGCTCGCTCGGGTACGCGCTGGACGTGAAGAGCGTGCACCTGGTCAACGTCGAGTTCTACACCGGCGTCGACGAGCGGCTGGACGAGCCGGTCTTCCTGCCGCCGTCACCCCGGCCCGCCGATCTGAAGGGCGCCCGGGTCCTGATCGCCGACGACGTGGCCGACACCGGCGAGACGCTCGAGCTGGTGCGCGACTTCTGCGCCGAGCACGTGGCCGAGACCCGGATCGCGGTCGTCTACGCCAAGCCGCAGTCGATCGTCCAGTGCGAGTACGTCTGGTCCCGTACCGACAAGTGGATCAACTTTCCCTGGTCGAGTGAGCCGCCGGTGGTATCCCGCTGACCCGAGCGTCCCCTTCCCGGTGTCATCACCACCATCGGGAGGTTCCGTGTTCCGCACCGGCCTTGTCCTCTGTGCCCTGCTCGCCCTGCTCGACATCGTCAGCTCGTTGCCCGGCGGCGACGCGCGGCCGCCGGTCGCCGTCATCATCGTCGGCCTGCTCCTCGGCCTCGTCTCGCTGGCCGCCCTGCTGCCGGCCTGGCGGGGCAACCGCACCGCCCTGTTCGTCGTCATCGGGTCGCGGGCTGTCTCCGCGCTGCTGGGGATCGGCGCCTTCTTCGACGACCGGGCGCCCGGCTGGGTGCTGGTCGGCGTGGTGGTCGCCATCGTGATCACCGCGATCGCCGTCGCCCTGGTCCTGCCGTCGCTGCGCACCCGGCACGCCGAACTGGCCTGAGCCCCGGGGGCAGCCCGCCCGGCGGGTCGCTTCCGGGTGACCGGAGCGGGCAGAATCGTACGGGTGGACATCGCCTTGCTCGGGCCGTTGGAGCTGCGCGGCCGCACCGGCGAGGTGATCCCGGTCGCGGGCGCCCGGCTGCGCGCCCTGCTGATCCTGCTCGCGCTCGACGCGGGCCGGGTGGTCACGGCCGATCGGCTGGTCGACGGCGTGTGGGACGACGACCCGCCGGCCGCCTCGGCCAACGCGCTGCAGGCCCTGGTCTCGCGGCTGCGCCGGGCCACCCCCGAGCTGGTGATCGAGGCCGCGCCGCACGGTTACCGGCTCTGCGTCGAGCCCGAGCAGGTCGACGCCCACCGTTTCACCCGGCTGGCCGCGACCGAGCCGGTCGAGGCCCTCCGGCTGTGGCGGGGCGATCTCGACTTCCCCGAGGTGGCGCGGGCGGAGGCCGTCCGGCTCGAGCAGCTGCGGGGGCTGGCCCTGCGGCAACGGCTGAGCGACGATCTCGGCACCCGCGACGTCGTGCCCGAGCTCGAGAGCCTGCTGGCCGTCCACCCGCTCGACGAGTCGGTGGCCGGTCTGCTGATGCGGGCCCTGCAAGCGAGCGGCCGCCCGGGGCGGGCGCTCGAGGTCTACGAGGACGTCCGGGGCCGGCTCGCCGATCAGCTGGGCGCCGACCCCTCGGCGGGTCTGCAGGCCCTGCATCTCGACCTGCTGCGCACCCGGCCGCCGGCCAAAGGCGGCAACCTGCCGGCCGCGGTGAGCAGCTTTGTGGGCCGCGAGTCCGACGTCTCCGCCGTCCGCGAGTTGATCTCCGCGCATCGCCTGGTCAGCCTGCTCGGCCCGGGCGGCAGCGGCAAGACCCGCCTGTCGGTCGAGGTCGGCGCGGGCGTCCCGGGCGACGTGTGGCGGGTCGAGCTGGCCCCGGTGACCGACCCGGCCGAGCTCCCGCAGGCCATTCTGACCTCGCTCGCGTTGCGCGCCCCGGCCCAGTTCGACCGGCCCGGCCGCAGCACCGCGAGCGAGCTGACCCGGCTGCGCGAGGCGATCGCCGGCCGGGCGATGCTGCTCATCCTCGACAACTGTGAGCATCTGATCGCGGCCACGGCCGAGGTGGCCGACGAGTTGCTGCGCGCCGCGCCCGGCCTGCGGCTGCTGACGACGAGCCGCGAGCCGCTGGGCATTCCGGGCGAGCAGCTCTTCGCGGTCGAACCGCTGGCTCTCCCCCCGGTGGGTGCGGACGCGTCGACCGCTTCCGGTTTCCCGGCCGTACGCCTACTGCTCGATCGCGCCGCCGGTTTCGCGCTGACCGAGCAGAACACCCCTTCCGTCGTACGGGTGTGCCGCGCCCTGGACGGCATGCCGCTCGCCATCGAGCTGGCCGCCGCCCGCCTGCGCACGCTCCCGGTGGCCGTCCTGGCCGACCGCCTGACCGACCGGTTCCGCCTGCTCACGGGGGGCAGCCGCACCGCGCTCCCCCGCCACCAGACGCTGCGCGCGGTCGTCGACTGGAGCTGGGATCTGCTGGGCGAGCCCGAGCGGCGGTTGTGGCGGCGGTTCGCGCTGTTCAAGGGTGGCGCCGAGCTGACCGCGGTCGAGCAGGTGTGCGACACCGACTTGGACGTGCTGGCCGCCCTGATCGACAAGTCGCTGCTCGTGCTCGGCCGCGACGGGCGCTACCGCATGCTCGAGACGATCCGCGAGTACGGGCTGGAAAGGCTGGCCGCGGCGGGCGAGACCGAGTCGCAGCGCCTGGCCCTGGCCCGCTGGCTGCTGGCCCGGGCGGGCGAGGCCGACCCCAAGCTGCGCGGCGCCGACCAGCTCGCCGTGCTGCGCCGGCTGGCCGAGGAGCACGACAACCTGCACGCCTCGTTGCGGGCAGCGATCGCGGCGGGTGACCGGCCCACCTCGGCCGCGTTCGTGGCCCGGCTGGGCTGGTACTGGTGGTTGAGCGGGCACCGGACGGAGGGCGCGGTGCTGGCGGCCGAGGTCTCCGTGATGGAGAGCCACAAGGGCGATCCGGACGACTGCGACCCGGAGGACATCGCCCTGGTCCACACCTATGCGGCGATCAACGGGCTGGAGGGCGGCCTGCCGGTCGAGCAGGTGGAACGCGAGTTCGCCCTGGCCCGCGAGCTCGGCGCCGAGCTGCAGGCGAAGCACCCCGCGCTGCGGCTGATCCCGCCGCTGTCCGCGATGTTCGACGAACCGGGCGGGGCGGTGACCGGGTTCAGCCTGGTCGAGCCGCTGTTCGACGACCCCGACCCGTGGCTGCGGGCAGTGTCCAAGATGTTCGTGTCCCAGCTGCGCCTCAACTTCGGGCAGAGCTCCGAGGTGGCCGAGGCCGAGATGCGCGAGGCGCTGGCCGGCTTCCGCGCGATCGGCGAGCGCTGGGGCATCGGGTTCGCGCTGAGCTCGCTGGGCGACATGGCCGCGGCCCAGGGTGACTTCGCGACGGCGGTGGGCTGGCAGCGGGAGGCCATCGCGCTGGTCCGCGAGGTCGGCATCCGCGAGGACCTGCCGCAGATGGAGGTCAAGCTCGCCCACCAGCTGTGGCTGGGCGGCGACATCGCCGAGGCGCGGGCGGTGCTCAAGCAGGCCAAGGTGGCGGCCGACGAGGTCGGTCTGCCCGAGGTGCTGGCCTCGGTGGCGTACGGCACCGCGACCTTCGCCCGGATGGACGGCGACCTCGAGGAGGCCCGCCGCAGCATGGACGACGCCCTGGCCAACATGCAACACCCGGCGGCCGTGCCCCAGTTCCGGGCGATGGCCCTGCACACCCAGGGGCTGATCAGCGCCGCGATCGGCGAGTTCGAGCTCGCTCGCGGGCAGCACGCCGAGGCGGTGCGGACGGCCGCCGAGGCCCGGGACGCCCCCGTGGTCGCCCTGACCCTGGTCGGCTGGGCCGACCTGGCGATCCGCGAGGGCGACGCCGACCGGGCCGCCTTTCTGCTCGGGGCGGCCGACTCGGTGCGCGGGTCGAGGGACAGGTCGGTCCCGGACGTCGAGCGCATCACGTCGGTGGCCCGCGCCGCCCTGGGCGACGCGGGCTTCGAGCAGGCCTACGCCCGGGCGGCCGGCACCACGACCCTGACCGCTCCCTCCGCGGCGGGGCTGCACGCGGCGACGGGGCTGGACGCGGGGGCCGGCCTAGACGCGGCGGCGGAAGGCCCAGACCGAGATCGGGGCGAAGACCACGAGCAGGCCGGCCGCCCAGAGCAGTGACTGGGCCACCGGGGTGGCGGTCGCTCCCCCGGTGAGCAGCCTGCGGATGGCGTCGGCCAGGGTGGACACCGGGTTGATCTTGACCCAGGCCTGCAGCCAGCCCGGCATCGTGCCGGTCGGCGCGAACGCGTTGCTGGCGAAGGTGAGCGGGAACAGGAAGGCGAAGCCGAACAGCTGCACCTTCTCCGGAGTGCTGACCAGCATCGCGATGAGCACCGACATCCAGGACGCGGCGAACGCGAAGACCAGCAGCAGGCCGAACGCGGCGAGCACCTCGAGCGGCCCGGTGCCGATCCGGAAGCCGAGCAGCGAGCCCACGCCGATCAGCAGCGCCACCGCCCACGCCTGCTTGATCACGTCGGCCACGATGCGGCCGGCCAGCGGCGAGTAGCGCGAGATGGGCAGCGACCGGAGCCGGTCGAAGACGCCCTTGCTGATGTCGGTGTTCAGCCCGACCCCGGTGTTCATCGTGGCGAAGAGCAGGTTCTGCACGATGATGCCGGGCAGGCCGAAGATCAGGTAGTCCCCGGTCGAGCCTGAGATGGCGCCACCGAAGACGTACGTGAACAGGACCAGGAACATGATCGGCTGGACGCTGAAGTCGAGCAGCTCGAACGGGTTGTGCTTGATCTGGACGAGGGTGCGCCAGGCCAGCGTCGCCGTGTTGCGGACGGCGACGGCCGGGCTGACCCGCGCCTCGGGGGCGGTGGCGACGGTCATGCGACGCTCTCTTCCAGAGACGGTTCCGCGGCGTGGCCGGTCAGGGTCAGGAACACCTCGTCGAGGCTCGGGCTGCGCAACGACAGCTCGGACACCTGGAGACCGCGCTCGTCGAGCCGGCGCACCAGCACGGCGAGCGCGCCCGGGTCGGTGACCGGGGCGCTGAGCAGCGGGCCGCGCCGGTCGACCGGCCCCGCGGCGATCCTGCCGACGATGGCCGCGATCGCGTCCCGCTCGCCGTCGACGGCCGGGCGCACGATCAGGGTCTGGGCGCCGGTGCGGGCCTTGAGCTCGTCGGACGTGCCGGTGGCGATGACCCGGCCCTGGTCGATGACCACGATCTCGTCGGCCAGCTGGTCGGCCTCGTCGAGGTATTGCGTGGTGAGCAGGACGGTGACGCCGTCGGCGACCAGGCCCCGGATGATGTCCCACATATCGTTGCGGCTGCGCGGGTCGAGGCCGGTGGTCGGCTCGTCGAGGAAGAGCATCCGCGGGCGGCCGACCAGGCTGGCCGCCAGGTCGAGGCGGCGGCGCATGCCCCCGGAGTATTTGCCGGCCGCCCGGTCGGCCGCGTCGTCGAGGCGGAAGCGGGTGAGCAGCTCGCCGGCCCGGGCCCGGGCCTCACGCCGGGGCAGGCCCAGCAGCCGTCCGATCAGGATCAGGTTTTCGACGCCGGTCAGGGTCTCGTCGATCGACGCGTACTGCCCGGTCAGACCGATCAGGCTGCGCACCTGATGGGCCTGTCCGACGACGTCGTAACCGCCCACGGTGGCGTGCCCGGCGTCGGGCCGGATCAGGGTCGCGAGCACGCGGACCGCGGTGGTCTTGCCGGCGCCGTTCGGCCCGAGCAGGCCGAGCACGGTGCCCTCGCGGACGGCCAGGTCGACGCCGCCGAGGGCGGTGGTGTCGCCGAAGCGTTTCACCAACCCCTCGGCGACGATCGCGTTCGTCATGATGGTTCTCCCCCGTCATCGGATGAAAGATGATGAGAGAGTGCACCGGGGCGCTGACACGGCGCTGACAGGTTCGCCGGCGCCGTGTCAGCGCCCGTCAGTCACAGCAGGCGGCCGAGCCGGAGGAAGACCGTCTCGCCGGTGGCGTCGTCGATGGCGTCGTTGTCGGTGACGGCGTACGTCTGCCCGTCGCCCCCGATGGCCAGACCCTCCACCTTGTCCTGAACCCAGCCGTTGTCCGCCTTCAGCGCCGGCAGCAGGTCCTTGACCAGCCTCTTCCTGACGGTCGGGACGCCGGTCCAGGTCGACGGCACGTCGAACTCGTAGATCTTCTTGATCGACGCCTGCGGGCCGCGCTGGTTGTCGCGCTCGATCACGGCGAACGTGTTGCCGTCCACCGCGACCAGCTCGGACAGGCCGGCCCAGCCGATCGGGGCGGCCTCGAGCGGGTAGGCCAGCCACGACCAGGCGCCGGACCGGAGGTCGTACTTCCCGATCCGTACGACGGTGGTGGGGTCGGTCTTGAGCGGGCGCTGGATGGCCACCCACAGCGCGCCGCCGGTCTCGGCCACGCCCTCGAACCCGTTGGTGGTGACGGCCGCGGCGATGTCGGCCGGCAGCGCGATCTCCTGCTGGACGGCGCCGCGCGCGTCGAGGCGTACCAGAAGGTTGGGGGTTGTCGCCGAACCCTCGCTGGCCAGCCAATAGCCGCCGGCCTTGCGCGCGACGATGCCCTCGGCGTCGTACCCGATCGGCTCGCCGTCCTTGGTGACGGTCAGGCTCTTCTCGATGGAGGCCGGGCGCTGTGCGGTGTCCACGGTCAAGATCCGGGTCGGGGTGTACGCCGAGTCGGTCACCGACACCAGCTGGGACCGCTTGCCCGGCACCGCGGACAGAGCCGACAGCGTGCCGAACGGGATGGTGTCGTCCGAGACGATCGACGGGAACTGGCCGTGGCCCAGCCCGTAGATCTGCACCGAGCCGCGGATGTTGGCGTCCGGGATCTCCTCCTCGCTGGAGACCACGATCAGGCCGCGCGACGGCACCGCGACGACACCCTCGGGGCCGTTGGTGGTGGGGAGGATCTGCTCGAACTTCGGCTTCCTCGGGTTCGACACGTCGTAGACGGCGGTGAAGTTGCCACGCTCGGAGTTGACGAACACGTACGGCGTGCGGCCGATCTTCGCGAAGGCCACGTTCTCGGGCTCGATGCCCTTGGCGTCCGACCGCTTGTCCGGGTAGAGGCCGTGCTCGACGGCGAGGTGCTCGAGCGTGTTGCCGGCATCCCAGACGACCCGGCCGTCGCGCGAGAAGATCGTCCAGCCGCGCGAGCCGCCCTCGTAGTCACCCTCGTTGGCCGTGGCGAACAGGTCGTCACTGATCCAGGCGACGCCGTCCGGCTCCCGCTTCGCGGTGATCGTGCCGTCCAGCGTGATGGTGTCGTCGTCCTTGGTGTCCACCTGCGACACCGTGACCGCGCCGGCCGGGAAGCTCTTCACGACCCTCTTGGAGGCCAGCGACACGATGGCGAGGTGGTTGTTCTCCTGCAGCGAGACGACCGCCTCGTCGCGCGAGTTGATGCTGACGTACTCGGGCTCGGGGTCGGTCGGCGCGACCGCGGACAGCCCGGTGAGGTCGACCTTCGAGGCCTTCCAGGTCCGGGTGTCGATCACCGAGAGGAAACCGGCCGGCAGCTGCGGGATCGCGCCGTCGTCGACGTCCTCGTCCCGCTCGTTCTCGATCGCCACGGCGATGTAGCGGCCGCTCGGCGCCACCGCGACCGAGTCGGGCTGCCCGCCCAGGTCGATCTCGCGGACCACCTTGCGGCTGCGGTCGTCGATCACGACCAGCTGGCCGGACGGGTCGGTGAAGCTGGCCCGGGTGTTGACACCGGCCAGCAGCAGGTGGCCGAGGTGGGCCACCGAGGTGGGCTCGCCGTCGAGGGCGAGGGTGCCACCCGGCCGGGGCCGGCTCGGGTTGCTGATGTCGACGAAGCCGAGGCGCCGGCCCGGGCTGTCGGTGTAGACGACCGTGCGGCCGTCCTCGGTGACGGTGGAGATCTCCGCGGCCGCCGTGTCGTCGATCGACGAGTTCAGGTACGCGGGAAAGGTGGCGAGTCGCCGGAATTCATTTCCGTGTGACGAGTGCGCGGACGCCGGAGCGGCTATCCCGACGGTGGCGACAAGGACGAGTGCCGAGGTGGCACGGCGTTTGTACATACGCTTTGACTACGTGAGGATCTTGTCCTCCTCGTGGACGCCGGCTGAACGACGGGTGCCGATGGGTGTCCAGATCAGCAGGGCCAGGCTGAACCAGACATAGAGGTTGCCGCCGATCAGCTCCAGCGGCGGGCGCGGGCGTTTCTCCCAGACCCAGGTGAGCCGGCTCGTCATCAGCAGATAGGCGGCGATGCCCAGGCCGGCCTGCGCTTTTCGGGCCGAGCCGATGCACAGGACGATCGCCGGCAGCAACCAGACACAGTGGTGGATCCAGGTGACCGGGCTGATCAGGCAACCCACGATGCCGGTCAGCGCGAGCCCGCCCATGATGTCGTCCGGCGCCTTGGCCACCCGCCACGCCCAGAACGCCAGGGTCAGCAGCACGCAGACCAGCCACACCTTGGCCTCGACCTGCGGGATCGGCAGCCGGGCCAGGAAGCCGCGCTCGGACTGGTTGGAGAGGTAGGAGAGCACGCCGACCCGGTTGGTGTCCCAGAGCGCCGACGTCCAGAACTCGCGCGACTCGTCCGGGAAGATCAGGGCGGCCAGCAGCGTGGCGCCGGCGGCGGTGCCACTCGCCGTGGCGGCGGCCCGCCAGCGCCGGGTCACCAGCAGATAGACGATGAAGATGCCCGGGGTCAGCTTGATCGCGGTGGCCAGGCCGATGCCGACGCCGGCCCATTTGCGGCCCTTCGACAGGCCGAACAGCAGGTCGCCGGCCACGAGGGTGAGCAGCAGCGTGTTGACCTGGCCGAACGTGATGGTCTCGCGGACCGGCTCGAACGAGATGGCCAGGCAGACCGCGATCGCGTACGCGAACCAGACCGTCCAGCCCTTGCGCTTGATCAGCGGGCTGACGAACCACCAGGTCAGCAGGGCCGTGGTGAGGACTGTGGCCAGGACGGCGAGCACGACGACAGCGCCGAACGGCAGGAAGGCCATGGGGGCCATGACCAGGCCGGCGAAGGGCGGATAGGTGAAGCCGTACGGGGTGCCGGGGCGCAGCCAGTCGTAGACCATGCCGCCGTCGCCTTTGAACCAGTATTGGATCGCGCCGTAGTAGACCTTCGAGTCGAAGTATCCGTTACGCGTCTCGGCGAGATAGACGATCAGGAGCGTGATGATCGCGCTCGCCGCGACCAGTCCGATTTTTCGCTTCATGTACAGCTTTCCACGTTAAATATCCTATGGAGGCGGTCATGGCCACGGCGCCCTGGGCCTTCACGGCGAGAGCCAGGTTGTATCCGTCGGGCAGGCAGAGGGCGGCGGCGACCGCGCACACGACGACCACGACTCGCTGGTGGCTGTGCCGGGTGGCGGCCAGCACGGCAAGCGGCCACACCGCGTACCAGGGGTGGAAGACCGGCGCCAGCAGGACCGTGGCGGCCAGCGCGTAGCCGGCGTAGAGCAACGGATCGCGGCGGCCGGCCCGCCACCAGAGCACGACGAGGACGACGGCCAGCACGACGATGCCGATAATCCGCGTGACGGGCACGGCATCCGGGCCGACCAGGTCGATGGCCATGCCGATCGCCGTCGGCGGCGAGGTCCACTGCACCGAGACGCCGCTGCCGCTCAACGCCGTGACCCAGCCGAACCCGCGCCCGCTGATGAGGGCGCAGCCGGCCAGAGCGATCAGCACCCCGCCCACGATCTCGGCCGCCGCCCTTGCTCCGGCCCGCAGGTTTTCGCTTCTTGCCCATGGGTTTTCGCGTCTCGCCCATAGGTTTTCGCGTAGAGCCGCCCATACCCCCGCCCGCCCGGGGCTGCGGCCGAACCTACTCCCTGCCGCAAGCGACGGCCCCGGGTTATCCACAGGCGCCGCGTTGTCCACAGGCCCGGCCGTATCGGCCGACCCGGCGCCGTCCGCCGGCCTAGTCTCCTCGGCGGGTGCCCCGAACGGGCGCCGGTCGAGCAGGAGCAGCAGAGCGAAAGGAACGACGACGACAGCCGTGGCCTTCACCGCGACCGCCAGGCCGAGCAGCAGGCCGGCCGCCCAGCCGTGCCGGCGCACGGCCAGCGCCAGACCGGCCACCATCAGGCCGACCATGAGCGCATCGTTGTGCGCGCCCGAGATCAGATGAATCGGCACCAGCGGGCAGGCCAGCGTGAGAAAGACGGCCCGACCCAGCGGCACCCTGCCCCGGCGGGCCAGCGTGGGCAGGCTGACCGCGATCAGCACCAGGCCGAGCAGGGCGATGACGCGCAGACCGGCCAGGATGGCGACCAGGCTGCCCGTTTTCGCGGCCAGCCCGGCCAGCACGAGGAAGAGGGGGCCGTAGGGGGCGGGCGCGTCACGCCAGGTCGGGGCCACGGCGTCGGCCCAGGGGCAACCCAGAAGATCGACACCGCCCGCGTACGGGTCCAGGCCCGCGCTCTGCTGCCAGCCCTGACACGCGTACGAGTAAGCGTCGTAGCTGCCCAACGGCAGGAACGGCACCAGCGGCAGCAGCCAGAGCGCCGCCGTGACGTAGGCCCATCGCGCCGACGGCTGACGGGTCATCACGCCGACGCCGACGACCCACGCGGTGATCAGCAGGCCCGTGCCGAGCAGCCAGGCCACCGGCAGCAGGACGCCGTCGTCACCGGCGAAGATCGTGCTCGGCCGGACGGTCGGCTCCCACGGGTTCGTCGCGCCGCCGCGATAGGCCGCCACCGCGAGCAAAACGCTGCCGGCCAGGCCCGCATAGCGGACAACGGCGGCGCGGGGCATGGCGAGCACCCTACCGTGACGCGCTGCAACCTTCGGCCGGACCGGTAGGGTCGGGCGGGTGTGGGCTCGGCACCGGCTGGAGTGGGTCACCGCCGTGGTCGCGGCGGTGCTCGGCGCCGTCTACCTGCTGCTCCCGCCCATGGGTTCCGACCTGGCAGCGCAGGAGGCCCGGGCCGGCTTCTTCGCCACACACGGCTGGACCCCGATAGACCTGCGCTGGTACGCCGGTGTCGACCAACTCGGATACAGCCTGGTCTCACAGCCCGTGATGGCCCTGCTGGGCGTCCGCCTGACCGGCGCGCTGACCCTGGTGGCCGCCGCCGTCCTGCTGGCCCTGCTGCTGCGCCGCACCGATGCGCCCCGCCCGATGCTCGGCGCGCTGGTGGGCGCGGTCTGCCTGGCCGGCAACCTGGTGAGCGGCCGGGTGACGTACGGCCTGGGGGTCTGCCTGGCCCTCGGCGCCCTGCTAGCCCTGACCACCGCCCGCCCCTCCTCTGCCCCGCCCGTTCTTCCCAGCCCACCGCCTGCAGCGTCCGCGCTCCCCGGCCGACGGTGGCCGGCCTCCCTCAGCCGGAATCGCTCCTGGATCGCTGCGGTGTTCACTTTGCTGGCCGGAGCGACCAGTCCGGTGGCCGCGCTGTACCTCGGCCTGGCCGGCGCCGCCCTTCTCCTCTCGGGCCGCATCCGGGCCGGCTTGCTGATCGCCGTCCCCGCCGCCCTTCCCCTGGCCGCCAGCGCCCTGCTCTTCGGCGACGGCGGCTGGATGAACATCAGCCGCGCCGACACGCTGCGCGCAGTGGTCGCCAGCTTGCTGGTCGCGGCCCTGGTCCCGCGCCGCCCGGTCCGCATCGGCGCGCTGTTCTCGGCCGTCGGCGTGCTGGCCGCCTTTCTGATCCACACCCCTGTGGGCCTCAACGCCACCCGCCTGGCCGTGATGTTCACCCTCCCCCTCCTGGCCGCCTACGCAGCACTCCCCCAGCGCGGCCACCCCGCCGGCTCGACCCCCGTTCCGGACCGAGCCGCCACTTCGCTGCCGAGCAAGGACGGCCCCACCTCCTCACCGCCGGCCCCGGACCACACCGCCGGCGCGGACGAGTCCGCTGCCACCCCGCACGGGACGGACCGGCCCGATGGTTCACCGCCAGCCCCGGACTACGCCGTCACGCCACCGATCACTTTCGACCATCACGCCGGCTCACTGCACGCCTACGGCCACCCCACCATTTCGCCGCCTGGGCCGGCTCGGCGCTTCCGGCCGTTGCCGCTCTGGCTCGTCGTGGTGCTGATGGCCGTCGCCTGCTGGTCGCTGCCGCCGGTGGTGACCGGCGACCTGCGGGACATCGGCAACCCGACGGCCGATCCGGCGTTCTTCCAGCCGCTGCGCGAGCGGCTCGGCCAGGAGCAACTGACCGGCCGCGTCGAGATCCCCTCGACGCGCGACTACTGGGAGTCGGCCCACATGGGCGAGGTTCCGCTGGCCCGCGGATGGCTCCGCCAGGCCGACATCGACCGCAACCCGCTGTTCTTCGCCGACATCCCGGGCGCTCGCGGCACCGGCGTGGCCCTGACCCCCGACAGCTACCGTGCCTGGCTCGACGAGCTGGCCGTCCAGTTCGTCGCCGTCCCCGACACCGTTTTCACTTGGTCCGGTCGGCCCGAGGCGGCCCTGGTCACCGCCGGTCTCCCCTACCTGACCGAGGTCTGGCACGACCAGAACTGGCGCCTCTACGCGGTCGCCGACCCCACCCCGATCGTGGCCGCCCCGGCCACCCTGATCCGGCAGGACGGCGCCGCCGTGACCTTCGACGCCCCCGCCGGCGTCATCGAGCTGCGCGTCCGCTGGCACCGCTGGCTCACCGTCGACAACGGCGCATCCCTCCAGAAACAGGCCGACTGGACCCTGATCCGCACCCCCCGCCCAGGCCGATACACCCTGACCAGCTGATCGGCTGCGCGCCCCTCCCCATCGATCCGCGCGAGCACCCTGCGACGAGCCCACCGGCTGCGCCACGTCAGCGGCCGAGCCGGAGAGGGCAGCCCTCGTGACCAGCTGATCGGCTACGTCCCGTGACCCCTCGCACCCAGACCGGGCCGACAAACACATCCCGCGACCAAACCGATCGACCACACCGCGCTCGCCACCAGTCCAGGCGAGCCGATACAGCCCACGACCAACCAACCACCAGTACTGACCCATGGACCCGAAAACGGCAAAGCGGCTACGTCCCGTAACCCCTCGAGCCCCGGCCGGGCCGACCAATACATCGCGACCGGCCGATCGGCTGCGCCGTGTTCGCGGCCAAGCCCCGGCTGACCAATACGCCCCCACGATCAGCCGGCCCTCTACGCCGCGTTCGCGACCAGGTCGGGCGGATCAACGCGTCTGTGCCGGGTGCCGCGGCTGGGCCGGGCGGGCGCTACGGCCTTGTGGGCCGGGGAGATCGCCGTGGCAGCCGCCGAAGGCGGGGTTCGCGATAGTGCGGTTGGCCGGCCCGACGAGGCGTATATCCGGGTTCGGCATTTGGGTTCGAGGCCTGCGCGTGCCCGGGCCTTCACCCAAGTTCGTCGAGGACTCGGTTGCGGGCGTGTTGGTAGATGACTGAGCTGCGGAAACCGACGATCTCGCGACGCTGGCTGAACTTGTCCATCAGGAACGAGTGGAGGCCGTCGACGCTGGGGACGGCCACGTGGACCAGGAATTCGTCGCCGCCCGCGACGACGAAGACGGAGAGGACCTCGGGCAGCGCGGTCACGTAGGTCTTGAAGTTCTCGATGATCTCGCGGCTCATCGGGCGCACCTGGACGTGCAGGAACGCCTGGACGTGGCGGTTGAGGGCGGCCAGGTTGATCTCGGCGTGGTAGCCGGTGATGACGCCGCGGTCGCGCAGCAGGCGTACGCGTTCCAGGGCTGCCGATCACCGTGGCCGTGCACTCGACGGCTCTGGGGCAGGCGCTCGGCGGGGGCAAGACCGTGATCGCGCTCCCCGCCGGCCTGGCTCCGTCCGACGAGGTGCGCCGGGACGCCCTGCACGACGTCGGCACGGTGATCGAGGAGTTCGGCGGGATCTATGCGACCGGGCCGGACGTGGGCACCGGGCCGGACGACATGGTCACCATCGCCGGCCGTACGCAGCACGTCTTCTGCCGTCCGGTCGCCGCCGGCGGCAGCCGGGGACTCCTCCCCCGGCACCGCGCTCGGCACGGTCGCGGCGCTGCGGGCGGTGTGCGCCGACCGGTTCGGGTCGGCTTCGCTGTCGGGGCGCAGCTTCGCCGTGCTCGGGCTGGGCCGGGTCGGCGGCCGGGTGGCCCGGCTGCTCGCCGACGCGGGCGCGAAGCTGCTGGTCGCGGACGTCGACCCGGCGAAGCGTTCCCTCGCCGCCGACCTGGGCGCCACCTGGGTCGCTCCGGCCGATGCCCTGACCGCGCCGGTGGATGTGGTGGTGCCGGCCGCACGGGGCGGAATCCTCACGCCCGCCGTCGTCGGCGTTCTGCGCTGCGCCGCCGTCGCCGGCCCGGCCAACAACCAGCTCGAGGAGCCGGCGCGCGCGGGACATCCTGTGGGCGCCGGACTATGTGGTCAGTGCCGGCGGGGTGGTCAGTGCCACCGCGGTCGAACTGCACCACGAGACCCCGGCCCAGGTCACGGCCCGGCTCGAGGGCATCGCCGACACCCTGACCGAGGTCTTCGCGGCCGCCCGGCGTGACGGGATCACGCCGAGCGCCGCGGCCGCAGCCGAAGCCGGACGCCGCATCGGAAACCAGCGTCCGGCACTTTGAGCAGCTAGTCGCCGGACCCCAGCGGCGGCGAGACCGGCTCCGGGCAGGTGTACGGCGGGTTGAGCGGCGCATCGCCCGGCATCTGGGCGAAGTGCGCGTTGAGATGCTCGTACGGATTGTGCTGCGGGTCGCCCGCCTGACGGGCCCAGGCCATTTCCTGCCGCCGCAACGTGACGGCCAGCCGCAGCGCCGGCCACACCCGCAGCCGGCGCGACGAGTCGCAGGCGGCCAAGACGCGGGCCAGGGTTTCCCGCTCCCGGTCGGGCACGCAGGCCAGCACGATGATCAGGGGGAGGACGGCCGACACGAGCTCGGTGAGCACGACCAGCGCGACCAGCAGAGCGACGATCCCGGCGACCAGAGTTGCGGTCATCGAAGCCTCCTCTGGAGAGGACGAGGGAAGATCCGCCCGGCGCGGGCGGGGCGGCTCGGAGCCGCTCAGTGCGTGCTGACTGCGGCGGCAGCCAGAAGGACGAGGGCCAGCCCGACGGTGATCGTGACGACGAAGGTCGCCGTGACCGTCTGCAGCAGGGCCCCGAGCGGCATGAACGCCCGGCGCAGAGAGCGCAGCACACGCAGAGCGATCAGCAGGAGCAGCGCGGCGAGCAAGAGGTAGACAGCCGGAGGGGCGGTGCGCACCGCCTCGAGCAGTCCGTTGCTCGTCAGTGAGGTGGGGAGAAGAGAGAGCATGATCGACCTCCGATTCAGGCCGTATATGCACCACCAAGGGCCTGACCGCGTCGTCGATCGGATCGATCGGCGGCTGGGCTCCGGGCTCAGCCGCGTTATCTCTCCGAGACCCTCACCAATGAATATCCATGCCTATGCACCAGATGGCAAGCGTGATCCGAATAGATGAATACATTCGCTCGCCGTTCGTCGTTGCTTCCTGCCCGGTTCCGCACGAGCTCAGAGTATGGTTTCATAAACTCTATGCAACCGGCTGCATAGACCTTGACGACGGGCGTATAGTCTGCCTGTGACAAATCAACCTTTAACGGTCGTTCAAGACTCTGACAGCTCTGGCACAGCGCCGCAGCTGACCTTTATTACTAAGATCTGCGGCGGAGGCGGCTGCCCGACCGTCTATCAAACGGACCGGAACACCTACGTGGTGCAGGGATACACCGTTACCGCCGAGACCGCCGGGCTCGACCTGCCGGCCGGTGAGCAGCTGGTGGAGATTCCTGCCGAGCTACTCGCCGAGGCGTTGAAGGCAGCCAACTGACCACTACGACCGATGGAGGAGGGCGAGTGCCGTGACCGACTCGCCCGACTTCGCTGAGAACATCGGCGAGCCCGTCGGCGCCGCTCTGGCGCGCTGGCGGAAACGGCGGAAGCTGTCCGGCCAAGCGCTCGGCGAGCGGGTGGGCATGAGCCAAGCCAAAATCTCCCGGTTGGAGACCGGCAGCTCCGCCCCCGATCCGCAGGACGTCCGCTTCATCGCGGAAAGCCTGGATCTCCCCTCCGACGAGGTGGAACGTCTTGTCGGCCTGGCCGAGAAGACGAGTAACCAGCTCATCGACTGGCACTCGTCGGAGCCGAACCTCTCCAACCGGCAGCTCATCGTGGGACGCCTCGAGGGACCCGCCCACGAGGTGCGCATCTTCCAGCCCGCTGTTGTCGTAGGCCTGCTGCAGACCAGCGAATACGCACGGCGGATGCTGACCGGGCTGCGAAGCGAACTGGCCGACGACGAAGTGGCCAACTCGGCGCTGGCCATCAGCGAGGCCGTCGCGGCACGCATCCAGCGGAGTCAGGTGCTCTACGAGCCAGGGCGAACGTTCTACTTCGTCATGACCGAGGCGGTCTTCAGCAATCAAGTTTGCCGACCGACCGACATGCTGGCCCAGATCGCCCGAGTACGCGAGGTGGCCGCCCTGCCCAACGTGAACATTCAGATCATCCCCGTGAACGCTCCGCTGCCCATCGCGCCGTTCCACGGGTTCGAGCTCATTGATGATCGGTATGTGTTCGTCGACTTGTTCACACCTAGCCTGTCATCCAACGGTCGCCGGATCGCCCGCCAGTACAGGCGCATCTTCGACTCCCTGGAGTCGGCCGCGACCGATGAGATCGACTCGATCCTCGACAACCACACCGACCGCTACGTGCAAATGCTCTCCCGCACGTAGCGTATTGGTGTTGTGACAACACGGTTTCCGTCCGTACCGTGGATGCTATGACGACTCATGAGGACGCCGTCAACACGGCCGAGGCGCCGGCGGCCGCCGCCGACCCGCGCCTCGAGATCCTGGCCAGCCAATGCGGTGACGGCACCTGCCCGACCGTCTATCGCACCGACCGTGAGACGGTCGTCGTGCAGGGCTACGACGTGACGGGTGCTGTCCCCGACGGCGAGCATCTGGTCGAGATTCCGACCGACGTTCTGCTCGCCGCCGCTGACAAGATCCGCAAGCTCGCCTGAGACAGAGTCGTCACCAGGCGAAACGACGCTTTTTCTTGGGGCGGCGGAAGCCCTGCAGGGTGTCTGCCCCCTGCCGGAGCAGGCGGGTGCCGCGGCTCGGGCCGCGTTTGGCCTCCAGCCTTTCGCTAAGTTTGCGGGCGCCGGCGGCCGCGAGCGGGACGGCGATGGCCATGATGGCGTAGCGCTTCACCAGGTTGAACAGCATGATGAACCTGTACCCACCGTTACGACTCGAGAACCCTTTCCATGGCAGCCCGCGATCGGCGGGTCAGGCGCAGGTAGCGGTCGACAAACTCGCCCGGGTCGCCGCCGTCGAGCAGCTGGACCGTGCCGGCGAGCTCGACCCCGTGGCGGGGCAGCTGGTCGGTGGGACGCCCGCGCACCAGGGTGAGCGCGTTGCGCACCTGGGCGGCCAGGGTCCAGCCCG
This sequence comes from Actinoplanes sp., assembly GCA_965217855.1. Taxonomy (GTDB): domain Bacteria; phylum Actinomycetota; class Actinomycetes; order Mycobacteriales; family Micromonosporaceae; genus Actinoplanes. Next base: position 60,019 of record CBDCJN010000026.1, on the reverse strand, counting down.
CGGTCATCGCGGCCGCGTCCGTCTGGCCGACCAGCTTGGCCTCGACCGCCGCCTCGATGGCCTCCAGGGTGCGGGTCTTGCGCAGGCCGGGCACCGCGTAGGCGTGCCGCAGCTGGAGCAGCTGGATGGCCCACTCGACGTCGGACAGGCCACCCCGGCCGAGCTTGGTGTGCGTGTAGGGGTCGGCGTTGCGGGGCAGGCGCTCGACCTCGACGCGGGCCTTGATGCGGCGGATCTCGACGACCTGTTCGCGGGTCAGGCCGCCCTCGGGGTAGCGGATCTTGTCGGCCAGCTCTTCGAACTTGCGGCCCAGGGCCTGGTCGCCGCAGACGAGACGGGCCCGGAGAAGGGCCTGGGCCTCCCAGACGCGCGACCAGCGGGCGTAATACTGCTGGTAGGCGGCCAGGCTGCGGACCAGTGGGCCCTGCCGGCCCTCGGGTCGCAGGTCGGCGTCGATGCCCAGCGCGGGGTCGGGCGCGGGCGCGCTCAGGGCGCGGCGCAGCTCTTCGGCGATCGTCCGCGCGGCCGTGCTGGACTCGTTCTCCGGGGTGCCGACGGGCGGGTCGTAGACGAAGAGCACGTCGGCGTCGGAGGGGTAGCTCATCTCGTACCCGCCGAGGCGGCCCATGCCGATGATCGCGAGCTGGAGACCGGCCGGGCCGGGGTGGACGCGCCGGGCCACTCGCAGAGCGGCGTTGAGGGTCGCGTCGGTGACGTCGGAGAGCGCGATGCCGATCGCGTCGACGTCGAGCGGGTGGGCGGGGGCCAGGTCGCCGGCCCGGCTGAGGATGTCGGCGCAGGCCACCCGGAACAGCTCACGGCGGCGGCGGGCGCGGACGGCCCCGATCGCCTTGGCCGGGTCGTCGGCGTAGCGGTCGGCGGCAGCCGCGAAGCCGTCGATCAGCGACTCGCGCGGGCGGGGCTGCAGCTCCGCGTCGTCAGCCAGCAGGCGCAGCGCCTCGGGGTCGCGGGTGAGCAGGTCGGTCGCGTAGCGGGACAGGCTCAGCACCCGGGCCAGCCGCCGGGCGACCGGGCCGCCGTCGCGCAGCAGGCGCAGATACCAAGGGGTGCTGCCGAGTTTGTCGGAGACGTGCCGGTAGTTGAGCAGGCCGCGGTCGGGTTCGGGCGCGTCGGCGAACTCTTGCAGAAGCATGGGCAGCAGGGTTCGCTGGATGGCCGAGGTGCGGGTGACGCCGCCGGTGAGCGCCTGCAGGTGGCGCAGGGCCGCGGCCGGGTCGGCGAAGCCGAGGATCTCGAGCCGCCGGCCGGCCGACTCGGGGGTCATCCGCAGTGCCTCGGCCGGCACCCGGGCCACCGCCTCGAGCAGCGGCTGGTAGAGCAACTTGACGTGCAGGCGGCGGACCTGGGCGGCGTGGCCCACCCAGTCGGAGCGGAACGCCTCGACGGCGTCGCGGCCGGGCAGGGCCGTGTAGCCGAGCGCGGCGGCCAGCCAGCGCAGCCCGGCCGGGTCGTCGGGGACGGTGTGGGTGCGCCGGAGCTGCTGTAGCTGGAGCCGGTGCTCGACGCCGCGCAGGAAGCGGTAGCCGCGCAGCAGGGTCTCGCCGTCCTCGCGGCCCACGTAGCCACCGGCGACCAGCGCGCGCAGGGCCGGGATGGTGCCGGGCTGCCGTAGCGTCTCGTCGATGCGGCCGTGCACGAGCTGGAGCAGCTGCACGGCGAACTCGATGTCACGCAGCCCGCCGGGACCGCGCTTGATCTCGCGGTCGACCAGGCCGGGCGGCACGTTGTCGATGATCTTGCGGCGCATGTCGCGCACGTCGGCGACTGCCTCGGGCCGCTCGGCCGCGTGCCAGACCAGCGGGGCCAGGTCGTCGATCCAGCGCCGGCCGAGCGCGAGGTCGCCGGCGGCGGGACGGGCCTTGAGCAGCGCCTGGAACTCCCAGGTGCGCGCCCAGCGACGGTAGTAGGCCTGGTGGCTGGCCAGGGTGCGGACCAGCGGGCCGCGACTGCCCTCGGGCCGCAGGGCGGCGTCGACCGGCCAGGCCACCATGCCGCAGATCTCGATGAGCCGGGCCGCGACGATCGTGCCGGCGCTGAGGTCTTCGTCGGAGTCGGCGACGAAGATGACGTCCACGTCGGAGACGTAGTTGAGCTCGTTGCCGCCGCACTTGCCCATCGCGACCACTGCCAGGCTCGGCTCGGCGGTGCTCGCGGGCAGGCCCGCGAGAGCGATCGAGTAGGCCGCGGCGAGCGTCTCGTCGGCCAGCCGGGAGAGCGCCGCCATGGTCGGTTCGAGCCCGCGGCCACCGGTCAGGTCGGCCGCTGCGATGCGCAGCAGCGAAACGCGGTAGGCCCGGCGCAGGGCGGGCACGCTCGGCTCGTCCCCCTCGACCTCGAGGTGGCCCTCGGCGTTGGGCGGCAGCCCGGTCTTGCCGGTGGCGAGCACCTGCCAGTCGCCGGGGTTGGCGACCAGGTGGTCGCCGAGCGCCGACGAGGCGCCCAGCACCGCGATCAGACGGCGGCGCAGGCCGTGGTCTTGCGCGAGCGCACCGATCAGGGCCTCGGTCGCCTCGTTGGTGGTGATTTCGCCGCCGGGCCCGGTGACCCGGCCGCCGTTGCCCCGCTCGGCGGCCCGGGCCGCCGCCTCGACCAGCCGGTGCAGCTGGCGCAGGGCCAGGTTGGGGTCGGCCGCGCGGGAGAGCGAGCTGAGCAGCTCGGCCGCGTCGGTGCCGGCGGGCGCCTGGGTCTCGGCGTCCCACAGCCGCAGGCCGGTCGGGCCGAGCAGGTCGGCCGCGCGGGCGCCGTTGTCGGCGAAGCCGTACCGAGCGAGGCGGCTGGGCCGGGTCACGATCAGTGTCCCAGCAGCGGCAGGGTGCGCCCGGTGCCCGGGTTGGGGATGTCGGCGTCGGGCAGGGTGCCCAGCGCGAGCGAGGCGAACCGGGCGGCGAAAGGCTGCCACACCTCTTCGACGTCGGCCAGGATGTCGGAGGTGGCGTAGACGACGGCTTCCTGGTCGTAGCCCAGCTCGTCGATCGTGGCCCGGTCGCTCTCGGCCCACTGCTCGATCATCGCGATGTCGCACTCGATGTGGAACTGCAGGCCCCAGGCGCGGTCGCCCAGCCGGAAGGCCTGGTGCGGGTAGCGGCTGGACGCGGCCAGCAGCACCGCCCGCAGCGGCAGCTCGGTGATCTCGTCGCGGTGCCACTGGACCACGTCGGGCAGCAGCGGCACCCACTTGAAGAGCGGGTCGGTGTCGGCCGAGTCGCGCTTGCCGACCAGGCCGGGGCCGATCTCGGGGCCGCTGGTGCTGCGCTCGACCAGGCCCCCGTGCGCGCTGGCCAGCAGCTGCCCGCCCAGGCAGACGCCGAGCGTGGGCACGCGGTGGCGCACCGCCTTGCGCAGCAGCCCCTCGAGCGCCGGGAACCAGGGCGCGCCGGGGGTGCCTGCAGTGTCGGGATACGCATCCTGGTCGCCACCCAGCACGATGAGCGCGAGGTAGTCGTCGAGCGCGTCGGGTAGTTCGTCGCCGGCGTGCGGCCGCAGGACGGTGAGCTCGAGCCCCGCCTCGGTCAGCCACTCGCCCAGGCGGCGCAGGTCGTCGGTCGGGTCGTTCTCGATGACAAGTGCAGTCGCCACAGTCACGAGGCTATCCCGTCGCCCGGCGACAGGAACTCGCGCACGGCGCCCAGCCACGCGACCGGGTTGTCGAACTGCGCCATGTGGGCCGCGTCGGGGATGATCCGCCGCGTGCTGCCGGGCACCGCAGCGTGCAGGCGATAGGCGACCGACGGCGGGAACGTCATCTCGCGCTCGCCGTGCACGATCAGCACCTCACCGCCCCAGCGCCGTAGCACCGCGGGCGGGTCGGCCGGGCGCGCGGGTTTCAACCGGCCCTCGCGGAACGGGGCATCCCACGCGCTGGAGAACCGGATGCCGGCCAGCACGGCGCGCCACTCGTCGGCCCGGTCGAGCCGCCAGATCGTGGCCGGCAGGTCGGCCTCGGCCAGCGCCCGGGACAGCGCCCCGTCGGAGAGCGGCCAGGCCGGATCGGACCAGTCGACCTCACCGCACCGGGCCGCCCGATCGGGCGGGATCGTGGCCTCGAAATCGCCGTAAGCCGTGGTCGAGGCCAGGATCAGCCGCCGGACCAGGGAGGGATGCTGCTCGACGACCCGCATGGCGACCCCGCCGCCGTAGGAGAAGCCGAGCACGTCGGCCGGGGTGGAGCCGATCAGGGCGGCCACGTCGTCGGCGATCAGATCGGGTTGCAAAGGCACATCCCGGCTCGATCGGCCGCACCCGCGCAGGTCGAAGAACACCACATGGGCGATGTCGCAAAGATCGGCCAGGGGCAGAAGGTAGGAGTGGTCCCAGCCGGGTCCACCGTGGATCACCACCAGCCGGGGCAGCGCCGGGTCACCGAACCGCCGCACGAACAGCTCGACACCGTTGACCGACTCGACCACTTCTGTGCCGGCGGAACCAGACATGGCGGAGAAGCTAGCCCGGGGGTACGACAGAATGCCGTTGGTACTGCTCTCCGTGGTCTCGATCCAGTTCGGGTCGGCGATCGGGCGCACGCTCTTCGACGACCTCGGGGCGACCGGCGTGGTCCTGCTGCGGGTGGCGATCTCGGCCCTGGTGCTGGCCGTGGTGACCCGGCCCCGCCTGCGCACCTGGCCGGCGGCGGCGTGGCGGGCGGCGGCGCTGCTGGGCACCGCGGTGGCCGGGCTGAACCTGCTCTCCGCGCTGGCGCTGCGTACGGTCCCGCTCGGTGTCGTGGTCACCGTCTCGTTCCTGGGCCCGCTGACCGTCTCGCTGGTGCAGACCCGGCGGCTGCTCGACCTGGGCTGGGCGCTGCTGGCCGGGGCCGGGGTCGCGCTGCTCGGCTGGCACCCGGGCGGGTCGCTGCCGCTCGACGGGCTGGTGCTGGCCGGTCTGGCCGGCGTGTGCGGGGCCGGCTACATCGTGCTCACCGCGCGGGTCGGCGCGCTGGTGCCAGGGGCCGGCGGCCTGCCCGTGTCACTGACGGTGGCGGCCTTGATCGCGCTCCCGTTCGGCGCGGGCGGGGCGAGCGCCGTCACCGAGCGCCCGGCCCTGCTGCTCGGCGCGGGCCTGGTCGCGCTGCTCCAGACCATCCTGCCGTACGTGCTCGAGCTGAGCGCCCTGCGCCGGATCCCGACCCGGGTCTTCGGCGTCCTGGTCAGCCTCAACCCGGCCGCCGCGGCGATCGCCGGCCTGATCGTGCTGGATCAGCGCCTGGGCGCCGTCGAGATCGCCGCGCTGGTGCTGGTGACCGTGGCCGCGGCCGGGGTCACCGCGACCAGCGGGCCACCAGCTCGTTCCCCTCGGTCTCACCCGTCTCGTGAAAGCCCATCGAGCGATAGAGGTGCCTAGCCGCGGTGTTGTCGGCCTCGTAGCTCAGCGCCACGTTCGGCGTGCCCGGCTCGGCGATCAGCTGCTCGCGCAGCTGACCCACGATCGCGTGCCCGATGCCCTGCCGCTGATGCCGGGCGTCCACGACGAGACCGCCGATCCACCGGCTCCCGTCGTCGTCGAGCCCCCACATCACAAACCCGACGACCTCGCCGTCCCGCACCGCCGCCAGCGGATGCCAGGTGTCGCCGTAGTTGCACAGGCAGAGGTAGTACGACACCGCGCTGACGAACCCCCGCTGCCCCTCGTGCACCGAGAGATCCGCGCAGTCCCGCCAGTTCTCCGCGGTGACGGGGACCAGCTCGATGGTCGTCACGAGATGCAGGCGCACACGATCAGAGCGGCGCCGAAGTGGGAGGCCGAGCTGACCAGCGCGCCGCCGTGCCACTCGGGGGTGCAGATGACCTCGCCCAGCTTGCCCGGGGTCATCCAGTCGAGCACCAGGAAGGCCAGGCCCATGATGGCGATGCCGATGATGCCGAAGATCAGCGTCGACGCCACGCCCTGGCCGAACGAGTCGTAGCTCGTGAAGATCGCGGTGAACACGATCGCCGCGATGCCGATCTGGTTGGCCGCCAGCAGCAGCGACGCGTTGGGGTTGCGCTGGTGCCAGATCAGGTCACGCAGCTTGCCTGGCGTGAGCAGGTCGATGAGCACGTAACCCACGGCCATCAACCCGATGCCGATGAGACCGAACACGATGCTGCGACCAGCACCTTCGAGCAGATCTTGAAGCACGGCCTCTCCCTGTCACGCGACGTCAGGAGAGACCGTACAAGAACGGATCTACGTAGTTACAGCGCGCCCAGGTAACGCTGCCGCTCGTACGGCGTCACTTCGCGCCGGTACTGCTCCCATTCTGCCGTCTTGTTCCGCAGGAAGAAGTCGAAAACGTGCTCACCGAGCACCTCGGCGACCAGTTCCGACCGGCTCATCACGTCGATCGCCTCGGAAAGATTTTCCGGCAGCGCCTCGTAACCGGCGGCCTTGCGCTCGGCCGGCGACAGCGACCACACGTCGTCCTCGGCGCCCGGAGGCAGCTCGTAGCCCTCCTCGATGCCCTTGAGCCCGGCCCCCAGCATGACCGCGAAGGCCAGGTAGGGGTTGGTGGCCGAGTCGATCGAGCGGACCTCGACACGGGCCGAGCTGGGCTTGCCGAACGCCGGCACCCGCACCAGGGCCGAGCGGTTGAGGTGACCCCAGCTCACGAACGCGGGCGACTCGGTGATCGTGTTGGGCAGCTGGAGCGGGAAGAGCCGCTTGTACGAGTTCACGTACTGGTTGGTGACCGCCGTGTACTCCCGTGCGTGCACCAGCAGACCGGCGATGAACGACCGGGCCGTCTTGGAGAGTTTCTGCGGGTCGTCGGCGTCGTAGAAGGCGTTGCGCTCGCCCTCCATCAGCGACAGGTGCGTGTGCATGCCGCTGCCGGGCTGATCGGTGTACGGCTTGGGCATGAAGGTCGCGCGGACCCCCTGCGAGAGCGCCACCTCTTTTATCACGTGCCGGAAGGTCATGATGTTGTCGGCCGTGGTCAGCGCGTCGGCGTACCGCAGGTCGATCTCCTGCTGGCCCGGCGCGACCTCGTGATGGCTGAACTCGACCGAGATGCCGATCCGCTCGAGCGCGAGCACGGCCTGACGGCGGAAGTCGCGGGCGATCGCGTGGGTGGTGTGGTCGAAATAGCCACCGCTGTCGACCGGGATAGGCACCGAGCCGTCGAGCGGCCCGTCCTGCACCAGGAAGAACTCGACCTCGGGGTGGGTGTAGAAGGTGAAGCCCTTCTCCGCCGCCTTGGCCAGCATGCGGCGCAGCACGTGGCGCGGGTCGGCCCAGGCGGCGCTGCCGTCGGGCAGCAGGATGTCGCAGAACATCCGGGCGCTCTCGCCGGAGACGCCGCCCTCGAACGGGAAGACCTGGAACGTCGTGGGGTCGGGCATGGCAACCATGTCCGACTCGTAGACCCGGGCGAAGCCCTCGATCGCCGAGCCGTCGATGCCCATGCCCTCCTCGAAGGCGGACTCGAGCTCGGCCGGGGCCACGGACACGCTCTTGAGCGTGCCGAGCACATCGGTGAACCAGAGCCGGACAAAACGGATGTCGCGCTCCTCGAGAGTGCGAAGCACGAACTCCTGCTGTCGGTCCACGTTCACCCCTAGTAGTGATGCCTTGACGGGCCAGTCTTCCCCGATCCGGTTACGCCGACATTACGCTGGCCGGACCCGGCCACGGTCCCCCGGGTGCGGATACGAGACCCCTTCGGCGGGTAATGGCAAGCACCGGCACAACCCCTGTTACGAACTCGTTTCGAATAGGTGTGTGAGAACCTCCACTGGCCGCTGACCGCGGCGCTTTCCGGGTGCGACCATTTCTCCAAGAACCCGGGGACCGCACGACGCGGCCTCGAGGGAAGGAGAAGCGCCATGTCGGACATCCCGACCCTGTACGGTGGCCCACCCACCCGCCGGGTACGCACCCGCGACCTCCTCGCCGCCAAGAGCCGCGGCGACCGCTGGCCGATGCTGACCTCCTACGACCAGTACACGGCCTCGATCTTCGACCAGAACGGCGTGCCCGTGCTGCTGGTCGGCGACTCGGCCGCCAACAACGTCTTCGGCTACGAGACCACCCTGCCGATCACCGTCGACGAGCTGTTGCCGCTGGTCCGCGCGGTCGTACGGGCCACCAAGACCGCCCTGATCGTCGCCGACATGCCGTTCGGCAGCTACGAGGAGGGCCCGACACAGGCCCTGCGCACCGCCGTCCGCTTCATGAAGGAGGGCGGCGCCCACGCGGTGAAGCTCGAGGGCGGCCGTCGCGTGGCGGCCCAGATCGAGGCCCTCACCGGCGCCGGCATCCCGGTCATGGCCCACATCGGCTTCACGCCGCAGAGCGAGCACACGATCGGCGGCTACCGGGTGCAGGGCCGCGAGAACGAGGGCGCCGAGGTGCTGGCCGACGCCCGGGCCGTGGCCGACGCGGGCGCGTTCGCGGTGGTCCTCGAGATGGTTCCCGGCGAGGTCGCCAAGACCGTCACCAAGGAACTCGAGATCCCCACGGTGGGCATCGGGGCCGGCCCCGACACCGACGCCCAGGTGCTCGTCTGGCAAGACATGGCCGGCCTGCGCACGGGCCGCACCCCCCGCTTCGTCAAGCAGTACGCCGACCTGGCCGGCGCGCTGTCCTCGGCCACCCAGCAGTTCGCGGCCGAGGTCCGCGGCGGCGAGTTCCCGGCAGCAGAACACACCTTCTAAAGATCATTCGATACGAGATTCCGCCCGGTCCCGCTTCGGCAGGCCCGGGCGGTGCCGTCCCCGACCCCTCTGCCGCCCGTCTCCGGGCGGGCCTGCAACGAAAGCGGGCCGCCCGGCTGCCTGTGGACAACTCACCGCCCCGGCTTGACATCCGATAGCGTCGGCCCTCCTCCCGGGCGGGTGGGCTGGATAGGGGTAGTAACAGCCTCACGGGACCAAAACGGTGCGGACGCCGGGTTCCTCGGGGCTGGTCCAGATCGACTCGACGTCGGCCAGCGGGACGGTGCGGGTCCGGAGGGCCAGAGCGCCGCTGGTGATCTCGTCGGTCAGGGACGGGAGTTCGGCCAGGTAGGCGCGGGTCGAGATCGCGCCCTGGCCGTTGCCCTGCAGGCGGAAGTTGGCCGAGCGCAGCGCCACCGACGGCAGCTCGATCGTCGGGCCGGCCACCGAGCCGATCTGCACCCAGTTGAGCTCGCGGCTGCGGTCGGACCGAGCCCGCAGCAGGGCCATCATCGCGTCGGCGGCGGGCGCGCCCCACAGATAGTCGAGCACCACATCCACCTCGGCCGCCACGGCGGCCAGCTCGGCCGGGTCCAGGCCGGCCACGTCGTCGGCCGGCAGCGCGGCCAGGCGGTCACGGTCGCGGCCCGCGCCGACGACCCGGCCCGCACCGAGCCGCCGGGCGACCTGCACGGCCATGCCGCCCGCGTTGCCGGTCGCGCCGAGCACCAGCACCGACTGGCCGGGCTGAAGCGGCACCCGGCGGCGCAGGGCGACCCAGGACGACATCGCCGGGTTCATGGCGGCCGCGATCTTCACGACGTCGGCCCCGGGCGGCAGCGCGATGCTGCGCCGGGTGTCGATCACGGCCTGGGTCGCCATCGGGCCGGGCCGGTCGTCGTCGGCCACGAAATACACCGTCCGGCCGTCGGCGAGCCGTCCGACACCGTCGACGCCGGGGACCATGGGTAGCTCGCCGGTGCTCGTGTAGTGGCGGCCCGACGCCCCCGTCCGCACCCGCGGGTGCAGCCCCACGGCCAGCACGTCGACGACCGCCTGGTCGTCACCGGCGGGCGCCGGCAGCTCGAACGGCTCATAGGCGGGCGGCCGGTCGAACGAGTTGACCACCGCGGCATGGATCTTCATGATGCCTCCGGCAGAGTTGGTACGCGGCACGTACTAATTAGTTTGTACCACGAACCTTCTCGGTTAGGATCCCCCCTGTGACCGACGCCAACCTCGTGGACGCTCTCGCCCAGCTCTCGTTCCTGGTGCAGAACACGCTGGCCGACCTGGCCGGGCAGCACGACCTCTCGCTGATACAGACCCGGCTGCTGGGGGTGCTGCGCGACCGCGAGCCCACGATGCAGGAGCTGGGCCGCCTGCTGAGCCTCGACAAGTCGTCGATCAGCGGCCTGGTCGACCGGGCTCAGCGACGCGGCCTGGTGACCCGCGCGGCCGACGAGTCCGACCGCCGGGTGGTCCGCGTGTCGATCACCGACGCCGGCCAACGGCTCGCGACCGAGGTGGCCGACGTCTTCGCCGGCCGCATCGCCGCCTTCACGGCCGACCTGTCCCCCACCGACCGGCAGACGCTCGCCGACCTCGCGGGCCGCGTCGTGCTGACCGCGACCGGCCGGCGAGTCTGAACTCAGGCCTGCTCGAACTGGACCTTGCGGGTCGCGGGATCGGCCACGGTGAGACGAGCCTGGATCCGCACGCCCAACGGAAGCGCCCCCACGCAGCGCGCCCGCACCGCCGGCTCGTCGATCGCGACCGTGCCGCCGGGCGGCCGGTTCTTCGACGCGTCGTCCACGTCGACCACACCCGCCTCGAAGAGCTCACCGACCCGGCCCTGCAGCAGCACGGCCTCGGCCAGGTCGATCGCGCCCCGATTGGCCGCGCCGGCCAGCCGGTCCGACTCGGACATCACCTTGGGCAGCTTGGGCAGCGCCGCCCGCGCCCACTCCGGAATCTCCTGACCCGCGGCGAACGCCAGGCACACCTCGGTCGCATAACGGTCGGCCAGCCGCCGCAGCGGCGCGGTGACATGGGCGTACGGCGCACCGACCCCGCCGTGCCCGGTCTGCTCGGGCGGGGACCCGTCGAACGGCGTGTACGCGGCGCCGCGCAGCAGGTCGGCCGCCTGGTCGAGGAAGGCCGCACCCCGCGGACTGGCCGGATCGGCCGAGGCCACCACCGTGCCCACCGGCGCCCCGGCCGGCCATAGCACACCGAGCGATTTCGCGGCCGCCTGCAGTTTCATGACCGCCTCGGCCTTCGGCGGCGGCATCGTGCGCAGCAGGCCGACCCTGCCCCGCAGCATCAGGCCGGCCGCCGCCATGCCGGTGAGCAGCGAGATCTGCGCGTTGTGCTCCTCGACGGGCAGCGGCGCCCGCAGGACCAGCCGCCAACCGCCGTCGTGCTGCTCGACCTCCTGCTCGGGTAGCGGCAGGTTGACCGCGCCACGCTCGGCGGCCCTCCCGGCGAGCAGCGTGCCCAGCTCGACCAGCAGCGCGAGCGGCTCGGGCGGGGTGCCCGCGTCCACCTGCTGCTGCACGGCCTCGTAGTTGAGCTTGGCCCGGCTGCGGACGCGGGCCCGTTCCAGGGTGACCGCGGTGGTCGCGCCGTCCGCGTCGAGGTCGATCGTCCACAGCACGGCGGCCCGGTCGACGTCGGGGAAGAGGCTCACCGCGTCCTCGCTGAGCACCGGCGGGTGCAGCGGGATCCGGCCGTCGGGCAGATAGATCGTCTGACCGCGGACCCAGGTCTCGGCCTCGAGCGGACCACCCGGGCGTACGTAGGAGGCCACGTCGGCGATCGCGTAACACACCCGGTAGCCGCCGCCCGGACGCCGGCTCAGGTGCATCGCCTGGTCGAGATCCTTGGAGGTGGCCGGGTCGAGCGTCACGAACGGGATGTCGGTGCGGTCGGCCGCGGGCGGAGGCGGCCCGGCCGCGGCCTTTTCCGCCTCGGCCAGCGCGTCGGGCGGGAACTCCTGCGGCAGCCGCAGCTCCCGGCGCAGAGCGGCGAAGTCGATATGCGGCGCCCACACGCGTCTGATCGGCACAGGTCATTCCTACCAGCCGGTTCCGCGTACGACGAAGGCCGCGCCGAAAGTGGCGCGGCCTTCGTGAGGAGGTGCTTGCGGGTCAGCGCCCGCGGCGGCCGGCCGTCTTCCGGGACGACGTGGCGGGCGCGTCCATCATGTCCGCGGCCGGGGTGTTCCCGAGCGCGGCCTGCCGGGCCGCGGCGGCCGAGGTGGCCCTGGCGACCCGCGACGCGTTGGTCGACGAGTTCTTGGCGGCCGCACCGGCGCGCGGCGCGTTCGCCGTCCGCGCGGCCCGGTTGCGGGTGGCGCCGGCCTCGTTCGCCGTGCTCCGCTTGGCCGTCGGCGTCTCCGCGGGCTTGTTGCCACCGCGCGACACGACCGGGCTCAGACCGGCCACCTTGGCCACCGCCGACCGGCTCCCCGAGCCGTTGGCCGACCGAGAGGCAACCCCCTCGACCGCCGTACGCCCGAGGGACCGCGGCGAAGCCGTCTTGCGGGCTGCCGTCTTCGTCGCCGCCACCTTGACCGGCGCCGCCTTGGTGGCGGTCGCCTTCTTGGCCGGAGCCTTGGTGGCAGTCGCCTTGGCCGCAGTCGCCTTCGTAGCGGCCTTCTTGGCCGGCGCCTTCTTCGCCACCGGCCGAGCCGCAGCCTTCTTAGCCGCCGCAGCCTTGATGGCGGTCGCCTTGGTGGCGGTCGCCTTGGTCGCAGCCGTCTTCGTCGCAGCCGCCTTGGTCGCGGTTGCCCTCTTCGCCGCGGTCGCCTTCGTAGCGGCCGTCTTGGAAGGCGCAGTCTTGGCAGGCGCCGTCTTCTTGGCAGCGGTCGCCTTCGTAGCCGTCGCCTTCTTCACCGCAGCCTTCTCGGCGGGAGCAGCCTTGGTCGCCGCCACCTTCTTCACCGCAGTCGCCTTGGTCGCCTTGGTCGCCTTGGTCGCCTTGGTCGCCGGAGCCTTCTTCGCCGCCGTCCGAGTCGCAGCAGGCCGAGTCGCAGCGGTCCGAGTCGTCGCAGTGCTCTTGGTCGCCGCCGCCTTCTTGGCCGTGGTCGTCTTCTTGGCCGTGGCCGCCGACTTCTTCACCGGCGCCGACTTGGCCGCCGTAGCCGCCGCCTTGTTGGCCGTGGCCGTCGCGCTCCGAGCTGCAGCAGTGCTGGCCGCAGCCGCCTTGGACGCTGTACTGGCCTTAGCCGCCCGGATGTTGGCCGCCTTGACCGCAGCGGTCCGGCCGGCCGCCGTCCGCGTGGCCGGTGCCTTCTTCGCCGTCGACTTGCTCGCCGGCCCGGTGCTTCCAGCCTTGACCGCCCGAGTCCCAGTCTTAGGCGCCGCAGTCTTCTTGGCCGCCGCCTGAGATGCCGCAGCCTGAGAAACCGCAGCCTGGGAAACCGCAGCCTTGGAAGCCGCCGCACCCGCACTCTTGGCCGCCACCAACGCCTTGGCCGCCGCCGCGTTCTTAGCCGCCTTGCTCGCAGCCGCCTTGGCCGAGGCCGCCGCCTTGCTCGCAGCCGCCGACTTGGCCGAGGCCGACGTCTTGGCCGCGGCCGCCTTGGTCGCTGTCTTCACGGCACCCGCCTTGGTAGCCGCCGTCTTACCGGCACCGCCCCGGCCGCCCGGAACCTTGGCCACGCCGATCGCCGGGCCCGAGGTCTTCGCCGCCCCGGCACCCTTGCGAGCCGCCGAAGCCGCCGCTTTGTTGGCCGCCGCCGTCGCCTTGACCCGCTGGGCCGCCGCCTTCTTGGCCGCCGCCGTCAGCGGCTGCGTCACGGCCGCACCCGCACCGTCCGCGGCCGGGTCGATGGTCGCCGTGGTCATGTTCGGCCCGCTGCCGAGGGCGGCCGACGTGCGCCGCGGCGTGACCGGGCGCCGTCCGCTGCCCTTGGCCACCGGGGGCCGCGCCGAACGCGCGGAAGTGCCCCGCGAGGCCACCGTGGACGGCGCCGGCTTGGCCGCCGCGGAACGCTTCGCAGCGACCGGCTTGGCCGACGCCCGCTGAGCCGGCGTCACCGCGCGGCTCGTGGCAGTCTTGGCCGGAGCCTTTTTGGCCGGAGCCGGAGCCGGAGCCGCCTTGGCCTTAGTGGACTTGGCCGCCGCACCGCCCCGGGACGCGGCCGAAGCCGTGGCGGAGGCCCGGCCGGCACCGGCACGCGCACCGGCCGAGGGCTTCGCGGGCTCACGCACCGGCGTACCGGAAAGACGGGGTTTGCCCGATCTTGTGGCGGTTGTGGTCGGGGCCTTTTTGGCAGCGGCCATCAGGGTGTTCCTCCTTGCGAATGACTGTGGGCTTGTCTCCGCCCGGAGACTGCGACGAAATCAGCCGGCCTGGACTCAGGGGGTCGCAGCCGGCGTTAGCTGACCTCCCCGGTCCAGCGGGCGTCCTCGGCATCCCACTCGGCGTTGCGCTTCTCGACCGTGTCGAGAGCCCGCGAAGCTTCGTCAGCCGTGGAGTAGGGGCCGAGACGGTATTGGGCGGGACACACGTCGTCGCCGGTCTCGACCCGGTGGTGACGGAGGCACCAGAAGTAGCCGCCTCCGCCGGGCCCACTGTCGCTCATGCAATCACTCTGCACCTCAAACCGACCATCCGCCACCGATTCGGGTAAAAAGTCCTATATTTCCACATTGGAGGATGAGTCTAAAGACACAAAAACCGCCCCGACCGTACGGCCGGGGCGGTTCTGATCTAGGCGAGAGAACTACAGCGAAGCGGCGACCAGCTCGGCCACCTGCACGGCGTTGAGTGCCGCGCCCTTGCGCAGGTTGTCGTTGGAGACGAAGAACGCGAGCCCGTTCTCGACCGTCTCGTCGGTCCGGATGCGGCCCACGAAGGACGGGTCACGACCGGCCGCCTCGAGCGGCGTCGGCACCTCGGAGAGCTCGACACCGGGCGCGGCGGTGAGCAACTCACGAGCCCGGGCCGGCGTGATCGGCCGGGCGAAGCGGGCATTGATCTGCAGCGAGTGACCGGTGAAGACCGGGACGCGGACGCAGGTGCCCGAGACCAGCAGCGACGGGATATCGAGAATTTTGCGGCTCTCGTTGCGGAGCTTCTTCTCCTCGTCGGTCTCGTTCTGCCCGTCGTCGACGATCGAGCCGGCCAGCGGCAGCACGTTGAACGCGATCGGCTTGGTGAAGGAGCGCGGCGCCGGGAACTCGACGGCCGAGCCGTCGTGGACGAGCTCGGTGGCCCGGTCGGCCACCTTCTTGATCTGCTCGTCGAGCTCGCTCACGCCGGCCAGCCCGGCCCCCGAGACGGCCTGATAGGTGGTGGCGACGAGCGCGACCAGACCGGCCTCGTCGTGCAGCGGGCGCAGCACCGGCATCGCGGCCATGGTGGTGCAGTTGGGGTTGGCGATGATGCCCTTGGGCCGGCGGTGGATGGCGTCCGGGTTGACCTCGCTCACGACCAGCGGGACCTCCGGGTCCATCCGCCAGGCCGACGAGTTGTCGATGACCACGGCGCCGGCCTCGGCCACCCGCGGGGCCAGCACCTTGGAGCTGGCGCCGCCGGCCGAGAACAGCACGATGTCGAGACCGCTGTAGGCGGC
The DNA here is from genome assembly GCA_965217855.1 of Actinoplanes sp. Lineage (GTDB taxonomy): Bacteria > Actinomycetota > Actinomycetes > Mycobacteriales > Micromonosporaceae > Actinoplanes. Next base: position 44,782 of record CBDCJN010000026.1, on the reverse strand, counting down.
GGTCGCCGCATCTTCCACAGTCACCTCGCCGTCGCCCCACGGAAGCGTGCGACCCGCGCTGCGCGATGACGCGAAGAGCCGGAGCTGGTCAACAGAAGCGCCCATGCGCTCGGCCAGGATGCGGCGCATGACGCTGCCCACCTGACCCGTAGCGCCCACAATGCCGATCCTCATGGGGACAAAAGTACGGCCTGAACTGCGTGCGAAGAAATCAGATAACCGTCCCCGTTCCATATCGCGGGATTCTTTTCTCACATTGAAGGACGGCGGGCCTACTGTCGAGGGCATGGCGACGTACACCCATGGTCATCATGAATCGGTCTTGCGCTCACACCGCTGGCGCACCGCAGAGAATTCGGCGGCCTACCTCCTGCCGCATCTTTCCTCCGGCGTCGCGGTGCTCGACGTCGGATGTGGCCCCGGCACCATCACGGCCGACCTGGCGACGTTGGTCACCCCGGCCCGCGTCACCGCGCTGGAGGTGACCGAGGACGCGCTGGATCTGGCCCGGGCCGAGAACACCCGGCGCGGGCTGACCAACGTCGACTTCGCGGTCGGCGACGTGCACCGGCTCGACTTCGCCGACGACACGTTCGACGTCGTGCACGCCCACCAGGTGCTGCAACATGTCGGCGACCCGGTGGCGGCGCTGCGCGAGATGCGCCGGGTCACCAAGCCGGGCGGCCTGATCGCCGTACGCGACAGCGACTACGCGGCCTTCACCTGGTTTCCGCAGCTGCCCGAGCTCGACGAGTGGCTGGCCCTCTACGAAAAGGTGGCCCGGGGCAACGGCGGCGAGCCGGACGCCGGGCGGCGGTTGCTGGCCTGGGCGCACGCGGCCGGCTTGACCGACGTCGCGGCGACGTCGAGCACCTGGTGCTTCGCCACGCAGGCGGACCGGGACTGGTGGGGTGGCATGTGGGCCGACCGCATCCTGAAATCGGACATGGCCGCCACCGCCGAGCGCACCGGCGCCGCGACCCGCGACGACCTCGAGCGGCTCTCCGCCGCCTGGCGTCATTGGGCCGCCGATCCGGACGGCTGGATGTCGCTGCTGCACGGCGAGCTCATCGCCCGGGTCTAGGCCCTGTTTCAGAAAGGATGATCGGGCTGCGCCGAGGCCCAGCCGCCACTCGACCCCCTTTCTGAAACAGGGCCTAGAGCGACTTGGGCTTGTACGCCCAGTGCCAGTTCTCCCGCGCGACGTTGTTGACGAAGCCGTACTTCTCGGCGTTCTGCCGCATCCAGCCGAGCGCCTTCGAGTTCAGGTCGAGGTCGGTGGCCATGCCCCAGCCGTGTTCGCTGGTGCCGGGCTTGGCTGCCAGCCCGCCCTGGGAGTAGAGGCCCTTGCGCCGGGCCAGGTCGACCTGCTCCTCGTACGGGCGGTAGGAGTCGGTGATGCCGATGTCGACGCCCTCCTTCTTGGCATCGCCGATCATCTGGTTGAGCGACTCGGCGGCGGGCGCCCACAGCTTGTGCCGGGTGGTGCCGACCTTTTCCAGCGCGTTGGCCGGGATCTTCCCGTTGCCGTACGCGGCCAGGTCGGTCGGGATGCCCTTGGCGTTCAGCGTGTACGACTTGCCGGCCGTCGGCGACGCGGCCACGGCGTCCTGCAGATAGTTCTCGAAACTGTCGCCGCCCGCGCCGGAGGCCGCCTTGGTCGGCTGCGCCTGCACGTCGCGGCCGGCCTGCTGGGTCTGCAACGCGATCATCCGGCTCTGGATGTTCGCGATACGCGAGTTCACGTTCTCGATTCCCACGAACTCCTGTTCGGCACCCGCGCGGAAACCTGAGCGCTCGAAACCGAATTCTCAGCCGACCAGCGGAAGGTCGATCGTGTGCCGGGTGTGGTCGATCTTGGCTTGCAGATAGCGCAGGTTGGCCGGGGACGCGTGCACGGCGGTGGGGACCACATCGCGTACGCCGATGTGGTGCCGGCGCAGCTGGGCGAGTTTGTCCGGGTTGTTGGTGAGCAGGTCGACGGTCTTGAGACCCAGGAACGAGATCATCTGCGCCGCGGCGGTGTAGTCACGGGCGTCGTCGGCGTGCCCGAGTGCCCGGTTCGCCTGGTACGTGTCGAGGCCGGCATCCTGCAGCGTGTAGGCGTCGAGCTTGCCGTAGAGCCCGATCCCCCGGCCCTCCTGGCGCAGATAGAGCAGGTAGCCGCCGACCTCGGCGATCCGCTCGGCCGACTCGCGCAACTGCGGGCCGCAGTCGCAGCGCTGGGAACCGAAGACGTCCCCGGTCAGGCATTCGGAGTGCAGGCGGACGAGCGGGACCTCACCGGGCGTGCCGAGCTTCAGCGCCAGGTGCTCCCGGCCGTCGACCAGCCGGTCGAAAGTGATCACCTCGGCGGTGGTGGCGAAGCCGCCGGGGAAACTCAGCGGGACGCTGACACGGGTGCGTACGGACATGCCTCAGTGATCGGCACCGCGCGCCCGTGGTTCAGAGTTTTACCGGCTCGCGACGTTCCGCGCCTTCGAGCCGGTGCCCCAGGTCGACGTCGACCTCGGAGGTGGCGTCCTTCCGGTTGGGCAGCATGTTCGTGACGAGCACGATCACCACGCCGAGCCCGGCGTAGAGGGCCAGCACGATCAGGTGCCCCCGGATCTCGGCGGCCGGGAAGTAGAGGTTGTCCCGCACCGCCTGCACCCCGGCGCCGGTCGGCAGGTTGGCCCCGACCAGGCGGCCGAACGCGGGCAGGAACTCGGGCAGGATGCTCGCCCCCGAGATCACCGTGCCCAGCGTGAAGTACATCGCGCCGATCAGCGCGCCGGGCGGGCCGAACAGCGCGACCGCGCCGGCCGTCGAGGCGGTGATGGCCAGCGAGATCAGCGAGAAGATGCCGAGCATCTCGCCGCGGTCCGCGGTGACGCCGACGCCGAACCAGCCCATCGACCACAGGATCACGCCGGCCGAGCCGACGGCGTAGACGATCAGCGTGCTGACGTGGGCGATGCCGCGCTTCCAGGAGCGCCGGGTGCGCGGGATGAGCCGGCCCAGGCCCATCGAGGCGATCGTGCCGCCGAGCGCCAGCGCCTGGGTGAGGAAACCGAGCGAGACGCCGTTGACGTCGTCGTCGGGCAGCGGGACCACGTCGGTGATGGGCGGCAGGGTGTTCAGCTGCTGGGCCATCGAGACGGTCATCCGGTTGCTCGTCTTGGCCATCTCGGCCAGCGTGGCCGCGGTCTGCTGCTGCACGACCGAGGTGAACGTGGTGCGCAGCAGCGAGGCGGCGGCCGGGCCGGCGGCCGAGGCGAGGTAGAGGTGCGGCTGGAGACCGTTGATGTCGACCCCGCCGTACACGTCCCGGCGTTTGATCGCGATCTCGAGGTCGTCGGCCGTGGCGTAGTCGGTGACCTTGAAGTAGCCGCGCGCGGTGAGCAGCCCGACCACCTGGGCCCGCTCGCCGGCGGGCGACACGAGCCCGACCGGCACGTGGTGCGGCTGAGCCTTGTGACCCATGCCGAGGTAGTACGCGGTCAGGCCGAGCTGGACGAGCACGCCGATCACGCAGACCGCCAGCGCGAACCGCCGGAACTTCAGCACCGACTCGGCCGGTTGTTCGTTCGTCACCGCCGCTCCCCCCTCTCGGCACCATTTTTATGGACGAAAAGCAATGATGGGACCGTTTCGGTCTAACCGACCATCTCGTCGATGAGGGACAGAAGAGCCCGGGCCGCGGCGCTGGGCCCGCGCAGGGCCGAGACCCCGACCCCGAGCGGCCACTCCAGGTCGGCGTCGGCCACGCTCCGGGTGACCAGCCCGGGAGCCTGCTCGGGGACGACGAACGGGGGCAGGATCGCCACCCCGAGACCCTCGCGGACGAAGCCGGCGCCGCTGCCGATGTCGGTGACCTCGATGACGACCTGCCGCTGCACGCCGGCCGCGGCGAAGGCCCGGTCGACGACCGTCCGGTTGCCGTAACCGACCGGGAAGTCGACGAACGGCTCGCCGGCCAGGTCGGCGATGCGCACCTCGGCCGCCCGGGCCAGCCGGTGGCCGACGGGCAGCACCAGGGTGAGCGGCTGCGAGCCGACCGGGCGGATCCGGACCCCGGCCGGCGGGCGCCCCGGAACCGAGACGATCGCGACGTCGAGCGAGCCGTCGACCAGGCCCTCGAGGATGCCGGCCGAGCCGCGCGGCGACACGATCAGCCGCAGCGCGACGTGCGGATGCACCCGGTGGAACGCGCCCAGGATGCCCGGCACGTCGATCAGGCCGATCGAGGTGAGCGTGCCGATCCGGATCGTGCCGCGCAGGCCGCCGCGCACCTCGTCGACCGCGTCCCGGGCGTCGCGTACGGCGTCGATCGCGGCCCGGGCCCGCGGCAGCAACGCCTCCCCGGCGTCGGTCAGATCGACCCGTTTCGAGGTTCGCTCCAGCAGGCGGGCGCCCATCTCCCGCTCCATCGCCTTGATCACGGCGGAGACGCCGGACTGGACCACGTGCAGCCGGGCCGCGGCCCGGGTGAAGTTGCGTTCCTCGGCGACGGCCACGAAATACTCGAAGTGACGGAGTTCCAGCACGGTTCGTGATTGTAAGCAGCAGTAATCATCGTTGGTGCCGATCGTTGCGCGACGCACGCTCACTTCATGACCGTCTTGACTTCGCAGCGCCCGGCCCCGGCTCGTCCGGGTGCGACCCGTCCGGGCTCGGCCCAGCACGGCCGGGGCTTCTGGCTGATCGCCGGCGTCTACCTCGTGGCGCTCGCCTTCTCCACCGTGCCGACCCCGCTCTACCCGCTCTACCAGCGCGCGGACGGCTTCTCCGCGTTCACCGTCACGGTGGTCTTCGCGGTCTACGCGATCGGCGTGGTGGTCAGCCTGCTGCTGGCCGGCCACGTCTCGGACTGGATCGGCCGGCGCCGCGTCCTGCAGGCCGCCCTCGGGCTCGAGATCCTCGCGGGCGTGCTCTTCCTCGCCTGGACGGCGTTGCCCGCGCTGATCGCCGCGCGGTTCCTCACCGGGCTCGGTGTGGGCATGCTCACCGCGACCGCGACGGCCTACCTGCTCGAACTGCACCGGACGCACCGCCCGCAGGCGACCGCGACCCGGTTCGAGGTGGTGTCGTCGGCGGCCAACCTGGGCGGGCTCGGCGCCGGCACGCTGATCGCGGGCGCGCTCGCGCAGTTCGTGACGGCTCCCCTGCGTACGCCGTACGTCGTCTTCCTGGTTCTGCTGGCCCTCAGCGTGTTCGCCGTGGCCGCCGCGCCCGAGACGGTGATTGCGCCGGCCGACCGGCCGAAGTACCGGCCGCAGGGCGTGCGGATCGCCGGGCAACGCCGCAGCGTCACCGTCGCCGCCACCGCCGCGTTCGCCGCCTTCGCCGTGTTCGGCCTGTTCACGTCGCTGGCGCCGAGCTTCGTGGCCGGCGCGCTGCACCACCCGAGCCGGCTGCTGGCCGGCGTGACCGTGTTCATCGTGTTCGGCGCGGGCGCCGCCAGCCAGGCCGCCGGTGGGCGGCTCACTCCGCGCGAGCGTTTCGTCAGCGGGCTGATCGCGCAGGCCGCCGGCCTGATCACGCTGGCTGTCGGCATGCAGACCACCTCGCTCCCGCTGTTCCTGATCGGCGGCGCGATCGCGGGGGCGGGCGCCGGCATCCTGTTCAAGTCGGCGGTCGGCACGATCGCCTCGAACGCCCCGGCCCACCAGCGTGGCGAGAGCCTGGCCGGCCTGTTCCTGATCGCCTATCTCGGCCTGGTCGGCCCGGTGCTCGGCCTCGGCCTGGCCAGCCGGCACGTGGCCGCGACGACGTCGATGCTCTGGTTCACCGGCCTGCTGCTGGCACTGCTCGGAGGCGTGGCGCTGCTCAACAGTTGGGGCACAAACAAAAAGCTAGGCTGACCCGATGGACGATCGTGACTCGCTCGAGTTGGAACGTCAGGTGTGCTTCGCCCTGTCGGTGGCGTCGCGCAGCGTGGTGGCGCTCTACCGCCCGCTGCTCGAACCGATGGGCCTGACCCACCCGCAATACCTGGTGATGCTCGCGCTCTGGCAGCACGCGCCGCTCTCGGTGCGCGATCTCAGCCGACTGCTCCAGCTCGACCCGGGCACGCTGTCTCCCCTGCTCAAGAGACTCGAGAGCATCGGGTACGTGGACCGGCAGCGCGACCCGTCGGACGAGCGCAGCCTCGCCCTGACCCTGACCGCGCAGGGCCGCGCGCTGCGGGCCGAGGCCGAGAAGATCCCGCCCGCGATCGTGGCCAGATTAGGTATGCCTATCGAGGAACTGGAGTCGTTGCACGCGGCACTCACACGGGTGATTGCGGCCGCACACTGATCGATTCCGGAATACCGTAGGGACGCCATCCGGGTGGGAATTCTCGGCAGCTGAATTGTCTCGCCAGAACATCGACTGGCCGGAATGCGCAACGCTCATCCGAAAGGCGCAACCCCGGTGGTACGGATAAGGGGAAGGATTGGCAGGTCAATGGCCACGACGACGTCCATGGATGTCCGGATCCGGCGAGGATCACTCACGCGGTGTGACACGCCATGCGTTGACGTGCAAGTTGCACGACTCATAGTGTCGAGGGTGTGACGCGGGGTGTCCCCACCCGCCCGCGTCGCGATAGCACTGTTAGAGCGGCCGAGGAGAGCCTTCCCATGAGCGTCACGATCGGCATCAACGGATTCGGGCGAATCGGCCGCAGCCTTACGCGGATAGTCGCCGCCAGTCAGGACTCCGGAATATCCATTGCCGCAGTGAACGATGTCGCCTCCACCGAGAAAATGGCCTACGGGCTGCGCCGGGACAGCATTCGCGGCTCCTTTCCGGGCACCGTCACCGCCCGGGCCGACCACCTTGTCGTGAATGACCATGCCATCCGCGCCTTCCACCACGAACGGCCGGAACGCATTCCGTGGGCCGACGCCGGGGTCGACGTCGTCATCGAGGCCACCGGCCGGTTCCGGGCCGGCACCCTGGCCCGCACGCACATCACCCACGGCGGCGCCCGCAAGGTCGTGATCAGCGCCTCGGCCGACGACCCCGACGCGTTCCTCGTCTTCGGGGCCAACCACACGACGTACGACCCGGCGCAGCACGACGTCGTCTCGCCCGGCTCGTGCGGGGTGAACGCCCTGACCATGATGGCCAAGGTGCTGCTCGACCGGTTCGGCCTGCACAGCGTGAACACGTCGGTCGTGCTGGCCACTCAGGGCTGGCAGAAGACGCAGGACTCGGTGATCGGCACGTCGCGCGAGGACCCGCGGCTGGGCCGGGCCGGCGGCGACAGCATCATCCCGCACAACTACGTGGTCGGTGACCTGGTGCGGGTGGCGCTGCCCGAGATCGGCGAGATGCGCTACAGCTACTACTGCGTGCCCACCCCGATCGGGTCGCTGGCCGAGCTGTCCGGCCAGACCGACCGGCCGGTCAGCGTCGAAGAGGTCAACCGGGCCATGGCCGAGGCGGCCGGCGGGCCGCTGCGACGGGTGCTGGCCTACGACCCCGACCCCACCGTCTCCATCGATGTGAAGAACAACCCGGCGTCCTGCCTGTTCGACCCGTCCGGCACCCAGACGACGGCCGACGGCGGCGTCAAGGTGCGCGGCTGGTTCGACAACGAGTGGGGCTTCTCGAACCGATTACTCGACCTGGCTCGTCTCGTCGGCGAACGCAGTCCCGTGACGTCCCGGCGGGTGACCTGGAGCATCGCCTAAGGTTGCTCGGTGATGATCGGTAGCGAGGACGTACGAGCGGCGGCCGAGCGGATCGGCTCCCGGGTTCGCCGCACACCGGTGATGCGGGCCGGCGACGGGCTCTGGTTCAAGCTCGAGCACACCCAGCACGCCGGCTCGTTCAAGACCCGCGGCATGGTCAACCAGATCCTGGCCGCGGGCACCCTGCCGGCGGCCGGGATCGTGGCCGCCTCGGGCGGAAACGCGGGCCTGGCGGCGGCGTACGCGGCTCGCGAGCTGGGCGTTCCGGCCGAGGTCTTCGTCCCGGTGACGGCCCCCGCGGTCAAGGTGGCCAAGCTCGGCAAACTGGGCGCCCGGGTGGTCCAGGTCGGCAACGAGTACGCCGAGGCGTACGAGGCGGCGATCGCCCACGCGGCCACCACCGGCGCCCGGTTCTGCCACGCCTACGACGACCCGGCCATGGTCGCCGGCAACGGCACCCTCGGGCTGGAACTGGTGACCCAGATCCCGTCCGGCTTCGACACGGTGCTGGTCGCGGTCGGCGGCGGCGGCCTGATCGCCGGGGTGATCGCGGCCCTGCACCCGGCCGCCCGGGTGGTGGCGGTCGAGCCGACGACGGCCGCGGCCCTGCACTCGGCGCTGCGCGAGGGCGGCCCGGTCGACGTCCCGGTCTCCGGGGTGGCGGCCGACTCGCTGGGGGCGCGCCGGGCCGGGCAGATCGCGTACGTCATGGCCCGCGCCGCCGGCACCGCCTCGGTCCTGGTCGACGACAAGGCCATCGTGGACGCCCGCCGCCGCCTGTGGGACGACTACCGCCTGGCCGTCGAGCACGGCACCGCCGCCGCCTACGCCGCCCTGACCTCGGGCGCCTACCTCCCGGCCGACGACGAACGCGTCGTGGTGCTGCTCTGCGGAGCCAACACCAACCCGGCCGACCTGGCCTGATCTTTACGTGACGGGCTGGCGTCGCTCACGGTAGGTGCGGGTCTTGTGGCGGTTGCCGCAGACCTCCATCGAGCACCACCGGCCGCGACCGTTGCGCGAGGTGTCGTAGAAAGCCCACCGGCAGTCCGTCGCGGCGCAGAGCTTGAGCCGGGCCCAATCACCGCGGGCCGCGGTCTCGGCCACCGTCTCGACCATGACGTCCAGCCAGGGCCGGCCCGACCGGGCGGCGAGCCGCAGACCACCCTCGTATGCCTCGAGCCGCACCGGATAGCCGGCCAGGGCCGCCCCGTCACCGGCGATCGCCTCCCGGATCGCCGTACGCAGGGCGATGGTGGCCGTCAGGTCGGCCGGCCCCGGCTCGGCAGTCATTCCTTGTGACGCCAGCCAGTCCGTCAGTGCCTCGGGCGAGGTCAGCGACTCGCCGGCGACATGCTGCGTGCCGTGCCGGCTGAACGTCCTCTCGTCGACCGTGTTGAGGAACTCCTCGATCAGCTGCAACGTGGGCACGGCACCCACAGTATCGCTGTTTGAATCCCCGCTGTTTGAATCTCCCGACACCGGTAATACTCTTCACTGGTGTTGCGGTTCTGAAGGAGGAACCGATGTCCGTACTCGACGTGCCCGAGGCCGCCCTCGAAGAGCCAGCTTTGCTGGCCAACGACATCAAGGAGTTCTTCGCCGACCCGGGAGCGACCTCCGGACCCCACAGTGCGGCAGTCGCGCCGGAGCAACCCGGTCACGGTCCGGGCTGACCGTGATTCGGACGTCACAGATCGATGCGCTGCTCGACCGCCGTGGGGTCGTCCGCCTCGCCGAAGCGCAGCCCGTCATCGGCCGAGGCCAGACTCGGTGGGCGACGGACGAGTCGGCCTGTACGCCGGATTTTGTCCTGGCGACTTTCGTCGCCATGGGCGGTCATCCATCTCGGCCGGCCGTTGCCGGACGGCTCTTGCGGCCTACCCGCAGGCTCGGGCGAGCAGCCCTCGAACGCCTGCGCCGGCCACCACCTTGCGGCGGTGGCCTTTCTTGGCCTTGCTCCGGGTGGGGTTTACCTAGCCACCCCGGTCGCCCGGGGTGCTGGTGAGCTCTTACCTCACCGTTTCACCCTTACCGGCTCCGCCCCTTTCGGCGCGTGCCGGCGGTCTGTTCTCTGTGGCACTGTCCCGCGGGTCACCCCGGGTTGCCGTTGACAACCACCCTGCTCTGCGGAGTCCGGACGTTCCTCGGTGACACCCCGAGGGGTGCCGACGCGACCGCCCAGCCAACTCGTCCGTCGCCCCGTCATCCTACGGGGCCGCCCGACCGCGTCTGCTCACGGCCGCCCGAGACCGTACGTAATTCGATGTCGTGACCGCGGGGGGCGTCGTTACGCTCCGCGCATGGAAGATGAAGCGCCTCTGCTGCTGTTTATCATCGGCCCGCCTGCCGTGGGCAAGATGACGGTGGGCGAGGCGATCGCTCGGCGCACCGGTCTTCGTGTCTTTCACAATCATTTGACGATCGAGCCGGTGCTGCGCTTCTTCGAGTTCGGCACCCCGCCGTTCGTGCGGCTGGTCGCCAACTTCCGGACGAGCCTTCTCGAGGAAGCGGCCGCCAGCGACCTGCCGGGGATCGTGTTCACGTTCGTCTGGGCTTTCGGTCATGAGGAGGACGCCGCGGCCGTTGCCAGTTACGCCGAGCCGTTTCTGAAGCGCGGCGGCCGGGTCCTGTACGTCGAGCTGGAAGCGAGCCAGGAGACGCGGCTCGACCGCAATGTGGGCGCCGACCGGCTGGCCGAGAAGCCGTCGAAACGCGACCTCGACCGTTCCCGGGAACTGCTTCTCGAGATGGACTCGATCTACCAGCTCACCTCGACCGACGAGTTCGACGGGCGACACGACTACTTGCGGATCGACAACACCGATCGGTCACCCGAGGAGGTCGCCGAGATCGTGATCGGCCACTTCAGCCTGGCTGGAACGAGCTTTCCGCAAAGCTGATGCCGCCCCGTTCGTCCGCGGTCAAAAGCTGCCGGTGTACGTATCGGGGAGCCCTCCGCAGATACTGGCGATAACCCCGGGCGCGCAGGTGGAAACCGAAGTTCTGCCCCTCGATGTGCCACGACGGTTCGGGGTGCTCGTCCGGCGGATCGACCCGGTGGATGTCGGCGATCTCCATCTGGTCGAAAAGGGGCCCGAAACCGCCGCTGATTCCCCACGCCCGTTCGAAGACCAGCGTCGCCGGCGAGATCCAGAATGTGTAGTGCTTCTCGGGAGCCTCCGGCTCGACCCAGAGCACGATGTAGTCGATGTCGAGCATCAGCCGCACCTGCGGGGGCGCGTCGTCGTCGCTGTGCTCGGCCAGGCTGACGGCGTGGATCCGGCAGTCGTGCCACCCCATGCCGGCGTAATCCGCATCGGTCCAGGTCGCTTTGTTCACTTCCAGCGGCGGGCGCACGGCAGCGGTCATCGGGACAGTATTACGTCACGTAACTCGCAAAACCGACATTTACCCCGAAATCTTCGTCAGGAGGCGGAAGAAGTGCGGATCGAACTGCGCCGGGTCGGCCCGCGAAAGCTCGTCCCGGGACCACCACCGTACGCGGTGGAACTCGCCCTCATCGACCACGAGTTCCTGGTCACGGCCGCACGGCAGCACGTACCAGAGACTCACGTCGGTGTGCCCCGAGTCGATGCCGACCGTCCGCGTCACCGTCAGGAACACCGGCTCCCGCGACACGCCGCCGCCGTCCAGCCCCAGTTCCTCGGCGACCTCCCGCTCGGCCGCCACCACCGGATCCTCGTCCGGCTCGACGTGCCCGCCGGGCGGCAGCCACAGCCCCGCGTTGACGTGATCGACCAGCAGGATCGCGCCGTCCACGAGATCAACCGGCACCACGTACGCCACCAGATGCTGATCCGGAGTGTCCGGCTTGACCCGCCGGAAGACGTCGTCGGTCGACTCCAGCCAGGCCAGCACCTGCTCCCGATGCCCGGCCTCGACGTCATCCCCCGCCCGCAGCCCGCTCACCGCCGCCCGGACCACCCCCACCGACGTACGCATCCGGGCATGGTCCCATTCCCGGGGACTCCCGCACGCCGACACTACGATCGGAGACCAACCGACTCGTGAGGCAGGCGACATATGGATTCCAGGACCGCACCCGCGACCGCCGATCCTTTCGTCGCCGACGACGCGCTCGCCGCGCAGCCCATCGGTTATTGGAGCGGCGCCGTGCACAGGGCTGTCGTCGATCAGCTCCGGGACGCGATGTCCACCATCGACGTCACGCAGCCTCAGTGGTGGACGCTCGTCCGGGTGGATGCCGGTGGTGGCCTCACTCGTGAGGACGTCGCCACGCAACTGGCGGAGGTCGCGGACACACCGCACGACATTCCCCGGGCGATCGATCAGCTCCTGCATCGGGCCTGGATCGAGGCGGACGAGGCCCGGCGGCTGCGCCTGACCGACGCCGGCCGGGCCGCCCAGGGCCGGATCCGGGTGCTGGTGACCGATCTGCGGACCCGGCTCTACGAGGGCATTTCCGATGAGGAATACGTCGTCGCGCTCAGGGTCATGCGCCGGATGATCTCCAACAGCGAGCACCGGTAGGCGTCGAACGGCGGAGCCGGTCGAAGGCTTTGGGGGTGGGGATCGCGTCGAGGGCATCGGCGATCGTCTCGGCGCACTGGCGGGGGCCGGCTGTTGTCGTGTCGACGGTGAGGTCGCGATCGCCGTGGGCGTAGACCGTGGTTTGTGAGCGGGCCAGGCCGGCCGGGCGGTCGCCGCGGGCGCGTTCGCGGCGGTCGAGCTCCTCGGGGGCGCAGCAGACGTCGACCAGCGTGACGTCGTACCCCCGCAGGGTTTGGAGAAGGTCGTCCAGGCGCCACCGCTCGCTCAGCGGATAATCCATGATGACGTCGTTGCCGGCCGAAGCGAGCGCGGCCACCGCCCGGTGATAGCCGACGCGCGTCCTTCTCAGCATCACGTCGATCTCGGCCTCGTCGAGGAGCCGGGTGTGAACGGTGGAGCGCAGGGCCCCGAGCGCGTCGGCCGGGAGGAAGAACCACGGGTCGGGCAGCAGCGGAAGAAGGGCCTGGCCGATGCTGGTCTTGCCGGAACTGGAAGCACCGTTGAGCAGGATGACCCGGCCCCGTCGCTCACGTGTCACGGGGCAAACCTAATGGCAGACTGACGCACGACGAAGGGGCTGCTGTTCAACGTGGTCGCCGCCCCCGGCGCGCTCCTGCGGCACCGCCGCCGACGCTTTCACCTGACGGCTTCACGGTGGCCTCGGTCTTGTAGCTTCACGGCATGACGATCATCGAGCTGGCCCCCTGGCCGCGGAGGCCGAGTCGACGGGCGTGCCGCTGTGGCAGATCGCGGTGCTCGTCATGATCGGGTTGACGATCCTGGCGACGGCGCTGTTCGTATGGGCAGTGCTTCGGCTGTCGAGGGCCAGGCGCGACTCGTAACTCAGCCTCGACGGCTCCTGGTGCGCGTGAACGCGAAAACACCGAGGCCGACGCCGAGCAGGGCCGGAATCCCGATCAGCGCGACGCTGTCCAGCCGGCTGTTCAGGTCCGACTCGAGGTATTCCTCGTCCAGCACCAGGGTGTAGAACAACAGACTGCTGATAATCAGCAGGGCGCCGGCCAGGCCGACCAGCGTCGTCTGCCACGATGCCCGCAAACCCCACACCACCAGGGCGACAAGGGCCACAACCACGGCGAAGTGCCAGTACTGCAACTCCACGAGACTTCCCCTCAGCGTCGCTCAGCCGAACCCCACGCACCCTAGCGCCGCGATGCTCAGAGCATCTCCGTGCGGTAGGCGGGGGCCAACGTCATGGCCCGCCGGCGGCGTTCTGCGATTTCGTCGTCGGTGAGCTGGGGCGGCGGGGCGTCCTTGCCGGCGACCTTGTCGCCTACGCGCAGGAAGTATTCGTCCTGGGCGGCAGGCGTGCACATGCACAGCATGTGGGCCGGGGCGCCGGAGACGTTCCGGAAGTTGTGCGGGGCGTTGGCTGGGATGTTCACTGTGGAACCGGCGCGGACGGTGCGCTTCTCGCCGCGGAAGGTGAACTCGATCTCGCCCTCGAGGATGGTGAACATCTCCTCGAAGTCGTGCCGGTGGGGCGGCGGGCCGCCGCCGTCGGGCACGAGCATGTCGATCAGGCAGTACTTTCCGTCGGTCTGCTTCCCGGTGATCAGCAAGGCGTAGTTGTCCCCAGCGAGAGAGATGTGGGTGACTCCGGGATCGTCAGGGTCGGCGACGGTCAGGGACCGGGCCGGGTCGTCGTCCGGGATGGCGGGGGCGGTGCGGTTGACGGCAGTCATGCTGTCTGTCCTCTCCGGGTCGGTCGTGACCGGGGCGCCGTGATGCGGCAGAAAGAGCTCGGCGCCGTGCCGCACGGTGCCGGCCAGGAAGTCGCCGACCGCGTCGATGCCCGAGCCTTCGCTCTCCAGCACCTCGTCGACCAGGGCCAGCACCATGCCGATGGAACGGATCTGCAGGGCGACCAGCAGGGATTCCCGATCGCGGAAGTGACGGTAGAGCGTCCCGACGCCCACCCCGGCCTCCTGCGCGACAACCGCCATCGGTGCCGTTGGGTCGCGCTGCAACGTGCGCAAGGCAGCCGTCAGGACCTTTTCGCGGTTGGCGATGCCGTCGCTGCGGGGGGCGCGGCGCTCGGCTTTCATGAGCCGAATATAAGGCGTCCGGCGAGGTGCTCCTCCAAGGCCGCGGCGCCGGTGAGCATGGCTCGGCTTCGGGTCGACAGGCGGGACTGCCAGTCGGTCAGGGTGGCTTCGAGCGGGGCCACGCCGCCGGCGGTGTGGACCTGGGCTATCAGCGGGGCGATCTGGGAGAGGAGGTAGCCGCCGCGTCTGAACTGGTGGGTCAGCAGGGCATCGCGTACGTCGGCGGGGGTGTAGACGCGGTAGCCGGTCTGCTGGTCCCGGCCGGGCTGGAGCAGGCCGGCCCGTTCCCACTTGCGCAGGGTGGCGGGGCGCAGGCCCAAGCGTTTCGAGAGCGGGCCCACGAAGGTGTCGCCGCGTTCCGGCGGCGGGACGGGCGCCAGGTCTTGCAGGGCCGCGGCGACGGCCTCGAGGGTGCGGCGGTCGTCGAGGAGCTGGGCGTGGCTTTCGTCGATGAGGCCGAGCGCGGCATCGGTGTCGTCCCGGTTGACGGCCCGCATGATGGCCGCCGCGGTCTGGTGGCCGTGACCGGGGACGAGGGCCAGGAAGGCGCGCAACGCGGAAGCGTGCAACGGCGTGTAGGTGCGGTAGCCGGACGGCGTGCGGCCGGCCGGCGGGAGGATGCCGTCGGCCTCGTAGTTTCTGATCGCCTGGGCCGACAAGCCGTGCGCCCGCGCCAAGTCGACCGGTCTCAGAGTTTGAAGGTTTTGCGCCACGAGTGAGCCAAGTTTCGAAAAAAGTTTCAACCGTTAGTTCAACGATAGCGTTGAGGTCATGACTGCTTCTGTCAAGGATGCCGCACACGCCGTCGACGCCGGCACCGTTCTGGGCCTCTTGCCCGGCCGGCCGCGGCTGCTGGGCCTGGGCGAGCCCACCCACGGCGAGGATGTGCTGCTCGAGCTGCGTAA
This sequence comes from Actinoplanes sp., assembly GCA_965217855.1. Lineage (GTDB taxonomy): Bacteria > Actinomycetota > Actinomycetes > Mycobacteriales > Micromonosporaceae > Actinoplanes. The sequence goes on along the minus strand of CBDCJN010000026.1, from coordinate 29,605 downwards.
CGACCTCTTCCGGCAGCTCGTCGCGCAGGAGGGCTACCGGGCGATCACGATCGAGAGCGACTGCCTGGCCGGCCTGCTCGTCGACGACTACGTCACCGGCGGCGAAGGCCAGTTGGACGATGTCATGGCGCGTGGTTTCAGCCACCAGTTCGGGGCCTCCCCGGCCAACCGCGAGCTCGTCCGGTGGATGCGGGCGCACAACGACGGCCGACCGGCGTACGAGCAAGTGCGCTTTGCCGGTTTTGACGGTCCACTGGAGATCACTGGCGCCGAGAGCCCCCGGCACGCCCTGACCTCGCTCCATCGCCTGCTTTCGGAGAACAGCGACGCCGATCTGCTGCCCTGCACCGCGGAGACGCTCGACCGGCTGCTCGGCGACGATGACCGGTGGCCGAACCAGGCCGCGATGATGGACCCCACCCGGTCGGTGGGGCGCTCGTCCGACGCCGCGGAGTTGCGCCTGCTCGCGGACGACCTGTCGGCCCTGCTCGAATCGCAGTCGCCACAACTGCCGGGGCGCGAAAGGGCCCGCTTGTACGCGCGGACCGCGACCGGGCTGCTGAGCTATCACTACTGGATGGCCGACGCGTCGCCCGCGCGCATCGCGCGGCTGCTCGGCGTGCGGGCCTCGATGATGGCGGCCAACCTGCTCGCCACCGCCGAGGCGGGCCAGACCTTGGTGTACGCCCAGAATGCGCATTTGCAGCGTGAGCGGAGCACCATTCAGATGGGCGGCCCGCCGGTGCAGTGGTGGAGCGCGGGCGCGATCGTGGCCGCTCAGCTGGGCGAGGCGTACGCGTTCCTGCCCACGACGATGGGCACGATCCGCCACCGCGGCGTGGAAACCCCGGAACCCGACACCATCGAGGGGCTTCTGTACGCGTTGCCGGAGAACCGCTACGTCGTCGACACCCGGCGCCTGGCCGCAGCCCTCGGCGGCACCACTCCCCCGGCGCGCACCTCCGGCTGGTTCGGCTACGCCCCGCTCGACCCGGCCCGGCTGACCAGCAACGACGCGATGATGTTCGTCAAGGACGCGCCGGACGGCCCGGTCTGGTTCCAGGCCGGTCGATGAGGAGCAACGGCAGCCACACGTCATCGACGATCTCGACCAGCGCCTCGTCGGGGACGGCCTGCAGGGTCAGCAGCATGTCGTGGCGGAGCAGGTCGAACGGCAGGTTGATCACGCGGGCCGGGCGGGGGACGTCGGGCAGCTCGCCGCGGGCCACGGCACGGGCGACGATTTTTTCCAGGGCGGTCGCCTGCCCCGGGAGGCGGAGAGTGTCGCGCAGCTTGCTGATGGTGGTGCCGGAATCCCGGAAGTAGTCGGCCAGCTGGACGCTGATCAGCGTGACCAGACGGGAGCGGCCGGCGCCGACATCGCGCAGGAAGCGGAGGGCGTCGTCACGGACGTGGCCGGTGTCGGGGATGGCGATGGGGTGCGACTGCCAGAACTTGGCCAGGGTGGCCAGGAGTAGATCGTCGCGTTGTGGCCAGCGGCGGTAGAGGACGGGGCGGCTGGTGCCGGCCTTCGCGGCCACCGCCTCGTAGGTGAAGCCCGGATACCCGTGCTCGGCGAGGACCTCCCACGCGGCGTCGAGGATCGCGTCCTCGAGCTCGGGGCCGCGCCGACGCGTGGCCGGTTTTAGATTCACTTGCGTATCTTATCGCGCCGGGCTACCGTGACCAACGTTAGATACACCTGCGTATCTTAAGGCGGCACCCGGATGTCCACCCCACCCATCGACCGCAACGCCCTCCGCATCGCCGTCGCGGTGCTGGTGGGCGGCGTCACGGTCATCCTCGACTCGACCATCGTCAGCGTCGCGCTCCGCGAGCTCGCCGCCGACCTCGGCGCGGATGTCAGCACCATCCAGTGGGTCAGTACGGCGTACCTGCTGGCCCTCGGTGTGGTGATCCCGGTGGTCGGCTGGTTGCAGAGCCGCCTCGGCGCGAAGCGGCTCTGGCTGGCCGCCCTCACGCTGTTCCTGGTCGGCTCGGTCCTCTGCTCGCTGGCCTGGGACGCGCCCAGCCTCATCGCGTTCCGCGTGATCCAGGGCGTCGGCGGCGGCGCGATGATGCCGCTGATGACCACCATGATCATGCAGGCCGCGCAGGGTCGCGACCGGGCCCGGCTGATGTCGACGGTCGCGCTGCCGGCCGCCCTCGGGCCGATCCTCGGGCCGGTGATCGGCGGGCTGATCCTCGGCGCCGGCGACTGGCGGTGGCTGTTCCTGGTGAATGTGCCGCTCTGCCTGACCGGGCTGGTCCTCGCGTGGCGGCTGCTTCCGGCCGACGAGCCGACCCATCGCGTACGGCTGGACGTGGTGGGTCTGCTGTTGTTGTCGCCCGCCCTGGTGGCGCTGTTGTGGGGTCTGTCCAACGTGCGCAGTGACTTCGCCCGTACGGAGGTGCTCGTCCCGATGATCGGCGGCGCGGCCCTGCTGGCTGTCTTCGTGCTGTGGGCGTTGCGCCGGAAGGGCGCGGCGCTGGTCGACCTCGAGGTGCTGCGCTCGCGGCCGACCTGGGCGGCGACGTCACTGCTGTTCCTCTCCGGCGCCTCCCTCTACGGCGCGATGCTGCTGCTGCCGCTGTATTGGCAGGAGGTGCACGGCACGGACGCCCTCGGGGCCGGCCTGCTGCTGATCCCGCAGGGCGTCGGTTCGCTGCTGAGCCGCACCGTGGCCACCCGTCTGCTCGACCGCTTCAGCGCGCGCTGGGTGTCGATCGTCGGCTTCGTGCTGGTCGCCGCGGCCACTGTCCCGTTCGCGCTGGCCGGGCCGGACACGGCGATCGAGACGCTGATGGCGGCCCTCTTCGTCCGCGGTCTCGGGCTCGGCGTGGTGATGATCCCGCTCATGACGGTCGCCTTCGTCGGCCTCGAGCGCGAGAAGGTGCCGCACGCCAGCATCGTCACCCGGATCGCCCAGCAGATCGGCGGTTCGGTCGGCGTCGCCCTGCTGGCCGTCATCCTGGCCACCTCGACCGCCACGGCGGGCTCGCTGACCCGCGGTTTCGACGTCGCCTTCGGGTGGGCCACCGGTTTCACCGCGGTCGCCGTGCTGCTGTCCTTCCTGCTGCCCGGCCGCGCGCCCGCTCCGGAGAATCAGGCGCGGGACAGCCAGCGCGCCGCGGCGGCGTAGGTGTCGCTCGGGGTGCTGTTGAAGGCGATCGCCGCGGCCGGGGCGTGACGGTGCACCCGGTTGAGGACGCGTTCGAAGAGGTCGAGGTCGTTGCGGACGCCCCCGCCGACCACGACCACTTCCCACGGACGGCTGTCGAGCGCCTGGGTGACGACGGCTTCGATGTCGTCGCTTCCGTCCAGGCCGACCAGGCAACTTTCCACCCCGACCCCGGCCTCGGCGAAGGTCGCCATCCCGGCGGCTATCCCCTCGGCCACGGGAGTCGGATCCCAGGGCCCGGGCACCCGGTACGGGTCCAGACCGATCACCAGCACACGTGGCTCCATGCGAGCCATTGTCAGCCCTTGAGGCCCGTGTGAGCCAAGCCTTCGATGAACTGCCGTTGCGCGATCACGAAGACGATCAGGACGGGGATGGCGGTCATCGAGGCCGCCGACAGCTGGACGTTCCAGAGCTGGCCCTGGTAGGCGTCGGTGAACTGGGTCAGGGCCTGAGGCAGCGTGTATTTGGTCTGCGAGGAGAGGTAGACGATCGGCTCCAGGTAGAGGTTCCAGCTGTGCAAAAAGGTGAAGATGGCGACCGCGCCCAGGGCCGGCCGGGCCAGCGGCAGCGCGATCTTGCGGAAGATGGCCGGGCGGCCCAGGCCGTCCATGCGGGCCGCCTCCTCCAGCTCGCCGGGCAGCGTGATGAAGAACTGCCGCATGATGAAGGTGGCCAGCACGCTGGGCGGCCCGAGCATCGGCACCAGGATCAGCGGCCAGTGGGTGTCGATCATGCCGAGGCTGTTGAAGATGCGGAACAGCGGGACGATCGTCACCTCGCTCGGGATCAGCAGGCCGGTCAGCACCAGCAGGAAGAGCGCGTTCTGGCCGCGGAACCGGATGCGGGCGAAGGCGTAGCCGGCCATCGAGGCCACAGCCAGCGTGCCCACGGTGACGACCACGGCGATGTACGCGCTGTTCCAGTACTGCTGGGCGAACGGCTGCATCTCGAACACCTGCCGCCACGGCTCGAACGTCCACTCGCTGGGCCACAGCGACGCCGAGAAGATGTCCGCGTTCGGCTTGAAGGAACTCGTGATCATCCACCAGGTCGGGAAGACGAACGGCACGCAGACGACGAGCAGAATCCCGTACAGGAAAAGCTTGGTCTTAACGCTCATGGAAGACCCACCTCTTGCGCATCTGCCATTGCAGGACGGTCAGGGCCAGCACGATGAGGAACAGCACCACCGACAGGGTCGCGCCGTAGCCGAACGCGTGGAACTGGAACGCCTGCTGATACAGGTAGTAGACGAGAACCGTGGTCGAATTGCCGGGCCCGCCCTGGGTGAGCACGCTGATCTGCGCGAACACCTGCAGCGAGCCGACCACGGTGATGATCGACGTGAGCAGGATGGTCGGGCTGATCAGCGGCAGGGTGATGCTGCGGAACACCCGCCACGGGCCGGCGCCGTCCACCCGCGCCGCCTCCTGCAGCGAGGACGGCACGCCCTGCAGCGCGGCCAGGAAGAGCACCATGTTGAGCCCGACGTTCTTGAAGACCTGCACGACGATCACCGAGGCCATCGCCGTGCCGCCCGAGCGCAGCCAGTTCGGCCCGTCGACCCCGATCGCATCGAGCAGGCCGTTGAGGCCGCCGTTGTCCTGCAGCAGGAAGCCCCACACGATCGTCCAGGCCAGCAGGGACACCACGACCGGCGAGAAGAAGAGCACGCGGAAGAAGGTGGTGCCGCGCAGCTTCTGGTTGAGCAGGACGGCCAGCACCAGAGCCAGGCCCAGGTTGAGGACGACCAGACCGATCGAGAAGAGCGCGGTGGCTCGCAGCACCGCGGGCACGTTGGGGTCGTCGGCCAGCTGCCGGTAGTTCTCGGCGCCGACGAAGTCGAACGTGTCGGCCAGCACGTTCCACTCGTGCAGGCTGTACCAGACGACCAGCACGAGGGGCAGGAAAACGAAGACGATCGCGCCGAACAGGGCCGGGGTGATGAACATGTACCCGGTGAGCTGATCGCGGCGGCGCGTCGTCCAGAACGGCTTCTTACCGGAACCGGACCGGGCCGTGGCGGCCCGGTCCTGCACCATCGTCATTTGGCCAGCAGCGGCGTGATCGCCGTGCACACGCTGCCGAGCACGCCGGGCACGTCGGCCCCGGGCTTCCACAGCGGATCGAGAGCCGACCGTACGGCCTGGTTGATCTCGGCACTGCCGGCGTGGCTGGGCTTGACCACCCCGTTGGCGATGCCATCGATCACGACGTCCTGCAGTTGCTCGGGCTTGAGCAGCGGGTTCGCCTTGGCCAGGGTCTCGGCGTTGAGCTGGGACTGGCGGGGCGGCGGGAAGAACTGGGCCAGCTTGGCCGAGTTGGCCGTGCTGGTGAAGAACTTGACGAACTCCTTGGCCGCGTCGGCGTTCTTGCCCTTCTTGAGCACGCCGAGACCGCCCTGGCCGATCACCGAATAGTCACCGGAGGGCCCGGCCGGCAGCGGCACGAGGGTCCAGCCGAAGCCGCCCTTCTCGAGCAGCGACGCCCGCGAGATCTGCGCGATGGTCATGGCCGATTCGCCGGCGAAGAAGTCGGCCGCGACCCCGGGGGCGGGCAGCGCCTTGTCGGTGAAGATCGCCTTGTGCAGGAAGGTCATCGCGTCGACCATCGGCTTCTGGTCGAACCCGCAGGTCTTGCCGTCCGCGCTCCAGGCCTCGGCGCCCCAGCCGTCGAAGACGGTGGCCAGGTTGCTCCAGTCCTTGTAGTCGAAGTCACGGACCACCAGACCCTGCTTACCGGTCTTGGCGGCGGTGGCCGCGGCCACCGCGGTCGCGTTCTCCCAGGTCCACTTGTCGCCGGCGGGCAGCGTCTGGCCGGCCTTCTTCAGCAGGTCGGTGTTGACGAAGACGCCGAACGGCGAGGTGGAGAACGGGTAGCCGATGAGCTTGCCGTCCTGCTTCCACAGCGCCGTGGCCGCGGGGGCCAGGTCGGCCGTGTTCTCGATGCTGTCGTCGAGCGGGACGAGCGCGCCGGAGGCCACGAAGTCGGGGGCGGCGCCCTCCAGGATCCAGGCGATGTCGGGCGGGTTGCCGCCGGCGATCTGGGTGGTGACCGTGGTCGTGTAGTTCTCGAAGGGCAGGGCGTCGAACGTGACGGACACGTCGGGGTGCGTCTGCTTGTACTCGGCGGCGATCGCATTGAACAGCTCGACGTGGGCCGGGTTGGCCGACCAGGTCGTCATCCGCAGCGCGACCGGACCGCCGGCCCCGGCCTCGCCGCCACCGCAGGCGGTGAGCGAGCCGAGCAGGGCGACCGTGGCTATTCCGGCAACAAGTGATCTCATCGGAGGGCTCCTTTCTCAGTAACCGCTGATGTCGGGCCAGCGCAGCTCGACGCCGTCGGCGCTCAGGTGGTGCTGGAAATCGGTGAGCAGATCGGGGGTGTTGCGCACGGCCCGCGGGGACACCGAGCGGTCGAGGCAGAACGCGGCGAGCGCGCCGGCCACCTCCCCGGTGTTCCACTCGACCGGGTGCAGCCGGTACGAGCCGTTGGTGATGTGGGTGGTGCCGATGTTCTTGCCGGCCGGCAGCAGGTTTTCCACCCGCTGCGGGATCAGCGCCCCGAGCGGGATCTCGTACGGGCAGGACGCGACGTCGATGTAGTTGTCGCCACCGGTCGACGGGTGCAGGTCGATGCGATACATGCCGACCCCGATCGAGTCGGTGTACGAGACGGCGCCCTTGTCCCCGCGCACCTGCAACGACAGGTCCTGCTCGACGACCGTGTATTCGGCCCGGATCCGGCGGCCCTCCCGCACGTACGGGGCCATCGCCAGGCCGTCGTCGCTGCCGGTGACGTCGCCGCGCAGCCGCAGGCCGGGCCAGCCGGCGCCGCCGTCGGAACGGGGGGCCTCGGTCTGCAGCCAGTAGAGCACCGACTTCGAGAGGCCCCGGGCCTGCCGTTCCACCTCCGCGGGGTCGGCGACGTCGACGTACGGCTGCTCGAAGTAGTCGATCATCGGCCAGTTGACCAGGCAGATGTCGCTCGGATAGAAGCCGTCGGCGAAGTTGCGGCGGGCCGCGATGCGCCGGAACGTCCACAGGTTGCCGTCGCCCGGGTTGACCCGCTGATCGGCGTCGACCAGCCACGGGTCGTCGTCCGGGTTGGGGGTGAAGCTGCGGGTCGAGACCTGCAGCGTGCGCGGGTTCGGGGTCTGCCAGGAAAGCATCTTGGCGCCCCAGAACGACGGCTGGTAGTCGCGCCAGAAGCCGTACGACTCGGGCCGGTCGATGGTGTGATCGCCGTCCACGTGGTCGACCGCGAAGCACACCGAGAGCGCCTGCATGTTGGCCGGATCGCCGGTCTCGGGAGCACTGGGCTCGCCGGTCTCCCCCGCCGACTCGGCGCCGGTCACATACTCGGTGCCGGTCAGCGGGAGCAGCTCGCCGGTCTCGGTCGCGTCCAGCACGTACGGCGCGGACAGCACGACGTCCTCGCCGAGGTGGCGCACGGTCACCGCGGTAACCCGGTCACCGTCGGTGTGCGCGACCACCGGCACTGCGGGTTGCAGCACGGTCAAGCGACCTGACCCTCGGTAGGGGGCGAGCATCGCCTCGATCACGGCCACGGCGGCCCGCGGCTCGGCGCAGAGCCGGCTGACATGCCCGGCGCCGGGATTGAGGTCACGGGTGCGTCGGGCCCGGTCGGTCAGCGGATAGTGGGCGCGGTAGTGGTCCCGGATGCCGTCCCGCAGCGCGCGGTAGCTCGCGGTGACCCCGAAACGCTCGACCCAGCTGTGCTCGTCCGGCGGCACCGCCTGGCTGGTCAGCTGACCGCCGAGCCACGCGTACTGCTCGGTCAGCAGCACTGTCCGGCCGGCCCGCAGCGCGGCCAGGGCGGCGGCCACGCCACCCAGGCCCCCGCCGATGACCAGGACGTCGGCGTTGAGCTCAGACATGCGCCACCGCCAGGGTCGCGCCGGCCACGGGCTCGCACGGCAGCAGCCGCTGAATCTCGCCGCCGGTGCCGTCGAGGATCGCCGACAGCACCTCGACCGCCTGCCACCCCATCGCGCGGCGCGGGATGCGGTAACCGGTGAAGTCGAGGTCGGTGCTGGCCGGCCGGGTCGGATCGCCCAGGGTCACGAAGGACAGATCCTCGGGGACCCGCAGACCCGCCTTCGAGGCCTCCTCGGCCAGCAGCGCGCCGTCCGCGAACTCCTCGAGGAAGACGGCCGTGCAACGCTGCTCGCGCACCTCGCTGAGTGCCTGGGCCGAGAATCGGATGTGTACGCCAGTGATGCCTGCCTCCTCGGTTGCGGTGGTGAAGCCCCGGAAACGGTCGGCGTGCGACTCGGGGCCGCTGCCCTGACCCACGTACGCGATCCGCCGGTGCCCGAGCTCGACGGCCCGGCGCACCTGGGCGGCGGTCGCGGCCGGATAGTCGGCGCCGACGTAGGGCACCGGGCCGCCGGCGTCGTCGCGACGGCCCACGCTGACGAACGGCTGACCCTCCGCGATCAGCCGGGCCAGCTCGGCCGGGTCGAGCCAGCGGCCGAGCAGGATGCACCCGTCGGCCAGCCGGAGCCGGTTGTCCTGCGAGAAGATGCGCCGCCGGCCGTCGATGACCGGAGCGCTGGTGAACAGCAGCAGGTCACAGCCGATGCTCTCGGCGCACTCCTCGATGCCGACCAGGAACGGGTGGTAGAAGTCACCCAGCCCGGCCGGGAACACCGGCTCGTAGGTGAAGACGCCGAGGAAACGGTTGCGCTGGGCGGCCAGGCGGCGGGCGATCGGGTCGGCCACATAGCCGGTACGCCGGATCGCCGCTAGGACGCGCTCCCGGGTCTCGGGCGCGATCCGGACGGCGGCGTCGTCGCGCTCGTTCAGCACGATCGACACGGTCGTCTGGCTGACGCCGGTCATCCGGGCGATGTCCTGCTGCGTCACCCGCCTGCTGGTCGATGGCACCTCGGTGTCCCCTCTGTTACGCCGCTAATACGCATTAACAAACGTGGACCGATCGTCGGGCACGAGATCGGCGCCGTCAAGGAATTGCCTGCACTAATAGGTATTAGCATCTTGACCGGCGTCGTTAACACTGGTGAAACTTCGTGGCATCCCCAGGTTTTGGAGGTCACCTCATGGACCGACGTTCTCTGCTGCTCGGCGCGGCGGCGATCGGCGCTACGGGCTCTCTCGCCGCGATGCGCCCCGCCTCGGCCGCCGGCCCGGCCGGCATGCCGACGTACACGTATCTGCGCGACGCGCTCAAGCTGCCGCTGCGCTACAACCCGACCGGGGAGTTCATCTTCCCGTGCATCCGCGGCGTCTACGACAAGATCAGTGGCGCCCGCAGCCGCTACTACCTCTACTACGCGCCGCACGAGAAGCCGGGCGGCATCTGCGTCGCCGGGAGCGACTCGCTCAACGGGCCGTTCAGCGAATACTCGAACAACCCGGTGATCGACAACGTGCTGCCCAGCACGACCGTGTCGCACGTGTCGTCCCCGCACGTCACCTGGGACGCGGCCACCAAGCAGTTCTTCCTCTACTTCCACGGTGAGAACACGACGACCCGGGTGGCGCGCTCGGCGGACGGGCTGACCTTCCGCGACGAGACGCCGATCCTGAGCACCCGGCTGGTGCCCGGGCTGACCGAGACCTCGTACGCCCGGGTGTTCGAGCACGTCATTCCGGGGCGCGGGAACAGATACACGATGGTCTACATGGGGGTGCTGGCCGGGAAGCGGCGCATCTATCACGGCTGGTCGCCCAACGGATGGGACCAGTGGCAGTTCGCGCAGACCGCGGTGGTCAACCCCGAACCCGACGGGCTGACCGACATCTCCGGGCCGTCGCTGGTCTTCCGCAACGGGACGACGTACGTGGCCTATCACGGCAACGACGGCAAGATGCGGCTCACCGAGGTCGGCAACGCCTTCGACCGCGAGAACCACCTGGGCGTCTTCTACTCCCCCGCGGCGAGCGACAACGGCCGGGCGGCGGCGCCCTCCTTCGGCACCGACGGCGGATCGCAGTACATGTTCTACGAGGCCGGGCCGCGCCTGAACGCCCGTATCTGTATCGCGCGGGCTGCCTGATCTTGTTGCCCGGCCTCGATACGGTTGAGGCATGGCTACTCCTTCGTATCCGCGGGCGGTCGCGATGGCGGCCCTGCAGGCAGTGCTCAGCGCCGCCTGGATCGCCGCCCGCGACCTCCCGCCGGCGCGGCGGCGGCTGACCCGGTTCGGCACGGTCGCGGCCGTGACCGCCATCGGGTATGCCGTCTCCCCGTCGCCCGCGTCGAACGATGACGAGGTGAACCTGGCCGAACGGCCGGTGCGCCTCGCCGACGTGAAAGAACCGGACGACACCCCGGCCGAGTTGGTCCCGGAGGTCTCGATCGACAAGCGCAAGGCCGCCCTGACCGTGGCCGTCCTGGGCTTTTCCGCGGCCGCGCTCTGGGGCCGCCGCCGCCTGGAGAAAAACTGGTCGGCCCGGCTCATCCGCAACGGCCACCCCCACCCGACCCGAGCCCTCGCAGCCCGCATCGCCGGCGTCGAGTTCGCCGCCCAGCTGGTCATCCAGCTGGCCGACCTGCACAAACCCAGCCCGGCCACGGACTGACTCCCCGTTGGGCATTTCCACGCATCGATCCCGGACATGCGGCGATTCTGTCGCCGGGGCGGCGCGGTCCGCTGGGCCGAGTCCGCGAGCTGTGGATAACTCCGGCCTGTGGATAACCGGCTGAGCGGGATCGCGAGTCCGGGTAGCCTCCCGGCCATGAATCTTGACCAGCGCCTCGTGGATGCGGCGATCGATCAGATGAACCGACGCTGGTCGGCCGACGAGTACGGCGGGGCCGCCGCGGTCTATCTCGAGGACGGCCAGATCCTGACCAGCGTCTGCCTCGACAACATCAACGCCGGCGTCACGCTGTGCCATGAGACCGGGGCCATCTGCCAGGCCTACACGCTCGACAAGCGGGTGACCGCGTCGGTCTGCGTGAGCCGCAAGCCAGGCAGCGCCGAGATCTTCGTGCTGGCGCCGTGCGGCATCTGCCAGGAACGGCTCGCCCTCTGGGGTCCCGAAGTGCAGGTGGGCGTGGGCGACCAGTCCGCCCCGGCCGGCTGGACGTCACGCACGCTGCTCGAGGTCAACCCGTTCTACTGGGCCGCCCACTTCGCCACCGACGGAGACCCCTGGCCCTCCACCGCCGTCCACACGTCATGAGCGAGCGGGTGCCGTTCGACTTCGAGCAGTACGCACGCCGGGTGGCCGACGGGCCGTGCTTCGTCTGCGCCTCGCTCGACGGTCACCCCGACTATCGGCATCACCGGGTTTTCGAGGATGACGAGACGATCGCCTTTCTCACCCGGTTTCCGACGCTGCTCGGCTACACGCTGGTCGCGCCGAAGCGGCATCTCGAAAGCTGGGTCGACGATTTCGAGCAGGCGGCCTTCGAACGGTTTCAGGGCACCGTGCACCGGGTCGCCCGGGCCATCCGAGCCACCCTTCCGACCGAACGGATGTATTCGATGAGCCTCGGCAGCCGGCAGGGCAACGCTCACCTTCACTGGCATCTGGCGCCGTTACCACCCGGCGTGCCCTATCCGCGACAGCAGTTCCACGCCCTGATGGCCGAGAACGGGGTGCTGCCCGTGACCGACGAATCTCAGGCCGCTCTGGCCCGCGAGATCTCAGGCCGGATCGTCTCGTGGAAACGCTGACCCGCAATGTCGTCCAAAACTGGGGCGACGAAGGCGAACGATGGTTGAAGGCGCTGCCCGAGCTCGTCGAGAGCCAGGCGGCAGCCTGGGGCGTGCGCGTCCTGAAGCCCTATCCGATGACGTTTCACTGGGTCGCCGAAGTGGCCCGCGAGGACGGCTCGAAGGCGGTGCTCAAGCTCGGTGTCGCGGACGGGCATCTCGATGCCGAGGCGGAAGCGCTGCGGATCTTCGACGGGCGGGGTGCCGTACGGCTGCTGGCTTCCGACCCCGGCCAGGGCGCCTTTCTGCTGGAGAAGGCCGATCCGGGCACGCCGTTGACGGTGGCGGACGAGAGCGCCCTGGTCGGGGTGGGCCGCCGCCTTCACCGCGTACCGCCGGACGGGTGTGCCCTGCCGCATGTGCGCAGTCTGCGCGGGGGTTTCGAACGGTATCGGGGCGGGCTGATTCCCCGGCGGATGGTCGATCGGGCCGCCGAGCTGTTCGACGACCTCTGTGACAGCGCACCGCGCGAAACCGTGCTGCACGGCGACCTTCACCACGGCAATGTGATGCGGGGCCGCCGCGCCCCGTGGATGGCCATCGACCCGCATGGTCTGGTCGGCGATCCGGGCTACGACGGTGGGGCGATGCTCTACAACCCCGACCCGGAGGACCGCGACCCGGCTTTGCTCAAGCTGGTCCCGGGCCGCCTGGAACGGATGGCCGACGGTGGCGAACCGATGGACAGGGTGGTGGCGTGGGGCTTCGTGATGGGTGTGCTGTCCCAGATCTGGACGGGCGAACGCGAGACGCGAGCCCTGGACGTGGGACGCCGGCTGGAGCCGCGACTGGCCTAACGACGCAGCACCGACGCGCCCGCCGTCATGATCACCATCAACCCGACGATCACCGCGAACGACACCGTCAGCGACGACAGGTGGGCGATGCCGCCGATGATCCCGGGGGCGATCAGACCGCTGCCGTACGCGATGCCGGCCACCCCGGCGATGCTGCGACCCGGGTGTTCGCTGCTGCGCCCGGCCGCCGCGAAGACCAGCGGGACGACCACCGCGATCCCGACGCCGAGAAGCCCGAACCCGGCGATGACCAGCGCCACCGGCTTGAGCAGCACGACCATGAGCACCCCGATCGTGGCGCAGACGCCGCTGATCCGGACCGTCGTGACCGGCCCGAGTTTCTGCACCACCCTGTCCCCGCCGAAACGGGCCACGGCCATGCAGACCGAGAAGATCGAGACGGTCGCGGCGGCGGTCGCGGCCGGATGGTGCAGCAGATCGCGGACGTAGACGGCGGCCCAGTCGAGGCTGGCCCCCTCGGCGAAGACCGCGCACAGCCCGATCAGCCCGATCGGCAGCACCGCCTTCGACGGCAGCGCGAAGGCGGGCGGCTCCTCGAGCGACGGTTCGGGCCGGTGCGGCACGATCCACAGCGATGCCACCAGCACCACGACGACCAGCACCCCGACCGCGATGGCGAAGTGCACCGGCGCCCCGAGCCCCTCCTTCGCGGCGAAGACGGCGATCGCCGACCCGCCCAGCCCGCCGAGACTCCACCAGCCGTGGAAACTCGACATGACGGACCGCCCGTACCGCTCCTCGACCAGCACGGCGTGCGCGTTCATGGCCACGTCGGCCAGCCCCGCCGTCGCTCCGTAGATCACGAGCGTCACGCAGAGCAGCCACAACTGGGTCGGCAGTGCAGGCAGCAACAACGCCAGCACCCACCCGAGCATCAGCACCCGCACCAGCGACCGCAGATCGAACCGATGCACCAGCCGCCCCGACAACGGCATCGCCGCCAGCGCCCCCAACCCGGGCATAAGCAGGGCGATCCCCAGCTCGCCGGGCCCGACCCCCACATGGTCGGCAATCCACGGCACCCGAGCCGCGAACGTCCCCGTCACAGCCCCATGAGCCGCAAAGACCGCCGACGTGGCGATCCGAGCCCGGCGCAACGTACGGTCCGTCTGCAGGTTGGCGCTGATCATGCCCCTGACGGTAGGCGAAGCGCCGCACGAATGAAGCCCCGAGAATGGAGAACGTCGATGCCGCTACGGAGTCGTAAGCAGTGGTGGGGGGTCACGCTGGATGCGCCGGACGGGGTTGCGCTGGGGCGGTTCTATTCGCGCCTGCTGGGGTGGACCTTCTATCCGGACGAGAACGGGCGCGGTGGGTCCGTGGCGCCGGGTGAGGATGCGGGCTACAACCTCGGTTTCCAGACTGAGGAGCACTATGTGCGGCCGGTCTGGCCGGCCGCTCCGGGGCAGCCGCAGATGTCGATGCATCTCGAGATCGAGGTCGACGATCTCGAGGAGGCGGTGGCCCACGCGACGAGCGTCGGCGCCGTCGAGGCGGAGTTTCAGCCCCAGGCCACCGTACGCGTGATGCTCGACCCGGCCGGGCATCCGTTCTGCCTCTACACCGACGACTGAACGAACTCGAAGAGGCGAACGCCGGCCACGTACGGGTCGGGGGTGCGGGTCAGCCGGTGTACGCCGACCCGGAAACGGGCGTCGGCCGGGGCCGTCCAGCCTGCCTCGGTGAAGCCGTTCGCCGTGAAGACGTCGCGCAGCGAGGCCGCCTCCGGGCCGGCCCTCGTCCAGACGACTGTGCCGCCGGGGGCGAGCAGGCTGGGCAACGCGGCGATCGTGCGGCGTGTGTCCGACGGCGAGATGTTGCCGAAGACGCCGCAGGCGAGCAGGACGTCGGCCGGAGCGACCGACTCGTACGGTGACGTGATGCCGGCGTCCTCGGATCGCACTGTCGCTGCCACGCCGCGTACATCTGCTGTGTCTTGGGCCCCTTGCGCGAGGCGGGGGTCTTTCTCGACCAGCACCGCCCGGGAGCCGGGGGCCAGCAGCGGCAGCACGTCGCGGCCGTCGCCGGCGCACATGCTGATCACGCGGCGGGGCTCGGCCAGCAGCGGGCGCAGGTAGGCCCGCACGACCTCGAGGCGGCGGGCCAGCGACGAGCCGGGGACGTCGTACCCGTCGTGCCACTGATTCCAGTCCCTCGTCACCTCTCAATGAAAGCAGAGACGCCGCGCCCCTTGAGGGAGGGCGCGGCGTCTCGGGTGACCTGGGAGCAGGTCAGGTCGAGGACGGGCGGTCGACGGCGACGGCCACGTCCTGGTCGATGCGCGGGTCGCCCTCGTCGGCGAAGTAGTCGCTGAGCTGGGTGCCGTCCACGCCGTCGGGCGTCTTGGCGGCCCGCAGGATCAGCGTGACGATCGCCGCCACCAGCAGGTTGACCAGGACGGTGACGAAACCGACGTAGATCGTGCGCTTGCTGTCGAAGCCGAAATCGGAGAGCGGGAACGCCGAGCCGCCGAAGTGGGCCTTTCCGTTGGCCGGGTTCGGGATCTGCCACAGCATCCACATCGACAGGCCCATGCCGGCCACCCAGCCCGCGATCAGCCCGCCGCGGTGCAGCCAGCGGGTGAACAGGCCGATCGCCACTGCGGGCGCGGTCTGCAGGATGATGATGCCGCCGATCAGCTGCAGGTCGATGGAGAACTGCGGGTCGAGGAAGACGATGCAGGCGACCGCGCCGACCTTCACGACCAGCGAGCTGATCTTCGAGACCTTGGCTTCCTGGGCCGGCGTGGCGTCCTTCTTCAGATACTCCTTGTAGATGTTGCGGGTGAAGAGGTTGGCCGCGGCGATCGACATGATCGCGGCCGGGACGAGCGCGCCGATGCCGATCGCGGCGAAGGCGACGCCCGCGAACCACGACGGGAACTGCATGTCGAACAGCAGCGGCACGACCGTGTTGCTGTCCAGCGTGCCCTCTTTGGCGCCGGGCAGCGGCTTCACGCCGGAGGCGATCGCGGCGTAGCCGAGCAGCGCCAGCAGGCCGAGCAGGAAGCTGTAGGCCGGCAGGGCCGACATGTTCCGCTTGATCACGTTGCGGTTCTTGCTGGCCAGCACGCCGGTGATGCTGTGCGGGTAGAGGAACAGCGCGAGGGCCGAGCCGAGCGCCAGCGTGATGTATTGGATCTGGTTGTTGGCGTTCAGCGTGATGCCGTCGTTCGGGTTGGGCGACGCGTTGAACTTCGCCTCGGCCGCGTCGAAGATCGAGCCCCAGCCGCCCAGCTTGTAGGGCAGGTAGATGACCGCCACGATGATCACGATGTAGATCAGCGTGTCTTTGACAAAGGCGATCAGCGCCGGCGCGCGCAGACCCGACTGGTACGTGTACGCGGCCAGGATCGCGAACGCGATGATGATCGGCGCGTGCCGGGCCAGCGCACTTTCGCCGGTGACGCCCATGGTCTTCAGCACCGCTTCGATGCCGATCAACTGCAGGGCGATGTACGGCATGGTCGCGACGATCCCGGTGATGGCGATCAGCAGCGCCATCGTGGGCGAACCGAACCGGGTGCGGACGAAGTCGGCCGGGGTCACGAAGCCGTGCCGGTGCGACACCGACCAGAGCCGGATCAGGATCAGGAAGAACAGCGGATAAATGATGATCGTGTACGGCACCGCGAAGAACCCGGCCGCACCGGCGCCGAAGATCAGAGCGGGTACGGCGACGAACGTGTACGCCGTGTAGAGGTCACCGCCCACGAGGAACCAGGTGATCCATCCGCCGAAGCTCCGGCCACCCAGCCCCCACTCGTCGAGGTGCTCCATGTTCTTCGGGGCCCGCCACCGCGCCGCGACGAAGCCCATGCCGCTGACCAGCAGGAAGAGGAGCGTGAAGACGATGATCTCGGTGATGTGGTCGCCCATGCCGTCACCGCCTCGTCATTCGGAAGACGATCGTCGTAGTGGTCACGCCGACGAGGATGAACAGGAACTGCAGCCAGTAGAAGGCCGGGAATCCCCACAACCGGGGTGAGTCGTGATTGAACAGTGGTGTCAGCACCGGCAGCACAATGGGGATGACCAGCAGCCAGTTCCAGGGGCTGCGATCGCTGCGGGCTGCGGGCACCGCTTTCGGCGTCTCGGGGTCCGCCATCAGCCGTACCTCCTCGTAACTGTGGAGACGGTCACAGTCACGCTAACGAGACAGCCTTGTTACAAGCGATCACGATGCGCCGAACGGCAGGTCAACTGCGCCGAGCGGCGCGGGTCAGATGGCGCGGGGTCTGTCCTTGGGGTCGGTCATCGTCAGCACCTCGCGGTAGACGGGACTGGTGATCTCGATGGCAAAGATGTCGAGGGCCAGCCGGAGCAGCGTCTCGAAATAGGCCTCGGCCTGCCGGAAGTCGGCGTAGACGCGGCCGTTGAGCAGCGGCGGGAACGAGGACCGGTCGTCGCCGGACAGCAGGACCGGTAAGACATCCAGCTTGTCGGGCTCGGTGCCCAGCATCCTCGTGCCGATCAGGTCTGTCTCGGCTGCCACCACGAACCCGCGCATCGGCTCGCGGTTCTCGTATTTGACCCGATAGTCCGGAGTACCGACGACGATGACCTTCGTCGAGCTGGCCACCCGCTCAACAAAGCGCGAGACGCTCGCGCCGACCCGGGCGTTCTCCCAGCGGTCGAGAACGACCTTCACGCCGGCCTTCGCGAGATCGGCGGCGAGGTTGTGCTCGACCCAGCGCTCGGAGTCGGAGTCGCCCCAGGCATAACTGATGAAGCAGTCCGGGGCCTCGACACCCTCCTGGGTCACGAACGCCTTGAGCCGGAAGAGGGACCGCTCGAAATCGGATCGCTTGTCGGCGATTTTCCCCTGAAGCCGCAAGTCGTCCTGCTGCGCGTCCGGCAATTGCATGCGGGTGGCGGCGACCGGGAACGAGACGGCCTGCCCGCAGCGGGTGCAGAACCCGGCGGTCACGCCCTGATCGACCTGCTCACGGACGGCGGCGCGGTTGAGCCGGTGGCCGTTGCCGCAGACGACCGGGTCGAACCGGTGGACGACCAGGTCGCGCCGGGCCAGGAAGCTCTCGAACAGGGCCTGGAAGAGCACCCGGGTCGACGGGCTGGTGCCGGCGCCGAAGTAGAGGACGAAACTCAGCTCGGCCTCACGGTCGCCCTCCAGGCTGAAGCCGCACACCTGGCCGTCGCCAATGACGTATTGCGCCTGGCCGCGCCACTGGTTGGTGCGGGTGAACGTGTTGGTGTAGCCGAGGAGGACGACCAGCGAGGCGTAAACGTTGGTGACGGCACCCTGCACTGTGTAGGCCGCACCCTCCTCGAATACCTGCGGGTCTTCGCCGGCGGGCTTCCGCAGGTTGATCAGCTCGGGGAACACCAGGTAGACGCGGAGGCCGAGGGGGTCGGTCTCGCGAAAGCAGACGTTGTGGGCCAGGAAGATCGAGATGGCAGAGTCGATCAAGACCTCGCGGTCGTCCTTGGGCAGGTCGCCGAGCTCGGGGAACCGGTAGTCCATGGCCAGCAGCCGCCGCTCCTCGAGGGCGCCCAGGCCCTTCTCGTTACGCCGGGCCTCCAGCACGATCGAGGCGGCCAGGTTGTTGAGCAACTCGGGGGCGAGCAGAATTCGCGCCTCGCCCGAGGAGGTCGTCAGGGTCGTCACATAGCCGTGTTTGGCCAGGTGCCCGACCGCGCTGGTCATCTCGGCGTCGGTGAACTCCCAGTCCGGGCGCCAGTCGCTGAGTTTGCTCCGAAGCTCGGGCAGAGTAAGGACCAGCCGGTCGGCGTCGGCGTCCTCCTTCAGCGTCAGCACGAAGTCTTTGATGGACTTGAACGTGCTGGTGGTGATCGTCGTGGGCCGCGCCCGCCAATCGACGGACGACCGAATCCGCTGGAGAAGTTCATCCAGTCCGGCACCGGTGAATGCGCTGGTCGAGACGTAGGCATCGACGTTCCACCGGCGGCAGAACTCGTCTAGTTCCTCGGCGGTGATCCGGGGTGATCCGCGGTCGGTGCGGGCGGCGACCAGGATCGTGCGCGTGGGCTTACCACCGGCCGCGGCGAGCTGCCGGAGCCAATACTCGACGTTGCCGAGCGGGTCGTCCTGCCGGGTCGGGTCGAAGACGACGAGCCCGAGATCCGCATCGTCCAGAAACATGGCATGGATCAGGCGATAGTCGGGCTGCCCGGCCAGATCCCACAAAATGGCCTCGCACTGAGCCCCGTCGTCCCGAGTCTCGGACAACTCATCAAGCACCCAGAACTGCTGCCCATGAGTCGACGCATGCTCCTGAAAGTCACCGTGAGCCAGCCGCCAGCCGAGCCCCGTCTTGCCAGCCCCGGACTCCCCCACCAGCACAATCTTGGCGCTTGTGTAGGCAACGTTCGACTGCTGCGAACCCGACTCGATGACATCGGTCGCGAACTCCCAGACCTCCACCGACCAACGCAACCGACCGTCAGGCGCGTCCATCAATCGGGGAACGGCCAGCCAAGGCCGGGAGGGGTGAGCAGCCAGCCCGGCCCCCCAATGGAGATAGTCACCAGGGCGAAGAGAATCAACCACCCCTACGGAGGCCCAGGTGTCGGCACGCCACAGGCGAACCTGCAGGTCAATGCCGAGACTTACCAGCAGGCGTCCATGCTCCAGAAAGGTCACGGAAACCACCGAGCGGGTGTGACCTTCGAGGTCGACAACGTGACGCCGGCTAGCTAGATCCCAAACTGACAACAGCCCAGCGCTGGAACCTCCGACTATAAATTTGCCTCGCGGGTCGAAGGCCGCCGCGTCAAAAATGTGGTCATTGCTCTCGTAGAATGCGATCGGCTCACCGTCGTCAATCCGGCGCACCGTTAGACCGCGCTCCCCTGTCCCGAGCATATGCCGACCGGTGTGATCAACGGAGACGTCCATGATGTTCCGGCGCGGCTCATCGGGCGGAAAGGTCTTGATCAGTTCGAGCGTGGCCGCGTCCCAGATCCGAAGTCCGTCGTCGTGCGCGATGATCAGCCGCTCGCCGGTGGCATCAAATGCCAGGCCGTTGCCGATGTCGCTTGACGCCGAGAGAAGCCGGCGGCCCGATTGCGGATCCCAGTAACTGACATCCTCGTCTTCCCCACAGGTCGCAACCGGGGAACCGGATGGATGGAAGGTGGCCGCCCAGGCACCGTCTTCGTGCGCTTGGACCGACAACGTCTCGGTCGCCGACATGACGTCCCAGATGTGGAGCGTGCCGTCCTCCAACGGGATCGCCAGCGCGGTGCCGTCGGGTGACCAGGCCAAGCGTCCGACGCCGTCGCTATCGCCGAAATCCTCGAACGTGCGGACCAGCCGAACCCCGGGAAGCACCTCTTCGGACGTCACTCGGGAAGTCTGGCATGGGGATGCGACATGAAAATCCCTCGATCGAGTCGGCGGTGCGCCGGGAAGGCGCACCGCCGATCAGGTGATCAGGGGGTCCAGAGGCCCGTCGAGACGGCCTTGGTCAGGGAGGCGTTGTCGTCGTCGCCGTCCAGCGACCACATCATGGCTCCACCCAGGCCCTTGGCCCGGATGTAGAGGGTCTTCTGCAGCATCATGGCCGTGTCGTCGTAGGTCCAGAACGTGGTGCCGTCGAAGAGCCACGAGTGACCCGACTTGAGGTCACGGTAGGTCTTGAAGCCGGGCAGGCCCTTGACCGTCTTGTAGTCCTCGGTGCCGGCCGCGAACTTGCCCGGCGCGGCGCCGGTGGCCGGGGCGAAGAGGCCGTTGCCGCCGGTCGTGATACCGGTCCAGCCCTGGCTGTAGTAGGGCACGCCCAGCACCAGCTTGCGGCGGGGAGCGCCGACCGACAGCCACTTGTTGATCGCGACCTCGGAGGAGAAGTCGGGGTTGTCGGGGGCGCCCTTCGGCACGAAGAGGGCCGACTGCTGGTTGGTGCGGGCCTCCCACGAGCCGTGGAAGTCGTAGCCCTGGACCGTGCCGAAGTCGAGGTACTTGAAGATCTCACCCTCGAAGCCGGCGTCGACCTTCACCGGCGAGGCCGGCAGGAAGGCGGTCAGGTCGTAGCGCTTCTTGGTGGTCTTGGACAGCTTGTCGAGCTGGGCCCGGAACTCGGCGGTCAGCAGCGTGAAGTTCCGCTTGTCCTCGGGCCGGATGACGTTGCCGGCGTTGCCCTCGGAGCCGGGCCATTCCCAGTCGAGGTCGATGCCGTCGAAGATGCCGGCGCCGGCGCCCTCGGGCAGATCGGTCAGGTTGCCCTTGACCCACAGGTCGACGCAGGACGAGACGAGCTTCTTGCGCGAGGCGTCGGTCAGCGCCGCGTCCGAGAAGAACGCCGACCCGCTCCAGCCGCCGAGCGAGATCAGCACCCGCAGCTTGGGGTTCTTGGCCTTGAGCTCCGCGATCTGGTTGAGGTTGCCGGAGATCGGCTGCCCGGCGACGTCGGCGACACCGTCGACGCTGTTCTCGGCCGAGAACGGGGTCTGCCAGTCCGCCCAGGCGTCGGCCGAGGCGCAGACGCCGGCCGCGGTGACCGGGCCGAACGCGTAGTTGATGTGGGTGAGCCGGGACGCGGCGCCGGACTTCTGCACCTTGGCGAGCTGGAAGTCGCGCCCGTAGATGCCCCACTGGGTGAAGTAACCGACCTTGACGTACGGCTTGATGTTGGCCTGAGCGGGTGTTGCCGCAGTCGTCACCGCCACCGCGGCGAGGGCCGCCACGGCCACGAGACGACGGGTAAGAACACGCATGAGCCCTCCAGGGGCGAAAACGTTGAAGAAAGTTTCCTAATTGAGGAAGCTAAACGTCTCGCCCTGGAGAATCAATATTTACTAGCGCAGATGAGCCGTCTCGTTGACCGAGCGCACGGCGATGTTGCCGTCCGGCCAGACATCCATCGTGGACACCCCGGCCGCGTCGAGGAACAGCCGGTGCAGGAAGGCGTCGGAGGCGGCCAGCGCGTCCCGCAGGATCAGCTTGATCGGCGAGACGTGCGAGACCACGACCACGACCCCACCCGCGTACGTCTGCAGGACCGTCGCCATCGCGCCGCGAACCCTTTTCGCGGCCGCCTGGAACGACTCGCCCCCCGGTGGCGCCACGCTGGTCGACGCCATCCACGCGGCCATCTCGGTGGGCCAGCCCTCCTGCACCTCGGCGAAGGTCAGCCCCTCCCACACGCCGAAATCGACCTCGATCAGGTCGTCGACGACGGTCACCGGCACCCCCCCGACCTCGGCCGAGATGTGCTCGGCCGTGCGCACGCACCGCATCAGCGGCGAGCTGACGACGGCCGTGACGTCGCGCGAGATGCCCGCCACCCGGCCGCCGGCCGCCATCGCCTGCGCCTCGCCCTGGTCGGACAGCGGCACGTCGCCGCGGCCCGAGTAACGGCCCTGCTGGGTCAGCGCGGTCTCGCCGTGCCGCACCAGGATGAGCCGGGTCGCGTTGTCGAGCGAGGGCGGCGCCCACGATGTGGGGGCGGGTGCCGGCGCCGGGGCCGAGCGGGGCACGTCGGCTACCGGCTTGCCCGCGGCCTCGTCCATCGCGCGGTTGGCCAGCGCGTCGGCCGCCCGGTTGCGCTCGCGCGGGATCCACTCGAAGCTGACCCGGGCGAACCGGCTGACCAGCTGGGCCGCCTCGGCCGCGAGCGGGCGCAGGCCGGCGTTCTTGATCTGCCAGCGGCCAGACATCTGCTCGACCACGAGCTTGGAGTCCATCCGCACGTCGACCTCGGTCGCGCCCAGCTCGGCGGCCGCCCGGAGCCCCTCGATCAGGCCCGTGTATTCGGCGACGTTGTTGGTGGTGACGCCGAGCGCGCCCTGACGCTCCAGCAGCACCTCGCCGTCGGTGTCGCGCACCACCGAGCCGTAGCCCGCCGGGCCCGGGTTGCCCCGGGACCCGCCGTCGGCCTCGACCAGGACCCGCAGGCTCACAGGCCTGATTCCTGGGTGCGGATCATGATGCGGCGGCACTCCTCGCAGCGGACCACCTCGTCGGGGGCGGCCGACTTGACCCGGGCCAGGTCGGCGCCGTAGAGCTCGATGCGGCACCCGCCGCACCGGCCGGACCGGAACAGCGCGGCGCCCAGACCCGAGTCGGTCCGGATCTTGTCGTAGAGGGTGACCAGCTCGGCGGGCAGGTCGGCGGCCAGCGGACCCCGCGACGAGGTCTTGAACTCCTGCTCCTTGGTGATGTCGGCCAGCGCCTCGTCACGCCGCGCCTCGGCCGCCCGGCGCCGCTCGGTCGCCGCGTCGAGCCGCTCCTTGACCCCGGACAGGGTGGTCTCGGCTGCTTCCCGCTGCTCCATCAGCTCGAGCTCGGCGTCCTCGAGCTCGGACTGCCGCCGGTTGAGCGTGGCCATCTCGTGCTGGAGACCCTCGATCTCGCGCAGGGCGCCCCCGGCGGCGAGCCTTTTCTGGTCGCGGTCCTTGCGCACGCGTACCTGCTCGATGTCTTTCTCGAAACGGCTGATGTCGCGGTCGAGGTCGTCGACCGCGACCTGGGCCCGGGCCCGCTCGTCCTCGAGCGCGGAGAGCTCGCGGGACACGGTGTCGATCTCGGCGAGTTCGGGCAGCGACTTGCGCCGGTGCGCGAGCTGGGCCAGGGCGGTGTCGACAGCTTGCAGGTCCAGCAAGCGGCGCTGGGCTTCTGGCGAGGCCTTCACGACAGGGGCTCCTTCTCTTCGGGTACGGCCCTGGCGTGCACTGTCCAGGGGTCGGTGTCCACGTCGGACACGATGGTTTCGGCGCCGAACTCCTCGCGCAGCCAGACCGCGACGTCGTCGAGCCAGGGACGCTCGGTCGCCCAGTGTGCGACGTCGAGCAGCGCGGGACCGCTCTCGGCGAGATGCTCGCTCGCGGGATGATGGCGAAGATCGGCGCAAAGGTACGCGTCGACGCCGGCCCGCGTCGCATCGGCCAGGAAAGAGTCGCCCGCGCCACCGCAGACGGCCACCGTGCGCAGCACGCGGGAGGGGTCACCGGCGGCGCGAACCCCGGCCGCGGTGGCCGGCAGGCGGGTGGCGGCCAGGCCGGTGAACTCGGCCAGATCCATCGGCTCGGGGAGCACGCCGATCCGGCCGATGCCGCGGCCCTCGCCGGCCGCCGCGCCGGTGGCGGGCACCAGCGGGCGCAGATCACGCAGGCCCAGACGGGCGGCGAGCGCGTCGGACACGCCCGGGTTGGCCACGTCGGCGTTCGTGTGCGCGCTGTAGAGCGCCACGTCGTTGCGGATCAGCCGGTGGATGATGCGGCCCTTGTAGGTGTCGGGGGCGATCGACGACACAGGTTTGAGCAGCAGCGGGTGGTGGGCCACGATCAGGTCGGCCCGCTCGGCCAGCGCCTGGTCGACCGTCTCGGGCACGCAGTCGACGACGCACAGGACGCGCCGGACGGGCCGCTCGAAGTCGCCGAGCACCAACCCGACCCGATCCCACGACTCGGCCCAGTCGCGCGGATAACGCCGGTCGAGGGCGTTGACCACGTCGAGGACGGTGGGTGCAGCGGCGGTGTCGGTCACGGCCGCCAACTCTATCGGGCCGGGGGTGCCGGATCCGCAGGGCTGTGGATCCGGGTCCGCAGGGTGGTGGATAAGGTCAGCCGACCGCACCCGGCTCGGCCCGGCTGCTCATCGACACCGGGTTGCTGACCGCCTGGAGCGCATGCCGCCAGGGGAACTGGCCTCGAAACCGATCGGTCTGGCCCGGCCCGCCCAACCGGCAGACATCCTCGCCGTACAGCACGTGGACGCCCCAGTCGCGCAGCTTGGCCAGGCTCTCGTGCAGCGCGGGATGCAGGGCCATGACCTTGTTCGTGTACGGGACGACGGCCGTGGGCACGCCGTATCCGTAGCCTTCGACCAGCAGACCGAGGACCAGGGTGTCAGTGATCCCGGCGGCCCACTTGTTGACGGTGTTGACCGTGGCGGGCGCGACGATCATCGCGTCCGCCTCGGGGAGCACGTCCGAGTCGCCGGGGCTCTTGTAATAGGTGCGTACCGGATGACCGGTCTGTGTCTGGAGTGCGGCGACGTCGACGAACTTGCGGCCGTCCGGCGTCGTGATCACGCAGACGTCCCAGCCTTCGAGCTGGGCCAGACCGACCAGGATGCCGACGTCGCGGGCCATGGGCGAGCCACAGACCAGCACGTAGAGCACGCCGGATGAAGAATTACCCCTCACGCGCCGACCACCTCATACACCGACTCCCATCTGCTCGGCCAGCTCCGCTATGGGAGCCGGCGGAGTGCCCCGCGTCCGGCGGAGCACGTCGGAAAGAACCTCATGTGCCAGCGGACGGCAGCGGATCTCGGACGGGGCGAGCCGGTCGCCCTCCAGCAGCATCTCGCTGGCCTTCTCGACGTTCCCGATCTGGGTGTAGCCCCGGGCGATGTCGAGGAAGTGGTGCGCCCGGCGCTCCGGGAGCATGGCGTTGAAGCCGACCACGTCCAGCTTTTCGTGCGTGTCGATCGCGGTCCGGCCGTCGCCCAGCTCGACCGCCGTGGCGCAGCGGTGCAGCTGCACGTTGGTCGGGCCGAAGCTGGTCCAGTAGTGGTTGAAGTCGCCGCCGAGCTCGAGCGAGGCCTGCTCGGCCCCGCACAGCAGGTCGCGCACGGTCGCGCTGTCGCCGATGCGTGCCGCCGCCATCGCCCCGTTGAGCAGCAACATGCCGTAGACCGAGAGACGGTCGGCGTGCGTCCGCTCGCTGCTCGGCGCCAGCCGGTTGGCGATGTTGACGTTGACCTCGAGCGCGGGACGCACCCGGCCGAGCGCCAGCAGCGCGCTGCCCACCCGGTAACTCGCGAGACCGGCCAGCAGCTGGTCGCCGGCCCGCTGCGAGACGGCGATCGAGCGGTCGGCCGCCAGCCACGACAGCTCGTGCTCGCCGACCTTGCGCAGCGCGGACGAGGCGATCTGATAGACCTGACCCAACAGGTGGGCCGCGTCCTTGGCCTCGGTGCCGGTCGCGTAGGCGCTGTCGGCCGCCTGCGCATCACGCAGCAGTTTCGGCAGCATCCGGGCCAGCACGCCGTACTTGGCGTGCTGATAAGTCAGCCAGGCGTGGCTGACCGCCTTGCGCATCTCGATGAGCGGCGGCGAGTGTGGCACCGCCTGGAAGAACGCGCTCATCTGGTCATAACGCTCCAGAGCGGCGCGAATCTCTTCGACCTCGACCTGGTCGATGCAGTTCTGCGTTTCCGGCCGGCGTTCCACGTCCTTGCCCAGCAGCAGCTGGACATCGACCTGGAGGACGTCGGCAATCTCGTAGACGACGGAGAACTTGTCGAGTCGGCGGACCCCCCGCTCCACCTTGTCGACCCAGCTCTTGGACTTTCCCAGCCGGTCGGCAAAGACCTGCTGGGACATCTTGCGTCGGCCGCGCCAATAGGCGACGCGGCGGCCGATCGGCAGCTCGTCCACGGTGCCTCCCCCGACTCACCGACGACCCCCGCCGGCAAGCCCTTGTGTCATCTGCAGTCTGGAACGCCCACGTCCGCGTACGTCGCACAACGTGTGTGATCGCCTGCTACCTGATGCTCGTAGTTTTCCCCGCAACTTGCAAAGAGTGGATCTGTCGTGACCAACGAGGTGTGTCACGCTTGGATACGGCGTACCAGGCTGATATAGAGCTGATGGGCCGCGCAGTGGACGGTCCATCGACCGTTCGTACGACCGGCCCCACTCGTTCGTCCACTCAGGCTCGGATGCGCCGGGCGACAGCAACGTCGGCCCGGCCACCGGATCGTTGTTGATCTCGACAGTGGACGGGTGACGGGCATCGGCTGGGGCACGCATGTCGAGTGACAACGTAATGGCATCGAGCGTGACGGTCGAGTCACTCAGAGGAATGAAAGTGCGTGAGAGGTGGGCCGGCACCCGGCCCAAAAGTTCACGCCCGGCCGGGCCGAGACCTTCGGCCTCCCGCCCGCGACGTTAACTCTCGCGGGTCTTGGGCCTCGCCCTCACGTGGATGCGGGCGCCCTGTCTGTCGAAGATGGTCAGGAACTCGACCGCCTTGCCCTCGGCGCTGCCGAACCAGTGCGGCACCCGGGTGTCGAACTCGGCCGCCTCGCCCGCTGGCAGCACCAGGTCGTGCTCGCCGAGCACCAGCCGCAGCCGGCCGCTGAGCACATAGAGCCACTCGTAGCCCTCGTGCGTCTTGGGGTCGGGCGCCTGCCGCTCGCCGGCCGGGATGACGTGCTTGAACGCCTGCGGGCCGCCGGGGTTGCGGGTCAGCGGCACGATCGTCTGGCCGAAGCGGTTGATCGGACGGGCGTACACCCGGGGGTCTCCGGTCGGCGGGGCGCCGACCAGCTCGTCGAGCGGCACCCGATAGGCCTGGGCCAGCGGCAGGAGCAGTTCGAGGGTGGCCTTGCGCTGCCCCGACTCGAGCCGGGAAAGGGTGCTGACCGAGATGCCGGTGGTGTCGGCCAGCGCGGTCAGCGTGATGCCGGCCTCGCGGCGCAGCGCCCGCAGCCGGGGGCCCACCTCGCGCAGCACGTCTTCGGAGCTCGCCACCATGGAATTTGCCACCATGGCAAAGAAGCTTCTCACTTTCGGCAGAGTGCGGCCACCATGGGTCCATGACTTATGACGTGATCGTGATCGGCGGCGGACCGGCCGGGCTGAGCGGGGCGGTGGCCCTGGGACGGGCGTTGCGCTCGGTGCTGGTGATCGACTCGGGGCAGGGCCGGAACGCGCCCGCCGAGGGCATCCACAACTTCCTGACCCGCGACGGAATGACCCCGGACGGGTTCCGCGCGGCCGGCCGGGCCGAGGTGGAGCGGTACGGCGGGCAGGTGATCGAGGGCGAGGTGGTCAGCGCCGTGCCCGGCTTCGAGGTGACCCTGGCCGACGGCAGCGTGCACCGGGCACGGCGGCTGCTGGTCACCAGTGGCCTCGTCGACCAGCTGCCGGCTGTCCCCGGGCTGGCCGAGCGCTGGGGCACGAAGGTGCTGCACTGCCCCTACTGCCACGGCTACGAGGTGCGCGGCTCGGCGATCGGCATTCTGGCCGCGGCGGGTGACGCGATGGTGGCCGACAAGATGCGGTTGTGGAGCCAGTGGAGCCCGGACGTGCGGCTGCTGGACGTCGCGCAGATCGCCGCGGTCGAGGACGGCGGCGTCCGGATGACCGACGGCCGCTACGTGGCCCGGGACTACCTGGTCGTCACGACGAGGATGGAGGCGCGGGCCGGCTTCCTGAGCTCGCTCGGTCTGGAGGCGGTCGAGCACCCGATGGGCGTGGGCACCCACGTGCCGGCGATCGACCCCAGCGGGCGCACCACGGTCCCCGGCGTCTGGGTGGCCGGCAACATCACCGACCTGATGGGCCAGGTGATCACCTCGGCCGCCGCGGGGCTGACGGCGGGCGCGATGATCAACGTTGATCTGCTCCCGGAGGAGAAGCCAGCTCCCGGTACGCCGTGATCACCGCGGCCGTGCGGTCGGCGAGCTCGGGGCCGGCCTCGGTCGTCGGGGCGCTCTGCTCGTGCGCGAGGCCGGCCAGCACCAGTTCGGCCTGCCGGGCGGTCTCGCCGATCTCGCGCTCGCGCAGGAAAGCCTCGCCGGCCAGCGCCGTCCGGTCCAGGCTGCGCAGGATCCGGTTGGCCTGCGCGCCGCTCTCGCGCCAGAGCTGATCGGCGCGGTTCCGCTGGGCGGCCAGCGCCTGCAGGGCCGGGCTGTCGGTGGGGACGTCCTGGTGGCGTACGGCCTCGAGCTCGGCCTGCAGCCGGCGGATCTCCTGCCGGCGTACCAGCGCCACGGCGAGGTCGTCGAGGGCGCGGGCCAGCGAGCGGTCGGCCAGCTCAGGGTCGATCATGCCGGGCAGACCGGGCCAGGTGCGCCGGATGCGCCGGGAGACGCCGACGGCGCGCTTCAGCACGGCCCGCTCCTCGGGCGTCCGGAGCACCCGGGCGTCGTCGCCGGCGGGCAGCTCGAAAACGGCCTCCTGCGCGGCCCGGGCCCGGCGGCGCCAGACGGTGGTCACGGTCGCGACCGACGCCGCGAAGGGCAGCCACCAAGGCACGCCGAGGGCGAAGAGCAGCGCGGAAGTGAAGATCAACGGAAGGCTGAGACGGGCGGCGGAGGCCAAGCGGGCCTCGCGGCTGACGCCGCTCGGGGCGACGGGGACGACCTCGGTCACCGACCCGGAACGGTGCCGGGTGGCTCGGCCGGCGCGCAGCTCGAGCGCGTACGGGGCCAGGACGGTCTTCTCGGCATCCGAGCCGATGTGCAGTTCCACCGGCATGAGCCGCCCTCCGCGTCTGATTTTTGCGCCTTTCGGCAGGGCGGGCCCGATCGCCGGGGGGATTGCCGACCGGGGCCCGCCCGCCGGTGGGTTCTCCCCGCCGGCACCAAGAGGAATCGGTGATCGCACGGCCGGGTTGAGAAGGCGCTCGGGTGCAGAGCGGGTGCGGGTCGGCCGGCCGCCGAACGAGGTAGCCTCGCGTGATGGGGGCGGTTGATCTGGTGCTGCGCAAGTACGACGGACGACCGCACCGGCAGGTGACGACGCGGCTGCTCGGCGAGGACGAGTTCGGCACCTGGCTGGGCACGGCACGCGGCACGACCGTGCGCTACCACTACGGCGCCCGCCGATCAGGCCGGACGAGGACCGACGCCGTACGTCTGATTCCCGCGAACGCATGGTGGATGGCCATGTGCCTGGCCGATCCGCACGCGCTCGAGTTCTACTGCGACGTGATCAGCCCGCCGCAGTGGACGGGGCCGGCCGAGATCACCGTGATCGACCTCGACATCGACCTGGTGCGCTACCGCTCCGACCGCCGGGTCGAGGTGGAGGACGAGGACGAGTTCGCCGAGCACCGTGAGGCGATGGGCTACCCGCCCGAGGTCGTCGCGGGCGCGCTCGGCGGGGCGGCCGGGTTGCGCGAGGCCCTCGTGCACGATGAGGAACCGTTCGCCACGCACTACCGGAAATG
>CBDCJN010000025.1:0-52276 GCA_965217855.1 Actinoplanes sp. | reverse complement strand
GGGTGCCCTCCTCGAGCACCGTGCCGTGCTCGAGGACGACGATCCGGTCGGCGCCGGCGGCCTGGGTGAGCCGGTGGGCGACCAGCAGCGTGGTGCGGCCCCGGGTGGCGGCCAGCGCCGAGTCCTCCAGCTCGCGGGCGCCCGCGCTGCCGGCCTCGGCGGTGGCCTCGTCCAGGATGGCGACCGCCGGGTCGAGCAGCACCAGCCGGGCCAGGGCGAGCTGCTGCGCCTGGGCCGCGGTCAGCGGGTGGCCGCCCTCGCCGACCTGCGTGGCCGGCCCGTCGGGCAGGGCCCGCGCCCAGTCCAGCGCGCCGACCCGCGCCAGCGCGGCTTCGGCCTGCTCGACCGTCGCGGCGGGCACGGCCAGCCGCAGGTCCTCGATCAGCGGACCGGCGAAGACGTGCGTCTCCTGGCTGATGATCGCCACGATGCCGGGCGCCAGCTCGTCGACCGGCACGCCGCCCACGGTGGCCGAGCCCGAGTGCGGGTGCAGGAGGCCGGCCGCGATCGAGGCCACGGTGGTCTTCCCGGCCCCGGTCGAGCCGACCAGCGCGACCCTCTCCCCCGGCGCCACGCACAGACTGATCCCGCGCAGCACGGGCTGGCTCCTCTCGTACGAAAGGTCGTACGAGAAGGTGACGTCGCACAGGGTCAGGTCGGCCCGGGTGATCGTCCGGCAGCCGACCGGCGCCACCGGCAGCGTGCCCACCCCGACCAGGCGGGCCAGCCCGGCCCCGGCCGCCTGGATCTCGTCGAAGGAGAACAGGATCATCGAGACCGGGCCGAAGAGCCGGTGGAACAGCACCGCGGCCGCGGCCGTCTCGCCGACCGTGACGCCCGAGCCGGCCCGCACGTAGAAGAAACCGACGACCAGGATGGTGGCCAGCCCGAACAGTTCGGCCCGGTTGATCCGGCCCACGAACCGGGTGAACAGCGAGAACACGCCGACGGAGAGGTCGCGGGCGCGAGCCGAGGCGTCGTCTATGGCGTTCAGGTGCCGGCTCTCGAGGCGGTAGGCGTGCACCGTGCGCACGCCCTGCAGGCTCTCCATCAGCAACTGGGAGCGGGCGCCGACCGCGGACCGTTCGGCGGCATAGATCGGCGCCGACCGCGGCAGATACCAGCGCAGCGCCAGGAGGTAGGCGGGCATGGCGGCCAGCCCGGCCAGGCCGAGCCGCCAGTCCAGCCCGAACATCGCGGTCACGCTGAGGATGGCCAGGAACAGGGCCGAGATCATCGTGGGCAGCACCTCGGCCGCTGCCGTGCCGACCGCGGCCACGTCGGCACCGACCCGGGAGAGCAGGTCGCCCCGGCCGGCCCGGTCGAGCATGGTCGCCGGCAGGCGCAGCGCGACGCCGACGGTCTCCTCCCGCAGGTGGGCCAGGATCCGCTCGCCGAGACGGCTGACCATGGTGGTGGTGGCCCCGGCGGCCACCCCGCCGAGCAGCGCGATGACGGCCACGAGAACCCCGATGGGCACCAGTTCGGCCGAGCGGGCGCCGCTGCGGACGAGGTCGACCAGCAGGCCCAGCGCGGTGACCGGGACGACCGAGGCGCCGGCCGCGCCGAGCCCGGTGGCGATCGTGAGGGCGACCTCGAGCCGCCGCTCGCGCAGCCGGTGGCACAGCCAGGACCAGGTCTGCCTCGGCGAGGCGACCGGGAGCGCCTGGATCACCGCAGCACCGCGGCCCGGTAACCGGCGTCGCTGGCCGCCAGCGAGGCGTGCGTCCCGGTCGCCACCACCTCGCCGCCGCGCAGCACGACCACGCGGTCGGTGATGGCCAGCAGGGCCGGGCTCGTGGTGACCAGCAGGGTGCCCAGAGTGGAGCCGGGCCCGTGCCGCAGATCGCGGATGCCCCGCGCGATGGCATGCTCGGTGACCGCGTCGACCGCCGTGGTCGGCTCATGCAGCACCAGCAGGCGCGGCCGGGCCAGCAGCGCGCGGGCCAGCGCGAGCCGCTGCCGCTGACCGCCGGACAGCGCCGCGCCCCGGTCGGCGATCGCGTAGTCGAGCCCGTCCGGATGGGCCGAGACCACGTCGTCGGCCGCCGACGCCCGCAACACCTCGGACAGGGCGGACCGGTCGGGGTCGATGAGGTTGTCCCGGATCGTGCCGCTGAACAACTCGGGCAGGTGCGGCGCCACCAGCACGTCCGGCGAGCCGTCGTCGAACAGCGCGACCAGCGCGCCGGCGTCCGACTCGACCACCACGCCGACACACTCGCCCTCGATCGGCGGGATCGGGAGGTCACCGGCGGGCCGGCCGGCCGGTGAGACGTCGAGCACCGAGGCGATCCGCTCGGCCGAGGCCCGCGACGAGGCGAACCAGCCTGGCGCCGCCGAGAGCGTGGCGAACGGTTCCCCCAGGAACCCGGCCAGCCCGATCACCGTCACCAGCTCGCCGGCCGAGATGCGCCCGCTCAGCGCGAACCAGCCGGCCAGGATCGCGATGCCACAGGCGACAAGGGTGCTGACCGTGTCCGACGCGGCCTGAAACCAGCCCACGGTCTTGGCCGCCCGCAGCGTCGCGCCCAGCGACTCGCGGCTGACCTCGCGGTAGCGGTGGGCCGCCGCCTCCTGCGCGCCTATCCCGCGCAACGGCCGCAGCCCGGTGACCAGATCGGTGGCGACCGAGGCGGCCCGGCCCGCGACCTCCTGCCGCGCGCTGACCCGGCGGATGATCCGCGGCGCGGCCCGCTGCAGGCCGATCAGCACGACCGGGGTTCCGATCAGGACGACCAGCCCCAGCGGTACGGAGATCAGGCACAACGCGACCGCACTGACGGCCGTGGCGACCAGCGCGCCGAACAACCGCGGCAGGTAGTCGAGCAGGTAGGCGGTCGTATCGGCGTCGGTGGTCGAGATGGTGAGCACGTCGCCGGTGCGCACCTCGGTGCGCGGGTCGAGCACCTTGGCCGCCACCTCCAGCCGCAGCCGGTGCGCCTCGTGGGCGATGGCCCGCATCAGCTGCCGCGCGCCGGCCCGGTAGGCGACCGTGAGCACCAGGAAGAGCGCGCCCAGCATGGTCATCCAGCACACCAGCAGGCCCAGATCCCGGGTCGCGACGGCCCGGTCGACGATCACCCCGATCAGGATCGGCACGAGCGTCTCGCAGCCCTGGTGCAGCCCGATCAGCAGGCTTCCGGACGCGACCCGGCCCCGGTTGCGGCGCAGCGCCCGTGCGAGGAGGTTCACTCCCGTCGCCGCGCGGACACCAGCAACCACGCGAAATAGGCTCCACCGACCGCGACCGTGACGATCCCGACCGGCAGCTGGGTCGGCGCGAACAGGTTCTGGGCCAGCCAGTCGCTGACGATCAGCAGCAGGGCGCCCATCAACGCGGCCGGGGCGAGCGCGACCCCGGGCGTACGGGTGAGCCGCTGCGCGAGTTGCGGCGCGGCCAGCGCGACGAACGAGACCGGGCCCGCCGCCGCGGTCACGGCCGCGGTCAGAGCCACCCCGATGACCAGGTACGCCAACCGGGCGCTCTCCACCCGCACTCCCAGGGCCGCGGCCGCCTCGTCGCCCATCCCGAGCAGCGCGAGCCGGGGGCCGAGCCCGAGCAGCGCCACGACCAGCACGCCGAGCACGACCGCCATCGGGCCCACCCGGTCCCAGCCGAGCCCGTTGAGCGTGCCCTGCCCCCAGATCGTGGCCGAGACCGCCACCCGCAGGTCGGCCTTCATGACGAACCACTCGTTGACCGAGGTCAGCACGGCGCTGACCGCGATGCCCACGATGATCAGCCGGAAGCCCTGCACCCCGCGGCGGTACGCCAGCAGGTAGGCGCCGATCGCGGTGGCCAGCCCGCCGATCAGCGCGCCGGTGGCGGTGGCGTAGTAGCCGGCGCCGACCGTGGTCGTGGCGACCAGCACGCCGGTGAAGGCTCCCGTGTTGAAGCCGATCACGTCGGGGCTGCCCAGCGGGTTGCGGGTGAGCGACTGGAAGATCGCCCCGGCCAGACCGAGCGCGGCCCCGGCAAGCAGCGCGAGCAGCACCCGGGGCAGCCGCCACTCGACCACGACCAGCCGGTAGGCCCCGGAGCCCTGCCCGGTCAGCGCCCGCAGCACGTCGCCGGCCGGGATGGTCAGCTCGCCGGTGGACAGGGCCAGCACCGCCGTGCCCAGCGCCGCCAGCAGCACCAGCGCGCAGACCACCAGCGGGCGTAGCGGCACCCGCATGACCGGCCGCAGCACGATCGCCCGGCGGCCTGGATCGATACTCATCGAGTACTGACCTTGGCCCGCCTGATCCACCAGATCAAGACCGGGGCGCCCACGAACGCGGTCACGAGGCCGACCGGGAGCTCGCCGGGCCGGATCACGACCCGGCCCACGACGTCTGCCAGCAGCATCAGGATCGGTCCGCAGACGATGGTGTACGCGAAGATCCAGCGCTGATCCGGGCCGGCGAAACCGCGGACGAGATGCGGGATCATCAGGCCCAGGAAGCCGATCGGACCGGCCGCCGCGGTCGCCGCCCCGGCCAGCAGCACCACGGCGAGCACGGCCAGCAGCCGGGTGCGGGCGATGTTGGCGCCGAGCGAGCGGGCCAGGTCGTCGCCGAGCGAGACGGCGTTGAGCGAACGGGCGACCAGCAGCGCGACGATCGTGCCGGCCCCGACGAACGGCAGGATCGTCAGCGCCACGTCGAGCGGGCGGCCCGCGATCGACCCGGCGTCCCAGAAACGCAGGTAGTCGAAGGCGCGCGGGCGGATCAGGCGTACGCCCGAGGAAAGCCCTTCGAGCACCGCGCCGAGCGCCACCCCGGCCAGCGTGAGCCGGACCGGGGTGGCGCCGCCCCGACCGGCCGAGCCGAGCACGTAGACCAGCACGAGGGCCACGGCCACCCCGCCGAAGCCGAACCAGATGTACTCGCCGATCTCGGTGCGTCCGAGAAAGCCGACCGCGAAGACCATGAACAGCGAGGCCCCCGAGTTGATGCCGAGGATCTGGGTGTCGGCCAGCGGGTTGCGGGTGACCGCCTGGATGATCGCGCCGGACAGGGCGAACGCGATGCCGGTGAGGATGCCGAGCAGGGTCCGCGGCACCCGCAGCTCGCGGACGATCGACTGGTCCTCGGTGCCGGTGTAGTGCACCAGGGCGTCCCAGACCGTGCCGATCGCGATGGTGCGGGTGCCGATCGCGATGCTGAGCAGACAGGCCAGGACCAGCACGCCGAACGCGATCAGCAGCCCCGATCCGCGCCGCACCCCGCCCCGGGTGACCTCCTCGCGCGCGGGCTCGTCGACGCGCGTCAAAACCATGGAGGAAGGCTAACCTAACTCCCCGCCGGCGCCCCGATGTGACCAAGACCGCTTTTCACTCTGCGTAGTCCCGGCCTACAGTGGGACCAGTCCGATTCCCCCCATTTGCCTGCTAGGACTGGTATGTCGATGATGCTCTCCACCATCACCACTGGTGACTCTGCTACCTACCGTGACCTGGCGCCGACCATCACGCTCATCCAGGAACACTTCGGGGCCACCGAGAGCGTCGCCCAGGGGTTCTGAGCCGTGGCCTACGACCTCGACGCCCAGACGCTGGGCCGGCGCTGCACGGCCGCGCTCGCCGCGCACCCCACCGCCGGCCGTTTCGCCGCGCTGGCGGTCGGCCCCACCGACCCGATGGCCGACGTGGCCCGCACCGTCGAGCGGCAGATCTTCGAGGCCTCGTTCGGCAATGACGCCACGACGATGGCCGCCGAGTACGGCGGCTACGAGACCGACAGCATCTTCTTCCTCGTGCTCGACCGGCGCACCGGCCTGCCCGCGGGGGCCGGCCGGGTGATCGCGGGCGGCGGCAAGACGCTCGACGACGCCCCCGACCGCACGGGCCGCGACCTGTCGGTCATCGCGGAGGCGCACGGGCTGCACGACGGCGGGAAGATCTGGGACTTCGCGACGCTGGGCGTGCGGCCGGAGTATCGAGGCGGGAAGTCGGGGCTGGCGGTGAGCTCGCTGCTCTACCGAACCTTCCTGCAGGCCGGGCACCGAGCCGGCGTACGCCATGTGGTGACCCTGCTCGACCACCGTGCCTACCGCAACATGCTGCTGCTCGGCGTGCCCTTCCAGTCGATGGCCGGCTCGGAGCCCTTCGACTACCTGGGCTCGACGTCGACGCGCGCGCTCTACGTGGCGTTCGCCGACCTCGAACCGTCCATCACCGAGCAGAGCCGCCGGCTGCGGCGTCTCGTGGGCTCCTTCGCCGGCGAGATCCGCGCCCGCGGCCTGCGCCGTCTGCTGGTCCGCCGGACGGCGGCCAAGATCTCCGAGCAGGTCGCCACCGGCCGCGAGCTGAACGAGCACATCCAGCTCCCCGGGTTGGAGCGCCGCCGCTTCCGAAGCCTCAAGACCCGCGGCTAGCCGTCTCCTACCAGCGACCGAGCCGGGCCGACAGGACGGCGAGCGCCGCGACGCCGGCCGTCGACGTCCGCAGCACCTCGCGGCCCAGACGGACCGGGGTCGCGCCGGCGAAGGCGGAAAGCTCGGCGTCGCTGATGCCGCCCTCGGGGCCGACCACCAGCAGGATCTCGCCCGCGGTGGGCAGCTCGGCCGTGGCCAGCCGCTCGGTGGCCTCCTCGTGCAGCACGAAGGCCGTGGCGGCGGCCATCCGCGCCGCGACCTGCTTGGTCGAACAGTCCGGGTCGCCGCCGACGATCGGCAACCACGCGCGGCGGGCCTGCTTGGCCGCCTCGCGCGCGGTCGACGCCCATTTGTCGCGGGCCTTGACGCCGCGGTCGCCCCGCCACTGGGCCACCGAGCGGGACGCCGCCCAGGGCACGATCTCGTCGACGCCGATCTCGGTCATCGCCTGCACGGCCAGCTCGCCGCGGTCGCCCTTGGCGATGCCCTGCACGACGACCAGCCGCGGGTCGGGCGCGGGCACCAGCTCGCGGCCGAGGATCTCGAGGTCGACGCTGCCCTTGCCGACCGCGGTCACCTTGGCGGTGGCGCTGCCGCCCCGGCCGTCGGCCAGGATCAGCGTCTCGCCGGCGCGCAGACGCTGCACGGTGGCGGCGTGATGGCCCTCGGGGCCGTCGAGCGTGTGCGAGGCGCCGGCCGGCAGGACGTCGACCAGGAACAAGGGGGCAGACACCCCCGCACGCTACCGAACCGCCTGATCAGGCCTGGTCCTCGGGGCGTTTGTTCGCACGCATGCGGGAGATGGCCGTGTCCCACTCGTCCGGCTCGTCGGTGCCGGTGCCCGCACCTCGGGCCATGAAATATTCGGCGTTCACCACTGCCGTCCAGATCAGCGCGACGGCCACGCCCAGGGCCAGGATCGTCCCGACCCCCTGGGCGACGTCCTCGAGCCACGGGAACCACGACGGGTAGATGACCGCCTCGATCGGCGGGATGCGGTCGCCGATCGTCGACAGGGTCAGCGTCGAGTAGTAGTCGCGCAGATAGATCGGCTGGCTGGCATCGGCCCCGACGGTCATCAGCCCGACCAGGAAGATCCCCGTGGCCGCGCCGATGCCCGAGCTGCGGGCCCACCGGTCGCCGCGCGCGATCAATGGCGCCAGGACCGCGTACGCCAGACCGGCCGCACCCATCACCACCAGGACGGCCGCCCCGGCCCCGGCCCGCAGCATCGCCGGCGGGATGGTCCCGTACTCGGCCTCGATGGCCGCCATCAACGCGGTCGTACGCTGCGCGTCGGGCGACGCCCACCAGACCAGGTCGACCACGCCCGCCACGACCAGCAGCGCCCCGGCCGGCACCATCAGCCAGGCCAGCAGCACCGCCGTCCGCACGCTGCGCGGCACCTCACTCCCCGTCATAGCCGGGATGCTAGACCTCTACCCCCAGTTCTGCGGGGCCTGCTGGGCCGTCGTCACATTGATGCGGTTGAAGAAGTTGGTGGTGGCGATCCACAACACCAAAGCGGCCAGTTCGCGCTGGTAGAGGATGTTGACCGCCTGGACCGAGTCGGGCAGCAGCGTGGCGGGGTTGTCCATCCGAGCCGGCATGGTTCTCTCCTCATTTTGCGGCGGCGCGTCACATCGGCGCGCTCTCCTCCGTCGCACCACCGACGGACCCGATCGCACCGATGTGACGGATGTGACCCGCGCCACAAGGAGAGACCAAGGCGCAGAACGCGTTCCCCGCCCTGGTCGACGGCGCGCTCGGCATCCAAGTCGCCCCCGGCGGCGACACTTTGCTGGCGCTGACGCTCACCGTGGTCGACGGCCGCATCACCACCATGAACGCCACCACCGACCCCGACCGCCTACGTGAGCTGGAGATTCTCCCGCTCTGAGCGTTCGTCCCTTACACCACATCACGGCTGTCGCCCTGGTTGTCCACAGTGCCGGTTGTCCACAGGCGTCTCCCCACCCCTTGCACCCCGGCACGTACGGCGTCGCGGGTTGCCCGAAGTAGCTGGTGCCGGTGGCGCACAGCAGGTCGAGCGGGGTGATCGGCGCGGCGGCGACACTGATCGGCACCTCGCCCACGCCGGGCACGGGCGTCCGCCGCTGCTCGATCGACGGCGGCCGGCCGCAGACCCGCAGCACGGCCGCCGGGATCATGTGGCGATGTCCGGGTAGGGCATGTCGAAGTGGGCCAGCCGCGCCCCGTACGCCTTCTGGTACTCCAGCGGCTCGGTGTTGTCCCGTTCGAACAGGGCGATGAACAGCGTCAGCGTCAGGAACGGGTGCGCGCCCAGCTCGAAGAGGCGTACGTGGTCATGGGTGATCAACGCCATGCGCTCGTCGTCGGTGAACTTCAGCCACGTGCTGGCTTCGCCGGTGTGGCAGTTGAGCACCGAGTTGGCCCGCTCCGCCTCCCACCAGGTGACCAGCTCCTCCGGCTGATGCCGGTAGCGCTCCACCAGGTCCGCGTCGCGATCCACTGTGTAAAGGAACTTGTTCAGAAGGTATTTGCTCATGAGGGCGCTCCGTTCGGATACCAGGTGAAGTACGCCTCCATGGTGTGGAACAGGTCGAGCGTGTCCACGTAGTCGGCCTTCGCCCCGGCCCCGGCCACGCCCATCATCAGCATGAAATCCATGAAACCGTGGGTGGCGTTGCCCGGCGAGTGCAGGCTGTCCAAGGTCACCTCGCGCAGGCAGTTGTCGAGGTCGCCGGTGGCGATCCACTCGACCGCCCGCCGGTCGAACTCGGGGTCGGGCCCGTGCGGGCCGAACTGCCGCGGCCCGCCCAGCTCGAGCGACAGGTGCCCGGTGCCGATGACCGCCACCCGCAGGTGCGACGGCCACGACTCAACGATCGACCGGATCGTCTCGCCCAGCTTGACGAAGCGCGACGGCTGCGGCAGCGGCGGCGCGAAGATGTTGGTGTAGATCGGCACGATCGGCAGGTCGGCCTCGGGCCGCAGCGTGATGATCGGGCAGGTGATGCTGTGGTCGATCCGCAGCTCGTTGCTGAAGGCCAGGTCGAAACCCTCGTCCAGCCCGGCCCGCAGGATGTGCGACGACAGGTCTTCCTGCCCCTTGAGCAGCATCTTCGGCAGGCCGAACTCGCGCTCCTCGTTGTACCAGTTGGCGTCGTAGAACGGCGCCTTGCCGACCAGGAACTGCGGCATGTTGTCCAGCCACAGCTGGTGGAAGTGGTCGGAGCCGACCATCACCAGCACGTCCGGCTTGGCCCGGGTGAGCGTCTCCCGGAAGGCCAGGATCTTGCGCGTCCACTCGTCGGCGAACGGCGGCCGGTCGTCGCCGGTGGCCGTGCTGGCCCGGTAGTAGAACGGATGATGGGTGGAGGCGATGACCGCGACGATGCTGGCCATGGGCTCAGTCCTTCCGGGGCTCGTAGACCGCGTTACGGTCGACGGTTTTGTAGATCTCCATGCCGATCGGGTTGCGGCGTTCCTCGGCGAGCTGCCCGAGCAGCCCCGCGGCCCGGGCCAGCAGCGCGAAACCCCGCAGCAGGTCGGTCGGCAGCCCCAGGTCGGCCAGCGCCGCCCCGCACACGCCGGCCCCGTTCAACGGCAGACGGCGACCCAGAACGGCCGGGTGTACGCGTCCGATCGCCTCGAACAACCGCAGGTGCGGGCCACGCAGGCCCTCCTCCTCGGCGATCGCGATCAGCACCGGCGTACGCGGGTCGAGCTCTTTGTGCACGGGATGGCCGAGCCCCGGGATGAAACGCTTCTCGGCCTTCGCCTGGTGCACGGCCTCCAGCGCGATCGCGTCGTAGTCGGGTTCGGCGCCCGCGCCGACCAGGGTCGACGCCAGGAACCGTCCACAGTCCTCGGTCACACCGAGGAAACGTGATCCGCCGCCGAGCAGACCGGCGGCCAGCGCGCCCTGCAGGGATTCCGGGGCCGACAGGTACGTCAGCCGGGCCGCGATCGCCGTGGGCGTGAACCCGTGGTCGGCCAGCGCCACCAGCACCGCCTCGAAGACGCGGACCTCCCCGGCCGTGGGCCGCCGCCCGGCGACCAGCCAGAAGGCCAGCTCGCCGAAGCCGACCTTGCCCATCAGGTCGGCCGCCAGGTCCTGCCCCAGCAGCGAGATGGTCTCCGGCGTCGACGTACCGAGGCCGGTTGGGAAGCTCAGCTCCTCAGCCACTTGCGGATCTCCTCGCCGTGCTCGTCCAGCCCGGGCGGCGGCAACTCGTACCGGGGCCGGGTCTCGCTGAAGGTGATGGGGTTGCGGATGCCGGGCACGCCGCCGGTGGTGACCACGGGGTCGAGCCCGACCTCCTCGGCGAACGCGACGCCGCCGTCGATCGTGTTGATCGGGGCGCAGGGCACGCCGGCCGCGATCAGAACCCGGAACCATTCGTCTTTGGTACGCGTCGCGAGCCGCTCGACCAGAATCGGGCGCAGGGCCTCGCGATTGGCCGTACGGTCCTGGTTGCGGCCGAAACGCGGGTCGTCGGGCAGGCCGGGCAGGTCGAGCACCTGGCACAGCTTGCGGAACTGGCCGTCGTTGCCGGCGATCACGATCAGCTCGCCGTCGGCGGTGGGCAGCGGCTCGTACGGGAAGAGGCTGGGGTGCGCGTTGCCCATCCGGAACGGCACGGTGCCACCGGCCACGTACCCGCTGGAGTGGTTGACCAGGCCGGAGAGCGCCGAGCTGAGCAGGTTGACCTCGACGTGCTGCCCGCGGCCGGTCTCGGCCCGGTGGTGCAGGGCGGCCAGGATGCCGATGTTGGCGTGCATGCCGGCCATCACGTCGAAGACCGAGATGCCGGCCCGGTAGGGCGAGCCCTCGGGGTCACCGGTGAGGCTCATCAGCCCGGAGATCGCCTGGACCATCAGGTCGTAGCCGGGCAGGCTCGCACCCGCCGCGGTGCCGAAGCCGCTGATGCTCGCGTAGACGATCTTCTCGTTGGCCGCCGCGATCGTGTCGTAGTCGAGGCCGAAGCGCTTCAGGCCGCCCGGCCGGAAGTTCTCGATCATGACGTCGGCCCGCCGGGCCAGCTCCTGGGCCTCGGCCAGGTCGGCCGGGTCCTTGAGGTCGAGCGCGATCGACCGCTTGTTGCGGTTGATGCCGAGGTAGTACGTCGAGACGTCGTCCCGGGTGGGCGGCATCCAGGTGCGGGTGTCGTCCCCGCCGGGACTCTCCACCTTGATCACCCGAGCGCCGAGGTCGGCCAGGAGCATCGTCGCGTACGGCCCGGCGAGGATCCGCGAGAAGTCGGCGACGACGAGCCCGGACAGTGGCCCGTTCTCAGACATACACACCCGTCCGTTCTGCGGACACTCGTCCGCAGAACCAGCTTGCCCCCACCCAACAGGCCTGTCAACGTCCTGTTGATCTAACCGAAACAAACCCTTGACCCGTCAAGTGACCGGGCGCACACTGACGCCACTCGCCCTGCCCGCTGAGCGGACAGTGGTCCGGAAATGACGAAAGAAGGATGGGCGATGAGCGCAAGCGACCGGCCGGTGGTCTTCCGCAACGGCCTGGTTCTCACCATGGACGACGCACACACCGTGCTCGAGGGCGCCGACGTGCTGGTGGTCGACGGCGAGATCGCCGAGGTCGGACACGGCCTGAGCGCCCCCGAGGGCGCCGAGGAGATCGATGCCGCCGGCGGCATCCTGATGCCCGGCATGATCGACACCCATCGGCACCTGTGGCAGACGGCGATGCGCGGCTACGGCGCCGACTGGACCTTGACCCAGTACTTCGTCTGGTACTACCTCGAATCCGGCAAGCACTTCCGGCCCGAGGACATCTACGCCGGCAATTTGCTCGGCGCGCTCGAGGCGCTCGACTCGGGCGTCACCACCACCGTCGACTGGTCGCACGGCCTGCAGAGCACCGATCACGCCGACGCGGCGGTCGACGCGCTCGAAGCCGTACCGGGCCGGTTCGTCCTGGCCTACGGCAACATCCAGCAGGGGCCGTGGGAGTGGGCGACCGCGCCCGAGTTCCAGGACTTCTACCGCCGGCGCATCGAGGGCGGCAAGCTGGCCGGCTTCCAGCTCGCCTTCGACGTGACCGGCGACCCGGCCTTCCCCGAGAAGGCCGCATTCGAGGTCGCCCGCGAGCTCGGCGTGCCGGTCACCACGCACGCCGGGGTCTGGGGCGCCACCAACGACGACGGCATCCGGCTCATGCACGACAGCGGCTTCATGACCCCGGGCCACGTCTATGTGCACGCGGCCACGCTGTCCAGCGACTCCTACCACCGGATCGCCGCGACCGGCGGCTCGGTGTCGGTGTCGACCGAGAGCGAGCAGAGCGCCGGTCAGGGTTACCCGCCCACCTGGCAGCTGCGCCGCCACGGGATCCCGGTGTCGCTGTCGATGGACACCAGCGTGTGGTGGAGCGGCGACCTGTTCTCGGCCATGCGCACCACGCTCAGCGCCGACCGGGCCCGCGAGCACCTCGAGGCGCACGGCAAGCAGGAGACGGTCACCCACCACCACCTGCGGGCCGAGCAGGTCGTCGACTGGGCCACCCGCGGCGGGTCGAAGTCGCTGGGGATGGACTCGACGGTCGGCGCGATCACCCCGGGGCGGCAGGCCGACCTCGTGCTGATCAAGAACGATGCCTCACCGGTGATGTTCCCGCTGCTCAACCCGTACGGTCACGTGGCCTTCCAGGCGCAGCGCGGCGATGTGCACACCGTGCTGGTCGGCGGCCGGGTGGTCAAGCGGGACGGGAAGCTCGTCGACGCCGATCTGGCCACCGCCCGGGCCAAGGTCGCCGCCACGATCGATCACCTGCGCGAGACGCTGGGCGAGGACGCCTGGAAGCAGGGCATGAACCCGGACATCCCCGAGGCCCGGATCCTGAGCAACCCCTATCAGTACACCAAGTAGGGTCCCGGTCATGACCGACATCGGAAGGGGCGCCGGACCCGACTTCATCGAGGCTCTGGCCCGCGGGCTCGACGTCCTGCGCTCCTTCCGACCCGGCACGCCCGCCATGACGCTCAGTGAGATCGCCGGGGTCACCTCGCTGGCGCGGCCCACCGTCCGCCGCATCCTGATCACCCTCGAGGCCTTGGGCTACGTGCGCGCCGACGGGCGGGGGTATGCGCTCACGCCGCGCGTGCTCGAGCTCGGGATGGCGTACGTGAACGCCTTGAGCATGTGGGACGCGGCCCGCCCGCACATGGAGAGGCTGGTCGCGCAGACCAACGAGTCGACGTCGATGGCCCAGCTCGACGGCAGCGACATCGTCTACGTGGCCCGGGTCGCGGTGCCCAAGATCGTCACGCTGGCGGTCACGATCGGCACCCGTTTCCCGGCCCCGGTCACCTCGATGGGCAAGGTGCTGCTGGCCGCGCTCCCGGCCGGCGACCTGGCGGCGGTGCTGGCCGAGCCGTCCCGCTCGGGCATCAACGCGCGCCGGCAGCCGACGCCGGCCGAGGTCGACGCGTCGTTGCGCGAGGTCCGGGCCAAGGGCTGGGC
The DNA here is from genome assembly GCA_965217855.1 of Actinoplanes sp. Lineage (GTDB taxonomy): Bacteria > Actinomycetota > Actinomycetes > Mycobacteriales > Micromonosporaceae > Actinoplanes. The sequence continues at coordinate 38,433 of CBDCJN010000025.1, read as the reverse complement.
GCTGGCCGACCAGGACCTCGCGCCCGGCATCCGGTCGATCGCCACCGGCGTCCGCGACGGCGACGGGCGGGTCGTCGCCGCGATCAACGTGACCGTGCACGCCGCCGAGACCTCGGTCGAGACGCTGATCGAGGAGCATCTGCCCCAGCTCTTGCGCACGGCGGCCGAGATCAGCCACGACTGGTCACTGACCGCAGCGGTGCCCGCCGTCACTGTCTGAGGTGCGGCCCGCATCGAGGAGTGTCACCCTGATCGGGTGAGGCTGATGACCGATCTCTTCGACCCCGAACCGGTGCGGTGGGGTCTGCGCGGCGACCCGTGGGTCTGGCGCGCGATGAGCGAGCAGCTCACCGGCACCTATCTGCCACCCTCGGTGGGCGAGGTCGAGCGGCTGCTCAAGGCCACCTTCGACCGGGTCGTCGCGGTCGACCTGGCCACCGAACCGGCGCACTGGGTGTTCCGGGACGAGTTCGCCCACGGCGGCATGTCGAGCGGCAGCGTGCACCTGGAGACCTGGCGCGTCGAACTGCTCCCCACCCTGCTCGACCGCGCCCGCTCCCAGCTCGACGGCTGAGTCAGTCCCGTCAGCTTCAGCACAGCCGGCCGGTCGCCTTCCCCGCCCGCTCGGCCGCGTCCGCGGCCACGATCGCCGCGTCGATCTGCTTGACCATGTCGGGCGCCGCGGTGGCGGCGATCTCGTGCGCGATCCGTTGCAACTGCCGCACCTGAGCCGGGCTCAGCACATCGAAGATCAGACGACGAGCTTCGCGTACGTGGCCCGGGGCGGCCTCCTCCAGCACGGCCATGCCCTCGGCGGTCAGCACGGCCTCGGTGCAGCGGCCCTCGCCGGTCCCGCCAGTGCGGCGCTTGACGTAGCCCTGCCGCTCGAGCCGGCTCACCGCGTGCGACAGCCGCGAGAGCGACCCGCCGGCCATGTGGGCCAGATTGCTCATCTGCACGGCGTGATCGGCCGGCTGGGACAGCGAGCTGAGGATCGAATACTCGAAGAAGTTGATCCTGGAATCGCGCTTGAGCTGGGTATCGATGGCGGCCGGCACACCCATGAGCACCGCCATCAGCGTCATCCACGCCGCGCGCTCTTCGCTGTCGAGCCAGGGGACCGGCTCGTGGGACATCTCACTGCTCACGACCGAAGGATAGCGGGTTCCGCGGCTTGAATGTTCAACCCGATGTGTGTCACAGTCAGGTTGAACATTCAAGCCGTGAGGAGCAAGTAATGAGCGTTCTGCGCATCGACTCGAGCATCCAGGGCCCCGCCTCGGCCTCGAGCGAGCTGGCTGACGTGGCCGAGGCCGAGTGGACCGCCGTCCGCCCGGACACCACGTTCGTCCGCCGCCATCTCGGCTCGGCTCCCCTGCCCGCCGACGCCTGGGCGAACGCGATCCACGGCAAGTTCACGCCCGAGGACCAGCGCACCGACGCCCAGCGCGAGGCGATCGCCCTGGCCGACCAGATCGCCTCAGAGGTGCGCGACGCCGACGCCGTGATCCTGGCCCTGCCGCTCTACAACTGGGGCGTCTCGCAGCACGTCAAGACCTGGATCGACCTCGTGCTGGCCGGCGCCACCGACCCCAACGAGCGGCTGCTCGACGGCAAGCCCGCCATCGTGCTCACCACCCGTGGTGGTGGCTATGCCCCCGGCACTCCGCGTGAGGGCTGGGACCACAACACCGCGTTCCTGCGCCGCATCGTGGGCGACGTGTGGGGCGCCGATCTCGTCCTGATCGAGCGCGAGCTCACCCTGGCCGGCGTCAACCCGGCGATGGCCGCATTCATCGAGACTGCTGAATTGATGAAGAAGGCGGCCCACGAGGCGGCCACCCACGCGGGGCGCACGCTGGCCTCTCGCTGACGCTCCGTTCGGATCATTCGCTGACGCTCCGTTCGCCGACACTCCCCCGACGGGGCGGCGAGCGGGCCTGGTCCTGAATAAGATCGCCGCTCATGGAGACCACGCTGGCTGCGGTGTACTGCGAGGGCTGGGACGGCGGGATCGTCAACCCGTTGACCCCGGACGAGGCAGAGTCACGCGACTCCGCCGGCGAGCCGTACTCTGTGGTGCTGCTCGCCGGCGGCCGGTTGCACTCCGTGCTCAACATCTCGTGGGCCGAGGGCTACTGCGCCGTCCTGCGTTATGACGTCGAACGCCGGCTGATCGCCTCGCACGAGTGGCGCCGGGCCCGCGAGGGCGACCTGTTCCTGCGCGAGTCGGCCACCTGGGCCATCCCCTCCGGCGCGGACCTGCCGCAGGCCGCCCAGCACCGCACCTCCTGGCAGCTCAACGGCCGGCGCTCCGACTCCGTCCAGCCGGCCGGTGAGCGGGGCGGTCTCCACACGTTCGCCGACAGCGGTTTCGCCCCGCCCCGGCTGCCCATCCCCGCCTTCGGCCGGTGGAAGGCGCTGCTGGACAGCGCGGCCCGGGTCCATGCCGAGGCCTGCACCGAGCAGATCGCGGAAGCCTGCGCCGTCCCGCGCGAGATCGAGGGCCCGTTCCGGGTGGTCGACGCCGACATCCACGGTCTTCCGGTCCGCACCGCCACCGAGCGCCCGTGGCAGCCACCGCGCCCGCTGCAGCCGCGCAACCTGGACGACCTGTTCCGCGACGGCGCCGAGCGGGCCGTGGGCGACCGCCGGATGCGCATCTCCACCCACCCGGCCGGCAAGCTGAACCTGCCCTCGGGCCGGCTGGTCGCGGCCGACCCGTCCTCACTCGACTACGGCGAGGAGCCGTTCCTGGTCACGGTCGAGCCCGGCACCTACCCGGTGACCATCAGCCTGGCCACCTTCACCGACGACCCCGGCCACACCCGGGTGGCCGCGGCCCGGCTGGACATCACCGATCGGCGGCCCGTGCGGTGGGAGCTGGCCCTGCGCGACGACCAGGATCTGCTCGACCTCGGCTACGGCGAGTTCTTCGGCTTCGGCGTCGACGCCGGCCTGGCCTGCTTCGTCGACGAGGACAACCGCGAACCCCTGTCGGCCGAGTGGGAGAGCCTCGAGTTACGCGACCCGCGCTTCGCCAACGTCGCGGCCGGCGACATGGTCGCCTGGTCCAGCGGCTGGGGCGACGGCGCCTACCCCACCTGGGTGGGCCGCGCCCCCTCCGGCCAGATCACGACTTTCATAGCCGACATGCTGCTCTTCCCCCGCGACCGCTAGGCCGTGCCGCGAGGCCGTGCCGCGAGGCCGTGCCGCGAGGCCGTGCCGCGAGGCACGACCTAGTGGCCGTTGAAAGCGTCCCGCATCCGACTGAAGAAGCCGCCCTGCTTGCTCAGCTCGGCCACGTCCTCGCCGCGGGTCTTGGCGAAGTCGCGCAGCATGCGTTCCTGCTCGGCGGTCAGCTTGGTCGGGGTCTTCACGTCGAGGTGGACGAACAGGTCGCCCCGGCCCTGACCGCGCAGGTGGGGCACGCCCTTGCCGCGGATGCGCAGCGTGCTCGCGGGCTGGGTGCCCTGCTTGACCTCGATGCCCTCTTCGCTGTCGAGCGTCTTGATCGTGAGGCGGGTGCCGAGCGCCGCGGCGGTCATCGGCAGCGTGACCCGGCAGTGCAGGTCGTCGCCCTTGCGGGAGTAGACGTCGTGCGGCCGCTCGTGGATCTCGACGTAGAGGTCACCGGGAGTGCCGCCGCCGGGGCCGACCTCGCCCTGCTGGGCCAGGCGGATGCGCATGCCGTCCTCGACGCCCGCCGGGATCTTGACGGTGAGCGAGCGGCGGGTGCGGACCCGGCCGTCGCCGGCGCAGGTGGGGCAGGGGTGCGGGATGACCGTGCCGTGTCCCTGGCAGGTCGCGCACGGGCGGGACGAGACGACCTGGCCCAGGAACGTGCGCTGCACGCTCTGCACCTCGCCCCGGCCGCCACAGGTCTCGCAGGTGGCCAGGTGGGTGCCGGGGGCCGTGCCGGCGCCGGAGCACTGGGTGCACAGAACGGCGGTGTCGACCGTGATCGGAGCCTCGACGCCGAACGCCGTCTCGACCAGGTCGAGCTCGAGCCGCAGGATCGCGTCGGCGCCGGGCCGGGTGCGCGGGCGCGGGCCCCGGCCGCCACCGCCGGCCGCCGTGCCGAAGAACGCGTCCATGATGTCCTGGAAGCCGACGAACGGACCGCCGGCACCGCCCGGACCGTTGGGGCCCATGCCGCCGCCGGGCGCGAGGGGGTCGCCGCCCAGGTCGACGATCTGCCGCTTCTGATCGTCGGACAGGACCTCGTACGCCGCGTTGATGTCCTTGAACTTCTCGTGCGCTTCCGGGTCGGGATTGACGTCCGGGTGGAACTGCCGAGCCAGTTTGCGGTAGGCGCGCTTGATCTCGTCGTCGGTGGCTTCCCGGCTCACACCGAGAATGCCGTAGTAGTCCTTGGCCACGGGCTCCGCAATCCTCGTCAGTTTTGTGCTAGAAGGTCGCCCACGTAGCGTGCCACCGCGCGCACCGTCGCGATGGTGCCGGGGTAGTCCATCCGGGTGGGACCGAGCACACCGAGCCCACCGACGATCGTCACGCCGGGGCCGTAACCAGTGCTCACCACGGATGCCGACCGCAGGTTGTCGATCTCGTTCTCGTCACCGATCCGGACCCGGGTGGTGCTCGGTTCCAGATCGCCGATCAGTTTCAGCAGGATGACCTCCTCCTCGAGAGCCTCGAGGACGGGCCGCAAGGTGCCCTGGAAGTCCAGCACGCCCCCGCGTGTCAGGTTAGCGGTGCCCGCCAAGGCGAGGCGTTCCTCACTGCGCTCGACCAGAGTCTCGAGCAGCACCGAGGCCAGACAGGCCATGGTGGTGCGGCGCTCGGGCGCGCAGTCGTCGACCAGCGCCTGCACCAGCGGCGGGGTGTCGGCCATTTTCTGCCCGGCGAGCTTTTCGTTGACCCGGCGGCGCAGGTCGGTGACGGCGTCGGGCGGGATCGGGCCGGGCAGCTCGACCAGCCGCTGCTCGACGCGGCCGGTGTCGGCGATCATCACCAGCATGACGCGCGTGGTGGAGATCGGCACCAGCTCGAGGTGACGCACCGCGGACCGGGCCAGCGAGGGGTATTGCACGACGGCGACCTGCCGGGTGAGCTGCGCGAGCAGCCGGACCGTGCGGTGCACGACGTCGTCGAGGTCGACCGCGCCGATCAGGAAACGCTCTATGGCCCGCCGCTCGGCCGGGCTGAGCGGCTTGACCTTGGAGAGCCGGTCGACGAAGAGCCGGTAGCCGGCGTCGGTCGGCACGCGGCCGGCGCTCGTGTGCGGTTGCCGGATGTAGCCTTCCTCCTCCAGCACCGCCATGTCGTTACGCACCGTAGCCGGAGAGACGCCCAACTGGTGGCGCTCGACCAGCGCCTTGGAGCCGACCGGCTCCTGTGTCTCGACGTAGTCCTCGACGATGGCCCGGAGCACCTCGAGCTTGCGGTCATCCAGACTCATATGACCCCTCCCTCGCAGCTCTCGGTTTCGACTCTCACGGCTTGGCACTCCCGCGGACAGAGTGCCAGTCTACGTCGCCGCCGTCGGCAGCGCGATGATCGAGTGGACTGTCTATTCACCGACTCGATCAGCATGTCGCTCTCGACCGCATTGAACTGCGGCTCTACGGTGTCAGCCATGACTGAACCACCTCGCCCGCCCGGTGAAGGTAACCCGAACGACCCCACCGCGCCGTTCAACCCTTATGCGGCTAACGAACCGGCTCCCGGATCGTCACCGCCTCCTCCGCCCCCGTACGGCGCGCCGTCCTCCGGCCCCGGTTACGGCACCCCGCCGTCGTCCGGTTCCGGTTACGGCACCCCGCCGCCTTCCGGCCCGACCTACGGCACTCCGCCGACCTCGGGCCCGGGTTACGGCACCCCGCCGACCTCCGGCCCCGGCTACGGCGCACCGCCGCCCGGCAGCTACGGCGGCCCGCCGCCCGGGGGCGCACAGTACGGCTACGGCCAGCAGCCCGGTTACGGCGCCGCTCCGACCCAGGACGACAAGACCTGGATCCTGATCGCCCACTTCGGCGGCGCGCTGGGCGCCCTCGTCGGCGCGGGCCTGTCGGGCTGGATCGTGCCGCTGATCGCCATGCTGGCCAAGGGCAACCAGTCCCCGGTCGTGCGGGCCGAGGCGGTCAAGGCGCTGAACTTCCAGATCACCTGGGCGATCGTCGCCCTGATCGGCTGGGCCACCGCCTGCATCGCCATCGGCGTGGTGATCATCCCGATCGCCTCGATCATCGGCATCGTCTTCGGCATCATCGCGGGCATCAAGGCCAACAACAACGAGCCCTACAACTACCCGATGACCGTCAACCTCATCAAATAGCGCCGCGGTGCGCCGGGTACGGGGCCCGGCGCGTCACGTCGTTCGTCTTAAACGACGTCGCGGATCACGGCATCGGCCAGCAGCCGGCCACGCAGGGTGAGGACAAGACGGCCACTCTCGTACGCCGCCGGGTCGAGCAGCCCGTTGGCCAGCGCCTGCTTGGCGCCGACCTGATCCACCCGGTCGAGCGCGATGCCCTCGCGCAGCCGCACGCGCAACATCACGTCCTCGACGTGCTGATCCTCGCCGGTGAGCAGCTCACGGCCGTGACCGGGCGAGACGCCGCCGGCCAGCCGGGTCGCGTACGCCGACGGGTGTTTGACGTTCCACCAGCGCACCCCGCCGACGTGGCTGTGCGCGCCCGGCCCCAGACCCCACCAGTCGGCCCCGGTCCAGTAGAGCAGGTTGTGCCGGCAGCGGGCCTCGTCCGAGGTGGCCCAGTTGGAGACCTCGTACCAGCGGAAACCGGCCTCGCTCAGGGCCGCCTCGGCCGCCAGGTAGCGGTCGGCGGCGACGTCGTCGGACGGGTACGGGATCTCACCGCGCCGCATCCGGGCGGCCATCCGGGTGCCGTCCTCGACGATCAGGGCGTACGCGCTGACGTGGTCGACCCCGGCGTCCACGACCGTGCGCAGGGATTTCGCGAAGTCGTCGGCCGTCTCGCCCGGGGTGCCGTAGATGAGGTCGAGGTTGACGTGCTCGAAGCCGGCCTCACGCGCCTCGATCGCGGCCTGGGGCGCGCGGCCCGCGGTGTGCTTGCGGTCGAGGATCCGCAGGACGCCGGGCGCCGCCGACTGCATCCCGAGCGAGATCCGGGTGAAGCCGTTGCTCCGCAGCCGCCGCAGGTAGTCGGGAGTCACGGATTCGGGGTTGGCCTCGGTGGTGACCTCCGCGCCGGGGGCCAGGCCCCACGCGTCGTCGATCCCCTCCAGAATGCGGCCCAGATCGTCCGCGCTGAGCAGGGTCGGCGTCCCCCCGCCGACGAAAACCGTGTCCACTTTCGCCGGGCTGATCGTCCTTTTCGCGAGCGCCAGCTCCTGCAGGACGGTGTCGGCGTAGGTCTCCCGGCTGACCCCGCCGCCGAGCTCGCTCGCCGTGTAGGTGTTGAAGTCGCAGTAGCCGCATCGGCTCGCGCAGAACGGCACGTGGACGTACACGGCGAAGCCGTTCCGACCGACCTGCGCCGTCGCGGAAGGGGGAAGCGACCCGTCGCTCGGAACGGGTTCGCCATCGGGAAGTGCGCCGGCCATCCGTCAAGTGTGCACCGCCGCAGTTAATGTTCCGCCATGCCTCTGGTCCGCACCGTCACCGACGCCGGGGTGACCACCTTGACCCTGGACAGCCCGGCGAACCGTAATGCCCTCTCCACCGCCCTGATGAGCGAGTTGCTCGACGCGCTGAGCGAGGCGGTCACCGACACCGCCGTACGCGCGGTCGTGCTCTCGCACACCGGCACCGTCTTCTGCTCCGGCGCCGACCTCAAGGAGACCGCCGAGGCCCGCGCGAACGGCCGGGTCCCGGCCGAGATGATCGCCGACGTGCTCGCCGCGCTCTGGGAGTTCCCCAAGCCGATCGTCGCGCGCGTCGCCGGCCCCGCCCGCGCCGGCGGTCTCGGCCTGATCGCGGCGGCCGACATCGCGGTCTGCGCGCGCGAGGCCACGTTCGCCTTCTCCGAGGTGCGCCTGGGCGTGATCCCGGCCGTGATCAGCGCGACCGTGCTGCCCCGGCTGGCCCCCCGCGCGGCCGCCGAGCTCTACCTCACCGGCGACGTCTTCGACGGGCCTCGCGCGGCGCAGATCGGGCTGGTCACCGCGGCCGTCCCGGCCGAAGAGCTCGACGACGCCGTACGCCGATACTGCGACCGCTTCGTGCTGGGCGGCCCGCTCGCGCTGGCCGGGACCAAACAACTCCTCCGCCGTACGCCCTCGGGCTCGATCCGGGCCGAGCTGGCCGAGCTGTCCGAACGTTCGGCGGGCTACTTCCGTTCGGCCGAGGGGCGCGAGGGCGTGGCCGCGTTCCGCGAGAAGAGGCCCGCGAGCTGGGTCCCCGCCGCTCCGGCGGCGGACGGGTGACGAGGATCGGGTGACCTCGTTGACTACTCTTGTCGCCTGAACAACAACTGACCTGGGGGTGTGGGTGCGCAAGTCACCGGTCGTGGCGCTCGCTCTCGTGGCGCTCCTCGGTGCGCTCGGCGTGTTCGTCATCGTCCGCACCTTCTCCGACGGCATCAAGCTGCCGAAGATCGGGCCGGAGTGCACGGTGCGCGCCGACGGCGAGGTGACGCTCGACTACGTGCAGATGGCGAACGCCGCCACGATCACGGCCGTCGGCCTGCGCAAGGGCATGCCCGAACGGGCCGTGGTGGTCGCGCTGGCCACCGCGTTCCAGGAGTCCAAGCTCGAAAACCTGGACGACGGCGACCGCGACTCGGTGGGCCTCTTCCAGCAGCGTCCCAGCCAGGGCTGGGGCACGATCGAGCAGATCAAGGACCCTCGGTACGCGGCGGAGAAGTTCTACAACTCCCTCAAAAAGGTCAAGAACTACCAGAAGATGCGGGTCACCGACGCCGCGCAGAAGGTGCAGCGGTCGGCCTACCCCAATGCGTACGAGAAATGGGCCGACGAGTCCGCCGTGCTGGCCAAGGCGCTGACCGGCCGGGCCACCAAGGCCGTCGAGTGCAGCGTGAGCGGCGCACCGGCCCGGCGCGGGTCGGCGGCGGCCGCGGCGCTGATGGCGGGCCTGCGGCTCGACTGGGGCAAGGGCCTGCCCGAGTCGGCGGCGGCCGAGCAGGACGCCGGCCTGACGGTCAAGGTCGCCAGCACCAGGTCCGGCTGGCGGTACGCGCACTGGCTCGTGGCCCACGCCTCGGCAACCGGCCTCGAACGGGTACGTTTCGGCGACCTCGAGTGGCATGCCCCCGACGGCAAGTGGCAGGCGGTAACCGAGGGCTCGGCCGCCGGCGGGGGCCGTGTGGTCGCCGAAGTCTTCAACTGACGTCCCGTTTCGGCCGCGTACCGAAAGTTTCGGCCCGTTCGGTGGTTGCGCAAAGTAATGAGGGACGATTCGGGTACGCAGTTGCGTAGCGTATACATCGACATGGACAGACAGCTACCGCCCTGGTACTAAGTAGGACGTGTCAAGGGCGATCGAGTGGATAATTCTGGGTGTCGGCAGTTGCACTGCAATCATGATCGGTTTGCGGCGGCATCGCCCGGCGCGCGTCCGGCCGTGGTTGCTGCTGGCCGGGGCTGTGGCGACCCTCGCCATCGGTGACGTCTTCTACGCGTTCGACCGGATGCCCATCGCCACCGGCTTCTATCTGGCGATGTTCGTCCTGGTCGCGGCCGCGCTGGTGCAGTTCACCCAGGGCGGCTCGGTCCTGGTCGACCGGGCCCGGCTGATCGACCTGCTCGCGTGCGCCTGCTCCGGGCTGCTCGTGGTGTGGGTCTTCGTGATCGCCGACAACAGCCCGCTCGAGAAGATCGACCCGGCCGACGTGATCGGCTCGCTCCTGCTCATCGCCGTCGCGCTGCGGCTCAACCTGGCCACCGGCCGCAACGTGTCGGCCATGCTGCTGCTGGCCGGCTCGGTGGGTTTGCTCGTGGGCGACATCGTCTACCCGCTGCTGCCCGGCAAGGCCTCCGAGTCCGGTTACCGGGTGCTCTACATCGCCTGGGGGCTGGCCGCGCTGCACCCGTCGATGGTGCGCCTGACCCAGCCGATGCCCCCGCGCACGACGACGTGGCGCGGGCACTGGGCCGCCCTGCTCGGCGTCTCGGTGGCGACCCCGCCGATCGTGCTGCTGATCGAGGCGCTCAACGGCACCGTCAAGGACGGCGTGCCGATCGCCGTCGCGGGCGGCATCACCCTGCTCCTGACCATCACCCGGCTGGCCGATTCGGTCATGCTCAACAGCCAGGCCCTGGCCCGCGAGCGGGGGCTGCGAGGCGCCAGCGCCGACCTGGTGTCGGCGGCCGACCTGCCCGCGGTCGATCAGGCCGTCCGCGCCGCCGTGGCCGCCCTGGTCCCGAGCGACGCGCTCCGCCGGGTCGTCTTCGCCCCCGACGACCGCACGCTGGCCGCGGAAGAGCTGCCGCCCGCCCCGCCGGGCCGCCGCCCGCGCAGCTGGTGGATCGACGCCACCAGCCCGGCGCCCGCCCCGGCCGGCTTCTTCCGCCACGGGGCCCGCGCCGGTGCGGCGGAGGAGACGACGCTCGTCTGTCCTCTCTGGCTCGAACCGCTGGCTGTGGCCCGCCCGAGCGGCGGCGCCCTGGTCCTGACCGGCAGCCGCGAGGCCCTCACGGCCGCCCACGACGCCCTCGAGGTGATGGCCGCGCAGGCCGCCCTGGCGCTCGACCGGATCAGCCTGGTCGAGGCCGTCGGGCGCCGCGACAGCGATCTCTACCTGCGGGCTGTGATCAGCAACACAGCCGACCTGATGCTGGTGCTGGACGAGGACCAGCGCATCCGGTACGCCAGCCCGGCCCTGCACGAGCTGCTGGGCGACGACAAGCTCTCCCCGCTGGCCACGCTCGACGACCTGGTCCACCCGGACGATCGCGGCCAGATCCGCCGGGCGTTCGCGGCCGGCGGCGACGGCACGATGTTCTGCGCGCTGCGCCGGCCCGACCTCAGCCAGACCCTGGTCGAGGCCACCTATCGCGACCTTCGCGACGACCGCCTGGTGCAGGGTTTCGTCGTCACCATGCACAACGTGACCGACACCGAGGACGCGCTCGACCGGCTCCCCCACCGCGACCAGCTGGACGAACTCCCGGCCTGGGTCAACCGGCGCAGCGCCCAGCACAAATTCCGCTACTGATCCGCCGAGCTGTTTCACACAGCTCGTTCGCACAGCAAAGCGCCGGACCCTTTCGGATCCGGCGCTTTGTTCTACGTTGCAGCGATCGACGATCGCTCGTGCTTAGCGGTGGACGCGACGACGGCCACCGTAACCGGCAACCAGGGCCACACCGATCGCGGCCAGCACGACCTGGAAGAGCAGCTCGATCCAGTCGAAGCCCTTGGTGTCGGCCACGCCGGTCGCCCGGGCCAGCACGGTGCCCAGCAGCGCAGCGACAACACCGATGACCAGCGTCAGCCAGATCGGGATGTTCTGCTTGCCCGGTACGACCAAGCGGCCCAGGGCGCCGATGATGAGGCCGACGATGAGTGCGGTGATGATGCCGGTGACAGTCATGGGGGGGTTCCTCTCGGGGTGAAGCATTTGTTGCGTCCGTCGAGGACCAGAGTTCCCGAGGGTTCAAAAACCCAAACCGACTATTTTTTGTTTGCTCCCTTGGTGTCCGAACCGTCAGAGGTCGACAGGGCGGCGATGAACGCTTCCTGCGGCACCTCGACGCGGCCGACCATCTTCATCCGCTTCTTGCCTTCCTTCTGCTTCTCGAGCAGCTTGCGCTTGCGACTGATGTCACCGCCGTAGCACTTGGCGAGCACGTCCTTGCGGATCGCGCGGATGGTCTCGCGGGCGATGATGCGGCTTCCGATGGCGGCCTGGATCGGCACCTCGAACTGCTGCCGCGGAATGAGTTTCTGCAGCTTGGCCGCGATGCCCACGCCGTAGTTGTAGGCCTTGTCCTTGTGCACGATCGCGCTGAACGCGTCGACCGGCTCACCGTGCAGCAGGATGTCGACCTTCACCAGGTCGGCCACCTGCTCGCCGGACGGCTCGTAGTCGAGGGACGCGTACCCCTTGGTCTTGCTCTTCAGCTGGTCGAAGAAGTCGAAGATGATCTCGGCCAGCGGCAGGGTGTAGCGCAGCTCGACCCGTTCGGTGGAGATGTACTCCATGCCGAGCAGGCTGCCGCGACGGCTCTGGCAGAGCTCCATCACGGCGCCCACGAACTCGTTGGGGACCAGGACGGTCGCGCGCACCACGGGCTCGTGGATCTCGCCGATCTTGCCGTCGGGGAACTCGCTCGGGTTGGTGACGACCCGCTCCTCCGCGTCCTCGGTGTAGACGCGGTAGACCACGTTCGGCGCCGTGGAGATGAGGTCCAGGTTGAACTCGCGCTCCAGCCGCTCGCCGATGATCTCGAGGTGGAGCAGGCCGAGGTAGCCGACCCGGAACCCGAACCCGAGCGCCAGCGACGTCTCCGGCTCGTAGACCAGCGCGGCGTCGTTGAGCTTGAGCTTGTCGAGCGCGTCGCGCAGCGCCGGGTAGTCGGAGCCGTCGATCGGGTACAGGCCGGAGTAGACCATCGGCTTCGGGTCCTTGTAGCCGCCCAGCGCCTCCTTGGCAGGCCGGGTGTTGCCGGTGACGGTGTCACCCACCCGGGACTGCCGCACGTCCTTCACGCCGGTGATCAGGTAGCCGACCTCGCCCACGCCGAGCGCGCCGGCCTTCTCCATCTCGGGCGAGACGACACCGATCTCGAGCAGCTCGTGCACGGCGCCGGTCGACATCATCTTGATCTTGTCGCGCGCCTCGATACGCCCGTCGACGACCCGGACGTACGTCACCACGCCGCGGTACACGTCATAGACCGAGTCGAAGATCATCGCGCGGGCCGGCGCAGTCGCGTCACCGACCGGCGGCCTAAGCTCGCGCACGATCTCGTCCAGCAGGTGCTGGACGCCGACGCCGGTCTTGCCGGAGACGCGCAGCACGTCGGTCGGCTCGCAGCCGATCAGCTTGGCCAGCTCCTCGGCATACTTCTCGGGCTGGGCCGCCGGCAGGTCGATCTTGTTGAGCACCGGGATGATGCGCAGGTCGTTCTCCATCGCCAGATACAGGTTGGCGAGGGTCTGCGCCTCGATCCCCTGCGCGGCGTCGACCAGCAGGACGGCGCCCTCACACGCGGCGAGGCTCCGGGAGACCTCGTACGTGAAGTCGACGTGGCCCGGGGTGTCGATCATGTTGAGGACGGCGGTCTCGCCCGTCCGGTCGCCCTCGCGCACCACCCAGGGCATGCGGACGGCCTGCGACTTGATCGTGATGCCGCGTTCCCGCTCGATGTCCATGCGGTCGAGATATTGCGCACGCATCTGACGCGGGTCGACCACTCCGGTGATCTGCAGCATGCGGTCGGCCAGCGTCGACTTGCCGTGGTCGATGTGAGCGATGATGCAGAAGTTGCGGATACGGCCGGGATCGGTGGCACCGATCACGTTCACGCCGGGGTCGAGCGGTCCAGGCACGATCTTCCGTTCTTCTCGAACTAAGAGGACACCGACGAGCCGCCGGCGCGTTCTATCGTCCCACGCCCGCGAGGAAGCCCCACCCACACCCGCACAAGCACCCGCCCATCCCCCGCCGCGCAGCCGCTCACCGCCCGCCGTGAGGCCGCCCATCGCGCGCCTGGCGGTCGGTCACACGGGATCGAGCGGTGCGCGTGGAAGGGGCGGCAGCTCGGCAGTGATCGGGTCGCCGGGCCGGACGAGGCCGCCCCGCAGCACGACGGTCATGACCCCACCCTTGCGCACGAGGTTGCCTTCGTCATCGCGGCCGATCATCTCCTTCAACAGCCCCGGCTGAAGCCCGTTGATCTGCCCGCACGGGTTCCGGAGCCCCGCCACCACGAGCGCCGGTCGCCCATCCGCACCCTGCGCCTCTTCAGCCGCAGCTTCCCGGGCCAGCGCCGCCCTCACGGCAGCCGCCGCCCTGGCCGTCGGCTCATTCAGCGTCGTCGCCTCCGCCGCCGCCAGCACGCCGGCCAGCACCTCAGTGCCGCCCCCGACTCCGACCGGCGCCCCAGCAACAACCGTCCCAGCCGGCCTTCTACCGCCGCTCCCGGTCCCAGCCGGCCCTCCACCGCCGCTCCCGGTCCCCGCCGGTCCTCCACCGCCGCTCCCGGTCCCAGCCGGCCCTCCACCGCCGCTCCCGGATCCAGCCGGCTCCCCATTGGCGGCCGTTTCGCGCGCGACGGCGCCGTTCCCCTCGGTGGGCGGCGCGCCGAAGCGCAGCACCGTCCCCACCGGCAGGCCCAGGAGATCGAGGCCGCGGGTCGTCACGTTCTCACCCAGGTGCCCCGGCCGGACCTCGAAGCCCTTCCGCGCCACCTCCGCGAACAGCTCCTCGTGAATCAGGTGCACCTGTCGCAGGTTCGGCTGTGTCGGGTCGGCCCGCACCCGCCCCTGGTGCCGCACGTGAACCCCCGCGTGCGAATCACCCTCGACACCGATCCCCGCCACCAGCACGATCTCGTCCCGCATCGGCTTGGTGAACGAGTAGACGCCGTTACAGCTGACCGAGGTCACCATCCCCTGCGCAGTCTCCATGCCCCGGAGTCTCGCGGAACCGCCCCCGCCCGCTCGACCCGTTTCCCACTCGCCGGGCGTCAGTCAAGCCCGGATCACTCCGGCGGGGCCAGGAACAGCTCGGACAGTTTGGGCAGGCGGCGCTGCATCTCCTCCTCGTTGTCGAAATCCCACAGGTCGGCGGCGTCGGGCCGGGTCTTGGGCCGCTCCTCCGCCGGAAACTCCTCGCCCGTGGCCTGGGTGTAGGCATCGGCCGCGATCGACAGCACTTCCTCGGCCTCGAACACCGCGCCGGTGTCGGCCGCGCCCCGGATCACGGCCACGTCGGCCAGCGAATCGGGTGATTTCACCGACCGGGCCACCGCATCCCGCCCGTGGGCGATCAGCCAGCCCCGGAAGCTGTCGAAGCCCTCGTCGGAACAACCGCCGTTGATCAGATAGGCGGCGGCCCACAGATTTTCGGTGCCCGAAGCGACCATGACTTTGTCGAGGTGGCGACCCCAGGCCACGATCTCCTCCGGATCGCGGGTGGCCAGGTCGGCCGCAGCGCGTTTTGCCACATCGGCGGGTGAAGCGGGCCGATCAGCCGTCGCGCGGCTGATGACCGCCCAGAAGTCGTCAGTTCTCATGAGGAGGATCCTGCCAGTGGGGTACGACAAAAGGCGGCGCGGCAGGATGGGGTCGTGCGAACGATTTCGCTCCCCGACGTGCCCTACGGCTCCACCGCCGTACGCCCGAGCTGGTCCGACCTGCCGAAAAGCCTCCGCCGAGCCATCTCGACCCGCCTGGGCTCACCGGTCGTCGCCGCCCCCGGCGCCGGCGGTGGCTTCACCCGGGCCTTCGCCTCGGTCGTCACGACCTCGGCCGGTGTCAGCGCCTTCGTCAAGGCCGCACCGAGGAAAGACCCCACCTCCGAGTGGTACGCCCGTGAGGCGTCGATCACATCGCAGCTGCCCCCGGCGGTAGCAGTGCCCCGCCCACTCTGGAGCATGGTCGATTCAGGCTATTTCGTGGTGTGCCTCGATGCCGTCGACGGCCATGTCCCCGCTCTGCCGTGGGCGCCCCCGGAGCTGGACGCGACCCTGTCGGCCTGGGCGACCGCCGCCCAGGCCCTCGCCGTCCCGCGCCCCGAGTTGCTCGCCATCGGAGTCCCCCTGCTGCCCGACATCCTGCGCGGCGAAATGTCCTGGTGGTCGGAGATCGCTGCCGGCCGCGAACCGATGCCCCGCACCGCGCACGGCACCATCGCGCCGGCCCGGCTCACGCACCTCGCCCGCCTCGAGCAGGCCGCCCCCGACCTCGCCGCCGGCCCGAGCCTCATGCACGGCGACCTGCGGATCGACAACGTCATGATCGACCGATCGGGTCGGGCCCACCTCTGCGACTGGACCTGGCCATGCCTGGGCGCGCCGTGGTTCGACACGGTGACACTGCTGATCACCGCGTTCGCGAGCGGTCTCGACGCGGACGCGTACCTCTCGGGCTGGGACGCCCCGGCCGAGGGCATCGACGGAGCCCTGGCCGCCCTGGCCGGATATTGGCTGGTCCGCGCGGACGGCGGCCCGAGCAGCGCGTCCCCCCACAGCCGCCAGCATCAGCGCTTCAGCGGCGAGCAGGCCCTGGCCTGGCTGGCCCACCGGCGGGGCTGGTGAGCCGGTCGTTTTGGCGGCTCGTAGCGGTGCTGGTAACCTAGTCATTCGCGTGTGGTGACGCGCCACTGTTCGCTGTTCGGGACGGTGGGCCTCGCTGTTTGGGGCGGTCGGCCGCTTCAACTGCAGACCGTGGTGGCCACACGCTGAGACCATTTTTCCGAACACCTAGTCAGGACAAGGCTGTCGCGTGGCGAACATCAAGTCCCAGATCAAGCGCAACCGGCAGAACGAGAAGGCCCGGCTGCGCAACAAGTCGGTCAAGTCGTCGCTGAAGACCGTGATTCGCAAGCTCAACGAGGCGAGCGCGTCCGGCGACGTGCAGACCGCTACGACGCTGCTGCGTGACGCCTCTCGTCAGCTGGACAAGGCCGTCAGCAAGGGCGTCATCCACAAGAACCAGGCGGCGAACCGCAAGTCGGCCATCGCCAAGCGCATCTCGACGCTGTCTGCCTGATCTTCCACAGCCCGCGCTCCCCTAACCGGTTGCGCGACTGTGCAGACCGCTGACGCCCGCATCGAAGCGGAGCGTCTTCAGCCCGTTTGACCATGGGCCGGTCTTCGACCACGCCGGGCACCGCCGGACCCAAAAGTCCGCGACGGTGCCCGGAGTCGTTTATCCAAGGTGTTACCTTGTTACCGTGGTAAGCATTGAGAGAACGCAGACCGGCGTCCGCATCGAGCGCAACACGCTCAAGGTTCTCAAGGCCCTGGCCGAATACCTGGATCTCTCCCTGGGCGAGCTGCTGGAGGGCATCACCCTGCACGTCTTCGAGGGCAAGGCGCCGTTCACCCCCGACACCCTCGCCAAGATCGAGCAGCTCAAGGCGGTCTACGGCCTCGCCCTCACCGCGACCGACGCCCACCACCTGCAGGAGCGGCAATGACGACCTCGCGCCGCACCGCCACGGGCACCTTCACCGTCGCCCTCCCGCCGAACGAGGCCTTCCACCTGTTCACCCCGAGAGGCGAGCAGCTGTGGGCCGCCGGCTGGAACCCCCAGTTCCCCGCGGACGCCCCCGACGACACAGCCCCCGGCACGGTCTTCACCACGAACGCCTCCGGCCGCCTGACCACCTGGCTCGTCATCGACAGCACCAGAGGCCACACGATCAGCTACGCCCGCCTGCTCCCCCACGTGTCAGCCGGCACGGTCAGAGTCACCCTGCGCCCCTCCTCCCAGACCCCCGGCCCGACTGAAGTGACGGTGACTTACGACCTCACCGTCCTGTCCCCCGAGGCAGAGCCCACCCTGCACCACTTCTTCGAGGGCTACGAGCCCTACTTGGAGTCCTGGCGCCAAGCCATAGCCAACTACCTGGCAAAACCCACCCCCTAGCGCCCACCGACCACCGCCTACCCACCCCGGGCAGCTTCCGGGGTGGGTTGCCTGACGTCGAGGCGCCCTTCACGATTCCGTGCCTGACTGGCCGGGGCAGGCCCGACGGGGAAGGCCGGGCAGAACGGGCCGGGCAGAACGGCTGGGCAGGCCGGGCCGGTATCCAGTCCAGCCACCGGCCGGGGCCAGAAAGCCAGCCAAGCGGGACCAGCAAGGCTGAGCGGACCAGCAAGGCTGAGCGGACCAGCTGGCCGACGTGCCGGTTTGACCACTTCCGGAGGAGATCGGGCGCTCGATCCAGGACGGCTCTGCGTGGGGCTCGGCCCGCTTTTGCCGGTCTGTGCGACCTGGCCGGCGTTGATGGTCGCCACCAAGTCGCGGGTATCGACGTGCGGGGTGCAGGTCGGCTTGTGCTGCTATTCGTAGCGGCGGGTGGCCGACTGGCGGACCCACTGCTCCTGGGCCTCGGCGTGCTCGGCCCAGGGGCTGTTGGCGGGAGCGCCGCGGCCTCTGTCGATCACGGCGGGGAGGCGGACCGTGGCGTCGTCGGCCAGCCAGGTGGAGGACCGGCCGTCGTTGGCCGCGAAGCCGTTGCCCACGGTGTCGCGGGCGAGGCCGCCGGCCGGGCGCAGCGGGGAGCCGTGGTCGGCGGCCGCGCCCATCGGCCGTGACGGTGACCCGTAGTCGATCAGCACGTCTTCGTCACCATGTGTGTGCAGCGGCCCGCGGTCGTCGGCGCTCGCGAACCGGCCGGAACCGGAGCCGGAGGAGCTGAAGCCGGCCCGAGCCGCCGCGCCGAGGCCGGAGCTCGGACCCGCCATGGCCAGGTCGGCCGGCGGCGGGGTCAGGGAACTGGCGATCACGTCGTTGAGTTTGACCATGATGGCGACGGTCGCCGGCAGCGCCAGCACGCCCCACCAGCTCACCAGCTCGGCCAGCGCGAGCAGGATGCCGAGCGCGACCGCACCCTCGAGGAAGACGAAGCAGAGGAACCCGCTCGGCTCCAGGAATTTCAGGCGCAGCATGCGGGCGTAGAGCGGCCGATGCCCCACGATCTCGGGATCGTCGGTGGTGCGGGCGCGGCTCATCGTGCTCCGCCCGAGCGGCGAGCGGCGGCCACGGCGAAGACGGCCTGCTCGAGCGCATAGCCGCGATCCTCGGCACCGCCCTTGACCGCGGCATTGCAGTCGGCGGCCGCGCGCATGGCGTCGACCAGGCCCTCGGGCGTCCAGCCGCGGCTGCGCTCCTGGGCCCGCTGAATCTTCCACGCGGGCATGCCGAGCGAACTGGCCATCTGGTACGGATTTCCGCGCCCGGCCGACGCCACCTTGGCCACCGTGCGCACCCCGTCGGCGATCGCGTCGGCGATCGGCACCGGGTCGACACCGACGTGCAGCGCCCAGCGCAGCGCCTCGAGGGCCCCCGGCACGTCCCCGATCATGGCCGCGTCGGCCACCGTGAAGCCGCTGACCTCGGCCCGGCCCCGGTAGTAGCGAGCGACGACCGCCTCGGTGATTTTGCCGTCGGTGTCGGCGATCAGCTGGGAACAGGCCGCCGCGATCTCGCGCAGGTCGTTGCCGACCGAGGCGAGCAGCGCGGACGCGGCAGCCTCGTCACACTTGCCGCCGTTGCGCCGGAACTCGTCGCGCACGAAGGCGATCCGCTCACGGTCACCCTTGAGTTTCGCGGCCGGCACGATCGTCGCGCCCGCCGAACGCAGCCCGTCAGCCAGCGCCTTGCCCTTGGCGCCGCCCAGGTGGGTGACGATCAGCGAGACGTCGGGGTCGGGGTTTTTCGCATAGGCCAGGAGCGCGGCAATGAGGTCTTTCCGGGCGTCCTGCCCGCTGCGGATCACGAGAACACGCCGCCCGCCGAACAGTGACGGGCTGAGCATCTCGTCGACCTCGCCGGCCGCGAGCGCACCCGCCTCGTACTCCCGGACGTCGGCGCCGGGCTCAGCGGCCCGCGCCGCGTCGACCGCAGCGGTGACCGCGCGGGCGACGAGCAGCTCCTCATCACCTTGGACGAGCAGCAACGGGGCGGGCGAGGCGGTGTTCACGCCCAATATCGTTGCACGAAGGGCTGACGTTTCCGCGAACCTCACTCCTTAGCGCAGACCTGTGGATCATGGAATGCGAAAGCAGACATATCGGCGTACGACCATGTCGCGAACTCGCGGTTCGAGGCTCGATCAGGCTGAATGTCTGACCCAGGCGGACGACAAGACCCGAACGGCCATCGACCCGCGTCGTCCAGGATGACTACCACCTAAACGGACGACCCCGGGCGTGTCGGCCCTTCTTCCGGCACCATCGACCCGACCCATGCGTCCACCCGCGTGCCCCGGTGCACGAGCCGCCGGCGAAGAACCGCTTCGAACCCGAACCCGGCCTTCTCCGCCACCCGCCGCGACGCGACGTTGCCCACCTCGGCCCGCCACTCGATCAGCCCGAGCCCCAGCACACCGAAGCCCCACCCACACAGCGCCCGCACCGCGGCCGTCGCCACACCCCGCCCGCGCGCCGCCGGATCCATCCAATACCCGATCTGCCCCGCCCCCGACCCGTCCAGCCCCAGCCCCACCCGCCCCAGCCTGGCCGGCCCCTCACCGAAGACAGCGCCGGCAACCGAAGCGGGAGCGGAGGCAGTAAGGACAGGAATGCCCGGGACCGCCTCGACCACGAACTCGGCACGGCTGCCGGCATCCCACGCCGCGACGGCCATCTCGCGGACGAAGTACTCGGCGTCGGCCCGGCGGTAAGGAAGCGGGATCTGCAGGTACTTCTGCACCAGCGGGTCGAGCGAGACCTCGTACACCCAGGGAATGTCGGCCTCCTCGAACGGGCGCAGGCGAATGCCGCCCACCGTGATCGTCTCTCGCTCCATGACCGCATTCTCGGCCACGGGTCATGGTGGCGGTGGGTCGCCTCGGGCGACCACGGCCAGGCCTCGGCCGGTGGCGACGGCGGCCAGGTCACCCGATTGATCGGTGCGCAGGACGCGCGCGCCGCCGCGGGTCAGGCGGGCCAGCAGGGACGGGTTCGGGTGGCCGTAGTCGTTGCCGAGACCGACCGAGACCAGGGCGACCGACGGCCGGATCTCGTCGAGGAACCGCGGCGACTGGTAGCCGCTCCCGTGGTGCGAGACCTTGAGCACGTCGGCCCGGAGAGCGTCCGCGCCCAGGCGGTCGAGCATGTCGTCCTGCTCCTCGGTCTCGGCGTCGCCGGGCAGCAGGATGGTCCGTCCTTCCACGTCGGCCCGCAGCACGAGCGAGTTGTTGTTCGGATCGGAGTTGGTGCCGTGCATCGGGTCGACCGGCCCGAGCGCCGTCAACCGCAGACCCCCGATGGCGTACGTCCACCCGGGGCCGACCGCGTGCACCGCCACCCGGCCCGCGGCTGCGGCGACGGCCGCTCGGCCGGCGGGCGGGTCGGGCCAGTCGGGGCCGATGACCGCGTCTACTTCCCGGCCTCGGAAGACGCCGCTGACACCACCGATGTGATCGACGTGGAAATGGCTCACCACGAAGATCGCGATATGCCGCACTCCGAGGCGGCGCAGGCAGTGGTCGACGGCGTTCGGGTCCGGTCCGGCGTCGACGACCACCGCACGGCCCGCACCAGCCGGCAGGACGATCGCGTCGCCCTGGCCGACCGCGCAGGCGATCACGACCCAGCCGGGTGGCGGCCAGCCTGAGGCGAGCAGCCGTACGGGCAGGGCCCCGAGCACTCCCCCGAGCGCCACCACCGTGACCAGCCGCCGGATCAGCGGACGTCGGGTGGCAACCAGCAGACCGACCGTGATGACCGCGAGCAGCAGCGCACCGGTGAGGCCACCCGGCCAGGGCAGCGCGCCGGCGGGCACGCGGGCGCCGTACGTCGCGACCAGCACCAGCCACTGCGTCGGCCAGTGCCCCAGCCACGCGGCGAACTCGGCGCCCGCCGGCCAGATCGGCGAGATCAGGGCGGCCGAGACGCCGAGCAGGGTGGCCGGTGCGATCGCCGGCACCACGAGCAGGTTGGCCGGGACGGCGATGAAGCTGACCGTGCCCGACAGCCCGGCGACGACCGGGCCGCAGGCCACCTGCGCGGCCGCGGGCACAGCTAGCGCCTCGGCCAGGCCGGCCGGGCAGCCGCGGCGGCGCAGCCCGTCCCGCCAGATCGGCGCGAGCAGGAGCAGACCGGAGGTGGCCAGCACGGACAGCGCGAACCCCGGATCGGACGCCAGCTCCGGGTCGTACGCGATCAGCACGGCCACCCCGGCGGCCAACGCGGGCAGAGCCGCGCGCCGGCGCCCCGAAGCCAGCCCGATCAGGCCGATGGCCCCCATCGCGGCCGCACGCACGACACTCGGCGAAGGGCGGGCCAGAATGACGAACCCGACCAGAGCCACCGCGCAGACCAGGGCCGTCACGACCGGCCCGGCCCGGGTGCGCCGCACCGCGAAGAGCACGACCCCCAGCACGATGGCGACGTTGGCTCCCGAAACGGCATTCAGATGAGTCATGCCGGTGGTCCGAAAATCCTCCTCCAGCGCCGGGTCGAGCCGGCTGGTGTCGCCCACGACAAGCCCCGGAAGCAGGCCGCCGGGCTGGTCGGGCAACGGCTCGCAGGCTCGTTGCAGCCCCGCACGCAGCACGCCTGCCGCCCGCTGGGCCCACGACGGGCGGCCGACCAGCACCGGCGGTTCGCGCACCGAGGCGACCGCGGCCCGCAGATCCCCGCCGCGGGGCGCTATCAGCTTGCCCTTGGCCGTCACCCGCTGCCCCGGCAGCAGACCCCGCCAGCCCGGATCGCTGCCCAGAACGAGCGCCCGGGCCGACAACCGCAGAGTCGCCGCGTCCTCCGCCCGAACCACCCGCAGCTCAACGCCCACGATGTACGTCGGCGGCATCCCCACCGACCCCCGCGCGGCTCGCGGATCATCCCGCACGATCATCTCCATCCACACCGGATCACCGGCCCGGATCAGCGCGACGAGCGGCCCCGCCTCCCGAACACCGACCCGAGCCCCGGTGGCGACCGCCCCGCAGGCCGCCCCCAGCAGAACCGCAAGAACAACCCACCGCCCCACCCAGACCCACCGCTTCGCGGAGCCCCAGGCCCCCGCACCCGCATTCCATCGACTTCCGCTCGGCAGTGAGGCGGTCGCAAGTCGTCTGCCACCCAGGGCCTCTGAGACCGTGCCCGCTGCCTGTGCAGGGCGAGCCCCACGCCGCCCGACACCACCTGACCGCGCGCTCGGACCGTCGGGCGATGGTCCGGGCCCGGCGCGCCAGATCAGAACCGCAAAATGACAGGCCAGGCCCCCTGCCCCCGCGCCGAGAAGCAGCCCCGACCGGGCAGACAGGTAGAGGGCGGCCAACGCCGACAGCCACACAGCGACCGCGAACCCGGCCAGCCTCAGATCAGCGGGTTGCTCCTTCGCCCCGGGCTCACCAGCTTGGGACGGCTCAGCGCGAGACCCGGCGACTGTGCCGGAGCGGCTGGCCGGGCGGGGGTGGGTCATACGGTTACCAGGTCTTTGAGCTGCTCGTAGCGGGCGTCGCCGATGCCGTCAACCTTCCGTAGGTCGCTGACGGCTCGGAAGCCGCCCTGGGCGTCGCGGGCGTCGAGGATGCGTTGGGCCAGGACCGGGCCGACTCCGGGCAGGGTGTCCAGGTCGGCCAGGGTGGCGGTGTTGAGGTTGACCGGGCTGCCGGCGGCGGGGGCTCCGGGGGCGGCCGGGCCGGCCGGCAGGGCTGCGCCGGGAGGCGGGGTGACGCCGACCATGATGAGTTCGCCGTCGACGACCTTGCGGGCCAGGTTGAGGATCGCCACGTCCACGCCGGGGTCGGCTCCGCCTGCCGCGGTCAGGGCGTCGGCGACCCGGGCGCCCGCGGGCAGGCGGACCAGGCCGGGTTTGCGGACCTTGCCGCCGACCGCGACCACCAGTTCGGCGGCGGCGGAGGCGGAACCCCGGGCGACCGGCTGGTCGTCGCTGCTGGTGGACGGTTCGGTGGCGTTCAGCGGTGGCGGCGCCACGGAATCGATCTGGGGACGGGAACGCCAGGCCAGGAACGCGGCGATCACGATCACCAGGGCGGCCACGGCTGCCAGTGCCCGAACCCCGCGCCGCCCCGGATCGAAGGCGCCCAGTCCGAAACGCCGGCCGCCGTCGTCGGAGCCGCCGAAAGCACCGGCCCCGGTCAGGCCACGGGGCTCCTCCAGCTCGGGCTGGCTCGACGAGGTGAACGCAAAGCGCCCGCCGGCCGGATCGAACGTGTAGTTCTCCGACGGCGGATCGGGCAGGTAGAGAGCACCCGGCCGTTCGGCAGCGTTGTCGGAGCTGTGAGGATCTTCGTCCTCCGGTAGCACCCAACCGGGCGTCGGCAACCGGCGTGGGGCCGGCACCGAGGCGGGCTGGGCAGGAAACGGCTCGGCGCCGGGCAGCAGGTCGGCCAGGTGAGACGAATGAAGATCCCCACTCGTCGCGACGGAGTGCGCACCCGCAGCAAGCGAAAGAACAGCGGTGGCCGGCCGCCGCGAAGCCATCGCTGACTGTGCCGAGGCCGGCATGGACCCGGCGGGGTCAGCAACGTCGAACGCCGACGGGCCGCCGGCTTGCGGGGCGGTGGTCGCCGGCCGCACGGACGACAAGCGACCGTCTGCGGCGGCATACGGCACAGAGGCCGTTAGGACGTCGGCCAGTGATGTGGTGACCGCAGGCGGCGCCGACGACAGCGGAACGCCGGCCTGTGACACGGGCGGCGGTGGGACGTCGGGCTGGGGTGCGGGGGTCATGGGCCGCGGGGAGGGCGGGGCAGTGAACGCAGGCGGCGGCGTGGACCACGGTGTGTCTGGCCGATATCTGTCGGGCGGCGGGGGCGCAGGCGCCCGGGGAGGCTCAGCAGGGACCGTAGGCGGGACAGCCTCGGGTGGGTGAAATACGGCGCTGGGCGCCGCCTCCAGGTCGACGTCGTCGGGCCAGCCGGAGATGATGTCGGACCACTGCAGCGGCTCGCCGACCTCGGCCAGATCGGGGGAGAGCGAAACCGTGGGATCGGCCGGGCGCATGACGGGCGAAACGGCGGGCAAGACAAAGGGCGGGCCGTCGACCGGTGGGGGTGAATGGTGGGTGGGGAAGGATGAAGCGGCCGGTGCCGGCCGGTCGCGTACCGAACCGGCCAGCACCGACCGCAGCCTCTGGGCCACGGCGTCGTCCGCACTCTTCCGCTCTCGCACGCCACGGACGCTAGGGAAAAGCGCGGCCCGGCGAGTGGAGGCCTGTGGACAGGGGTGCATTGTGGATAACTCCGCGACACGGCGGGATCGTGGTAAGGGATGAGTGTGACGATTTCGGACTCTGCGCTGGTCAGGGCGACGACCCGGCTGCGCGCGGCCGGCTGTGTCTTTGCCGAGGACGAAGCGGCGGTGCTCGAGGAAGTCGCCCCGGACGACGACGCCCTCGCCGAGATGGTGGATCGGCGCGCGGCCGGTGAGCCACTCGAGCAGGTCGTCGGGCATGCCGATTTCGGGGGCATCCGCGTCCGGCTCCGGCCTGGCGTCTTCGTTCCCCGGGTCCGCAGCGAGCTCCTGGTCCGGGTCGCCGCCGGCCATGACCCGCGCCTGGTCGTCGACCTCTGCTGCGGCTCGGGCGCGCTGGGCCTGGCCGTGCGTCACCTCGTCCCGGCCGCCGAGTTGCACGCCGCCGACCTGGACCCCAACGCGGTCGCCTGCGCCCGCGACAACCAGATCGACCATGTCTACGAGGGCGACCTCTACGACGCCCTCCCGGCCGCGCTGCGGGGCCGCGTCGACGTCCTGCTGGCCAACGTTCCCTATGTGGCGACCGAGCACATCCCGCTGCTCCCGGCCGAGGCGCGCGATCACGAGCCCCGCCTGGCTCTGGACGGCGGTCAGGACGGTCTCGACACTTTCCGGAGGGTCGCCGGGAGCGCTCCCATATGGTTGTCGCAGAATGGCGTCCTGCTGTCCGAGATCACCGAGGCCCAGGAGCGGAAGGCGCTCGAAGCCGTCCGGGAGTCGGGTCTGGACGGCGACGTCATCTACGACGAAGATCTCGAATCGCGAGTGGTCCGGGCCCGGAAGAGCTGAGACCTGAGCACCGAGCGGAAGGAAGGCATCCGGGTGGGCCTGCTGCAGAGGTACGCCCGGGCCAGGCTGGCCTCCCAGGCGGTCCGGCGACTGCGCAAGGCCGGAGCGCAGGCCGTCCGTTACGACACCAAGGCCTTCCAGGTCCGCTTCACCGCAAATGTCCACAACGAACCCGCCATCGTGGACCTTGCGCCGCTCCTGGCCACCCCCCGACGCGGGCGCAAAAAGCGAGTAAAAGCCTACATATCCGGCCTGATGGCCGACCCGATCCCCGCCACCTGGCCCGAAGCCCGCACCCTGTTGCGACCGGTCCTGAGAGGCGCCACTCCGGGCGCCCCGCTCAAGCGCCCCGCCCTACCCTTTTTGTCGGAGTACGTGGTCATCGACCACCCCGAGGCGATGACCTACGTGACCGACGACCAATGCACGACCTGGGCCGTACGCCCGGACGAGGTCTTCGCCGCGGCCCGGGCCAACCTGACCAACGCCACCCTCCACGGCACCCCCACGGCGATAGTTCGCTTCATGGACGACGG
Source organism: Actinoplanes sp. (assembly GCA_965217855.1). Lineage (GTDB taxonomy): Bacteria > Actinomycetota > Actinomycetes > Mycobacteriales > Micromonosporaceae > Actinoplanes. The sequence goes on along the minus strand of CBDCJN010000025.1, from coordinate 12,295 downwards.
CGACGCCTACTGGGTCTCCCACCTGCTGCTCGAGCACTGGCTGGCCCGCCTCGAACCCCAGGTCGGCGGCGCCCCGGTGGCCTTCGCCCCGGAGCGCGGCACCCTCCTGATCACCGCCGACGACAGCCCGCACCTCCCGGCCGTCTTCGCCCAGGTCGAGGAGATCTACGCCCGGTCGGCCCGGCCGATCACCCCGATGGCGTACGTCAGTGATGCCGACGGCTGCACGGTCCCCTACTCCGCTCCCCCGGATCACCCGCTGCACCGGGCCGTCCAACGAGCGGAACGCATTCTCGCGATCCAGGAGTACACCCGGCAGGCCGCCCACCTGACCGACCCCGCCGCCGCGCTCGACCTGGTCGGCGACGACGAGGAAGGCTGGCGCACGAGGGTCGTCTGGGACGAGCGCTCGCTCCTGCCCACCGCCGACGAGGTGCAGGTCGGCGACCGGACCATCCCGTGGCGCGACCTGGTGCCGAGCCTGGAGGCAGCGCCCGGCCTCGACCCGATCAGGTGGATCAAGGCCTGAAACGACGGCCCTAGGTACGCCGGTGCACCACGACGCCGGCCAGCCCGGGACCGACGTGCGCCGCCACCACCGCGCCGACCTCGGTGATGTAGCAGTCGCGCAACCGGTCGCCCAGCCGCATGGCCACCGCGTCGGCCAGCGCCGTCGCACGATCAGGGGCTTCCAGATGGTGTACGGCGATGTCGACCTCGCCGTCCCCCGAGGCCTCCACGGCCAGGTCGACCAGCTTGGCCAGCGCCCGCCCGGCCGTGCGCACCCGGTCCTTGACCACGATGGCGCCGTCCGCCACGTGCAGGATCGGCTTGACCGACAGGGCCGTGCCGAGCAGCGCCGACGCCGCCCCGATCCGCCCGCCGCGCCGCAGGAACTCCAGCGTGTCGACGTAGAAGAGGGTGCTGACCCGTTCGGCGTGGGCGACCGCCTCCCGGCGTACCGCGTCGAGGTCTTGACCCTGGTTCGCCGCCGTGGCCGCGGCCAGGGCGGCGAACCCCAGCCCCATCCCGGTCGTGCCGCTGTCGACCACCTCGACCTGCGGCCCGATCTCGGCCGCGGCCAGGGCGGCCGCCTCGAAGGTGCCGGACAGCTTGGCCGAGAGGTGGACCGAGACGATGCCGTCGGCGCCCGCGTCGAGCAGCTCGCGGTAGGCCGCCGCGAACTGGGACGGGGCGGGCCGTGACGTGCTCACCACCGAGCGACGGCCGCCGAGCGCACGGGCGACCTCGGCCGGCTGGATCTCGAGCCCCTCGAGCCCGTCGGTGCCGTTGATGACGACCGTGAGGGGCACGACGGTCAGCTCATACGAGCCGCTGAGTTCGGCGGGCAGGTACGCGGTGGAGTCGGTGACGACCGCGACGGGCATGCGGGCACCGTAGCTGATCGACCGCCGCCCAGGTGAGACGGGCCGTGATCAGCCCTTTTCGACCGAGACGACAATGAACGGGACGCCCTGCTGGCAGGTCGACATCATGGTCGCGTCCGAACGCCCGTTGATCTTGACTTTGCTGCCCACGGCCGCGTCGGCGCGCATCGCCGGGTCGTCGAAGACGAGCAGGTGGGAGCCGGAGCTGTCGTTGACGAGCAGGCAGTTCGGCTCGACCCCGGCGGTCACCGTGCCGGTGATCGTCTCGCCGCCGGCCACCGGGCGGGACGGCTCGCCGGCCGGCCCGGACGTCTTGGCGGTGGGCACGGGCAGGTCGATCACGTCCGACGCGGACGGCGACGCCGAGGGGGCCGGTGCGGCGCTGCCGGCGTCGGTCGCGCTGTTGGCACAGCCCGCGGCCAGCATGAGGAGCAGGAAGGCGGGCACGACACGGGTCACAACGGAACGAGTAGCCATGATGCGTTGGACGCTACCGGATCTTCCATGGTTCCCGGATCAGACCGGCGGCGGCACCGGGCGGTCGCTGAAGGGGCCCACGTTGTAGGCCGCGATCTGCCAGCCCCGCTGGCCGTCGAGGGTCAGCTCGACCCAGTGACAGTTTTGCAGAGCACGCAGGGCACGCAGCTGCTCGAGCGGCCAGCCGAGCAGGTGACCGACGCCCTGCCGGGCGGCAGCGCCGTGGGTGGCGACCACGACCGTGCCGCCGGGCGGGGCCAGCGAGGCCGCGTCGAGCAGCCCGTCGGAGACCCGTTTGCCGAGCTCTTCGAGGGTCTCGACGTCACCGCCGACCTCTTGCCCCGCCGTCCACCGGGCGTGCTGCTCGGGGTGGGTCTCGGCCACCTCGGGCATGGTGAGGCCCTGCCAGGCGCCGAAGTAGCGCTCGCGGAGCCGCTTGTCATAGCTGATCGACAGCCCGCTCAGCGCGGCCAGAGCGGCGGCGGTGTCGGCCGCGCGCTGCAGGTCGCTGGAGACGATGGCGTCGGGTTTCAGCTTGATCAGGAGATCGGCGGCGTCGACCGCCTGCTGACGGCCGAGCGCGTTGAGCGCCACGTCGGTCTGCCCCTGGACGCGGTTGGACGCGTTCCAGTCGGTGTTGCCGTGACGCCAGACGATGAGACGGGACAACGTCACGCCGCTCCTGTGGCGTCGGCGTCGACCATGTCGCGGTCGACGAACGGAACCGTCGGGCAGTCCTTCCACAGCTTGTCGAGAGCGTAGAACTCCCGCTCCTCGGCATGCTGGATGTGGACCACGATGTCAACGTAGTCGAGCAGCACCCAACGACCCTGGCGCTCACCCTCGCGGCGCACGGGTTTCGCCTTTTCGGGCAGGTCGAGCAGGGCTTCCTCGACGGCGTCGACGATCGAGGCGACCTGGCGCTCGTTGGAGGCGGAGGCGATCACGAAGGCGTCGGTGATGTAGAGCTGGTCGCCGACATCGATCACGACGATGTCTTGCGCTTTCTTGTCGGCGGCGGCCTGCGCGGCCGCCATCGCCAGTTCAAGTGCGCGTTCACTGACGGGCAAGAGTGTCCCCTCGGTAGGATTTCTGGTCCTTCAAGCCTCTCACACCGGTGTGACATTTCCCGAGCCCCGATAGAGGCCCCGCTTGTTGATGTATTGCACGACACCGTCGGGCACCAGATACCACACCGGTTCACCGGACGCGACGCGGTCGCGGCAGGCCGTGGACGAGATCGCCATGGCCGGCACCTCGACCAGCGTGACCGAGTCCTGCGGCAGGTGCTCGTCGGTGAGCTCGAACCCGGGCCGGGTGACCCCCACGAAATGTGCCAGCGACAGCATCTCGAGAGCGTCCTTCCAGCTCAGGATGCGGCCGAGAGCGTCCGCCCCGGTGATGAAGAAGAGCGACGAGTCGGCGCCGAACACGGCCCGCATGTCCCGCAGGGTGTCGATGGTGTAGGTGGGGCCGTCCCGGTCGATGTCGGCCCGGCTGACGTGGAACCGCGGGTTCGAGGCGGTGGCGATCACCGTCATCAGATAGCGGTCCTCGGCCGGCGACACGCGACCCTTCTGATACGGCTCGCCGGTGGGGACGAAGACGACCTCGTCCAGATCGAACCGCGCCTGCACCTCGCTCGCGGCGACCAGGTGCCCGTGATGAATGGGATCGAAAGTCCCGCCCATGATCCCGATGCGGGGTCCTGTCATGAGGGTCCAGCCATCAGATGAATATAGATCAACCATCCAGGCGCTTGCGGACGGCAGTCAGCAGGTCAGTGGCGGTGAACGGCTTCTCCAGCAGTGCCACCCCGGGGTCGAGGGTGCCCTGAGAGTGCAGGACAGGCTGGGCGTAACCGGACATGTAGAGCACCCGAGTGTCCGGCCGCGCGATCACCAGCCGGTCGGCCAGGTCCTTGCCCAGCATCCCGGGCATCACCACGTCGCTGAGCAGCAGGTCGATCGCGCCCTCGTGCCGGGCCGCCATGGCCAGCGCCTCGGCGCCCCCGTCGGCCGAGATCACGTGATAGCCGGCCCCGGAGAGGATCCGTCCGGCCACATCGCGCAGCGCCGCCTCGTCGTCGACCACGAGCAGCGTTTCGCCCTGGCCGGAGGTGCGGACGGGCTCGTCCGGCGCGGAGTCGGCCTCGTCCCGCTCACCGGCCGGGAACAGCACGGTGACCGTGGTGCCCAGCCCCGGCTCGGAGGCGATGCTCACCTCGCCGCCGGCCTGCGAGACGATGCCGTAGACGGTGGCCAGGCCGAGCCCGGTGGCCTCCCCGCTGGCCCGGGTGGTGAAGAACGGCTCGAAGGCCCGGTCGGCGACCTCGGGGGTCATCCCCCGCCCCGAGTCGCTGACCCGCAGCCGCACCTGGTCGTCGTGGCAGCCGGTGTCGATCACGAGGTTGCCGCCCGACGGCATCGCGTCCCGGGCGTTCGTCGCCAGCGCGACCAGCACCTGCTCGATCTGGGCGGGGTCGAAGGTGACCGGCGGCAGGTCGGAGCCGGGCCGCAGGAGCAGGGTGACCCGGTCGCCGATCGAGCGGCGCAGCGTGTCCTCGAGGTCGGTCAGCACCTTGTTGAGGTCGAGCACCTGGGGGCGTACGACCTCGCGGCGGGCGAAGGCGAGCAGCTGGTGGGTGAGGTTGGTGCCGCGCTCCCCCGCCTTGATCACCTGGCGGGCGTCGGCGGCCATCATCGAGACGTCGGGTTCGGCCGACTCCGCCTCCTCGACGACGAAGTTCGCGTAGTTGACGATCACGCCGAGCATGTTGTTGAAGTCGTGGGCTATCCCGCCCGCGAGCTGACCCAGGCTCTCCAGTCGCTGGCTGCGATGCACCTGCGCCTCGGCCCGCAGCCGGGCCTTCTCCTGCTCGGCGCGGGCCCGCTCGGTGAGGTCGCGGACGACGGCGACCGCGAGCCGGCCCTGGGGGGTGTCGACGATCGCGACCGACGACTCGACCGGCACCTCGGAGCCGTCCCACCGGCGGACCGTGGTGGTGACGGCGCCGATCGGCCCGGGCCGGCCGTCCGCTATCCGCCGTTGGCGTTCGGGCAGCATGACCCGGGCGTCGTCGGTCATGAGCAGCTCGACGTCCTGCCCGATCAGCTCGCACGCCGTCCGGCCGTAGAGTTCCTCGGCCCGGGCGTTGACCAGGACGATCCGGCTGCCGTCGAGCACGATGATCGCGTCGGGGGCGGCTTTCATCAGCCCAGCAGCCAACTCCTCGGACCACTCCACACGCTCACCCCCGATCAGTCAGCGTATCGGGGGAAAGCGTGCCGAAAGGTCAAAAACGCGCAGCGAGCGCCCGCCGAAGATCGTCGTCGGCGTCCAGCACCACGCGCCGCAGGATGGGGTCGAGATCGTCGCGCGCGAGCAGGTCGGCGGCCAGCTTGCGGGTCTCCGGCTCGACGACCAGATGGGGGTACGCCGCCCCGGCCGTCCGCTCGGCGCTCATCCCGCTGCGCATCCGCATCATCGCCGGCATCTCGGCGAAATAGCGGGCCACGTACGGCCGGACCAGGTCGATCTGCTCCGTCTGCCAGAACCCGGAGGCGGTCACCTCGACCAGCCGGTTGGACAGTGCGGCGTCGGTGATGATCGAGGCCCAGGCGGCCGCCTTGGCCTCGGGGTCGGGCCGCGCCGCCCGGCATCGGGTGGCCCACTGCTCGCCCAGGGCGCTGCGGTCCCGGGCGAACTCGGCCTCGATCACGTCGGCCCCGGCCGCGCCCAGCACGGCCAGGCGATAGACGATCAGCCAGCGCAGGTCGGCGTCGATGGTGAGGCCCTCGGGCACCTCCCGGCCGTCCAGCCAGCCCTGCAGGCGGCCGGTGTCGACGGTCGCCCCGATCAGCCCGCGGACGGCGGCCAGCCGGCGGGAGCCGCCCGGTTCGGAGGCGGCCAGCAGGCGGTCGGCGGCCTGCGCGACCAGCTCGAGGGCGGCCGGCCGGGTCTCCGGGGTCGAGTAGCGGTCGACCAGGCTGCGGGTGGCCCGCAGGATGTCCTCGACGATGACCACCTCGGACTCCACCGGCAGCGCGGCCAGCACGAGGGTGACCAGCTCGGCGACCGGGCTCTCGCCGTCGACGACCGCGTCCAGGGTGGCCGCCCAGAGCACGGCCCGGGCCAGCGAGTCGCCGAGCAGCGGAAGCACGGCCGGCACGGCTGCGGTCGACTCCTCGTCCAGCCGGATCTTCGCGTACGTCAGGTCGCCGTCGTTGAGCAGCAGCAGGTCGGCCACCGGTTCGCCGGCCAGCTCGGGCACCACCGTACGACCGGTGGCCTCCACCTCGGCCTCGATCAGCTTGCGCCGCGAGATCGAGCCGTCGGCCGCCCTGTCCCAGAGGCCGATGCCCAGCTTGTGGGGGCGCAACGTCGGGTACGCGGCCGGGGCGGTCTGCACGACGGCCACCTCGGCGTAGGTGGAGCCGTCGCGCACCACCTCGGTCCGCAGCGTGTTGACCTGGGCCCGGCGCAGCCAGACGTCGGCCCAGGTGCTCAGGTCGCGCCCGCCGGCCTTGGAGAGCGCGCTGAGCAGGTCGGCCAGCGTCGCGTTGCCGTACGCGTGCGTGGCGAAGTGCGCGTTCACCCCGGCCCGGAACGCGTCGTCGCCGACCCAGGCGACCAGTTGCTTGAGGACGGCCGCGCCCTTGGCGTACGAGATGCCGTCGAAGTTGAGCAACGCCTGGTCGGTGTCGGCGACCTCGGCCGGCGCCACCGGGTGGGTCGAGGGGTGCTGGTCGGCCCGCAGGCCCCACGCCTTGCGCTGCATGGCGAAGGTCGTCCAGGTGCCGGGGAAGCGGGTGGCCTCGGAGGCGATCCGGGTGCCCATGTACTCGGCGAACGACTCGTTCAGCCACAGGTCGTCCCACCAGGCCATGGTCACCAGGTCGCCGAACCACATGTGCGCCATCTCGTGGGCGATCACGTTGGCCCGGTGCTCGCGCTCGCTCTCGGTGACCGCCGAGCGGTGCAGGAACTCGTCGCGGAAGACGACCAGGCCCGGGTACTCCATGGCGCCGAAGTTGAACTCGGGGGCGAACGCCTGCTGGTAGTGGCCGAACGGGTAGCGGATGTCGAAGATCTCGTGGAACCGGTCGAGGCACTGCTTGGTGATCTCGAAGATCTCGGGCGCGTCGGCCTCGAGCGTCTCGGCCAGCGCGGCCCGGGCGTACAGGGCCAGCGGAATGCCGTCGTGCTCGTCGGTGACCTGGTGGTAAGGGCCGGCGATGAGCGAGCACAGATAGGTCGAGATCGGCTTGGTGGCCTCGAACTCCCAGCGCCCGTCCTTGCCGGACAGCAGCGGCCCGTTCGCCGCGACCCGCCAGCCGGTCGGCGCGGTGACGCTGATCCGGAAGGACGCCTTGAGGTCGGGCTGGTCGAAGGCGGGCAGGATGCGGCCCGCGTTGTTGATGAACATGTGCTGGTAGAGATAGGTCGAGCCGTCCGCCGGGTCGAGGTATTTGTGTAGGCCCTCGCCCGTGTTCGAGTACCGCATGACGGCCGCGACGGCCAGCTCGTTGGAGGTGGCCAGGCCGGTCAGCACGAGCCGTCCCTCGGTGAGCGCCGACTCGGGCAGCGGCACGCCGTTCAGCGTCATGCTGCCCACCGTCACCGGCTCGAACTCGAGGAACGTCGAGGCGCCCTCCGAGGCATCGAAGCGCACCACCGTACGGGCGAAGAAGGTGTCGCCCTCGGCAGTGAGATCGAGGTCGATCTCGTACTCGCGGACATCGACGGTGGCGGCCCGGGCGGTAGCCTCGGCGCGGGTCAGGCTCGGCATGACGACAATCATGCGTCACGCGGCCTGGTGCCGCGGGGGCACCCCGTTGCTACCATTCCTGTCATGCGCGTTTCGAACCTGAGCTGGTGGCTGCCCTGACGGGCGGCTGAACCACGCGCATCATCTCGCGGCCGTCCTTCCGGGCGGTCGTTTTTCGCGTTCGGAGTGGGCGGTCCTCCCGCATCAGGAGAGGACAAACCATCATGACCAGCCGACTCACCGGCTTCCAGCCCACCGGCCGCCTGCACCTGGGCAATCTGATCGGCGCCATGCGCCCCCTGGTGCAGGCGCAGGACAGACCGGGCACGAGCCGCTCGATCGCGATGATCGCCGATCTGCACGCGCTCACCGTGGAGCACGACCCCCGGCAGGTACGCGAGAACACGCTCACCGTGGCCACGGTGCTGCTCGCGGCCGGCGTCGATCCACAGCGCACCGCGATCATCGCCAACTCGCAGATTCCCGAGCACACCGAGCTGCACTACCTGCTCGAATGCGTCACCGGCTACGGCGAGGCAGCCCGCATGATCCAGTTCAAGGAGAAGTCCGCCTCCCAAGTGCCCGGGTTCTCCGTGCCTTCCGAAGGACCAGGCATCGGCGGCAGGCACAGTAAGCCGGTGCGGGTGAGTTTGCTGACCTACCCGGTGCTGATGGCGGCCGACATCCTCGTGCACGGCGTCGATCAGGTGCCGGTCGGCGACGACCAGCGCCAGCATCTGGAGCTCGCCCGCACGATCGCCACGAGGTTCAACTCCCGCTACGGCCCGACCTTCACCGTTCCCGAGGGGATCCGGCCGGAGAGCGCGGCCAGGATCATGGATCTGGTCGACCCGGCCCGCAAGATGAGCAAGAGCTCGTCCTCCCCGGCCGGCCGGATCGGGTTGCTCGACCCGCCCGAGATGATCCGCCGGACGATCTCGCGGGCGGTCACCGACACGGTCGGCGTCGTGCGGGACGACCCGGTGAATCAGCCCGGCGTCACCAACCTGCTGGCGATCCTGCGCGCCTGCTCCGATCGCGAGCCCGGCCCGTTCAGCTCCTACGGCGGGTTGAAACGGGAGGTCACGGACGCGGTCGAGGCGGTGCTGGCGCCGATCAGGGCGCGGCACGCCGAGCTGTCGGACGACCCCGGGCACGTCCGCAAGGTTCTCGCGGAGGGCCGGGCGTCGGTGCGACCGACCGCGGGCGAGACCGTACGCCGGACCCGGGAGGCGATCGGGCTACTGAACTAACGCGGCCAGGCGCTTCTCGAAGCAGACGCTGGACGGGTCGTCGGCGTACGACCCGAACCGCGGGATCCGGTGGTAGCCCGAGGACTGGTAGAGGGCGATCGCCGCGGGGAAAGCGACGCCTGTCCCGAGACGGATGACCGGCCGGCCCGCGGCGAGCGCCTCCTCCTCGATGGCGAGGATCAGGTGCCGGGCGATGCCGCGGCCCCGGAAGGCCGGGCGCACATACATCCGCCGGAGTTCGGCCGTCCCGGCCTCGGGCAGCGGCTGCCACGCTCCGCAGGCCACCGCCCGCCCGTCGACCGTCGCCACGAAATAGGCGGCGTCATCGGGGGCGAACCCGCGGCCGCCCTCATGCTGCTGCGCCGCCACGAGCGCGGCCAGCTCGGGGTCCAGGGCGGGCCGGGCTTCGATCAACACGCCGTGACCCTAGGCGCGCACCCTTTCCGGATGGTTGCGCGAAGCTGGACGACGCCCTATTCGTCGGTGTCGTCCTCATCGTCGGAGTCGGTGACCAGCACCGGCCGGTTGGCGTTGGCCACGCTGGTGACCTTGCCGTCGGCCGACATGTGCAGCAGCTCGTCGTCCGAGCGCACGCGCCGGGCCTTGCGGGCGGCGAGACGCTCGGCCGCACTGGCCCGCTTGTCCTCGTCCTCGAGGCGGATGTCGGTGCCGCGCGGGCCCGTCACGTACTCGCCCGCGTTGGGCTGCCAGTCGAACTCGCGCTCGCCGATGCGCACCGGGTCGCCGGCCTTGGCGCCCTTCTTGCCCAGCGTCTCCTCGACGCCGACGCGGTCGAGGCGGTCGGACAGGAAGCCCACGGCCTCGTCGTTGTCGAAGTTGGTCTGGCGGACCCAGCGCTCGACCTGAGCGCCGCGCACCACGAAGACGCCCTCGTCGTCCTGCTCGACCGTGAAGCCGGTCTCGTCGACCGCGCGCGGGCGCACGATCTCCCGGGTGGGCTCGAGCACGGGCCTGTCCAGACGGTGCTGGGCGACCGTCTCGGCCAGCACGAACACCAGCTCCTTGAGGCCCTCGCGGGTGATCGCGCTGACCTCGAGGACGCGAAAGCCCCGGGCCTCGAGATCGGGCCGGACCATCTCGGCCAGGTCGCGCCCGTCCGGGATGTCGATCTTGTTGAGGACCACGAGGCGCGGACGGTCCTCGAGACCGCCGTACGCGGCCAGCTCGGCCTCGATCGCGTCGAGGTCGGCCAGCGGGTCACGCTCGATCTCGGGCGCCGCGGCGTCGAGCACGTGCACCAGCACCGAGGTGCGCTCGATGTGCCGCAGGAACTGCATGCCCAGGCCCTTGCCGGTGGCCGCGCCCGGGATCAGGCCCGGCACGTCGGCGACCGTGAACGTCTGGTCACCCGCCTGCACCACGCCGAGGTTGGGCACCAGCGTGGTGAACGGGTAGTCGGCGATCTTGGGCTTGGCCGCGGAGATGACCGAGATCAGCGACGACTTGCCGGCCGACGGGAAGCCGACCAGGCCCACGTCGGCCACGCTCTTGAGCTCGAGGACCGCGTCGAGGCTGTCGCCCGGCTCGCCCAGCTCGGCGAAGCCCGGCACCTTGCGGCGGGTGTTGGCCAGCGAGGCGTTGCCCCGGCCGCCGCGGCCGCCGCGAGCCACCTCGAAGGTGGTGCCGGCGCCGATCAGGTCGGCCAGCACCGCGCCCTCGGCGTTCAGCACGACCGTGCCGTCGGGCACATCGAGCACGAGCTCTTTGCCGTTGGCGCCGTCCCTGTTCGCCCCGGCGCCGCCGACCCCGTTGGAGGCCTTGACGTGCGGGTGGAAGTGGAAGTCGAGCAGCGTGTGCAGCTGCGGATCGACCCTCAGGGTGATGCCGCCGCCGTGCCCGCCGTTGCCACCGTCGGGCCCGCCGAGCGGCTTGAACTTCTCGCGGCGCACCGAGACGCAGCCGTGCCCGCCGTCACCCGCCTGCAGGTGCAGCACGACTCGGTCGACGAACGTGGTCACTGCTCAACTCCTCATCACACCGGAGAGACGCCCGGCGAAAAAGCAAAGCGGGCCACGGACCCGGAGGTCCGCGGCCCGCTCAGGAAAAAACTTACTCCGCCGCCGCGACACCCGCCGGAACGATGCTGACGGTCTTGCGGCCGCGCTTCGTGCCGAACAGGACGTTGCCGTTCGCCAGGGCGAACAGGGTGTCGTCGCTGCCACGGCCGACGAGCTCGCCCGGGTGGAACTTTGTGCCGCGCTGGCGGATCAGGATCTCGCCGGCGTTGACCAGCTGGCCACCGAAACGCTTCACGCCCAGCCGCTGAGCGGCGGAGTCACGACCGTTACGGGAGCTGGATGCACCCTTTTTGTGAGCCATGAGTGGTCCTACTTCCCGCTCTTGATGCCGGTCACCTTGACGAGGGTCAGCGGCTGACGATGCCCCTGGCGCTTGTGGTAACCGGTCTTGTTCTTGAACTTGTGGATCCGGATCTTCGGACCCTTGGTGTGCTCGGCGATCTCGCCGGACACCGTAACGTTGGCAAGCTTGGCCGCGTCGGTCACCAGGTTGTCACCGTCGACGAGGAGGACCGCGGCGAGCTTCAGAGAGTCGCCGGGCACGCCCGCGAGCTTCTCGACCTCGATCACGTCGCCCTCGGCAACCTTGTACTGCTTGCCGCCGGTCTTGACGATCGCGTACATCGGACGCGGACTCCCTGCAGACTTACGCAGCGAACAACGCTGCTTGGCGGATGAAGCTGAGGTCCCGGCTCTCGCCCGAGGGGCGGGCACAGGAACACGGCACCTGGAAAAAGCGCCGTCCGAAATCGTACTTCATCAGCGGCGCAGTTCCCAAACCGGGGTTGCGGTCAGCCTCGGCCGCAAGCCTTGTCCAGGGTAGCCGTCAGCTCCGACATCTTCTCGGAGTTGATCTTGGCGATGTCCCCCTTCAGCGCCTTGACCTGCGTACTCATCTGGGTCAGCGCCTTCTTGAGGGTCGGATCGGTGGTCAGCCCGGCCATGTCGGCCAGCGCGAATGAATAGTTCTGGACGTCACGTGCGATTTTCTGGGTGGCCTGCTGCTTGGCCGCCGCGCCCTTGCTCGCCGCCTCGATCTGCAGCTTGAGGTCGGCGATGAAGATCTCGCCGAAGGTGGTGCTCGCCCGCTCGGCCTGGGCGCAGATCTCCTTGGTGTTGCCGGCCAGCGCGGCGTCAGCCGAGGCGGCGACCGACGGGTCGACCGGGGCCGGCGGGACGGCCGCGGCACTCCCGCCGGCGGCAGGGGCCGGGCCGGCCGGCGAGCCGGCGTCGTCGGAGCAGGCGGCCGTCAGGGCCAGCGCGCCCAGCGCCACGCAGGCAGCGAGGGACCGGCGCAGGGAGATTCGGTGCATGGGGACTCGGTCTCCTCGGGGGAAGGCTGATCGATCCCGCGAGGGTAGCCGACAT
>CBDCJN010000024.1:0-73874 GCA_965217855.1 Actinoplanes sp. | reverse complement strand
TGCCGCGTCCCGCGCTGTGCACGGACAACGGCGCGATGGTGGCGGCGCTCGGCTCCCGGCTGGTCGCGGCCGGGATTGCCCCGAGCCGTCTCGATCTGCCTGCCGATTCCGCGATGCCATTGACCGCGGTCAGCGTGGCGGGGTAGGAAGCGAACATGATCGCGCGGATGTGGGAGATACGTGCTCAGCCGAGCAGCTTCGACGAGCTGCTGACCTGGGTCTGCGACGTGGCGCTGCCGCGCGTCGAGGTGCTCCCGCAGCACGTGTCGAGCGAGGTCTACTCGTCCACCGACAACCGCATCGTGGTCATCTCGAAGTGGCGGCACAGCCCGGAAAACCTGCCCGCGCCGCCGCCCAAGCTGATCGCCCGCTCGGCCCACGTCTGGGACTTCAGCCCGGTCGACCGCTAGCTCGTCGCGGCCGCGAAATCGCGTCGCGAACTGTCGTACCCCGCCCGTAACGTCGGGGCTCTGATGAAGAACCTCCCCGACGCCGATCCCGGCCTACCCGACAAACGATCACCCATCGGCTATCTGCGGTGGCTGGTCCGGCGTTACTGGCGCTCGGTCTACGCGGCGATCACGCTGGCCATCCTGTGGATGCTCTGCCAGGCCTTCGTGCCCGCCGTGGTCGGCCAGGCGATCGACGCCGCCACCGACCGCGACCGCCGGGGCCTGCTGATCTGGAGCCTCGTGCTGCTCGCGGTGGGCATCGGCCAGTCCGCGTTCGGCATCGGCCGTCATCGGTTCGCGGTCGTCAACTTCGTCGGCAGCATGTTCACCACCGTCCAGGTCACGGTCCGCCACGCCGGCCGGCTCGGCTCGGCGCTCTCCCGCCGGCTCGACACCGGCGAGGTCGTCGCGATCGGCACGTCCGACATCCGCCAGATCGGGTCGGCGGTCGACATCACCGCCCGCGGCACCGGTTCGCTGATCGCGGTCATCACCGTCAGCGTCATCCTGATCACCACCTCGGTGCCGCTCGGCCTCGTGGTCATCATCGGGGTGCCGCTGCTGATGGCGATCGTCGCGCTGCTGATCCGTCCGCTGCACCACCGCCAGCAGGCCACCCGCGAGCAGCAGGGCCTGCTCACCGGGCGCGCGGCCGACCTGGTCGGCGGTCTGCGGGTGCTGCGCGGCATAGGCGGCGAGGCGGTGATGGGCGAGCGCTATCGGCAAGAGTCGCAGGTGCTGCGCGCGGCCGGGGTGCGCACGGCCCGGGTCGAGTCGCTGCTCGAAGCGGCACAGGTGCTGCTGCCCGGTGTCTTCCTGGTGCTGGTCACCTGGCTCGGGGCGCGCTTCGCGCTCGATGGCCAGATCACCGTCGGTCAGCTGGTCTCCTTCTATGCCTATGCGGCTTTTCTGGTCACGCCGTTGCGGCAGCTGACCGAGGCGATCGACAAGCTGACCCGCGGCCACGTCTCGGCCCGCCGGGTCGTGACGATGCTGCGCTCGGTGACCGATCTGCCCGACCCGGCGGCGCCGGTGCCGGCCGAGCGGTTCGCCGGCGAGCTCGCCGATCCCGCGTCCGGGGTCACGATCCGGCCCGGCGAGATCACCGCGATCGTCGCGGCCGTGCCCGCCGACGCCGCCGCGATCGCCGACCGGCTGGGCCGCTATGCCGACGGCGCCACCGTCGACGGGGTTCCGCTCGGCGAGTTCGAGCTGGCCACGGTGCGCGACCGGGTGCTGGTCGCCGACAACGACGCCCGGCTGTTCACCGGCCCGCTGCGGTCCGACCTCGACCCGGGCGGCGACGGCCGGTTGCCGGCCGCGCTGCACACGGCGTCCGCCACCGACATCGTCGAGGCGCTGCCCGACGGGCTCGACAGCGAGGTCGCCGAGCGGGGCCGCACGTTCTCGGGCGGGCAGCAACAGCGGGTGCGCCTGGTGCGCGCGCTGGTCGCCGACCCCGACACGCTGATCCTGGTCGAACCGACCAGCGCGGTCGACGCGCACACCGAGGCGCGCATCGCCGACCGGCTGGCCGCCGCCCGGCCGGGGCGCACCACAGTGATCTGCACGTCGAGCCCGCTGGTGCTCGACCGCACCGACCGGGTGCTCTTCGTCGAGCACGGCCGGGTGACTGCCGACGGCAGCCACCACCGGCTGCTCGCCAGCGAACCGGCCTATGCCCGCACCGTCCTGCGAGAGGAGGACTCGTGAGCAACCTGTTGCCGGTGGCCGACACCGCCCAGGTCCGGCGTTATGCCCGCGATCTCTTCCGGCGTTATCCCCGGGCCCTCGTCCTCATGCTGGTGCTGCACGTGCTGGCCGCCGTGGCCGGGCTGGTCGGGCCCCGCCTGCTCGGCGACCTGGTCGAGGCGATCCGGCACGGCCAGGGCGTCGGCGTCGTCGACCGGCTGGCCGCGACGATCGCCGCGTTCGTCGTGCTGCAGGCCGTGCTGACCCGGTTCGCCTATCTGGCGTCGGCCCGGCTCGGCGAGCAGGTGCTGGCCCGCCTGCGGGAAGAGTTCGTCCAGCGGGTTCTGGCCCTGCCGCTCTCCACCGTGGAGCGAGCCGGCTCCGGTGATCTGCTGACCCGCACGACGCGCGACGTTGACGCCCTGTCGCGGTGCGTCCGGCTGGCCGTGCCCGAGACGATGATCGCGTTGCTGACGGTGGCGCTGGTGGTCGGCGCGCTGGTCCTCACCGGGCCGCTTCTCGCGCTGCCGCTGTTGATCGCCGTGCCGATCATCGTCGTCGGCACGAAGTGGTATCTGCGACGCGCCCCGCAGGGCTACCTTCGGCAAAATGCGGTCTATTCGACGGTGACCGACGGTCTGGCCGAGACGGTCGAGGGCGCCCGCACGGTCGACGCGCTGCGTCGCGAGCAGCAGCGGATCGAGCGCTCCGACGGCGACCTGCGCGCGTCGTGGGTCGCCGAGAAATACACGCTGTTCCTGCGTACGGTGTGGTTCCCGGTCATCGAGGTGAGCTACGTGCTGCCGGTGGTGGCGACGCTGCTGATGGGTGGCTGGCTCTATCTGCAGGGCTCGGTCTCGCTGGGCCAGCTGACGACCGCGGTGATCTATGTGCAGCTGCTGATCGATCCGCTCGACCGGCTGCTCGGCTGGCTCGACGAGGTGCAGGTGGGCGCGGCCTCGCTGGCCCGCCTGCTGGGGGTGGCGGCCGACCCCGGCGACGAGCCGCCCGGCCGCGACGCCGAGCCCGCCGGCGCGCGCATCGAGGTGCGCGACGTCCGTTTCTCCTATGTGGCCGGTCGCGAGGTGCTGCACGGCATCGACCTGACCCTCGAACCGGGGGAGAGGCTCGCCGTGGTCGGGCCGTCCGGGGCGGGCAAGTCGACGTTGGGCCGGTTGCTGGCCGGGGTGCACGAGCCGAACGGCGGGACGATCACGGTGGGTGGGGTGCCGCTGCACGACCTGCCGCTCCACCGGCTGCGCACCGAGGTGGCGTTGGTGACGCAGGAGCACCACGTCTTCATCGGCACGGTGCGCGACAACATCGCGATGGTGCGTCCCGGTGCGGCCGACGACGAGGTGCGGGCGGCGCTGGCCGCCGTGCACGCGATCGAGTGGGCCGAGGCCCTGCCCGAGGGGCTCGAGACCGTGGTCGGGGCGGGCGGACACCCCCTGTCGTCGGCCCAGGCGCAGCAGTTGGCGCTGGCCCGGCTCGTGCTCGCCGACCCGCACACGCTGGTGCTCGACGAGGCGACGTCGTTGCTCGACCCGCGGGCGGCGCGCGACCTGGAACGGTCGCTGGCCGCGGTGCTGCACGGGCGCACGGTCGTCGCGATCGCCCACCGTCTGTTCTCGGCCCACGACGCCGACCGGGTGGCCGTCGTCGAGGACGGCCGCATCACCGAGCTGGGCTCCCACGACGAGCTGGTCGCCGCGAACGGCCCCTACGCGGCCCTGTGGCGCTCGTGGCACGGCGAGCGCGTCCCCGACCCGGCCCAGGACGACCCGGCCCGGGCCGGCGCCGCCCGCTGACCGAGCGATAGATAGTCGGCTAAGAGCGCCCCCGACCAGGGCCGGCGCTGGTTTCGGCGTGCAGGCGGGGCGGTCACGCGTGCAGGCGGGGGGCTACCGCTGCCGTGCAGCCCGGGGCACTCCCCGGAACCGGGAGTGCGATGCCCGCGAGGAGGGCCGGGACGCGGAAAGGGCGCGTCCCGGTGGGGGCGCGCCCTTTCTGGTCAGGCCGGAAAATCAGAAGCCCGGGCCGTGCTGGTGGCCGTGGCCACCACCGTGGCTGTGGCCGTGGCCACCGCCCGCGGCAGGCTCCGCAGCAGCCGGCTTGTCGACCACGAGGCTTTCCGTGGTCAGCAGCAGCGCGGCGATCGACACGGCGTTGGAGACCGCGTTGCGGGTCACCTTGACCGGGTCGATGATGCCGGCCGCAGCCAGGTCGACGTACTCGTCCGTGGCCGCGTTGAGGCCGTGGCCCCAGCCCAGCTCGGCGACCTTGCCCACCACGACGTAACCGTCGTGGCCGGCGTTCTGCGCGATCCAGCGCAGCGGCTCCACCAGCGCCTTGCGGACGATGGCGACGCCGATCGCTTCCTCACCGGTGAGGCCCAGACCACCGTCGAGCTCCTTGGCCACCTGGGCCAGGGCGGCGCCGCCGCCGGGGACGGTGCCCTCCTCGACCGCAGCCTTGGTCGCCGCGATGGCGTCCTCGATGCGGTGCTTGCGCTCCTTCATCTCGACCTCGGTCGCGGCACCGACCTTGATCACCGCGATGCCGCCGGAGAGCTTGGCGAGCCGCTCCTGGAGCTTCTCGCGGTCCCAGTCGGAGTCGGAGGCCTCGATCTCCTTGCGGATCTGCGAGACCCGGTCGGTGAGGTCGGCTTTCTTGCCGCCACCGTCGACGACGGTGGTGTTCTCCTTGTCGACCACGACGCGCCGGGCGGTGCCCAGCATGTCGAGGGTGACCTGGTCGAGCTTGTAGCCGAGCTCCGGCGCGATCAGCTCGCCGCCGGTGGCGATGGCCATGTCCTGCAGCATCGCCTTGCGCCGGTCGCCGAAGCCGGGCGCCTTGACCGCGACCACCTTCAGCGTCTTGCGCAGCGCGTTGACCACCAGGGTGGACAGGGCCTGGCCCTCGACGTCCTCCGCGATGATGACCAGCGGCTTGCCGGACTGAAGCACCTTTTCCAGCAGCGGCAGCATCTCTTCGATGCTGGAGATCTTCTGGGTCGTGATCAGGATGTGCGCGTCCTCGAGGACGGCTTCCTGCGACTCGGCGTCGGTCACGAAGTTGGGCGAGATGAAGCCCTTGTCGAACTGCAGACCCTCGGTGACCTCGAGCTCGGTCAGCATGGCCGAGCCCTCCTCGACGGTGATGACACCGTCGCGGCCGACCCGGTCCATCGCCTCGGCGATGAGCTCGCCGATCGTGGCGTCCTGGGCCGAGATGGTGGCCACGTTCGCGATCGACTTGTGATCGTCGACCTCGACCGCCTTGGCCAGCAGCGCCTTGGAGACGGCCTCGGCGGCCAGGTCCATGCCGCGCTTGAGGCCGATCGGGTTGGCCCCGGCGGTCACGTTGCGCAGACCCTCGCGCACCAGCGCCTGGGCGAGCACGGTCGCCGTGGTGGTCCCGTCGCCGGCGACGTCGTTGGTCTTGGTCGCCACCTCCTTGACCAGCTGCGCGCCGAGGTTCTCGTACGGGTCGGTGAGCTCGATCTCCTTGGCGATGGTGACGCCGTCGTTGGTGATCGTGGGCGCGCCGAACTTTTTGTCCAGGACGACGTTGCGGCCGCGCGGGCCGAGGGTGACCTTGACCGTGTCGGCGAGCGTGTTGACGCCGTGCTCCAGCAGGTGCCGGGCGTCGTCAGAGAAGCTGAGAATCTTCGCCATTTATTGGTCCCTTCACGCACCAACGCCCTGACCCACGAACGTGGGTCAGGGCGATCAGCACTGTCAGTAGGTCACTTCTCGATGACCGCGAGGACGTCGCGGGCGGAGAGCACCAGGTACTCCTCGCCGGCGTACTTGACCTCGGTGCCGCCGTACTTCGAGTAGAGAACCGTCTCGCCGACCTGGACGTCAACCGGGATGCGGTTGCCCTTGTCGTCGATGCGGCCGGGGCCGACAGCAAGGACGGTGCCCTCCTGCGGCTTCTCCTTGGCGGTGTCGGGGATCACGATGCCGGACGCGGTGGTCGTCTCAGCCTCGTTCGCCTGGACCACGATGCGGTCCTCGAGCGGCTTGATCGCAACCTTGGTCGCGGTAGTCACGGGCATACCCTCCTGGGTATCGTTTCGCCGGCCATGGTCTGGCCGGCCAGAGCGGAAATGCAGCTCTGCTGCCTCATGCCACCGGGCGGGGCCGTCGTCGCGGGTGCCGGTCCGCCTGGTGCCTGACCGCGCGCCCGGATGGTCGCGCGGCTGGCACCCTCATGTTGAGAGTGCTAATTCGGAGATTAGGCCGGAACTAGCACTCCGTCAACCAGAGTGCCAATCAAAACGCCCCGTGGAGAATGCCTGCGTGACGCCTGAGTCAACCGCCCGATTGCGTACGCCCGAAGGGGTGAACGCCCTGGCGAACGCGAGCGAGGTGGCCGCGGGCGACCCGCTCGCCGCCGCCTCCGCCCTGCGTGCCCGGGGCATCCCGCCCGAGCTGGCCGCGGCCGCGCTGACGCAGGTCGATCTGCGACGCCGCGCGGCCTCGAAGTTCGGCCCGGACGCGGCCCTGATGTTCTTCACCCGAGCCGGTCTCGAGCAGGCGACCCGGGCCATCGTCGCGCGGAGAAGGGCGGCCCGGCTCGCCGCCGCCGGAGTGACGACCCTGGCCGATCTCGGCTGCGGACTGGGTTCGGACGCGATCGCCGCCGCCCGCGCCGGCATCCGGGTGCACGCCGTCGACGCCGACCCGGCCACCGCCGAGATCGCCGCGGCCAACATGCGGGCGCTGGGCCTGGCCGACCGGGTCACGGTCGAGTGCGCCGACGCCACCACGGTGCCGGTCGAGCAGTTCGACGCCGTCTTCGCCGACCCCGCCCGTCGCCGAGCCGGCCGGGGTCGCGTCTTCGACCCCCGGTCGTACTCGCCGCCCTGGGATTTCATCGCCGCCCTGCCCGAGCGGGTGCCGCGCACGGTGCTCAAGCTGGCTCCCGGCATCGATCACGAGTTGCTGCCGCCGGGCGCCGAGGGGGAGTGGGTCAGCGTCGGCGGTGATCTGGTCGAGGCGGCGTTCTGGTGCGGACCGCTGGCCGAGGTGCTGCGCCGGGCCAGCCTGCTGCCCGCCGGTGACCGCCTGATCGGCACCGGCGACCGCAAGGCACCGGTCGGCGCCGTGGGGGCGTACCTCTATGACCCTGATCCGGCCGTGGTCCGTTCGCACCTGGTCGCCGAGTTCGCCGAGACGGTGAACGGCCGGATCGCCGACCCCCAGATCGCGTACGTCTACACCGACGAGCCGGCCGACACCCCGTACGCCCGCCGGCTGGAGGTCACCGACGTGCTGCCGTTCTCGCTCAAGCGGCTGCGCACGTTGCTGCGCGAGCGTGGCGTGGGCCGGTTGGAGATCCGCAAGCGCGGCTCGGCCCTCGAACCGGAGCAACTGCGCCGCGACCTGAGACTGTCCGGCCCCGCGGCGGCCTCGCTGGTGCTGACCAGGGTCGCCGGCGCCCCCACCGTGCTGCTCTGTCGCCCGATCTGACCACGTCGGGGGAGGAAGAAAGGGCAGACAAACCGCGGGAGTAGCGTCCGGCCCATGGCAAAGAGCACGCCGGCCACCGTGCTGCTGACCGCGCAGAAGGTCGAGCACACCCTGCACCCGTACGACGTGTCGTCCGACGCTCCGAACTACGGTGCGCTGGTGGCGCAGGCGCTGGGCATCGGGCCGGAGCGGGTCTTCAAGACGCTGATCGCCGAGGTCGACGGCGCGCTGGCGGTCGCCGTGGTGCCGGTGACCGGCGACCTCGATCTCAAGGCGTTCGCGCAGGCGGCCGGGGGCAAGCGGGCAATCCTCGCCGAGCGCGCCGCCGCCGAGCGGAGCAGCGGTTACGTCCGTGGTGGGATCAGCCCGCTGGGGCAGCGCAAAAGGCTGCCCACGGTGGTCGACGCCTCGGCGCTCGCTCTTGATCAAATGTTTGTCTCGGCCGGCCGTCGCGGTCTGCAGCTCGCTCTGGCGCCGGCCGATCTGATTCGGCTGAGCGAGGCGGCAACCGCCAATATCCGGACGTAAGCGACAAATAGCCCGGCAGTTCGAGAGCCGTTACGACAACGTTACGGGCCAGGAGGATCTTTCTCCTGAGAACGGTGCAGATCGGGCATCGACCTGACTTAGCGTCACTTTGTGAGACACGTCAGCGACCATCCGGCGGAAGGGCCCCGGCCCTGGCCAGGGCTGCTCTCCCCGTATCACCGCCGTGTTGCCGGATTGTTATGCCGGGTTACCAGATAGGCCGGCGGCACCGCTTGTGTAACCGGCCGCAACGGGAATACGTTGCCGGACACAACAAACTAGCTCTCGATTACTCGGCGTCTCGGGGAGCGACACTCCCGCAGCGCACACCACTGAATCCGATGTAGCTCCGGATTTACCCGAAAGGACACTAGGAATGCGTAAGGGACTGTTCGCCCTTGCCGCGGTTGGCCTCCTGGCCACCGGCAGCATGGCCGCTTGCGGCGACGACAGCAGCAGCGACTCCGGCAGCAGCAGCGGCAGCTCGAGCACCGGCAAGGTCGGCGTCATCCTGCCGGACACCAAGAGCTCGCAGCGCTGGGGCACCGACGACCCCAAGTTCCTCAAGGCGGCGTTCGAGGCGGCCGGCATCACCGCCGACATCCAGAACGCGCAGGGTGACAAGACGGCGTTCCAGACCATCGCCGACGGCATGATCTCGAGCGGCGTCAAGGTCCTCATGATCGTCAACCTCGACTCCGGCACCGGTAAGGCCGTCCTCGAGAAGGCCAAGAAGGCCGGTATCGCGACGATCGACTACGACCGCCTGACGCTGAGCGGCGGCGCGGACTACTACGTGTCGTTCGACAACGTCAAGGTCGGCGAGCTGCAGGGCCAGGGTCTGGTCGACTGCCTCACCGAGAAGAAGCTCACCAAGCCCGTCGTCGCCGAGCTGAACGGCTCCCCGACCGACAACAACGCGACGCTGTTCGCGCAGGGCTACAACTCGGTCCTCGACCCGAAGTACGCCGACGGCACCTTCACCAAGGGCCCGAACGAGGACGTTCCGGACTGGGACAACGCGCAGGCCGGCACCATCTTCGAGCAGATGCTGACCTCGAACAAGGAGATCAAGGGCGTCCTCGCGGCGAACGACGGTCTCGGCAACGCGGCCATCTCGGTTCTGAAGAAGAACAAGCTGAACGGCCAGGTCCCGGTCACCGGCCAGGACGCCACCGTTCAGGGTCTGCAGAACATCCTCGCCGGCGACCAGTGCATGACGGTCTACAAGGCGATCAAGAAGGAGGCCGACGCGGCCGCCGGTCTGGCGATCTCGCTGGCCAAGGGTGAGAAGCCCACGACGGCCACCGGCACCACCACGGACCCCGAGTCCAAGGCCAACGTCCCGTCGGTGCTGCTCGACCCGCAGTCGATCACCAAGGACTCGGTCAAGGAGGTCATCGCTGATGGCTTCGTCACCAAGGACGCGGTCTGCACCGCCGACTTCGCCAAGGCCTGCACCGACGCGGGAATCAGCTGAAAAACCCTCAACTGATGACGGGCTAGACCCGAACTGACGACGGCGCCGTTCACCCCCCGGTCACGGGGGTGTGGGCGGCGCCGGAGTTGGGTTTTCCCCCCAATCCGCCGCCCCGGCCTCGCGCCTCGGGCGGCGAACCCGGTCACTTAGCGAAGGAGAACCACCGTGGCCGCGACACCCCTCTTGGAGCTCAACGGGATCAACAAAGGCTTCGGTCCCGTTCAGGTCCTGCACGATGTCGGCCTGAGCGTCTACCCCGGCGAGGTCACCGCCTTGGTCGGCGACAACGGCGCCGGCAAGTCGACCCTGGTCAAGTGCATCAGTGGCATCTACACGATCGACTCGGGCACGGTGACCTTCGACGGTAACCAGGTGGCCATCCACAGCCCGAGCGACGCCTCCGCGCTGGGCATCGAGGTCGTCTATCAGGACCTGGCGCTCTGCGACAACCTGGACGTCGTCCAGAACATGTTCCTGGGCCGGGAGAAGAAGCGCGGCATCGTGCTCGACGAGCCGACCATGGAACAGATGGCCGGCGACGCCCTCGCCAGCCTCTCGGTGCGCACCTTGAAGTCGCTGCGGCAGCTCGTCGCCAGCCTTTCCGGTGGGCAGCGACAGACCGTGGCGATCGCCAAGGCGGTGCTCTGGAACTCCAAGGTCGTCATCCTGGACGAGCCGACCGCCGCCCTCGGCGTCGCGCAGACCGCCCAGGTGCTCGAGCTCGTGCGCCGCCTGGCCGACCAGGGCCTCGGCGTCGTGCTGATCTCGCACAACATGAACGACGTGTTCGCGGTCTCCGACCGGATCGCGGCGCTCTACCTCGGCCGGATGGCGGCCCAGGTCAAGACCACCGACGTGACTCACTCGCAGATCGTCGAGCTGATCACCGGTGGGCGCAGCGGCAACATCGGTCTCCCTCCCGAGAAGCCCGCCGCCTCGGAGTTCGGCGGGGACGTCGTCGACATCACGCCGGGAGGCGACAAGTGACCACCACTACGACCACCACGGCCGGCGGCGTCAAGGTCATCAAGCCGACCGTCTCCAGCTACATCAACGACTACTGGGGCCGCGTCCGCGGCGGCGACCTGGGTGCGTTGCCGGCCATCCTCGGCCTGATCGTGCTGAGCCTGATCTTCGGCATCGCCCGGGACACGTTCTTCAGCGGGCTCAACTTCGCGAACCTGTTCAACCAGAGCGCGCAGGTCGTGTTCATCGCGATGGGCCTGATCTTCGTCCTGCTGCTCGGTGAGATCGACCTCTCGGCCGGTTTCGCCAGTGGTGTGTGCGGCGCGGTCGTCGCGATCCTGCTGACCAACCACGGCTGGGACTGGTACACCGCCATCCCGGCCGCGCTGGTCACCGGCATCGTGATCGGCTTCGTGCTCGGCTTCATGGTCGCGAAGATCGGCATTCCGTCGTTCGTCGTCACCCTGGCCGCGTTCCTGGGCTTCCAGGGCCTGCTGCTCGTGCTGCTGGGCGGCGGCACCAACATCTCCACCCGCAACGAGTTCTTCAACTCGCTGAACAACGACAACCTGTCGGTGACGTGGAGCTGGATCCTCGCCATCGCCGCGGTTGTGGGTTACGCCGCCGCGCAGCTCAACCAGGTGCGCAGCCGGGCCAAGCGAGGCCTGGTCACCGACCCGATGGGCATCGTGCTGCTGCGCGTCGGCGGTCTCGCCGTGCTGCTGCTGGTCGCGACCGCGATCCTCACCCAGGAGCGCGCCATCAACCCGGCGATCAACTCGCTCAAGGGCGTGCCGATCGTCGTTCCGATCATCGGGTTCTTCCTGGTCCTGTGGACCTTCGTGCTCGGCCGCACCAGCTACGGCCGGCACGTCTACGCGGTCGGTGGCAACACCGAGGCGGCCCGTCGCGCCGGCATCCCGGTCGACCGGATCCGCATCTCGGTCTTCGTGATCGGCTCGTTCATGGCCTCGATCGGCGGCATCATGGCCGTCAGCCGGGCCAGCTCGGTCGACCCGAACACCGGCGGCAGCAACATCCTGCTGTACTCGGTGGGCGCGGCCGTCATCGGTGGCACCAGCCTCTTCGGCGGTAAGGGCAAGATCATCAACGCCGTCATCGGTGGCGCCGTGATCGCCGTCATCGACAACGGCATGGGCCTGATGGGCTTCAGCTCCGGCACCAAATACATCGTGACCGGCCTGATCCTGCTGGTCGCCGCGAGCGTTGACGCCCTGGCCCGGCGCAGAGCGGCCGCAACCGGCAACCGATGAACGACAGCCACCTGGAACCGGGGACGGCCCGCTGATGCGAGCCGGCCCCAGCCAGGAGGAGGTTCGCCGGCACAATCTCGGGACGCTGCTCCGGTACGTACATGTGCACGGAGCGACGTCCCGGGCGGAACTCACCAGCCGGCTCGGCCTGAACCGCAGCACCATCGGGGCACTGACCGCCGAGCTGACCACCGCAGGGCTGGTCACCGAGGCGGCACCACGAGAGACCGGCCGGGCCGGGCGACCGTCGCTGGTCGTCCGGCCCGAGTCGTCCAAGGTGTTCGCGTACGCGCTGAGCATCGAGGTGGACCGTCTGCGGGCGGCCCGGGTCGGCCTCGGCGGCCACATCCTGGACCGCCGTGAGACCCCCCGTCCGCGCGGCATGCAGGTGCTCGACGCGGTGCAGCCGCTGGCCGCGTTCATCCGCGAGATGCGGGCCGACATGCCCGGCGACGCCCGCTACGTCGGCACCGGCGTGGCCGTGGCCGGCATGGTGCGCCGCAACGACGGCGTGGTGCGTCTGGCTCCGACGATCGGCTGGGTCGAGGAACCGGTCGGCGCCGCGCTCCGGGCCGCGATCGGCGATATCGGCAAACTCACCGTGGGTAACCACGCCGACGTCTCCGCGCTGGTCGAGCACGGCCGTGGCGCGGCGGCGGGCTGCGACAACGTCATCTACCTCTACGGCGACGTCGGGGTGGGCGCCGGCATCATCGTCGACGGCCGCCGGGTGGCCGGGCACGGTGGTTACGGCGGCGAGGTCGGCCACATGGTGGTCAACCCCTACGGCCGGGAGTGCAGCTGTGGCTCGCGCGGGTGCTGGGAGACCGAGATCGGCGAGTACGCGCTGCTCAAGCACGCCGGTCGCGGTGACCGGACGGGGCGCGAAGCGGTGCTGGACGTCGTCGACGCGGCCATGCGCGGGGACAGCCAGGCCCAGTTCGCCGTCCGCCAGGTGGGCGAGTGGATCGGTTTCGGCGTCGGCAACCTGGTCAACATCTTCAACCCCGAGGCCGTCATCTTCGGCGGCACCCTGCGTGACGTCTACCTGGTGGCCGCGGCCCAGATCCGCAGCCGCCTCAACGCCATCGCCCTCCCGGCCTGCCGCGAGAACATCCGCCTGCGCACCCCCGAACTCGGCGACGACGCAGCCTTGATAGGCGCCGCGGAGCTGGCCTTCGAACACCTTCTTGAAGATCCACTGCTCAACTGACGATGCGGTACGGGGATTCTCCCGTTCCCGACCGCACCACAGGCCGTTCCGCCGTTCGCGGAACGGCTTCGTCGTCGGTGCCGGCCGTCCCCGGCCGCCGGGCGGCCCGGATGATCAAAATCATCTATGCTGCCCGCCGTGACTGCACAAGCGACGGTGAAGCTCGATCGAGCCGCCGCATATCCCGAGGCCAGAGCGGTGCGAGAGCGCGTGGCGGCGCGTGACTGGGCCGGCGCGCGCCGGCTCCTCGACACCATGCCGCCGGTCGGCCGGACGATGGCGGCACGGATCGCCGGCGAGCACCCCGGGTGCGAGGGTTTCCTGCGCGAGGTGCTCGACCGGGATCCCGCGGACTCGGCGGCCTCGGCCGTCCTGGCGTACCGGCTCATCGACATCGGCTGGGCGATCCGGTCGAGCTACCGGGCGCAGCACGTCAGCGGTCAGCAGTTCGCGGATTTCCACGACTGGCTGCGTCAGGCCGAGGCGGTGCTGATCGACGGCGTGGCGCGCAACCCGCGCGACCCGGCGCTCTGGACGGCTCGCACGGTGACGGCCCGCGGGCTCGAGCTCGGCCTGGCCGAGGTGCGCCGCCGCTACGACCGGACCGCGGCCGTCGACCCGCACCACCTGCCGGCCCAGTCGCACCTGGTGCAGTCGCTGTGCCCCAAGTGGAGCGGGAGCTGGGAGCTGGTGCACCCGTTCAGCCGGGCGGCGATGCTGGCCGCGCCGCTCGGTGCCGTCCAGGGCGTGC
This sequence comes from Actinoplanes sp., assembly GCA_965217855.1. Taxonomy (GTDB): domain Bacteria; phylum Actinomycetota; class Actinomycetes; order Mycobacteriales; family Micromonosporaceae; genus Actinoplanes. The sequence goes on along the minus strand of CBDCJN010000024.1, from coordinate 60,035 downwards.
TGGTGGCCGAGGCGCACATCGAGCACTGGCTGGAGCTGCCCAGCGGCACGGACACCGCCTATCTGAACGGCGGCCCGGTCCGCGACGAGCTGCGCGAGGCGGCCGAGCGCTCGGTGCTGCACCCCGACTTCGGCCGTGACTACGGCTGGGTGCAGGCGGTCAGCACCTTCGCCTTCGTCTTCAGCCTGCTCAACGACCGGCGCACCGCGGCCCGGCTGTTCACCATGCTCGGCGACGTCGCCACCGAGCAGCCGTGGGCCTATCTGGGCGGCGACGTCGCCGAGCAGGTCGACAACCACCGTCGCCGGGCACTGGCCGGAGGGAACCGATGATCGAGCGGACCGAGGTCGACGGCGTCCCGGTTCTGCTGGCCCCGACCAGCGGGCCGGCCCACGCCGGGCTGGCGTTCCGGGTCGGGTTCGCCGACGAGCCGCTGGCCCGGCGCGGCCTCACCCACCTGGTCGAGCACCTGGCGCTGCACTCGACGAGCGGCGCCGACTATCACTACAACGGCGCGACCGGCGTCGAGTTCACGTTCTTCCACATGCAGGGCTCCGAGGAGGAGCTGGCCGGGTTCCTGACCGGGGTCTGCGCCTCGCTGCGCGACCTGCCGATGGCGCGGCTCGAGGTGGAGAAGGGGCTGCTCCAGGCCGAGGCGAACGGGCGGTCGCGAGGTCCGGCCGACGCGATGCCGCTGTGGCGCCACGGGGCCCGCGACTACGGGGTGGCCGGCTATCCCGAGTGGGGCCTGCCGGCCGTCACCGAGGACGAGCTGCGGGCCTGGGTCGCGCGCTACTTCACCCGGGACAACGCCGTGCTGTGGGTGGCCGCCGACCGGGTGCCGGCCGGGCTGCGGCTCGACCTGCCGACCGGCGTACGGCAGTCTCCGCCCGCGCCCTCCTCGGCGCTGCCGGTCACCCCGGCCTGGTTCCCGGGGTTCTCCGGGATGCTGGTCTGGGACACCGAGGTGCCGAGGGGACCGGGCTCGGCGGTCTTCGCCGGGGTGCTCGACCGGGTGATGCTCCGCGAGCTGCGGCACGAGGGTGGGTTCTCCTACACCGCGCAGGCCGGTTACGAGCCCGTCGGGGCCGACCGCGCCCTGGTCACGGCGGTCGCCGACGCGCTGCCGGAGAAGAACGGCGCGATGCTCGGCGCCTTCGTCGACGTGCTGGCGGCGCTGCGGGTGGGCCGGATCGACGAGGCCGACGTCGCCGCCGTGGTGAAGAAGCAGACCGAGACGATGCGCATCGCCGAGGAGCAGGGCAGCCGGCTGCCCGGGCAGGCCCTCAACCTGCTCGTCGGCCGCGAGGTGCAGGACGCCGACGAGGCGATCGCCGCGATCCGCGCGGTGGGCGTGGCCGAGGTCGCCGAGGTGGCCGCCGCGGCCTGGGCGGGCGGGCTGTTGATGACGCCGCGGACCCGGGCCGACTGGGCCGGTTTCGCCGCCGCGCCCGACCGGTCCGAGTCGGCCGTGACCGGCACCGAGTACGCCTCGCTGGAGGAACCGGGCGAGCGTCTGATCATCGGGCCCGAGGGCGTCAGCATCGCCTCGGCGGCCCACTGCGTCACCGTCCGTTTCGCCGACTGCGTGCTGGTGCGGGCCTGGCCCGACGGCGGCCGGCACCTGATCGGGGCCGACAGCATCGTGGTCTGGATCGAGCCGACCCTCTATGCCGGCGCGTCCGCCGCCGTCGCGCAGCTGGACTCCTGGCTCCCGGCCGCCGTCCGGATCGACCAGCCGCCCCGCGACCCGGAGCAGATTCCCCAGCCGTCGCCGGCCGACCGGCAGAACAATCCCGCCGGCGGCCTCTTCGGGCGGATCCGCCGGTCGTTCCGGCGCTTCCGGCAGCCCTGACCGGGCCGGGAAATTATTACCGACCGGTGACGCTTTCGGTCTGCGCTCGCTGCGCCGGTGGTTGTGTGGGTCTTGGCGAGCATGATTGAACCGTGAAGCTTTCGGTACGAGCCGGTTCGGCCGGTGTGGCGGCCGCCGCGGTTGCGGTCGGGGTGGCCGAGGTCGTGGCGGTGCTGACCGGGCCGCTCTCGTCGCCGTTGATCGCGGTGGGCGGTGTCGTGGTCGACAACGTGCCGGCTCCGGTCAAGGATTTCGGCGTCCGCGTCTTCGGCGTGCACGACAAGACGGCCCTGATCGTGGGCACGGCATTGCTGCTGGCGGTCTATGCCTTCGGGCTGGGCGTGGCCGCGGTGCGGTCGTGGCGGCTGGCGCTGGCCGGGATCGGCCTGTTCGCGGTGGTCGGCGTGGCGGCCGCCCAGACGCGGCACGACGCGGGGGCGTTCGCCTGGCTGCCGACGGTCGTGGGGGCGGGCCTCGCCGTCTGGGCGCTGAGACTGCTGCTCGACAGGGCCGGCGTGGGGGAGCCGGGGCCCGGCCGGGAGACGTACGGGGATGATCGCCGGGTCTTTCTGAAGGGTCTGGGCATTTCTTTCGGGGTGGCCGTGGTCTCCGGGCTCGGCGGTCGCTGGCTGACCTCGCGCCAAGCCGTGACGACGGCCCGCAAGCAGGTGGTGCTGCCCGCGGCCAGGCAGACCGCGCCGCCCCTGCCGGCCGGGGTGCAGGTCGAGGGGGCGTCGCCCTTCGTGTCGCCCAACAAGGACTTCTACCGGATCGACACCGCGCTCATTCCCCCGCAGGTCGACCCGAGCACCTGGCAGCTGCGGATCCACGGGATGGTGCGCAACCCGATCACGATCACCTGGGAGCAGCTGCTGCAGCGGCCGATGATCGAGCGGTACGTGACCCTGGCCTGCGTGTCCAACGAGGTCGGGGGCGATCTGATCGGGAACGCGCTCTGGCTCGGCACGCCGATCAAGGAGCTGCTGGAGGAGGCGGGCCCGTTGCCGGGGGCCGACCAGGTGGTGCAGCGCGCGGTGGACGGCTGGACCTGCGGCAGCCCGACCTCGGTGCTCCTGGACGGGCGGGACGCACTGCTCGCGGTGGGGATGAACGGCGAGCCGCTGCCGGTCGACCACGGCTTTCCGGTCCGGATGGTCGTGCCGGGCCTCTACGGGTACGTCAGCGCGTGCAAGTGGATCACCGAGATCGAGCTGAGCCGGTTCGAGGACTTCGACGCGTACTGGGTGCCGCGGGGGTGGGCTCAGCAGGCGCCGATCAAGACCGAGTCGCGGATCGACACTCCTCGCGACGGAGCCTCGCGGTCCGCGGGCACCGTGGTGGTGGGCGGGGTGGCCTGGGCCCAGCATCGGGGCATCGCGAAAGTCGAGGTTCAGGTCGATGACGGGCCTTGGGCGGAGGCCACGCTCGCCGCTACCGTGTCCAGTGACACTTGGCGCGAGTGGAGCTATCCGTGGCCGGCCTCGGCCGGGGGGCACAAGCTGCGGGTCCGGGCCACTGACGGGGCCGGTGTCACGCAGACCAGCACGCCCGCCTCGCCCGCGCCGGACGGGGCCTCGGGCTGGCACCAGATCACCGTGCAGATCGACTGATAGGCCGGTTACTTGAAGGGCGCACTAGGCGTCCGTCACTCTTGGGCGAGTCGCTCATACGGTGGGTTGCATGTCCACCGATGCGGTTGATGAAGAGCCGTCGAACAACCCGAGCCGGCCCCCGACTGGGGACCGGATCGTCATGGTGATCCCGGGTGACCGGCGTCAGGCCGCGGGAGCCTGTCGCTGTGCGGGCACCGCCGACTTGTGGGGCCGGCCCAGCCGGGCCTCGAGCCGAGCAAGGTCGACACGTCCGTGATGACGGTCGGCGAGGTCTTCCCAGCCGACCGCGAGCAGCCGCAGCCGCTCCGCTTCGCTGAAGCCTCCCCAGACCCCGTACGGCTCACGTACCGCGAGGGCGTGAGCGGCGCACTCGGCCCGTACCGGGCAGGCGCCGCACATGCTTTTCGCCTTGGCCTCCCGGCGGTTGCGGGACGACCCGCGCTCACCGTCCGGGTGGAAGAACTGCGCGCTGTCCCGACCCCGGCACAGCCCCAGTCGCTGCCAGTCCCAGAGATCGGAAATGGGCCCGGGCAGTCTACGAACGTTCGACATGAAACACCCTCCTCCCGCGCGGCACCGCGGAGTGTCGTCATGAGGGCCCTTGCTCAGGCCTGCCGCCGTGTTACCCCGGTGATCCCCGGCTCACACGCACCATGTCGATGTCTTCTCGAGCCGCATGGCATCGGGCTGGCAAGTCATACCTATCTTTCCCATTTTTTCCATCTAAAGCGCGTAATGCTGCGGCCCTCGCGTGATCTCCTCTGAGAGAGAAGGAGGATCACTGTGCGTACCGTCCTCGTGTGCGTCCGTACCCCGCTGGCGGCCCAGACCGTCGCGTCCACCGCGGCCCGGCTCGGCATGACCGGCGTCGTCCGGACCGCGGTCAGCGAGACCGAGGCCATGATCCGCCTGGCTGAACGGCCGGCTGAAGTGGTCCTGGCTGACACCGCCGTGACTCGTCCCGACAGCGTCGGGTTCACCCGTCGCGTCCTTGCCCGTGCGCCGCAGGCGCAGGTCGTGCTTTTCGGCGCCGAGGACCCCCGCGTCGCCGCGGCGGCCGTCGCCGCCGGTGCCCGCGGTGTCATCCGCGGCGTCGAGCACGATCTGGTCAGTGTCGTCGCCAAGGCGCTGCTTCTGCTGCTGCTCCCGGTACGCCCGCAGGGCATGCCGATCAACGGAGCGAACGCCCAGCCCGCCACCGTCGCCGGTGGCGCCCGTAACAGCAACTCGACCGCCGCTCGCGCCGCCTACCAGAACGGTGGCCTCGGCATGGTCTCGCCGAACGCGGGGGCCGTGCCCGCCGTGCTCGGGCCCAACGCGCCGATGGTGCCGGCCCAGCGTGGCGACGCCCCGATCGACCCGGCGACCGGCCGTCCGATGGTGGCCTGGCCGGGCAACGAGACCCAGGTCGGTGTGGCCGACCCGGCCCCCGCGGGGCGGCGGCTCACGCTCACCGAGCGCGAGCTGCAGGTCCTGCGGGGAATGGCCGACGGCAAGAGCAACGCCGAGATCGGGCGTGAGCTCTTCGTCTCGGAGGACACCGTCAAGACACACGCCCGGCGGCTCTTCCGGAAGCTGGGAGCCCGCGACCGCGCTCATGCGGTAGCGGCCGGTTTCCGAGCCGGGTTGGTGGCTTAACGGAGGAAGGGGGCCCACGGGCCCCCTTTTTCATTTATCGGGACGTTTCAATCCTTGGGCTCGTCCGTGCCCTCGGTCAGCGTGTCGTGCACGCCGTCGGCGTAGCCGCGCGCGTACTCCCACGTGACGTAGTGATCGGGATCCGGGTCGTAGGCCGGCTCGTGCACGCGCGGGCGACCGCTGCTGAGCAGATGCCGTAGGTTTCCCCGCAGCAGATCCCAGTCGAAGTAGTGTGGCTCGTGGCAGTCCTCGCACTCGATCACGAGGCCACGGATGCCGGTCGGGCTCAGGAGCGCCTGATAGATCTCCAGGTCGGAGAGATCCTCCAGGACGTCCTGCCGTTCGGCCTCGGTCAGCGGCTCGGACTCGACATCCTCGGTGGGATCGTCGAGACCGGCGGCCGGGTCTGTGGGGTCGCCGTTGAACGGGTCGATCGGCTCTTCTTGCACCCCCTTACCGTACTCACCCCGGGCGGATGTGTGCTGGCCCGCACGTGCTGTCCGTCGTGCGAGGCGCCGAAGTGTGGATGGGTACGATGAACTATTCCGTCTTCTGCTTTAGGGATGCTCCGTGGAAACTGACTCGGCCCGCACGGTTCCGCTCGGTCTGACCTTCGACGACGTGCTCCTCCAGCCCGGCGAATCGGACATCGTCCCGAGCCGGGTCAACACCAAGACGCGGCTCACCCGCTCTATCGACCTGACCATCCCGCTGCTGTCCGCGGCGATGGACACGGTCACCGAGGCGCGCATGGCGATCGCGATGGCCCGCGAGGGCGGCATCGGCGTGCTGCACCGCAACCTCTCCGCCGAGGACCAGGCCACCCAGGTCGACCTGGTCAAGCGCTCCGAGTCGGGCATGATCACCAATCCGGTGACCTGCAGCCCCGACGACACCCTGCGTCAGGTCGACGAGCTGTGCGGGCGTTTCCGCATCTCCGGCGTGCCGGTCACCGACGCCGACGGCACCCTGGTCGGCATCGTGACCAACCGTGACATGCGTTTCGTGACCGACGAGAACGCCAAGGTCCGCGACGTGATGACCAAGATGCCGCTGGTCACCGCGCAGGTCGGGGTGAGCAAGGACGACGCCCTCGCCCTGCTCCAGCGTCACAAGATCGAGAAGCTGCCGCTGACCGACGACAGCGGCCGGCTGCGTGGCCTGATCACGGTCAAGGACTTCACCAAGAGCGAGCAGTTCCCGAACGCGACGAAGGACGCGCAGGGCCGCCTGCGGGTCGCGGCCGCGGTGGGCGTCGGCGACGAGTCCTACAAGCGGGCCCGGGGCCTCATCGACGCCGGCGTCGACGTGATCATCGTGGACACCTCGCACGGTCACCAGCGCCAGGTGCTCGACATGATCGCCCGGCTCAAGCGCGACACCCCGACCGACATCGTGGGCGGCAACGTGGCGACCTACGCGGGCGCCAAGGCGATGGCCGAGGCGGGCGCCGACGCGGTCAAGGTCGGTGTCGGCCCGGGCGCCATCTGCACCACCCGCATCGTGGCCGGTGTCGGCGTCCCGCAGATCACCGCCGTGATGGAGGCGCAGCGCGCGTGCGCCCCGTTCGGCGTCCCGGTGATCGCCGACGGCGGCATTCAATACAGCGGCGACATCGCCAAGGCGATCGTGGCCGGGGCCGAGACCGTCATGCTGGGCGGGCTGCTGGCCGGCTCGGAGGAGAGCCCCGGCGACCTGATCTTCGTCAACGGCAAGCAGTACAAGTCGTACCGGGGAATGGGTTCGCTCGGCGCCATGCAGTCGCGCGGTCAGGCCAAGTCTTACTCGAAGGACCGCTACTTCCAGCATGATGTGCCGGAGGAGAAGCTCGTTCCCGAGGGGGTCGAGGGCCAGGTTCCCTACCGCGGCCCGCTCTCGCGCGTGGTGGCTCAGCTCGTCGGCGGTGTCCGGCTGGCGATGGGTTACGCGGGCGCCGAGACGATCCCCGACTTGCAGCAGCGTGGCCAGCTCATCAGGATTACGGCGGCGGGCCTCAAGGAAAGCCACCCGCACGACATCCAGATGACCGTCGAGGCCCCGAACTACCACTCCCGCTAGGAAAGAGTCCTGTCATGCGTGACGTCGTGGAGATCGGTCTCGGCAAGACCGCTCAGCGCGGGTACCACCTGGACGAGATCGCCATCGTCCCGAGCCGGCGCACCCGCGACGTGGACGACGTGTCCACCGAGTGGCGCGTCGACGCCTACCCCTTCAAGATCCCCTGCGTCGCGCACCCGTCCGACGCGACCATGAGCCCGGAGTCCGCTGTCGCCCTGGGTCGCCTCGGCGGCCTGGGTGTGCTCAACGCCGAGGGCCTGTGGACGCGCTACGAGGACCCGACCAAGATACTGGAGGAGCTGGCCTCGCTCGACGAGGACGCCGACGCCACCCGGCGCCTGCAGGAGGTCTACTCCGAGCCGATCCGGCCCGAGCTGATCGCCGAGCGGGTGCGCACGATGCGCGAGGGCGGCATCACCGTCGCCGTCCGGGTGTCGCCGCAGCACACGCTCGCGCTGGCGCCGGTCGTGCTCGACGCGGGCGTCGACCTGCTGGTCATCCAGGGCACCCTGGTCAGCGCCGAGCACGTGTCCACGACGGACGAGCCGCTCAACCTCAAGGAGTTCATCGCCGACCTCGACCTGCCGGTCATCGTCGGCGGCTGCACCGATTACAAGACGGCGCTGCACCTGATGCGTACGGGTGCGGCCGGCGTCATCGTCGGCGTGGGCGCCGACGAGTGGTCGACGACCGACACCGTGCTCGGCATCCGGGTGCCGATGGCGACCGCGATCGCCGACGCCGCGGCCGCCCGCCGCGACTACCTGGACGAGACCGGCGGCCGGTACGTGCACCTGATCGCCGACGGTGGCATCTCCACCTCGGGTGACATCGCGAAGGCGATCGGTTGCGGCGCCGACGCCGTGATGCTGGGCGAGCCGCTCTCGCTGGCCGAGGACGCGCCGGCCGGCGGTGCCTGGTGGCACTCGTCGGCGAGCCACCCGCAGCTTCCGCGGGGCGGTTTCTGCATCGCCGGCGAGCCCGACGGCACGCTGGAAGAGCTGCTGTTCGGCCCGGCCAACCGGCCCGACGGGCAGCTCAACCTCTTCGGCGGCCTGCGCCGCGCGATGGCCAAGTGCGGCTACCGCGACGTCAAAGAGTTCCAGAAAGTGGCCCTGGTCCTCGATCGGTGAGTTCTCAAGTAACGGAGCTAATCTCGCGCCCATGAGGCGTGCAGGTTTGGCCGGGGTGCTCGGCTTCGCTCTGGTGGTCGCCGGCTGCTCGTCCGACGCGCAGCCGGCGCCGCGAGTGAGTTCGGCGGCGCCCCCGTCCTTCGCCCCCGGCGCCGACGGCGCCGGGGATGCGTATTTTCCGAAGTACGGCAACGGCGGGTACGACGTCGCCGGGTACGACGTGAAGGTGCGGTACGACCCGAAGACCGGCGTCCTGACCGGTACGGCGACGATCACCGCGACCGCCCGGCAGGATCTGTCCCGGTTCAACCTTGATCTGTCCAAGCTGGCCGCCCGGAACGTGACGGTCGACGGCGTGCGGGCGAGTGCCAAGGCTGAGGGCGCCGAGCTGGTCGTCACCCCCACCGCCGGCATCGTCAACGGCCGCCCGTTCACCGTCGTGGTCGAGTACGGCGGGAAACCCGGTCAGCTCGGCAGCGCCGTCCTCGGGCAGGGCGGCTGGCTCGAGAGCACGAACGGCGCGATCGCGCTGGGCCAGCCCGAGTCGGCCAGCACCTGGTTCCCGGTCAACGACCACCCGTCCGACAAGGCCACCTTCAAGGTCGAGATCACCGTGCCCGAGGGCGTCGAGGCGATCAGCAACGGCGTGCCCGGCCCGCAGCGCAGCACCGGCGGCTGGACGACATGGTCCTGGTCGGAGAGCGCGCCGATGGCCAGTTATCTCGCCATGGTCGTGATCGGGCAATACCGGGTAACCACGACTACTCACAACGGCAAGCCGATGGTGCTCGCGGTGGCCGAGTCACTGCCCGCCGACGGACCGGCCGCGCAGTCGGTGGCCGCCACCGGCGAGATCACCGACTTCCTGGCCACGAAGTTCGGCCCCTACCCGTTCGACGCGAACGGCGGGGTGGCGATCGACGACAACCGGATCGGCTACGCGCTCGAGACCCAGAGCCGCCCGGTCTACGGCCCCTCGTTCTTCAGCGGCGGCCCGAACGAGCAGGTGATCGCGCACGAGCTGGCCCACCAGTGGTTCGGCGACAGCGTGGCTCTGGAGAAGTGGCAGGACATCTGGCTCAACGAGGGCTTCGCGACGTACGCGGAATGGCTGTGGGACGAGCACGAGGGCAAGCGGACAGTGCAGCAGAGCTTCGACCGCGCCTACGACTCGTACCCGTGGAACCAGCCCGGCCAGGTCGGCGATCCGGGCGCCGGCCGGCTCTTCGGTCAGGCGGTTTATCAGCGCGGCGGCATGACCGTGTTCGCGCTGCGCAAGGCCATCGGCGATCCCGCGTTCGACCAGCTGCTCCAGCGGTGGACCAGCGACCACAAGGACGGCAACGCGAGCACCGATGACCTGCTCGCCCTGGCCGAAGAGGTGTCGGGTAAGCAGCTCGACGACCTCTTCCAGTCCTGGCTGTTCACCGAGGGCAAGCCGGCCAAGCCTTGACTCATTTGTCGACCAGCTTGGGGTGGCCGGCCAGGTAGGCGGCCGCCTTGTCGTCGGCCACCGCCTTCAGGAAACCCTTGCCCTCGGCGGTGAGCTGCTCGCCGAGGTAGCCGCTGCCCCGGCCGACACCGCTGCCGGGCAGGCTGACCCGGGTGATCTTGGCCGGCGCTAGGTCGCGCAGGGCGTACGCGTACTCGACCGGCTTGCGTCCGCCCAAGTAGACGAGGGTGTCGCCGAGCGCCGCGATCAGCTCCTCCAGTTTGGCCGAGTCGGTGCCCAGCCCCTGGCCGAGCGCCTTGGTGAGCAGGGCCGAGACGAGTTGCCGCTGGTGGCGCTGCCGGTCGTAGTCGCCGTCGGGCAACCCGTAGCGCTGCCGGGCGTAGTCGATCGCCTGCCAGCCCACCAGGTGCCGACGCCCGGGCTGGTAGACGGCCTGCGGCCCGGAGTACTCGCCGCCCGAGAGCGGGCGCATCGACCCGTCCGGCTTGCGGTGGCGTGACTTGACCTTCTGATCGACGACCAGGTCGACCCCGCCGAGCAGGTCGGTCATCTTGTCGAGGCCGCCGAAGTTGAGGATCGCCCCGGCCTGGATCTCCTTGATCCCGGTGTACTCCCGGATCGACCGGGTCAGCAGCTCGTAGCCCTTCTCCACGCTGGGCTCGTCGCTGCCCTTGACCCGGGAGCCGCGGCTCATCGCCTCGGTGAGCTTGTGGGTGCCGTTGCCCGGGATCTTCACCCGCAGGTCGCGGGGCAACGAGTAGAGATAGGCCGAGTCGAGCCCGGGCTCGACGTGCAGCAGCATGATGGCGTCGGCGTGCGGCTCCCAGCCGGGGATGGAGACCCGGGTGTCCACGCCGACCAGCACGAGGTCGAGCGGGCCGGTGATGTCGGCGCCCGGCTTGACCTCCTCGGTGGGCGAGGCCGTGACGGCGACCGAGGCCGAAGGCGCCGGCGTTGCCGTGGGCTTGTCCGACCCCGAGCGGACCGCCCATGCGATGCCCCCGCCGGCCAGCACCGCCAGGACCACCGCCCCGGCGACCCCGAGAACCACCCTCTTGTTCCGCATGGCGGAACAGTAAGCGAGCATGATCGGCAGCTCAATGCCCGATGATCTCGCAATGTGAAACCGGTCATTGCTTTACCTCGATTCGCCCGTACGCTGACCGCCGCGAATCAACGGGGGAGGCACACGCTTCAATGAAGCTCACACCACGGCGGGTTACCGTCGGTCTCATCTCCACCGCCGTCGTCGTATCGATGACGAGCGTGACCACTTGGGCACTGGCTGCTGACAAGGATGCGAAGGTCGCCGCGGCCTCGTCCTCGCCCGTTCGCCTCATCATCGGCTACAAGGCCGGCGCCGACCGCGCCGCCGCCAACCGCGCCATGTCCGCCGCCGGCGCGATCCACACCGCCGGTGCGGCCAGTTCGACCGCCCTGGCCGCGATCAACGCCGCCAGCGTGAAGGTGTCGAAAGAGCGCAGCGGATCGATGATCTCGTCGCTGCGCAGCGACCCCAACGTCGCCTACGTCGAGACCGACGTGCAGACCAAGGCATTCGACACGATCCCGACCGACCCCTCGTTCAAGCTTCAGAACGAGATGTACGTCGTGCAGGCCCCGACGGCGTGGGACACGACCAAGGGCGGCACGACCGGCCCGACAGTCGCCGTGATCGACACCGGCGTCAACGCCGTCAAGGACCTGGCCGGCGCCACCGTGGCCGGCTACGACTTCGTCAACAACGACGCCAGTCCGGCCGACGACGCCGGTCACGGCACCTCGGTGGCCGCGCTGATCGCCGCCCGCGGCGGTAACAAGGCGGGCATGGCGGGCGTCTGCTGGACCTGCAAGATCATGCCGGTCAAGGTGCTCGACAGCACCGGCAGCGGCTGGGACAGCGACGTCGCCCAGGGCATCATCTGGGCCGTCCAGAAGGGCGCCCGGATCCTCAACCTGTCGCTCGGCCAGACCCAGTCGACCAAGGTCCTGCAGGACGCGGTGGCCTACGCCAACATGAACGGCGCGCTCGTGGTCGCCGCGGCGGGCAACGAGGGCGGCACTCCCCGCGCGACCCAGCGTCAGTACCCGGCCGCCTACGCCGACGTGCTCACCGTCGCCGCGACCCAGCGCTGCCCGGCCTTCGCGACCACGCCCTCCTGCACCACCAACACCACCAAGCTGACCGACTTCTCGTCGTTCAACTCGTCTGCCGACACCTGGGTCGACGTGGCCGCCCCGGGCAACGTGCTGAGCATGGACCGGTTCGGCAACTACAGCACCGGCATCGAGGGCACCTCGTTCTCGTCGCCGATCGTGGCCGGCGCCGCTGCGCTGATCAAGGCGCAGAACCCCAGCTACACCGGTTGGTCGCTGGCCAACGCCATCTACAAGGGTGCGGCCGCCCACAAGGTGACTGGCGGCAAGATCAACTACGGCCTGATCGACATCCCGGCCTCGCTGGCCATCCCGACCGACAAGACGGCGGCGACCCTTAGTGGCATCGTCCCGGCGACCGGCTCGATCAAGCGCGGCACCTTCGCGGTCAGCCCGGTCAGCCTGACCGACCCGGCCGACGCCGCCACGGGCCTCAAGTCCGGCATCCGGAACACGACGCTCTGGGTGAACGGGAAGTTCGTCGGCTACAGCCGCAACGCGCCGTTCGGCGTCAGTTTCAACTTCAGCTCGTACAAGGGCTCCACCAAGATCGAGCTGCGCGTCTTCGACAAGGCCGGCAACTACAAGATCGTGACCAACACGGTGACGATCGACAACACCAAGCCCGCCGTCCGCATCACCTCGGCCCCCAAGAGCGGATCGAAGATCACCGCCACCAAGGTGACGATCGGCTACACCGGGTCGGACACGTACGGCATCGCCCGCTACGAGTTGCTGCTCAACGGCAAGGTGGCGCAGACGCACACCTCGACCGCGGCCTTCGCCTTCGGCAAGACCGCCGTGCCGGCGAAGTTCACCGTCCAGGTGCGGGCCTACGACAAGGCCGGCAACTCGGCCCTGTCGACCAAGTACAGCTACACCCGCTGACAGCGAAGCGCCCCCGGCGGGGCGCTGACGGCAACAGCTAACAAACCTGATCGCTCCCGGCTTCAAACGGAGTGATCGGACATCGGACCGAACGTGAGGGAGCCGGCCACCGTGGCCGGCTCCTTTCACGTCGGGAGTCCACATGCGGGGTCGCGTACGGAAACTGGTCGCCGGTCTGATCGTGGGCGGCTCCGTGCTCGTGGCCGCGCCGGCCGAGGCGGCCCCCTCCGACCCGGGCTTCGCGAGCCAGTGGGGGATCGTCCAGACCCGCGTCGACCAGTCCTGGTCGACCACCCGCGGATCGTCGCGGGTGATCGTCGCCGTGGTCGACACCGGCGTCAGCGCGCTGCCCGACCTGGCCGGCCGCCTGCTTCCCGGCCGTGACTTCGTCAACCACGACGACAACGCGGCCGACGACAACGGGCACGGCACGATGGCCGCCACCGTGATCGCCGCCGCCGGCAACAACCGAACCGGAGTAGCCGGCGTCTGCTGGTCCTGCCGGATCCTGCCGGTCAAGGTGCTCAACGCCAAGGGTGGCGGCACCTACACCGACATCGCGCTCGGCATCCGCTACGCCGCCGACCGGGGGGCGAACGTGATCAGCCTGTCCCTCGGCGGGTCGGACGACAGCCCGCTGCTCAGCGACGCGGTGGCGTACGCCGAATCGCAGGGCGCCCTGGTCGTGGCCGCGGCCGGCAACCGCGGCGTCTCGACCCCGCACTACCCGGCGGCCATCCCGTCGGTGCTGGCCGTGGGCGGGGTGACCGACACCGGCCGCCGTTACGACTGGTCCAACTATGGCCCGTGGGTCGACGTCACGGCGCCCGGCTGCAACGCGGCGCAGGGCCCGTCGGGTCAGATCGGGCCCTATTGCGGCACCTCGTCGGCGACCCCGTTCGTGGCCGGTGCCGCGGGCCTGCTCGCCTCGACCGACCCCGCGCCCACCGCGGCCCAGATAAGCACCGCCCTCGTCGCCTCGCGGACGGCCGGTTCCGGCCGGATCGACGTGCTCGCCGCGCTGCGGGCGCTGCCCTACGACGGCGACGTCACGCGTCCCGCAGCCGCCTTCGGTGCTGTCCGTTCCGTCGTGCGCGGCCGGGTGACCATCACGGCCACCGCTGCCGACCAGCACGGCGTCTCACGTGTTCAGCTGTACGCCGGGGGCCGGCTGATCGCGACCGACACCACCGCGCCGTACGCCTTCACGTGGCAGTCCGCCCCGCGTACCGCGACCGTTCCGCTCGAGCTTCGTGCTTACGACCGCCGCGGCAACCTGACCGTGGTGCGCCGCACTGTCCGGGCCGACAACACCGCCCCGAGCCTGCGCCTGACCCGGGCCGGCCGCGTCGTCACCGCCCGTGCCGCCGACCCGTCCGGAGTGGCGCGCCTCGAACTGGTCGTCAACGGCAAGGTCACGGCCCGTTTCGCCGGCCCCGCGCACCGTTTCACCGTGCCCAAGCGCTCACGCACCGTGCTGGTTCGCGCGTACGACCGGGCCGGGAACCTGCGGGTGGCCAACGGTAAACTCGCCGGGTGAGTACTCCCCGCCCGGTTCTCGTCGTCGACTTCGGCGCGCAATACGCCCAGCTGATCGCCCGCCGTGTTCGTGAGGCGCGGGTCTATTCAGAGATCGTCCCGCACTCGATGCCGGTGGCCGAGATGCTGGCCAAGGACCCGGCCGCGATCATCCTGTCCGGTGGTCCGTCCAGTGTCTACGAGCCCGGTGCGCCGGGGCTCGACCCCCAGCTGTTCGACAACGACGTGCCCGTCTTCGGCATCTGCTACGGCTTCCAGGCCATGGCTCAGGCGCTGGGCGGCACGGTCGCGCACACCGGCTCCCGCGAGTTCGGGCGCACCCTGCTGACCGCTCAGGGCGGCACGCTGCTGCGCGAGCTCCCCGACGACCTGCCGGTGTGGATGAGCCACGGCGACAGCGTCGCGGTCGCCCCGCAGGGTTTCGCGGTCACCGCCTCGACCCCGGGGGCCCCGGTCGCCGCCTTCGAAGACCTGACCACCAAGCGGGCCGGCGTGCAGTTCCACCCCGAGGTGGCGCACACCGAGCAGGGCCAGCGCATGCTCGAGCGGTTCCTCTACGACATCGCCGGCCTCGAGCCGACCTGGACGGCCGGCAACATCATCGACGACCAGGTGGCCGCGATCCGCGCGCAGGTCGGCGACAAGCAGGTCATCTGCGGTCTCTCCGGTGGTGTCGACTCGGCGGTCGCCGCCGCGCTCGTGCACAAGGCCGTCGGCGACCAGCTGACCTGCATCTTCGTCGACCACGGCCTGCTGCGTTCGGGTGAGGCCGAACAGGTCGAGAAAGACTATGTGGCCGCTACCGGCATCCGGCTCAAGGTGGTCGACGCGTCCGACGTGTTCCTGGGCCACCTGGCCGGGGTGATCGACCCCGAGCAGAAACGCAAGATTATCGGCCGCGAGTTCATCCGGACGTTCGAGGGTGCGGCCCGTGAGCTCGACGACGAGCGGCACATCGAGTTCCTGGTGCAGGGCACGCTCTACCCCGACGTGGTCGAGTCGGGCGGCGGCACCGGCACGGCCAACATCAAGTCCCACCACAACGTGGGCGGCCTGCCCGACGACCTCCAGTTCGCCCTGATCGAGCCGCTGCGCACCCTGTTCAAGGACGAGGTGCGGGCGCTCGGCGCCGAGCTGGGCCTCCCGGAGGAGATGGTGCAGCGGCACCCGTTCCCCGGCCCCGGTCTGGCCATCCGCATCATCGGCGCAGTCGACCGCGACCGGCTCGACATCCTGCGCGCGGCCGACCTGATCGCCCGCGAGGAGCTGACCGCGGCGGGGCTCGACCGCGAGGTCTGGCAGTTCCCGGTCGTGCTGCTGGCCGACGTGCGCAGCGTCGGCGTGCAGGGCGACGGCCGCACCTACGGCCACCCCGTCGTGCTGCGGCCGGTCTCGAGCGAGGACGCGATGACCGCCGACTGGTCGCGCCTGCCCTACGAGACGATCGCCAAGATCTCGACCCGCATCACCAACGAGGTGCGTGAGGTCAACCGGGTCGTGCTCGACGTCACGAGCAAGCCCCCGGGCACCATCGAGTGGGAGTAGGCGTCTCTTACGCGGCCGGCTGACCCCACGTCGGGTCGGCCGGGTCGCGCCAGATCGGCGGGGCCGGCGCGGGTTCCTCGGGCATCAGAAACCACATGATGGGGTAGGCGAGCAGCGCCGTGCCCCAGGTGACCACGACGAGCAGCGCGAAGGCCACCCGCACGAGCACCGGGTCCATGTCGAAATAGCGCCCGACGCCGCTGCAGACGCCCGCCGCGAGGCGGTCGTCGAGCGGCCGGCGGAGTTGCTTGTACGGCGTGTCGGAGCCGCCGGTGGGGAGCTGTGTCATGCCGTGCCTTCCCTGGGTTGTCTTCCTGGCCTTACGACCGCTTCGCTTTCTCCGGTGCAGTCAGCCATGCCCTAATAGTGGATCCGCAAGCCCCCTTGCGGCCTCGGTGAGCACCCCGATAGAGACCCTGAAATTCTGGTCACGATCAGTAGTGGATCACGAGCGCTTTGTGCAGGAGAGTGCTCTGATCAGCGGTTACGCAGCGCTAACCACCTGTCAGGAATCCGACAGACGTTTTCTGGAGTTCACATAATCCGGGCAGAATGCCGCCCGTGACCCCCGCACTCGAACCGCTCCGCCGGATCGCCGCCTACGCCGTCGCTACCGACGACGACGGCCGCGTGCTGCTCGTCCGTGCCTCCAGCCGCTCCGGCACCCCGGGTGTCTGGTCGCTGCCGGGCGGCGCCGTCGACCACGGCGAGGACCCCAACCACACCGTCGTCCGCGAGACGGCCGCCGAGACCGGCCTGTCCGTCGCGGTGACCGGCCTGCGTGACGTCCTGGCCGACATGCGCTCGATGCCGCACCGCGGCGTCACCATCCACACCGACCGCCTGATCTACGAGGTCTCCCTCCGGGGCGGCACGATCGTCGACCGGGTCGGCCACAACACCGACCTGGCCCGCTGGCACACCCTGGAGGAGGCCGGGCGCCTCAAACTCCGGACCTTCACGGCGGACGCGCTCGGGCTCGGCAAGGCCTCGGCCGATCTGCGACCTGATGTCGCCCCCGACTTCCCGTCCTTCTACGCCTACCCCGGGCCGGACGGGCTGCACCGGGCCCAGCGCTTCGCGGCGTACGCCATCGCCACCGACCCGCACGACACCAGCCTGCTGCTCACCCGGATCGCCCCCGGCTATCCCGGCGAGGGCTGCTGGCACCTGCCCGGCGGCGGCACCGACTACGGCGAGCAGCCCGGCACGGCGCTCATCCGGGAACTGGTCGAGGAGACCGGCCAGGAGGGCCGCCTGATCGAGCTGATGGGCGTGGCCAGCCACCGGGACGCGGCGTCGCTCGGCCCCGAGGGCTACCCGATCGACTGGCACGGCGTCCGGGCCTTCTACCGGGTGGTCGTCGACACCCCGACCGAGGTCGACGTCAAGGACGTCGGCGGCTCCACCTCCGAGGCGCGCTGGATGCCGCTCAAGGAGGTCGCCGACCTCGCCGAGGACGAACTCACCGAGGTGACCGCCGAGGCGCTGCGGAAGGCGCGACTAATCTAAGCCTGTGAAGATCAGAAGGGTCGGGGCGTACGGGATCTGCCGCGACGATTCCGGGCGGGTGCTCCTCGCCCGGAACTCGCCGCTCAGCACGTTCCCCGGCCTCTGGACCCTGCCCGGCGGCGGTGTCGAGCAGGGCGAGCACCCGGACGACACGGTGGTGCGCGAGTTCGGCGAGGAAACCGGACTCTCCGTACGCATCGAGGCGTTGCACAGCGTCACGGCGGACGCCTTCCGGCTGCCCTCCGGCGATCTCGAGCACACCGACCGCATCATCTACGACGTGTCGGTGCTCGGTGGCACGCTGCGTCACGAGGCCGAGGGCACCACCGAGCGGGTCGAGAGGGTGCCGCCGAGTGATCTGGACGACCTGCCGCTGATGCCCTTCACCGCCGCGGTGCTGGGCCGCCCCGCTCGCGAATCGGACAAACCCGACGTCGACGAGGCATTGTCCCGGCCGCAGCGGGTGCAGCGCTTCGGGGCGTACGCGGCCGCGACCGACCCCGACGGCCGGATCCTGCTCACCCGCATCGCCCCCGGCTATCCCGGCGCCGGCCGCTGGCACCCGCCCGGCGGCGGCACCGACCACGGCGAGACGCCCAAGGCCGCGCTGACCAGGGAAATGGTCGAGGAGACGTCGCAACACGGCCGGGTGACCGGCCTGTTGGCGATCTCGCACCGCTACGACCCGGCGGCCCTCGGCCCGGAAGGGGCGCCGATGGACTGGCACGTCATCCGGGTCCTGTTCAGGGTTCAGGTGGATGTGCCGACGAGACCAGTAGTGAGCGAGGAAGCAGGCGGATCCACGGCCGAGGCCCGCTGGTTCACCCTCGCCGAGGCCAAGGCTCTCGACCTCACCGAACCGGCCGCCAAAGCCGTAGTCGGAATCGAAGGGGAACAAGCGAGGTAAAATCGGCGCTGGGAGAGGTGAGTGGCCTGTCCCATCCGTCCGGTCGCGGGTTGTCGGCGAACCATTGACAGCGTGCCAACGTCGGCCGTTCTGACTTATCGCCAAGGTCGCCCGGCTGTGCGATGGTGTAACCCGCGATTTCCCGGTTTCCGTAAGTGCGGCGGGCTACCGGGCCACCACCCACCGCAATGGCGGTGGCCCACCTATCCCATGGAGGAAGCACGTGCCGAGAACCCCTTGGCGCCGGCGTCGTACGACGGATAGTCCCCGTCCCGCCGGTCGTCGTTGGGCAGGCCGGTTGCGCCGCAGCGGAACGATCGCGCGGCAGGCCCTGCTGGTGAGGGTGGGACGCCGGGGCACCGAGTCCGGCCGTGCCGCCACTGCCACGCGGGCGGAGGTGATCTACACCGGTGCCGAGCACGGCCGCCACCACGGCCCCGTCGCTCCCCACCTCGCGACCCCCGCACCCGTCGAGACGGTCGCCGAGACCGAGCAGATTCCCCTGCTCCCCGGCGAGCAGACCACCGCCCGCCGGGTCCGGTTCGCGATCGTGCAGGCTTGCACGCTGTCCAGCCTGGCGCTGGGCATGTTCGCGATCCTGTTCGCGATGCACGACAACGTTCAGCTGGCCGCGGCCCTGCTGGTCGCCTGCGTGGTCTTCGACGGCCTCGACGGCGCCCTCGCCCGCAAGCTGGGCGTGTCCAGCCCGTTCGGCGCCCAGATGGACTCGCTGGCCGACATGTGCTCGTTCGGTCTGGCCGCGCCCGTGGTGGTCTACGCCGCGCTGGCCCACACCGTGCCCACACCGGCCGCCGCGGTGGCCTGCATGCTGGTCGCCGCCTGTGCCGCGGTCCGGCTGGCCCGCTTCAACGTGTCACCCAAGGACGGCAAGTTCTTCTGCGGCGTGCCGACGACGATGGCGGCCGCTGTCCTCGCCGTCACGGTGCTGATCGGCCTGCCGCTGCCCGGCCCGATCATGCTCGGCGGGGTGGCTCTGCTCGCGTTCGCGATGGTCTCGAGCTTCCCCTACGCCAAACTGGCCCGGCTCGTCCGCCTGCCGGCCTGGCTCTGGGTGCTACCGATCGTCGGCGCCCTGGTCGACGCCCGCCTGACGTTCGTCATGATCGTCGCGGCCTACCTGATCAGCGGCCCGGTGATGTGGGTCCGCGCCAAGCGCGTCTGAGTTTCTGGTCGTCGCTCCGCGGCTCCGAGGATTTCGCCCCTCGGAGCCGATGACTTGGACGCCGAAAACGGCCTCGCTTCGCTAGCCGTTTTCGGCGCCCAAGTCATCGACGGGCGAAATCCGACTCTGGTCACGGTGAAATCAAGAAAGGCCGCTCCCGCGCTGGGAGCGGCCTTTCTTGTCATGGTTCATCTTGCCGCGGGTACTGCGACCGGCTAGTTCAGCCAGCGGGCGATCGCGGTCGAGCCGCCGACGACCTTGTCGTTGACGCTGACCAGGGATTCGGCCTGGCCGGCGGGGAGGTAGACGTCGGTTCGCGAACCGAACCGGATCAGGCCCATCCGCTCGCCCCGGGCCACCAGCGTGCCCACCGGGGCGCGCTGCACGATGCGGCGGGCGATCAGGCCGGTCCGCTGGGCCACGACAACCGTGCCGTGCTCGGTGTCGAGCACGGTGTAGGCAGCCACGTTGTGCTCGGCCGCGGCGGTCATCGCGTTGGCGTAACCGCCGTCCTCGACGAAGTAATCGGCCACCCGGCCGGCCACCGGCACCCGGTTGACGTGCACGTCGAGCACCGACAGGAAGACCGCGATGCGCAGGAACTCGCCCGGCCCGAAACGCTCGTCGGTCATCCGTTCGATCGACAGCACCCGCCCGTCGGCCGCGGCGACCACTGCGGCCGGGTCGTCCGGCAGCTCGCGCTCAGGGTCACGGAAGAACGCCGCGACCGGGGCCGCGGCGAGCGCGGGCAGCAGCCAGAGCTTCGATTTCGGCCGGGCGATGCGGGCGGCGACGGCCAGACCGAGCGCGATGCCCGCGGCGGCCACGCCGTTGGAGTCGATGTGCATCTCACGGGTGACCGGGACGCTCGACGGCCGGTAGGCCGGGGCCAGGGTCGCCGCGACCCGCGGGTCGGCCGGGGTGAAGCGCAGCTTGTGCACGCGCAGCGGCGGCTGGTTGCGGACCACCAGGTCGGAGCCGACCCCGAAGAGCGCCCCCTGCCGGAACAGCTCGGCCGCGGCACCGCCCGTGCGGCCCGGCGTGGCCGGCACCGCGAGGGTGACGACACCGCCGTCGGTGACGTGTTTGCCCAGCTTGTCGAGCAGTTCACGCACCTCGCCGGCGGTGCCGGCAAGCGGTTCCGAGACGATCACCACGTCGGCCGGCTCGGCCTCGTCGAGCGACTCGACCACGTGCACCCGGTCGGCGATCCAGCTGCCCAGCCCGTCGATGTGGTCGCGCAGGAGGTCGGCGGTGCTGCGCTCGCCGGCGACCAGGGTGAGGCGGTCGCCCGGCAGCAGGGCCTCGACCGCGCTCGCCACCACCGGGGAGGCGTGGTCGGCCCCGACGACGAGCGCGGACGTGGCCGCATTGTGGCGGGCGAACTCGGCGGTCAGGGCGCGGGCGGCCGTGGCGCCGACTCCGACGATCGGCGCACGGGACACGGCGGGGAACGGAGTCATGCGCACGAGCATATGGCAATGCTCATTACAGGCACCTGGTCCTCCGGACGGTGCTGAGAACCTGGGCACCCGTGGTGGGTCGCCCGGGCGCTCACGGACAAGGCTCGTCGGCTGGGGGTTCACGGACCAGGTTGGGGTGGCTGGGCGGCCCACCGGCAAGGGTGGGCGCCCGGGGATTACGGGCGGGGTGGGTGGGGCTGTTCTTTGGTCAGGTCGGGGTTTTCCTTGGTTATGCGGTCGACTGTGTCGTCGAGGAGCTCGCGGACGATCGAGGCGTGGGCCTCGGGGGTGAGGTCGCCCGGTAGTTCGGGGGCGGCGGGCTGTGCGGGCTCGGTGGGTGCGGCCGGCTCGGTGGTCGAGCGCGCCGATCGGAGCGCGCCGAGCAGGCCGATCACGCCGAAG
Organism: Actinoplanes sp.; assembly: GCA_965217855.1. GTDB lineage: Bacteria > Actinomycetota > Actinomycetes > Mycobacteriales > Micromonosporaceae > Actinoplanes. The sequence goes on along the minus strand of CBDCJN010000024.1, from coordinate 38,689 downwards.
ACGATCAGGCCGCCGGCGATCAGCCAGCCCACCGCGGGCAGGTGGATGGTCACCATCTGGGACACCGCCCACCACAGCACCGCCAGCAGGAACAGCACGCCGAAGCTGAGCGAGACTCCATCCATCCGGTGCGGCCTCATCGGGTCACCTCCATGTTGCCCGTGTCGAGCTGCAGGTCGAGCTTGAGGGTGCCGCCACCGGCGCCGTCCGTCCCGAGGTCGGTCAGGTTCTGCCCGTCCACCTCGCGGTCGTTGAACTCCTTGCCGAAGATCACGGCGCGGCCGTTGTCGACCCGCAGCGTGGCGGTGGTGTCCACCTTCTCGGGCAGCAGCACCCGGATCTGGCCGATCTTCATGGTCACGACGACCGTCTGCTCTTGACCGGTGAAGTCGACCTGGCGCAGGTCGAGCGTGGCGTTGCCCGCCGTGAAGTCGTAGCGGTCGGCGACGGCGTTGAGGCTCGCGGGCCGGTAGACGCTGTTGCCCACCTCGCTGCCCCACCGCTCGGCGCCGCTCGAGGCCAGCAGCCCGATCGAGATCAGCAGGCCCAGGGCGATCAGGCCGCGGGCCCGGCCGAACCAGGCGCCGACGATCAGGCCGAGGGCGACCGTGGCCAGGGCGGCCGCGAAGTAGGCGGAGACCGCGATGCCGGCGCCCGCCATGTCGATGGCGACCATCAGACCGACCACCATGATCACGGCGAAGAACGTGAGCCGGCCCAGCTTGGAGCGCTCGCGCGGCGGCTTCGGCGGTTTGGCCGGCCGGGGCATCACCGGGGGAACCGGCGGACCCGGGGGATAGGTGACCGGCGTGGGCCGGGCGTAGGGGCCGTGCGGCGCGAAGGGCGGCCGGTAACCGCTGCTCGCCGGTGGGGCATAGGGAGGAGGAGGGGGCGTCACCGGGTCGGCGGGCGGTGCGGCCGGGGCCGTCGGTGGGACGGTGGGCGGAACAGCGCCGAACTGGGCCGTCTGGTCGAACGCGCCCGGCTGGAACGGCCCGGGCGGTGGCGGCGGAAAGGCGGCGGCGCCGGACTGCTGGTTGGTGCCACTGCGCTTGATGAGCAGGATCGCGCCCAGGATGACCGCGCAGGCCAGCAGGCTCGCCCGCATGCCGTCCTGCACGATGAAGGCGAACGAGAGCACGGCAGCCCCGCCGAGCAGGATCACCGAGGTGGGCGCCATGCCGGAGCGGCCCTTGCCGAGCAGCGACTCGATCGGCGAGGCGCTGTCGTCCTCGGCCGGCATGACCAGCCACCCGATCAGATAGAGCAGGACGCCGACCCCGCTGAGCACGCCGAGCACGGCGAACAGCACCCGCCACAGCACCGGGTCGGTGTTCGTCGCCCGGGCCAGGGCGCCGCAGACACCGGCCAGATAGCGGCCCTGGCGGGGGCGGACCAGCTTGTCCCGTGAGAAGGCGGAGCCGAACGTGGCTCCGGCGTCGGCGCCCTCACCGGGCGGGAACCAGGGCGGGGAGTTGCCCGGGGCGGGCGGCGCGTCGTCGGGGACGGCCCCGGCGCGCAGGTCGGCCGTCGGTGGCTCACCAGCGGTCTGCGCTGAAGCCGCCGGGGCCGACGGGGTAGTGGCGGCGGACGCCGGCACGTCCTGCGACGGACCGGACGGGACCCGTGGTTCGGCAGCTTCGTCGTTCATGTCACCGATCCTCGCCGCATCGGCACCCGAGTCGCTTCCGGCGGCGACCCTGAGGCCACCCTGAGATCCGGACACCCGGATACCGGGGGAAGTTCCCCGTGGTCAGTGCGGCCCGGACGTGTGACGATCGGAGGACACGACCGAGGAGGAACCATCACCGCCGCCGCGCACCCGCCGCCCCCGCGCCGCCTGTACAGGCCTCGCGACCACCGCATCATCGCGGGTGTCGCCTCCGGCCTGGCGCAGCACCTGGGCGTCCCCGTGCTGGTCGTGCGCATCGCTCTGGTGGTGCTGCTCGGCTTCAACGGTCTGGGCCTCCTCCTCTACGCGGCGTTCTGGGCCGTGCTTCCCCAGCAGATTGTCACGACCGACCCGCCGCAGCGCCGCGACCTCGCCATGCTGTTGCCGTTCGGCGCGATCGGCCTCGGCGTGGTGCTGCTGCAGGCGCTGGTCTTCGACGACAGTGTCGCGGGCACGGCGGGCTGGCTGATCGCGGTCGTCGCGGTCGGCGCCGGCATCATCTGGCACCAGTCCGACCCGACCCGACGCACCCTGGGCGGGGTCATGCCGCAGGCGCCGTGGCTGGCCGCCGTGGTGGCCGAGAGCGACCGCCGGTTCTTCCTGTTCCGGTTCATCGGCGGCGGCATCCTGGTCGCCACCGGCATCATCGGCGTGGTCGCGGTCTACGCCCCGGCCGGCAGCCTGACCGCGGTCGTCAACGGCGTCATCTTCGCCCTGGTCGGTCTGGCCGGGGTCGGCGTGGTGGCCGCGCCGCTGCTGTGGCGCATGTTCAACCAGCTGCGCGCCGAGCGCGAGGGCCGCATCCGCGAACAGGAAAGGGCCGAGCTGGCCGCCATGATCCATGATCAGGTGCTGCACACGCTGGCCCTGATCCAGCGCAACTCGGCCGACATCAAAGAGGTGCAGCGCCTCGCCCGCGGCCAGGAACGCAGCCTGCGCAACTGGCTCTACAAGCCGACGGCCTCGCCGACCGAGCGGTTCGCCGCCGCGCTCGAGCAGGCGGCGGCCGAGGTCGAGGACACGTACGCGATCAGCGTCGAGACCGTGGTGGTCGGCGACACCGAGTGCGACGACCGGGTCGCGGCCCTGGTCGCGGCGGCCCGCGAGGCGCTGGTCAACGCGGCCCGCCACGCCGGGGTGCAGACCGTGTCGCTCTACGCCGAGGTCGAGGAGGGGGAGCTGAGCGTCTTCGTCCGCGACCGGGGGGCCGGGTTCGACCTGTCCGGCGTGCAGGAGTCGCGGCACGGCGTGCGAGGCTCCATCATCGGGCGCATGCAGCGCCACGGTGGCAAGGCAGAGATCCGCAGCACCCCCGGCGACGGGACAGAGGTCCGGCTCACCCTCCCCGCGTCGCGGGACAGCGTGGCGGCCCAGAAGGAGGCAGCACGATGACCGAGCCTGAGGCAAACGCGGCCGACCGGCGGCTCACCGTCTTCCTCGTCGACGACCACGCGATGTTCCGGGCCGGCGTCCGCGCCGAGCTGGGCGCGCACGTCGAGGTGGTGGGCGAGGCGAGTTCGGTGGCCGAGGCGGTCAGCAGGATCGCCGCGATCGAGCCCGACGTGGTGCTGCTCGACGTGCACATGCCCGACGGCGGGGGCCGGGCGGTGCTCGACGCGATGCGCCGCACCCATCCGCACGTCCGCTTCCTGGCCCTGTCGGTCTCCGACGCCGCCGAGGACGTGATCGGCCTGATCCGGGCCGGTGCCCGCGGCTACGTGACCAAGACCATCTCGCCCGACGAGCTGGCCGCCGCGATCCGCCGGGTGGCCGACGGCGATGCGGTGTTCAGCCCGCGGCTGGCCGGCTTCGTGCTCGACGCCTTCGCCTCGCGGCCCGACGTGCCGGTGGCCGACCCCGAGCTCGACCAGCTCACCAACCGCGAGCGTGAGGTGTTGCGCCTGCTCGCGAGGGGTTACGCCTACAAAGAGATCGCCAAGGAGCTGTTCATCTCGATCAAGACGGTGGAGACCCATGTCTCGAACGTCCTGCGCAAGCTCCAAATGAGCAACCGTTACGAATTGTCACGATGGGCGGCCGATCGACGGCTCGTCTGAACGGCCGAAAACGCGTCGCTGCGGTGGGTTGCGGATCGTGCACCGCCTGACGTTTCCCCAGCTCAGCGCCGTCTGATGGGCCGGGAAAGTGACGTACGAGAGGTGCCTCCACAATATCGGCTGGGTAACGGGGCTTTGGCAGTCGCTGGCTCTGTGTCACAGTTGCTGCGTCTCACACGACCCCCGTGAGCGCCCCTGAAGGAGGCACCCCCCACATGCCTGGGAAAAGCCCATGGAAGATGGCGGCCGGCGCGGCCGCCATCGCCTTGTTGGCGGCGGGCTGCAGCAGTAGTTCTTCGGACGACACCGAGGTCCTGCCGAACAGCATCAGCATCGGCATCGGCGAGCCCTCGAGCCTCGTCCCGTCGAACTCGACCGACTCGAACGGCTCGCAGGTGCTCGCGTCGCTGTTCTACCCGCTCGTGCGGTTCGACGCGCAAAGCAAGCCGTATGTGGTCGCCGCTCAGTCGATCACCCATGACAAGACCAACCGGGTCTGGACCATCAAGCTCAGGCCGGGTTTCACCTTCAGCAACGGCGAAGCGGTCACGTCGGACAACTACATCGACGCCTGGAACTACGGCGCCTACGGCCCGAACGGTCAGCTCGCGTCGTACTTCTACAGCCGGATCGACGGTTTCGCCGATCTGCAGTCGAAGGATCCCGACGACGACGGCCCCGAGAAGGCGCCCGAGCCCAAGGCGACCAAGCTGCGCGGTCTCAAGAAGGTCAACAACCTGACCTTCACGGTGACGCTCTCCGAGGGGTTCGCCGGCTGGCAGTCGGTGATGGGCTACGACTCGTTCTATCCGCTGCCCAAGGCCGCGTTCGGCAGCGACGGGGTGCTCAACAAGGAGTTCGGCGAGGCGCCGATCGGCAACGGCCCCTTCAAGATGAAGGGCAGCTGGGAGCACGACACCAAGATCGTGGTCGAGAAGGTGGCCGACTTCAAGGGCACCGTCCCCAAGGTCGCCGGTATCACCTGGAAGATCTACCAGGCCGTCGAGGCCCAGTACGCCGACCTGGTCGCGGGCAACCTCGACGTCGAGACGAAGATTCCGATCGAGAACCTCGGCTCGGCCTCCAACGATCTCGGTGAGCGTTTCGCCAAGAGCCCCAGCTCCGCGTTCGCGTTCGTCGGCTTCCCGATGTACGACGACAAGTACAAGAACCCCAACGTGCGGCGGGCCATCTCGATGGCGATCAACCGCGAGGAGATGACCGACCAGATCTTCCTCGGGTCCGAGACGCCGGCCGCGTCGTTCGTGTCGCCCGTCGTCTCCGGTTACCGCCCCAACGCCTGCGGTCAGTACTGCGAGTACAACCCGACCAAGGCCAAGCAGCTGTACGCGGCGGGGAACGGTCCGCGCGACATCAAGATCTCGTACAACGCGGACGGCGGGCACAAGGCCTGGATCGACGCGATGTGCAACCAGATCAAGACGTCGCTCGGCGTCAACTGCACCGGCACGCCCCAGCCCAAGCTGTCCGTGCTGCTCGAGAAGGTGCGGGCCAAGCAGGACGTCGGGCTGATCCGGCTGAGCTGGGCGATGGACTACCCGCTGATGGAGAACTACCTCGGTCCGCTCTACACGACCGACGGTTCGTCCAACTACTACGGCTACCAGAACAGCACGTTCGACAGCCTGGTGCGGCAGGGCTCGGCCGCGCCGACCACCGCGCAGGGCGAGGTCTACTGGAAGGAAGCCGAGGACATCCTGGCCAAGGACATGCCGGTGCTGCCGCTCCGGTTCGGTCAGAATGTCTACGGCTACTCCGAGCGGGTCACCGACGTGACGATGGACCTCTACAACAAGGTCGACATCTACACGATCGACCTGGTCAATCTCTGACCGCTCGAACGGTGGTGGCGCCACGGTTGAGGTGAAACCGTGGCGCCACCGCTGTCTGTCCACCGTCGTGCCCAGCCGTGCCCACCGGGACGGCGCCCTGCTCGCCCAAGAGGCTTCACCACATGTTCCGCTATATCGTGCGGCGCCTGCTCCAGATGGTCCTGACCTTTTTCGGGGCCACCTTCGTGGTCTACGCGCTGATGTTCGCCAATGTCGACGACCCGTACCAGGCGCTGGTGGGTGAGCGTCCCCTCACCGAGAGCCAGCGGGCCGCGCTCAACGCCCGCTACCACCTCGACGAAGGCTTCTTCGCCCAGTACTGGCACTACCTGAAGGGCCTGCTCACCGGCGACTTCGGTCAATCGCTCACCGGCCGTTCGATCGGCGACATGCTGGCCGAGGCGTGGCCGGTGACGATCCGGCTGGCGCTGCTCGCGATCGTCATCGCGGCCGCCGTCGCGGTCGGCGCGGGCGTGCTCTCCGGCATCCGGCGCGGCGGCGCCTTCGACACCATCACCCTGGTGCTCACGCTGGTCGTGCTGTCGGTGCCGATCGTGGTGCTGGCCCCGGTGGCCCAGCTCATCTTCGGCATCCAGCTCGGCTGGTTCCCGCCCACGGCCACCCGCGACGCCAACCTCTACCAGCTGCTGCTGCCGGCCCTGGTGCTGGGCACCGTGGTGGTCGCCACCGAGCTGCGGGTGACCCGCTCGTCGGTCGCCGAAAACCTACGGGCCGACTACGTACGCACCGCGCGGGCCAAGGGTCTGGCGCCCAAGCGGGTGATCGGCGTGCACGTGCTGCGCAACTCGCTGATCCCGGTGATCACCCTGATCGGGGTGGACATCGGCGCCCTGATGTCGGGCGCCATCGTGACCGAGGGGGTCTTCAACATCCCCGGTGTCGGCTTCAACCTGTTCCGCGGCATCCGCACCGAGGACGGCCCGCTCGTGGTCGGCTTCGTGAGCGTTCTGGTGATCGTCTTCTTGGTGATCAACCTGATCGTCGATCTGCTCTACGCCGCCCTCGACCCGAGGATCCGTTATGAGTGACCTCAACGCCGTGTCGACGGCCGAGGCGCCCGGCCCGTCGCCCGACCGGCCGCACCGGCCCCATCGCTCCGGCAGGCCCCGCAGCCTGGCCGGCGACGCGTGGCTCGACCTGCGCTCGAGCAAGGTCTTCTGGATCGCCGCGGTGCTGGTCGTGGTCATCCTGCTGATGGCGGCCTGGCCCTCGCTGTTCACCTCGGCCGACCCGCTGAGCTGCGAGCTCTCCCGCAAGAACGCCGGCGCCTCCGGTGGCGCGTTCTTCGGGTACGACTTCCAGGGCTGCGACGTCTACGCCAAGACGGTGTACGGCGCCCGCGACTCGATCCTCGTCGGCGTCAGCGCCACCCTGATCGCCGGGGTGATCGGCCTGCTGTTCGGGCTCGCGGCCGGCTACTTCGGCGGCTGGCTCGACGCCGTGCTGTCCCGCTTCATCGACGTGATGCTCGGCATCCCGTTCCTGCTCGGCGCGATCGTCCTGGCCAAGCGGCTGTCGTCGGACCCGGAGAGCAACGGTGTCCTGGCCGTGGTGCTCACCCTGGGGCTGCTCGGCTGGACCACGGCGGCCCGGGTGATGCGCTCGGCGGTGATCTCGTCGAAGAACCAGGATTACGTGGCCGCGGCGCGCATGCTCGGTGCGAGCCCGGCCCGGCTGATGCTCCGGCACATCCTGCCCAACTCGATCAGCCCGTTCATCGTGGTGCTGACGATCCTGCTCGGCATCAACATCGCCAGCGAGGCCACCCTGTCGTACCTGGGCATCGGGCTCAAGGGCGACGCGGTGAGCTGGGGCATCGCCATCGCCGAGGCCGGGCCCTATGTGCGTACGGTGGCCGGTCCTCTGATCTGGCCCTCGGTCTTCCTGGCGGCCACGGTGCTGGCCTTCATCATGCTGGGCGACGCCATCCGCGACGCCTTCGACCCGAAACTGCGGTGAGGCGCTGATGACCGACATCACGGCACAGATGGACGCGGTGCCCGGCGTCGACCCGCGGGCCCCGCTCCTGCACGTGGACGATCTGCACGTCGAGTTCCGCACCCGGGACGGCGTGGCCCGCGCGGTGAACGGCGTCAACCTGTGGCTCAACCCGGGCGAGACGCTCGCGGTGCTCGGCGAGTCGGGCTGCGGCAAATCCGTGACGGCCCAGGCGATCATGGGCATTCTGGACACCCCGCCCGGGCACGTGACCCGCGGCCGGGTGCTCTATCGCGGCGTCGACCTGCTGCAACTGCCCGAGAGCGAACGCCGCAAGGTGCGGGCCAACCGCATCGCGATGATCTTCCAGGACGCGCTCAGCGCCCTGAACCCGGTCTACACGGTCGGTTTCCAGCTGGCCGAGCTGTTCCGGGTGCACCGCGGCACCTCCCGCCAGGAGGCCAAGCGCCGCTCGGTCGAACTGCTCGACCAGGTACGCATCCCGGACGCGCGTCGCCGCATCAACGACTACCCGCACCAGTTCTCCGGCGGCATGCGGCAGCGCGTCATGATCGCGATGGCGCTCGCCCTCGACCCCGAGGTGCTGATCGCCGACGAACCCACCACGGCCCTCGACGTCACCGTCCAGGCCCAGATCATGAGCCTGCTGGCCGAGCTCCAGCGCCAGCGCAACATGGGCCTGATCCTGATCACCCACGACATGGGGGTGGTGGCCGACGTCGCCGACCGGATCGCCGTCATGTACGCCGGGAAGGTCGTCGAGGAGGCGCCGGTCTACGACATCTACGCGCGGCCGGCCCATGCGTACACGAAGGCCCTGCTCGAATCGATCCCGCGCCTCGACCACAAGGGCCGGCGGCTCAACGTGATCCAGGGGCTGCCGCCGGCGCTGACCGACATCCCGCGTGGCTGCGCGTTCCACCCGCGGTGCGCGTACGCCCGGCAGATCTGCGGCATGGAACCACCGCCCGCCTATCAGATCGCGCCGCAGCGGATCGCCAGCTGCCACTTCGTCCGGGAGGTCCTCGGTGTCTGACGTCGTGCTCGAGACCCGGGGGCTGGTCAAGCACTTCCCGATCAACCAGGGCATCGTCTTCAAGACCAAGGTGGGCGCCATCCGCGCGGTCGACGGGGTCGACCTGCACCTGCGCCGGGGTGAGACGCTGGGCGTGGTCGGCGAATCCGGCTGCGGCAAGTCGACGCTGGCCAAGCTGCTGGTCGGGCTCGAGAAACCGACCGCCGGCGAGATCCGGGTCCGCGGCGACGACATGACCAAACTCGGTGGTACGGCGTTACGCCGAGCCCGCCGCAACATCCAGATGGTGATGCAGGACCCGTACACGTCGCTCAACCCGCGCATGACGGTCGGCGACATCATCGGCGAGCCCTACGACATCCACCCCGACGCGGTGCCGCAGTACGGCAAGGGGCGGGCGGTGCAGGAACTGCTCGACCTCGTCGGCCTCAACCCCGACCACCTCAACCGTTACCCGCACCAGTTCTCCGGCGGCCAGCGCCAGCGCATCGGCATCGCCCGTGCGCTGGCCCTGCGCCCGGAGATCCTGGTCTGCGACGAACCGGTCTCGGCCCTGGACGTGTCGATCCAGGCCCAGGTGATCAACCTGCTCGAGGGCCTGCAACGCCAGCTGGGCCTGTCCTACATCTTCATCGCCCACGACCTGTCCGTGGTCCGGCACATCTCCGACCGCATCGCCGTCATGTATCTGGGCAAGATCGTGGAGACGGGCAACCACGTCGCGATCTACGACCAGCCCACCCACCCGTACACGCAGGCGTTGCTCTCGGCCGTCCCGGTCCCCGACCCCCGCCTGCGCGGCCGCCGCGACCACATCATGCTCGAGGGCGACGTGCCCTCCCCGGCCGACCCGCCCTCCGGTTGCCGCTTCCGCACCCGTTGCTGGAAGGCCCAACCCGGCTGCGCCGACCACGAGCCCCTCCTCGAAATCCGCCAGCGTTCCCCCCACCCGAGCGCCTGCCACTTCGCCGAGGTCCGAGACATCATGCGCCGCTTCTGACCTTCGCCGGCCGCGCTCACTTCTGAGTTGAATCGTCGCGCTCGAGGTCGCTGAGCGCCGCTCGGGCCCGGTCGGCCTCGGCCGCGCGCCGCTGGGCGCGAAACAGGGAGAGCGCCCGCCGAAGACAGCGTCCGGCCTCGTCCCGTTCGCGGGGCACCGGGGCGAGCGCCTGGCCGAGCCGTAGCAGGGTGTCAGCCGCGGACGACTTGTGACCGATTTCCAGGTAGACCTCGACCGCGCGGACGTAGTGGCGGCGTGCAGCTTCGACGTCGCCGGCGAGACGTTCGACGGTGCCGAGACCGTCCTCGGCGGCCGCGACGCCGGGAAGGTGCTCATGCTGCTGATGCAGGAGCAGGGCCCGACCGCAGAACTCACGGCCCGCGGCCGGATGGCCCAGAGCGGCCAGCTGCTCGCCGATCGCGTTGAGCTGGGTGGCTTCCCAGACCGGCATGTCGAGCCCGCGGAAGAGGCGCAGTGCGGCCACCGCGTGATGCAGCGACCGGCGCAGATCCTCATCGGACTCCAGGGCCAGCGATATCGCCCGGTGAGCCTGCGCGAGGGTCGCCGGGTCGTCGGGCGGGATCAGTCGTAGGGCCCGCTCGAGATGGACCGTCGACCCGGTGACGCGGCCCAGGCAGAGCTCGGCGAGCGCGATCACGCGGGAGTCGCCGAGCTGTTCCGCGGCGGCCAGCCCGCGCTGCCACATTCGTTCGTGTTGTTCGGCCAGGCCGCGCCGGTAGAGATAGGTGTCGGCCGACCACGCGAGCTGCCATACCAGGGCGTGCCACCCGCGTTCGGCCGCCGCTCGCTGCGCCGCCACCAGGGTGGTGCTCTCGGCGTCGAACCAGCGCATGGCTTCGTCGGTGCTTTGCCGGGGCACGATCGTGACAGCGTCGGCCGAGTTGCCCAGCTCGATCGCCGGCCGCTGCGGGAACAAGAGCCTTTCGCAGCTCCACGCCGAGCCCAGCAGGTGGATAACGAGCCGGCGTACCGCTGCGATCTCCTCGCCCTTCACGACACCCCCGGGCACCTGGTCCACCCAGAAGAGCCGGACCAGAGGGTGCATCGAGTAGCGGGAGGTGGACCGCTGATAGATCAGGCCGGCCCGCTCGAATTCGCGGAGGCAGTCATAGACCTGTCGTTCCGGCAGGTCGAGAAGGGCCGCGGCGGCGTCGATACCGAGCTCGGCGACGGGCGCGACGCTCAGCAGGCACATCGCGCGACGCCTCGGCGGATCGAACCTGTCCGACCACGACAGCACGGTGCCCAGCCCGGTCAGAACGTGCAACCGGCGCGACTCGTGGTCGAGGTCGTCCGCGATGGAGGCGAGCGACCAGCCCGGGTTGGTGGCCAGGCGCGTGCCGACGATGCCGAGCGCCAGCGGATGTCCGGAGCAGGCGGCGACGTCCGCGCGGCCTCGGCGGGTTCCCGGGCGATCCGGCCGTCATCCAGCCGCGCGGCCAGCGCGTCGTGCGCCTCCGGGGCCGGTCATCGGCCGCAGCACGATTCGGTGGGCCTCGTGATGCACTTGCAGGTCGGCCAGGTCGTTACGGCTGGTCACCAGCACCGTCGCACCCTTGCCAGGCAGCAGCGCCCGAACCTGATCGGCATCCCGCGCATTGTCGAGGACGATCAGCATGGGACGGGCGGTCAGCCGGCGATAGAGGGCCGTCCGTCGGTGGGCGCTGTTCGGCAGCTTGGTCTCGCCGAGCGAGGTCAGGAATCCCTCGATGACCTCCTCGGGCGCGGCGGGCGCGACCGCGCCGTCGAAGCCGTGCAGGTCGGCGTAGAGCTGACCGGCGCCGAAACGGTCTTTGTTCAGGTGGGCCCAGTGCAGAACCAGCCAGCCCTTGCCGATGCCGCCGATGCCGGTCACGAGGACCGGGTGATGACGGGCAGCCGCGGCGGAGATCTCGTCGAGGTAGCGGTCGCGTCCGATGAAGGAGTCCGGATCGCGGAGGACGACCCCTCACCCGCCGCGTCCCCACGGTTCACCCCACCAAGTATGCGGTGTTCCCTGCGGCTACTGCCCGTTTGAGATCTTTCGACCCTGGTCCACGCCCTGTCCTGTTCCCCTGGGGAACGGGGGAGACGGCAGGATCGGCGAGGCTGAACGCTTGAGGAGGTGTCTCATTAGCCCTGGCGTGCTGGGAACGGTGGCCGCGGTGGCCACGGTCGTCGGCACCGTGATCGCCGGGGTCGCGCTCGATCGGCAGGACCGGTCCGGGCCGGTGCCGCAGCCTTCGTTCTCCGCCGCGCCGGCCGCGTCGGCGACGCCGGTGTGGGCCCGGATCATCAACTCCGGCACGGACGGCGTCTATACCTATCCGCAGCCCGGCCGCGGCTCGCACTACCCCGACGGGTTCTTGGAAGGCATGGTCGTCGGGGTGGTCTGCCAGGAACGGCACGGGGAGCCGGTGACCGACAAGGATCCGGCCCCGGGGCAACCCGCCTCGTGGGCGGTGTGGGACAGACTGGTCAATGGCCGTTGGATTCCGGACATGTGGACGACCCTGCCCAAGACGCCCGGCGATACCCCGCCGAACGGCCTTCCCACCTGCTGAGCGTTTGTCCTGGTCAGAGGGGGCCCCGGCCGGCTCGCAAGATCATCAGGGCTACCTGGGCGCCGTCGGCGCCTAGGGCCTGGCGGAAGCGTTCGACGATCTCGCGTTCGCGGGAGAGGACCAGGCGGGTGCCGCCGCTGGCCATTCTGGTCTTGCCGACCGTCTGGGAGAGGCGGGCGCGTTCCTGCCAGAGGTCGATGATGGCCTGGTCGATCTCGTCGATGCGCTCGCGCATGGCGAGGATCTCGTGGGCGGCCAACGGCTCGGCGGCCCCGGTGGTCTGGTCCATCCGGCCGGCAGTCTCGGCGGTCATGTCGTGCTCCTCGGGTGCTGGCGCCCCGGTCGACCCGGCCCGGGCAGCATCAAGCCCCGGGCGGTGAGGCCCGGGGCTTGATGTAGGTCTGTCGTTCAGACGCGGCCTACGGTCGCCGGGTCTCCGGTGCCGTAGCCATAAAATCGCGCCTGCTGGATCACGATGCCGAGTATGCCCCCGCCCGGAACGGCTACGCAAGAAAACCGCCCGACGGGCGGCCTCCAGGATGGAACCGGCCATGTGTTCGCGACTCCGCGGGGACTGGCGGCCGGCGGCCCCGAAACGGCGGACCGCGGCTCGACACCATCCTATTCTACGGCGGGTGGCGGGGCCTAAGTCCCGAAGGGCGTGGCCCCGGAGGTCACGCGAATGCTTCGGGGCCATGCTTCGCCAGGCCCCGCCACCTGGGCCGGTCGGCGACGACGGCCTCGGCTCGGACGTTCTCGACGAGTCGCCGTACTACTCCAACGCCGTCGCCAGACGCCGCCCGGCGACGACGAGCCGCGTCCGCGCGAGCTTCCCGCCTTCCGACAGGTAGGCGGGGCTGAGCGTCAGCACCGGCGGCGGGCCGGGCGGGGCGGCCTTCAGGACCGGCAGGAAGGCGAGCACCTCCGGGGCGTAGACGGCGAGCTTCGCCAGCTCATGACTCTCGGCCGCCCACGTCTCCGCGTCGGTCTCGGCCGCGGCGGCGTCGCCGAGGGCGGCGAGGGCGGGGTCGGCCAGCAAGGCCGTCGCCGCGTCGCGGGCCGGCTTGAAGGCGCTCCGGCGCGACGACCGCGGCGCGCTCGAGCAGCGCCTGGACCTTGCGTACGTCCGCGCCGTCGAGGCGGCGGGCGGGCTGCCCGTCCTCGCGCCGATGCTCGAGACCGACGATGCCGCGGATGCCTTCGCGGCCCTCATCGACGGGCTCGTCGTGTCGGGCGGGCCGGCCGTGACGCGCGGCATGGAGGGCGCGCGCCCCGACGACCTCGCCGAGACCGAGCCGGTCCGCGAGGAAACCGACGCCCGCATCCTCGGCGCCTTCCTCGAGGCGCGGCGGCCCGTGCTCGGCATCTGCTACGGGATGCAGCTCGCCTCGGCCCTCCGCGCCGGCACGATCTGGGCCGACGCCGAGCGCGACCGCGCGGGCACGGCCGTCCACAGCGCTGCACGGTCGGGGCCGGACCACGACGTGATCCCGGTCGCCGGCACGCGCTTTTCGCGCCTCGTCGGCGACGCGACGGCGCGCGTCTCGACGCGGCACGCGCAGGCGGTCCGGACGCTCGGGCGGGGCCTCGTCGTCTCCGCGACCGCGCCCGACGGCGTCGTGGAGGCGATCGAGACGCCCGACGGCGCCTTCGTCGGCGTGCAGTTCCACCCCGAGGCCCTCGGCCCGCCCTTCGACGCCCTCTTCTCGGACCTCGTCGAGCGCGCCCGAGACGCCCGCGCGGCGCGGTTTTTGCGCCCGAACGGGTCCAGCAGCTTCCGCCCGGCGTAGCAAACGCCTGCCCTCAGAGTGACCATGTCCGACGACACGACGACGCCCCCCGCCTTCCAGCCGCTCTCCGACCTCGTCGGGCACGAGCCGTCGCTCGCGATCCTGTCGCGCCGCGAGCGCCTCGCACGGCGCATCCGCCGGCCGGGCGTGCTCCGGACGATCGCGCTGTCCGTGGTCTCGCTCGGCCTCGTCGGGGCGGGCGTCGTCGCGGCGACGGCGAGCGCGCTCGGCGAGGCCGGCCCGCAGCAGGGCGCGCAGCCCGTCCTCGTGGACACGACCGAGGCCAAGATGCCCGCCCCCGGCGAGCCGTACACGTTCGCCGAGCTGAGCATCCACCCGGACCGCCTCTTCCGCGACTACTTCGCGGGCGCCTTCTCCGGCGGCGACGCCTCGGGCGTCGGCGCGGACTTCCGGTGGCGCCTCGACATGTACCGCAAGGCCTACGGCGAGGACGACAACTTCACGATCCGCGTGCTCGACGACCGGACCGGGCAGACGCTCCAGACGATCACGCTCCAGGCCGCGAAGGACCGCTTCCAGCGCGGCGGGCAGGCCGAGTGGGACGCCGTCAACCGCGAGCGCACGACCGCGACGTCCGCGCTCCGCGCGAAGTGGCTCGCGTATGGCGTGCCGCAGGACAAGATCGTGATCCGGTGGGGCTACAAGGACCAGACCCTCGAGGCGCGGACCCGCGACACGCGCTACGTCACGTACGAGGTCAACCTCGCGCGGCGCCTGGGCCTGAGCCTCCTCGCGACGGAGATCGGGACCGTCGAGACGTTCAACCAGGACCAGCTCGTGTCGTCGGCCGGCGCGCGGAGCCGCTACCAGATGATGCCGGACGTGCTCCGGCGCTTCGACATCGAGCAGTACACGCTGCCCACGGCCGCCGGGCCGGCCGTGCAGGTGAAGGAGGAGCTCAACCCGCTGCTCTCGATGGAGCCGTCGCTGATGTTCGTGCGGGCCTACGCCAACGCCGTCGGGCACGAGCTGCCGGGCATCTCGGCGTACCACACCGGGCCGGGCAACATCTTCGCGCTGTACCGCGAGTACCTCCGCGCCTTCCCCGGCCTGCGCCGCGCGCAGGGCCGCCACGTCTCGGACGCGTACATGTGGGGCGTCACGGACGGCTTCGAGCGCGTCGACGCGGTCTCGTCGTTCGGCGTTCAGAGCCGCGTGTACCTCCTCAAAGCGTACGGCGCGCTCCGCGCGACGGAGAACCTCACCATCGACCCCGCAGGCACGGCGCGCGGCGAGCTCGTCCGCCTGAAGCCCGGCGCGGCGGTAACGCTCGAGCAGGTGCTGACGGCGCTCGCGCCGCACGGCGACCGCCTCGACTGGGGGCCGGCGCGCGGCTCGTCCATGTACGAGAAGTTCCGCGACCTGAACCCGCACATCGGGCTGCCGCTCGGCCTCTCGGGCGTGCCCGCGGCCGGCAACGTCCGCTTCGCGTCGAGCGCCGGCGACGTGCCCGTCCGCTTCTTCCTGCCCATCGGCGCGACGGCCGTGCTCCGCGGCGCCGGCCTCGACGTGGTCGGGAGCACGCAGCTCTTCGACCAGCAGACGTACCTCGTCTCGGACGACGAGCGGCTCGACGTGGACCGCGACTACGAGGCGCTCGTCGAGGACACGGGGCGCTTCGGCTTCACGCAGGCCAACAAGGCGCGCCTGGGCGCCATCGCGGCGCGGCTCCAGGCCGAGGCGCGGCGCAATCCGGCGTCGCGCTTCCGCCGGACGCAGGTCGAGATCGCGCGCATCCACCAGTCCGTCTGGAGCACGCGCGCCTTCGACGACCTCGCCATGACCACAGCGACGCTGTTCTCGGCGAACCCGCTCGTGCGGATGGGCCGCGATACGGTCGCGAACGTCCTCCCGGCGCCGGCGCCCGCTCAGCAGCCCGCCATCGACCCGGTCCAGCCGATCGTGCCCGCCCCGGCGACGCGCTGAACGCTCCACAGGAAAGCGGCCCAGACGCGGCGTTTCCGCTGCATCTGAGCCGCTTTGTTCTGTACACCCGAGAAGATTCGAACCTCTGACCTTCGCATCCGTAGTGCGCAGGCCAAAGGGGCGAATCGGCTCTCCGGGGATCGGAAACGGCGATTCAGGCTGGTTCGAGGTACAGAATCATGCACCGTCCTGCACCTCCATGCAGCCCCATGTCCTAACTGTGTCCTAGAAAATCGGGACGGCGGGGCAGCCTCGGATCGTCACGTTCCGGACCGAGCGGTCGAAGCCAGCCATAGGCAAGGTTCGGATGTCCCATCACGGGCAGGAAGGTGTAGCGCAGGGCGACGCACTCGCCCTGCTCGGCGTGCCGAGCGGCTGCCTCGTCGGACGCGCACGAGTAGACGTTCCGCTCACACGTCCCGCAGTGGCGCACGCCGACCACGTCGGTGGGCGCGAGCGCTTCCCATGTCCGTGGGCACTCAAACGCGAGTCGGGTACAGCCCGAGATAGGAGCACTGTCGCCGAACGAGGACATGGGACGTATGATCGGTTGCCGGGGTCGGTACTCCGAAACGCACGTCCCGGATGCAATCCCTTACGGCACCGTCGATGACGTTCGCAGCGTCTCGGCGAAAGCCTCCGCGTCCAGTTCGGCGACGCGCGCAGCCTCGGCTAGCGTGAGACGCCCGGCCCGGTGAAGCTCGGCTGCGAGTTCGAAGCGCTCGCGCTTCGCGACAGCCTCGGCCGGGTCCGGGTCCTTCTCGCCGTAGACGTCTTCGATGTGCTCGGCGCCCCGCTTGGGGTCGTAGTGCGCGTAGTGGTCCTCAAGCATCGCGACGCTCGTGCCCATCATGCGCGCCACGTCCACGACGGGCTTGCCGGCCGCCGTCATTTGCGTCCCGAAGCCGTGCCGGAGCCCGTAGCTGACGACGTGCTTCTGGATGCCGGCCGAGACGCCGAACTCGATGAGACGTGCCGTTGCCGCCCCGATGTTGACGGGTCCCCCTTTGGCACCGGTAAATACCGGACCATCGGCTCCGCTCGTGCGAGCGGCCGAGCGGCGTTCGAGAACGGCCAGCGCCGCGCCGGCGACATGGAGTGTCCGTCGGCTCTTCTTGGTTTTCCCCTTGTGATGGAGGCACACCTCGACGCGCCGCTCGGCGAGATGCACGGCGCTCCACCTGAGGTGGTGGAGTTCGTCCGGGCGGAGTCCCGATCCGAAACCGAACACCAGCCAGTCCTTGAGCCACTGGCGCGACTTGCCGGACTTGACCTCGGCTGCCGTGATTGCGCGGATGATGGCCTCGAGCTCCGCGGCGGTCGCGTGGTCGCGCCGGTTGTCTTCTTTCTTCCACGGCTTGATGCCAGCAGCCGGATTCGAAGTCGCCATTCCGTTGGCGACGGCCCACTCGAAGAAGTGCCGGATCGTCGCCCGGTCCCGGTTCTTGGCACCGTTGGAGAGTTTGCCGCCCCGTTTGCTCGGACGGTCGAGGAAGCGTTCGATTTGCTTCTTCGTCACCGTGCCTACGGCCGCGGCGACGGGGAGCGACGCGGCGAATGATCGCAGCCGCTTCTCGTCCTTCTCAATGGTCGAGTCCGAACCTCCGGCGCGGCGCTTCGCCTTGAAGTACGGACTGATCGCGTCATCGACCGTCGCGCCCGTCTGACGCGGTGCGTCTTCCCAGGGATCGAAGAGTCCGATGGTCCGGCGCTTGATGTACTCCTTGGCTTTCTCGGTCGCTGCACCTTTGTCCTTCGTGAACAGGTTGACCTTCTTCCGTGACGGAGACCGATCAGGGTCGTATGCGACCCACTTCCAGTTTCCGACCGGGATCTTCGCTTCGCCCTCTAACCGGTAGGTCCGCTCGATCCGCGATCCATCCGGCATGTCGACCAAGTAGGGATTGTGGGCACTGCTTTTGGAGGGCATCGCTTCAGTCGGGTGCTGGCTCGCCGAATATCGGGACTCGGCCGAACCAGATCTGGCCGCGAGGGGATCGCGCCCAGCGATTCCCGGCAACCCTCAACCATTCGTACAGCCTCCGCCTTGAGACATGACCTCGCCCATCCACTCCGAGAACGGAGACACGTATGACGACGAACAGAATCGGGAAGATCGGCCGGGACGAGTGCCCCCCCGACTCGCAGAAGAGTGGGACGCTCTCGGCCTCCACGGTGCGCGCCTCTCCCATCCCGATGCCGGGCCTTGGTGGGAAGCTGCCAGGAAGCTCGTGACCACCGGTGAGCGAGACATGGTTACTGCCATGTCGTTTCTGCTGATGCGCTCCGAGCAACGGATGGAGGAGCAGGTTCGCTTGATGCAGTCCAGTCTCGCAGCCATTCGGAGAAAAGAATCGAGCGCCATCGAAGACGCCATTGATCTACTCGGATTCGACCCGAGGCACGATCAGGTTCGTCATAGTCACGGTGCGACTTCCACCGGGAACGTGCCCTCCGATTCTAAGCTCATGGCAGCGGCAATCAGGGACGAACTAAATCCTTTGCAGTCGAGCCTACAAGACGTACGTGCCCAACTTAGCGTTCTCGAGGCGATCACACGTCTGGATGTCGCCGGACTGCACATCTGGGAGTGGGAACGTCTGGACGAACCTGACATCCTCGTCGGTCTCGTGACAGAGCTTACCTCTCCAAATCGGGATGCAGCGAGTCTCTACTTCCAGGGATTTGTAGAGATGGTCAGACAATCAAACACAACAGAAGATATTGTTTCAAAATTCGACATAAAAGGCAAAGACGCAAAAGAAAAACTATATGAATCCATAGCGTCCAACATTCCACAGGAAGCCCGAGACAGAATAGTAGACTTGCCGGTTCGGGACAAGTCACACAACAGAGACATCACTCCAAACGCCGTAGCTCGCGCTCTCAGTCGAATGAACAACCCGCTCCTTGACCATGAATGGCAAGAGGAGCAGCCGGCGTCGGGGCCGAAAAAGATTCTCCGACGCGGCATTCCCGTCGAGGAGATGATCGACCGGATGCTTCCCCTAGCCAGGGTCTTGCTCAATCTCGAGCAGAACAGATAATGCAGACGAGATGAAGAGCAAGTAGCGGACGCGGCTCGGCCGAACTCTGACACCTCCCTTGAAGCGATTCGGGGGAGGTGTCCTTTTTGTCCCGGTACCATCTCGTCGCGCCCAACGGATGGCCATCGGTGGTCGAGGTGAACCCCTCGCGTCCTGGGCGACCGCACAAGTTGGGAGCCGTGCCCTTGCACGATACGGCTCCCGCCTCGACCGCCGAGGCCCCCTGTTCCTTCACTTCATGTCCAAGTTAATCACGCCCGGCGTCTCGGGCGAGACGGATGGATCGTCCCGCCAGGGCGAGCGCATTGTCACGAGGCGTAGTGTGCGGCACACCCGCCACCGCCGACGTTGATCGCTGAGCACTTTGACCACATCGAAGACCCACGGCACGCCAGAGGCCTACGGCATCGCCTCGACGACATCCTCATCATCGCCCTCTGCGCCGTCGTCGCCGGCGCAGACGGGTGGGACGACATCGCCGCCTTCGCCGA
This sequence comes from Actinoplanes sp., assembly GCA_965217855.1. GTDB lineage: Bacteria > Actinomycetota > Actinomycetes > Mycobacteriales > Micromonosporaceae > Actinoplanes. The sequence goes on along the minus strand of CBDCJN010000024.1, from coordinate 19,252 downwards.
TGTGTGCGAGCCCTGGCTCACCGAGCGTCTCGGCCTCCAGCGCGGCGTCCCCTCCGCGGACACGATCCGACGCGTGCTCGCAGCCATCGAGCCGGAGGCGTTCGAGCGCGGCTTCGCCCGCTGGACCGAGACCGTCGCGACGAAGACGGCCGGCGAGGTCGTCGCCATCGACGGCAAAAGCCTCCGGCGCAGCTACGACAAAGACGACCCGAGAGCCATGCTCCACATGGTCTCGGCGTGGGCGAGCGGCCAGCAACTCGTGCTCGCGCAGCAGACCGTCGATGCCAAATCGAACGAGATCACGGCGATTCCGGCGCTGTTGGCCGTGCTCGACGTGCGCGGCTGCATCGTCACCATCGATGCGATGGGCACGCAGACCGACATCGCGGCGCGCATCCAGGCCGCCGGTGCCGAGTACGTGCTCGCGCTCAAGGCCAACCACGAGACGTTGCACGACGACGTACGAGACTACTTCGCGACGCTCGCCCCGGCGCCTCGTGCGAGCGCGTTTGCGTGCTACGCCGAGACGACGGATCTGGGGCACGGCCGCAAGGAGGTCCGGCGACTGTGGGCGTCGGAGGACCTGGACTGGCTGGTGCAGACGCGCGCCTGGGTGGGACTACGAAGCGTCGTCATGGTGGCATCCGAGCGGCATGATGGTGACACGGTGACGCATCATCGGCGCTACTTCGTGAGCAGTCTCGCGGCCTCTGAGACGGCCGACGCGGAGCGAATGCTCGGCGCGGTCCGGAGCCACTGGGGCATCGAGAACAGCGTGCACTGGGTGCTCGACGTGGTGTTTCGCGAGGACGAGAGCCGCGTACGGCGTGACCATGGAGGTGCAAACCTGTCCGTGGTGCGCCGTCTGGGGCTGAATCTGCTCAGGCGCTCGGAGCCTCCACGCAAGATGAGCTTGCGGATGCGGCGGAAGCTGGCCGGCTGGGACCTGGCATTTCTAGCGGCGGTCGTCGGGCTCTGACAATGCGCTCGCCCTGATCGTCCCGCGACGGCACCCCTCCGATCCCGCCCGAGACTGCCGAGCAACTCATCCACGAGTTCCGCCAGGCCGTCCGCGAGGAGGTCGGCGACCTCATGACCCGCCAGCCCAAGCTGCTGCGGATCAGAGAGGTCGCAGATCTCTTAGCGACCTCGGTGAGATCGGTAGAGAATCTGATCAGCGCAGATCGCCTTCGGGTGATAAGGATTCGTCCTGGGATCCGACGCGTCGAGGTCTCGCAGGTGGAATCTCTCATCCGTGCGAGCGCTCGCGGGCGGGGTGTGCGGTCATGACTACACGCCCCATCCGTGGAACGCGCTCCATCGGAAGCGCGGCCGGACGCCTGCTGGACCGGTCGTTCTTCTCCGACGGGGAGGCCGACCGGTCGCTGGAGGGGTCCGTCCCGGTCCCCGACGAGGCGTACGAGGTCCTGCCGCTTCTCGTCGAGAGAGTGCTCGGTCTCGCGCGCCGCGCCGAGGTGCGGCCGATCCTGCTGTCCGCCGTCTATGCCATGCTGTCCGCGTGCCTCCCCAGGGTGCGCGGCCAGTATGCCGGACGGTGGTACGGGCCGCAGATCCTCACGGGACTGATCGCGCCGCCCGGCAGCAACAAGGGGCTGGCATCCTACGCTCACCGGCTCTGCCGGGCAGTGGACCGCCAGCTCTTTGCCAAGAGCAAGGAGATCATCGAAGCGCGCGTCAGCGAGGAGAAGATCCCTCCGGGGTTCTTGCGGCCTCAGGGCCTCATCCTCCCCGCAGACGCAAGCTCGGCCGGTCTGCTCGATGCCATCGAGCAGTCGGACTGGCCGGTGGTCCTCTACGAGACGGAAATCGACTCGTTCGTGGGACACTCCGGCCAGGACTGGCGGCAACTCGGCCCGCTCATGCGAAAGGCGAGCGAGCACGAACCGCTGTCGGTCATTCGCAAGGGATACTCCGTCCTAATCGATCGTCCGATGGTCTCCGCCCTTCTGAGCGGGACCCCGGACCAGTTCCGACGGCTCATCCCGACGGCCGAGGACGGATTGTTCAGCCGCTTCTGGTGGCTGTACACGCCGCCGACCGACGAGTGGAACTCTCCGAGGCCCATGCTTGGGGTGGAACAGCCCGACGCCGTGCTCGACGCGGTCGGTCAGGACCTCTGTCGCCTCTACTCGACTCTGTTCGAGCGGGGCGACGACCTGGAATTCCGCCTCGAAGACGACCATTGGACTCGTCTGGACGAAGCGGGCAGCTTCCTCAAGAAGCAGGCCCGCACGTCCGGCTACGGCGCGGCGGTGGACAGTCTCGTGCACCGCTTCGGCGTCACCGTCTTTCGGCTCACCATGATCGGCACCCTGCTCGCCAGGGCCGACGAGGTGGTCCGGGAGGGCCGCGGTCTCACGGTCGTCACGGCGACGGACGACGAGTTCGACCTCGGACTCACGCTCGCGCTCGTCGGGCTCGACCACGGGCTCCGCCTTCACGGGATCCTCCCCGCCGAAGACTCGGCACCGGTCAGCCGCAACGCGGACCGGTTCAAGCTCTTCGAGACCCTGCCAGACTCGTTCGACCGGCCGACCGCAATGACGGTCGGCTTCGAGCTGGGCCTCGCCCAGCGGACGGTCGACAAGTACCTCCGCCTCTTCGTGGACGACAAACTCGCCACCCGCTTGGGCGGTGGGCGGTACTCGAAGGCCGGTTCGCCGTCGGCCAGCCCCGGTGACGGCCCTGTCACGTACCGTCGCCAATTCTAATCACCCGTGCAGTCCGTGCAGTCGTGCAATGGCCCAAACGACCTACTGAACCACTATGGGCTGAAAGCCCATAGGTTTGGAGCCGGCTGGAAGCCGGGTTTCGGCTGAAGCCGACTTGAAGCCCCACGCTCGAAGCGTGTCATTCCAGAATGAAATTCTCCGTCCCGTTCGGACCCTCCGTGTGGCGGTGATGCTCCAGATACTCATCCACCATCGCGTCCGTGATCGCGCCTGTGCTCCACGCCCCGTAGCCGATCCCCCACAGATGCCCGCCCGGATACCGCTTCTTCAACGTCGGATACTCCTGAAGCAGCTTCCGCGCGCTGCGCCCCTTGATGCGGCGCATCATCTCGCTGACGGCCAGCTTCGACGGGTACGAGAGGTGGAGATGGATGTGGTCCGACGACACGACGCCCTTCAGAATCCGGATGTCGAGCGCGTCGCACGTCTGCCGGATGAGGTCGCGGCACCGCTCCTGGACCTCGCCGCGGAGCACCTTGCGCCGGTACTTCGTGATAAAGACCAGATGGACCTGGAGGGCGAAGACGCTGTGGCTGCCGCGGCGCTGCTGCATGGCGCCAAGCTAGCCGTGCAAGCCGAAGGCCTCGCGCTGAAGCGCGCAGCTTCTACTGGCGTGCTGGGACAGTGAGGGCTGTTTTGCACGATTGCACGACTGCATGGCAGCACGAATTCAAAACACGCCCCGTCGAACGGAGCTCATCCATCCTCCGCCACATGGCAAAACCCATCTTCTCAACCCCATCGGGTGTCTCGGCGATAACGCTTCGCCTCGACGAGTACTTCTACGAGAACCCGCACACCAGGAATCCGAACACCAAGACTCAGGACTCGCGCTTCGTGCCCTCGAACTGGCGCCAAATCGCCGACTGGGCCCATTTCTACCGACAGCTGTCCGGTACCAACGGGGTGCTCGTCGCCCACCACCCCACTCCGAAGGACGAACACGTCGAGCACATGGGCAACGCGCCCGTGGGCATCACCTACATGACGCCCCGCGAGATCGTCAAGCACTGCGACACCGACAAGGAGTCGGTCCTCTACCTGCTCAACGACATCGCCTCGTACGACTACAAGCGCGAAGCCCTCGTCCTCGTGATCTATGGGAACGGCGAGGCCGAGTACGCCACGTACGACTACCGCCCCTCGCCGCGCCGGGCGACCGCCCCCGTCAGCCTCGACTGACATTTTTCCCACCGGACTCGAGCGAGTCCACGACACCCACCGATATGAACGACATTCCCCGCCAGCCGAGTCCGCTCGATCTCAAGAGCCTGTCCCCGTCCCTTACGGATGAGCCCGACGCATCGCTCGACGCATTCGTCGACACCCACGGTGGCACCCTCGCCCGTCTCGCCCGAGAGTTCTACCAGACGTACGAGGCGAAGGGCGCGCTCCTGATCGACTTCCGCTCGCCCGACCGTGAGGCTGAGGACATCAAGCTGTTCGTGCCGTACGGCATCGCCGGGCTGAGCTACGAGCGCGCGAGCGACCTGACCGCCCTCGTCTCCAAGCACCGCGTGTCCGTCAGCGAGGTCCAGGCGCTCCAGGACGAGGTCTCGGAGTACGTCCCCGAGCACCAGCTCGTCGTCCTGAAGATCGACGGCTACGGGCACGGCGTGTACAGCACGTTCGACTTCGAACCGCCGCAGAACGCTCCGCCGGTTTAGCATTCGCCATCATCTATCACGCAGAGGCCTCGGCAGACATCTGCCGGGGCCTTCAATACGTGAATCTGCTCCCTGAACGTGCTCACGGTCTTAGCCTAGCAGCAGTCTGGGCGTATGTCGCGGCGAAGATGGTATCGGCGAGCCATTTGCGGAACGGCTCGTTGTCGTTGAACTGGCCGTACAGCTCGGTCTGGTCCATCACCATCTCGGTGACGATGCGGCCGAGCGCGCGGTCATGCTCGATACGAGCATTCTGCTTGTCCGAGTTCGCCATCGCGTTCTGGTAAGCAGCGTCCGAAGCGACCCGGTCAGGCAACTCCTCGGCGATGACGCGGCGGATGCGGTCGGCGTCCTTCCAGTCGACCGTGCCGAACTGATCGTTGAAGGCGTTGACGATGGCGGAGAGCAGATCTATCTCTGGCTCCACCATGCCTGCCCCGCCAGCGACGAGCACCGGGTCGAGCTCTCCATCTGCGTCGGCGAGCGCGATGGCAATCGTCGCCTTTGCCTCGGCGCGGTAGCTCTCCATGTCGATGGCCTCCAGAATCCCCTTCGAGAGGTCCTGGTCGGGCGGCGTCGGCAGTTTGGGAACGAGGAAGCGGAGGAAGATGGAGAGGCGCTCCCAGCCGGCGTCGCTGTACGGCAGGACCGAGGCGAGAAACTCGTACGTCCGCACGAACGCCCGCGCCTTGCCCTTCACCGCGACCTGCCCGTCCTCATTGAGGTCGTTGTAAAGGGCGACGGCGGCGTCGAGAATCGGGTCGAGTTGGTCCCGGTCAGCGCCCGAGAGGTAGAGCGATGCGAGCGCCTCGACATCCGCGTCCGTGTAGACCTGGTAGCCGTCTAGGTCTGCTTTGAGGTCGTGGAGCTTGTTCGGGTCCGTCTCCTCGGAGAGGATCGTCGTGCGGTAGTATGGCTCGAACGCCTCGCGAATGGCGTCGGCGTCGTTGGCGAAGTCGAGCACGAACGTGTCGTGCTTGGCCGGGTGGGCGCGGTTAAGGCGGCTCAGCGTCTGGACGGCCTTGACGCCCGAGAGCATCTTGTCCACGTACATCGTGTGCAGGAGCGGCTCGTCGTAGCCCGTCTGGAACTTGTCGGCGACCACGAGGAAGCGGTACGGATCCTCCTGAATCCGCTCCTCGATCTTGTTCGACGCAAAGCCGTTGAGACCCGCCTCGGTCGTCTTCTCGCCGTCGATGACGGTGTCCGAGAAGGCGACGATGGCGCGGTACGGGCTCTTTCGCTCTTTGAGAGTCGCCTCGATGGCACGCCACGTCTGGATGGCCCGCTCGATGGACGGCGTGACGACGAGCGCGCGGGCCTCGCCGCCGATCTTCCGCTTCGCGATCACCGAGTCGAGAAAGTGGTCGACCATGATCTCGGCCTTGGTGCGGACCGCGTGGTCGTGGCCCTCGACGTAGCGCCGGAGCTTCTGCCGGGCCTTCTTGACGTCATACGCCGGGTCCTCCTCAATCGCCTTCTCCAGGCGGTAGTAGCTCGGGACGGGCGTGTAGTTCTGGAGCACGTCCTCGATGAAGCCCTCCTCGGTCGCCTGCTTCATCGTGTAGGTGTGGAACGGGCGGTGCCCGACCGTGCCGTCGGGCTTCGGGACCGCATCTCCGAATAGCTCCAGCGTCTTGTTCTTTGGCGTCGCCGTAAAGGCGAAGTAGCTCGCGTTGGGGACGAGCTTGCGCGAGGCCATACGGCGTTCGAGCGCCTCGTTGACGGCGTCCTCCGGGTCCGTCTCGGCGCCTTCGTTCGAGAGCGCCTCGTTCATCGCGGCAGCCGTGCGTCCGCCCTGGCTCGAGTGCGCCTCGTCGATGAGGATCGCGAAGCGGCGGTCGCGGTGGTCGTCGCCGATCTCGGCTAGGATGAAGGGAAACTTCTGGACTGTCGAGATAATGATCTTCTTTCCCTGCTCGATCATCCGGCGCAGGTCGCCCGAGTGCTCGGCGTGGCCGACGACGGAGCCGACCTGGGCGAACTGCTTGATGGTGTTCCGGATCTGCTTGTCGAGCAGGCGGCGGTCCGTGACGACGATGACGCTGTCGAACACGTCGCGCCCGTCCGGGTCTCCCGATGGCTTGAGGCCGACGAGCTGGTGCGCGGTCCACGCGATGGAGTTGCTCTTGCCCGATCCGGCGGAGTGCTGGATGAGGTAGCGCTGCCCGGCCCCGCGCGTGGCCGCGTCGGCGACGAGCTTCTGGACGACATCGCGCTGGTGGTATCGCGGGAAGATCATCGAGCGTTTCGTCTTGCCCGTCCGCTCGTCCTTCTCCTCGACGCGCTGTGCATAGTTCTCCAGGATGTCGGTGAGGCCATCGCGCGTCAGCACCTCGCGCCAGAGGTAGTCCGTCTTCAGGCCCGTCGGGTTAGGCGGATTGCCGGCGCCGTCGTGATAGCCCTTGTTGAAGGGCAGAAACCACGAGGCCTTGCCCCGGAGCTGCGTGCAGAAGCGGACCTCCTGGTCGTCCACGGCGAAGTGGGCGAGGCAGCGGCCGAACTGGAACAGCAGTTCGCGGTGGTCGCGGTCGCGCTTGTACTGCTCGACGGCGTCGGCGACGGTCTGCTTGGTGAGCCGGTTCTTCAGCTCGAACGTGCAGACGGGCAGGCCGTTGACGAACAGGCAGAGATCGAGCGAGAGGCGCGAGGCGTCCTTCGAGTAGTGAAGCTGGCGGGTGATGCTGAACACGTTGGCCGCGTAGCGCTCTGTCGCGGCGTCGTTGCCGGGCGACGGGGCACCGTAGAACAGATCGACGGAGATGGGGCCGTGCTTGACGCCGCTGCGGAGCACGTCCACGACGCCCCGCTTGGCGATCTCGCCCTGGAGACGGTTCAGGAACTGAAGCCGCGTCGGGCTGTCCCGGTCGATGCCGAGCGCCTCGGCGGCCTTGGGCTGCGTCGCGTTCAGGAAGTGCGCGAGCTGGACGAGGTCGACGGCGTGGTCGCGGTCGTAGTCCTTCGAGTGGCCTTCGGCGTAGCCGGACCCGCCGAACGTGTCGCGGTCCTCGCTCGTGGCGCCGCCCGGTGCGGGCACGCTGGGGGCGCTGCCAACGAGGTAGCGGACGATCAGAGCTTCGAGGCCTCCTTCAGAAGTGTCGGTAACGAGCACAGCGCGCGGCGTGAGTGTGCACGACAAGATCGGCACGCCGAGGCGCGCATTCATCCCGTTAGCGTTCTGCCGGCGCGAGCCCTTTTCAGAGCGCAAGCGCCGTGCGCGCCTCGGTCTCGAACCGGACCGCTTCGGGGCACCGAGGCGCCACAGGGTCAGTGCAGTTGCTCCAGCCGCGGACGATCCGGCCGAGGGCCTCTCGGTACCGTCCGGTCTCCTTTTTCAGCTTCCCGGCGTGGTTGCGAACCAAACGCCGCCCCTTCTGGGTTGCGAGCAAGCGCGCTGGAGTCGGCTCGCACTCGACTGATGCCAGCGCGTCGGCTTGCACGGGGTGGAGTGCGGTGAACACCCATGCTTCGAGATCCTGAGCAGGAACGCAAAGGACTACGTTAGGCGGGCATGGAGTGGGCAACCGCGCGAGCAAGTCCGCGCGAACGCTATCGCACGCCGCGCGAGCAGGTGGGCACGGACCGGTATGCGGCGGATTCAAAAAGTTGGCATCGAACGCCACATCGGCGTCTGTATGGATGATGAGGCAGTCGGCGCGGGCAATTACGGCGTCGCGGACGATCGGGTCGCTGAGCCATGCGCGGACGCCGCGCCACCCTTGAGACAGGCGCGTCTCTAGGTCAGCGGCGTATGCCGATTCGGGTGGCTGGATGGCCGTCGCCACGAAGTCCTCGTCGCCGAGCCACGCTTCGACAAGCGCATCAAGAACGAGTTGGTCTGTCTGGCCTTCAGTAACGTAGAAGATCTGCTTCACGACGTGCCTAAATATTCGGGACGCCGCCGAAGTTGCCCGTTACCCACTGCTGCGACAGCGGAATACCCCGCTCCGCCTCCTGCATCAGCCGCTCGTCTACGGTCACACGAGTGACGACGGTTTTCCCCTTCCGGCTTCGTTCCACAGTGAACAACCGGACGCTCGGGTCGCGCAGGGGTAGGCCGTCGAGCACGAGCGGGTTGTGCGAGGTGAGGAGAAGTTGCCGACTACCAAGCGCCTCGTTCCAATCGCAGATGTTGCGCGTAAGGGCGCGGGCGAGGCGCGGATTGAGCGCGTGGTCAAAGTTGTCGACCGCAAGCACGGCCGGTGAGTCGGTGTGACAGGCGAGCACCATCATAAACAGGACGTACAGCGCGCCCTCGCTAGCGTCGTAGCCGGAAAGACGGTTGCGGTTCGTTGCCATGTACCTGTCGACGAACGCAACTAGACGCGTCGGTTGAGGAACACTCTTGGACATCGGGACGGCACCGGGCGCCTCACTGCCAAAGTCTTTGGCCCAATCGATCATGTCGAGGGCGCTATCAAACACTCCGGCAAGCGCTTCCCCCCTGCCATCTGGATCTAAAAACTCGCGGTTGAACTGGTCGTGCATGACTTCTGTTACCGCTTCAGCCAGCCGTCCGCCGGAGAGGCCAACTGGTTCGCGAGACAGCCCGTACCCATCTTGTTTGAGGCCGCGGAGCGTACCGGTGTCCGGGGCGTAGATCGCGTACTCGCGGAGTAGTGTAAGCAGGTCTCCGCGTGCGTCGCCCTCCGGCATCTCAACCGCCTTCAAGGCGGCATAACCGGCATCACTAGCGAGAGTGAGTCCTGTCGAGGCAGGTGCGCGGCTTACCTTCTTGGTCTCGTCCCTCTTGATCTCGTCCTTCTTGTCGATCAGCATTTCGGACTTAAACCCCCAGGCGGGCTTGGGGGCGTCGAGGGGATTGAGCAGTTCGACGGAGTAGGACGCGCGAGTGGTCTCTGCTTCGAGCCGAATCGATGGACGCGGTCTCACGTTGCGGAAGCTCGTTTTGTACAGAGCCGGGACACCAGGCCGAACGCCTCGGTGGAGGAGCGCCTCGTCGTTGACGCGGCCGAACGCGGCAGCACCGAGCACACCGATCGCTTCTAGCAGATTGCTCTTGCCGCTTCCGTTGGCTCCAATGAAGACGTTGACCCGGCCGAGGTTCACCTCGACGTCTTCGAGCGACTTGAAGGCCTTAACGTGGATGCGCTGGAGCATGAGGGCGGGTGGGGAGCGTATGCGCCACGAGCAGACTGTCGCATCGCGCCCATAAGTTAGGAAGCAGGGCAACCCTGCGCACGGGCGGGACTGAGCATGACGCCTTCAAGGCAGGGTTGACACCCGCTCGAGCGGTATATCGGCCGAGGATAGAGTTTCCCGCCGCGACGTGAAGAAAATGGGTCGCCGTAGTTCTTCGAGGACGGTTTGCTCGCACACGCCGTCCTCCGGCTGTGCAATCGTGCAGTTGTGCTGTGCTGAACGACTGGAACGCGGGCAGAGAGAGCCATCAACGACCCATCAACGAAACTCAAAGCTCCAAATCGGCGAATCTGGCTTCTAAATCGGGTTTTGGGACAGGGTCACAGGTGTGACCTTCGACCCCATCAACGAAAGTTGCCGTTCCCGCACGCCGCACCGGCGGTCAGGCCCAGAATGGGACGTACTTGCGCAGCTTGGTCGCCGCCTCGGGGTCGAAGAGCCGGATCATGCCCGCCTCGGTCGCCTCCTTGATGAGCCTCGATGCGGTGGCGCTGTTCTTCTTCTCGATCCCGAACCGCTCCCGGATCGACGTATTGGTCATATAGGACTGCTGGACGAGCCTCAGGCAGGCGTGGAGGTAGCACGCCCGGATCCGGTCGGCCTGGTCCATCTCGGTCAGCGGACGGGGCGAGAGGAGCGACGCCCGCGTGTTGTCGCCGACCTCGGCGAAGAGCGGGGCCGGAAGCTGGTAGAGTTCTGTCTGCGAGACCACCTTGTCGACGCCGGTCCCGCGCTCCTCGCAGATGTTCATCCTCCGCATGAGCGAGGCGAGCGTCTCGTTGCGCGACTTGGGCGGCGTGTCGAGAAAGCGGTCGGTCGGGACGAGCGGCGCGCCGGGGTTGGTGATCTCGATCCGGTCCTCGAAGATCTCGACCATCGGGCCGGTGCCGGTGGCGAAAAAGTCTTGGTGGATGAGCGCGTTGACGACCAACTCGCGGACGGCCAGCTCGGGGTACATCGGGACACGGCGCCGGAGGGCCTGCTCGATGACCTCGCTCGACGGCAGGACGTTGTTGATGTAGCCGATGAGGCCCTCGAACCCGCTCGCGTAGCCGCGGACGCCCACCTGCTCCTTGACGGTGTCGATGCGGCTCCGATCCCGGTACTGGATGACGCGAACCGTCTTGCGTCGGAGGCTGCGGAAGTCGGCGAGCTTCTGGGCGAAGAGGATGGCACCGAGGTTCGTGATGCCCCACCCGCCGCCGCGGTCGTAGGCGATGATCTCGTCGGCTTCAAGCGCGGCCAGCACGGTCTCACGGCCGAGCGGCGTCGGACGGCCCGTGAGGCGGAAGTAGGCCGGGGCATCGAGCAGCTCGATCACGCGCTCGTCCGAGACGCGCTCGGTGGCGATGCCGCTCTCGAAGGGGTGCCGGTCGAAGTAGCGCCACAGCGCCGCCTCCTTCTCAGGGAAGTCCTTGAGCAGCTTCTTGTACGACCCGACGCGGACGTAGGCGACGTTCTGAAACCGGGCCGGGTGGTGGAACGGCGCCCCGATCTCGAGCAGGACGACCGGCTTGTCCTCGATCGTCGGCGTCCAGAACCGGAAGTGGATGTCGGGTGTGAGGAAGCGGGCGAGCCAGCTTTCGAGTTCCCTCGCCGCCCTTCTTCTTGCGGGCCGGGACGAACGACGTGCCGACGACCTCGTGCGTCGTGTCTTCGATGCCCCAGACGAGGTATGCGCGGGCCTTGTCGGCGAGGGCGGCCGAGTTGGCGAGCGCCGAGATGTACTCACCGGTCTCCCGCGGGTCGGCGTTGCCGACCTTGAACTCGAACCACTCGGTCTCGGCCGGAAGCTTGCGCAGCTCCTGCACGATGCCAACGGCGTAGTCTCGGGGCGGCGCGACGCTCATGCGTCGTTCAGCATCTCGGCGTCGTCGAGCGCCTCGGTGGGCTCCAGGAGTGCCTCGGTGGCTATGTCCGGCACCGAGGCACCGCGGACGTTGAGCTTGCCCGTCACAACGTCGGCGACGAGGCGCGTGCGGTACTCCCGGATCAGTACGATCTCTGCATGTGTGCGCTGAATCGCCTCACCGATCGGTCTCGTGACGGTATCGATATATTCAGAGATGGCTACCTGTTCGTCAAGAGGTGGCGTAGGCACTCGAAATACTTTCAAATGCTCCAAATTTAGCCCTGGCTGAGCAGCGCCTTTAACATATTGATCAGCATTAGCTTTGCCCATCGGGCTTTCCAGAAATCTGACTACGTACTGAGAGTGCGCGCTTCGTGAATCAATAGAGATGCGGGCAGTCGTCTGCGTAATGTTGGCTCCGTCCATCCATGCCGGAACGACGGCCGTATTTCCGACGCCAGCGCCAACTATCGTAAACACGAGGTCTCCTGAGATGAGTCTGGATCGGCGATATGATCGCTCGATCTCGTCGGAGACGTGAAAGATGCTCTCCGGGTCAGACCATCCTCTGGAGTAGTCTTGGCCCCTCACCATGAAACGTCCTGAAGGATCAGGCTCTCCTGGTTGAACGATTCCGTAGGTGATCTTCCGGCCGGCCTGAACGAGTTGCTTCAGATAGAGAACCTTCCAATGCGCCGGTACGTCGCCGAGCCAGTCCACGCCGGAGGGCTTCATCGGGGCGTCCGGGTCGAGCCCGCGCGTGACGGCCCGCTGGATGACGGCCTGCTTCTGCTCAGTGAGGAGCGCCACGAGGCGCTGCTTGGCGCGGATGAGCCGGTCCACGCGGGCGCTCTGCGCGTTGAGGTAGCGCGCGATCTGCCGCTGCTCCTCGATGGGAGGTAGTAGGGCCGTCAGGTCGTAGAGATCGTTCGTGTACAGACGCAGGCGACTATCGACGACGCCGGTCGAGGAGGACTTGATCAGGCTCTTGTACAGAGGTGTTCGGAGCAGATAATGGACGTACTCGGCGCACATCTCACCGCGAAGCCGGTACACCCCGTACGCCGGGCTCACAATGCCGGCCTCCCGGGCAGCCCCGAGGCTTCCGTTCCAGGCGAGCATGATGTTGACCACAAGATTGCTCTCCTCAACCACCTTGTATCCGGCAAGTGAAGCTGAGCGCGTGTGAGCAGTGCCGTCAGCGCGCTTACGCCGAGGCGTAACGCCTGTGTACTGCGAGACGCTCAGAAGCGTCTCGTCGCCATGCGTTGAGCGCTTGTTCATTTCGTCAAGCAAGTATCTCAACCGCCTGACTTTCCAGTGCGCGGGAATCTCGCTGAGCCACGGCAGGTCAGAGGCACGGTACTCGGGGTAGGGCGTGAGCGTCTCGGTCATTTCCTCCGTGCTTTGGTTCGGTGCTTCTGCGCGCCATTTTGAGAAGGTGCTGGAGCCTGCTTCGGAAGTAGTGCCGCCACCTTGACCTCGTACCCCTCTCGGCTCAGCGGGCAGTCCACGAGATCCAGGAAGTCTCCGGTCGTCAACCCACACTGCTTGCCCATCTGGCCGAGGATCGGCTGCCCTACGTCTCGCATCCCGTGGCTCGTCCGCGTGCGCAGCCCTGTCTTCAGGCCGCTGAGCGTGTGGTAGAAAAACTGGTGGTGATGCGTCTCGTTGGGGACGAATCCCTTCTGGAGCAAAGACGCCTCGATGGTCTTGCGTGGACGCGTCATGCCGGCACGAGCGCTTCGAGGAGGGACGCACGAAGGCGCTGGGCATCCGGCGTGAGGTCTTCGGGGTCCGCCTCCGCGAATTCCAGCCAGAGCACCTCGATGTCCTCGATCAGGGCGGCGAGAAGGGTGTCCCGCGTCTCGGTATAGACATGAATGCCCAGATCGGCATCTTCAACCACGATGAGGGTCCCGCTCTCGTCCAAGACAGGCTCAAACGCTCGGGCGCCATCTCGGAAGCGGAGCGTCCGCACGGCACCCTGGACCGTCTCGACCTCGACCGGGGACAGATCGACTGCGACGACCGCCTTGAGGTCGGAGAAGAAGGTCGGCCGGTCGTCCCCGTCTCGCTGGAGCGTGCCCGACAGGCGAAGAGGGCGGCGGGCGTTGGCGAGCAGGTCGTCTTGGTACGATGCGGGGTAGGCTGCCGGGATCGACCTCTTAGACCCGTGCGGCCGGAACGCAAACGTGTTGCGCGCAAGGTCGATGCGGGAGAGGTATCCCGTAATCGTCGCGGGCGCGACGGCACGCGCCGCACGTGCCGCCCGGACGTACTCCCGGACACCCTCTGCTCGGTGCTCGTCGAACGTCGCGAAGGTGCCCGTTCCGTTGCTGAGTTCGAGCGAGAGCCCCGTCCCTGGGTTTGGCATCATGTCCGCGAACGCCTCCAGCACGCGAAGGCGAATCGCCGACATAGGGACGACGGCGTCGAGCCCGTCGAGCCGGTCGTTCGTGATCGCCTCCCCGAACCGCTTGAACTTGCTCACGACAGCGTCAGCCTCCGCCTTCTGAAAGAGCGACGGCACGTCCGTTCCGACAACGGCAGGCATCAGATAACTCCCTGCCTCCGGGATCTCGCACAACAGCACAAACCGCTTCAGAACCTCCGGCGGGATGTGGAGCCGCTGGTGGACCTCCCCGCCTCGCTGAGACATCGCAAGCAGGTGAACGGCACGCTGAGCGCTCACGATCGTGTCTGCGAGCACGATAGCCGGCACCCGGTGCACGCCGTCCTGGCGCTCACCTTCCAGGCGAAACTCGAGATGTGGAAGCGCTTCAGGCATCGGGCAAAGCTACAGCAGGCCGAAAGTATCGCCGGACTGGACGGGATGGAAAGCCGGCCAACGTACAGCGCAGCCGTGACGACTGCGCATCAGCCGGCTGCCCCGAACGCCGGCTCTAAGCGGAGACGTTCCGCTCGTCCATCTGCTCCTCAAACGCCTGGCGGATCAGCCCGATGACGTATGGTAGGTCGCCCGCGTCGCTTAACCCTACCTCGGTGTTGCCGTTGCCCCACCGTCCAAGGTCCGTCACGTCGCGGCAGATCCCGCGTGGGTCGTCGATCTCGTGCGGGTCGATCTTGAGCGAGAGCACGAGCCGCTTCGCCTGCGGGATCACGTCCACGAAGTTAGTCTCGGCCTTGAACGCGACGTAGAGCTTCAGGACCTCCTCCGTCACGCACGGATCGAGCGCCAGGACCTCGGCGCGGAACGCCTCGAACAGATCCGCCATCGGTCCGCTCGCGAGGTATGGGTGGTCCGCGACGGTGTAGTCGGCCGTCTGCCGGGGCTTGTCCCGGTAGGCGTCGAGCACGTCAGCTGGCAAGCCAGGCCCGGTCCAGACGCCGACGGCTTTGGTTGCAAGCCGCTCGGCCCGCGCCTTGATGGCCGCTTCGTCCCACACCTCTGCCGTCCCCAGGCCTTCGTTGAGGCGGAGCGGGCTCTCGCGGAAGCCGCCCGTCATGTCGCGTTTCGTGATGAACGGATGGTCCCGGTACTCTGAGTTGTAGCCTGTCAGCGTGAGGTTGCCGAGCGTGTGGAGGCGCTCCTGCTGGATCCGCTCCCAGTCGTCGCCGAGGGCCTCGCGCCAACCCGCCGGGAGGTCTGGGTTCTGCGGCAGGATGTGCTCGACCGTGTACTCGTGGACCGGCACGCGCTCCTTGCGCCCAGCGTTCTCGAGCCGCCGGAGCCAGTACGACCGGCTGCGGAAGTTGTAGAGGTCGCGCACCTTCAGGTCGCGCTCGAACTCGTCGTCGGCCGGGAAGCGGCGGTACGACGGCAGGAGCATAAAGTGCGCCTTGATGCTCTCGAGGTAGCGGTCCTTGCGGAGCGCCCGGCGGAACGTCGCGAACGTCTTGTTGAGCGAGTTCGTCGGCACGGTGCAGACGGCCCGGCGGAACACGTAGGCCTCGACGAGGCGCACGGCGGCGAGGAAGTCGTCGCCGCTGAGGTGGTCTGCCTGGTAGTCGCCGTACAGCTCCAGCAAGAACGGGTACGCGACCTCGACCTTCAGCTCTCGCAGGTCGCGGAAGGCCTCATCGAGGCGCGGGTCCTGCTCCTTCCCGAGCGCCATCGCGCAGTAGTACCGGGCGTAGCGGTGAATGTCGGCCACAAGCGCATCGACGCCGGCCTGGGCGGCGGCAGGGGTCCGCGAGTAGGCTTTGAAGGCGTCGTAGACCGCGTTCACGTTCGGGATCTCGCCCGTCTTGACGATGAGGTAGTTCCGCATGAACCCGTCGAAGTGCCCACCGTAAGCCTCCTGTCCGAACAGCAGCTCCATCGGGCGCCAGTGGTCCTCGTAGAGCGCCGTCTGATGATCCGGATCGAGCCCCATCAGCACGAAGTTGCGGATGAGGTCAGCCTGGCTCAGCTCGCGCCCCGTCGAGTTCATGCTCTCGAAGATGAGCTGCGGGTTGTCCTGGTCCCGGCTCAGCGCCACGTCCACGACGATGAGCTTGTTGAGCCCGTTGCAGAGCGCCACGAGGTTGCCCTTGAGCTTCCCGATCCGGTCCATGAAGAAGTCGAAGTTGCGCGCGACGCGGGCGGACTTCTGCTCCGGGATCTCCTTCTGCTGCACGATCGCGAGCAGCGTGTCCTTGTCGGTTTGCGTCAGGAGCAGCTTGAACTGGCGCTCGCCGCTTTCCTCGGGGTTGAGCAGGTAGTAGTTGCGAAGCTTGCGGGCCGAGAAGCCGAGCACGGGCTCCTCCTCGCCGAGGTGCCGTGCGAGCGCTTCGAGCAGCAGCGTCACCGTCGTCAGGCGCTGCTGCCCGTCGATGACGAGCACCGGGGACTGGCTTGATACCTGGTACAGCCCCTTCTCGATGTAGACGACCGAGCCGACGAAGTGCGCCTGGATGGCGTCGTCGCTGCCGGCCCGGATCACGTCGGCCCAGAGCTGCGCGCACTCGTCCTCCGTCCACGAGTATGTCCGCTGATAAATCGGGATGATGAACTGCGGCGACTTCTTCAGGAAGGCCAGCAGGTTGGCTTGAGTCGCGATCATTCGGCCCCCTCAGTTTCGACCAGCACCTCGCCCAAGAGCCCGTCCGTTTCCGCTTCGAGCGCCTCGATGTCGGCGCGGATCTCCGCCAGCGTGCGGAGCATGGGAGGGGTGTAGAAGACGCGGTTGAACGAGATCTCGTAGCCCGTCTTGGTCTTCGAGTCGTCCACCCAGGCGTCCGGCACGTACGGCAGCACCTCGCGCCGGACAAACGCCTCGACGCCGCCCTCTTCGAGAAGCGGCACCTGCTCGGTGTCGCGCAGGTCGGTGTCCGGCTCGTACTCGACCACGACCGACCGGCCGCCGACGGTCGCCTCGAACAGACCGTGCATCGGGTCCGCCTCGGCGCCCCGTCGGTGGACCTTCTTGACGACGCGCTGGGCGTCCTCGTCCCGCTCGCTCATGGCCTCCCCGACGGCCTTCCGCTCCGGCTTCGAGGTCTTGACGCCGTTGCGCTTCAGCGCGTCTTCCACGCGCTCCTGGAAGGCGTTGTGGTCCATGTACACCTCCTCTCCGATGGCCTCGTGGAGCTGCTTCCCGAGCTTGTGCAGATTGCGGTCCGCCGTCCACGTCGAGGGGTCCAGGAGCTTTTTGCGCTGCCGGGCTGTGACCTTCGCCGGCGGCGTGCCGCCGTCCTCGTCGGCGTCGTCCGGGGCGTCGCCGTCCAGAAACGCTTCGAGGTCCTTGCGGATCGTGTTGAACCGCGTGTACACGTCGTCGCCGAACTCGGCGTAGACCTCGCGGCGGAGCGCCTCGTCACCAGAGTTAAAGCGGAGCGCCTCGACGGCCTTGCGGGTAAACTGGCTTCGGAGCCGGAGCGGGCGCTCGACCGTGATCTTGTGGTAGCCGAAGTGGGCGTTGGGGAAGATGCGCGAGTGCTCGCTCTCCTCAAAGCCGAGGAACGTCTCGGCGATGCGCGCCGCGTCGGCCTCGGAGAGCTCGCAGTTCTTCTGGCCGAGGTTCTTGCGCAGCGGCTGGTACCAGCGCGTTGCGTCGATAAGCTGCACGTGGCCGCGCCGGTGCTCGGGCTTCCGGTTCGTCAGGACCCAGATGTAGGTCGCGATGCCGGTGTTGTAGAAGATGTTGAGCGGGAGCGCGACGATGGCCTCGAGCCAGTCGTTTTCGAGGATCCACTGCCGGATGTTGCTCTCGCCTTGCCCGGCATCGCCGGTGAAGAGCGCGGAGCCGTTGTGGACCTCGGCGATGCGGCTCCCGAGCGGCGTGTCCCGCTTCATCTTGGAGAGCTTGTCCGCCAGAAACATCATCTGCCCGTCCGACGACCGCGTGAGCAGCGAGAACTCCGGGTCCCCGCCATGCTCGACGACGAAGCGCGGGTCCATCATGTCCGCCTTGCCGCCCATCCGCTCCAGGTCCGTTTTCCAGCTCTTGCCGTAGGGCGGGTTCGAGAGCATGAAATCGAACTCGCGGCTCGGGAAGCCGTCCTGCGAGAGCGTTGAGCCGTGGTGGAAGTTCTCGGCTTCCTCGCCCTCACCCTTGATGAGCAGGTCCGCCTTCGTGATCGCGAACGTCTCCGGGTTGACCTCCTGCCCAAAAAGGTGGACGGAGACAGCCTTGCCCGTTTCCTTGGCGAGCGCGGCGAGGCGCTTGTCGGCCTCGGTGAGCATCCCGCCCGTCCCGCACGCGCTGTCGTAGACGAGGTACGTCCCGGACGTGATCTGCTCGCGGATCGGCAGGAAGATGAGGTCCGCCATGAGCCGGACGACATCGCGCGGCGTGAAGTGCTCGCCGGCCTCCTCGTTGTTCTCCTCGTTGAACTTGCGGATCAGCTCCTCGAAGACCGTCCCCATCGCGTGGTTGTCCAGCGCTGGTAGCCGCACGCGGCCGTCCGCGTCCAGGACGGGCTCGGGCGAGAGGTTGACGTCGCGGTCGAGGAACTTGGCGATGAGCGCCCCGAGAGCGTCAGCATCGACGAGCGTCGGGATCTGGTTGCGGAACTTGAACTTGAGCAGGATCTCCTGGACGTTCGGGCTAAAGCCGTCGAGGTAGGCCTGGAAGTCGTCGCGGAGCTGCTGCGCCTTCGTCCGGCTCGGCAGGTCGCGGAGGCGGAACGGCGAAGCGTTGTAGAACGCCTGCCCCGCCGCAGCGCGCAGGGCAGCCTCTTGGTTAGCAATCCCGCTCGCGTCGAGGTGCGCCTTCGTCTTGAGGACGGCCTCCTTGGTCGGCTCCAGCACGGCGTCGAGCCGGCGGATCACGATCATGGGCAGAATGACGTCCCGGTACTTGCCGCGGACGTACACGTCGCGGAGCACGTCGTCGGCGATGCCCCAGATGAAGGAGACGAGACTGGAGAACTGAGCTTGGTCCACGGGTGGATCGGGTGGGGGCATGGGCTTGCAAGATATCTGGTGCCATCCTGGTACACCGGTCCACCCCTGGACGGAAATGTGTGAGGCAAGACCGCTCAGCCAACAAAAAGAGAGGGCGCAACGCGCGCCCCCTCCTTTTGCCGGCCGGCTAGTTCAGCCGCTCGGCCGCGAAGCGCAGGAGCGCCGTCGTCGCCGCGTCGTTGTTCGCGAAGTCTGCCGCCGTCAGCTTCTCCCGGTGCGTGAACAGCCACGTCGCCGCCTGGAACAGGCCGTACAACGTCGGCTCCTCGTGCTCGACGTAGCGGCTCAGGATCTGGCCCTTTACCGAGTCGCCGATCGTCGGCATCGCACGCCAGACCTCGCGCAGGCGGGCGTCCGTCATCCGGGCCGACTTGAGTTGCCGCATTGCGTGCACGAAGCGCGAGAGGTCGTCCGGCGCGCGGTCGATGACGCTCATACCCTGGCGCACGATCTGCTTCCACGA
>CBDCJN010000023.1:0-27174 GCA_965217855.1 Actinoplanes sp. | reverse complement strand
GGTGGTCTGGGCGGGCAGCGGCGGGCCCGACAGTGGCCTGTCGGCCCTGCTGGCGGCGTTCGAGCAGGTCGCGGCGGCCGTCCCGGGGACGGTGCTGCACCTGGTCGGGGTGACCGCGGCCCACGAGGACCACTGCGCCGCGCAGATCGAGCGCACCGGGCTGGGCCGGGCCGTACGCCTGCACCCCGCTGCCGGGCCGATCCGCGCGACCGCTACACGGCCGGGCACGTGGTGGCGCACGTGCCGGGGCCGGCCGACCCGCCGTACCGGCTGATCGAGGCCATGATGTCGGGCCGCGCCGTGGTCGGGGTGGATGTGGGACCGGCCGCCGAGACGCTGGGCGACGCGGGCGTGCTGGTCCAGCCGGGCGACCCGGCCGAGCTGGCCATCGCCGTGGTCGGTCTGCTCCGGGCGCCGGGCCGCCGGCGCGCGCTGGGCGACGCGGCCCGGCGCCGGGCGCTCACGCACTTCACCAACGACCGGGTCGTCCGCGTCTACGGCGCGCTCTACTCCGATCTCGCGGCGCCACCCCCGCCGACCTCGTACGAACTGGCCCTCGCCGTGCCGGCCCCGCGCTCCGAGCCGCCGGTCACCGTGGCCTGGCTGGTCAGTGAAAGGCAGGACGGATGACGATCACCCCCGCACGTTCCCGGACCACCACCAGGCGTACGCGCCGGCGGGCTCCGACCGCCGTGCCCCGGCACGTACCGCCCCCGGAGCCGATCGCCGAACTCGTCCGCCGCCCCGGTCGAGGAGCCGCAGGCCGAGATAGCGGCCGAGGCCCGGCCCCTCGCGCGTTCGCACCGCGCCCCGCTGCGCCGCTCGTACCTCTGGGCCGCCGTGCTGCGCTGCGCCCTCTACCTGGGCCCGCTGAGCGTCGCCGTGGCCGCCGCCGGCCCGCTGAGCCGGGTCGCCTGGCCGGTCCCGCTGGCCACGCTGCTGCTCGGCTGGACGGCGGCCCAGGCGCTCACCTGCACCGGCGTCTCGGTCGCGCGCCGGGCCGGCCGAGCCGCCGCGGCCCGCCTGGTCGGCGCCGGCTTCGCCACGATGGCCGGGCTCTGGTGCGCGCTGGTCTGGGTGGCGCCGGCCGCGCTGCTCGGCCCCGACCGCGGGCTGGCCCTGGTGATCGGCCTGGGCGGGCTGGGCACGCTGGCCACGGTCACCGCCGCGCTGGTGACCCGGGCCGAGGCCGCGGTCGTGCTGTGGAGCCTGCCGTGCTGGTTGCTGGCCGCCGTGACCCTGGCCGGGCTGGCCGGTGACACGGTCGCCGACAGCGCCCCGATCGGCACGCTGCTGCCGGCCGCCATCGTGGTCGCGCTGGTCCGCGCGATCCAGCCGGTCGTCGTCCCGGGCCGGCGCTGCCGGGTCCCCCGCCTGACTCCGGCCGAGCTGCGCCGCGGCGGTGGCTACCTGGTGATCGGGGCGTCGCAGGCAGTCTGCGTGGGGCTGGTGTGGCAGGCCGGCCCGTCCGGGTCGACCGCGCCGTTCTGGCTGCCGCTGCTGCTCGCCGTGCCGATCCTCGAGGCCCTGATCGGCTGGCACACCGGCCAGGTGGAGGCCGGCCTGGACGCGGCCGAGACCGGCGCCGACTACCGCCGGCACGTCCGCGGGGTCACCTGGATCACGCTGGCCGGTCTGCTCCCGCCGTTCGCCGTGGGCATCGCGCTCGCCTTCGCCGCCTACCGGTTGCCCGCGGGCCTGCCCACCTTCGCGAACACCCAGGGCGGGGTGCTCGGCCTGGCCGGGGGCACCCTGCTCGGCGGCGTCTTCGCGATCACCTACCTACTGGGCGCCCGTGGCCGCACCGCGATCGCCGCTCTGCTGGCCGCCGCGCCGCCCCTGGTGACCGGGGCGTGGGCGATCCTGCCGCTGCGCTCCGCCGGCCCGCTGTCCGACGCCGTCGCCGTGCTCGCCGCCACCCACCTGGCCGGCCTGCTCATCGTCGCCCTGACCACGCAACGCCCGAGCTCCGACGACTCCAGGAGAACATGATGAAGACCCTGTTCCCCCCGTACGCCCACCCGTCGCCCGAGCTGCCGCTGGACGCCGACACCTGGATCGTCCGCGACCTGCCCGGCGACCGGCGCAGCCTGCACCAGTCGCTGGGCCGCATCGACCTCGACTGGGGCAGCCGCTCGCTGGCCGACGTGCTGGCCGACGTGGACGCCTGGCGCGAGGACGGCGCCGAGGGCCTGTTCCTCGACCGGGCGCCGGCCGGCTCGGGCGGGGTGGGACCGGTCGCGCTGACCGTGCGCCTGGCCGCCCGCCGTGGCCTGCACCGGGTGGTGCTCAACCCGGGTGTGCCCACCAATCCGCTCTACCGTGACCTCGGCGTGCGGATCTGCACCTTCGAGGGGCCGTGGTCGGCCTATCAGAACTGGGACGGCGACGGCTCCCGGCCCGGCGACGGCCACATCGTGCACGGCGTGCCGCCCCGGATGCTCACCGCCGCCCGTCGCCTGATGGGCCGGCGCGGAGCCGGGTTCGGGCTGGCCACCGACGCCGGCCCGTACGTCAGTGCGGAATCGTTCGCGGGCGGGGCTGGCAGCGCGGACAGCTGAACGAGGAGCGGTTCATGAACTGCTCGCGGCGGATCGGCGTGCCGCACCGGTGGCACGGCTGGCCCTCCCGGCCGTAGGCGTTGAGCGCCCGGTCGAAGTAGCCGCTCTCGCCGTTCACGTTGACGTAGAGCTCGTCGAAGCTGGTCCCGCCGGCGACGATCGCCTCGCCGAGCACGTCCCGCACGTGGGCGAGCAGACGGCGGACGGCCGGGCGGGTCAGTTGATCTGTCTGCCGCGCGCCGTGCAGCTGCGCCCGCCAGAGCGCCTCGTCGGCGTAGATGTTGCCGACGCCCGAGATCAGGGTCTGGTCGAGAACGGCCCGCTTGATCTCGGTGTGCTTGCCGCGCAGCCGGGCCACGAAGGCCTCGTCGTCGAAGAGCGGATCCATCGGGTCGCGGGCGATGTGCGCGATCTCGTCGGGCAGTTCGGCCCCACCCTCCGACACGGACAGCCCGCCGAACGTGCGCTGGTCGACGAAGCGCAGCTCGGGACCGTCGTCGGTGAAGGTGAACCGGATCCGCAGGTGCTTCTCGTCCTCGGCCTCGCCCGGCTGCATCAGCAGCTGGCCGCTCATCCCGAGGTGACCGATGATCGCGTCGCCTGAGTCGAGCGGGAACCACAGGTATTTGCCGCGGCGGGACACGTCCACGATGGTGCGGCCGGCCAGCAGGGCGATGAAGTGCGCGTCGCCGGTCAGGTGGCGGCGGATCGCCCGGGGGTGGTGGACCTCGACGGTCCTGATGGTGCGGCCGGTGACCCACTTGGCCAGGCCCTGCCGCACGGTTTCGACCTCGGGCAGCTCAGGCACTGCTTCTCCCTCGTGGCTAGAGCGTGTAGGGCCAGACGGCGACCAGGTAGGCGCCGTACCAGAGCCCGAAGACCGCCCACGCGCCGATCGCGAGCACCGCGACCCGCGGACGGGCCCGGCCCGCGGCGACCGCGGCGGGCAGCAGCGTCAACAGTACGGGGACGAGCAGGCGCGGCTTGGAGTGGTAGAAACCGGCCTGTCCATACACGAGCACCATGGCGATCAGGCCGTAGACGGCGAGCGGCGGCCACGGCTTCCGGGCCAGCGCCACCCCGGCCGCGGCCACCGCCGCCAGCAGGATGAAGGCCACGCTGATCGGCACCCAGCCCTCCCCGGTGCTCAGCGCGGAGGCCAGGAAGGACAGCGTGCTCGACCCGAAGTCGAACGCGGTGCCCCAGCCCGCGGCCTGGATGCGGAACCAGGCCGCCGGGTCACCGACCCGCCAGCCCACCCAGGCCAGGAAGAGCGGCACCCCGGCCAGTGCGACCACGGCGGCCCCGATCGGCTGCCAGACCTTCTCGCGGGACTCGCGGACCGCCAGCAGCGCGGCCACCCCGAGAGCGACGGCCGCGGCGGCGCCGGTGGGCCGGGTCAGCGCGGCCAGCAGGCCCAGCAGACCGGCCGCCCACCAGACCCGGCGGTGCGCGGCCACCAGCATGCCGGCGACCAGGGCGAGAAAGACCCCTTCCGAGTACGCCATGGAGAAGACGATCGAGACGGGCGCGGTGCAGCAGATCGCGACCAGGGCCCACCCGGTGCGTTTGCCGTAGAGCGACGTGCCGAGCAGGTGCAGCGCGGCCGCCGCCGCGATCGAGGCGAGCCAGCTGACGGCGATCGCCGCGGTCGAGGCGTCGAGGCCGAGCGACGCCACCAGCCGGATGAGCATCGGATAGACCGGGAAGAAGGCCAGCTCATTGCCCTGCAGCGCACCGTCGGCGCCGTACGTGTAGCCGTGTGGATAGCCGTCGACGGCCACCCGCAGGAACCAGCCCGCGTCCCAGACCAGCAGCTTGGCCCGCAGGCCGGCCGGTTCCTGGGCCGCGGCGTCCAGCCAGCCCAGGACGAGCAGCTGGGCGATGCGGGTGAGCGCGAAGATGCCGACCGCGGTGCCGAGCCCGCGCCAGGCGCCGGCCAGCTCCCACAGACGGGATCGCTGCGCCTCCTCCGCCTTCTCCTCCACCGCGGCGCTCACTCGGCCGGCTCATCCTCTTTGCCGTCTTCGCTGTCTTCGCTGTCCAGCTTTTTGCCGTCGAGCAGGGCGCCGTCGGGCTCGCTGGTGCGCTCGGTCAGGATCCGCCAGGCGGCCGCGGCGGCCCGTTGCTCGGCCTGCTTCTTGCTGCGCCCCTCGGAGCCGCCGTAGCGCTCGCCGGCCACCACGACCCAGGCGGTGAAGGTCTTGGCGTGGTCGGGGCCGGAATCCTCGATCACGTAGTCGGGCACACCCAGCCCGAGAGCCGCGGTGAGCTCCTGGAGGCTGGTCTTCCAGTCGAGCGCGGCGCCACGCCCGGCCGACTCGGCCATCAGCGGGTCGAACAGTTTGTGGATCACGTCGCCCGCCACGTCCAGGCCGTGCTCCAGATAGATCGCGCCGAGCAGCGCCTCGAGGGTGTCGGCCAGGATGCTCGCCTTGTCCCGCCCGCCGGTCGTCTCCTCGCCCTTGCCGAGCAGCAGGTGCCGGCCCAGTCCGTACTCGCCCAGACCGCGGGCCACCTCGGCCAGCGCGTGCATGTTGACCACGCTGGCCCGCAGCTTGGCCAGCTGGCCCTCGGGCAGGTCGGGGTGGTTGTGGAAGAGCGCCGAGGTGATCACGACTCCGAGCACCGAGTCACCCAGGAACTCCAGGCGCTCGTTGGTCGGCAGGCCACCGTTCTCGTACGCGTACGAGCGGTGGGTCAGCGCGCGCTCGAGCAGCCCGGGCTCGAGGGGGACGCCGAAGGCCTCCTCCAGAGGCAGGGTCGGCGGCCGGCGACGCTTGTCGTTCATGAGACACCTCGTTGTGTTTCGATCATCTCGGCCATCGCCGCGGCCGCGGCTTGGCGATGAAGCTGGGCGGCGAACGCGATGCCCGCGGCGAGATCCGGGCCGGAGGCGGCGCCGTGGCAGACGACCACGGTGCCGGAGACACCGAGCAGCAGGGCGGCGCGGGGCGGAATGCCGCCGATGGTGCGGTGGCGCGGCGGGCCGAGCTCGGCGTACGCCGTCTCGAGCCCCTTGAGCAGGACATTGCCCGTGAAACCGTCGGTCACCACGACGTCGGCGATCGTGCCGGTGACCACGTCGTTGCCCTCGACCAGGCCGATGTAACGACCCCCGGCGGGCAGGTCGAGGCCGGCCAGCACGGCGGGCAGGGCGCGGCGCAGGCGGTCGCCCTTGCCGCGTTCGGTGCCGATGGTGAGCAGACCGACGCGGGGCTCGGCCACCCCGTGCACGACCGACGCGTACGCGGCCCCGAGCCGGGCGTGCATGGCCATGGTTTCCTCGTCCGGGTCGACCGAGGAGCCCACGTCGAGCAGCACCAGCCGCCCGCTCATCGTGGGCAGCACGGCGGCCAGCGGCGGGCGGCGCACGCCGGGGCGGCGGCCCAGACCGAGCGCGGCCGAGGTGACGGTGGCGCCGGTGTTGCCGGCCGAGAGGACCGCGTCGGCGGCGCCCTGCGCGACGGCGAGCACGGCGGAGCGGACCCCCGACTCGACCCAGCTCTCCACGGAATCGCCGGGAGCGATGGTCAGCGTGCTGATCCGGCCGTGCTCGGCCGGATCTAGGGCGCCAAGAACTTCGCCGGCCGCTTCGAGCGGGCCGACGAGCAACAGATGAAGGGCCGGATCGGCCTGGCAGGCGCGCAGAGCGCCGTCAACCACGACGGCGGGAGCGCTGTCCCCGCCGAGGAGGTCGACGGCGATCCGCGCGGTGCCCGGCTCCCCGACAGTCATCTGTCCGGAAGCCGTGGCACCGAGGGAACGCCGTTGCTCAGGTGAGACCCGCCCAGTGATAGGGCGCGTCACGGTGAGCGCGACTCAGACCTCGAGGACCTGACGGCCGTTGTAGGTGCCACAGACCGAGCAGGCGGTGTGCGGCAGCTTCGGCGACTTGCACTGGGGGCAGGCCACGGTCGAGACCGCAGTCGCCTTCCAGTTCGCCCGGCGAGACCGGGTGTTGCTGCGCGACATCTTGCGCTTCGGGACGGCCACGGTACCTACTCCTCAGAATCTTGCTTTTGCTGCGGCGAAGCCGCCTGGGACGGCTCAGTCTTGATGGTGCGCAAGGCAGCCCAGCGGGGATCGACTTCCTCGTGGCTGTGATCGGCCGGAAGGTCGTCGAAGTGCACCCCGCACTCGGGGCACAAGCCTGGGCAGTCCTGGCGGCACAACGGGTTGGTCGGCAGCATCAGCACCACCGCATCCCGAAACGCCGGTTCCAGGTCGAGCAGATCGCCCTGCATCCGGCCCACCTCGTCCTCGTCGGTCGTCTCCTCCGTGGTGCTGTCCGCGTACGCGAACAGCTCCGCGATCTTGACTTCGAAGGACTCGTTGATCTCGTTGAGGCAGCGACCGCACTCGCCGGTGAGCGAGCCCTGGGCACTGCCGCTGACGTAGACCCCCTCGGAGACCGACGTGAGCATCAGATCGAGCTCGACGTCCGAACCCTCGGGGACCGAGATCAGCTCCAGACCGAGGTCCTTCGGCGCCGGGATCACCCTTTTCAGGGCACGCGTAGCACCAGGCTGCCGTGGAAGCTTCGTCGTGTCGACGACAAGCGGCTGCCTGGGGTCCAGGTGGCTCTGCGGTGACTTGGGCATCGTGATTCCTCAGCCATGGGTAGGCCGACAGGAAAGGTTACCTGAGCTGCCGCCGTACCGTCGAATCCGGGTCTTCGTCGTTCACCCGGGCGCCCCCGTTTTCGGGGACACCGTCTTAGAACGGCAGAGGGCGCTCGCTGTCTTCCCCTTGGAAGGTGCCGATCTCGCGCAGCGCGTGCATCTTGTCCCGGCCACGCTCTATCGAGGCCAGCGCCCGGGTCAGGAACTGCTCGAAGTTGGCCAGCGCGGTGTCGACGTAGTCGTCGACCTCCTCGCGCAGCCGCTGCGCCTCGGTGCGGGCCTCGGAGATGATCCGGGCCCCCTCGTGCTCGGCCGAGACCGTGATCTCGTTGACCGAGACGAGCCGGGAGTGTTCCGTCTCACCCTCGCTGATGATCCGGTCGGCCTCGCGGCGGCCGGCCTCGATGATCCGGTCGCGCTCGTCGAGCACGGCGGCCGCCTTGCGCAGCTCGGACGGCAGCTCGGAGCGCAGCTCGTCGAGGCGTTCGACCATCTCGCCCCGGTCGAACATGAAGTTCGTCCGCGACATGGGCACGGAGCGCGACTCCTGCACGAGCTCGATGATCTCGTCGATGCGGTCGAGCGGATCCACCGGTCCTCACTCCTCGTCCCTCTTGCCCCACACGTAGCGTGGTGCGATCACGTTACTGCGTCACCGTCACGCCTGTTCCCGGCACGCCGGGAGTGGATCAGTTCTGCTTGAGGCGGGTGACCAATCGCTCACCGACGAAGTCGGGCACGTAGGCCGAGGCGTCGCCACCCCACTTGACCACGTCCTTGACGAGGCTGGACGAGAGGAAGGAGTAGAGCGGGTTGGTCGGCATGAAGAGCGTCTCCACGCCCGACAACCCGATGTTCATCTGCGCCATCTGCAACTCGTAGTCGAAGTCGCTGACCGCCCGCAGACCCTTGACCACGACCGCGGCGCCCTGCGACCGGCAGAAGTCGACCAGCAGCCCGTGGAACGAGGCGACCCGGACGTTCTCGTACGAGGCGGTCGCCTGGCCGAGCATCTCGATCCGTTCCTCGATCGTGAAGAGGCCCGTTTTCGACTGATTGATCAGCACCCCGATGATGACCTCGTCGAACAGCCGGCTGGCCCGGCCCACGATGTCGAGGTGGCCGTTGGTGACCGGGTCGAAGGAGCCGGGACACACCGCTCGTCTCATGATCGGCGACCGTACCAAAGCGTCGTCTCACCGTAGCGCCGGCTGCGGTCCGCGACGATGCCGTCCACCCAGGTCATCGTGCCGCCCCGGGGGGTCGAACGGGTGGCCCGCTCGATCACCACCACGGCGTCCGGCGCGAGCCAGCCGAAATCGATCAGGGCCTGTTGCACCTCGACCATCTCCTTCTCCTCCACCGCGTACGGCGGGTCGGCGAAGACCACGTCGTACGGTTCCCCGTCGGGCGGGCCCGTGACCACCTGGGCGACCTTGCCGGTGACCAGCCGGGCCGCGCTACCGAGGCGCAGCGTCACGATGTTGTCGCGGATCGTGCGGGCCGCCTTGCCGTCCGCCTCGACGAGAAGGGCATAGCTCGCACCCCGCGAGATCGCCTCCAGGCCGACCGCTCCCGAACCGGCGTAAAAGTCGGCGAACCGGGCGTCGGTCAGGTCGGTCATCGAGTCGAGGGTGCTGAAGAACGCCTCACGGACTCGGTCCGATGTGGGCCGGGTCTGCGCACCGGCCGGAGCGGACAGTCGCCGCCCGCCGTGCGCACCGGCGATGATCCTGGTCATGGGGCCTCGCGCGGGTCTGCGGTGAACACGAGTCGAAGCTACTTCACTACTTACGCAGCGCAACCACGGAGTGGCCAATTCCGCACCGGGTAACCACTCTCGGCATTGACGCGCATCCGTTCGGTTCATGGAAAATCACGGATCTGCATCAAGACCTTTAAGCGGCTCTGAGGGATTTCCCAGATTCTCGTAAGTCGTTATGGTCAGGCGCTGTTGCTGGCTCCTCCACCGGAGCCGGCTGACGACGCGGGGAGGCGTCGCCGCAGGCCATCGTCTCTTCACCGGCGCGAAAGGCCCGCCCGCTTCCCTGCGCCGCACCCCTGATTTCCCCAGACAGGAGTAGGCGTGAACCTGCTGAAGTCCAAGCTGCGGCGCGCAACCGCCGTTGCCGCGGGAACGCTCATCGGCCTCGCCGGTGTCGCGTTCTTCGCTTCCCCCGCCAGCGCACACAGCAGCTTTGTCAAGGGCAGCGCTGCGTGTGACACGGCCACCGGTGAGTGGGTCGTGACCTGGGAAGTGAACACCGACAACGGCAACGAGGCCGGTGCGGAGAGCTACCGCTTCCTCAAGGTCGACTCGTACCCGACCCCGGTCGAGGGCATCGCGCATACGCCGGACGACGCCGACCCGGCGTTCCCGCACAGGAGCAACGAGACGCTCACCGGCACCCAGCGGGTGGCCGGCGACGCTCGGGGCGCGAAGCTCGAGGTCCAGGTCAAGTGGAGCGACGAGTGGATCGAGTTCGAACACAAGAAGGGCTTCGTCAAGTTCCACGGCACCTGCTCCAAGGACGAGTCGCCGAAGCCGGACGCCTCGCTCGCGTCGTCCTGTGAGGGCGTGACCGTCACCCTGGCCAACGGCAAGGACGCGACGGCCGACGCCGAGTTCACGATCAAGGGCTCCAAGGGCTTCGAGAAGAACGTGACCGTCAAGGCCGGCGACGAGCCGACCGAGGTCAAGGTCCCCTCCGAGAACGCCGCGCGGGTCATCGTCACCGAGAAGCGCAGCGACAAGCCGGTCCTCGTGGGCAAGTGGGAAGAGCCCGCGGACTGCACGCCGGCCAGCGAGTTCGAGGCCGGCTACGAGGTCACCTGTGACTCGATCATCTTCTCGATCGACAACACCAAGGGCACCGAGGACGTCACCGCCAAGTTCACGCCGAACAAGGGCGAGGCGCAGACCCTGGTCGTGAAGGCCGGCGAGGACAAGAAGGCGACCTTCAAGGGCGTCAAGGGTCTCGTCATCAACTCCACGGTCAACGGCGAGGCGTACGAGCCGATCAAGTGGGACACCGAGGAGAAGCCGGCGGACTGCACCGCGTCCCCGTCGCCGACCCCGACCGAGTCCTCCCCCGGTGAGGGTGGTGGCCTCCCGGTCACCGGCGCCGCCGCTGGTGGCATCGCGGGTGGCGCGGCCGCTCTGCTGGCCGCCGGTGCCGTGCTCTTCTTCATGGCCCGCCGTCGCAAGGTGAAGTTCACCGCCTGACAGCGTTTGTAGAAAGGCGCGCCGACCTCGGTCGGCGCGCCTTTTGCGTTTCTACAGTTCTGGCGGCTCGAACGTGCCGTCCGGGCCCGGGCGGTAGTCGCGGATCGCCACCACCGCATCGAGCGGCAGGGGTGCGTAGAGGTGCGGGAACTGCATACTGCCGGGGTCGGCCGGATCGCCCGGCTCCCAGACCATCGGGGTCGGGAGGCGGGATTCGTCGATCTCGAGCAGCAGCAGGTCGTCGCGGCCAGGGAACAGCGCGTTGGCCGGCAGGTGCACCTGTTTCTCGGTCGAGAAGTGGATGAAGCCCTGAGTGGCCAGGGTGTCGCCCTCGTAAAGGCCGGCCTCGACCGCTTTCTCCCACGTCGAGCGCGGGACCATGTGCAGGATCAACCCTTCTCCAAATACTCGGCTCGTTCCTCGTCGACCAGGGCGGCCACCGAGGCGGCGAGCGCCGGATATTTCGCGAGGCTGGGATCGTCGCCGACCAGTTCGGCCGCCTCGGCCCGGGCCTCGGTGATCACCGCCGAGTCGCGCAGCAGCGACAGCAGCCGCAGGTGCGAGTGCTTGCCCGACTGCGAGGCACCCAGCACATCGCCCTCGCGGCGCTGCTCCAGGTCGATCTCGCTGAGCCGGAAGCCGTCGGTCGTGGAGGCCACCGCGTCGAGCCGCTCGCGGGCCGGCGTGCCCTCGGCCGACTCGGTGACCAGCAGGCAGATGCCCGGCGCCGAGCCCCGGCCGACCCGGCCGCGCAACTGGTGAAGCTGCGAGACGCCGAACCGGTCGGCATCCATGATCACCATGACGGTCGAGTTGGGCACGTCGACACCGACCTCGATGACCGTGGTCGCCACCAGCACATCGAGGTCACCGGCGGCGAACTTGCGCATCACCGCGTCTTTCTCGTCGGCCGGCAGCTTGCCGTGCAGCACCGCGATGCGCAGGCCGTGCAGCGGGCCCTCCTCAAGGATCGGGGCGACCTCGAGCACCGCGAGCGGGGGCCGGCGGGCGGGCTCGTTGTCGCCCGGCGGCTCCTCGTCCTCCTCACCGCCGAGCTCACCGATGCGCGGGCACACCACGTACGCCTGATGGCCCTTCTGCACCTCTTCGCGCAGGCGGCGCCAGGCCCGGTCGAGGAAGGCCGGTTTCTCGGGCGGCACGACGTGCGAGGCGATCGGCGAACGGCCGCGCGGGAGCTGCGACAGGATCGACGTCTCGAGATCGCCGTACACGGTCATCGCGACCGTCCGCGGAATCGGGGTCGCGGTCATCACCAGCACGTGCGGCGGGGTGGCGGCCTTGGCCCGCAGGGCATCCCGCTGCTCGACACCGAACCGGTGCTGCTCGTCGACGACCACCAGACCGAGATCGTGGAAGTCGACGCCCTCGTAGAGCAGGGCATGGGTGCCGATCACGATGCCGGCCGTCCCGTCGGCGACCTTGGCCAGCGCGGCCCGGCGGCCCTTGGCGCCGAGCGACCCGGTGACCAGGGTGAGCTGGGTGCCGGCCGGATCGCCGTCGATCTCACCGGCCCGGCCCAGCGCGCCGAGCTGCGCGCTGATGCCGCGGAAGTGCTGGGTGGCGAGCACCTCGGTCGGCGCCAGCAGGGCGGCCTGGCCCCCCGAGTCGACGACCTGCAGCATGGCGCGCACCGAGACCAGGGTCTTGCCCGAACCCACCTCGCCCTGCAGCAGCCGGTGCATCGGATGCGGCCGGGCCAGATCGGCGGCGATCTCCTCACCGACCTGGGCCTGGCCCTCGGTCAGCTCGTAGGGCAGGCCCGCGTCGAACTTGGCCAGGATGCCGCCGTCCTTACGGGGTCGCGACCGGCCGGGCGCCTCGGCCGCGCGGGCCTTGCGCTGCACCAGGGTCAGCTGGACGGCGAAGGCCTCGTCCCACTTGAGACGTTTCTTGGCCGTCTCGAGGGCTCCGCGCGCCTCCGGCCGGTGGATCTGGCGCAGAGCCCAGCCGATGCCGACCAGGTCACGGTTGGCCCGCACGTTGGCCGGAAGCGGGTCGGGCGGCGGCTCGAAGTCTTCGAGGAGCTTGCGGATGCAGCGGGCGATCGTCCACGAGGGCACGGCCTGCGCGGCCGGATAGACCGGGATCAGGGCGCCGGCGAACTCCTCGATCTCCTCGGCCGCCTCCTCCTCGGTCGCGGTCGCGCTGATCAGTTGATAGGCCGGGCTGTTGAGCTGGCGCTTGCCCCGGAAGTCGGTGACCTTGCCCGCGAACAGCCCCCAACGGCCGCGCTTGAGCTCGCGCTCCCGCCACGCCTGGCTGAAGAAGGTGCAGGTCAACGTGGCGCCCGAGCCATCGCCGATGGTGAGCTCGAGCATGTTGCCGCGGCGCTGGCGCATCGGCCGGACGGTGACCGACTGCACCTGGGCCAGCAGGGTGACCTGCTCGCCGATCTGCAGGGAGCCCATGTCGGCCTGCTCGCCGCGCTCCTCGTAGCGGCGCGGGAAGTGGTAGATGAGGTCGCCCGCGGTGTGCAGGTCGAGGTGGGTCCCGAGGGCCTTGGCGTCGCGGGCGGACAGAACCTTGTCGAGGGGGGTGTCGATGGTGGCCGTCTCGCTCATTCCACTCCAACCAGCAGGTGATATCTGGGCTGCCCGCCCGCGTAACACTGAAGCTCGACGAAGGGCCAGGCCCGCCCGGCGTGCCCGCGCAGGGCACCCTCGAGCGAGGCCGGGGCGTCGGCCCCGAGGACGAGGGTGGCCAGCTCGCCGCCGCCACCCAGCATGCGGTCGAGCAGCCGGCCGCTGACCTCGGCCAGATCGTCGCCGATCACGTGGACCTCCCCGTCGACCAGCCCGAGCAGGTCACCGGCCCGGCACGGACCGGCCACGGTGAGCGAGTCACGCTGGGCGGTGCAGACCTCGCCGTACCGGCAGGCGCCGGCCGCCTCGGCCATGGCGATGACGTCGTCCGAGAAGACCCGCTGCGGATCACGCACGGCCAATGCGGCGAGCGCCTGCACCGGCGATCGGGTGGGCACCACGCTGACCCGCAGGCCCACGGCCTCGGCCTCGCGTGCGGCCGAGACGGCCACGGCCTGGGTGTTGGCGTCGTTGGGCAGGAGCACGACACAGCGCGCCCCCGACTGCCGGATGGCCGCGAGCATCTCACCCGTGGACGGATTGCGGTCGACGACGACGGCCCCCTCGGCCTCGAACAGCGACGTCAGCCCATCCCCCGCCGCGACAACAACGGCGCCGCGCCCGCTGGCCCGCTCCGACGCATCCCCCCACCCGTCAAGGAACGCCCCGTCCCCCACCGCCACGCCAGCCCGCCCGTCCCCAGGCCGCCCCTCCCCGGACCGACCCTCGCCGGACCGCCCCTCGCCGGACCGCGCATCGTCAGGGCCGAGCCCTGCGCCCGGCGCGGCTCCCGGTGCGACTCCGGCTGCGGCGAAGCTGTCGCCATCCCGGCCGTCGACAGTTCCGCCGTCGGCGCCAGCCTCGGTCGTGCCCTCGGAGAGCAGGCGGTCAGAAGGAACCGCGGCGATCAGGCCGTAGTCGTCCTCGCCGTGATCGTCCGACCGCTCGTCCAGCGGGGTGACCGTGATGCGGTGCGGGCGCCCGGCCACGATCCCGGCCTCGAGCGCAGGCCCGATGCCCGCAGCGGGGACATGGACGTGCACGTTCCACGTCGCGATGCCGACATCGCCGCTGCCCACCACGGCCAACGAGTCGCCCAGCCCGGCCAGCTCGCTCCGCAGCCGCTCGACCGCCCCTTCCTCGGCCTCGAGCAGGTATTGCACCTCGTAGCCGTAATGCCCCTCGCCGGAATGCCCCCGGACAGCATCGGACTGGTCTCGGCCGGAACCGACACCAGCGCCGAACGTCCCCGTTCCGCTGGCACCGTTCGTTGCCGCAGGCGCGGTGATCGCCGCAGGCCCGGCCGTGAGGGCTGGCTGGTCACTGCTGCTTGCTCCGGCTGGCTGCGGGGTCGGGGCATCGCTGGAGGCGTGGGTCAGGGCCTCGACGAGGGCGTCGAGCAGGACGACCAAGCCGCGGCCACCGGCGTCGACGACGCCGGCGCGGGCCAGGGCGGGAAGCTGCTGCGGAGTGCGGGCCAGGGCCTCGGCGGCAGCCTTGGCAGCGGCGCGGGCCACGGCGACCAGGTCGTCGGACTTGAGGCGGCCCGCGGCATCGGCCGCGGCCGCGACGACCGAGAGCACGGTGCCCTCCACCGGGCGGGCGACGGCGGCGTAGGCCGCCTCGGACGCCGAGCGCAGCGCCCGGGCCAGCTCGGAGCCACGGACAGCGACCGACACGGCCAGGCTGTCGGCCATCCCGCGCAAGATCTGCGAGACGATCACGCCCGAGTTGCCCCGGGCGCCGAGCAACGCGCCCCGGGCCATCCGGCGCAGGGCATTCCCCGTGCCGGATCGGGAGGCGGCCGCCCCGGTGGCATCCGTCCCGCTGCTGTCCGTCCCGGTGCTGTCAAAGGCGTCAGTGCTGTCGAGGGCCTCGAGCGCCTCGTGGGCCGAGGTAAGGGTGAGCACGAGGTTGGTGCCGGTGTCGCCGTCGGGCACGGGATAAACGTTCAGCTCGTCGATCTCGCGCTGATGAGCCCGCAGCGCACTGAGCCCGCCGCCGCACCAGCGGCGGACAGCTGCGGCGTCCAGCGTCTCGAGCACTCGAAAATCGTACTAACGACCCCTGACAACTTCTCGGTAGCGCACCAGAGGGTTTCACCGCCGCGTCGAAAGCCAACCCCTACCGGCTCCTACCTTGCCCACCCGCCCGGGGGTTACGGCTCCTACCCTGCCCACCCACCCGGGGGTTACGGCTCCTAGCCAGCCCACCCACCCGGGGTTGACGGCCCCTAGCTTCCCCGCCCGCCCGGGGGTGCGGTGACCCTATCGTCGGATCGGGCCCGACGGGCGTTATCCACAGGCCGCACAACGGGCGTTGTCCACAGGTCGGCGAGGGCCACAGTCGGCAGCACAGCCGGCAAGGGCGGCAAGGGCCATTCTCCGCAGGCAGCCGAGAGCCGTCGTCACTAGCCGCCTGCAGCCGGCCTCCGCAAACCGCAAGAGCCGCCGTCCGCAAGCCGCCGAGGAACGTTGTCCGGGGGCCGCCGCGGGGCCCTGTCCGGAGGCCCGACGAAAGCCGTTGCCGCAGGCCGTCGGGGATGCTTTCTGCAGACTGACGAGGGGACTGAGCCCACAGGTGGGGGCTGGGCGGGGGCGATTGGGTGTTCGGGGCGGGCATCGGGTAGCCTTGCCGGGTTGCCTATGCGGTGGTGTTGCGCTGGGCGCCTTCAAGTTTCGTCTGACTCAGGAGTTATCCGTGGCTAGCGTGTGCGACGTCTGTGGCAAGGGACCGGGCTTCGGCCACAACGTGTCCCACTCGCACCGGCGGACCAACCGCCGCTGGAACCCGAACATCCAGTCGGTGCGCACCCCCGCCGGTGGTGGCACGACCAAGAAGCTCAAGGTCTGCACCTCGTGCATCAAGGCCGGCAAGGTCGTGCGCGCCTAATCAAGCTTTTCCTACCAGCCCTCCGACCTTCGGGTCGGGGGGCTGGTGGTGTTTCCGGCCACAGTCCTGACCCGCGACTCGGCGGGGGCACCCTCGCAACCCAGCCGGGCGGTCTAGCAGCCCGGCGGCCCCACACGCGACCCGCATTCTCAGCCGGGCGGCACAGCGGCCGGGCCCAGCCGGCCACTCGACTCGCGGTCTGGGTGGCGGCACAGCGTCCCGGGGCGGCCGCCCGCGCGACCCCGCGTTCTCGGCCGAGCGGGCGCTACGGCCTGATGGGGCAGTGAGGACGCCGTGGCAGCGGCGAAGCCGGGTTCGGGCTCATCTGCTTCTGCGCGCTGCCACGTGGCGTACTGCGGGGTCAGAGATTCTTGGCGTAGGAGAGCACGCTGTCGTGCCCTTTGTAGTAGCCGAAATCCTCGATCCGCACGTAGCCGGCCGACTCGTAGAGCGCCACCGCCTCCGGCTGCTTGTCCCCCGTTTCGAGGATCACCCGGCGGCAGCCGGCCGCGCGGGCCGACTCCTCGATTGTGGCCAGCATGCGGCGGCCCAGGCCCCGGCCGCGGGCCGAGCGGGCGGTGAACATGCGCTTCAGTTCGGCGTCGTCGCCGTGGCGGCGCCATCCGGCGCAGCCCACCAGGCCTTCGCCGTCGTCGGCCACGAAGAAGGCGCCGATCGGGGCCGCGAAGTCGTCGTCGCTGATCGGGGTGTCGTCACCGGTGCCGCCGTAGCGTTCGGACAGTTCGGTCAGCACGTCGGCGAGCAGTGCCCGGACGACCGGCTCGGCGAAGTCGGCCTGCCTGATCTTGATCTCTTGCACGGTTCGAAGACTAATCAGCGGAAGTGGTCCCATCCCAGGGGGCCGCTCCACGGCTTGCGGTCGACGGTGATGCCGGTGCCCTCGTGGACCGTGCCGATGACCTGCCACTCGGGGGGCAGGGCGGTGCCGGGCGGGAAGGTGGCGGCCAGGGCGTGATCGTCGCCACCGGAGAGGATCCACTGGTACGGGTCGGTGCCCAGCGCGGCCGCGGCGTCGCGCATCTGGTCGGAGACCTCGAAGGCGTCGGTGTGCACGTCGACGCCGACCACGCTGGCCGTGGCGACGTGCCCCAGATCCTGCAGCAGGCCGTCGGAGACGTCGATCATCGCGGTCGCGCCGGCTCGCGCGGCGGCCGGGCCGGCCGAGTACGGCACGGTGGGCCGCCGATAGGCCTCGACCAGTGCCTTGGGCGTCCGGAAGCCGCGGGACAGCACCGTGTAGCCGGCGGCCGCGTGGCCGATGCGGCCGGCCAGCGCGATCACGTCTCCGGGCTGGGCCCCGCTGCGCAGCACCGGGGCCTGACCGCCGAGGTCGCCCAGCGCGGTCACGGCGATCGTCAGCGTCGGGCTGGCCGAGGTGTCCCCGCCCACCACGCTCGCCCCGACCAGCGCCGCCTCGGCGGCCAGACCGTCGGCCAGATCCTCGGCCCAGCTGATCTCGAGGTCGCTGGGGGCGCACAGCCCGACCAGCAGGGCGGTCGGAGTGGCGCCCATGGCCGCGATGTCGGCTAGATTGGCAGCAGCCGCACGATGGCCCACGTCGGCCGCGCTCGACCAGTCACGGCGGAAGTGACGACCCTCGACCAGCACATCGGTGGAGGCCACGACCCGTCCGTCGGGGGCGGCGACGATCGCGCTGTCGTCACCCGGGCCGAGCAAGGTCATGGGGCCGTTCTCGAGCCGGGCGACCACCCTGGCGATCAGCCCGAACTCTCCGGCCTCGGCAATGCTCACGGTGTGCGGCCTTTCGTCCTGGTGGCGTCCCGCTGTCGGGCGGATTCTTACGGTAGTTTCACGTTCGGGTTACGGCGGAGGCGGAATGGAGTCGGAGCGTGGTACAGGCATACATCCTGATCCAAACAGAGGTCGGAAAGGCCCATGACGTGGCCGCCGCGATCGGCAAAATCCCTGGCGTGGTGCGGGTGGACGCGGTGACCGGCCCCTACGACGTGGTCGTTCTGGCCGAATCGCACTCCGTCGACGACCTCGGCGGCCTGATTGTGAGCAAGGTCCAGTACGTTCCGGGCATCATGCGGACCCTCACCTGCTCCGTGGTAAACCTCTGACATGGTCGACCTCGAGACTCCTCCGGCGAAACAGAAGGATCCCGCGACGCGGAGCGCTGCCCTGTGGGCCGCCGTGATCGCCGTGCCCATCACCGTGATCGTCGGTCTCGTCGTCTTCTCGCAGATCACGCCGCAAAATGCCGAGCCGGCCGCCGACTCCGCCTCCTCCGCGCCGGTCGCGGTGCCGTCCACCCCGGTGCAGATGGCCGCGCCGTCGCTGAACGAGCGCACCACCCAGGTCTGTCTCGCGGTGACCTCGCAGCTGCCGACCGCGCTGCGGGGCATGCCGGCCCGTCCGGTCAGCGCCGGCCCCGAGCAGAACGCGGCTTACGGCGAACCGCCGGTCACCGTCGCGTGCGGCGTCACCCAGCCGACCATGTGCGAGCGCGTCGACGGTGGACACGACGGCTGTGTGCCGCTGGACGCGACCATGCTCGCGATGAACGGCGTCTGCTGGTACGCGGCGGAGGGCCCGGCCAAGGACACGTTCACCACGATGGACCGTGAGGTCGCCGTGCAGGTGACCGTGCCCGCCAGTTACAGCCAGACCGGCCAGTGGGCCAACGAGTTCTCCGACGCCGTGGTCAAGACGGTGAAGTCGAAATCCGACGGCGTCCCCAGCGGCTGCAAGGGCTAGTGCAGACCCGTGCCGCGGTGCATCGCGGTGCGGATCAGGCGGTCGACGACCTTGGGGTATTCGAGGCCGGTGGCCGCCCACATCAACGGGAACATCGAGGTCGGCGTCATGCCGGGCATCGTGTTGATCTCGTTGAGGTAGATCTGGTGGTCGGCTGTGACGAAGAAGTCGACCCGGGCCAGGCCGGCGCAGTCGAGGGCGGTGAAGGTGCGCCGCGCGTACTCCTGCACCTGGCGGGCCACGTCGTCGGGCAGGCCGGCCGGAATGGTGTAGCGGCCGCCGTCGAGGTATTTGGTCTCGAAGTCGTACCACTCGTTGTCGTCGACGTGGATCTCGGCCAGCAGGGACGACTCGGGGGCGCCACCGGCCTCGCCCTCGAGCACGCCGCACTCGATCTCGCGGCCGACGATGGCCGACTCGACCAGCACCTTGGGGTCGATCTGGCGGGCCTTGGCCACGGCGGTGTCGAGGTCGGCCCAGTCGGTGACCTTGGTGATGCCGTGCGACGACCCGGCCCGTGACGGCTTGACGAAGACCGGCAGGCCCAGGCGCTCCTTGTCGGCCTCGCTGAGCGACACCCCGGCCCGCAGCACCGCGTAGGGACCGACCGGGATGCCCTCGACGATCGCGAGTTTCTTGGTGAACTCTTTGTCCATCGCGGCGGCCGAGGCGAAGACGTTGGCGCCCACGTAGGGCAGGCCAGCCATCTCGAGCAGGCCCTGGATGGTCCCGTCCTCGCCGTACGCGCCGTGCAGCACCGGGAAGACCACGTCGACACCGGCCAGCGAGGAGACGCCGTCGACCGGGTCGCGGACGATCAGCTCGGTGGCCGTCGGGTCGGCCGCCAGCACGACCGAGTTGCCGCTGGCCGCGGTGATCTCCGGCAGTTTCCGATCGGTGATCGCCAGAGACGCCGGGTCCTCGCCCGCGAGCACCCACTGACCCTCGCGGGTGATGCCCACCGGGAGAACCTCGTACTGGTCCGGGTCGAGGGCGCGCAGGATGCTGCCGGCGCTCACACACGAGATCGCATGCTCGGTGCTGCGACCGCCGAAGACGATCGCGACGCGGGTTTTCCGAGGGGTCGTCACTTTCTTTGGGCCTCTCAGTAGCGGGCGTGGCGGGGGGAACCCTACTCTGCGTTAGCCACTCGCGGGATCACCCGGCCGCCGGGCCGGGACAGGGGAACGGGCAGTTCATGAGAGCAGCACTCCACGTGATCGCCGGGCCGGGGCCCGGGCAGTTGGCGACGATCGCGCACCCGCGCGCCGACGCCTGGCCGACCGACCATTTCGGCGCGCTCGCCCGCGCCGGGGTGAACATCGTCGTCTCGGCTCTGACCACCCATGAGCAGCATCGGCTGGGCTTCGGCGACACGGTGAGCGTCGCCGCCGCGTACGGCCTGCAGTTCGTCTCTTTCCCGGTGCCCGACGGCGGCGTCCCGCGGGACGAGGCGGTTCAAGTGGTCAGCCTGGCCGCCCAGCTCGCCGGTCAGGTGCGGGCCGGGCGCTTCGTGGTGACCCAGTGCTTCGGCGGCATCGGGCGTTCGACGCTGCTCGCCTGCACGACGCTGGTGCTGCTCGGGATAGCCCCCGGCGAGGCGCTGAGCCGGGTCACCGGGGGCAGCGAGATGCCGGTGACCCGGGACTGGCTCTACGACTTCGCCGCGACCCACCCGTCGAGGCGCCCGGAAGGGCTGGCCGATACCGCCTGATCACCCCGCCGTACGCCGGATGGCGACGTCGCGCATCAGCCGGTGGGCGCCCAGGAAGGCCGCCGCCGAGGCGGCCAGGGTGAGGACCAGAGCGACCCCGTAGGGCAGCCGCTGGATCAGCTCGCCGTGCTCGTCGATCTTGATCAGCAGGTCGGCCACCACGACCGGGACGGCGCCCGGCACGATCAGCAGCACGCCGAGCCAGGGCCGGAACCGGTAGAACCCGGCCGAGATCAGGATGCCCGAGGTCAGGTAGGCCGCCGTGGCCGGCAGGACGTGCCCGAACTCGGCCGCCGCCTGCCCGAACCGGAACACCGGGTAGCTGTCGCCGCGCTGGTCGAGCAGGCCGAGCGCGATGCTCTCGAGCGCGTGCCCGATCACCACCCCGGCCGCGAAGACGACCGTGATGCCCAGCGCGAACAGGGCCAGCCCGGCCAGGAATTCGTGCCGGGTCACCCCGTTGGTCGTGAAGAGCCGGAAATACATGCTGATCAGCATGATGCCGGCGACCAGCGGCCAGTATTTCGCGGCCGCGCCCGCCACGACCAGCCAGAAGCTGAAGCTCGGCGGGTTGACCGAGATGATCCCGATCACCGCGACGATCTCGACCGTGATCAGGATCGCGACGAACCAGAGCACGATCGGCCGCCAGAGCCGGAGCAGGATCGCGGTGACGCTCATCGGGACGCCTCCAGGGGTTGCGAGGTGAGGTGGACGAAGAGGTCTTGAAGGCCGAGCGGGCCGAAGGCGAGCCCGTCCTGCTCGCCGCGGGCGACCTCGGCCGGGCTCAGCCGGGCGTCGATGGTCAGGGCGCGGACGCTGCCGAGGCTCTGCTCGCCGAGCACCCGGTGCCCGGCGGCGAACGCGATGACCTGCTCGGCCGGGCCGGTCACGGTGACTCCACGACCACGCAGGGTGTCAGTCTCGTCGTGCAGCAGGATCCGGCCGCGGTCCATGATGATCACCCGCTCGAACAGGTCGGCGACCTCTTCGATGAGGTGGGTGGAGAGCACGATCGTGCGCGGGTGGACCAGGTAGTCGGCGAGCAGTTCGCGGTAGAAGAGGGTGCGGGCGACCGCGTCCATGCCCAGGTAGGACTCGTCGAGGATGGTCAGCGGGGCCCGGGCGGCCAGCCCGAGGACGACCCCGACCATCGAGCGCTGGCCGCGGGAGAGCGCCGAGACCCGCTTGCGGCCGTTCAGCTCGAACAGGTCGAGCAGCCGGGCCGCGTAGTCGGCGTCCCAGCCGGGCCGCATCCAGCTCGCGGCGTCGAGCGCGACGCGGATCCGATCGGAGTCATTGAGGTCGA
This sequence comes from Actinoplanes sp., assembly GCA_965217855.1. GTDB lineage: Bacteria > Actinomycetota > Actinomycetes > Mycobacteriales > Micromonosporaceae > Actinoplanes. The sequence continues at coordinate 5,502 of CBDCJN010000023.1, read as the reverse complement.
GAGTGTCCCGGATGAAGCAGGTCTGCCGCGCGAACCCGGGATTTTCGAACGCCTCCTCGCCGTCGATCAGCACCGCGCCGGTGGCCGGCTTGCGGTACGAGGCGAGCGCGCTGAGCAGGCTGGTCTTGCCGGAGCCGTTGCGGCCGAGCAGACCGTAGATCTTGCCGGTGGGCAGGGCCAGATCGACCGCGTCGACCGCCACCGTGTCGCCGTACCGGACCGTCACCCCGCGCATCTCGATCATCGACCGCTCCCCAGGTAGTGCGTGATCTCGTCGGTGCTGATGCCGACCCGCTTCGCCTCGTCGAGCATCGGGTCGACCACCTCGGCGAAGAACCTCTCCCGCCGGGCCGCGCGCAGCTTGTCGCGGGCGTCGGGGCTGACGAACATGCCGATGCCGCGCTTCTTGTAGAGCACGCCCTCGTCGACCAGCTGGGCGAAGCCCTTGGCCGCGGTGGCCGGGTTGATGCGGTAGAACGCCGCGTACTGATTGGTCGACATGACCTGCTCGTCCTCCTTGAGAGAGCCGCTCAGGATGTCGTTCTTGATCCCGTCGGCGATCTGCAGATAGATCGGGGTCCGGTCGTCGAACACCGAGCCTCCCTACTTCTGCGGTTCGTTACTCATGTAAGGAACCATAGGAGCGATGCGGGCCGACCGCAAGGGGCGAACAGATTCAGGCAGCGAACGTTTGCGGGAGCACGCCGGTGTCCCAGAGGCCGTCCAGGTGCTCCAGAAAGCCGACCAGGCTGCGTTCGAGCTCGCGCCGTTCCCCGGCCGGCAAGGCGGCCAGGGGGTCGCTGAAGACGAGCCCCTCAGGGTGCTTGGCCCGGGTGCCGACGAACTTGCGGCACGCCGAGCACCACACGTAACTGACCAGGGTCGGCCGGCGGGCGTTCTCGGGGGCATTGACGTACGCCCGCAGCGAGCGCGACCCGCAGGCCGGGCACTCCCTCTCCCCCGGCGACGCGAAGAAGCTCTCGCCCTGCGTCATCGCCGCGACCTGATCACCCGAGAAGCTGTCCCAACCCATGCGGGCAACCTACCGAAAACCGGCTCAGGCCTGGTCGAGCGCCGCCGTGAGATCGGCCAGCAGGTCCACCGTGTCCTCGATCCCGCACGACAACCGCACGAACCCGGGCGACGTGTCGTCGCCCCACTGGGCCCGCCGGTCGGCCGTGGTGTGCACCCCGCCGAACGAGGTCGCCGCGAACACCAGCGAGGCCGCGGTGAGGAAACGGGCCACCCGCTCGGCGTCCCCCAGGTCGAACGAGATCACCCCGGGGATCCGCCGCATCTGCTGCGAGGCCACCGTGAAGGACGGGTCGGAGTGCAGGCCCGGCCAGCGCACGCCGGTCACGTCGGCCCGCCCGCTCAGCAGGGCCGCGACGGCCGCCGCGTTCTGGCTCTGCCGGGCCAGCCGCAGGTCGAGCGTGGCGATCGAGCGGTGTGCCAGCCACGCGTCGAAGGCGCCCGGGATCGAGCCGCTCAGCTTGCGCCACGTCTCGGCCTGGTCGAACAGCTCGTCGTCCTCGGTCGCCAGATAACCCAGCAGCACGTCGGAGTGGCCGGTCAGCGCCTTGGTGCCGGACGCGACGACCAGGTCGGCGCCGAGCGCGAGCGGGTTCTGCCCGAGCGGCGTGGCGGTGGTGTTGTCCACCGCGACCAGCGCACCCGCCGCGTGCGCGGCGGCGGCCACCGCGCGGATGTCGCAGACATCCAGGCCCGGGTTGGCCGGTGTCTCGAGCAGCACGAGGCGGACGCCGGCGAAGTCGGGGTACGGACCGGCCGTCGGCACCAGGATCGACGAGACGCCCAGGTCGCGCAGCGTGCCCTCGACGAAGCCGCGGACCGGGAAGTAGCCGTCGGACGGCAGGGCCACGGTGTCGCCGCTGCGCAGCACCGAGAACAGCAACGCGGTGATGGCCGCCTGCCCGCTCGCGAAGGCCAGCGCCCGGCCGCCCTCCAGCTCGCCGATCGCGGCTTCGAGCAGCCGCCGGGTCGGGTTGTCGGGGCGGCCGTAACCGTTGTCGCCGACCTGCCCCTCGGCCGGGTCGAGGTGGTAGGGCGCGGCGAAGACCGGCCCCGGCAGGAACGGCTCGCCCGCCGCCGCCTCGGGCAGCCCCGCGTGCACCGCTCGTGTTCCGTCCGAATACGTCACTCTGGCTTCATCTCCCGGCCCATCAGCAGCTTGACCGCCACCCGCGGGTCGACGCCCTCGTGGCACACCCGTTCGACCTGCTCGGTGATCGGCATCTCGACCCCGTGCGCGCGGGCCAGATCGCGGATCGCCAGGCAGCTCTTCACGCCCTCGGCGGTCTGCCGGGCGGCGGCCTGCGCCTGCTCCAGCGATTTACCGAGGCCGAGCTGCTCGCCGAAGGTGCGGTTGCGGGACAGCGGCGAGGAACACGTGGCCACCAGGTCGCCCAGACCGGCCAGACCGGCGAAGGTCAGCGGGTCGGCGCCCAGGGCCACCCCGAGGCGGGCCGTCTCGGCCAGGCCCCGGGTGATCAGCGAGGCCCGGGTGTTGTCACCCATGCCCATCGCGGCGGCCATCCCGTACGACAGGGCGATCACGTTCTTGACCGCGCCGCCCATCTCGCAGCCGATCACGTCCTCGCTCGTGTACGGGCGGATGTAGGGCAGCGCGATGGCGTGCTGGACGGCCCGGCAGCGGTCGGTGTCGGTGCCGGCCACTACGGTCGCGGCCGGCTGCTCGGCGGCGATCTCGGGGGCCAGGTTGGGCCCCGAGACGACCACCACCCGGCCCGCGTCGACCCGCGCGGTCTCGACGATGACCTGGCTCATCCGCTTGGTGGTGCCGAGCTCGATGCCCTTCATCAGCGAGATGAGCGTGGAGTCGGGCTCGAAGGCTCCGGCCCACTCGGCCAGGTTGCCGCGCAATGTCTGCGACGGCACGGCGATCGCGACCAGCTCGGCCCCCGACACCGCCTCGGCCACGTCGCTGGTGGCGGTGATCCGCTCGTGCAGCTTGATCCCGGGCAGCGCGCCCTCGTTGATGTGGTGATCGCGGATCGAGGCGGCCACGGCCTCGCGCCGGGCCCAGATCGTGACGTCGGCACCGGCCTCGGCCAGCATCTTGGCGAACGCCGTGCCCCAGGCGCCGGCTCCGATCACGGTGGCTCTCATCAGACGTCCTCGGACTTGGTGATCGACTTGCGCGGGCGGTCGTACCGGACGGCCGGTGGCTGCTCGCCGCGGACCTCGCCGACCAGGACACTGATGTCGTGCATGATCGCGTCGGTCATCTGCTCGAGCACGGCGCGGGTCGGGGTCGCACCCGCCCACCGGCTCAGGTCGACGGGCTTGCCCGCGGTGACCGTGACCGGCGTACGCGGGCGGAAGCGAAGTTTGTTGGTCCGCGGGTCGAAGATCTGCTCGGCGCCCCAGTTGGCCACCGGAACCACCGGAGCGCCGGTGACCAGAGCCAGCCGGGCCGCGCCGGTCTTGCCGCGCATCGGCCACAGGTCGGGCTCGCGGGTGGTCGTGCCCTCCGGGTAGATGATCACGACGCCGCCCTGCTCGAGGGCGTCGACCAGCACGTCGAGGGACTTCACCGCCTCCACGCTGCCCCGCTCGACCGGGATCTGCTGGACCTTGCGCAGAAAGCCGCCCAGCACCGGCACCTTCCACAGGCTGGCCTTGCCCAGGAAGCGCGGCCAGCGGCCGGTCCCGAAGATGTAGTAACCCACGACGAGCGGATCGAAGTGCGACACGTGGTTCGGCGCGATGATCACACCACCGGACCTCGGGATGTTCTCCGTGCTGAGCCAGGTCTTCTTCGTCCAGACCTTGAGCACCGGGATCACCAGTATCGCCGCGAAACGCCGCCAGAAACCGAGCCTGCGCTGCGCCACGGCTCCTCCTGCCTGCTGTGCGACGTGTCCCCGTCGCCATGTCGCGTACCTGCGACGAAATCATGCCTGCTCGAACGCTGCGGTACCAGGCAGGGGTCCTTACCAAGGTCGCTGGCACACTTGGCCTCATGGGGGACGACTGGGTGGCGGTGATGCCGGTCAAGCGGCTGAGCGCCGCGAAGAGCCGGCTGCGTGGCGCCGTGCCGCCCGCCCGCCACGGTGATCTCGCGCTGGCGATGGTGCTCGACACCGCGTCCGCCGTGCTGGCCGGTTCGTCCGTGGCCGAGCTGCTGGTGGTGACCGACGATCCGGCCGCCGGCGCGGCGGTCGCGGGCCTGGGCGCCCGGGTGGTGCCCGATCGGCCGGCCGCCGGGCTGAACGAGGCCATGCGGTACGGCGCCGACGAGGTGGCCGGGCTGGGCCGGCGTCGCGCGGTGCTGGCCGGCGATCTGCCCGCGCTGCGACCGGAGCAACTCGACGCCGCGCTGGCCGCGGCCCGGCCGGGCCGGGGCTTCGTGGCCGACGCCGCCGGCACCGGCACCGTCCTGCTCGCCGTGCCGCCCGGCGAGCGGCTCGACCCGCGGTTCGGCATCGGCTCGGCCGCCGCCCACGCGGCCTCGGGCGCCCGGGCGCTGGCGGGCGACTGGCCGGGTCTGCGTCAGGACGTCGACACCCCGGCCGACCTGATCACCGTGCTCGCCCTCGGCGCCGGCCCGCACACCTGCGCTCTGCTGCGTGATCTGGGACTCAAGGTGGCCTGCGTCTCGGCCGCGTGACCGGTAGCGTCGCAGGCATGCAGGGCACAATTGCGACCTTCGACCCGGATTCCCGCAGTGGCACGCTGCTCCTCGACGACGGCACTGAGCTGGCCTTCGACGCGCTCGCCTTCGACGGCTCCGGGCTGCGCAAACTCCGGCTCGGGCAGCGCGTCGACATCGACGGCGGTCCGGACGGAAAGGTCCGTCAGGTGAGAATCCCGGGGGTCGCCTGACGCGTTCGTTTCACGTTTCGAGGAAACCGGCGATGATGGTGCGATGCAAACCTCGCCCCGGACCCCCGAAAGCCGTCGGCGTGGCCCGAACGGCCGCTTCATGCCTCGCACTGCAGAGACCGATTCGGCGCCCGTGGGCGAGACCGTGGAAACCGCGCCGGAAGATCCGATACCGACGGAGCCAGTGGTGACCACCATCGAGACATCCGACCTGACCGAGCCGGTCGAGCCCGAGCTGCCCGAGCTGCCGGAGGACCGCTTCCTCAACCGCGAGCTCTCCTGGCTGGACTTTCAACGCCCGGGTGCTGACGCTGGCCGAGGACCCGGAGACCCCGCTGCTGGAGAGGGCCAAGTTCCTGGCCATCTTCGCCGGCAACCTGGACGAGTTCTACATGGTGCGGGTGGCCGGGCTGAAGCGGCGGCTGAGCGCGGGCCTGCCGATGCGCGGCGGCGACCGGTCGTCGCTGCGCAACCAGCTCGAGATGATCTCGCAGCGCACCGCCGATCTGGTCACCCGGCACGCCGCCTGCTTCGGCGACGAGGTGCGGCCGAAACTGTCGGCCGAGGGCATCGAGCTGGTGTCGTGGGCCGAGCTCGACGCGCCCGAGCGCGAGCGCCTGCACACCTACTTCC
>CBDCJN010000022.1:0-257260 GCA_965217855.1 Actinoplanes sp. | reverse complement strand
TTGTTGAGCGCGGCCAGGGCCTCCTCGCTGGTGTTCAGCCACAGGGCGAACTGCGCGGCCTCGTACGGGTGCTTGGAGTTCTTGAAGACCGCGGTGGCCGACCCGCCCCAGTTGCCGGCGACCGACTCGCCCGCGCTCCACTGCGGCATCGGGGCGACGCGCCACTTGCCGGCCGTCTTGGGCGCGCCACTCATGATCGAGTTGGCCCCCCACACGGCGGAGACCCAGGTCCAGGCCGAGCTCGAGTTGTAGGCGTTGTCCCACTCGGTCGTCCACGGCGGGACGGTCGATACGAGCTTCTTGCTGATCAGGTTCTGCCAGTAGTCGGCGACCTTCTTGGTCTTGTCGTCGGTGAAGTTGACCGTCCACTGCTGGCCGTCGTTGGCGAACCAGCGACCGCCGGCCTGCCAGGTGAAGCCCGCGAACTGGTTGATGTCGCTCTGCGAGAAGTTGGTGATGTAGCCGCCGGCCGCCTTCACCTTCTCGGCCGCCGCCGCGTACTCGTCCCAGGTCTTGGGGATGGCGATGCCGTTCTTCTCGAACAGGTCGGCCCGGTAGAACAGCGCCATCGGGCCCGAGTCCTGCGGGATGCCCCAGGCCGACTTGTCGTCGCCGAAGCTGACCTGGTTCCAGGTCCACGGGATGAACTGGTCCTTGGCCTTGGCCACGATGTCGCAGGCCGCGACGTCGAACAGGCCGTCCTGCACGCGGAAGCTGGGCAGCGCGTCGTACTCGATGTGGCCGAGGTCCGGGGTGTTGCCCGCCTTGAGCTGGTTGAAGAAGTTCTGGTAGGTGCCGCCGTTGCCGTTCGGGCCGGTCTGGACCTTGACCTGGATGTTCGGGTTCTTGTCGTTCCAGAGCTTGACGACGTTCTCGATGCCCGGGATCCAGGTGGTGTAGGTCAGGTTGACCGGGCCGGACGAGGGGGCGCAGGAGGCGGCCGAACCACCGGCCGCGGTCTCCTCGTCGTCGCCGCCCGACCCGCAGGCCGTGAGGGCCAGCGCGGAGATCAGCAACGCGCTGACCGCACTCATCGCTTTGCGCATGACATTTCCTTAAAGGGGTGAGAGAGGGTGTTACTTGACGGCGCCGGCACCGAGGCCGTTGCGCCAGAACCGCTGGAGGAACAGGAACGCGATCACGAGGGGCGTGATCGAGAGCAGGGCGCCGATGATCACCAGGCCGCGCAGCTCGGGAATCTGGTTCACCTGGGTGTTCCAGGTGTAGAGGCCGAGCGTCACCGGGAACAGCCGCTCGTCGCTGAGCATGATCAGCGGGAGCAGGAAGTTGTTCCAGACCGCGACGAAGTGGAACAGGAAGATGGTGACCAGGGCGGGGAACATCAGCTTGGTCGAGACCTGGAAGAACGTCCGGATCTCGCCCGAGCCGTCGATTCGGGCCGCTTCGAGCAGCTCGTCGGGCACGCTCGCGGTGGCGTAGATCCGGGCCAGGTAGACGCCGAACGGGTTGACCAGGCTGGGCAGGAACACCGACCAGAACGAGTTGGTCGCGTCGAACTTGCTGAAGATGAGGAACAGCGGCAGGGCGAGCGCGGTGGCCGGCACCAGCACGCCGCTGAGCACCACGTTGAAGAGCAGCTCGCGGCCTCGGAACCGGTATTTGGCCAGGGCGTAGCCGCACATCGCGGCGAGCACGGTGCCGAGCAGGGCCGCGCCGCCGGTGTAGAGGATGCTGTTGAGCATCCAGCGCAGGAACAGCCCGTCGCGGTACGCCAGCAGGTCGCCGATGTTGGCGAACAGGTCGAAATCGGCGAACCACAGCGGGTTGGTGCTGGTGAACTGCTCGGAGCTCTTGCTGGCCCCGACGAAGAGCCACCAGATCGGCACCAGGAAGTAGACCGTGCACACACCCATGACGAGCATGGCGCCCGTACGGGAAAGCAGGCTCTCTTTGATCTTGGGGCTTGCTGCGACGGTGCTCATTGGGCCTCCCGCCGCTGAGTGACCTTGAGGAAGACGAACGAGAGAACGAACGTGGTCAGCGCCAGGACGACCGAGAACGCCGCGGCCAGGTTGAAGTTCGGGATCGACGACGTCGAATAGACGGTCAGGTTCGGGGTGTACGTGCTCGACACGGCCGAACTGAAGCTGCGGAACACCTGCGGCTCGGCCAGCAGTTGCAGCGTGCCGATGATCGAGAAGACGGTGGTCAGCACGATCGCCGGCATCACCAGCGGGATCTTGACCGACCAGGCGATCCGGAACTGGCTCGCGCCGTCCAGCCGCGCCGCCTCGTACACCTCGGTCGGGATGGCCAGCAGCGAGCTGTAGATGATCAGCATGTTGTAGCCGACGTAGACCCAGGTCACGACGTTGGCCATGGCCCACAGCACGAGGTCGGCGCTGAGGAAGTCGATCGCGCTGGTCACCGGCTTGAGCGGCGACAGGTTGGGCGAGTAGAGGAAGCCCCACATGATCGCGGCGATGACACCCGGGATCGCGTACGGCACGAAGAAGGCCAGCCGGAAGAAGCGGCGCCCCTTGACCAGGCCCGAGTCGAGCAGCAGGGCCAGCACCAGGGCCAGGCCCAGCATCACCGGCACCTGGACGACGCCGAAGACGAGCACCCGGCCGATCGACGTCCAGAACGGACCGTCCTCGAACACCCGCTGGTACTGCGTGAGGCCGCCGAAGACCTCGCGGGCCGGGCCGAACGTGCCGGTCCGCTCGACCTTGTAGAGCGACTGCACGATCGCGTACCCGATCGGCAGCAGATAGAACAGGATGAAGAGCACGCCGAACGGCACCACGAAGAACGGGACGGCCCGGCCGTGCTTCGGTCTGGGCCGGGCCCTCTTCTGACGAGCCTGCTCCGGCGCCTCGACCGGGGTGATGGTCTGGGTCATGGTCACGCCTCCTCCCTGACGACTCGGACCGCGCCGGCCGGGACGCGGACCGCGCCCCCGACCGTCTCGCCGGTCACCAGCTCGTGACCGGTGACCTCGTACTCGATGTCCTTGGCGCCGTGGTTGACGACGAAGACGTAGGTGCCGCCGTCGCCGCGCCGGCGGACGACCTCGGCGTTCTCGCCGGTCGTCCGGTCGCCCACGGCCTGCCGCAGCACCGTCCGCAGGTCGGCCGGCTCGAGCTCGGTGGCCACGTACCAGGCCAGGCCCTGCCCGAACGGGTTGCGGGTCACGGCGGGGGTGCCGTCCTCGTACGCCTCGACGACCTCGGCCGTCGTGCAGCGCAGCCGCTCGGTCCAGAGCGTGGCGCGGCCGCCGTTGGCCAGCCGCCGCTCCTGGCCGGGCCGCAGCGGCGCGAACTCCTCGCCGACCACGCCGAGCAGGTGGCGGAACGCGCCGGGGTAGCCGCCGAGGCGTACCCGGTCGTCCTGGTCGACGATGCCGCTGTAGAAGGTGACCACCGCCCGGCCGCCGCTTTCGACGTACGCCGTCAGCGCCTCGGCCTCCGGGTCGGAGACCATGTGCAAGCAGGGCACCACGACGGCCCGGTAACGGCTGAGGTCGCTGCCCGGGGCGACGACGTCGACGGTGACGCCGAGCTCGCGCAGGGCGCGGTAACTGGCGTGCACCTGGTCGAGATAGCGGACGTCCTGCGACGGGCGGGCCTCGGTGTCGGTGGCCCACCACGATTCCCAGCTGAAGACGAGCGCGGTGTCGGCCTGGACCGTCGAGCCGGCCACCTCGCTCAGGCTCTCGAGCGTGGTGGAGAGTTCGAGGACCTCGCGCCAGAGTGCGGTGTCGGTGCCGGCGTGCGGCAGCATCGCCGAGTGGAACTTCTCGGCGCCCTGGGTCGAGGCCCGCCACTGGAAGAAGCAGATGGCGTCGGCGCCGCGGGCCACGTGGGTGAGCGAGTTGCGCAGCAGCTGGCCCGGCTCCTTGGCCAGGTTGTGCGGCTGCCAGTTGACCGCGCCGGTGGCCGACTCCATCAGCATCCACGGGCGGCCGCCGGCCAGGCCGCGGGTCAGGTCGGCGGCGAAGGACAGCTCGGCCGCCGGATCCTCCAGGCGGTGGTCGAGATAGTGGTCGTTGGCGATCACGTCCATCTCCGCGGCCCAGGACCAGTAGTCCTGGTTGCGGATGTGCGCGGTGACCATGAAGTTCGTGGTGACGGGGGCGGCCGAGTGGCGGCGCAGGACCGCTCTTTCCGCGGCGTAGTAGTCGAGCAGGGCGTCCGACGAGAACCGCTGGAAGTCGACCAGCTGGGCCGGGTTGCGCGCCGACAGGGCGGCCATCGGGGGCAGGATCTCGTCGAACTCGGCGTAGCGCTGGCTCCAGAAGGCGGTGCCCCAGGCCCGGTTGAGGGCGTCGATCGACCCGTACCGGTGCTCGAGCCAGACCCGGAAGGCGGCGGCGCTGGTCTCGCAGTAGCAGAGCGCGTTGTGACAGCCGAGCTCGTTCGAGACGTGCCAGAGGGCCAGCGCGGGGTGCTGCCCGTAGCGGAGAGCGACCTGCTCGACCAGGCCCAGGGCGTGCTCGCGGAAGACCGGCGAGCTGGGGCACCAGGCCTGGCGGCCGCCCGGGAAGCGGGTGGTGCCGTCGGCGGTGACCGGCAGGACCTCGGGGTGCCGGCGGGTGAGCCAGGGCGGGGCGCTCGCGGTGCCGGTGCCGAGGTTGAGCCGGATGCCCGCGCCGTCCAGCAGCCCGACGATCTCGTCGAGCCCGGCGAAGTCGTACTCCCCCGGGCGGGGCTCGAGGTTCGACCACCCGAACACGTTGATCGCGACGAGCCCGACGCCGGCGGCGCGCATGAGCGCCATGTCCTCGCGCCAGATCTCGGGCGACCACTGCTCGTAGTTGTAGTCGCAGCCCAGCCCGATGCCCGGGACGGGCACGGCAGACGGACGGTGCAGCATCGGTTCCCCTCGGCGTCGCTCCAACTCATGTGTGCACGTGCACACATTTCGCCGCGAAGATCCGCCGATGACGAATGTGTGAACGGGCACACACTAGGCACGCCCTGTCGGAGCGGTCAATACCGAGTTTCGGCCGACGGCCTTAGAGTGATCCCGTGACCGGGCCCAGGAAAGCGCGCCGCGCCACCGTGCATGACGTGGCGGCGGCCGCCGGTGTGTCGCGGGGCACGGTCAACCGGGTGCTCAACGGCGGCTACGTGTCGACCGACGCCCGCACGGCCATCGAGGCGGCCATCGCGCAGGTCGGTTACGTGCCCAACCGCGCGGCCAGCAACCTCGCCCGGCAACGCTCGCAGGCGATCGGCTTCCTGGCCCTCGAACCACACTCGTTGCTGCTGGAAGACCCCAACATCGGCGCCATCATGCTCGGCGCCAACGCGGTGCTGTCACTGGCCGACCACCAGATGGTCAGCCTGGTCATCGACTCCGACCGCGACACCCAGCGGGTCGGCCGCTACCTCAGCGGCGGCTTCGTCGACGGCGCGATCATCGTGTCGGCCCGCTCGCACGACCCGATCACCCGGCTGATCGCCGAGATCGGGCTCCCCGCGACGTTCGTCGGCCACCCGCCCGACCTCGACCGCAGCATTCCGTTCGTCGGCATCGACAACCTCGGCTCGGCCCGCGCCATCACCCGCCGCCTGATCGAGACCGGCCGCACCCGGATCGGCATGATCGCCGCCGCCCTCGACCGCGACTCGGGCGCCGACCGCCTGACGGGCTTCAAGGAGGCGCTGGGCGACCGCTTCAACCCGCTGCTGGTCGCTGATGTGCCGCTCTACGACTACGCGTACGGCGTCAAAGGCATGCGAGCGCTCCTCGACCGGGAACCCTCGATCGACGGCGTCTTCGCCGCCTCCGACGCGGTCGCCGCGGGAGCATTGGAGGCGCTGCGCGAGGCCGGCCGCCGAGTCCCCGAGGACGTCGGCCTGGTCGGCTTCGACGACAGCTCGTGGGCGCTGCGAGCCCAGCCTCCACTCTCCACCGTCCACCAGCCGGCCGGCGAGATAGGCCGCACCGCCGCCGAGTCGGTCCTGCGCCAGATAGCCGGCACCGAGCCCGTCGAACTGAGCGTCGTCCTCGACTCCCCCATCGTCTGGCGCCAGTCCGCCTGAGCTGTCGTCGGTCCTCAGCGGGGGAACGTCTTCTCGCGTTGTATGGCCGGGAGGCCACCGACGGTCACGGCGCCGACGATGGCGCAGGCGAAGAGCCCCGCCACACCGTGCGCCCAGAAGTGAGGCGTGAGATCGCCCGCAACGGTGGCGACCAGGAGGAGCCAGCACCCGAGCAGGCCCCACACGCCGAGCGTCACCAGCCAAGCCGGGCGGGCCCCGAGCAGCCGCAAGCCAGCCAAGCCGGCCAGGGGAAACACCGTCAGATAGACGACCACGGTGAGCACGGCCGCGCCCAGCTCCGCCTTCGAGGGAATCGACTCGTTTGTCCGCACCTCGTGCCGATAGGAGACGATCACCCCCACGGCCACGATGGACAACAGCACCCCACCGAAGACGGATCCTTTGACCACGCGCCTCAGACACAGCAGCCCGTCGGGCCAAGCCGCCCCGGACCGCACAGCACGGCTCGCCACGATAAGCACCCAGACGACGATCGCCACAACGGGCGGGGCCCCCAGCACAAGGTCGACGATGGTCACGCCGCCGACGCTAGGCGCGATCCCCGCCCTCCCGGCGCCTCTTCACCAACTCTCCCCGGACGCTCACCAAACCTCCCCGTCCCACGGGAATCCAGCCGCGGGGCCGCTCTCCCACACGCCACCATCCGCCCAGGCGGGATCCCCCGTCCGCACGAAGTCCCGCCCGCCTGCACGGGATCCCCAGCCGCACGCACGACATCCCGCCGACCCGGGTGGGATCCCAGCCGCAGGCACGACATCCCGCCGACCCGGGTGGGATCCCAGCCGCAGGCACGACATCCCGCCCAACCGGGCGACACCCCGCCGCACGCGCGGCGGGGCGGGATCCCGCTCTGGTGGGCGGGATCCCGGGGGGGTGTGGGAGTCAGGCGGGGACGGTGGGGAGCTTGGTCAGGGCGGTGGCTACCGCTTCGGCGGAGAGGGAGTGGTCTTCCATCTCGCCGGAGAGGAACTTGCCGTAGGCGGGGAGGTCCAGGTGGCCGTGGCCGCAGAGGGCGGTCAGGATCACCTTGGACTCGCCGGTCTCCTTGCAGCGCAACGCCTCCTCGATGCAGGCGGCGAGGGCGTGGGTCGGCTCGGGGGCGGGGATGATGCCCTCCGAGCGGGCGAAGGCGACGCCGGCCTCGAAGCATTCCTTCTGCGTCTTGGACACGGCCTCCATGAGGCCCAGCTCGTAGACGTGCGAGATCAGCGGGGCCATGCCGTGATAGCGCAACCCTCCGGCGTGGATCGGGTCGGGGATGAAGTCGTGGCCCAGGGTGTGCATCTTCATCAGCGGGGTCATGCCGGCGGTGTCCCCGAAGTCGTACGCGTAGACGCCCTTGGTCAGCGACGGGCAGGAGGCCGGCTCGACCGCGCGGATGATCGGCGCCATCCGGCCGGCCAGCTTTTCCCGCAGGAACGGGAAGGCCAGGCCGGCGAAGTTCGAGCCGCCGCCGGTGCAGCCGACGATCACGTCGGGGACGGCGCCCACCTTGGCCAGTTGCAGCAGGGCTTCCTCACCGATGACGGTCTGGTGCAGCAGCACGTGGTTGAGGACGCTGCCGAGGGCATAGTTCGTGTCGGGATGCTGCGCCGCCACCTCGACGGCCTCGCTGATCGCGATGCCCAGCGAGCCGGGCGATTCCGGGTTCTCGGCCAGCACGCGCCGACCGGCCTCGGTCAGCTCCGAGGGCGACGGGTGGATCGTCCCGCCGAACGTCTCGATCATCATTTTCCGGTACGGCTTATGGTCGTACGAGGCCCGGACCTGCCAAATCTCGCACTCGATGCCGAACTGGGCCACGGCGAACGCCAGCGCGGTGCCCCACTGGCCGGCGCCGGTCTCGGTGGTGAGCCGCCGGATGCCGGCCGACGCGTTGTAGTAGGCCTGCGGCACCGCGGTGTTCGGCTTGTGCGAACCGGCGGGCGAGACCCCCTCGTACTTGTAGTAGATCTTCGCGGGGGTGCCGAGCGCCTTTTCAAGGCGGTGCGCGCGAAACAGCGGCGAGGGACGCCAGAGGCGGTAGACCTCGAGCACCTCTTCGGGGATGGTCACGTACCGCTCGGTGGTGACTTCTTGCTCGATGAGCGCCATCGGGAACAGCGGGGCGAGATCGTCGGGGCCGACCGGCTGCAGCGTGCCTGGGTGCAGCACAGGCGGGGGCGGGCTGGGCAGGTCCGGCACGATGTTGTACCAGCTGCGCGGCATCTCCGATTCGGACAGCAGGATCTTGGTGGCTTCGACATCCGTGTCATCAGTCATCGCCCGATCATCAACCATCACGGACGGGCTTCCCGAGCCCTTTCCCCCGGTGGCGCGGGTGAACCCTGAGCGCGGTCGACCGAGGCCGTGAAGCCGGGCGCGCTGAACCACGGGCGCCGCAAACCCGGATTGGGCAAGCCGTGGGCGATTGTCGAGTGCAGAATCGACCACGAATGCGGTGTCACCACCGCTGCCGCGACGGCGATCAGGGTGGACGGCGCCTGCCGGGCGTGCCCGGTCACGGCGAGCCCACTCGTGAAGCCGAACGACGACGAGCCCGGCCACGGTCAGCCCGGCCACGGTCGGCCCGGGAAGACATCAAGCGGGCGGCAGAACTCTGGGCGATAGACCGGGCCTCGGGGCGAACCCCAGGCGGCTGTGGTGGGGCCGGTGCTGTGGACGGATGTCGGGGCTGTGGATAACTCCGCCGGTGGAGGGCGCGGATCGCGTAAGGTCGCGGCGACCCCGGGCGGGTGGGCTGGCTAGTAAGAAGTAACTGCCGAGCGGGTGTTGACCTTCTTGGTGGGCCGGGTCGTTCCTCAGGTGAGGGGGGATGCGAATGACCGCACCGGACGGGTTCACCGAGTTCGTCTCGGCGGGCAGTCACCGGCTGCTCCGGGCGGCCTGGCTGCTCACCGGCGACACCGGCCGGGCCGAGGATCTGCTGCAGACGGTGCTGGCCAAGGCCTGGCGGCACTGGGGCCGGATCGAGCCGGCGAACCCGGAGGCCTACGTGCGGCGGATGCTCTTCCACACCTACGTGACCTGGTGGCGCCGCAAGTGGAAGGCCGAGGTGCCGACGGCAGTGCTGCCCGAGGTGGTGGGTGACGCCGATCCGGCCGACGGGGTCGCCGAGCGGGACGCGGTGACCCGCGCGCTGGCCGGCCTGACGCGGCAGCAGCGGGCGATCGTCGTGCTGCGCTACCTGGAGGATCTGTCGGTCGCCGAGACGGCCCAGCTGCTCGGCTGCACCGAGTCGACCGTGACCACCCAGACGGGGCGAGCGATGACCACGATGCGCGGCTCCATCGAACTCCGCGCAAGGGAGGTCCGCTCGTGAGCGCCCAGGCGTCGCAAGCGACCGCTAAGCGCGCTCCTACCGAGCTCCGCGCAAAGGAGGCCCGCTCGTGACCACACCGAAGGCGCGAACGCTGACCGTGATGCACGCGAGGGAAGTCCGCTCGTGACCACGCCGACAGTGCGAGCGCTGACCGCGACGCAAGCGAAGGAGGTTTGCTTGTGAGCGATGACGAGAGTCGGGTGCGCCGGCTTCTGCATGACGCGGTGCCGCCGTTGCCCCAGCCCGCCGATCGGGTGGCTGCGGTGGCCGCGCGGGTCCGGCGTACGCGAAAGATGACGGCCGCGGCCGGGACGGCTATGACGGTCCTCGCGATCGGTCTGGTCGCCGGTCTGAATTTGGGGGCGCCCCGCCTGGAGAAGCCGGCCGCGGATCCGGGCGCGTCGCAGCCGCCGGCCGTGTCCGCCCGCACGGCCGCCTGCGCCCGCCCCGTCACCGCGCCCCCGGACGAGACCCGGCTGCGAAACACCGCCTACGAGCTAAGCGAAACCGCCCGCGTACGGTTCGCCGAGTCGTTCGGGCAGGCGGAGGCAGGCCCCGACCGGGTGTGGGTCTATCGCAAGCCGTCCGCCGAGTTCGACGCCTGGGTCGCGGCCGCCTACGCCGGCGAGTGCGTGGAGCTGGCCGACACGACGTACTCGGGCATCGAGCTCGACCTGCTCCGCCGCCGGATCACCGGTGACGACGAGTACTGGCGGTTGCGCGGCATCCGGATCAACACCATGAGCATCGACCCGCTGGGCCACGTCGAGATCGGCGTCGCCCGGGAGGCCGTGGCCCGGGCGACCGCCGAGATGCCCACCCGCTACGGCCTTCCGATCGTCATCCTGGTGCGGGGCCCCGGGAAGCTCTCGAGGTAAGGAAGCCCGCCACCACGTCGACGAACTCGCGGGGATGCTCGTAAGCGGTGCCGTGGCCGCCCGGCAGCCAGGCCACGGTGGCGTCCGGGATCGTGGCCGCGAAGAAGTCGACGGCTTGGCGGAACGGCGGTGCGTCGTCCTTGCCGCAGGCCACCAGCGTCGGGGCGGTGATCGAGGCGGCCAGCGCAGTCGTGTCGGCGGCGGCCAGGGCCTCGCACGATCGGGCGTACGCGAGAGGGTCTCCGGAAAGCAGCATCGCGCGCACCGCCGGAGGCGCGACCGCGGCCGGGAACCACAGCTTCTCGGTCGGTCCCACGATCGGCTCGAGACCCTCCCGGCGTACGAGATCCGCTCTGTCCCGCCACATCGCCCGCATCGCGGACGGGTAGACGGCCACCGTGTCGGCGAGGACGAGGCGGCGCACCAGCTCCGGCCGGCGGGCCGCGAGCACCTGGGCGACCAGCCCGCCCAGCGACACCCCGACCAGGTCGACCGGCCGTCGACCGGCCAACGCGGCCAGCACGTTCTCCGCGAACTCGTCGATCGAGCCACCACGAAGGTCCGGGGTGATCACGTCGGGCTGGAAGTACGGGCGGACGGGATCCCAGAAGCGGTGGTCGACACCGAGCGGATGCAGCAGGACCAGCATCATGCCCGCTCCCCGCGGTGCGGCGGCGGCAGGCGGGGCGGCGGCGGCAGGCGGGGCAGCGGCGGCAGGCGGGGCGCTCCGGAAGGCGGGGGGGTGCGGGCGACGTTCATGGTCATGGCCAGGGTCGTGTAGTAGCCCGCCGTGCCGACCACCTCGACCACGCGCGCCTCACCCAGAGCGACCACCGCGGGCGCGTACGCGTCGTCGCCGACCTGCCGGGTGCGGTGCAACTCGTCGAGCAGATCCCAGACCAGAGCGATCTCCGTACGCCCGGAGGTGGGCCGCCGCCCGGCCGCCACCGCGTCGACGACCTCGACCGGCAGCCCCGCCTGCAAGGCCAGGGGCTGGTGGAAGCCGTACTCGAAATCTTGGTCCCACCACCGCGCCACAAACAGGATCACCAGTTCGAGCAGGTCGTCGTCGAGGACGCTGTCGTAGCGCAGGTATTCGCCGACCAGCTGGAGCCGGGTCATCAGCTCGGGGCTGCGCAGCAGGGGCACGAAAGGGCCGAAGACAGCGCCGCGCGGTCCGGCCGCGAGGCGTACGGCGGCGGCCCGTTGCTCGTCGGTCAGTTCGTCCGGAAGCGGCAGACGGTCGCCTCCGGACGGAAGCGGCAGGCGGTCGCTCACGCGAGGGCCGCGTTGACGTCCGGCATCACCTTCTGGGCCATCAGCTCCATCGACCTTCGGGCCAGCCGGGGGTCGGCCCAGTCGAGCCCGGCGTAGACCAGCTCGCCGAACTCGCCGACCTCCTGGCGCAGGGCCAGGATCTGCTCGGTGACCGAACCCGGCGTACCGGTGATGACCAGTTCGTCGAGGACGTGGTCGAGGGTGATCTCGTCGTCGGGCTGGTCGCGGCGGGTCTTGAACAGCTCGAGCCGGCCCAGCTTGCGCATCTTCTTGAGCATCTGCGAGTAGTAGAACCGGTAGGGGCTGTCCTCGTCGTCCCGCCCGTAGGCGGCCGCCACCGCGTCGTCGTCCGCGACGAAGACCGTGCGCGCCACCCGCCAGTCGGCCGGGTCGGCCACCGCGCCGGCCTCCTGCTTGCCCTGCACGTAGTTCGGCCAGTGGGTGGCCACCCACTGCGGCAGCAGGAAGTTGGCCGACAGCGGGTGGAAGTCGCGCCGCCCCATCGCGATGACACCCTTCGAGAACGGCGCCACCACCGTCCCGACGATCTCCGGACGCGGCTGCTGCAACGGCTTGGGCAGAAAACCGACGCCGAAATCGGTGTCCATCGTGGCGGCGGTGGTCACCTTGAACCGGTTGTCCGGCAGATCGATCGCGTACGGCGGTTCCGACTCCCAGATCGCGGTGATGACGTCGATCGCCTCGGCGAAGATCTTGTTGCGATCCTCGCCGAGGATGCCCAGCACCTCGGCGTCCGAGGTGAGCGCGCCGGGGCTGATGCCGAGGATGAACCGGCCGTCGCTCAGGTGGTCGAACATCGCCGAGTTGGCGGCGACCAGCACCGGATGCTGCTGCGACAGGTTGGTCGTACCGGTGGCGAGTTTGATCTGCCGGGTGTCGGAGATCAGCGTGGCCAGGAACAGCAGGCTGTTGGTGATGTTCTCGTGCTGGTCGGTGAGGTGCTCGCCGATGAACGCGTCGTGGAAGCCCAGCGAGTCGGCCAGGATGACGGCCTCGCGGTCCTCGCGCAGCGTCTCGGCCCAGGTGCGGCCGAGCGGGTGCAGCGGCATCGAGAAGTAACCCAGTCTCACGGCATGGCCTCGCTTCCTTCAACGGCGTACCACCCGGAGTCTGGTCGGCGCCGAAGGCCGCCGCAGTGGCGTTTCCAGTGATTCCGCGGCGGCCCGATGACGGTCACCGTCAGTGCTTGCGCGGGCGGCGCTGGATACCGTCCGATCACTCGGTTCACCTGGAGGCGCGATGGAACTGTCCACTGGCCCGCTGGCCACCGGCCTGCGCATCGGCGGCAAGGTCGTCGCCGGCCGGGGGCCTCGGCTCGACGTCATCAACCCGGCGACCGGCGGCGTGCTGGCCGTCGCTGACAGCGCCGACCTCGAGGACGTCGACGACGCCGTCCGGGCGGCCCAGGCGGCCTTCGACGACGGCGTGTGGAGCCGGATGCCGATCCACGAGCGGTCCCGGATCCTGCATCGGTTCGCCGACGGGATCGCCGCCCGGATGACCGACCTCTACCAGCTCGAGACGGCCAACAACGGCCGGCCGCTGACCGAGACCCGGGCGCAGATCACCCGGCTGCCGGAGTGGTACCGCTACAACGCTTCGCTGCTGCTGGCCGACCGGGACGCCGTGGTGCCCATGCCGGGCCCGTACCACTCGTACACGAGCCGGCTTCCGCTCGGCGTGGTCACGATCCTGGCCTCGTTCAACCATCCCATGATGATCGCGTCGAAGTCCCTGGCCCCGGCGCTGGCGACCGGCAACTCGGTCGTCCTGAAGCCGTCGGAGCAGACCCCGCTGACCGCGATGCTGCTGGCCGACATCGCCCACGAGGCCGGCATCCCGGACGGCGTCCTCAACGTCCTCAACGGTCTCGGGCCGACCGTCGGCGCCGCGCTCACCGAGCACCCGCTGGTCAAGAAGGTGGTGTTCACCGGCGGCACCGAGCCCGGCCGGTCGATCGCGGTGGCGGCGGCCCGGCGGTTCGCCAAGACCACGCTCGAGCTCGGCGGCAAGTCACCCGTGCTGATCTTCGGCGACACCCCGGTCGAGGTGGCCGCGCGCGGGGCCGCGTTCGGCGGGTTCATCGGGGCCGGGCAGACCTGCATCGCGGGCAGCCGGCTCGTGGTGCACCGCAGCATCCACGACGAGTTCCTCGACGCCCTGGCCACGATCGCCGAGGGGATCCGGATCGGCGATCCGGCCGACGCGTCGACCCAGTTGGGCCCGGTGATCTCGGCCCGGGCCCGGGACCGGATCCTGGGCCGGATCGACGACAGCGTTCGCGACGGCGCGCGTCTCGTCACCGGCGGCCGCGCGGCGACCGTACCCGGCCTGGAAGGGGGTTTCTTCGTGCAGCCGACCGTGCTGGCCGACGTCACCAACGAGGTGGCCGTGGCCCGCGAGGAGATCTTCGGCCCGGTCGTCGTGGTGATCCCGTTCGACGACGAGGACGAGGCCGTCGCGATCGCCAACGACTCCCCGTACGCGCTGGGGTCGGCCCTCTGGACCCGCGACCTGGCCCGCGCCCACCGGGTGGCGTCCCGTCTCGAGGCCGGCATGGTGTGGGTCAACGACCACCATCGCCTCGACCCGTCCTCGCCGTGGGGCGGCCTCAAGGAGAGCGGAACCGGCCGCGAGGGCGGCTGGGAGTCGTTCCACGACTTCACCCACGTGCGCGCGGTCACCGTCCGCACCGCCCCCGACGACGTCGACTGGTACGGCGGCGTCGCGACCGGAAGGCTGAACTGACATGCGTTACGAAACCGCCGGCGGCGTGATCGTGGCCGAGCTCGACCGCCCGCCGCAGAACCTGTTCAGCGTCGACCTGTGCCACGAACTGGCCGCCGTCCTCGACGACCCGCCGCCGGGCGCCCACGTGCTGCGCCTGCGCGCCACCGGCGACGTCTTCTGCCTGGGCCGCGACCGCGGCGGAGCAACCCCGGCCGAGGTACGGGCGGAGGCTTCAGCGCTGGCCGCCCTCACCCGATCGGCCCGCCGCACCCGGCTGGTCACCGTGGCCGAGGTGCAGGGCGACGCGGCCGGCTTCGGGGTGGGCCTGATCGCCGCGTTCGACGTCGCGGTGGCCGTACGGTCGGCGTCCTTCCGTTTCCCCGAGGTCGGCATCGGCCTTGCGCCGGCCCTGGTGCTGGCCTGGCTCCCCCGCGTCGTCGGCCGCCGCGAGGCCTTCTGGCTCACCGCCACCGGCGGCGCCCTCTCCGCGGAGAAGGCGGCGTCACTCGGCCTGCTCAACGAGGTCGTGGACACCCGCGAGAGCCTGACCGAGCGGGTCGACGAGATGGTCGCCCAGCTGCGCACCCGCAGCCCCCGGGTCCACGCCGACATCAAGGACATGCTCCGGACGTTCGGCGAGCTGGGCGACGAGAGCGCCCTCGAGGCCAGCGTCGACCGCCTCGTCGTCGGCTCCCTGCGACGAGGCGAGGACTGAGCAACTTCAGTCGGCGAGCGCGGCCAAGATGCAGGCCTCGTCGACGTCGGACGTGTCGCCGCTGACGCCGACGGCGCCGATCACTGTGCCGTCGGCGGCGGTGATGAGGACTCCGCCGGCGGCGGGTGCGAGGCGGCCGCCGGCCACCGCGGTCAGGGAGGTGAAGAAGGCCGGGTATTTGTCGGCCCGCTCGCCGATCTCGCGCGACGAGAAACCCATGCCCAGGGCCCCGTACGCCTTGGCCGTCGCGATGTCGACGCGCAGGATGCCGGCGCCGTCCTCGCGTTTGACCACCACCGGGTGGCCGCCCGCGTCCAGCACCACCACGGCCAGCGGCGCTGTGCCGGTCTCGCGGGCGTGCCGCAGGGTCGCGCCGGCCAGCTGTTCCGCGCGAGCCAGTGTCAGTGTGCTCATCCCCGTGCCTCCGTCTCGGCAATCTCCAGCAGCGCCGCCGCGTCGGCGTCGGCCCACCCGGCCTCGGCCGCCCTCACGTAGAGCGGCACCGTGGCGTCGAGCACCGGGGTGACGACGCCGACCGAGTCGGCCAGCTCCTTCACCAGGGCGACGTCCTTGAGGAACATCGACACCCGGGCGGTGGCCGGCCGATAGGCGCGGTCCACCATCAGCGGGCCGCGTTTGTCGAAGATTACCGATCCGCCGGCACCGTCGCGGACCGTGTCGTACAGGACCGCCGGATCCAGGCCGGCCGCGACGCCCAGCGCGAAGGCCTCGGCGGTGGACGCGTTGTGGATCGACACGAGCAGGTTGGCCACCAGCTTCATCCGGGTGCCGTCGCCGAACGGGCCCAGGTGGCGCACCGACCGGGCGAACGCCTCCATGACCGGGCGGGCGGTCTCGAAGGCGTCCTGGTCGCCGCTGCCGAGAACAACCAGATCGCGGACGCGGGCCTGGGCGCCGGTGCCGCTCAGCGGGCAGTCGAGCAGCTCCACGCCGGCCGCGGCCAGCAGGTCGGCGCACTCCTGCTTGACCGCCAGCGACAGCGTCGACGTCTCGACCACGATGAGGTCGGCGGGCGCGGCAGCGGCCAGGTCGCGGCAGACCTGCCGGGCCGCCTCGGCCGACGGGAGCGAGGTCACCACGACCGCCGACTCGCGGGCCAGGCCGGCCACGTCGGAGGCGGGGCGCCCGCCACGGGCGGCCAGCTCGTCGACGGCGGGCGGGGAAACGTCGAGGCCGGTCACGTCGAAGCCGGCGGCCAGCAGGTGGCCCGAGATCGCCGACCCCATGATGCCGAGGCCGATCACGCCGACCGTCGTCTCTGTCGTCATCCGGCCACCGTAGGGCGCGCGGGGCCGCGTACGGGATGTCGTGGGCCGTCATTGCCCGGCGGCAGAACTGCTGCCTGGCGAGTGTCAGCCGGGGCCGGGGCGCTCCTAGGGTCCTGGTACGCCAACGGAAGGAGCGTCATCGTGCGCCTCGTCGACCTGTCACAGGACATCTATCAGGGGATGCAGGTCTATCCCGGGCACCTGAAGACCGTGGTGTTCGACCACGCGTCGCACGAGGAGACGGCGTTGCGGTTCGTGGGCGGCTTCTCGTTCCAGACCAAGGGTTTCATGATGAACGACAACGGGCCGACCCACGTCGACTCGTTCTCGCACCTCGACCCCGACCCGTCGGCGCAGACCATCGACCAGATGTCGCTCGACCTGTTCTACGGCCCGGCCGTCTGCCTCGACGTCTCGCACGTGGAGGCCGCGCAGGACATCACGGCCGAGCACCTCGACGCGGCGCAGGAGGCCGACGGGGTGACCGTCGAACCCGGCGACATCCTGCTGCTGCACACCAGAACCCACGGCCGGTACGCCGGGCAGGCCCAGTATCTCAGCGACTTCCCGGGCCTGGGCGAGACCGGCAGCGAGTGGATCGTCGGGCACGGCGTGAAGACGTTCGGGGTGGACAGCCCGACCCCCGACAACCCGGTCAGCAAGTCGTACCCGTGCCACATGATGTGCCGCCGTCACCACATCACCCACTACGAGAACCTGACCAACCTCGACCAGCTGATCGGCCGGCGGTTCACCTTCGCCGGCTTCCCGCTCAAGGTGATCGGCGCGCACGGCGGCCCGACCCGCGCGGTGGCCCTGCTGGACGAGCCGGCATGACGGTCGACCGCGTCGCGGGCCGGACCGCGATCGTCACGGGCGCCGGCAACGGGCTGGGGCGGGCCATCGCGCTCGCCCTGGCCGGGCGGGGCGCCCACGTGATCGCGGTCGGCCGCAACCGGGAACGCCTGGAGGCACTGCCGTCCTTCGTGCGGGTCGAGACGGCCGACGTCTCCGATCCCGCCGGCGTGGCCGCCCTCGCGTCGGCCGTCCAGGACGAGCCGGTCTCGATTCTGGTCAACAACGCCGGGGTCGCCGGGCCGGTGGCGGAACTCGTGGACATCGAACCGGACGAGTGGGACGACGTCTTCGCGGTCAACGTGCGTGGCACCTACCTGATGTGCCGGGCGTTCCTGCCCGCCATGGTGGCCCGCGGCGCCGGCGACGTCATCAACGTGGCCTCGGTCAGCGGCAAACGCCCCCTGATCCGCCGTACCCCTTACACAGCCAGCAAGATGGCCGTGATCGGCCTGACCAGAACCCTCGCGTACGAGGTGGGCCCGGCCGGCGTCTCGGTCAACTCCCTCTCCCCCGGCCCGGTCGACGGCCCGCGGATGACCCGCAACTTCACCCTCGAGGCCGACCGCACCGGCGTCACCTACGAGCAGGCCGAGGAAGCGTTCGTCTCCCGCGCCGCCCTGCACCGCATGCTGACCGAGGACGAGGTGGCCGACGCCGTCATCGCCATGCTGCACATGCCCGGCCTGTGCGCCGCCGACATCGACCTCTCCGCGGGTATGGTCGCCCCTTAAGCTGGCCGCATGGTGGGCGAAGGGGTCGCCGCGGCGATGGCGGAGGCGGCTCGGGCGTGGCTGGGGACGCTGAGCGCGGAGCAGCGTCCGGTCGCGGTCGGGCAGCCGCCGGTCGGGGCCGACGGGGAACGGCGGCGCTGGTTCTACACGCCGACCGATCACGGCGGGCTGACGTTGCATCAGCAGCGGCCGGCTCAGCAGCAGGCGGCGATGCGGCTGGTGGCGTCCGGGCTGTCCGGGCCCGGCTTCGTCACGGTGGCCACCGTCATCGGGCTCGAGAACGTCCTCGACCACCGGGACGATTTCTCCGTACGCTTCGACCGGGAGCGCGGGCGTGACCCCGGCCTGTACTACCTGCGGGTCTTCGGCGAGCCCGGGAGCAGCGTCTGGGGCTGGCGGTTCGGCGGGCACCACGTGTCGCTGAACAACCTGATCGTCGACGGCGAACTGGTTGCCACCACCCCCTGTTTCCTGGGCGCCGACCCGGCCAGTTCCGAGCTGCTCGGCGGCGCGGTCAACCGTCCGCTGGCCCGGGTCGAGGATCTGGGCCGCGAACTCGTCCGGTCGCTCGGGCCCGAGGAACGGCGTCGCGCGATCCTGTCGGCCAAGCCGCCCGCGGACCTCGTGACCGCCAACCGGACCACGATCGCCGAGGGTGACCGGGGCGTGCCGCTGGCCGGGATCTGGCGCGGCGACCGGTTCAGCGATCCCGAGGAGCAGGCGAAACTGCAGGAGACGAGCGACGCCATCGACGAGGCGGCCGGCCTTGGTGAGCCCGAGCTGCGCGCGCTCGAATACACCGCGCGGCCGAAGGGCATCGCCGCCACCGATCTGACCGGCGGGCAGCGCGAGGTGCTCCGGGCGCTGCTCGGCACATACTTCGACCGAGTGCCCACGGAGGTGTCACCCCTGGCCACGTACGACGAGACGGCCGTGCATTTCGCCTGGGCCGGCTCGACCGAGCCCGGCGAGCCGCACTACTACCGCGTGCAGGGCCCCCGCCTGCTCCTGGAATGGGACAACACCCAGAGCGACGCCAACCACGCCCACTCCGTCTGGCGCGACCCCACCGGCGACTTCGGCCTCGACATCCTCCGAGCCCACCGGCTGAGCCATCATATGCAGGGTGGGGTGTAGCGGTCGATCCGCAGGCGGCGGAACTCGAGCTTGTTGGGGGTCTTGCCGACGAAGACCAGGCCCCGCGCCTCGGGCAGCACCGACTCGAAGGTGTGGGCCGGTAGGCCGAGCTCAGGCAGGGCCAGCCGGACCACGGCCACTCGTCGTTCAGGAAGGTGATGCGGGGACGTGGCGCGACCCGCTGCGCACGGGGACGAGCATGCTGCCGATGAATTGGCCACGCCCGCCCGGGGCGGCGCCGTTGCCGTCCGGCGGGCCTGGTGGTCAGAGTTTGAGCAGCTTGGCCGCGGTGCCGCCGCGGATGGCGTCGCGGACGTCCTCGGTCAGGCCGGTCGAGGCGATCTGGTCGAGGGGGTCGTAGTGGCCCATGTCGAACGGGTAGTCGGTGCCGATCACCACGTGGTCGGCGCCCATCTGCTGGACCAGGAACTCCAGGTGCGGGGCGTCGAAGACCAGGCAGTCGACGTAGATCTGCTTGAGGTAGGTCGACGGTGGCCGGGTGATGTGGTGCCGGCCCTCGGGGCGTTCGGCGTACGCGTGGTCCATGCGCGACGAATAGAACGGCAGGTAACCACCGCCGTGCACCGCCACCAGCTTGAGCCCGGGGTGATCCTCGAGCACCCCGCCGTGGATGATTTTCGTCAGCGCGACCGTGGTGTCGAGCGGGTTGCCGATCACGTTGGTCAGGTAGTACTTGCGGAACCGCTCGCCCCCGGTGAAACCGTTGGGGTGCAGCATGACCACCACGTCCAGCTGCTCGGCCTTGGCGAAGAACGGCCGGAACCGCCGGTCGTCGAGGTCGAGCCCCATCACGTTCGTGTTGATCTCGACGCCGCGGAAGTCGTACTCGCGGACGCACCGCTCGAGCTCCTCGACCGCCGCGTCGACGTCCTGCATCGGCACGGTGGCCAGGCCCACGAAGCGGTCGGGGTGATCGGCGACGATCTTGGCGAGGTTGTCGTTCTGCATCCGGGCCAGGTCGCGGCCCAGCGACGGGTCGGTCCAGTAGAAGTAGCCGGCCGGGGCGACCGAGATGGCCTGGACGTCGATGCCCATCCGGTCGAGGTCGGCGATGCGTACGGCCGGGTCGGTCGCCTGCGGCATGATGTCGCGGACGTGCTGCGCCTGGTACGCGTTGGTCTCGTCCCCCGCGTAGTAGGTGAACGGGTCCATCTCGGGCGACATCAGCCCGTTCACGAGCGGCAGCGTGTCGGGCAGGATCACGTGGCCGTGGATGTCGACGGTGCGCATTGAACGTCCTTCAGAGAGAGGCGAGCGGGGACCAGGGCAGCGGAGCACCGCCGTATTTGGCGGCACGGACGTCACCGGAACGGGCGTGGCCCTCGAAGAGCTCGACCCGGGCCGCCCGCCCGCACAGCTCCCCCAGCGACGCACTGGCCGACGGGGAGGTGACCTCCTGGTAGGTCACCGTGCGCAGGTATTTCCCGACCCACAGGCCGCCGGTGTAGCGGGCCGCGCCGCGGGTCGGCAGCACGTGGTTGGTGCCGATGACCTTGTCGCCGTACGAGACGCAGGTGCCCTCGCCGAGGAACAGCGCCCCGTACTGCCGCATCCGGTCGAGTGCCTCGCGCGGGTTGCGGGTCAGGATCTGCACGTGCTCGCTGGCGTACGTGTCGGCCAGCGTGTACGCCTCGTCGAGCGTCTCGACGACGTGCACCTGGCCGTGGTCGCGCCACGCCGGGCCGGCCATGTCGGCCGTCGACATGCCGGGCAGGATCGCCTCGACGTGCTCGATCGTCCGCTCCGCCAGCGACGAGGAGGTGGTGATCAGCACGGCCGGCGAGTCGGGTCCGTGCTCGGCCTGGCTGAGGAGGTCGACCGCGACGACGAACGGGTCGGCCGAGTCGTCGGCGACGATCAGGATCTCGGTCGGCCCGGCGAACAGGTCGATGCCGACCGTGCCGAAGAGCTGCCGCTTCGCCTCGGCCACGTAGGCGTTGCCAGGCCCGGCGATGAGGTCGACCCGGCCGATGGTCTCGGTGCCCAGCGCCATCGCCGCGACCGCCTGGACGCCGCCGAGCAGATAGATGTCGTCCGCCCCGGCCAGGTGCAGCGCGGCCACGGTGGCCGGCGGGATCTGGCCGCGCAGCGGCGGCGTGCAGGCGGTGACCCGTTCGACCCCGGCCACCTTCGCGGTCACCACGGTCATGTGGGCCGAGGCCGTCAGCGGGTAGCGGCCGCCGGGAACGTACGCGCCGGACGCCACGATCGGCAGGTGCCGGTGCCCGAGGAAGACACCCGGCTGGGTCTCGACCTCGACGTCGTGCATGCTGTCGCGCTGGTGCTGGGCGAAGGCGCGGACGTTGCCCTGCACCGTCCGAATGTCGTCGAGGACCTGCTCCGGCACGGAGGCGACGATCTCCTCGATCTGCGTGGGCGACAGCCGGAACGAGTCGGGGGCCCAGTTGTCGAACTTCTGCGAGTACTCGCGTACGGCGTCGTCGCCCCTGGTCCGGACGGCGTCGATCACCTCGCCCACGACACCGGACACGTCCGGACCGGCCTCGGTGGCAGGAACCGGCTTCTTCAGCGAGAACGACATGATCAGGCCACCGCCTCGGCCGTACGGCTCATGGCTTTCATGGTTTCCAGGCGCCCCAGCACCTCGGCCTGCAGGGTGGCGACCGTGGGGTCGGTCTGCCGGCGGGGCCGGGGCAGGTCGATGGTGATGTCCTCGTAGATGCGGCCGCCCGGCTGGAGCACGATGATCCGGTCGGACAGCTCGACCGCCTCGACCACGTCGTGGGTCACGAAGACGACGGTCTTCTTGGACTGGGCCCAGATGTCCTGCAGTTGCGCCCGCAGCCCGCGGGCGGTGATCGCATCGAGGTGGCTGAACGGCTCGTCCATCAGCAGCAGGTCGGGCTCCACGGCGAACGCGCGGGCGATGCCGACGCGCTGCTGCATGCCGCCGGAGAGCTGACCGGGGTAGAAGTCGGCGTTCTTGGCCAGGCCCACCATGTCGAGGTATTTGCGGGCCCGCTCCACGGTGGACGGGGACTGGTCGTTCTGGACGTACATCATGTTCTTCATGACGCTGCGCCACGGCAGCAGCCGCGGGTCCTGGAAGACGTAGCCCATCCGGGCCGGGCCGCCGGCGTCGCTGGTCAGGCTGATGTCGCCCGAGGTGTGCTCCTCGACGCCCGAGATGATGTTGAGCAGGGTGCTCTTGCCGCAGCCGGACGGGCCGACGATCGAGACGAAGGTGCCGCCGCGGACGTCGAACGAGATGTCGTCGAGCACCCGGCTGGCCTTCGGGGTGCCCACGTTGAAGGTCTTGGCGAGGTTCTTGATGGTCAGGACAGCCACTTTGACTCCTTAGGCCGAGGCGTCGCGCCAGCGGAACGCCCGGCTGATCGCACGGTCGAGCACGAGACGGTCGAGCAGGACGATGAAGCCGACGAAGAGCACTACCCAGGCCGCGAACCCGCCGAACTGGTTGGCGTCGTACCACCAGCGGGCGCGGTAGCCGACGCCTCCGCCGCCGCCGAACCACTCGGCCAGCAGGACGCCGTTCCAGCCGATGATGATCGCGAAGCGCACACCGGCCGCGACGTAGCCGGTGACGGCCGGCAGCACCAGGTCGCGGATGCGGCGCGACAACGGCACGTTGTACGTCGTGGACATGTCGCGCAGGTCGCGGGAGACGCCGCGTACGCCCTGGGCGACGTTGACGATCACGAACGGCACCGAGGTGAGGAACGTCGTGATGATCGGGCTCAGGTCGCCGAAGCCGAACCACATGACGGTCAGGAACGACCAGATGATGGCCGGGATGGACAGGCCGACCAGCACCGGGCTCTCGAAGAAGGCCCGGCCGAGCTGGGACAGGCCCATCACCACGCCGACCGCGACGCCGACCACGGTGGCCAGCGCGACGCCGACCCCGAAGCGGTAGAGCGTCACCCCGAAGTTGCCGAACACCTCGCCGCGGGAGAACTCGTCGACCAGCTTGGTGACGACCTCGATCGGGCCGGGGACCCGCTCGAAGAACGCCGACATCAGCACCCAGAAGACGAAGAACGACAGCAGGGCGGCCACGCGGGCGGCGTTGTCGGAGGTGAGCCGCTTGCGCCAGGCCGAGGTGCTCTGTTCCTTCTCGGTCGTCGAGCGGCGCGTCTTGACGGGGGTCATCGTCGTGCTCACAGCGCGGAGCTCCTCTCCTGCGGGCGCCACGCGAGGAGCCGGGCCTCGGACTTGGCCAGGACCAGGCGCTCGATGATCAGCATGAAGACGATGAACAGGAACATCCAGGCCAGTACGGCGGCGATGTCGTACAGCTGATATTCGGTGCGGATCTGGAAGCCGACGCCGTTGCGGCCGCCGAACACCTCGGTCAGCGCCTCGACCTTCCAGGCCACCGCGAAGCACATCCGGATCGCCGCGAACACGAACGGCACGATCGTCGGGATCAGCACCTCGCGGCGGATCTGCCGGGGCGTACGCCCGAAGGCCTCGCTCATCGTGATCAGTTGCTTGTCGACGCCGCGGATGCCCTCGGCCACGTTCAGCGCGATGTACGGGGCCGAGACGAGCGCGACCGCGAGGATCGGGCCCAGGTTGGACAGGCCGAAGACGATCAGCGACATGACCGCGTACACGATGGCCGGGATCGTGCCCGCGATCGTCACGCCGTCGTGGAAGAACGCCCGCCAGTAGTTGTAGCGGCCCATCAGATAGCCGATCGGGGCGCCGACCGCGGCCGCGACCGCGAAGCCGGCGAACGTCTTCAGGACGCTGGCCGAGAAGTCGGTGAGGAAGTTGCCGCTCTCGACGATCTCGACCATCGACTGGAAGACCTCGAACGGGCGGGGCAACAGGCGGGAGCCGAACCACCAGGAGCCGTACTCCCACACCGCGTACAGCGCGACCCAGCCCAGCAGCACCAGCCCGGTCAGGCGCAGGCGCCGCCGCTGGGCGGTGCGCTTGGCGCCGGCCTCGGGGTCCGCGGGTGGTGCGGCCGGAGCCGCACCTACCAGCTGATCCGTCATCGTCACTCCTTAGGACTTCGGGAGGATGGTGAAGTTCGGGTCCGGTACGTCCGGAGCGACGTAACCGGCCTCTTTCATGAGGTTGAACAGCTTGGTCTCGCTGTCCACCCAGGCCTGGTCGAGATAGGTCGACTCGACGAACCAGTCGTACTTGTTGGCCAGCCAGTCCCGGATGAACGCCTTGTCCTTGTCGCTCTCGGCGGCGAAGTCCTCCGGGTAGGCCTCGATGATCTTGTCGCGGTTCTTGGCCCACTCCTGGACGCCGCGGTCCCAGATCTTGATCAGGAACGCCGCCTCCTCCGGGTTCTTGTCGACCCAGGCCTTGCGGGCGACGAACACGTTGTTCTGCGGGTGGGTCAGCTCGGTCTTGTCGTCGCTGAACTGCTCGGCGTAGATCTGCGAGACCGACTTCGAGTCGTACAGCGGCTTGATCGCGCCGCTGGACAGCTGCGGGATGGAGAAGTCGGGCAGCAGCAGGCCGGCATCGGCGTCGCCGCGCTGGATGAGACCGGCGGCGTTCTGCGGGTCGGTCACAACCAGTTCGTAGTCGCCGCCGCCGGCCCGCAGGTCGAGGTTGCACCACTTCTTGGCGAAGACGCCCCACATGATGGTGATCGAGACCGCGGAGTGCGTCACGATCTTCTTGCCCTTGAGGTCACAGATGGTCGTGGCCGTGCTGTCCTTGCCGACCGCGAGGATGCTGCGGTCGGAGTTGAACTTGCCGAAGATCGTGGTCTTCTCGCCGGTCTGCTTCTCGAGCTCGGGCACCTCGTAGGAGGCCGCGGAGACGACGTCGGCGTGACCGCCGGCGTAGACCCCGAACTCGTCCCAGGACGAGGAGGTCAGGATCTGGATCTTGGCGGCCTCCTCCATCTCCTGCTTGATGCCCTGCGACTCCATCCATTTCCAGACGGGGTCGGGGGCCATGACCATGTTGACGACGCCGTTGGCGTCCTTGGCCTCAGCGTTGCCCCCGGAGGTGGCGCCCGGACGGGCGCCGCATCCCGAGGCGGCCGTCAGGGCGACGACACCGGTGAGGGCTATGAGTCGGCGGCTTTTCGAGCGAACGATGCGTGATGCATTCATGGGAACTACCTCTCACAGGGGTTCGACACGGCGATGGGCGCGACCAGAGGCGAGAAGGTGCGAAGGAGCCGGCGGGAGATACCGGAAATGTTTCGGGTATGTGACGCCCGACACTGCCTGGACGGCCTGTGCAAGTCAAGCATTTCTTGGATATCCATGCATACCGATACGCGTTTCATGCTGTTGCATCGGTCGAAGCAGCCTTGTCGGACGTTGACAGCCGGCCACTCCGGGCCTAACGTCACTGTGCATAATTTATGCACGCGGGGGAAGCGGGGATCGCGATGAGTAATCGTCCGGAGCGCCGGAAGGCGACCAGTTCGACCGTCGCCGAAGCGGCCGGGGTGGCCCAGTCGACGGTGTCGCGGGCCCTGCGCGGCGACCCCCGGGTGCGCGAGGACACGCGCCGGCTGATCGAGACCACCGCCGAACGGCTGGGCTACCGGCCCGCCTGGGCCGCTCCCCCGGCCGGGCCCCCGGAGCGGACCAGGTCGATCGGGGTCATCTCGTCCGACCTGACCAACCCGTTCTTCCCGACCCTGCTCGACCCGGTGCACGACGAGTTGCAGCTCATGGGCTACCGATTCGTGCTGTTCGCCGAGCGCACCGACCTGCCGACCGGCCAGGAAGCCCTGGTCAGCCTGCTCAATCGGTCGCTCGACGGGGTGCTGGTCACGACGGCCACGCTCGACTCGCACCTCGGCGAGGCGCTCGCCGGGCTGCCGATCGTGCTGCTCAACCGCTACATCGACGGGATGGACGCCGACCGGGTCACCGCCGACAACCATCACGGCGGCCGCACGGCGGCCCGGCACCTGATCGATCTCGGACATCGAGCGGTCGGCGTCATCCGCGGGCCGGCCAACACCTCGACCAGCCGCGACCGGTTCGCCGGGGTCACCGACTCCGGTCTCGTGCTCGAGGAAAGGTTGGTCCGCGAGGGGCCGTACTCGCACCAGAGCGGCTATCAGAACGCCCGTGAGCTGCTGCGGCGGCCCGATCCGCCGACTGCCCTGCTGTGCGGCAACGACGTGATCGCGTTCGGCGCGCTCGACGCCGCGAAGTCGCTCGGCCTCGACGTGCCGGGGGACGTGTCGGTGATCGGCTTCGACGACGTGCCGATGGCGGCCTGGGAGGTCTTCCAGCTCACCACCGTTCGCCAGCCGCTGGCCGACATGGCCCGCACGGCCGCCCGGTTGCTGGTCGAGCGGATCGAGCACGACGGCGAGATCGGCGCCGGGCGCGAACGGCTCTTCGCCACCAGCCTGGTGAAACGGTCGACGACCCAGCGGCCGGCGCGCTGAGATCATGACGCCTCCTTCGGGTCATCCGGTGTGACGGCTGTGTTACAAGCCACAGCGTCGCTGCGCCACCGGACGCGCCACCATGTGTAGCCACCCATTGATGGGGCGACAGTGTGGTGCCCGGCACATCGGCCGTCCCGGCGGTGGACGGCACCGTGAGTCCATGACGCCCTTTCTGACGGTTACCGGCCTTCCCCGATGGGCGCGCCAGGCCGCCGACGACGTGGACCTGGCCGCCCTCGCGGATCGCGTCGTCGAGGCCGACCTCGCGGCCGCCTTCGACACGCTGCGCGACAACGCCGAGTTCGTGGCCACGCTGCGGGCCAGCGTCGTCGAGAACCTCTGCTCGCTGCGCCAGGTGCTGACCGGACGGACCCGGCTCGATCAGGTGCGGCTCGTCGAACCGTTCGCGCTGGCCGGCCTGCAGGCACGGCTCCGGCTGCCGCAGACCGCGCTGCAACGGTCGTACCGGGTGGGGTTCCTGACCATGTGGCAGGAGTGGACCGACCGGCTGGTCGAGCGGGCGGACCGGGAGGACGTCGGGCGGCGCGACAGCCTCGAGGCGCTGCGCGCGCTGACCACGCTCGTGCTGGCCTATCAGCACCACGTGGCGTCGCAGGTGGCGGACAGTTTCGCGCGGGCCGACGACGCGCTTAGCCGGTCCCGCGAGCACGTGCGGGCCGGCCTCGTGCAGCACCTGTTGCGGGCCGATTCGACGCCGCTGCCCCCGTCCGATCTGGTTCTGCTCGACTATCCGCTCGACGCCGGCCACCTGACCGTCCTGCTGCCGGAGCCGCCTTCCGCGCAGCTGCTGAACGTGGTGCGCGACAAATGCCACGTCCGGGACACCCTCGTGCACTCGGTCGACCTCTCCGGCACGCTCGTCTGGCTGGCCCAGCCCCGCCCCTCGGGCTGGTCGCACGGCCAGGTCGCCGCGGTGCTCGACTGCCTGCGGAGCCAAGGCGTGGAGGCGTCGGTGAGCGAGCCGCAGGTCGGCGTACGCGGCCTGCGGCTCGGCTGGCAGCAGGTGCAGGACGTGCAGCTCGTCCGGGCCGCCTGGGGCGTGGCGGGCAGCCCCGCCGTGCTGGCCTACGCGGATGTGAGCCTGGAGATCCTGCTGATGGCCGACCCGGACCGGGCCCGGGCGTTCGTCCGGGCCGAGCTGGGTGAGCTGGGCGCCGAGGACGAGGTGGCGGCCCGGCTGCGCGAGACGGTCGAGGCGTCGCACCGCTGGGGCAGCCACGTGACCACCGCGGCCCACCTGCACCTGCACGAGCACACCGTGCGCAACCGCCTGCAGAAGGCGGCCGAGCTGCTGGGCCGGCCGCTGACCGAGCGCCGGACCGAGCTGCAGGTCGCGCTGCGGCTGGCCCGGCTGCTGATCGCTTCGTGAGGCTGCTGCTCGCCTGCCTGCTCGGCGGGTCGGCCGGGTGGGCCATGACCGCGCCCGGCGCCGGGGCGTCCACGATGGCGGCCGGTTACGGGGCCGGCCTGCTCTGGGTCGGCCTGCTCACCTCGGCGCTGGCGTTGCCGTACGCGCTGCTGCAGTTCCCGAGCGGGATGCTGGTCGACCGGTTCGGCGTGCGCGTCACCGCCGTCACCGGCCTGTCCCTGGTCGTCGCCGCACACGCGGTGGCTCTGGTCGCGCCCCTGCCGGGGCTGGCCGTCGCGGCTCGCCTCGTGTCGGGCGCGGGCTTCGCGGTGTGCTTCGTCTGCGGCGCGGAACTGGCCCGGGGCAGCGGCCTCGGCCCGCGCGGCATGGGCATCTTCGGCGGGGTCGCCCTGGCCGCCTCCGGCGTCGCCGTTCTGGTGGTGCCCTTTGCCGCACTGGGGTGGGGCTGGCGGGCGCCCTGGGTGACGACGCTGGCCATCTCCGCGTTGTCGCTGGTGCTGGCGTTCTTCCGGGCACCCGGTGCGACCGGCCGCTTGGAGCGGCCGGAAGGCGGATCCGTGCTCGACGGCCAGCTGTTCCGCCTGGCCGCGGTGCACGCTGTGACCCTCGGGCTCGGGCTGGTGCTGTCGTCGTGGGCGACCACGCTGCTGATGGACATCTGGTCGTTCGGGCCCGCCCTGGCCGCCGTCATCGGGTCGGGGTTGCTCGGTCTGTCGGTGCTGAGCCGTCCGCTGGGCGGGCTGCTCGTGGCCCGGTGGCCGGCTCGGACCGGCACGGTGTGGGTGGTGTCGCTGGTCGCCTGCGCGGCGGCCACCGCGGCGTTGTCCTGGCCCAGCACGCCGGTCGTGGCCGTCCTGGCTGTGGTCGTTCTCGGGATGCTGAGCGGGCTGCCGTTCGCGAGCGTGGTCGGGGAAGGTCAGGCCCGCCTGCCGGACCGGCCGGCGGCCGCCGTCGGTGTGATGAACACCGCGGCCTTCGGCCTCGTCGTGGCGGCGACCCCGATCGTCGGGGGGGCCGCGGATCACGGCTATGCGTCAGCGGTCGTGCTGGCCATGGCCGTGTTGTGGCTCCTGCCGCTCGCCGCGCTCCCCCGCGTTGCGGCAGCGCTCGTGCCGACCCGTCGTTGATCGTGCCGCTGTCAAGATCGTTTGAGCAGCCACCGCCTCCCCCGCCCACAGGGACGTGGTGGGGAAGCTACGCGATCCGGCGACGCGAATCGGAGTTATCCACAGCGCCCGAATTCGCGCGGTCAGCCGGGCTCGGCCGGGCTGCCGGGACCGCCCATCGCGTCGGCCACGTCGTCCGCGCCCAGCGCCACCTGCAGCTCGGCCAGCACCCGCACGTGCCCCGTCGACACCCCGAGCAACTGCTCGGCCTTGCGGATCCGCAGATTCACCGTGTTCGCATGCACGAACAGGGCCGCCGCCGTGGCCGCCGTGTTCAGGTCGTGGGTGACATAGGCCCGCAACGTCGCCTCCAGCGCCGTCCCCCGCGCCGCGTCGTAGGAACGGATCGGCGCGAGCGTCTCGGCCGCGAACCGGCGCAGCTCCGACACGTCCTCCAGCTGCAACAGCAGGCCGTGCACGCCCAGCGAGGCGAAGCTGGCCACCACCTCGGTATGCCCCCGCAGCCGGGCGATCGTCGCCGCCCCCCGCCCGCGCCGGTAGGCCGACGGATAGTCCCCCAGCGCCTGGCAGGCCGGCGACACCGCGACCGTTCCCTCGCCGATCCGCGCCAGCTGCCGCAGCAGGCGCGAAGCGGCCTCGTCCTGCCCGGGCACCGGCCACAGCAGCACCACGTCGTCACCCACCGAACCGGCCAGGGCCCGCGGCTGGGCCGCCGCCGCCAGCGACCGGGCGATCGACAGCACCCGCGCGGACCCGCCGTGGGCCACGATCACCGCGTGCGGCTTGCTCAGGTCGAGCCCGAGCCGCCCGGCCCGCTCCGCCGCTGTCACCAGGCCCGCCGGGCTCCCTGCCAGCAGGTCGGTCACCACCTCGCCGGACAGCCGCCACTCGACCTCCAGGGCCGTACGGGCCCGCAGCACCTCGAGCGCACAGACCGTGGCCGCGTGTTCGAGCGCGCGGATGTCGGGCCGCCCGCCGGAGACCCAGATCCGGGCGACCGTGTCGGCGCCCAGAACCACCGGGGTCGAATGCCCCTCCTCGTCGACGGCCGGGCCCACGGTCGCGAGCGCCACCCCGGACGGCTCCTCGGTCACCGTCACCGACGACCCGAGCAGTTCGGCCAGGGCGGCCGCCACCCCGGCCACCCCGCCGCCGCGCAGCGCGACCCGGGTGAACTGCTCGTGCACCTCCTCGGCCCGCCGCAGCGCCGTGTTCGCGGTGATCAGGTCGGCGATCGTCGCCGCCTCACGGTCGCGCAGCCGGGCCGTCTCGATCGCGACCCCGGCCTGATCGGCCAGGAGCGACAGCAGCTCCCGCTCGCCCGGCCCGAACTCGTTCGGCATCCGTGTGTAGCAGTTGAGCGTGCCCACCGGTACCCCGGCCGAGAACACCGGCACCGAGATCATCGAGCGGTATCCCTGCTGCCGGGCCACCCCGCCCCAGGGCAGGAACGTCGCGTCGGCCACCGTGTCGGCGACCTGCACCGACGTGCCGGTCAGGAAGGCCCGGCTGGACGGCGCCCGCGGCTCGTCCTCGGGTTCGAGCACGACCGGGTGGTCGGCGTTGACCTGCGAGATGTATTGCGGCGACAGGCCGTGGGCGCCGGTGATGACCAGGGCGCGGCGCTTGTCGTCGACCAGCAGGACGGCACAGAAGTCGTACCCGAGCAGTCTCGAGGCCGTTTCCGAGACGAGGTCGAGCACCTCGGAGAGCGAGACCGGCCGGTTCAGCGCGGTCGCGATGGCCGCGATCGCCTCCAACCAGGGGCGCAGCTGGGTCTGCATGGCGAGACTGTGCCACGACAACTGACTCCGCGCCATACCTGTGTGGCGGCACATGTCGCCATGGTCGGCCGGAAAGCCAAAGTAGGCCCCATGAGCGACCAGTCCGACGCCGGCGTGCACATCATCCGCGCCGACGATCTGTCCGATCAGACCCCGCAGACGTCCGGCCTGAAACGGTTCGAGGCCGTCTCCGCCCGCCGCCTCGGCTCCCAGGATCTGTGGATGGGCCTGTCCGTCCTGCCGGCCGGCAGCAAGACCGGCGTGCATCATCACGGCCGGTCCGAGACCGCGCTCTACATCCTCAGCGGCGTCGGCCGGTGGTGGGTCGGCGACCGGCTCGACACCGCCCGCGAGGCCCACCCCGGCGACTTCGTCTACATCCAGCCGCACGTCGTGCACTGGGAGGAGAACGCCAGCGCCACCGAGCCGGTGCGGATGATCGTCGCCCGGACCACTCAGGACGCCATCGTGGTCAACCTCGAGCACCACCCGCACGCCCCCGGCGTCGACGCGCAGGAGAGGTACGACCATGACTGAGCAGCGCCGCGCCATCGTCGTCGGCGGCTCGTTCGCCGGGCTCACCGCGGCCCTGCTGCTGCGCGAGCAGGGTTTCGAGGTCGACGTCTTCGAGCGCACCCCGGCCTACCTCGACGGCCGTGGCGGCGGCATCGTCCTGCAGCCCGACACGGTGCGCTGGATCGCCGAGCGCCCGCACGGTTTCGGCGTCGACGACGTCAGCATCGGCTCGTCGGTGATGCGCTACCTGGGCGACGACAACAAGATCGTGTACGAGGAGCCGGCCGCCTGGCGGTTCAGCTCGTGGACCACCCTGTACCGGGTCCTGCTCGACGACTTCGACACCGCCCGCTACCACCTGGGCGAGTACGCGGTCGGCCTGAGCCAGGACGACGAGGGTGTGGACCTGCGCTTCCTGAGCGGCCGCACCGAACGCGCCGACCTGGTGGTGTTCGCCGACGGCATCTCCTCGGCCGGTCGCCGCCGCCTCCAGCCGCGCGTCCAGCCCCGCTACGCCGGTTACATCGGCTGGCGCGGCTGCGTGCCCGAGCGCGACGTCACGCCCGAGACGGCAGATCTGATCAACGACGCCCTGGCGTACGCCGTGATGGACTCCTCGCACATCTGCATGTACTCGATCCCCGGCCCCGGCGGCTCGCTCGACCGCGGCGACCGGCAGCTCAACTACGTCTGGTACCGCAACGTCGCCGAGGGCCCCGAGCTCGACGAGATGGTGACCGATCAGCGGGGCTTCACGGCCGCCGTCTCGGTCCACCCCGGCCAGGTGCAGCAACGTTTCGTCGACCGGATGCGCGAGGAAGCCGCGAAGCTGCTGCCCCCCGCGGCGGCCGAGTTGGTGACCCGCACCCCCGAGCCGTACATCCAGATCGTCCTCGACATCGCCGTCCGCAACATGGCCTTCGGCCGGGTGGCTCTGATCGGCGACGCCGCGTTCGCCGCCCGCCCGCACGCCGCCGCCGGCACCGCCAAGGCCGCCGCCGACGCCTGGTCTTTGGCCGCCGCGCTGGCCGGCACCGACGACATCCCGGCCGCGCTGGCCGCCTGGGAGCCGGCCCGCCTGGCCCTGGGCAACGACCTGCTCAGCCGGGTGGCCCAGATGGGCGCCCGCTCCCAGTTCACCAACACCTGGGACCCGGCCGACCCGGCCCTGCACTTCGGCCTCTACGGCCCGGACCGATAGGGCCGAAATTCCCGTTCGGGCGGTTCTGCACCCCTGGTCGTCGAAGCTGGTCTCAGACGCCGGTTCGGGGGGCGGGACGAGACCGCATGCTGCTCATACATCGCGCAGCTCGTCCTGGGCGCCCGTGAGAGCCGCCATCACCCGGGCCCCGACTTCCCCGCCACCCGGCTCGGCCGCCTGCAACGGGCGATCGCCGCCGACACCCCGCCTGTGGATCGGCCTCGACCCGGTGGACGCGTACGTGCACGTCCGCGCGCCGGGCCCCGGAACGCTGGGCGGCCCGGATCCGGGTGACCTCGAAAGGCGGCTCGACGAAGGGGACGCCGGCCTCAAGCTGCATCCCGCGTACGACTCCTACCCCGCCGACACCGCGCTGCTCGACCCCTACCTGACCGTGGCGGCCGAAGCCCGGGTGCCGGTGACCGTCCACAGCGCTGCCCAACCTGCACCTGGAGACGTCCTGGTGCAGGTTGGGCCGAGGTCGAGCGCCTGATCGACCCCGGCCCTTACCCCCGACGGTGTCACTTTGACCCTTCCCGCTGACCGGCGTCTGGTCCTCGGACAACCCTATTTCCTCGGCCGCGTCGCCATCGTCCGGATCACCCCGCCGATCTTGGGGCACGCCGAGTCCGGCCGGAACAGCCCACCGTCCCCGCCCGCCCCTGACCGTCGATGACATGCGGCCCAGATCGTCAGATCGGGCGGCCCAGTGAGCGGCTTCGGCCGCGGAACTCGGCCAGGACTGTGCCGTCGTCGCGGGTGATCGTGACGTCGTAGAGGCCGGAGCGGCCGCGGCGGGCCCGTTCGACGGCGTCGGCCCGGAGCAGGTCGCCGGGGCGGCCCGGCTCGAGGAACGTGATGTCGAAGCCGGCGGCCACGGTCACCTCGCCGTACGTGTTGCAGGCGACCGCGAACGCGCTGTCGGCGAGCGACGCCATCAGGCCGCCGTGGCACAGGCCGTAGCCGTTCACCATGTCGTCGCGGACCCGCATGGTGAGCACCGCCCGGCCCGGGGCCACCTCGCGCAGGTCGATGCCCAGCGACCGGCTGGCCTCGTCACGGGCGAGCATGATCTCGGCCCCGCGGAGGGCGATCTCCTGCGCGGTGGCGGTCGTCGCAGGAACGTAACACGCGGGTCAGGCGACCGCCGCGGGCAGCGTGACGGCGAAGACGCTGCCGCCGGTGGGCACGGGGGCGGCGGTGATGCGGCCGCCGTGGGCCTCGACGATGGCGCGGGTGATGGCCAGGCCCAGGCCGGTGCCCTTGGTGCCCTGGCGTACGGCGTTGCTGGCCCGGAAGAAGCGTTCGAACAGCCGGCAATACTCGTCCGCGGGCACCCCGATGCCGGTGTCGGCCACCGCGATCACGGTGTCACCGTCCTCGTCGCCCGCCAGGCTCGCCGTCACCGTGACCCGGCCGCCGGTGGGCGTGTACTTCACGGCGTTGGCCACCAGGTTGTCGAGGACCTGCCGCAGCCGTACGGGGTCGGCGTGCACCGGCACGTGGCGCGGCACGTCGAGCGTCACGGTCAGGCCCTTGCCGTCGGCGGCCGGCTGCTGGGCCTGCACCGCTTCGCGGACGAGCCGGGCCGCCGAGATCGGCTTCGGGTCGATGTGCAGCTGGCCCGCCTCGAGCCGGGCCAGGTCGAGCAGGTCGTCCACCAGGTGCTGCATGTGGGCCGACCGGCGGTCGATCACCTCGGCCAGGTTGCGCTGCTCCCGGGTCAGCAACGGGTCCTCGAGCAGCGTCTCGCTGTAGCTGCGGATCGCGCCCAGCGGGTTGCGCAGCTCGTGGCTCACCATGCCGACCAGTTCGTCCTTGAGCCGGTTGAGGTGGCGCAGCTGGTCGTTCTGCTCGTGCTTGGCCTCGGCCAGTTCCAGGGTCAGCTCCTCGGCGCGGCGGCGTTCCAGGTGCCGGCCCAGGTGGGCGCACACCCCGTCGAGCAGGTCGAGCACGTCGGGGTCGGGGTCGAGCGGCTCGGCGGTGAAGAACAGCAGCACCCCCAGGATCTTCGAACCGGACCGCACCGGTACGCCGATCGCGCTGTGCAGTCCGGCCGCGCGCACCTGCGCCGGGCGCAACACCGTACGCGGGTCGTCGAGCACCGACCGCAGCCACAGCTCGGCCCCGCTCGCCCAGATGTGCCCGGCCAGCCCCTCGCCCCGGCGCACGACCGTGGGCCGGTCGGCCACCCCGTGCTCGGGCGCCGCCCAGTAGCCGACCTGCGAGATCGTGGCCGCCTCGTCGTCGGCCTGCCACACCTCGCCCAGGGCCCAGCCCAGACCGGCCCCGACCGCGGCGACCGTCCGGTCCGCCGCCTCCCCGGCCGTGGTCGCCTCGGCGATCCCGCGCGCCACGGCCAGCCGCACCTCGCGGAACATCTCGGTACGGTGGTGCTCGGTGATGTCGTGCATGGCGAGCACCGCGCCCAGCCGGCGGCCGTCCGGGGTCTCCAGCGGGCGGGCGTTGACGTGGAAGCGCCGCGGCACCGACCCGCTCGGCGTCACCACCACCTCGGCCCGGTCGACCCGCTCCCCGGCGTACGCCTGGGCCAGCGGGGTTTCCTTCGCCTCGAGCAACGTCCGGCCGTCGGGCCCGTAGAGGTCGTACGCGCGCGGCCAGTCCTCCGGGGGCAGCGAGCGTGCTCCGCAGCCGTGGATGTCGCGCAGCGCCTGGTTGAACAGGGTGAGCCGGCCGTCCTCGTCGCAGGCGCCGACCCCGGTGTCCAGGCTGTCCAGCAGGGCTTGCAGGAACGCGCGCTCGTGCTCGAGCTGGCTGCGTTCGGCCCGGCGGTCGCTGATGTCGTGCAGGAACGCGTGGAAGCCGCCGCTGACCTGCTGCAGGCTCATCTCGACCGGAAATTCGGTGCCGCTGCGGTGGTGCGCGACGAGTTCGATGCGCCGGCCGGTGAGGGTGGACGGTCCGCCGCTGTGCAGCCGGGCCAGTCCGGCCGCGTGCGCCGCGACGTACCGCTCGGGAATGATCAGGTCGGCCACCGGGTGGCCCCGGGCCTCGATCGCGCAGTAGCCGAAGAGCTGCTCGGCGGCGGCGTTCCAGCCGGTCACCACGCCGTAGGCGTCGATCGCCACGTGCGCGTCGGGGGCGTTGTCGAGCATGCCGCGCAACCGGTCGGCGGTGGCCGCCAGTTCGCGTTCGCCCGCGCGCAGCCCGATCTCGGTCTCGGCCGCGGCGGCCAGGTCCTCGAGGAGCAGCAGCTCCCCCGGTTCCCAGTCGCGGGCCCGGTCGTCGAGCACCCCGAACGCGCCGAGCGGGTAGCCGTCGGGACTGCGGATCGGGAAGCCCGCGTACGCGATCACGCCGTTCCCGATCGCCGGGTGCCCGGCCACCCGCTCGTCGGTGCGGGCGTCGCAGACCAGCACGGGGGCGTCGGTGTCGACCACCAGCAGGCAGAACGTGTGGGCCGGGACGGGACCGGACTGGCCGGCCACGATCCTGCGGTCGGCCCCGACCAGCGACACCAGGCCGTGCGAGGCCCGCAGCTGGTGGGCCGCCGCCCGGGCCAGCCGGTCCAGCGACGGATAGGACGGCCCGTCGAGCATTCCGGTGTCGCGCAGGCGGAGCAGGCGGGCGGCGTCGCTCAGCCGGCCGTCCGCACCGGTCGCACCCGCTGTCGGCCCCACAGTCTTCGTGTTCGGCCGGTTACCCCAGCGGCTGAGCGCGAACACTTGTCAGCTACGGAATCAGTGGCAGGATGGCTGCCAAACAGTTCTTTTCTGCGTCTGGAGAGCTTGTGACCGCCAAGACCGTGCTGCACAACTTCATCGGCGGCGCCGCTGCGGCACCCGCCGAGGGCCGATACGAAGACCTGATCGACCCGGCCACCGGCGAGGTGTTCGCGTCCGCCCCCGTGTCCGGCGCGTCCGACGTCGACAACGCGATGGCGGCCGCTGCCACCGCGTTCGAGGGCTGGCGCAACACCACGCCCTCCCAGCGCCAGCAGGCCCTGCTGAAGTTCGCCGACGCCGTCGAGGCCCGGGCCGACCAGCTGGTCCAGGCCGAGTCGCAGAACACCGGCAAGCCGCTCGGCCTGACCGCCAGCGAGGAGCTGCCGCCGGCGATCGACCAGCTGCGTTTCTTCGCGGGCGCGGCCCGGCTGCTCGAGGGCCGGTCGGCCGGTCAGTACATGGCCGGCTTCGAGAGCTACGTGCGGCGCGAGCCGATCGGCGTGTGCGCGCAGGTCACGCCGTGGAACTACCCGCTCATGATGGCCGTCTGGAAGCTCGCGCCGGCGATCGCGGCCGGAAACACGGTCGTCCTCAAGCCGTCCGACACGACCCCGGTCACCACGGTCATGCTGGCCGAGATCGCGGCCGAGTTCCTGCCGCCGGGCGTGCTCAACGTGGTCGTCGGCGACCGCGACACCGGCCGGGCGCTGGTCACCCACAAGACCCCCCAGATGGTGTCGATCACCGGTTCGGTCCGGGCCGGCATGGAGGTGGCCTCGGCCGCGTCGGCCGACCTCAAGCGCACCCACCTCGAGCTGGGCGGCAAGGCCCCGGTCGTGATCTTCGATGACGCCGACATCGCCGCGGCGGCCGAGGCGATCGCCGTCGGCGGCTACTTCAACGCCGGCCAGGACTGCACCGCGGCCACCCGCGTGCTGGCCTCCCCGCGCGTCTACTCCGACTTCGTGGCCGCGCTGGCCGAGCAGGCCAAGGCGACCAGGACCGGCGCCGCCGACGACGAGGACGTGCTCTACGGCCCGCTCAACAACGCCGGCCAGTTCGAACGGGTCTCCGGCTTCGTCGACCGGCTGCCCGACCACGCGGTGCTCAGCGCCGGCGGCGCCCGGGTCGGCGACCGCGGCTACTTCTACTCCCCGACCGTCGTCTCGGGCCTCCGCCAGACCGACGAGGCGGTGCAGGACGAGATCTTCGGCCCGGTCATCACGGTGCAGCAGTTCACCGACGAGGACGAGGCGGTGGCCTGGGCCAACGGCGTCGAGTACGGCCTGGCCTCCTCGGTGTGGACGAAGGACCACGCCCGCGCGATGCGGATGACGCAGCGACTCGACTTCGGCTGTGTGTGGGTCAACTGCCACATCCCGCTGGTGGCCGAGATGCCGCACGGCGGGTTCAAGCACTCCGGCCACGGCAAGGACCTCTCCGTGTACGGCCTGGAGGACTACACCCGCCTGAAGCACGTCATGCACGCTCTTTAATGGCTCGCTCCGCTCGGCGTGGTAATCGCCTTGCAACCGGTTCTGGCAGTTCACAGGCGCACAGCCCCGCTGTCTTATCGCTCCTGGAGCTCCCACGGGCTGCCGTACTCGACGAGCTTGTCGAGGAACGGGACCGGGTCGAAGGCCTCCGGGCCGAGCACGCCCGCGCCCTTCCACGTCCCCGACGCGAGCAGTTCGAGGGCGATGACCGGGTTGACGGCGGTCTGCCAGACGACGGCCTGCGAGCCGTACTCGCGCATCGACCATTCGTTGTCGACCAGGTGGTAGAGGTAGACCTCGCGCGGGTTGCCGTCCTTGCCGGTGCCGGTCACCCACGTGCCGGCACAGGTCTTGCCGGTCATCCGGTCGCCCAGCGTGGCCGGGTCGGGCAGCACAGCCGCCACCACGTCGCGCGGCGACACCTCGACCCCCTTGACCTGAACCGGCGTCGTGCGGTCGAGGCCGAGCTTGCGCAGCGTCCGGAGCACGTCGACGAACTCGCTCCCCAGGCCGTACTTGAAGGTGACCTTGCGGGCGTCGACCCAGCGCGGGATGAGCAGCACCTCCTCGTGCTCGACGTGCACGCACTCGACCGGGCCGATGCCACCCGGGAAGTCGAAGATCTCGGGCTCGGCGAACGGCTCCACCGTGTACCACCCGCGGTCGCGCTCGTAGATGACCGGCGGGTTGAGGCACTCCTCGATGGTCGTCCACACCGAGAACGACGGGGCGAAATCGAACCCTTCGACAACCAGGTTCGACCCGTCGCGCACGCCGGCCTCGTCGATCGTCTCGAAGAGGTGGTCAGCGGCATATCGGGCGAAGATGTCGGACAGCCCCGGCTCGACGCCGATGCCGACCAGGGCGAGCCGCTCGGCCCGCTCCCACTCGGCGGCGACG
The DNA here is from genome assembly GCA_965217855.1 of Actinoplanes sp. Classification (GTDB taxonomy): domain Bacteria; phylum Actinomycetota; class Actinomycetes; order Mycobacteriales; family Micromonosporaceae; genus Actinoplanes. The sequence continues at coordinate 218,761 of CBDCJN010000022.1, read as the reverse complement.
GCGAACTGCTCGTCACCCAGCTTCACCCCGGTCCGCGCGTACGGCTCGGTGGGGTGCGGGTGCGACAGCGACATGGCCATGTCGAGGTAGTGGGCGCCGGCCTTCTGCGCGCCCTGGAAGACGGGCATGACGAAGCGCGGATCGACGGCGTTGAAGACGTGCGTGATGTCGTGCTCGCGGCAGAGCTTCTCGACCGCGGCGGCGTCGGACGCGTCGACCTGCGCCGCGACGAAACGCGGGTCGGAGGCGGACCCGGCGGCGCGGGAGGCGCGGGCCAGGTCGTAGTCGGCCAGGACGAAAAGGTCGAAGAAGTCACGACGGGCCGCGATCATCGCAGCAGCGGATCCGACACCGCCCGCTCCGACGGCGAGGATGCGCATGAGAACCACATCTTTCTTGGCAAAAGGGATATGGGATCACTGAAACCGTTCCTCCCGAGCCTCCAAGCCACGGAAACCCTTGTCAAGAGCGATCGACTCTGCGATAAACGCATCTACGCCCCTCGACCCGGGGCTGCCACCGAGAACGGATTCCCTTGATCAGCGCGAACCGGACGAGTGATTCCATTGCCGTCCTCGAGCCCTGGAGGAAGAATCGCGGCGTGACGGCGGACCTGGCACTGGACGACATCAACAAGCAGATCATCGAGCACCTGCAGCGCGACGGCCGCATGTCGTACGCGACGCTGGCCAAGACGATCGGGCTCTCCGAGGCGGCCGTACGGCAGCGGGTGCAGCGCCTGCTCGACGGCGGCCTGATGCAGATCGTGGCGGTGACCGACCCGCTCACGCTCGGCTTCGCCCGGCAGGCCATGGTCGGCCTCAAGGTGAACGGCGACCTGCGCGCGATCGCCGACGAGCTCTCCGAGCTGCCCGAGGTCGACTACGTGGTGATCTGCGCCGGCGGCTTCGACCTGCTCGTCGAGCTCGTCTGCACCGACGACGAGCACCTGCTCGACCTGCTGAACGAGAAGGTCCGCACGATCAAGGGCGTCACCGTCTGCGAGACCTTCATGTACCTGAAACTGGCCAAACAGACCTACGCGTGGGGAACTCGATGATCCCGTCCTTCTGGCTGAGCACCCTCGACCCGGTCACGCCGCGGCCACCGCTGCCCGGCGACCGGTCGTACGACGTGGCGATCGTCGGGGGCGGCTACACCGGATTGTGGACGGCGTACTACCTGGCCCAGCTCGCGCCGGAGAAGTCGATCGTGGTGCTCGAGGCCGAGTACTGCGGCTTCGGCGCCTCGGGCCGCAACGGCGGCTGGGCGTCCGGGCTCTTCCCGGTCGGCGAGGCCAAACTGGCCCGCCGCTACGGCCTTGATCGCGCCAAGGCCATGCACGCGGCGCTCGCGGGCGCGGTCGACGAGGTCGGCCGGGCCGCCGCCCACGAGGGCATCGACTGCCACTACGCCAAGGGCGGGACGATCTCCCTCGCCCGCTCCCCCGCGCAGTACCGCCGGGCCAAGTCGTCCCCCGGCTTCCTCGGCGCCGACGAGGCCCGCGCCATCTGCGGGGCGACCGATGTGCTGGGCGGCGTCTACAACCCCGACTGCGCGGCCCTGCATCCGGCCCGGCTGGTCCGCGGCCTGGCCGACGCCGTCGCCCGGCGCGGCGTCACCATCCACGAGGGAACCCGCGTTCTCTCCTTCACCAAACGCACCGTCACCACCGACCACGGCACAGTCACGGCCGGTACGGTCGTGCGCGCACTCGAGGGTTACACGGCCCGGCTGGCCGGTCACTGCCGCGCGCTCGCCCCGGTCTACTCGCTGATGATCGCCACCGAGCCGCTGCCCGCGTCGGACTGGGAGCGCATCGGCCTGGCCCGCCGCGAGACCTTCACCGACGAACGCCACATGATCATTTACGGCCAGCGCACGGCGGACGACCGCCTCGCCTTCGGCGGCCGCGGCGCGCCCTACCACTTCGGGTCGCGCATCGAGCCCTCGTACGACCGGGTCCCCGCCGTCTTCGACACCCTGGCCGACACGCTGGCCGAGATGTTCGGCATCCGCCCCGAGATCACCCACCGCTGGGGCGGCCCGCTCGGCATCCCCCGCGACTGGATGCCTTCGGTCGGCCTGCACGACGGCCTGGCCTGGGCCGGCGGCTACGTCGGCGACGGCGTGGCCGCGGCCAACCTGGCCGGCCGCACCCTGGCCGACCTGATCGCCGGCCACGACACCGAACGCACGAGCCTGCCCTGGGTCGGCCACCGCTCCCGCCAGTGGGAGCCCGAGCCGATCCGCTGGCTCGGCATCAACGCCGCCCTCCAGGCCACCACCCTGCGCGACGCCCTCGAGAAGCGCCCGGCCCCGGCCCGCTGACCGGTCCTCGATCAGGGGCGCAGCGCCATCTTGCCGATGGTGGCCATGTCGGCGGTGCGGTGGTCGAGGACGTGATCGGCGCCCAGGGCCCGCGCCGTCTCGTGCTTGGCCCGCGAGGCGGTGGCGATCACGGTCGCGTGGGGCGGCCGATCCCTGAGGATGGCCGCGGCTGTCTCGACCTGACCGAGATTGCAGAACTTCCACAGCTCCTTCGCCGCGCGCGAATAGTGGAACAGAACGCGATCGACGTCGAAGGCATCGATCTCGCCGGCCCGGTGGCGGTCGACGGCCTCGCCCACCCGGACGACAAGTGCCCTCAGTTCGGCCTCGTGATACTCCGCGACCACCGATCGCGCCGCGCGTCGCTCCGCCTTGTCCGACACGCTGACCAGGTTACTCAGACCGGGTAGCGTCACCGAGGTGGGTGAGTTCGTGGCTGCGGCGGCCCTGCGGGCCGGCGACGTGGACGAGGTCGTCGCGGCCGTGGTCCGCTACGCGAGCCGTCACCAGGTGCCGGCCGAGGTGATCGACCCGGTCGAGGCCGACGGGAAATCGTCGACGGATCTGTGGCTTCCGCGCGACGGCTGGATCGTGACGATCTGGCCGACCTGGTTCACCGGGCTCGGCGCCGTCGCGAAGTGGTTGTCGGGCGAGTTCGGCACGCTCGTCAGCACCGTCGATGTCTACGACGGCGACTTCTGGAATCACGTCCTGTGGCGCGACGGCAAAGAATTGGACCGGTTCAGTTCGTGGCCCGACCATTTCACGAACGACCGCAGCGAGGCCAAACGCCTCAAGCAGGACTGGACGGGCCGTCCGCACCTGCTCGCGGAGACTTTCGGTGTTCCGGAAAGCAGCATCACCCCGTACCTGATACCCCCGTACTCGTCGGGCATTTTCGGCTGGTGGATGCGAAGCCGGAAGCCGTTTCCCGACGATGCCGTCGAGCTGGCCGACATCTGGATCTTCATCGACTTCTGGCGGCGGCTGGGCATTCCCTATCCCGGCGACGGACCGGCCGATCGCGCGGTCCGATTCACCGGCCCGGGCCCCGGTGGGCTCCCGGTGGGCGGCCCGTCGTTCTGACCGCGAAGGCGGTAGAGGGCGTACGGCTCGTTGTCGATCTGGATGGTTTTGGCGTGGTGAAAGCCGAGGCGTTCCATGACGGCGCGGGAGCGGAGGTTGTGGGTCTCGGTGAAGGAGACGACCTCGTCGGCCGCCAGGTCGCCGAAGGCGTAGTCCAGGCCGGCCCGGCCGATCTCGGTGGCGTAGCCCTGACCCCAGAAGCGGCGATGCAGGACCCAGCCGAGTTCCAGGCCGGAGGCGCCGTCGACCACGGCGCGGGACAGGCCGCCGCGGCCCACGGGGGTGTCGGTTTCGCGGAGGTAGGCCATCCATTTGTGGACGCCGTCGGCCGCCCAGCCGGCGGCCATCCGGGCGCACTCCCGGTCCACCCGCTCGGGCGTCCACTCGCCGTACCACTCGGCCACGGCCGGGTCCTGATAGAGGGCGAGCAGGTCCCGGGCGTGACCGGGCCCGATCGGCTCGAGCCGCAGGCGATCGGTCAGACGCATCCCCCCACTGTGCCGCAGGTCGGCGCAGCAGGGCGAGGCGGCGACGGGTGGCGCGTAATGTCGCTGTCATGAGAGAGCTGGCCGGTCTCGACGTCATCGACGACCCGGACGTGCTGGAGAGTCTGAGCCACGACGACGCCGAGTGGGCCCCCTACGGCCAGGCGGCCGCCGCCGTGCGGCCCAGGACCACCGAGGACGTCCAGCGCGTGGTCGCGGCCTGCGCCAAGCGCGGCATCCCGATCATCGCGCGGGGCGCCGGCACCGGGCTGTCCGGCGGGGCCAACGCGGTCGACGGCGCGATGATCGTCGACCTGTCGCGGATGAACCGGATCGTCGGGATCGACGCCGAGAACATGACCGCCACCGTGCAGCCGGGCGTGGTCAACGACGACCTCAAGAAGGCCGTCGCCGGGCACGGGTTGTGGTATCCGCCCGACCCGGCCAGCGCGGCCTGGTCGACGATCGGCGGCAACGTGTCGACCAACGCGGGCGGGCTGTGCTGCCTCAAGTACGGCGTGACCCGCGACTACGTGCTCGGCCTGGAGGCCGTGGTCGGCGGTCCGGCCGGTGACTACGGCACGGTGGTGCGGCTGGGCCGGCGGACGACCAAGGGCGTGAGCGGGTACGACCTGGCCGGGCTGTTCACCGGGTCCGAGGGCACGTTCGGCGTGATCACCGAGATCACCCTCCGGCTGCGCCCCGCCCGGCGCGAGGCCCCGCGTACGGTGGTCGGCGCTTTCGGCAGTGTGGTGGCCGCGGGCGAGGCGGTCGCCGCGATCACCCGGGCCGGGCTGCTGCCGGCCGCGCTCGAACTGCTCGACCGCATCTGCCTGCGCGCCGTCGAGGAGTGGAAGCACCTGGGCCTCGAAGCCGACGCGGCGGCGCTGCTGCTGGCCCAGCTCGACTCGCCCGGCGCGGCCGGGGACGAGGAGGCGAGCGCGGTGGCCGAGGTGTTCCGGTCGGCCGGGGCGATGTGGGCCGAGCAGTCCACCGACGAGGTCGAGGCCGAGGCGCTGTTCGCGGCCCGGCGGCTGGCCTATCCGGCGCTGGAGAGGCTGGGCCCGGTGCTCACCGAGGACGTGTGCGTGCCCCGGTCGCGGGTGCCCGAGATGCTGGCGGCGATCGAGGAGATCGCGGCCCGGCACGGCGCGACGATCGCCACCATCGCGCACGCCGGGGACGGCAACCTGCACCCGCTGATCCTGGCCCCGGCGGGCGACGACGACGCGCGGCGGGCGGCCCAGGCGGCGTTCGAGGACATGGTGAGCGCGGCCATCGCGATGGGCGGCACGGTCACCGGCGAGCACGGCGTGGGGCTGCTCAAGCGGGCCGGCATGCAGCAGGAGCTGTCGGAGGGCGTGCTGGCCATGCAGATCGCCGTCAAGCGCACTCTGGACCCGCTCAACCTCTTCAACCCGGGCAAAGTGATCTAGAAGAGCGCGGTCTGCTCAGGCGTCGGCAGCGGTTCGAGATCCGGCACGAGGGCGGCCACCTCGGTGTGGAAGCGGCGGGCCAGGGCGGGCGCGTCGGCGTTGTCGGGCGTGTGGACGAAGACCGTCGGGGTGCGGCCCTCGCGCAGCCAGCCCGCGACCACCGGCAGCCAGCGCTGCCAGCCCTGCACGGTCGTGGCCGGGTCGTCGCGGCCCAGGTAACGGACGATCGGGCGATCGGTGAAGGCGACCGGGCGTACCGGGACCCGGGGTTTCTTGGACCACGCCTCGCGCTCGGCGTCGCTGGTCGGCGGGCCGGCGAACATGACGCTCGTGTCGAACGGCACCAGCTCGGCGCCGGCCGCGGTCAGCACCCGGTCGAGCTCGCGTGGGTCCTGCGCGAACGCGGGATGACGCACCTCGACGGCGTAGCGATATGCCACCGGGAGGCGGTGGAGAAACGACTTCAGAGTCGGCAGATCGGCCGGGCCGAACGAACCCGGGAGTTGGATCCAGAGCGCATGCGTACGCGGCCCGAGCGGCTCGATCGCCACCAGGAAGAGCCGCAGCGCGTCGTCGCCGCCGGCGAGCCGGTTGTCGTGCGTGACCACGCGGGGCAGCTTGAGGACGAACCGGAAGTCGGCCGGGGTCTGCCGGGCCCAGCCCGCCACCGTGTCGCGGGCCGGTGTGGCGTAGAAGGTCGTGTTGCCCTCCACCGCGTTGCACCAGCCCGCGTATGCCTCCAAGTTTTCCTGCCCCGGGCCGACCACCCGGCCCGACCAGGCCTTGTGGGTCCACTGGGCACACCCGACGTGCAGCACGCTCACCGCCGCCAATCTACCGGGCCGGGTGGGCCATCTTGAGAGCGGCGTACACCACGATGTTGTCCTCGTAGTGCCCGGTGGCCGAGTCGAAGTCGCCGCCGCAGGTGATCAGGCGCAGCCCGGCGTGGTCGATCGGGCCGTAGACGTCGTCCGAGGGGAACTTGTTCTTGGCGTAGCGCACGGTCTTGGTGACCGCGAACATGGCCATGCTGCCGTCGGCCCGCACGACGTCGATCGTGTCGCCGGCCTTGAGTTTGGCCAGGTCGTGGAAGGTTCCCGGCTTCTTGTGGAAGTCGACGTGCCCGGCCAGGACGGCCGGGCCGAGCGACCCCGGGGTGGGCGCCTTGGTGTACCAGCCGACGGTCTTGCCGTCGGTCGGCACCTCCATGCTGCCGTCCTTCTGCTGGCCGAGCCCCACGACCGGGACGGCGACCTTCAGCGCCGGGATGGCCACCCGGGTCGGCGGCGAGCTGTCCATCTGCGGACCGGTGGTCAGCTCACCCGCGCGGGAGGCCGACGGGGCCACCGAGTCGTCCGGGGTGGCCGCGGCCGCGAGCGGTGGTTCGGCCGACCGGTTCTCCGTGGCCCCGCACCCCACCGCGATCACGCCGATCGCGGTGAGGGTCAGGATCATGGCCGGTACGATGTGGCGCTGCATCTCAGCTCCGGCGGCGCGCGGCGAGCAGACCGGCCGCACCGAGCAGGGCGACGCCACCGATGACGTACATGGTCATCGGGTTCTGCCGGGTGCTGCCGTCACCGGTGGCCACGCCGCCGACCGGCACCGAACCCACGGCCGCGCCCGAGACCATGCCGCAGGTGGCCGGGTCGGTCGCCTCCTCCGGGATGCCGCTCAGACCGGCCGACTTGGCCAGCGTCGACTCGCCCAGCGCCTCCATGTCGTACTTGCCGTTGTTGTTGGCGTCGATGCCGTGCTCGACGATGTGCAGGTCCTTGAGGTGGGTGATGGTGCCCGCGGGCAGGTCGGCGCCGGGGATGACCCGGTCGTAGGACAGGTTGCCCTTGGCGTCGGCCACCGGCATCCGGTCGACCGCCAGCCCGCTGGCCTTGCCGGTGTCGCCCTTGGTGGTCAGCGAAATGAAGATGTCGCCGTAGACGGGCATCCCCTCCTCCGTGCTGACGTAGCCGTTGCCGTCCTTGTCGGCCGACATGTCCGGGCAGTGGAAGTCCATGCCACCCGTGGAACCGTGCAGGTGCTGGGCGTGCGGCGAATTCGGCACCAGGCCCTTGGACCGGATGCTGATCTTGAGCGCGCCGTTGTCCATGCTGGTCAGGGTGGCCGTGCCGGTGGCGCCGGACTTGTTCAGCGAGTCGAGCTGGACGTGCACGCTCTCGTCGGCGAAGGCAGCACCCGGGGTGATGAGAAGGACTGCGGCTACCGCCGGGACGGCCAGCAGGGCGTGGGTGAGGCGCATGGGTTTTCTCCTTAGAGCAGTGGCCTGTCGTCACTCCTGATTCGGAGTGGCGCGCCCACCGGACAGGTCAATTTCGATATTTAACTGTGTGTCACGGCGCGGGCACGGACCAGGGAGAGGCCGGCGAGACCCGGTCCCGGAAACCGTCGAGGATCGTGCGCTCCACGCCCAGGTTGGCGGCCCACTCGGCGTCCCTGGTGGTCCAGGCCAGCCGGTACGGCCGTTGGCTGCCCGCCGCGACCAGGACCCGGTGGGTGTGCAGGCGGGTGGAGCCGGCGTCCCAGGAGTACTCCCAGTCGGCCCCGCCCCCGGTCACCAGCAGCACCCCCATGCTGACCTTGCGGTAGCCGGGCAGGTCCCCCGCGGCCAGCGCCGTTCGTTCCGCGTCGCGCCACTCGGCCAGCGGGTCGCCCGAGCCGGCCCGCCCGCTGGTCACCGTGAAGGCGCGGCTGCCGTCGGGGGCGGTGAAACAGACCGCGCCGGCCGCGGTCGAGCGGGTCCAGCCGCGGGGCACCGGCAGCAGGAAACCGGCCGGATCCGTGTACGTCAGCCAGCCGTCCTGGGCCGCGGCGCCGGTGACCGGCCGCCCGGCGCCGGGCGGGCAGACACTCAGGACCGGGGCCACCACCTCGGATGCGGCGGGGGCCGTGACCGCCACCGGCTCATCGCCCTGGCGCAGGCCGAAGACGACACCCGCGGCCAGGACGGCGGCGCCCGCCGTGACCGCGACCGCGATCAACGGGCCGCGGGTCCGGCTGCGGGGCTGGGCCGGCCAGGTGAGACGCAGCGGCCCGGTCGAGATCACCGGGACGGCCGCCGACGCGAACCGGACGTCGTCCGCCGGGGCCCGGCGCGGCGACGGCACGGAATAAACCCCGGCCGACCGCACCACCCGCTCGAGCCCGGCCTGAGCCTGCTCGGCGGTGGAACGCACGGCCGGGTCCCGGGTCAGCAGGCCGGCGATCACCGGGTGCACCGGCCCGGGGCGCTCCGGCGGGTCGGGCTCCTCGGCCTGGGCGGCCGACAGCGACTCGGCGACGCTGGCCCGCTTGAACGGCGGCCGGCCCTCGACCGCGGCGTACAGCGTCGCGCCCAGCGACCAGAGATCAGTCCGCTCGCTCGACACCCCGTGGTGGGCCCGCTCCGGGGCCAGGAAGCGCGGGCTGCCCAGCAGCGGGCCCTCGGTGGCGGCGCCGACCGTGGCCAGGCCGAAGTCGGTGAGCACGACCCGGCCGTCATCCGCGATCAGCACGTTCTGCGGCTTGATGTCGTGGTGCAACACCCCGGCGGCGTGCGCGGCCCGCAGTGCGGCCAGCATCTCGAGACCCACGCGGGCGGCCTCACGGTGCGGCAGCGGCCCGTCCTGCGAGACGACCTCGTGCAGCGAGCGCGACGGCACGTACTCCATCACGATCCAGGAGCGGCGGGGCGTCCAGACGACGTCGAAGACCCGGACGACGTTGGGGTGGTCGAGCCGGGCCGTCGAGCGGGCCTCGCGGACGGCCAGGTGCTGGGCCGCCCGCCGTTCGTCGAGGCTCATGGCGTCGGGCAGCAGCATCTCCTTGATCGCCACCGTCCGTTCCAGCAGCTCGTCGTGCGCACGCCAGACCCGGCCCATGCCCCCGCCGCCGATGAACGCGACCAGGCGATAGCGCCCGGCCACCTTGTCCCCGATGCCTAGCTTGGCTGGATCTTCCGTCGCAGACACTGTCGAACCTCACTGTCCCCCACCACCGAGCCCCGGTGGATCGCGAGGGGTTCGGAGCGACGCGTGTGGCGGCTTGGTCTTTCCGGGCCCGGTTCACGGAATCGTCGCGAGTCCGCGGCAAATGTCATGGTCCGGTCATGGGACAGGCGTAAAAGTAATGCCGCGGGGGCACTCCCGGGCCGTGACCACCGAGGAGAAGATCGACGACCGTCCGGCGCCGCTGGTGCGGCCGCCGCGGCTGCGCACCGAGGAGGACCGGCACGCGTCCCGGCTCGAGTTGTTCTTCGACCTGGCCTACGTTCTGGTCATCGCCGAGCTGACGATCACCTTTGCCGACAACCTGAGCGTCGGGGGCGCCGCCACCTTCGCCGGGCTGCTGGTCGTGACCTGGTGGTCGTGGGTGACGACGACGCTGTACGCCAACCGGTTCGACACCAACGACGTGCTCTACCGGCTGGCCAAGCTGGCCGCCGCCGCGGCGGTCGTCGGCATGGCCGCCTCGGCCCAGGAAGCGGGCGGCAAGGAGGGAACGCCGTTCGCGGCCTGCTATCTCGCGACCCGCGTCCTGCTGCTCCTGCTCTACGCCCGGGCCTGGAAGCACGTGCCCGAGGCGCGCCACACGATCGGGATCTACCTGGCCGGGGCCGGGGCGGCCGCGCTGCTCTGGGGTGCGTCGCTGCCGGTGCACGGCACCGCCCGTTACCTGCTCTGGGGGGCCGGCATCCTGGTCGAGGCGATCGCGCCGGTGATCGCCACCCGGCTCGGCGACAACACCCCCTTGCACCTGGACCACCTGCCGGAACGCTTCGCGCTCTTCGTGATCCTGGTGCTGGGCGAGTCGGTGCACTCGATCGCCGCCGGCGTGCACGAGCAGCACTGGGTGGCGTCCTCGGCGGTGTCGGGCGGGGTGGCGTTCGCCGCCATCGCGGCCCTGTGGTGGATCTATTTCGACCTCGGCGGGGCGGCCGGCAAGCGCGAGCTGATCAAGGAGGGCGACGACCAGGAGAACGGGGTGGCCGACGCGTACATCTACGGTCACCTGCCGCTGGTGATCGGCCTGGCCATCACCGCGGTCGGCATCGAGCAGTTCGTGGTGCACCCCGAGGCCGGTCTGGACGACTCGGGCCGCTGGGCCCTGCACGGCGGGGCCGCCCTGTTCCTGGCCGGCGTGGCCGTCGTGATGATGGGAACCGCGGGCCGCTGGCTCGCCGCCTGGCCCTGGCCGGTCGTCGTCATCCCGTTCGTGGCCGCGCTGGGCCTGGTCGAGTCGCTCGACCCGGTCTTCTCGGCCGCGCTGGTCACCGCGATCCTGATCGCCACCGTGCTGGCCGGCATCCGGCAGCAGCGCCGCGGTCTGCTCCGCACCACCGAAACCTGACGCCTCAGTTGTACGGGTCCAGCAGGATCCGGGCCGTGGTGCCACCACCGGGAGTGCCGTCCAGCTGCAGGACACCGCCGTGGGTGTCGACGATGCGGCGGGTGATGGTCAGGCCCAGACCGAGGCCGGGCTGCTCATTGCCGCGGGCCCGCGCGCCGCGGTAGAAGGCGGTGGCCAGCTGCTCCTGCTCGGCCGGGTCGAGACCGGGGCCGTGGTCGATGATCTCCAGGGCCGGCCGGGGCCGGTCGACCACCCGCACGGTGACCGGGTGGTCGCTGCGCCCGTGGGTCAGGGCGTTGCTCAGCAGTTGTTCCAGGGCCACCTCGAGCAGGCTCGGGTCGGCCACCACGAAGGTGGGCCGGGACGGCCGGTCGAGCAGGACCTCCGCGGGCACGCCGGCTACCAGCGCGTTGAGGTCGACCGCCTGCGGCGTGCCGACGGGGTGCTGGTCGATGGCCCGCAGCAGGTTGTCGACCGTACGCGTGAGCCGGCCGGCGTTGCGGACGAGGGCGTCCAGCCGGCGCTGGAACGGGGCCGCGACCGCGTCCGGGAAGCCGGTGAGCAGTTCGAGGTTGCCGCGGATGGCGGCCAGCGGGGTGCGGATCTCGTGCGAGATGACCGTGATGACGTCGTCCCGCTCGACCAGGCTGTCCAGGGTGTGGTGCGCGCTGAGCTGGTCACGCAGCTGGGTCTCGCGGTCGATGCGGCGGGCGATGCGTCCGAGCAGCCGGCGGGTGCGGGCCGGGTCGGAGTGGTGGCTGGCCGTGTCGAAGACGCACAGCGCCCCGACGATGTGCTCGCCGTAGTGCAGCGGCGCGGCGGCCAGGAACTTCACGTGGGCCGAGCCGGCCACCAGCGGGTGGTGGGCGACCCGCGGGTCCAGGGTGGCGTCCCCGACGACCATGGTGTCACCGGCCGCCGAGACCATCGTGCAGAGTGACAGCGGCGCGGGCACGTCGGCCGCGGCCGGGATGCCGAGCGTGACGGCGAAGTGCGCGGCGGCGCTGTCGGCGACCTTGAGCGCCGCCATCGGCGAATCACACGCGTCGGCCGCCAGTTCCAGCAGCTCCGGGATGTCCTCGATCGCGTCGCGGTACCGGGTGGCGGCGGCGAAGCGGGGGTGGGCCAGGGTGGTCAACTCGGGGTCCTTTCGTCATCGTCGCCCGATCCCTCGGCGCGTTCTTCGTGCCCTAGACATCGGCACCGCCGTCCGCCGGTGGCGGAATCCGCCAGGTGCGGTGCGGCGGCAGTGAGGTTGCAAAGCAGGGCCCCTACGCTCCGGGGCATGGGTGCGTCCAAGCTCTCCGGCCGTAAGCGCCGGGACCGTAGGCGACGGCTGGCGTCCGGTGCGGTGATCGTGCTGGCGGTCGCCGGCATCCTGTCGGCCCTGGCCCCGCCGCTGCGCGGCCGGCTCGACCCGGTGCTGGACGTGCTGCCGATCGGCGTGCCGCTGGGGGCGCAGACCGTGCTCATTCCGGTCTCGGTGGCACTGCTGCTGCTCGCCCGGGGGCTGCGGCTCGGGATCCGCCAGGCGTGGGGCGTGACGACCGGGCTGCTGCTGTTCTCGGTGGCGCTGCACCTGCTCAAGGGGGCCGACCTGCCCGAGGCGGTGCTGAACCTCGCGCTCGCCGTCTGGCTGATCGTCGAGCGGCAGGCGTTCCCGGTCCGGGCGACCCAGGCCCGGGCCCGCCGGGTGCTGGCCGTGCTGGCCGGCGCCTCGGTGGTCACCGCGGTCGTCTGCGCCGGCCTGGTCGTGCTGGTCGGGACCTGGCGGCATCCCGAGGAGACCCTCGAGGCGATCGTCCAGCGGCTGATCGGGGTGCGCGAGACCCCGCTCGACCGGCTGAACGGCGGTCACCAGGGCGCCCTGATGTCGATGGTCACCCCGGCCCTGCTGGCCCTCGGCCTGTGCCTGATCGTGCTGCTGCTGTGGGCCCTGTTCGGCCCGCGCGCGGCGCCGCTGCTGACCGGCGAGCAGATCCAGGACGCCCGCTCCCGGGCCCGGGCGATCGTGGCCGAGTACGGCGGGGACACGCTCGACTACTTCGCCCTGCGCGACGACAAGGACTATTTCTTCGGCAGCTCCGAGGACAGCCTGGTCGCGTACAGCGTCCGTGGGGGTATCTGCCTGGTCTCGCCCGACCCGATCGGGCCGCCGGCCGGGCGCGGCGCGGTGCTGACCGAGTTCCTGGCCTTCGTCGAGCAGCACGGCTGGGCGGTCGCGGTCGTCGGCGCCCGCGAGGAGTGGCTGCCGCTGTACGAGGGCGCCCGCCTGCGCCCGGTCTATCTGGGTGACGAGGCGATCCTGGACTGCCCGGGCTTCTCGTTGCAGGGCTCGAAGATGAAGAGCCTGCGCGGGGCCATCAACCGGGTCCGCAAGGCCGGCATCGAGGTGACCTTCCACGACCCGGCCACGATGGGGGCCGAGGAGGCGGCCGGGCTGCTGGCCATCGCGGGCGAGAGCCGTCAGGGCTCGGTCGAGCGGGGCTACTCGATGACGCTGTCCCGGCTGTTCGACCCGGCCGACACGGGACTGCTGCTGTCGGTGGCCCGGTTCGCCGACGGGCGACCGGCCGGGTTCATCCAGTGGGTGCCCGCGGCCGGCATCGACGGCTTCTCGCTCGACGTGATGCGCCGCAGCACCGCCCCCGACGTGCCGAACGGCCTCACCGACTTCCTCATCGTCACCACCGCCGAGCATCTCGCCGGGCAGGGACTGCGCGGGCTGGGCCTCAACTTCGCCGTGCTGCGCGAGATCGTCGCCGGGGAACGCCCCGGCCGGTTCGCCGAGCTGGGCCGCCGCGTGCTGCGGAAGCTGTCACACCGGTCGCAGATCGAGTCGCTGTGGAAGTTCAACGCCAAGTACGACCCCGAATGGCGGGCCCGGTACGTCATCCTCGACGCCCTCGACTCCGCGACGGCGCAGAGCCTGGCCATCGCCGGCGCCGAAGGGGTCACCGAACTGCCCGGCCTCGGACGGGTGCTGCGCCGCCCGACCGCCTCATGAACCTGCTGCTCGCGGTGGCCGCCGCCGCCGGCTACGCGATCGGCTCGGTGCTGCAGGCCGCGGCCGCCCGCCGGCCCGGTGGCCTCGGGAAACTCGCCGTGTCGCCGCTCTATCTCGGCGGCTTGGCGCTCGACGCGGCGGCCTGGGTGCTGTCGCTGCTGGCGCTGCGCGGGCTGCCGGTCTACGTGGTGCAGGCGGTGCTGGCCGGGTCGCTGGGGTTGACCGTGCTGCTGGCGGCGGTGGTGCTGCGGGTGCGGCCGCGCCGGCTCGACGTCGGCGCCGTCGCGGTGCTGGTGGCCGCGCTCGCCGTCCTCGGGTTCGGCGGCCGGGAACAACCCGCGCCGACCTTGTCCGGCGGCGCGTCGGCCGCGCTGGCCGTGGCCGGTTTCGCGGTGGCGGCGCTGGGCGGGGTCGCGGTGCTGCTCGCGGGGCGCACCGACCGGCGCGGGCTGACCCTGGCCGTGCTGGCCGGGCTGGCGTTCTCGGTGACCGCCCTGGCCGCGCGGGCCGTGACCGTCCGCAGCCCGCTGGTCGAGACCCTGGCCGAGCCGCTGCTCTGGGTGGTGATCGCCAGCGGCGTGGTCGGCACGGCGGCCTACGCCGCGGCGCTGCAACGCGGGTCGGTCGGCCCGGTGACGTCGTTGTTGTGGGCGGTCGAGGTGATCGTCCCGGCCGCGGTGGCGATCCCGCTGCTGGGCGACCAGATCCGGGCCGGGTGGGCGCCCGCCGCGGTGGTCGCGCTGGGCGCCGTCGTCGGGTCGGCCACCGTGCTGGCGGGGGCGCCGGCCGGATGAGCGTCTCGTTCGACCCCCAGGTGCTGCGGGAGCTGACCCCGCACGGCGAGTGGTTCGGCTCGTGGCCGCCGATCGTCGTGCTCGGCCTGATCGGGGCGGCGCTGATCACCGTGGGCTTCCGGCGGCGGCAGCTCGTGGCGGTGAACGCGGCGGCCCTGGTTCTGGTGCTCGGCGCGGTGGCGACCCTGAACGCCGTCGTCGGCTACGTCCCGACCCCGTCGGCGGCTCGCGTCATGCTGACCGGAAAGGGCCTGCACGAGGTCACTCTGGGCGCGCCCGACCTGGGGGTGCCCGCGGCGGCCACGTACGTCTACCTGCCGCCCGGCTACCGCAGCGGAGCGGGCCGGCGATACCCCGTCGTCTACCTCTTCCACGGCACGCCGGGGCGGGCGATCGACTGGTTCGGCCCGGGCCACGCGGCCCGGATCCTCGACGTGCTGATCGCGCACCGCCTGATCCCGCCGATGATCGCGGTGTCGCCCGACCTCAACGGCGGCGGGCTGCGCGACACCGAGTGCCTGAACGACCCGGACGGGAGCCGGCAGATCGAGACCTACCTGCGGACGCGTCTGGTGCCGTGGGTCGACGCGCACTACGACACGGACGCCCGGGCCGCCACCCGGATCCTGGCCGGGATGTCGGCGGGCGCGTTCTGCGCGCTCGACCAGGGGCTGCGGCACCGGGACACGTACGGGCCGATCGTCTCGATCCTGCCGTTCGGCGACCCGGGCGAGGACTGGCGCGAGAAGCTCAGCCCGGCCGCCTTCGCCGCCGTCTCGCCCAGCGCCTACCTGCCGGCGATCCCGCTGCCCGGCCCGGTTCCGGTCTTCCTCGGCACCGGCGACGACGCCCCGCGCGGCGAGCTCGACGGTCTCGCCGGCCTGCAGGCCCAGCTGACCGCGCGCGGCGAGCCGGTCCTGCGGCACGACGTCAAAGGCAGCGGCCACTCCTGGCGTACGGCCCGCATCAGCCTGCCCTACGGCCTGGTCTTCGCCGCCCGCTACCTGCCGCCTTAGGAGACGTCCGGGCGGGTCATCAGCGGCGCCCGGAGAAGAAGCTCCAGGCTGGGGCCGGTCAGCGGCACGGCGTTCCAGGTCGCCGTCGCCGTGCCCGCGCCGGCGTCGACCACCAGCCGGACCCGGTGCGGGGTGGTGATGACGTAGAGGTCGGCCACGAAGGCGCCGTCCTGCCAGCCGCCCGTCGCGACGACCGGGCGGCCCAGCGGCGTGCTCTCCCGCCACTCCCCGTGCCCGACTGTGATCTCGAGCGACGACCCGAGCCGCAGGCGCCACCCGCCGTCCACCGGGTCGACGACCACCTCGGCGCCGGCGGGCAGGGCCGAATCCGGCCCGGAGGCGTCGATCCGGGCCGCGCCCGCGTGGCCGGCCGATCCGGGCACCCCGGCCAGCGACAAGTGCCGGAGCCGGTCGGCCAGGATCTCGTCGTCGCGGGCGCTGCCCGGCTCGTCCAGGCCGGGCAGCAGGCACTCCCACACGAGGCCGGGCATGAGCTCCTCGTGCGCGTTGGCCGCGGTCATCGCGATCACGAGATCGTGCTCGGGCACGACCAGGCACTGCTGGCCCAGGTTGCCCTCACCGCGGTAACCGTGCCGCGACTTCCAGAACTGGTAGCCGTACCCGCGGAGCGACTCGGGGTTGTACCGCCAGTCCTCGAGCTGCCGGGACTCGATGTGCACGCCGGTCGCGAGCTGCACCCACTCGCTCGGCACGAGCTGCTGATCGCCCCACCGGCCCCCACGAAGCAGCAGCTCCCCGAAGGCGGCCACGGCCTCGGTCGTCAGGTGCAGGCCGTGGAACCCGAAGGTGGCGCCGCTCGCGACCCGGTCCCACTCGGCGTGGTCGATGCCCATCGGACGGAACAGGCGCTCGTCGAAAAACTCCTCCAAGCGGCGGCCGGTGACCCGCTCGACCATCCGGGCCAGCAGGAAGGTGGTCGCGTTGTCGTAGGCGTGGGTCGTCCCCTCGGGCGCGGGGAACGGCACGAGCAGGAAGCCCTTGACCAGGTCGGCCGGTTCCCGTTCCCAGGCCTCGGCCAGGCTGTCCGTGGTGTGCCCGGAGGTCATCGACAACAGGTGGTGCACGGTGATGCGGCGGCCCTGGGCCGGGACACCGGCCGGCACGTGGTCGGGCAGCACGTCCACGACCCGATCGTCCACCGTGAGCAGACCGTCGGCGATCGCCAGCCCGACCGCGATCGAGGTGAACGACTTGGTCAGCGAGTAGAGCAGATGCGGCCGCCCGGCCGAGTAGGGCGCCCACCACCCCTCGGCGGCGACCCGGCCGTGGCGCACCACCATCAGCGAGTGCAGCTCGACCGACTCCGCCTCGAGCCTGTCCAGCAACCCCCCGATCGACCGGGCCGAAATGCCGGTGGCGGCGGGCGTCGAGCGCGGCAGCAGGGCAGGCATCGGGGCACCGTAACAACAACAGCCGCCCGGCTCTCTGCAATTACGCGGAGCGCCGGGCGACGGGGCCGGTCAGAGGTGGTTGGCGGCCTCGGTGAGGACCGAGCGCAGGATCTGCTCGATCTCGGCGAACTGGGCCTCGCCCGCGATCAGCGGCGGCGCGAGCTGGATGACCGGGTCGCCGCGGTCGTCGGCGCGGCAGTAGAGGCCGGCGTCGAACAGGGCGGTCGACAGGAAGCCGCGCAGCAGCCGCTCCGACTCGTCCTCGTTGAACGTCTCCTTGGTCGCCTTGTCCTTGACCAGCTCGATGCCGAAGAAGTAGCCGTCACCGCGCACGTCGCCGACGATCGGCAGGTCCGACAGGCGGTCCAGGTACGACCGGAACAGGTCGCTGTTGTCGCGGACGTGCTGGTTGAGGTTTTCCCGCTCCATGATGTCGAGGTTGGCCAGCGCCACCGCGGAACCGACCGGGTGGCCGCCGTAGGTGATGCCGTGCGCGAACCAGTTGGTGCCCTCGAGGAACGGCTCGGCCAGGCGGTCCGACGCGATCATCGCCCCCAGCGGTACGTACCCGCTGGTCAGGCCCTTGGCCACGGTGATGATGTCGGGGGTGTAGCCGTACTTGTTGCCGCCGAAGTACTCGCCGAGACGGCCGAAGCCGCAGATCACGTCGTCCGAGACCATCAGCACGTCGTACTTGTCGCAGATCTCGCGGACCCGCTGGAAGTAGCCGGGCGGCGGCGGGAAGCAGCCGCCGGAGTTCTGCACCGGCTCGAGGAAGACCGCGGCCACCGTCTCCGGGCCCTCGAACTCGATGGCCTCGGCGATCCGGTCGGCGGCCCAGAGGCCGAACTCCTCGAGCGACTGCGACTCGTCCGGGCGGCGGTAGTAGTTGGTGTTGGGCACCCGCAGCGTCGACGGCACCAGCGGCTCGAAGTCGGCCTTGATGGCCGGGATGCCGGTGATCGACAGGGCGCCCATCGAGGTGCCGTGATAGGCGATCGACCGCGAGATCACCTTGGTCTTGGTGGGCTTGCCGACCCGCTTGAAGTACGAGCGGGCGAGTTTCCAGGCCGACTCGACGGCCTCGGAGCCGCCGGTGGTGAAGAAGACCCGGTTGAGGTCGCCCGGGGTCAGGTCGGCCAGCCGGTCGGCCAGCTCGACCGCCTTGGGGTGGGCGTAGCTCCACAGCGGGAAGTAGGCCAGCTCGCCGGCCTGCTTGGCCGCGGCCTCGGCCAGCTCCTGCCGGCCGTGCCCGGTCTGCACGACGAACAGCGCGGACAGGCCGTCCAGGTAACGCCGGCCGTGCGAGTCCCAGACGTAGCAGCCGTCGCCGCGCACGATCATCGGGATGTCGGCCTTCTGGTACGACGACAACCGGGTGAAGTGCATCCACAGGTGGTCGCGGGCGTCGCCGGCCAGCTTTTCGTAGTCGGGTGACTGAAGGTCGCTCAAGGGGGGCTCCGGTTTCTTAATAAACAGTCGAGAAAGCTTGTTCGAGGAGCGTCAGACCGCGGTCGAGCTCCTCGTCCGAGATGATCAGCGGCGGGAGGAGCCGGATCACGTTGCCGTAGGTGCCGCAGGTGAGCAACAGCAGGCCCAGCTCGTGCGCGGCCGAGGCGACCGCGGCGGTGGCTGCGGCGTCCGGCGCCGGGCCTGCCGGACCGTCCTCGCCGGGTATCACGACCTCGACGGCCAGCATCGCGCCGCGACCGCGCACCTCGGCGATCGACGGGTGCTTGGCGGCCAGCGCCTCGAGCCGGGGCCGGGCGATCGACTCGATCCGGCGGGCGGCGGCGGGCAGGTCGAGCTCGCGCATCGTCTCGATCGAGGCGAGGGCGGCGGCGCAGGCGATCGGGTTGCCCCCGTACGTGCCGCCGAGGCCACCCGGGTGCACGGCGTCCATCAGCTCGGCCCGGCCGGTGACCGCGGCCAGCGGCAGACCGCCGGCGATCCCCTTGGCCGTGGTGATCAGGTCGGGCTCGACACCCTCGGCGGTGGAGGCGAACCAGTCACCCGTCCGGCAGAAGCCGGTCTGGATCTCGTCGGCGATGTAGACCGCGCCGGCCTGCTTCGCCCACGCGGCCAGCGCGGGGAGGAAGCCCTCGGCCGGCACGATGAAACCGCCCTCGCCCTGGACGGGCTCGATCAGCACGGCGGCGACGTTGCTCGCGCCCACCGTCTTCTCGATCAGGCCGATGGCGAACGCCGCCGCATCGGCCCCGCTGCGGCCGTCGCGCAGCGGGTAGGACATCGGGACCCGGTAGATCTCGCCGGCGAACGGGCCGAAGCCCTGCTTGTAGGGCATCACCTTGGCGGTGAGCGCCATCGTCAGGTTGGTCCGGCCGTGGTAGGCGTGGTCGAACACGACGACCGCCTGCCGCCCGGTGGCGTGCCGCGCGATCTTGACGGCGTTCTCCACCGCCTCGGCGCCCGAGTTGAACAGGGCCGACCGCTTGTCGAAGTCACCCGGCGTGAGCGCGGCCAGCTCTTCACAGACCGCCACATACTGCTCGTACGGCGCGATCATGAAGCAGGTGTGGGTGAACCGCTCGACCTGGGCCCGCACGGCCTCGACGACCTTGGGTGCGGCGTTCCCGACGTTGGTGACCGCGATGCCGGCCGCGAAGTCGATCCACTCGCGTCCGTCCACATCGGTCATCGTGCCGCCGCCGGCACTGGCCACGTACGACGGGATCATGCTGCTGACCCCGCGGGCGACGGCCGCGCTCCGGCGCTGGTGCAACTCGGCCGACGTGGGCATCACTCAACTCCTTCAGGCTTTGAGACCCGATCATTTCACTGATTCCGTCGCATGCAAGAGGCGAGACAACTATTTCCACGCTCCATCTGCAGGTACGCTCCGGCCCGTGATCCCCTTCTACGTCGCCGGGAAGCCGGCCACCAGCGCGGATGTCCTCACTGTCCGTCACCCGTTCGACACGCAGGTGGTGGGCGAGACCTCGTACGCCACGCCGGCTCAGGTGGAAGAGGCCGTCGCGGCCGCCGGTGCCCGGTTCGACCTGACCGCCGCGGCCCGGGCCGGCGCCCTCGACGAGATCAGCCGGCAGATCGCCCGCCGCGCCGGCGAGTTCGCCGACCTGATCACCGCCGAGAACGGCAAGCCGGTCACATGGGCCAAGGCCGAGGTCGCCCGGGCGGTGTCCACGTTCCGCTGGGCCGCCGAGGAGGCCCGCCGCTTCTCCGGCGAGTTGCAGCGCCTCGACACCGACCCGGCCGCCGAGGGCCGCCTCGCGCTGATCCGCCGGGTGCCGCGCGGCCCCGTGCTGGGCATCTCGCCGTTCAACTTCCCGCTCAACCTCGTGGCCCACAAGGTCGCTCCCGCCCTGGCCGTCGGCGCGCCGATCATCCTCAAGCCGGCGCCCGCCACTCCCCTGACGGCGCTCCTGCTGGGCGAGATCATGGCCGGCCTGGACCTGCCGTACGGGATGTTCTCAGTCCTGCCGCTGCCCAACGACCGCGCCGCCGCCCTGGTGGCCGACCCGCGCCTGCCGGTCGTCTCGTTCACCGGCAGCGGCCCGGTCGGCGCCCAGATCCAGGCCGCCGTCCCGGCCAAGCACGTGACCCTCGAGCTCGGCGGGAACGCGGCCGCGCTGGTCTGCCGCGACTGGGACGACCTGCCCTTCGCGGCCCAGCGGATCGCCACCTTCGGCAACTACCAGGCCGGGCAGAGCTGCATCGCCGTCCAGCGCGTCCTCGTTCACGAGGACCACCTGGCCGCGTTCACTCCCCTGCTGGTCTCGGCGGTCGAGGCGCTGCGCGCCGGCGACCCGCGCGACCCCGCCACCGACGTCGGCCCGGTGATCGACTCGCGCGCGGCCGACCGCATCGAGGCCTGGATCGCCGAGGCCGTGGCTGCCGGCGGTCGCGTGCTGACCGGCGGCACCCGCACCGGCACGACCGTCGCGCCGACCGTTCTCACCGACGTGCCCGCCGACGCGAAGGTCTGCGCCGAGGAGGTCTTCGGTCCTGTCCTGGTCGTGACCCCGGTCGGCTCGGACGAGGCCGGCCTCGAGGCGATCAACGACTCGGCCTACGGGTTGCAGGCCGGCGTCTTCACCCGCCGCCTCGACCTGGCCTTCGCCGCCTCGGCCCGGCTCCAGGTGGGCGGGGTCATCATCGGCGACGTCCCCAGCTTCCGGGCCGACCAGATGCCGTACGGCGGCGTGAAGGCCAGCGGCTCCGGACGCGAGGGCGTGGCCAGCGCGATGGACGACTACACCGAACCCCGCGTCCTGGTCCTGACCGGCGTGGCCCTTTAGCCCGGCCCGCCCGGTCACCTATCTTTGCTGCCATGAAGCAGCGGGCCAGGTCGGACGAGGACAAGGCGCAACGGGCCGAGGATCTGCTGGCGGCGGCGGAAGCGCTCGCCCTCGAACTGGGCGGCGTCCGCTACGTCACGATGGCGCCGGTCACCGAACGAGCCGGGATGCACCGGACCGGAGTGCGCCGGTATTACGCGAGTAAAGAGGAGCTGCTTCTCGAGCTGGCCGAACGGGGCTGGGGCCGATGGCGGGACGCGGTCAGGACGACCGTCGGCGACCGCACGGGCCTGGGCCCGGCCGCCATCGCGCAGCTGCTGACCGGCACCATCACCGCCCTGCCGGTCTTCTGCGACCTGCTGACCCATGCCCTGCTGTATCTCGAAGGAGAGGTCGACCTCGAACGCGCGCACCGGTACAAGACCAACGCCACCGCCGCCCACGACGAGATCGCGGAGCTGCTGAGCGATCGAGGCACGATGACGACCGAGCAGATCGTCGGCCTGCTCGCGACCACAGTGGTTCTGGCCGCCGGCTTGTGGCAGACGGCGCACCCCTCGGCCACGCTGGCCGAGCTGTATGAGCGGGAACCGCGCTTCGCGCACGCCGCCGACGAATTCGCTCCCCGGCTCGGCCTGCTCCTGCAGGCCACCGCGAACGGCCTCGCCGCCATGCCGGCCCTCAGCACTGGCGCATGATGAGCCGGTCGTACAGCCGGTCGGATGCCACCCGGCGGAGGAAGACGATCGTCCCGGCGCCCCGCGTGGCCTGGCAACGCGCCTTCGGCCGCCGGGCCTTGACCGCCTTCATGATCACATCCGTGACGACACCGGCCGGAGGCATCGCCCGGTGCCACGTCGGCGACTCGACCATCGCCGTGGCCATGCCCGCGTAGGCGCCCTTCGACGAGTAGCGCTCCAACTCGGCCTCGGCCGTCGGGATCCACTCGCTGTCGGTGCCGCCCGGCTCGATCACGACCACGTCCACGCCGAACGGCTTGACCTCCATCCGCAGCGAGTCGGAGTAGCCTTTCACCTCCATCTGCCGGCGCGCCATCTCGACCGGCACGTCTTCCAGTGCGCCCAGCTGGCCGTACCCCGCGTTGTTGACCAACACGTCGATGCGGCCCCCGCTCCGGCATCACCCGATCGACCGCCGCGACCATCGAGGCGTATGCCGGACGAAGCGCCGGTGATCACGGCGACCCGCCACAGGTCGAGCGCCGTGCGCAGCAGCCCGGCCCGCCGGGCCAGGTCGGGGTCGGACCGGGCCCGGTCGACGAGCCGTGAAGAACCGTTTTGTTCCCTCGATCTTCCGGCGGAACGCCCGAGCTCGGCCCGCCGTGCTCGCCGTCGTCGTCGGCCCCGCGGTGTTCACCTTCCCGGCGGCGAGCCGGGCCGACGACAGCTACCTGACCGACTGCCTCAGCTCCCGGATCTCGTGCCGGACCGGAACCGAGGTGGTCGGGGCCGGCGACTCCGACAAGTGCGTGCGGGACGTCTTCCACAACCACGGTCTGCGTGAAGTACGAGGGCGACATCGTCTACGTGCCGGACGGCGAGCCCGACGGCAACTCGGCCCGGGGCCGGACGGCGGAATCCGGGTCACCAACACCGCCACCGCGCTCAGCCTGCTCTGGACGTTCACCAGCAACTAGCCTCAGGAATCGAACCCGAGCCCGACCTTGTCCAGCGTCCGCAGCCAGAGATTGCGCTTGCCCTGATGCGCGTCGGCCTGGGCGATGGACCAGCGCGTGAACTGGATGACACCGGACCGGACGGGCTCGGGCGGGAACGGGATCGGCTTGCTGCGCACCATCTTGAGCGCGGTCCGCTCGGTCCGCGACCCGGAGAGCAGGTCGAGCATCACGTTCGCGCCGAAGCGGGTCGCGCCCACGCCCAGGCCGGTATAACCCACCGCGTACGACAGCTTGCCGTTGTAGGCCGTGCCGAAGAAGCTGCTGAACCGGCTGCACGTGTCGATCACGCCGCCCCACTTGTGCGTGAAACCAAGACCCTCGAGCTGCGGAAAGGTCTCGAAGAAATGGGTCGCCAGCAGCTCGAACGTCGACCCGCGCTGATCGCGTGAAGGGTCGATACGGCCGCCGTTGTAGTAGACGGCGTCGTAGCCGCCCCACAGGATGCGGTTGTCCGCCGTCAGCCGGTAGTAGTGGAACTGGTTGGCCGAGTCGCCGATGCCTTGCCGGTTACGCCAGCCGACGGCAGCCAGCTGCGACTCGGTCAGCGGCTCGGTCATCAGCACGTAGTCGTAGACCGGCACCACGAAGTTGTTCAGCCGGCGCAGCAGCCGGCCGTGTGCGCCGGTGGCCAGCGCCACCTTGGCCGCGTCGAGGCGCCCGCGCCAGGTGTGCAGCCGCAGCCCGGCGCCGGCCGCGGTGATCTTCTCGACCGGTGACTGCTCGTAGAAGCGCACCCCGAGCGACAGGCACGCTTCGCGCAGGCCCCAGACCAGCCGGGCCGGGTCGAGCATCGCGCAGCCGTCGCGGTCCCACACCCCACCGACGTACGTGGGTGAGTCGACCTCGGCCCGCAGCTGCTCGCGGTCGAGGAACTCGTGCCCAGGCCTGATCTCCGAGCGCATCTCCTGCAACTGCCAGTCCGCGGTGGCGACGTGCAACTCGCCGCTGCGGCGGAAGTCGCAGTCGATGCCGTAGCGCTCGACCGTCGCGCCGATCTCGTCGAGGTTGGCCCGGCCCAGGCGTTCCAGGGTGTCCATCTCGTCGGGGAAGCGGCTCATGCCGTTGTCGTGGCCGTGGGTGAGCGAGGACGAGCAGAACCCGCCGTTGCGGCCGGAGGCGGCCCAGCCGGCGGTGCCCGCCTCGATCACCACCACGTCGCGGGCGGGGTCGCGCTCCTTGGCCAGCAGCGCTGTCCACAGGCCGCTGTAGCCGGCCCCGACCACCGCCAGGTCGGCGGTGTCGAGGCCGTCGAGCGGGGCGGCGGGGGCCGGGGCCCCCGCCTGGGTGAGCCAGTAGGGCTCGGGAAGGGCGTCCTTCAGGGAAGGCACGAGATATCAGGCCCGCTTGTTCTGTCGCGATCGGATGTTGGCAATGAGGGCGCCGAGGACGCCGACCGCGAAGATCAGCGTGCCCATGACGTTGACCTGCGGCGGGATGCCGACGCGGGTCGCGCCCCAGATCCACAGCGGGAACGTCTTGGTGGTGCCCGCGGTGAAGGCGGTGACGATGAAGTCGTCGATGGAGAGCGCGAACGCCAGCAGCACGCCGGAGAAGATGGCGGGCAGCAGGATCGGGAAGGTGACCTTCCAGAACGTGGTCCAGCCGTTCGCGCCCAGGTCGGCCGCGGCCTCCTCGATCGAGCGGTCGAGCGTCATGACCCGGGCCCGGACGACGACCGCGACGAACGAGATCGAGAACATGACGTGCGCGATCGTGATGGTGACCGGGCCCAGGCCGGCGCCCACCGACACGAACAGGCTGAGCAGCGACGCCCCCATGATCAGCTCGGGGGAGGACATCGTCGCGAACATGATCAGGTTGAGGGCGCCGGAACCGGTGAAGCGGTAACGGCCGAGGGCGTAGCCGATGCCGGTGCCGAGCGCGGCCGACAGCAGGCTGGCCACGATCGCGATGACGATCGACGTGACCAGGGCGCTGGTCAGGTCCGAGTATTCGAACAGCCGCCCGTACCACTTGAGCGTGAATCCCTGCCAGGTCTGGTTGTAGCGGCCCGGGGTGTCGTTGAAGCCGAACAGGATCATGACGGCGATCGGCAGCACGAGCCAGGCGATGATCACCCAGGTCCACGTGTGCATCACTCCGCCGCCGGTGATCCGGCGCTTCGGCTTGATCCGGGCCGCGTCCTGGACCTTCGAGGGCTCCCGCTGCAGGGTCTGCGCCGTCATCGCGCGGCCACCTTCATGACGTCCTCGGTGCCGAGCATCCGTGCGTAGGTGAAGACGCCGATCAGCAGCACGAACATCAGCACGAAGGAGAGCGCCGAGGCGGTCGGATAGTCGGAGTTGTCGAGGAACTGGGCCTGGATGACCTGGCCGATCATGGTCGTGTCGGAGCTGCCCAGGACCTCGGAGTTGACGTAGTCCGAACTGGCCGGCACGAAGGTCATCAGCACGCCGGCGAAGACGCCGGGCAGGGCCAGCGGGAAGATCACCTTGCGGAACGTGGTGGCCGGGTTGGCGTACAGATCCCGCGCCGCCTCGACCACGCGCGGGTCGATGCGCTCCAGGGCCACGTAGATCGGCAGCACCATGAACGGCAGGAAGTTGTAGACCAGCCCGGCGATCACCGCGAACGGCGTGCCGAGGATGTGGAACGACTGGCCGATCAGGCCCGCCTCACGCAGCGGATGCAGCAACGGCCCCTCGTCGGTCAGGATCTGCCGCCACGAGATCGTCCGGAGCACGAACGAGACGAAGAACGGCAGCAGGACCAGGAAGAGGTACGTCGGCTTGCGCTTGCCGGCGTAGAAGGCGATCCAGTAGGCCACCGGGAAGGCCAGCACGATCAGCACGATCGTCGCGATGGCGCCGTAGATGAGCGACCGGATGATCTGGGTGTCGTAGGCGGAGATGGCCTCCGTGTACGTCTGCCAGTGACCGGTGAAGCGGTAGCCGGAGACGATGTCGCCCTCCTGGAGGGAGAGCGACAGCATCGCGAACATCGGCACCGCAAAGAAGATCAGCAACCAGATCCCGCCGGGGAGAACCAGCAGATACGGAGCGATCTGTCGTTTGAGGCGGTTCATATCATCCCAGCACGATAGGTTCGAAGATTTTCTGGAATTTCTGCTGCTCCGACGTGGCCTCGAACGACACGTAGTAGTGGAGCTTGGCGTACTCCTCGGCGGTCGGGAACACGAGCTTGCTGTTCGCGACGGAGAGCATGGCGTCCTTGTCCTCGCCGGTCAGCTTGGCCGCGTCGGCCCTGATCTGCGGCTGTGCGGCCGGCACCGGTGAGACGTAGTTGATGTATTCCGCGATCGTCGCCGCGTTCGCGACCTCGTAGAAGAAGTCCATCATCATGATGGCGTCGACCGGGTTGGTCGCCGTGACCGGGATCGCCATGTTGTCGGTCCAGATCGTGCCGCCCTCGGACGGGATGATGAACTTGTAGTCCGTGTTGTCCGAGATGTTCTTCTGGAAGATGTCGCCCGACCAGGCCTGCGTGGCCCAGACCTCGCCACTGCCCAGCGCCTCGATGTAGCTCTGGTCGTAGTAGTTGCGGACGAAGCCGGAGTCCTTCTGCTTCTTGAGCTCCTCGGCGGCCCGGTTCCAGTCGTCCTCGGTGGACTTGGCCGGGTCGATGTTGAGCTTCAGGAGGCCGAAGTTGCCCAGCTCCTGGGTGTCGGAGAACATGCCGACCTTGCCCTTGAGCGCCTTGTTCTCCCACAGGTCGGCCAGGCTGTCGATCTTGCCGGTCTTGCTCTCGTCGTACGCGATGCCGGTCATGCCGGACGCCCACGGGATGCTGTAGGCATTGCCCGGGTCGAAGGCTTCCTTCTTGTACGCGGCGCCGGCGTTCTTGGCGTAGTTCGGCAGCTTCGAGTGGTCGAGCGGGGCCAGGAAGCCCGAGTCACGGAACTGGGTGAACTGGAAGCTGTTGGTGATGACCATCAGGTCGTACCCGATGGACTGGCCGGCCGAGAGCTGCGGCTGCACCTTGGCGAACCACGGGCCCATCTCCTGGATGACCTCGGCGTACGTGACCTTGATGCCGGCTTCTTTTTCGAACTTGGCCAGCTCGGGCTTCTTCGGGTCCATGTAGAGCGGCCAGTTGGCGAAGCTGAGCTTGCCGTTCTTCACCTTGCCGTTCCAGAACTGCGCGACGGCGTCGGGGGCCGCGCTGGCCGGGGCCTGGGTGCCCTGGCCCTGTACGCCGCAGGCGGCGAGGGCGGCGCCCATGGCGCCGAGTCCGGAGAGCTTCAATGCGTCGCGACGGCCGAAGCGGCGCTGGGTCAGGCCGCGGAGCAGGGTGGGGTCGGAAAGATTCGACGCAGACAATTCAGTCTCCGATCATGTATGAGTGCTGGGGGGCCCAGGTCAAATAGACGCGATCACCGCGATCAGCAAGATCGTCGGCACTCGAAGCATTTTGATCGAACACAGTAAAGTCCGCACCGGCCGCGGTGGCTACGGTGTAATTCGTTGAGGTTCCGTGATAAACAACCTCGGTCACGGTGCCGGACAGCACACTGCCCCCGGTGGCCGTGACCGGCGGGACCCCGCGGTGCATGTCGATCTTTTCCGGACGGATCGACACCTCGACCTTGTCGCCCTGGCGCACCTGACCCTGCACCGGCACCACAACCCTGTCCTGGGTGCTGTAGTTGACCAGCGCCAGCCCGCCCTCGACCCGGTCCACCTGACCGTCGACGAGGTTGGAGGTGCCGATGAAGCCGGCCACGAAGCGGGTCGCCGGGCGCTCGTAGATCTCCCGCGGCGAGCCCAGCTGCTCGATCACGCCGGCGTTCATCACCGCGATGCGGTCGGACATCGTCAGCGCCTCGCCCTGGTCGTGGGTGACGTAGACGAAGGTGATGCCGACCTCGCGCTGGATGCGCTTGAGCTCGATCTGCATCTGCTGGCGCAGCTTGAGGTCGAGGGCGCCCAGCGGCTCGTCGAGCAGCAGCGCCCGCGGCCGGTTGACCAGCGC
The DNA here is from genome assembly GCA_965217855.1 of Actinoplanes sp. GTDB lineage: Bacteria > Actinomycetota > Actinomycetes > Mycobacteriales > Micromonosporaceae > Actinoplanes. The sequence goes on along the minus strand of CBDCJN010000022.1, from coordinate 190,919 downwards.
CCGGGCCAGCGCGACGCGCTGCTGCTGCCCGCCCGACATCTCTTTGGGCGAGCGCTTCTCCATGCCGGTCAGCGACACGATCTCGACGATCTCGCCCACCCGGCGGGTGATCTCGGTCTTGGTGACCTTCTTGCGCTCCAGGCCGAAGGCGATGTTCTGGTACGTGTTGAGGTGCGGGAACAGGGCGTACGACTGGAACACCATGTTGACGTCGCGCTTGTTGGCCGCGACGCCGGTCACGTCCTGGCCGTCGAGGAAGACCTTGCCCGCGGTGGGCTCCTCGAAGCCGGCGATCATCCGCATCGTGGTGGTCTTGCCGCAGCCCGACGGCCCCAGCAGCGAGAAGAACTCACCCTGCCCGATCGCCAGGTCGGTCGGCTTGACGGCGGGCACCGTCTCGCCGTGCGACAGGTAGTTCTTGTTCACGCCGACGAACTCGATCGCCGGGGTGTCGGTCGCCGAGGACCGGGACCGTACGGCGCTGTGCTGGGGGGTGGTCATGGCGTTCCTCTTCGCGGTGGGACGGGAGGGTGGTGCGGGAATCAGCCCAGATAACTCATCACGTGTTTGATCCGGGTGTACTCCTCGAACCCGTACATCGAAAGGTCTTTGCCGTATCCGGAGTGGCCGAAGCCGCCGTGCGGCATCTCCGAGACGAACGGGAGGTGCGTGTTGATCCAGACGGCGCCGAAGTCGAGCCGGCGAGACACCCGCATCGCCCGGCCGTGGTTCTGCGTCCACACGCTGGCGCTCAGGCCGAACCGGACGTCGTTGGCCCACCGGACCGCGTTGTCCTCGTCGTCGAACTGCTGAACCGTGATGACCGGCCCGAACACCTCGTCCTGGATCATCTCATCGCGCTGTTTCAATCCGGCGACGACCGTCGGCTCGAGGAAGTAGCCCCGGTCGCCGATCCGCTTTCCGCCGGCCACGATGCTCGCGTGGTCGGGGGTGCGGTCGAGGAAGCCCTGCACCCGGCTGAGCTGGGCGGCGTTGTTGACCGGCCCGAAGAAGGCGTCGGTGTCCGACGGGGCGCCGACCTTGGTGCCCCGGGCGGCCTCGGCCAGCGCGTCGGTGAAGTCGGCGGCGATCCGGCCGTGCACGAGCACCCGGGTCGCCGCGGTGCAGTCCTGACCGGCGTTGAAATAGCCGGCGCCCGCGATCGCCGCGGCCGTGGCGGCGATGTCGGCGTCGTCGAAGACGATGACCGGCGCCTTGCCGCCCAGCTCGAGGTGGGCCCGCTTGAGATCGGCGGCGGCCGAGACCGCCACCTCCATGCCGGCCCGGGTCGAGCCGGTGATCGAGACGAGTTGGGGCGCCGGGTGGGCGACCAGGGCCCGGCCGGTGTCCCGCTCGCCGCAGACGACGTTGAGCACGCCGGGCGGCAGGAACTCGGCGGCGATCTCGGCCAGCAGCAGCGTGCTCACCGGGGTGGTGTCCGACGGCTTGAGCACGACCGAGTTGCCGGCCGCGATCGCCGGGGCGAACTTCCACACCGCCATCACCATCGGATAGTTCCACGGGGTGATCTGCGCGCAGACGCCGATCGGCTCGCGCCGCACGAACGACGTGTGGTCGCGCAGATACTCCCCCGCGGACTTGCCTTCCAGGATCCGGGCCGCGCCCGCGAAGAAGCGCAGCTCGTCCAGCAGCGGCCCCATCTCCTCGGCCCGGGTGGCCTCGACCGGTTTGCCGGTGTTGCGGCACTCGGCCGCGATGACCTCGTCGGCGCGCGCCTCGATCGCGTCGGCGATCCGCAGCATGGCCCGCTGGCGCTCGCCGGGCGTGGCGTCCCGCCAGGCCTCGAAACCGGCGCCGGCGGAGGTCATCGCGGCGTCCACGTCCTGCTCGGTGGAGATCGGGGCGAGCGCGTACGCCTCCCCCGTGCTCGGGTCGATCACCTGCGAGGTGGCCCCGTCCACCGTGTCGGTGCAGGCACCACCGACGAAGTTGCGCAGAACTGGCAGCGCGGCGCTCACGAAATATGACCTCCCGTTGCGGGCTTGTGACAGCTCCCACACGACGACGTGCGAGACCTTGACACATGCGAAGGACTGAAGACAAGGGAATCCGAAACTAATTTCCAAGGCCGAAACGGAATCGGCGTTCAGCGCGCGTTGGAAACACGCAATCCCGCGTCAGACTGGGTAATACCTGTCGGCCACGTCGAGCGCCTCGTCGAGGATCGCCAGACCCTCGCGAACCTCGTCCGCGGTGACCGTGCAGGGCGGCGTGACGTGCACCCGGTTGAAGTGGGTGAAGGGCCAGAGACCCCGCTGCTTGCACGCCGCGGCCAGCTCGTTCATCGGCGCGGCGGCCGCGCCCGAGGCGTTGAACGGCACGAACGGCTCCCGCGTCGACCGGTCGCGGACCAGCTCGATCGCCCAGAAGACGCCCAGCCCGCGGACCTCGCCCACGCTCGGGTGCTTCTCGGCCAGCTCGGCCAGGCCGGGCGCGATCACGTCGTCGCCGATGGCCCGGGCGTGCTCGACGATCCCCTCCTCCTTGAAGATCTCGATCGAGGCCACCGCCGAGGCGCAGGCCAGCGGGTGACCCGAGTAGGTCAGCCCGCCCGGGAACGGCCGCTCGCGGAAGGTCGCCGCGATCTCGTCCGAGATGATCACGCCGCCGAGCGGCAGATAACCGGAGTTGACCCCCTTGGCGAAGGTGATCAGGTCGGGGGTGACGCCCCAGCGGTCGACCGCGAACCACTCGCCGCACCGGCCGAAACCGGCCATCACCTCGTCGGCGATGAAGACGAGGCCGAACTCGTCGCACAGCGCCCGGACGCCGGCCAGGTAGCCCGGCGGCGGCACCAGGATGCCGTTGGTGCCGACGACCGTCTCCAGCAGCACGGCGGCGATCGTGCCGGCGCCCTCGAAGACGATCGTGTCGCGCAGGTGCTTCAGCGCCCGCTCGGTCTCCTGCTCGGGGCTCGTGGAGTAGAAGGGCGAGCGGTACGGGTACGGGCCCCAGAAGTGCACCAGGCCGACGGCGGTGCCCTCGTTGGCCCAGCGGCGCGGGTCGCCGGTCGCCGCGATCGCGGTCGTCGTGCCACCGTGATAGCTGCGGTAGGTGGAGAGCACCTTCTGCCGGCCGGTGTGCCCGCGGGCGAGCCGGATCGCGTTCTCGTTGGCCTCGGCGCCGCCGTTGGTGAAGAACACCCTGTTGAGCGGGCCCGGGGCCAGCTCGGTGATCAGGCGGGCCGCCTCGCCGCGCTTGTCGTTGGCGAAGGCGGGCTGGATCGTGCAGAGCTTGGCTGCCTGCTCCTGGATCGCCGCGACCAGCCGCGGGTGCTGGTGGCCGATGTTGACGTTGACCAGCTGCGACGAGAAGTCCAGATATTTCCGGCCCTCGTAGTCCCAGAAGTAGGAGCCGAGCGCGCCCTCGATCGGCAGCGGGTCGATCAGCCCCTGAGCCGACCAGGAGTGGAAAACATGCGCGCGGTCGTCGCCGCGTACGGTCTCGGCGCTCATCGGTTGGTGGGGAAGCCGAGGTCGACCGACGACGTGCCCGGGTCGGGCCAGCGCGAGGTGACGACCTTGGAACGGGTGAAGAAGTGGATGCCGTCCGGCCCGTACATGTGGGTGTCGCCGAACAGCGAGGCCTTCCAGCCGCCGAACGAGTAATAGGCGACCGGCACCGGGATCGGCACGTTGACGCCGACCATGCCCGCGTTCACGTCGAACTGGAACTGCCGGGCCGCGCCGCCGTCACGGGTGAAGATGGCGGTGCCGTTGCCGTACTGGTTGTCGTTGATCAGTTCCAGAGCCTCGGCGTACGTCTCCGCCCGCACCACACAGAGCACCGGCCCGAAGATCTCGTCGGCGTAGACGTCCATCTCCTTCGTGACGTTGTCGAGCAGCGTCACGCCCAGGAAGAAGCCGTTGCCCGGCAGGTCGGCCTCGCGCCCGTCGGCCACCACGGTCGCGCCGGCCGCGCTGCCCTTCTCGATGTAACCGGCCACCTTCTCCCGGTGCTGGGCGCTGATCAGCGGGCCCATCTGCGACTGCGGGTCGGTGCCGTCGCCGATCGTCAGCTTGGGCAGCCGGGCCGCGATCGCCTCGACCAGCGGGTCGGCCACGTCGCCCACGGCCACCACGACCGAGACGGCCATGCAGCGCTCGCCGGCCGAGCCGTAGGCGGCGCTGACGGCCGCGTCGGCCGCCGCGTCGAGCTCGGCGTCGGGCAGGACCACCATGTGGTTCTTGGCGCCGCCCAGGGCCTGCACGCGCTTGCCGTGCGCGGTGCCGGTCTCGTAGATGTACTTGGCCACCGGGGTCGAGCCGACGAAGCTGACCGCGGCGACGTCCGGGTGGGTGAGGATCGCGTTGACCGCCTCGACGTCACCGTTGACCACGGTGAAGACGCCCTCGGGCAGGCCCGCGTCCTTCCACAGCCCGGCCAGGAAGAGCGCCGAGGACGGGTCCTTCTCGCTGGGCTTGAGCACGAAGGCGTTGCCGGCCGCGATCGCCGTGGTGCACATCCACAGCGGCACCATGGCCGGGAAGTTGAACGGGGTGATGCCGGCGACCACGCCGAGCGGCTGCTTGATCGAGTAGACGTCGACGCCGGTCGCCGCCTGCTCCGAGAACGAGCCCTTCATCAGGTGCGGGATGCCGGTCGCGAACTCGGCGTTCTCCAGGCCGCGGGCGACCTCGCCGGCCGCGTCCGACAGCACCTTGCCGTGCTCGCTGGTGATGATCGCGGCGAGCTCGCCGGACCGCTCGGCCAGCAGCTCGCGGAACTTGAACAGCACCGCGGACCGCTTGGCCAGCGACGCCGAACGCCACGCGGTCGCGGCCTGCTTGGCCGCGGCCACGGCCTCGGCGACCTCGTCGACGGAGGCGAGGTCGACCTCGGCGGTCTGCTCGCCGGTGGCGGGGTTGAACACGGGGCCGACCCGGCCCGACTTGCCGGCGCGCTCAGCGCCACCGATCCAGTGCGCGATACGAATCATGAGCCGAGATTACGTACCAGCTCTAGACCGAACAATGCTTGAAACGTACTGTCACAAAATGCTTCCCGCCCTTCGCGCCCGCTTGGTCGACGTTTCCGCGCGCGGGCTGGCCGAGGCGGTGGGGCGTGCGGTGGGCGACGGCGCCCTGCTGCCGGGGAGCAAACTTCCGCCGGTACGCACGGTGGCGGCCGAGCTGCACATGTCGCCCACCACCGTCAGTGCAGCCTGGCAGCTGCTGCGCCGGGCGGGCACCATCCGAACCGACGGACGACGCGGCACGGTCGTCGCCTCCCCGCGGGCCGGCGGGCCGGGTCGCTACCGGGCGGCGCTGCGCGGGCGGGCCGGCTTCACCCTCGACCTGTCCACCGGCGTACCGGATCCGCTGCTGTTGCCGTCGCTGCCCGCGCTGGCCGGCCTGTCCCCGGCGCCTAGCAGCTATCTCGACGAACCGGTGCTGCCCCGGCTGGCCGAATTGCTGAAGGACCGGTGGCCGTACGCGGCGCAGCGCCTGGCGGTTTTCGACGGCGCGATGGACGCCATCGATCACGTGGCGTCGGCCCTGCTGCGCCTGGGCGACCGGGCGGTGGTCGAGAACCCGTGCTTCCCGCCTCTGCTCGACCTGCTGGAGTCGCTCGGCGTCCAGGTGATCGGGGCCGGGACCGACGCGCTGGGCATGCGGCCCGACGCGCTGCGGGAGGCCCTGTCGTCACGCCCCGCCGCCGTCTTCCTCCAGCCCCGCGCCCTCAACCCGACCGGCGCCTCGCTGTCGGGCGCGCGGGTGCAGGCGCTGGCCGCGGTGCTCGCCCAAACCCCCCACGTATACGCCGTGGAGGACGACTCGGCGGGCGACGTGTCGTCGGCGCCGCTGCATTCGCTCGGGACGCATCTGCCCCGGCAGACGATCCACGTGCGCAGCTTCTCCAAGTCGCACGGGCCCGACCTGCGCCTGGCCGCCGTCTCGGCCCCCGCTGCCGTGCTCGACCCGATCCTCGAACGCCGCCTGCTCGGCCAGGGCTGGACCAGCCGGCTCCTGCAGCACCTGCTGCTGACCCTGCTCACCGACCCGTCGTCGGTGGCCGCGGTGGCAGCGGCCCGCGACGAGTACGCCCGCCGGCGGCACCTGATCGTCACCGCGCTGAACGCCTCCGGCGTCGTCGTCCCGCCGGGCGACGGGATCAACCTGTGGCTGCCGGTCGCCGACGAGCAGGCCGCCCTGATCGCGCTGGCCAGCGACGGGATCGCGGCCGCGGCCGGCACCGCCTTCACCGTCGGGCCGGGCCGCCCCCACCTGCGGGTCACCGTCGGCCTGATCACCGCCGAGCACGAGGCCGTCGCCGCCCGCCTGGCCGACGCCGCCCGCAGCCCGGCTCTCTCCGTCGCCCGTTGACATCAGACAGCTAGTCATCCGACAATTGTCGGGTGACTAATCGTGGAACCTGGACCGAGGCCGACCATCTCGGCCTCGGCGAGACCCCTTCCCGGATCGAACTGGTCGACGGCTGTCTCCTGCCGAGCCCGGCGCCGACCATGCCGCACCAGGACGTCACCCACGTTCTGCTGCACGCCCTGCGGTCGCCCGCCCGCCGAGCCGGCCTCCGGGCGTACGGGTCGGCCGTCCTGATGCTCGAACCGGGCAGCTTTATCATTCCCGACCTCGTCGTGGCCAAGGTCGACCGCCTCGCCGGGTGGGCCAACGCCGCCGACACGGTGCTCGTCGGCGCGGTCACCTCGCCCGGCCGGCACCACGGCGACACGTCGAGCCGCATCGAGCGCTGCGCCGAGGCCGGCATCCCATGGTTCCTTCTGGCCAAGCCCGAGACGCCCGGCCACGAAGCCCTCACGCTGACCCTGTTCCGGCTCAAGGGCGGGCACTACCTCGAACATCTGGCGGCCGGGCCGGGGCGCACCTTCACCACCCGCGAGCCGTTCCCGTTCCGCGTCCGTACGGCCGACCTGGTCGCCTTTTGATCCTCTTTCGGCGGCTCAGTCGGCTCCTCTGTCAGCTGCTCAGTCGGCGGTGAAGAGGGCGATCGTCTGCCCCAGCGGGGTCAGCATGAACACCGCGAGGAGGGTCGTGAGGACGGCGGCGGCGAGGCACCACCGGTACAGCCTCGCCGGCAGGCTGCGGCGCAGGCTCAGCAGCGCGAGAGCCGCGACGGCGAAGGCGAAGACCGGGCCCAGGAGCGCGACGTAGAAGCCCGGCACCCCCAGCAGCCAGCCGGGCACGATCCACAACCAGGTCGGCGGATACGCCCGGGGCGCCCACAGACAAGGCACGACGGCACCGGCCAGATAGGCCGCCACGACGTACAGCTGCACGCCCACGACCGTGCGAACGGCCGCAACCGAGACGGTACGGCGGCCGGTCATCTCGATGGACGTCACAGGGTCAACTCCTCCGGAACGGTGCCGTCACTGTAGACCTGCCGCGGCCCTCTCCAGGAGCTCGGTCGTGGCCTGCCAGAGGCGGGTCTCGCGGGCCCGGTCGTGGGCGACGGGCTGGACCTCGACCACCTTGTCGATCAGCACGAACGCGCCGTCGCGCCGGCCGGCCCACTTGCGGTCGAGGGCCAGCGAGGCCAGAGCCGGGCCGGAGCGCTCCGGGGTCGAGACGCCGGGGATGCGGGCAAGGCCGCGGCCGACTGCCTGCAGGGCCGGGGCAGCACCACGGCTCAGGGCGGTGCCGGGCATCCAGCCCGGCTCGAACACCGCGACGTCGATGCCGTCGCCGACCTGGCGCTGCAGCTCGTGGGCGTAGTAGAGGACGGCCAGCTTGGCGTTCGAATAGGCGACGCCGGAGCCCTTCAGGCCGGGATTCGTGTCGCCGGTCGCGGGCCGGGACAGCTCGATCGGGTCGGCCCAGTCCGCCTCGGGCACGCCGAGCATCTTGCGCCACACGTTGGCGTGGTAGGTGTTCGAGCCGAGCAGCACGATCCGGGCCGGCTTCGCGAACGAGTCGAGCAGGTCGGCGATGAGCTGGGCGTGGGCCAGGTAGTTGACGGCGAAGGTCAGCTCGTAGCCGTCCGCCGAGGCCTTCCGGATGTCGGACGACATGCTGCCCGCGTTGGCGACCAGCGCGTCCAGCGGCTCGACCTTTCCGGCGGCGATCAGCTCCCGTACGGCCGCGGCCGCCGCCCGCACGTCGGCCAGCCGGGACAGGTCGCACGGGACCTCGTACACGGTGGCTCCGAGCGCCCGCGCCGCGGCGGCGACCTCGCTCAACGAGGCCCCGCCCCGCCCCACCAGCACCAGGTCGGGGCGCTCCCCCGCCGGGCGGCCGGCCATGGCCAGCGTGGCGGAGCGGCCCAGGCCGCGGGTCGGGCCGGTGATCAGTGTCGTTGTCATGGCCCCAGCGTGGGCGCGTCGGCGGGCCTCAGGCAGTCGTTCCGTTGTCGTAGGACTGGCAGGGCCAGGACAACGGCCGGGCGCCCCCGCAGACTGGACGCATGGAATCGTGGGAGTTCGGCCGGACGGTGCGCCGCTGGCGTGACCGCGTCGCCCCCGAGGCGGTCGGTGTCCCGGCCGGGCGCCGGCGCCGGGCCAGCGGGCTGCGGCGCGAGGAGCTGGCCGGCCTGGCCGGGATCTCGGCCGACTATCTGACCCGCCTCGAACAGGGCCGGGCGACCACGCCGTCGGCCCAGGTGGTGGAGTCGCTGGCCCGGGCCCTGCGGCTGGCCGACGCGGAACGCGACCTGCTCTACCAGCTGGCCGGTCACGCCGCCCCCGGGCTGGACGTCGCGCCGTCCCGCATCACGCCCAGCATCCAGCGCGTGCTCGACCGGCTCGCGCACACGCCCGTCGTGGTCTACGACTCCACTTCCACGCTGATCGTCGCCAACGCGCCGTACGAGGCGCTGATGGGCGACACCACGGCCTGGCACGGCCTGGAACGCAACGCGATCTGGCGCCACCTCAACGGCGTCCGCAACCGCGTGGTGCACACCGCGGAGGAGCACGCCCACCACTTGGCGCTGCTAGTCGCCGACCTGCGGCTGACCGCCTCCCGCTACCCGGCCGACCGGGCGCTGCGCCGGCTGATCAGCGACCTGGGCGAGGGGAGCCCGCGCTTCACCGAGCTGTGGAACGCCGACGCGCCGCAGCGGCCGGAGAACCTCACCAGGCACAAGGTCGTCGACCATCCTGCGGTCGGCCGCATCACCCTCGACTGCGACACCCTGATGGTGGCCATGGACGACCTGCGCATCACCGTCTACACCGCCGAGCCCGGCACCGAGGACGCCGACCGCCTGGCCTTGGCCGTCGTCCTGGGCACCCAGACCCTCGTCAACTGACCCCCGCAGCGCCGGGGGTCAGTCGCGGGCCCGACCGTGAATCCGGGGTCGCCGGCTTGTGGACAGCTCCGCCGGGCGAGCCTGTGGACAACGAAATCCCCCCGCTCGGCCAGCCGCGTAGGGTGAGCCCCACCCCGGGCGGGCGGGCTGGATAGGCGTAGTAACAGCCCCTGTGGACAACCCGGACGGCGCTTGGCCCGCCCGAGCGGGCTGGGTCGGAATCGTGGACCGCGCTCCCCCGGTGGCTCGGGCGGGTTGAGGGCGGCTCTGGTTTCAGGTGGCAGGGCGGAAGCTGGCGAAGATCAGGTCCAGGTCGTCGCGGTAGCGGGACCAGTCAGCGTCCCGGGTCTGCCAGTAGAAGCCGTAGGCCTGTTTGGCGCTGGTGATGACGCCGCGGTTGTTGACGTGCTGGCGGACGCCCCCGCGGGTGAAGGTGAACTCCCAGTCGGCGGCCTTGCGGAAGTAGTCGACCTCGTCGATGCCGATCTCGCGGTAGGACGGGAAGTCGCCCTTGGCCACGCGGTAGTCGGCCTTGCCGCGCCAGTCGGCAACCGGGTCGGGGCGGGGCTTCTTGGTCTGGTCGATGCCCAGGACGCGGGCCGTGCGGCTGTCCCGGAAGTAGACGATGGAGCCTTCCTTCGAGCGGTTCCAGCCCTGGGGGACGTAGACGGAGAACCCGGTGCTGTCGCGGTAGTCGGTCCAGCCGGCCGGGCGCGCGGGACGGTCCGAACCGGTCGCGGCGGGCGGCGAGGGCGTGGCCGAAGTCGCGGCAGCCGAGGAGGGTGGGGCGCTCGACGGCACGGTGGTCGAGGGCGCGGCGGACGGGGTCGTCGCGGCCGAGGCGGGCGGCTGACCGGCGCGGGTGGTGTCGCGGTCCTCCGGGGTGTCGGAGCGGGACACCGCCCAGATCACGCCGCCCACCAGGACGGCGGCAACCCCCGCGGCAACGACGATCCACCGCCTGTCCCGCCGAGCCGCCGAGCCGGCCCCGGCGGAGGACGCCGGAGGCAGGGACGCGGGCGGCGCGGACGCCGGAGGCAGGTCGGCCTCGTCCATGGGGACCGAGGGCGCGGGAGAAGCGGTCGGCGGCACGTGCGGCTCAGAACGGACGCTCTCCGACTGCTCGGCCTCGTCCGTGAGAACGGAGGGCGCGGGAGAAGCCGGAGACACGGACGGAGGCCGGCGCTGCTCTGGTACGGACGGCGTAGAACGGACGCTCTCCGAATGCTCGGGCTCGTCCGTGGGGACGAAGGGCTCGGGAGAAGCCGGAGGGTGGCGCTGCTTCGGCACGGGGTGAACGTCGGCGGGAGCGGACGGCGCCGGTGAGGCTTCGGGGGGCGCGGCGGCGGGGTCGTCGCGTACCGGGGAAGGAATTTCGAGGCCGACAGTGGTGGTGGCCTCCTCGCGCTCGGGGACCAGGGCGTGGCCGTAGGCGCCGACGGCGGCCGCTCGGAGCAGGTGCTCGGCCTCGGCGGCGGTCAGGCGTTCGGCCGGGTCCTTGCGCAGCAGGCCGGTCAGCAGCGGCTCCAGCGCGCCCGCCTGCTGGGGCGGGTCGGGTTCGTCGGCGGCCAGCGCGGTCAGCGTGGCCAGGGCGTTGACCCGGTGGAAGGGCGACCGGCCCTCGACCGCGGCGTAGAGGGTCGCGCCCAGGGACCACAGGTCGGAGGCCAGGCCGGCGGTGCCGTGCCGGGCCCGCTCGGGTGACATGAACTCGGGCGAGCCGACCAGCATGTCGGAGCTGCTGATCAGGGTGTCGCCCTCGATGGTGGCGATGCCGAAGTCGGTCAGCAGCACCCGCCCGTCGTCGGCCAGCAGCACGTTGGCCGGCTTCACGTCGCGGTGGTCGACGCCGGCCTTGTGCGCGGCCTTCAGGGCGGCCAGCAGGTCGAGGCCGACCCGGGCCACCCGCCGCGGGTCGAGCGCACCGTCCTCGCGCAGCACCTCGTGCAGCGAGCGGGACGGCACGTAGGCCATCACGATCCACGCGCGACCGTCCACATCGAGCACGTCGAAGACCTGCACCACGTTGGGGTGGCCGAGCCGGGCGGCGGCCCGCGCCTCGCGCAGCGTACGGCGGTGCACCTGGTCCCGGTCGTGGGCGATCAGGCCGGCCGGCAGCAGCACCTCCTTCACCGCGACGTCGCGCTCGAGGACCTCGTCGCGGGCATGCCAGACCCGGCCCATCCCGCCCTCGCCCAGGCTCTCGCCCAGGCGGTAACGACCGGCGATGAGGGGCATGCGTGAGCCCTTACCCCCTCATGGTCAAGGTCAGACGTGTGCACGTGCCCTTATCCGCTCCGAGATGTGCAATACTTCCGGAACTCGAAACCGAAAGTTTCGTGCAGCAGTCGGGGCAAGCAAGGAGAGACCATGGCCGCGGCCGGACGACGAGTGACCATCGCGACCATCGCCGAAGCGGCCGGGGTGTCCGTGCCCACGGTGTCGCGGGTGCTCAATGGGCGTACGGACGTGTCGCCCGAGACGCGCGACCGCATCGAGCATCTGCTCCGGGAGCACGACTACCGGCCTCGTAACTCTCGCCAACCGCTGCGTGCCGGGCTGGTCGACCTGGTGTTCCACGATCTGGACAGTCCGTGGGCGGTCGAGCTGATCCGCGGGGTCGAGGAGGTCACCCACGCGGCCGGTGTCGGCACCGTGGTCTCCGCGATCCACCGGCGCACCGCCTCGACCCGGGCCTGGCTGCAAAACCTGCGGTCGCGCCAGTCCGACGGCGTGATCCTGGTGATCTCGGACGCGGCCGGTCCGGTCTACACCGAGCTGCACCGGCTCAACGTCCCCATGGTGATCATCGACCCGGCCGGTGGGGCCGCGGCCGACGTGCCGACGATCGGCGCCACCAACTGGTCGGGTGGGCGCAGCGCCACCGAGCATCTGATCTCGCTCGGTCACAAGCGCATCGGGCTGGTTGAAGGCCCGCGCAACCTGCAGTGCAGCCGGGCCCGCCTCGACGGTTACCGGGCCGCGCTCGAGTCGGCCGGCATGCGGGTCGACCGGCGGCTGATCGAGCCGGGCGACTTCCGGCACGAGTCCGGGTTCGCGGCGGCCCAGCGGCTGCTCGACCGGGACGACCCGCCGACCGCGATCTTCGCGTCGAGCGACCAGATGGCGCTGGGCGTCTACGAGGCGGCCCGGCTGCGCGGTTTCCGCGTGCCCGACGATCTGAGCGTGGTCGGTTTCGACGACCTGCCGGAGGCGCGCTGGTCGTCGCCGCCGCTGACCACCGTGCGGCAACCGCTGGCCGACATGGGTGGGCTCGCCGCGCGGACCGTCTTGCGACTGTCGCGCGGCGAGCCCATCGAGACTCCCCGGGTGGAACTGGCCACCGAGCTGGTGGTCCGGGAGAGCACCCGGCTACTTGCTGAAACCCGCCGTCAGACCGCTCAGTAGCTGGCGGCGCCCGATGGCGTAGAGCAGGACGATCGGCAGCGTGGTCAGGGTGATCGACGCGGCGATGGCCGGCACGTTCACGCCGAACTGGCCCTGGAAGCTGGCCAGCGCGAGCGGGATGGTGCGCTGATCGGGGCTCTGGGTGAGCACCAGCGGCAGCAGGAAGCCGTTCCAGATGCCCAGCGCGTTGTAGATCGTGACCGTGACCAGCGCCGGCCGGGTGAGCGGGAAGGCGAGACGCCAGAGCGTCCCCCACTCGGTGGCGCCGTCCATCCGCATCGACTCGAAGAGCTCCTTCGGGACGTCACGGATGAAGTTGCTGAGCACCAGGACCGACAGCGGGATGGCGAACGCGATCGAGGGGAGAATGATCGCGGCCAGGGTGTCGTACATCTTGAGCTTGATGATGATCAGGTAGACCGGGATGATCACCGCCTGCAGCGGGATCGCCAGGCCCGTCAGGAACAGCCAGTTCATTCCCTTGAGGACCCGGCTGCGGGTGCCACGGACGATGGCGTACGCCGCCATGAAGCTGATCACGACGGCCGGGATCACCGCGCCGGCCGTGACGATCACGCTGTTGAGGAAGTAGCGGATGAAGTCCGCCTCGATGACCGTCTTGTAGTTCTCGAAGGTCAGGTCACTCGGCGGGGCCAGCGGGTTGGTGATGAAGTAGTTCGACTGGGTCTTGAAGCTGGTGATGACGATCCAGTAGAGCGGCAGCATCACGATGAAGAGCCAGACCCAGCTCAGACCACCGCCGAGCCAGTTGTAGGACATCGCCCGGCTGCGCCGGCGAGCCCCGGGGGTGCCCGTGACGGTCGGCGACGGGGCGTGCTTGGTGACGGTCGCCAACTCAGGCTCCTTCCATCTGGCTCTCGTCGGCCCGGCCGCCGAGCCGCCGCAGCAACAGGGACAACCCGAGGCCGACCAGGACGAGGATGACGGCGATGGCGCTGGCCGGGCCCATCAGGTTGGACTGGAAGCCCTGCCGGTACATCTCCAGGGCCAGCGCGCGGGTGGCGTCGCCGGGACCACCACCGGTCAGCACGTAGATCAGGTCGAAGAACGTCAGCGACCCGACCACCATCAGCGTCGAGGACGTGATGATCGTGTATTTCAGCTGCGGCAGCGTGATGCTGACGAACGACTTGAACCGGCCCGCCCCGTCGATCTGCGCCGCCTCGTACATGCTGGTCGGGATCTGCCGTACGGCACCCTGGTAGATCAGCGAGTGGAACGGGATGAACTGCCAGGACACGATGAAGATCAGGACGCCCATGGCCAGCGTGCTGTTGCCCAGCCAGTCCTGGTTGAGCGCCTCGATGCCCAGGCCGCTGCCGAGCCCGAAGTTCGGGTCGAGCAGCGCCTTGTAGGTGATCGCGATCGCCGCCGAGCTGAGCAGCAGCGGGATGAAGAACAGCACCGCGAGGAACTCACGGTAGCGGCGGCTGGTCGCGAGGAAGACACCGATCAAAATCGACATCGGGGTCTGTACGGCCCACGACAGCGCCATGATCAGGAACGTGACCCACAGCGCGTGCGGCAGCCCCGGGTCGGTCAGCGTGGCCTTCCAGCTGTCGAGCCCGGACGGCTGGATATCGCCGATGCCGTTCCAGGTCGTGAAGCTGAGCGCGAGGACGCCGAGCAGCGGGACGACGCCGAACGCCAGGAACCACACGAAGGCCGGGATGGCCATCCAGACGACGGAGCCGCTCCCGCTCCGCCCGCCGCCGGACCGGGTGGGCTCCTTCGTCCGTGCGACGGGCGGAGCGAGCGTCGTCACTTCCCGATGACCCCGTTCATGGCGTCCACCCACTGCTGCGGGGAGACCTGCAGCTGGAACAGCTTGGCGATGTTGTCCAGCAGCGTCTCGGCGGCGGTCGGGCTCAGGGCCTGGTCCCACGACTGCGCGAACACCTTGGCGCCCGACGCGATCGACGACATGTCCTTGAGGAACTCGGCGTCGGCCCCGGTGAACAGGCTCTCGCTGTTCTTCAGCACCGGCACGCCGCCGGACTTGACCCAGCCGGCCTTCTCCTCGTCGTCGACCAGCGTCGTGGAGAAGAACTTCTTCGCGGTGTTCTTGGCCTCGTCGGTCGCCTTGGAGGAGATCGACAGGTACTGGCCCGGGTTGCCGACCGTGTTGGACGGGTCACCCTTGCCACCCTCGACGGCCGGGAAGTTCATCCAGCCCAACCCGCCGTCCTTGACGAAGTTACCGCCCTGCGACGACTGGATCCCGTACGACCACGAACCGTGCAGCATCATCGCGGCCTTACCCGTGTAGAGCAGCGCCTGGTCGGCGTTCGAGTCGGCCGTGGTCGACGAGAAGCCCTTCTGGAACCCGTTCGCCTTCACCAGATCCTGCAGCTTGGTGAGCATGTCGAGAACGGCCGGGTCGGACCAGGCACCCTTCTCCCCCGCGAACACCCGGTCGAAGACCTCAGAACCGGCGGTGCGGTCGAGCAGGAACTCCAGCCACATCATGTTCGTCCAGCGCGACTGACCACCCAGCGAGAACGGGGCGATCTTCTTCGCGTTGAACTGCGGCACCAGCGCCATGATCTCGCCCCACGACTTCGGCGGCTGCAGACCGGCGTCGGCGAACACCTTCTTGTTGTAGAACAGCACGATCGGCTGCACGGTCTCGATCGGCAGCGCGTACACCTTGCCGTCGACCGTGCCGGCGCCGAACGACGAGTCGAGGATCTTGTCCTTGACCGCCGCGTTCTCCCCCAGCCAGCTGGTCAGGTCTTCCACCTGGTTGGAGGTCACGTACTCCTTGAGACCGCCACCGCCCCAGCCCCAGATCATCGTCGGGCCCTGGTCGGCGCCGAGCGACGTCTTGATCTTCTGCTTGTACGCGTCGTTCTGGAAGAACGTCGGCGTGATCTTACTGTCCGGGTTCGCCTTGTTGAACCGGTCGATGGCCGCCTGCCGGACGGGCTCACCGGGCGGGCCGCTCAACGACCAGTAGCTGGCCGCGCCGCCGCTGGTGCTGCCGCCACCGCTGGTGCTGGTGCTCGGACCGGAGCTGCCACAAGCGGCCAGCGCCGCGGCGCCCGCCGTACCGGCCGCGAGGCCGAGGAAGTTGCGCCGGGACATCGGGTTATAGGTCACGCTGATCTCCGTACTCGAAAGCCGCCTCGGTGGCGGCGAGAGGATCGCCGTGGTTGGTGGTCGCCGTGGTCAGTGAGTCGTCAGCGTCACAAGGGGCTGCAACTTTCGCTCGACAACCGCAAATTAACACGAGGTTTCGTTAACGTAGGGTTTCGGCTTGATCATGTCAAGGGTCTTGCTGTGGTCGCGCTCCCATGGCAAGAGTGGACGCCGTACCGACCAGTATCGAGGCAGCCACCTAAGATCGCTTGGCACCGAAAGTCAGAGCTGTACAAACACTGAAAGTTTCGGAACCACTGAGGAGTCGCGCCGTGACCGCACAACCGGCAGATCAGCCCTGGCAGGACCCGGCGCTACCCGTTGCCGAGCGCGTGGACGCTCTGCTCGCCGAAATGACCCTCGAGGAAAAGATAGGCCAGCTCGGCAGCCGGTGGGTCGGGAACGACATGCAGGACGAGCAGACCACCGACCCGGAGGAAACCCTCAACGTCGCCCCCATGCAGGACGTTTTCGCCGCTTCGGGGACGATACCGCTCGACGAGGCCAGCCGGCACGGCCTCGGACATCTGACGCGGGTCTACGGCAGTTATCCGCTCACCCCCTCCGCGGGCGCCGCCGAGGTCGTCCGTCAGCAGCACATCGTCCTGGGCAACTCGCGCTTGAGCATTCCGGCGATCGTGCACGAGGAATGCCTGACCGGGTTCACCGCGTTCGGCGCCACGGTCTACCCGGCCGCCATCGCCTGGGGCGCCACCTTCGACCCCGAGCTGGTCGAGCGGATGGCCGCCGCGATCGGCCGGGACATGGCCGCGCTCGGCATCCACCAGGGCCTGTCCCCCGTGCTCGACGTCGTGCGGGACTACCGCTGGGGCCGGGTCGAGGAGACCATCGGCGAGGACCCGTACCTGGTGGCCATGCTCGGCGCCGGGTACGTGCGGGGCCTGCAGAGCGCCGGCGTGATCGCCACCCTCAAGCACTTCGCCGGGTACTCGGCCTCGCGCGGCGCCCGCAACCACGGCCCGGTCGCGATGGGCCGGCGCGAACTGCTCGACGTCATCCTGCCGACGTTCGAGACCGCGATCCGCGAGGGCGGCGCCGGCTCGGTGATGAACTCCTACTCCGACATCGACGGCCTGCCCGCGGTGGCCGACCCGTGGCTGTTCACCGAGCTGCTGCGCGACCGGTGGGGCTTCACCGGCACGGTCGTCTCCGACTACTGGGCCATCCCGTTCCTGGCCTCCACCCACCACGTCGCGACCGACATGGTCGACGCCGGGCTGCAGTCGCTGACCGCGGGCATCGACGTCGAGCTGCCGGACACGCTCGGCTTCAGCACCGACCTGATCGGCACGGCGTCCGAGGAGCTGATCGACCAGGCCGCGCGGCGGGTGCTCACCCAGAAGATCGAGCTCGGGCTGCTCGACGCGGGCTGGACGCCCGAGGGCTCGGTCAGCGGGGCCGACCAGGTCGACCTCGATTCGGCCGGGAACCGGGCGCTGGCCCGCGAGCTGGCCGAACGCTCGATCGTGCTGCTCGACCCGGGATCGGCGCTGCCGCTGGCGGCCGGGCTCGGCCGGGTCGCGGTGGTCGGCCCGGCGGCGGCCGACCCGCGGACGTTCATGGGCTGTTACGCCTTCCCCAACCACGTGC
The DNA here is from genome assembly GCA_965217855.1 of Actinoplanes sp. Taxonomy (GTDB): domain Bacteria; phylum Actinomycetota; class Actinomycetes; order Mycobacteriales; family Micromonosporaceae; genus Actinoplanes. Next base: position 173,486 of record CBDCJN010000022.1, on the reverse strand, counting down.
TGCCGCGCTACCCCGACGCGGGCCTCGGCATCGAGGTGACGACCGCGGCCGACGCGCTGCGTTCTGCCCTTTCGGGCAGCGAGATCGTGTACGAACAGGGCTGCGCGGTGATCGGCGACGACAAGACGGGCTTCGCCGCCGCGATCGAGGCGGCCCAGCAGGCCGACGTCACCGTGGCGATGGTCGGCGACCTGGCCGGCCTGTTCGGGCACGGCACCTCGGGCGAGGGCTGCGACGCCGAGGACCTGCGCCTGCCGGGCGTCCAGGCCGATCTGATCGAGGAACTGCTGGCCACGGGCAAGCCGGTCGTGGTGGTCGTGGTCTCCGGACGGCCGTACGCGCTGGGGTCGATCGCCGGCCGGGCCGCCGGGCTGGTCCAGGCGTTCATGCCGGGCGAGGAGGGCGGCGCCGCGATCACCGGCGTCCTGACCGGCCGCGTCCAGCCCGGGGCCAAGCTGCCGGTGCAGATCCCGCGGCACGCCGGTGGCCAGCCGGGCACCTACCTGCAGCCCGCGCTGGGCGCCGAGAACACCGGGGTCAGCAACCTCGACCCGACGCCGCTGTTCGCGTTCGGCCACGGCCGGTCGTACACCACGTTCGAGGTCGACGACCTGCGGCTCAGCGCCGAATCGGTGCCGACCGACGGGGAGTTCACGGTGACCGTGCGGGTGCGCAACACCGGCGAGCGGGCGGGCGACGAGGTGGTGCAGCTCTATCTGAAGGACCTGGTGGCGCAGGTGACCCGGCCGGTCAAGCAGCTCACCGGCTTCGCCCGGGTGCCGCTGGAGGCGGGCGAGGCCAAGGACGTGACCTTCACGGTGCACGCCGACCGCACCGCCTTCACCGGCCGGGACTACTCGCGCATCGTCGAGCCGGGCGACCTGGGGGTGCTGGTCGGCACCTCTGCGGCCGACCTCCCGTGCACCGGCCGGGTGACGCTGACCGGCGCGCTGCGGGTGGTCGGCGACCGCGACCGGGTGCTGGTGACTCCGGTGTCGGTGCAGAAGGTCTGAGTCACCCGGCCAGCATCCGGGCCAATTCGGTCCGGGAGCGTACGCCGAGACGGGCGAACACGTTCCGCAGGTGATGGTCGATGGTGCGCGGGCTCAGGTGCAGCTGGCGGGCCACCTCACGGTTCGTGGCGCCCTCGGCGACCAGGCCCGCGATCCGTTCCTGCTGGGCGGTGAGCGGGCCCCGGTCGACCGGGCCGATCCGCTCGCCCGCCGCCCGGAGCTCGCGGGCGGCCTGCTCGGCCCAGGGCCGGGCGTCGAGGCGGCGGAACGTCTCGGCGGCCCGGCGCAGGTGGTCGCGGGCCTCGGCCGGTCGCCGCCGCCGGCGCAGGTGCCGGCCGTAGAGCAGCTCGGTGTGGGCCGCCGCGAAACCGGCCGGCTCGTCCCGCGCGTGCCAGCCGAGCGCTTCCGGGAAGTAGTCGTCGGCCGCCTCGGTGTCGGTCAGCGCCCGGCACCGGCTGCGCAGCGCGAGCCAGCCCGGCTGGCCGGTGCGCCCGGCCCAGCGGTCGAAGGCCTCGCCGCCGGCCCCGGTCGCCTCGACCAGGTGCGGGGCGACCGCCACCCGCAGCGTCATCGAACCGCCGGCGACGATCCGGGCCAGGCGCTCGGCGGCCGCGGCGGGCTGGCCGTCCACCAGGTCGAGCAGCGCCTCGGCCCAGTCGCCGAGGGGCTCCCCGGTCGCGTGGCCGGCGGCGAGGCGTTCCCGGCTGGTCTCCCGGTCGCCCGCGAACGCGGCCAGCAACCCCAGCAGGGCCAGGTGGGCGCCGGCCAGATCGGGGCGGCCGGCCGACCGGGCGACCGCGGCGCCGTCGAGGGCGGCCTCGGTGGCGGCGTCGTAGCGGCCCGCGGCCAGCTCGGCGAAGGCGGCGACCTCGAGCGCCTCGGGAACGAGCGGCGCATTGCCCACGGCCCGAGCCAGGGCCGTGGCCCGGCCGGCGAGACGGGCCGCCCGCCGATCCTGGCCGAGCAGGATGCCGGTCGACGCGGCCCGGATCAGCGCGGCCGGGTCGGTGGTGTGCTCGGCCAGCCGCAGCACCTCCCGCAGATGCCCGAACGCGGCGTCGTCGGCCCCGGTCATCAGGTCGGCCAGCCCGACGACCTGGTGCAGCGCCATCTCGGTGTCGGGATCGAGCGGGCTTTTGTCAATGCCGCGGACGCGGGCCGCGGCCTGCCGGGCCAGGGCGGGATAGCGGCCGGACTCGCCGGTGCGGTCGCACGCCTCCCCCACCACCAGCAGGGCGTGCAGGGCGCCGGCGGGGTCGGCGGGCATCAGCTCGGCGGCCACGTCGAGCAGCACGTCCCGGGACTCGGCCGGGGCGCCCCGGAGCTGCAACTCCGCGATCAGGCCGCGGGCGCGGGAGCGCACCGAGGCGTTGCCGCGCAGCCGGGCCGCCCGGCGCAGCATCGGCCGGGCCTCGTGCGGGCGGCCCGCGGCCATCGCCGACCGGGCCGCGGCCAGCAGGGCCCGGGCGACGCCCTCCGAGGTGGAGCTGAGCTCCGCGGCATGGCGCTGCGCAGTGAAGGCTTCACCCGGCGCGGCCCCCTCGGCCGCGAAGAGCAGATCCCGGGCGAGTACGTCGTCCGGCCCGGCCGCGACGGCGGCCCGGTGCACGAGTGCGGCCAGCCGCCGTCCCCGCCCGGCCAGGACCTCGGCGAGCGCGGTGTGCGCGGCGTAGCGCCGAACGACGGGCTCCTCGTCGTACACCACCGACCGCCACACGGGCGGCGTGAACCGCACCCCACCCGACCCCACCGTGATCAGCCCGGCCCGCTCAGCCGGCTCCAGATCCGCCAGCGTGACCGCCGCCCCCGCCACTTCCCGTTCCCGCCCGCCCGCTTCCCGCTCGGACGGGTCCCGCTGGGCCGCCGCGAGCAGGTCGGCGGGGTGGGCTTCCGGGGCGGCGGCGGCCAGCAGGAGCAGGCGGCGGGTGGGGGCCGGCAGGGTGGCGAGGGTGGCTCGGCAGTGAAGGCGCAGCCGGCTGTCCGGCGGCAGGGCGGTGGGCAGGGTCTCGAAGCCGCGGCGCTGCCCGGGCGTGAGGGAGCGGGCCAGGTCGACCAGCGCGCCGGGGTGGCCCGCGGCGAGGTCGACCAGGGCGCCCGCGACATCGCCGGTCAGCCCGGGCGCGTGGTGCCGCAGCAGGTCGTGGCCGGCCTCGTCGCCGAGCGGGGCCAGGCGGCGGGACGGCAGACCGTCCGGGACCGACGGCCCGCGGGCCGAGGCCAGCACCGCCACCGGCAAGCCGTCGAGGCGGCGGGCCAGGAGCCGGATCAGCTGCCCGGAGGACTGGTCGAGCTGGTCGGCGTCGTCGAGCAGGCAGAGCACAGGACCACGGCGGGCCGCGAGGCGCAGCAGGGCGAGCATGGCCAGGCCCAGCACGAGCGGCCCCACCGCGGGATCACACCCGGCGATCACCGCGGCCAGCAACTCGCGCTGCTCCTGCGACAGGTGAGAGGGCCGTAGCTGAGCAGGCTGTATCTGAGCGGGCGGTGGCTGGGAGAGCGGTGGCTGGAAGAGCAGGGGGCTTAGGGGCTCGAGCAGGCGCTGGAGGCCGCTGTACTCGATCGTGGACTCGTCGGCGTGGGCCGGGGCCGTGAGCGTGATCCACTCCGGAGCGGTCAGCCGGCTGGCCGCCTGCAACAGCGCGGTGCGGCCTTCGCCGGGGCCGGCGGTCAGCACGAGCGCACCGCCGTGACCGGCCGCGGCCGCGTCGAGGAGGGCGCGGATCGCCGCCAGGTCGGCTTCCCGGCCGTACAGGGAAACTTCATGCACTGCGGGTGCATTAAGCATGCGGTGAGTCTGCCTACCAGGGCCGCGGCGGGAAAGGACTTTTCGGTTGGTGAAATTTCGTCCGTGTTAACGGGCCGTTGCCGATGGCTGGTGGTTTCGCCGATGCGCACCCCGCGGAACCGCGCAAACACTGACCGCCATCAATCCCCTATCCCCGGGAGCGTGTTCAGGTGCAGCAGGTTCGCAAATCACGCCGGTTCTTCCTCGCGATGGCCACCGCGGCCACGCTGGTGGTCACCCTCGGCGCGTCGCCCGCCCAGGCCGCCGACAACCCGTACGAGCGCGGCCCGGCCCCGACCACGGCCTCGCTCGACGCCAGCCGCGGGCCCTACTCGGTCGCCACCGAGAACGTCTCGTCCCTGGTCACCGGCTTCGGTGGCGGCACCATCTACTACCCGACCAGCACCGCCGACGGCACGTTCGGCGCGGTCGCCATCTCGCCCGGCTTCACCGCCCGCTGGTCGAGCCTGTCGTGGCTGGGCCCGCGCATCGCGTCGCACGGCTTCGTGGTGATCGGCATCGAGACCAACACCCTGTACGACCAGCCCGCGTCGCGCGGTGACCAGCTGCTGGCCGCCCTCGACTACCTGACCCGGACGAGCTCGGTGCGGTCCCGCATCGACACCACCCGGCTGGCCGTGGCCGGTCACTCGATGGGCGGCGGCGGCAGCCTCGAGGCCGCCCGCACCCGGCCGTCGCTGCAGGCCGCCGTGCCGCTGGCCCCGTGGAACGCGACCAAGAGCTGGTCGACGCTGCGGGTGCCGACCCTGATCGTGGGCGGCGAGCGCGACACCGTCGCGCCCGTGGCCAGCCACGCGATCCCGTTCTACAACAGCATCCCGTCGGCCACCGAGAAGACCTATCTGGAGCTGAACAACGCCAGCCACTTCTTCCCGCAGTCGGTCAACACCTTCACCGCCCGCCTGGCCGTCGCCTGGCTGAAGCGTTTCGTCGACAACGACACCCGTTACGACCAGTTCATCTGCCCCGGGCCGTCCAGCACGTCGATCTCCGACTACCGCAACACCTGCCCCCTGGTCTAGCGCCAACGCCGCTCGGTTAAGGCGGTGTGGTGGCCGTCAAGGGGTGGGTGTGTCGGTCGGGCACAGGAAAGCGGAGTTCCGGTATTGAGGTGAGTCACTCCAAGACAGCCTCGAGACCAGGAACTCCGCTTTGGTCGATCAGATTGCCATAACCCGGACGGTGCGGGTAGCCGCGGGCGTGTTCGCGCCGGGCCATCTGGGTGAGCTGACCCGGTTCATACCCTTCGAGATGGTCGACGAGGTCCTCGCCGCGACCCGCCGAACCCAGCAACGCATCCGGCTGCTCCCGGCCCGGGTGACGGTCTACTTGATCCTGGCCGGGTGCCTGTTCGCCGAACTCGGCTATCCCCTGGTCTGGCAGAAACTGACCGCCGGGCTGGACGGGCTGGACCTGACCGAGCCGTCCTCGGGCACGCTGCACGACGCCCGGCAGCGACTCGGGCCGGCACCGTTGCGGGCACTGTTCGACCTGCTCCGCGGCCCGGCCGCGACCACCGCCAAACACGCCGTGTACTGGCGGAACCTGCTGGTGACCGTGATCGACGGGACCACCATGTCGGTCGCCGACGCTGAAAAGGTGCGGGTCCGTTACCGCAAACAACGCGGCAACAACGGCGGGGCCGGCTACCCGGCACTACGACTCAGTGTCCTGCTCACCGGCGGCACCCGCTCGATCATCGACGCCGTGTTCAGCCCGACCAGCACCGGCGAACTCGACCACGCCCGCACCCTGGCCCGCAGCCTGCGGCCGGGGATGTTGCTGCTGGCCGACCGTAACTACGCCGCCGCCGACCTGATCAAAACCATCGCCGCCACCGGCACGGACCTGCTGATCCGCTGCAAGAACGGCCGCCGCCTACCGGTCATCAGCCGCTACCACGACGGGTCCTGGCTGTCGGTCATCGGCACCGTCCGGGTCCGGATCATCGACGCCCAGATCAGCGTCAGAACCAGCGACGGCACCCACACCAGCGGCTACCGGCTGATCACCACCCTGCTCGACCCGCACGCCCATCCCGCCGGTGAACTGATCAAGCTGTATCACCGCCGCTGGGAAGTGGAGACCGCCTACCTGGAGATCAAGTCCAGCATCCTCGGCGGACGGGTCCTGCGCGCCCGTACCCCCGACGGCATCGACCAGGAAGTCCACGCCCTGCTGGTCGTCTACCAGATCCTGCGCACCGCCATGACCGACGCCACCGACAGTATCCCCGGCCTCGACCCCGACCGGGCCAGCTTCACCACCGCCCTGAACACTGCCCGCGACCAACTCACCAACGCCGCCGGAGTGATCGCCGACACCGTCATCGACCTGGTCGGCGCCATCGGCCGCGCGGTCCTGGCCCATCTACTACCTGACCGCCGGATCCGGGTGAAAACCCGCATGATCAAACGCTCGAACTCCAAATACCAGGCCCGCGGACCCAACATAGACCGACACAGCTACAAAGCCACCATAGCTATAGACATCATCACAAACCCTTGCTGACCAGCCACCCGCCCTAACCGAGCGGCGTTGGGTCTAGCGCACCCCGAACGGCCGGCCGGCGGGCGAAGAACCCGTCGGCCGGCCGCGCCGGGCCGTCACCGATCGAGCAGGACGACCAGCCACGGCCCCGGCGTTGTTCCGGCTTGATGCGTTCTGTCCGTGTTGAGACCCGGACGAGAGGTGAGTTGCAGGACGAGCGCGACTCCTGATGATCTTCGGGTGTCTAGTCCTGAATTTCATCGCTGGAGTCGCGCTCGTGACGTCATCTTCCCTGATCGACCCTGTTGTTGACCACCTCGCTGATCTGGCGTTGTGGGAGGCTGAACTCGCCACGGGCCCGGGTGCGCTCGATCCGCTGGTGATGGTGTCGCCGCTGGTGGCACGGTTGCGGCGGGTGCCGGATCCGCGCCGGCTGCGAGGGCTGCGTCATCCGCTGGTGGTGATCCTGGTACTGACCGCGTGCGCCACCCTGGTGACCGGCAACGACGGTCTGACCGCGATCCGGCAGTGGGCGGCGGGGACCCCGCAGGATGTCCTGCACCGGCTCGGCGCCCGGCGCAACCCGTTGACCGGCCGCTATCTGGTGCCCAGCGAACGCACGTTCCGGCGAGTCCTGGCCGCGGTGGACGGTGATGCCCTCGACACGGCGACCTGTGGTTACGCAGCTGACGTCGTCCGTGGCGACGTCCCGGCCCCGCAGGTCCCCGCGGTTGCGGACGAACCCACCGAACGAGAACAACGCCGCGCCACGACCAGGGCGGTGACCCACCCGGCGCCGGCCGGGCTGCTGCCCGCCGCTGCGGTCGACGGGAAACTGCTGCACGGCACCCGCACCGAGGCCGGGCAGGTGTTCCTGGTCGGCGCGGTCACCCACGACCGTGCGGTGGTCCTGGGCCAGCGCCAAGTCGCCGACAAACGCGGCGAGACCACCGTGACCGCGGATCTGCTCGCACCCTTGGACGTGGCCGGCATGCTGCTCACCCTGGACGCTCTGCACACCACGAAGAAGACCGCCCGGCTGATCACCGGACCTCTGAGCGCCCACTACCTGCTCATTTTGAAAGGCAACCAGCCGCTCGCCCTGCAGGCCGCCCAAACGCTGCTGTCCGGCCGCGACACCGAGTTCGCCGACAGCACGGACAGCACCAGCGACCGCGGGCACGGACGCGCCGAACGCCGCACGATCCGCGTCGCGCCCTGCGACGACAGCCTGTTTCCCGGTGCCCGGCAGGTCTTCCGGCTGCGCCGTGACACCGGCGGCCTCGACGGCGTCCGCACCAGTAAACAGATCATCCACGGCATCGTCAGCCTCGACGCCGAACAAGCGGGCGCGCGCCACCTGAACCATTATGCGAGAGGACACTGGGCAGTGGAAAATCGTCTCCATTGGACCCGAGACGTCACCTTCGGCGAAGACAATTCCCAGCTCAGGACCGGTACGGCACCTCGCAACCTGGCAGCCTTCCGCAACCTGGCCCTGAACACCTTCCGCCTCGCCGGCCGCGCAAACATCGCCCATGCCCGCCGCGATCTCCACGACCGCGCGGACACCTTCACCGTCTACGGCATATAGCAAACCATGATCAAAACGGGCATAGAAGAACAACGCCGGGGCCGTGGACGACCAGCAAGCCGGTCACCGCCGTGACCAGGGCGGCCACGGCCAGCATCAGGCGCACGACGGCGTGGACGCCCCGAATCGCTCTGGGTGATAGGCCGCGGGTGGATTTGTTGTCTGGAACGGGTGGTCTTGTTACGGTCATGACGATGCTCTCCTCGGGCTTTCACGGTCCTCGGGTGGGTAATCAGAAACGGCATCCGTGGGCAAACGGGTGCCGTTTCGCTTGGTGTGAGATCCGCGTCCCGAAGGCGATTCGCCAGGCGACGTCGGCCTTGCGTCACTAACCGTATGTGCTGGACCCCCTACGCGAGCAAGGTGTTGCGCGGGATCCAAAGCTAAACGAAATACGATTAATGCCGCATTCACGCATCACCACGTTTTGCGGATGGTGCATCCCTTTCCCGCGCCTCTGATCCGCCGTTGAACGACGGTCGAATCGAAGAACGGATATCCGGTTTCCGGGGCACACATTCTTCCGTCATTGTCCGGCTTCAGGAAGCTGACGGAAAGGCACTCGATCCGACCGGCATCAGCAGGCGGCGCGGAAGCGCTATCCTGCCGCGGATGAGTGTGAAGCGTGGGCGGCCGCCCGGGATGATGGACGTCGCCCGGCTGGCGGGGGTGTCGCACCAGACTGTGTCGCGGGTGCTCAACGAGCATCCCAACGTCAGCGAGCAGACGCGGATCAAGGTGCAGGCCGCGATCGCCGAACTCGGCTACCGGCCCGACCGGGCAGCGCGGGCGCTGGTCACCGGCACGTCCAAGGTGATCGGCGTGGTCGCGCAGAATTCGTCGCTGTACGGGCCGGCCTCCATGCTCACCGCGTTCGAGGAGGCCGCGCAGGCCACCGGGTTCGCCGTCAACGTAGGCAGCGTCCGCAATCTCGACGAGCGGTCGATCGCCGAGGCCGTCGAGCGGCACCTCGACCAGCGCGTCGCCGGGCTCGTGGTGATCGCGCCGGTGGCCGGGGCCGGGCCCGCGCTGGCCAAGCTGCCGGGCGACGTGCCGCTGGTGACCATCGACGGCGACCCCGAGCACGCCTCCACATTGGTGACCGTCAACCAGGTCTCGGGGGCCCGCGCGGCCACCGAGCACCTGCTCGCGGCCGGGCACCGGTCGGTCTGGCACATCTCGGGGCCGGCCGACTGGTTCGACGCGGCCGGCCGGATCGGCGGGTGGGAGGCCGCCCTGCGCGACGCCGGCCGGGAGATCCCGCCGCTGCTCACCGGCGACTGGAGCGCGGCCTCGGGCTATCGCAACGGTCAGCTGCTGGCGCGCCTGCCCGAGGTGACCGCGGTCTTCGCGGCCAACGACCACATCGCGCTGGGGCTGCTGCGGGCGCTCAACGAGCACGGCCGCCGGGTGCCGCACGACGTGAGCATCGTGGGCTTCGACGACGTACCGGAAGCGGGTTTCTACAACCCGCCGCTGACCACGGTGCGGCCCGACTTCGACGCGGTCGCCACGGCCAGCCTGGAGTTGTTGCTGGCCCAGATCGAATCGGGCCCGACCGATGCGGCCCGCCGCACCATCGAGCCCGCCCTCGTGGTGCGGGAAAGCGTCGCACCCCCGGCGTAGTCTCTTGCAGGTGCCGCGCCCCCCACTCGTGCTCGTTCTCGACGGCAACAGCCTGCTGCACCGGGCCTATCACGCCGGTGCGGGCGACGGCTGGGTCGACGACGACGGCAACCCGATCTGGGCGTTGCGCGGCCTGGTCGGCTATCTGGCGCGCGCCGCCGCCCACCTGCGGCCCGACGCGGTGGTGGTCGGTTTCGACTGTCCCGACGAGTCGGCCCGGCGCATCGACTATCCGGCCTACAAGGCCCACCGCCCCGACAAGGCGGAGGATCTGACCGCCCAGCTGCTGGCCGCGCCCGGGCTGCTGCGCGACGCCGGCGTCTGCACCGTGGTGCCGCGGGCCTACGAGGCCGACGACGTGCTGGCCAGCGCGGCCGCCACCGCTCGGGCCACCGGTTGGCAGTCGGTGCTGATGACGAGCGACCGCGACGCGTTCGCCCTGATCGACGAGGCCACGACCGTGCTGCGGGTGCGCAACGGTGGCTTTGACGAGGCAGTGCTGATCGACTCGGCCGCGCTGCCCGCCCTCTACGGCGTCCACCCGCACCAATACCGCGACTTCGCCGCCCTGCGCGGCGACCCGTCCGACAACCTCCACGGCGTCCGCCGCTTCGGCGCCACCACCGCGGCCAAGCTGCTCACCGCTTTCGGCACGCTCGAGGCCGCGTGGGAGGCGGGCGTGGCCGTGGTCCGCGAGACCGTGGGCGCCCACGCCGCCGCCCAGTTCACCGCGCCGGCCGCCCGCGAGATCGTCGACCGCAACCGCCGCCTGATGAGCATGCGCCACGACCTGCCGATCCCCGACCTGGCGACGGCCCGCCTCCCGCTGAGCCGCGGCGTCATGCGCCAGGCCCTGCGCGCCCGCGGCATCAACCTGGGCCCGTCCCTGTGGGCCCTGACCGGCGGCGCGCCCCCCGAGGCCCCCGACGCCGACCCCACCCCCGAGCTCCGCCCCTGGGTCTTCCGCGGCAGCCTCACCGCCCGCCGCGAACCCACCCCCGGCCAGCTCGCCCTCTTCTAGGCCTCACGCCAGCTGTCGGCGGCCGATCGGCCTCACGCCGGCGGTCCCCGGCCGACTGATCACCTCGAAATTCTTGAAGCGCGACCGCTCACTCACGTCGCCCGGGTGGGGTGAGCGTTCTGGGCGCCCCGCGCCCTGCTCGCCCCGCCTGGGTCCCGGCGGGAGCGACGTCTCGTACCCACCACCCAGCGACGACATCTTGATCTTGATCGTGGGCATGGAGGCAGTGATGCGTCGAACTACCAGTTGCCATCTCGCGTTCAATTGCCAAGAATTCGCAATAGCAGTTCTTTGGTCCTAGACTGCGAACGCTGCGCTCAAGATCGCTGGGAGGCGTCATGGAGACACAGGCGATGCACATCGCCAACGGGATCGTGGACGGGCCGGTTTCCGCGGTCTTCGCGGTGTTCGCCGTCGCGGCGCTGGCCTTCTGCGTGCGTAAGGCCCGTGCTGACCTGGACGAACGCCTGGCCCCCATGGCCGGCCTGGTCGCGGCGTTCATCTTCGCGGTGCAGATGCTCAACTTCCCGGTGCTGCCCGGCGTCTCGGGTCACCTGCTCGGCGGCACCCTCGCGGTGATCCTGGTCGGCCCGTGGGTGGGCGCCCTGTGCGTCGCCACCGTGCTGATCGTGCAGTGCCTGCTCTTCGCCGACGGCGGCCTCACCGCGCTCGGCCTCAACATCACCAACATGGCCCTGCTCGGCACCGCCGCCGGATATCTGCTGGTCGTCGTCCTGCTGCGCGTCCTGCCCAAGACGCCCACCGGCATCGGCGCGGTCGCCTTCATCGCCTCGATCGTCTCCGTCGTCGTGGCGTCGCAGGGCTTCGTGCTCGAGTACGCCCTAGGCGGCACCACCGACCTGTCGCTGCCCTGGATCTCGGGCACCATGGCCGGCGTGCACGTGCTGATCGGCATCGGCGAGGGCCTGATCGCCGCGGCCACCGTCGTCACCGCGGCCAAGGTCAGACCCGATCTGGTGTACGCCCTGAGAAAGTTCCGCCAGCCGGTCCAGGTGGGAGTGCCCGCATGAGCAAGCGACTCGGATGGTTCCTGGCCGGCGGCCTGCTGGTGGCCCTGCTGCTGGCCGGCGTGGTGAGCAACTTCGCCTCGTCGAGCCCGGACGGCCTGGACGCGACGGCCCGTGAGGGCTGCACGTTCAACGCCGACGGCGAGATCACCGGCGGCACTTGCATGCTGCAGAAGGAGGGCGAGCACCAGCTGGGTGACAGCCCGCTGGCCGATTACGGCATCCGCGGCGTCGGCAACAGCTTCCTGTCGACGGCCCTCGCGGGCACGGCCGGCGTGCTGATCACCTTCGGTCTCGGCGCCGGCCTGTTCTGGGTGGCGCGCCGTCGTCAACCGGCTTCCGCCGGCAGCAAGGACGCCTGAGGTGGGCGCCGGGCACGCGCATCCGCTGCACCTGGACAGGGTGAGCCCGGTGCACCGGCTCGCCCCCGAGGTCAAGATCGCCGCGGTGCTGCTGTTCACGATCATCGTGGTGGTCACGCCGCGGACCGAGTTCTGGGCCTTCGGGGGTTACGCATTACTGCTGGCCGTGGTGGCCGCGGTCGCCCGGGTCCCCGCCCTGTGGCTGGCCCGGCGGGCCACCATCGAGCTGCCGTTCGTCCTGCTGGCCATCGCGCTCCCGTTCGCCGGCCAGGGCGAACGCGTCGACTGGCTGGGCCTGTCACTATCGGTCGACGGCGTGCACGGCGCGTGGAACATCTTCGCCAAGGGCACCCTCGGCGTCGTGGCGTCGCTGCTGCTGGCGGCCACCACCACGATGCGCGACCTGATCCTCGGGCTGGACCGGCTGCACTCCCCCGCGGTCTTCACCCAGATCGCCACCTTCATGCTGCGCTACCTGGACGTGCTGGCCGACGACGCCCGCCGCATGCGGATCGCCCGGCTGGCCCGCGGTTACGACCCGCGCTTCCTCTGGCAGGTCAAGGCGTTCGCGGTCGGGGTCGGCTCGCTGTTCCTGCGGGCCTACGAGCGGGGCGAGCGCGTCTATCTGGCCATGGTGTCGCGCGGGTACACCGGCGCTCTGCCCCGCCCCGAGCACGACCAGGCCCCGGTCGGCCAGTGGGTCGCCGCGGCTGCCCTGCCCGCCGCCACGGCCGGGATCGCGCTGGCTGCGGCTCTGGGATAAAAGGGCTCTGGGATGATCGACTGATGAGCGACGCCGAACAACCGGCCCTGCGGGTCGCGGGTCTGCACTTCGCCTACCCGGACGGCACCGCGGTGCTGCACGGCGTCGACCTCACCCTGGCCGCCGGCGAGCGGGTCGCCCTGCTCGGCCCGAACGGCGCCGGCAAGACCACCCTGGTGCTGCACCTCAACGGCATCCTGCACGGCGGCGGCGGCACGATCGACGTCGCCGGCGCCCGGGTCGACCCGTCCGACCGGGCCCGCCTGGCCGACATCCGCCGCCGGGTCGGCATCGTCTTCCAGGATCCCGACGACCAGCTCTTCATGCCCACGGTCGCCGAGGACGTGGCCTTCGGCCCGCAGAACATGGGTGTCCGCGGCGACGAGCTCCGGGCCCGGGTCGACGAGGCGCTGGCCGCGGTCGGCATGAGCGAGCACCGCGACCAGGTCCCGCACCACCTGTCGTTCGGCCAGCGCCGCCGGGTCGCCGTGGCCACCGTGCTGGCCATGCGCCCCGAGATCCTGGTCCTGGACGAGCCGTCGTCCAATCTCGACCCGGCCAGTCGCCGCGAGCTGGCCGAGATCCTCCAGCCGCTGCCGGTGACCGTGCTGATGGTGACCCACGACCTGCCGTACGCGCTGCAGCTCTGCCCGCGCGCGGTGATCCTGGAGGCCGGCCGCATCGTCGCCGACGCCCCGACCTCGGCCGTGCTGGCCGACGAGGAGCTGCTGCGCGCCCACCGCCTGGAGCTCCCGTTCGGCTTCGACCCGGTCGCGGCGGCCCGCGCAGTGCCGGCATCATGAGCATCGGCGAGCTCGATGTCCTCATCGGCGTCTGGCAGCTCAGCGGGCGCACCCGCGAGGCCGGTCAGGACGACATCAGCGGGGAGATGACGGCCGTGCCGATCCTCGGCGGCGGCGTGCTCCAGCTGACCGGCACCATGCAGGTCGGCGACACCTGGATCGACAGCCTCGAGGTCACCTGGAAACACCCGGACCGGCCTGGGTACGGGGCCCACGTCTACCCGGCCGAGGGTGATCCGCTCGACTACCGGTGGGACATCGACGGCGACACGCTGACCCACGCGGGGCTCGGCATGACCTACACGGGCACGATCAGCGCCGACCGGGCCACGATCGCGGGGGACTGGGTGGCCGACGCCGACCGGCCCGACATGGCGGCGATGGCCTATCACGCCGTGATGCGGCGGGTCGCCTGACGCGTGGACCTCCCGACCGACGACGAGATCCGGGCCCTGCACGAACGGTTCGCGCCCAATGCGGCCGCGTTCGAGCTGGTCTACACGCACTGCCGGATCGTGTGCGAGATCGCCGAGTCTTTGCTGGACACCGACCTGGACCGGGCGCTGGTACGGGCCGGGGCGCTGCTGCACGACATCGGCGTCTACCGTCTCGCGGCCGGGGAGGCGTACATCCGGCACGGGATTCTCGGTCGTGAGCTGCTCGGCGCGACCGACGTGCCCGAGGTGGTGGCCCGCTTCTGCGATCACCACACGGGGGTGGGCCTGAACCGCGACGACGTGCTGCGCCAGGGGCTGCCGCTGCCGCCGGACGACTATCTGGCCGAGACGCCCGAGCAGGAACTGGTCATGTACGCCGACAAGTTCCACAGCAAGACGACCCCGCCCCGCTTCGTGACCGCCGCGTCCTACGCCGAGGCCACCGGCCGGTTCGGTGGCGACAACACGGCCCGGTTCGCCGCGCTGCGCGAGCGCTACGGCGAGCCCGATCTGGCCGGCCTGGCCCGTCGCCACGGTCACGAGCTGCGCTGAAATCCGCTGTCGCGGGCCCGGCCCCATCGATCATCATCGGGGCATGAAAGTCCCCTACCGGCAGATCCGGGCGGTGTACGACGACGACACCGTCACGGTCTACCAGGCGTACTCCTCCGAGATCGCCGGGCCGGCCGTCCGCGCGGGCCGTTTCGTGCCGCCGTTCAAGCGATCCCGGATGACCTGGATCAAGCCGTCGTTCCTGTGGATGATGTACCGCTGCGGCTGGGCCGCCAAGCCCGGCCAGGAGCACGTCCTCGCCGTGTCGATCACCCGGGCCGGCTTCGAATGGGCCCTGGCCCACGCGGCACTGAGCCACTACGACCGCGACCTGCACCCGGACCGGTCCGTCGGGGCCGCCGCCACCAAGGTCAGCCCGGTCCGCGTGCAGTGGGATCCGGAGCGCACACTCCGCCTTCAGGCCCTGCCCTACCGCTCACTGCAGGTCGGCCTGTCCGGCCCGGCCGCCGAGCGCTACGCCGACGAGTGGATCACCGGGATCCGGGACGTGACCGGCCTGGCCCGCGAGATCCACGGCCGGCTGGCGGCGGGCGACGACGCCGGGGCGGGCGCGTTGCTGCCGGTCGAGCGGCCCTACCCGCTGACCGGCGAGCGGGGCCGGCTGATCGGCGCGGACGCCGGGCCAGGGCAGGAACCGTAGCGGGCGCCGGGCCGCCAGATCCTCGACCCAGCCGAAGAGCAGGACGGCGTTGCCGAGCAGCACCAGCGCGACCAGGGCGTACCCGGTCGGCCCGATCCGCCAGGCCTCGAAGACGTCACCGACCGGGAAACAGAGGGCGATCGCCACGTTGTTCCACAGGTAGATCGTCACCGCGCGGGAGTTGAGCAGGCTCACCCATTGGCCGAGAGCCGGCCGCTCGGTGAGCCAGTCCAGGCGCGGCCGCCAGCGCAGCAGGACCAGGACGAAACCGAGCTGATAGACCGCGTACGCCACGTCCAGGTCCTGCACCGGCTCCGAGCTGAGGTGCGCGTAGCTCAGGGCACCGGCGACGCAGGCCAGGGCGAGTGCCGTGACCAGCCAGGACGGCACCCGGCGGAGCGACCCGTCGCGGTGGGCGAAGCCGAGGATCCAGCACGCCGCGTACAGCAGCACGTCGGTGCCGACCTCCTGGATCGCCGGCGCCGGCCACACCGGACGGATCGTCAGCGCGGCGAGCAGCAGGATCGGCGCCACCAGGGTCAGCCGCCGCGCCCGGCGATACAGCCACAGCAGAACCGGGGAGAGAGCGACCAGCCAGAGGTACGTCACCA
Source organism: Actinoplanes sp. (assembly GCA_965217855.1). Taxonomy (GTDB): domain Bacteria; phylum Actinomycetota; class Actinomycetes; order Mycobacteriales; family Micromonosporaceae; genus Actinoplanes. The sequence continues at coordinate 157,719 of CBDCJN010000022.1, read as the reverse complement.
GATACCAGAGCACCTCGGCCGCCTGCACGCCGAGGCCGCTCGACGGCGGGTCCGCGAACGGCACGATCCACGCCACCAGGTGCCACAGCGGGGGTTGCTCGTCCCAGCCTTCGAGGAACATCACCGGGACGACGATCGCGGCCAGGACCCAGAACGCGAGCAGCAGGCGTCGCACCCGCCCGTAGACGACCCGGGGCGCCGGCGAGGGGGCCAGCGAGCCGGCCATCAGCGACCCGGCCAGCGCGAACATCACGCCCATGGACGGGAACGCGAGCTCCAGCACCGCGAACGGGAACATGTGAAAGACCGACACCCGGACGATCGCCAGCACGCGCAGCAGATCGAACCAGCGGTCCCGGGCACGCGGCTCGGCCACGACGCCCTCCAAGACTCCGGCAGGAGCGGCGAACAGCCGCGGCGTCACGTTACGAAGCGTGACTGTCGGCCCGCTGTGGCCCGTCTGTCAGCTACCGGGAGCGACTAGGTCGTGGGCTGGAAGTCGTCGTCGATCAGGCCCAGCCGGTGCGCCGTCACGGCGGCCTGGACACGGTTGCGCAGGCCCAGTTTGCCGGTCACCGCGGCGACGTGCGACTTCACCGTGGTCACGCCCAGATGCAGTGACTCGCCGATCTCGGCGTTGGAGAGACCGGCCCCGACCAGGGTGAGGACCTCGCGCTCGCGCGGGGTAAGTACGGCCAGCTCGGTGGGGGCGGTGTCGGTCTCGTGGTGGGCCCGCAGGGCGCGGGCGACCACCCGGGACAGGACGGCCGGGGCCAGCAGGGGCTCGCCGCGCGCGACCCGGCGTACGGCGTCGATCATGGCTTCGGGCGCGCCGTCCTTGAGCAGATAGCCCACGGCGCCCGCCCGTAACGCGCCGTAGACCTCGGCATCCTCACCGAACGTCGTCAGCATCACGACGTGGGTGGCCGGCAGCGCGGCCAGGATGCGGCGGGTGGCCTCGATCCCGTCGACCCGGGGCATCCGCAGGTCCATCAGGATCACGTCGGGGCGCAGGCGCTCGGCCAGGCGTACGGCCTCGTGCCCGTCCGCGGCCTCCCCCACGACGTCCTCGCCCGCCGTGCGCAGCAGCAGGGTCACCCCGGCCCGGACGAGCTCCTGGTCGTCCACGACCAGCACCCGGATCACGCCGGCCCCGCTTCCAGCGGCAGCGTGACGCCGAGCCGCCAGCCGCCGCCGTCCGGGCCCGCTTCCAAAGAGCCGCCCAGGATCTCGACGCGTTCGCGCATCCCGGCCAGGCCGTGCCCGGAGGCGGGCAGCCCCTGGGCGGGAGCGGCCGGCAGCGTGTTGGCCACGTCGATGCGCAGGTGAGCGCCGTCGAGAACGACCGTGGCGGCCACCCCGGCTCCCGGCCCGGCGTGCTTGAGCGCGTTGGTCAGCGCCTCCTGCACCACCCGGGCCGCGGTCACCCGCAGCGCGAGCGGCGCCGCGGCGGCCCGTTCGTCCAGCTCGGCCCGCACCTCGAGACCCGCCGAGCGGCTGCGTTCGACCGCGTCCGTGATCATCTTCTCCGGGTTCATCAGGGGCTCGCCGCCGCCGGGGTCGCGCAGCACGTGGAGCAGGCCGCGCAGGTCGACCAGGGCCTGGCGGGCGCTGGTGTGGATCGCGTCGAGGGCGGTCGCGGCCTCGTCGAGCCGTTCCTGGGTGGGGCCGCCGTGCCCGGCCGCGTAACGCGCGGAACCGGCCCGCATGGCGATCGCCGACACGTGATGGGCGACCAGGTCGTGCAGGTCGCCGGAGAGCCGGGCGCGCTCGGCGTAACGCGCGGCCTCCCGCTCGACCAGCGCCCGCTGCTCGGCCTCGCGGACGCGTTCCTCGGCCACCGCGGCGGCGTTGCGCACCCCGGCCAGATAGCAGCCGAACGCGACCGGCGCCGCGGTGACGGCGGCCAGCGACAGGAGGCGGACCAGGCCGTCCACGCCGGCCAGCAGGTTGCCGTCCTCGCGCACGACGATCAGCAGCACGACCGCGAACGTGGCGACCCAGCCGACGGTCATCACCGGGCCGCTGCGCCGGTAAGCGACCCCGCCGAGCGCCACCCCGGCCGCCAGCGGCGCGATGTGGCTGCCCATCGGCACCAGCTCGTCGGTCACCACGATCAGCACGAGCTGCAGGCCGAGCGCGGTCACCGGGGCCCGGCGCACGAGCACCAGGCCGACCGCGGAGGCCTCGACGAGGATCCACTGGGCGACCGGCCGGTCGGTCGGAAGGCCGAGCATGATCGTCACCGCGGCCACCGCGGCCGCGGTCACGGCGACCGCCGCGTCGAGTCGCGGCCCGCGGAACATCCTCACGACGGCCACGATACGGGCGCCCGGGCGCCCGCCACCCCCGTCCACCGGCCGCCGCGTCTCCTCCTTCTGGCCGCCGGTGCGGCTTGCCGCACGAAGATCAGAACCCCGCCTCGCCCCTAGCGTCGCCGTCACGATTCATTGTCGAGCGGGGAGGTCCGACGGTGTCATTTCTGGTGGAGTTCGCCCGCAGTCCGATGGCCGTGGGCGCGATCGCGCCCAGCAGCCGCAGCCTGGCCCAGGTGGTCACGGCGCCGGTCCCCCGGCACGGCCACCCGGTGGTGCTCGAGCTCGGTCCGGGCACCGGGTCGTTCACGGCGGCCATCCAGCATCGGCTGGCCGGTCGCGGGCGGCATCTCGCGGTCGAGATCAACGAACGGTTCGCCGACCGGCTGGCGCTGGCCCATCCCGGGGTGGAGGTGGTCCGGGCCGACGCGCGGGAGCTGGCCGACGTCGTGGCCCCGGGCAGCGTGGACGTCATCGTCAGCGGCCTGCCGTGGGCGGCGTTCACCGCCGAACTCCAGGGCGACGTGCTCACGGCGGCGACCCGGGCGCTGACGCCGACGGGAGCCTTCACGACCTTCGCGTACGTGCATGCGCGCTGGGCCCCGCCGGCCCGGCGGCTGCTGCGGTCGCTGCGCGAGCGGTTCGACGAGGTGGTGATCGGCCGCACGGTGTGGGCGAACCTGCCGCCCGCGCTCGTCTACCACTGCCGCCATCCGGAGGCGCCCTCTTCCTTTCGTGCTACTTCCGCCTAGGCGGAGAGCGAGTCTCCGGTCGGTCGCCGCCAGCCCCGAGATCATCCTGAAGGTGATCGTGGCCGGCATGGCCGCGGCGATCCTGCTCGACGCCACCGTGATCCGGCTGCTGCTGGTGCCGGCCGTGATGCACATCCTCGGCCGGTTCAACTGGCGGATGCCGCGCAGCTTGGCCCGGTTGCTGCCCGAGCGGCACGTCGAGGGCCGCCCGGAGGTCTTCCTGCCCCCGGCTAGCCCGGCCGCCCTCCTCCGTACGAGCTGACCAGGGCGTCGGCCACGATCTCGGCGTCGGCGGCGGCCACGTCGTCCGGGTACTCCGGCAGCAGGTCGTCCCAGACGGGCAGCCAGGAGCCCCACATCTGGCCCTGCCCCTCGGGCCGGGCGAAGAACCAGATGTGCAGGTGGGCGCCGCCGTCACCGATCCGGTAGACGTGCGCCCGCGAGATGTGCGGCAGGGCTTGGATGTGCTGGGCCAGATGTTTGCTCAGCACGCCGAGCTCGGCCGCCCGCTCGTCGGGCAGGTCGGCCAGATCGTGGTGGTCGCGCGGGTGCAGCATGAGGATGAGCGGCACCCCGGCCCGCGGGATGCGGGTCAGCCGCCAGTGGTCGTCGAGCCACAGACCCTCGTCGCGTTTGTCGCACGACCGGCAGTCGGCCGGGTCCTCGCCCTGCCGGGGCGGCTCGGGCAGCACCGGCGGGCGCAGCCGGGAGACCAGCAGCCCGTCCGGCTCGAAGGGGCTGATGTCCCACATGGTCATCCGGGCCAGCGGCAGGCGCTGCTCGTCGTCCGTCGCGGCCAGGGCGTGCTGGTAGAACTCGTCCGGTCGTAAAGCCATGGTCGTCATCGTCCTACATGGAGATCGAGCCACTCCTGCAGAGGGCCGCTCTTGCGCAGGAAATCGATGATCCGCTGCTTGGCCTTGGCCGTGCCCAGCCAGGCCGCGGGCTCCCACTCCTTCCAGGTGGTGATGCCCTTGTGCCGCAGCAGCTCCACCCGCGGATGATCCTTGGCCCAGCCCCGCGGCACGGTCTTCAGACTTCCGTGCCCGTGTACGCCGATCCCGTCCGCCTCGACCGCAGCGATGACCTCGAGCAGCGCCCGCCCGGCCTTGTCGTCGTCCACGGCCCGCCGGTACCGCTCGAGCTGCTCGCCCTCGAGCTGATAGCGCCCGCGCCCGGCGGCCAGCCCGTCCCCGCTGAGCTGCAGATAGCCGCCGACCTCGAGCCAGGCCCCCAGATGCGTCTTGTACGGCGTCTTGTCCTTGCTGAACCGCACGTCCCGGTAGGGCCGGAAGATCTTCGACGACCCGAACTCGGGCTCCAGCTCGGCCAGCAGTTCCTGCATGGGCCCGCGCACCTGCTCCTCGAAGAAGCTCTGATGCGCGACCCAGTAGGTCTTCGAGTTGTCGGCCGCGAGCCCCTCGTAGAACTCGAGCGCCTCGCTGGGCCAGCCACGAAATGTCACGCCCCGAGTCTCGGTCATCCCCGCCCCACGGACAAACGGGCCGCCCGAACGGACGATGCGGAACCCACCGCTGACCAGCCACGATTCAGCGTCGATTATCTTGTGAACGGGGAATGATGAGCCGCATGCGGTGGACTCGACCGAGGCGGTGGGCCGCGCTGGCCGGCGCCGCCGTGCTGGTGGCGGGCGCGGTCGCGGTGGTGCAGCCGTCGGCCCAGGCGGCGACCACGATCCGGGTCGACAGCCTCACCCCGTACCAGATGGTGAAGCCCGGGCCGGTCACGGTGGCCGGCCGCACCACCGGCTCCCCGGCTGGCGAGACCGTACGACTGCTGGTCGACAACGACCTCAAGCTCACCGTGCCGATCGTCGACGGGCGTTTCACGGGCACGTTCGACACCGGGCCGCTGACCGACGGGCCGCACACGATCTACGCCGACGTGCCGGACGGCAACGGCTACCAGTTCAGCGCGGGCACGATCGTCTACGTCGACCAGGCGCCGGACGACATCGTCGTCACCTCGCCCGCGCCCGGGTCGACGATCGCCTCGTTCGGCGCCGACGGGCTGGTCATCGCGGGCCGGGTGGCCCACCCGGAGAACGTGCACCGGGTCACGCCGACGCTCGAGGCGCGGGGCACGCTGAGCGCGACCAGCGCCACGGTGGCCGACGACGGCACGTTCCGCATGGTGGTGGACGCCCGCGACGTGGCCCAGGGCCCGTTGAAGGTGGGCGTCCTGCCGGCCGACTGCCTCGACTGGGCCACCTGTGGCGCCTTCGGACTGTCCGCGGTCACGGTCAAGGCCGCCCCCTCGGCGGTGATCACCGCGCCGACGGCCGGGCAGGTCTTCCCGTGGGGCACGTCGCGGGTGTCGCTCGGCCTGCAGGTGACCAACCCCGGCCCGATCGACGAGGTCAGCGCGACTGTCGACGGCAAGCTCGCGGTCGACATGCAGTCGCCGCTCCCCCGCACCCCGACCCAGAGCCTCTACTGGACCAGCGTCTTCGTGCCGTCCCCGCTCGGCCAGGGCCGGCACACCCTGCACATGAACGCGAAGATCCGCGGGGTGACCGTGCCGGTGGCCGACGTCAGCTTCGTCGTCGACTTCAGCCCGCCCACCGTCCCGGTCGTCGCGGCGCCGGCCACGGTGGCGGCCGGCTCGGCTGCCGTGACCTGGGCCGCGACCGACGAGGCGGGGCCGGTCACCTACGACGTGCGGTGGCGCACCACCTCGGCGACCCGGCCGACCAGCGGATACGGCTATCCATCGGCGTTGCAGAACATCGCGGCCACCCGCTCGGTGGTCAAGCTGACCGCCGGCCAGGCCTACTGCTTCTCGGTGCGCTCCCGCGACGTGGCCGCCACCACCAGCGACTGGTCGGCCGAACGCTGCACGCTGAGCCCGTTCGACGACCGCTGGCTGACCGTGTCGAAGGGCGGCCGGCGGGTCGCCTGGCCCGGCTTCCTCGCCGGCACGGCCACCACGCTGCCGGCCAAAGGCAGCGCGTCGCACACCGGCGTGACCGCCACCCGGGTCGGCGTGGTCGCCCGCGCCTGCCCGGCCTGCGGAAGCGTCACCGTCACGCACGCCGGCGCCACCCTCGGGACGGTCTCGCTCAAGGCGCCGAAAGCCACCCGCATCGTGGTCTGGCTGCCCGCCGGCCGGCCGCGCACCGGCACGCTGACCCTGACCGCCCCGGCCGGCGCCACCCTCGACGGCGTCTTCCTGCAGCGCTAGACCAGCTGGTCTCGGCGGCGGGTCAGGTAGGCGGTCTCGGCGGTGTTGCCGGCCAGCTCGATGGCCTGGTCGTAGGCGGCGCGCGACGGGCCGCTGCGGCCCAGCCGGCGCAGCAGGTCGGCCCGGGTCGCGTGGTAGGCGTGATAGCCGGCCAGGCTGCCCTCGAGACGGTCGACCGTGGCCAGGGCCACCTCCGGGCCGTCGAGCTCGGCCACCGCGACGGCCCGGTTGAGGGCGACGATCGGCGACGCGTCGAGCCGGGCCAGCTGGTCGTAGAGGGCGACCACCTGCGACCAGTCGGTGTCGCGCACGTCCCGGGCCGAGGTGTGCACGGCGTTGACCGCGGCCAGGATCTGGTAGCGGCCCGGCGCCACCCCGGTGGCCAGACGTTCGCGCACCAGTCGGTGGCCCTCGGCGATCAGCTTCGCGTCCCAGGCTCCCCTGTCCTGCTCGCCGAGCGGCACCAGCTCGCCGCTCGCCGACACCCGGGCGGCACGGCGGGCCTCGGTGAGCAGCATCAGCGCCAGCAGGCCGGCCACCTCGCCGTCGGCCGGCAGCAGGGCCCGGATCAGGCGGGTCAGCCGGATGGCCTCGGCGGTCAGATCCTCCCGCACCGGATCGCTGCCGGGGCCGGTCGCCAGGTAGCCCTCGTTGAAGACCAGGAACAGCACGGCGAGCACCCCGGACACCCGGCCCGGCAGATCCTCGGCGGACGGCACCCGGTACGGGATCCGGGCCGCCTTGATCTTGGCTTTGGCCCGGGTGATCCGCTGGCCCATGGCCGGTTCCTGCACCAGGAAGGCGCGCGCGATCTCGGGCATGGTCAGACCGCCGATCAGGCGCAGGGTCAGCGCCACCCGGCTCTCCATGGCCAGCGCCGGGTGACAGCAGGTGAAGACCAGGCGCAGCCGCTCGTCGTCGATCGCGCCCGGCGGCTCGGCCGGGCTGTCGTCGTACATCATCCGGGCCTCCTGGTGCTTGTCGTCGCGCTTGCTCTCGCGGCGGATCCGGTCGATCGCCTTGCGCACGGCGGTAGTGGTCAGCCAGGCGCCCGGGTTGGGTGGCACGCCGTCGGCCGGCCACCGCTCGACGGCGGTCGCGAACGCCTCGGCCGCGGCCTCCTCGGCGATGTCGAGGTCACCGAACCGCCGGGTCAGGCCGGCCACCACCCGCGCCCACTCCTCGTGGTGGGCGCGGACGATCGCCTGCGGGACGTCGGTCTCGCTCACAGGAACGGACGCACCTCGACCCGGCGGTGGCAGGCCCTCGAACCCTCGGCCGCAAGCTTGAGCGCCACGTCGAGGTCGGCCGCCTCCATGACCCAGAAACCGGCCAGATACTCCTTCGTCTCCACGAAGGGCCCGTCGGTGACCAGCGCCGCCCCGTCCCGGTTGTCGATGACGGTGGCCGTGCTGGGGTCGGCCAGGCCACCGGCGAAGACCCAGTTGCCTTCGGCCTGGATCCGCTGGTTGAACGCGTCGATCGCGACCATCTCCTCGTCGGTGCCGGAGTTGCTCTTGTCGTCGATCACCGAAACCAGATATTGCATGGTCATCTCCTGTGCTCTCGGGGCTTGTCATCCTTACTACGAACGCCCCGGCCCGGATCCGACACCCCGGCCGATATTCGATAGCCGACCCCCGGCGTGGTGGTGACGATCGGCGGATCGCCCAGCTTGCGGCGCAGCCGGCCGACGGTGACGGTGACCGTGTTGGTGAAGGGGTCGGCGTTCTCGTCCCAGACCTGCTCGAGCAGGGCCTCGCTGCTCAGATAGCCCGGCGCGGCCTGCAGCAGGGCCTGGAGCACGGCGAACTCCTTCACCGACAGATGCAGGGGCGAGCCGCCGCGGGTGGCCACCCGGGTGACCGGGTCGAGCTCGATCCCGCCGATGCTCAGCACCCGCGGCCGGGCCGCCGGGCGGCGCCGGGCCAGCGCGTGGATCCGCAGCACCAGCTCGGGGAAGTGGAACGGCTTGGCCAGATAGTCGTCGGCGCCCAGCGTCAGCCCCCGCACCCGGTCGTCGGCGGTGCCCGACGCGGTCAGCATGAGCACCATGGCCCGGTGCTCGCGGGCAGTGATCATCTGGCAGAGGGTGTCGCCGTGCAGCCCGGGCAGGTCACGGTCGAGGACCACCACCTCGTACGGGGTCAGGTCGAGCTTGGCCGCGGCCTCCAGGCCGTCGAGCGCGACGTCCACCGCCATGCCCTGGTCGCGCAGCCCCTCGGCGACCACCTCGGCCAGCGCGGGCGCGTCCTCCACGACCAGGATCCTCACGACAGCACCTCGGCCGCGACCGGCAACGAGACCGACAGGCGCAGGCCACCGCCCGGGCGCGGCTGCAGGTCGAGGGAGCCGCCGTGGGCGGTCGCCACGGCGGCCACGATGGCCAGGCCCAGACCCGTGCCGGGGCCGGTGCGGGCCGGGGCTATCCGCTGGAACGGGCGGCCCAGTCGGGCCAGCGACGCCGGGTCGAGCACCGGCCCGTCCGACTCGACGGTCAGCACGGCCGCGGAGGCGGACGCGGCGCCGGAGACCCGGATCGCGCCGCCGGGGACGTTGTGGGTGACGGCGTTGTCGATCACGTTGCCGACCAGGCGGGCGAGCAGCACCGGGTTGCCCGGGGTGAGCAGGGTCGCGGGCGGGTCGGCGTACACCCGCAAGCCCTTGATTTTGATGGCCTCGGACCGGGCGGTCAGCGCCTCGGCGGCCAGCGCGGGCAACGAGACGACGGTGCGGTCGTCGAGCGCGCCGTGCTGGGCCCGCGCCAGGAGCAGCAGGCTGTCGAGCAGCCCGTCCATCTGGTCGAGCTGGCTGCGCAGCCGGTCGGCCAGCGGCGCCGGCACCGACTCGGGCTTGGCGATCGCCACGTCCAGTGACGCGCGCATGGTGGCCAGCGGGGTGCGCAGCTCGTGCGAGGCGTCGGCCACGAACCGGCGCTGGGCCGCGAACGACTCCTCGAGCCGCCCGAGCAGCTCGTCGATCGTGTCGGCCAGATCCTTCACCTCGTCCGACGGGCCGCGCACACCCAGCCGCGAGTGCAGGTTGTCGGCCGTGATGTGCCGGGTGGTGGCGGTGATCATGCGCAGTGGCCGCAGCACCCGGCCCGCCGCGACCCGGCCCATCACCAGCGAGAAGAACAGCATCGCGGCCAGCGCGACCAGCGCGCCGACCACGAGCTGGCGCGTCGATGCCGCGTTGGCCTCGGCCAGTTGCCGTTCGAGCTCGGCCGTCTGCGACGGGGTCCCGGAGCCGACGGGCGCCGTCGACCGGGTGCTCTGCAACCCGACCGCCGCCATGATGGCGAGCAGCCCCACGCTGGAGAGCAGGAACATCCCCCCGTAGAGGAGCGTGTAACGCATGCGGACACCCATCCGCTCAGCATGCCCGCCGCGGCCTAACAACGGTATGACGAGAGCTGTGCCGACCAGGTTAGGCGCGACTCTGTAGAACTCCGGGGCATGGAAGCCACCATCGAAGTCGCCGGGCTCCACAAGCGCTACGGGTCCACGCCGGCCCTGGACGACATGACGTTCCGGGTCGAGCCGGGCCGGGTCACCGGCTTCGTCGGGCCCAACGGCGCCGGCAAGTCCACCACCATGCGGGTCCTGCTCGGGCTGGACCGCCCCGACGAAGGAACCGCCCTGGTCGGCGGGCAGCCCTACCCCTCGCTGGCCGCCCCTCTCCGTCACGTCGGTGCGCTCCTCGACGCCAACGCCCTGCACCCGAGCCGCTCGGGCCGCAACCACCTGCTCTGGCTGGCCCAGTCCCAGGGGATCGGCCGGTCCCGCGTCGACGACCTGCTCGACGAAGTCGGTCTGGCCTCGGTGGCCAGGCGACGGGCGGGCGGTTACTCGCTCGGCATGCGCCAGCGCCTGGGCGTGGCGGCGGCCCTGCTGGGCGATCCGAAGATCCTCATCCTGGACGAGCCGTTCAACGGGCTCGACCCCGAAGGCTTCGTCTGGATGCGCGAGCTCCTGCGCCGGCGGGCCGAGAACGGCAGCGCCGTTCTCGTCTCCAGCCACCTCATGGGCGAACTGCAGGACCTGGCCGGCCACGTGATCGTCGTCCGCCGGGGCCGGGTCATCGCCGACGCGCCCACCGTCACGATGCGCGATCAGTACGGCTCGCTCGAATCGGCCTACCTGGAGCTGACCCGATGATCCGCGCCGAGCTGACCAAATTCCGTACCGCCCCCGGCTGGGTGGCCGGCCTGGTCGCCGTGGTCGTCCTCTTCGTCGGGCTGGGCCTGCTCCTCGCGTCGGGCAGCCACACCTCGTGCGGCAACGTGGCCTGCCAGCCGCCGCCGGTCGGCCCCGAGGGCCAGGCGGTCGACGACCGCTTCAGCTTCGCCCACCAGACCCTCGACGGCGACGGCACCCTCACCGCCCACGTCAAGGCCTTCACCGGCGTCATCACCTACCCGCCGCCCGGCCACGACGAGCTCGTCGAGGGGCTGGCGCCCTGGGCCAAGGCCGGCCTCATGGTCAAGGACGGCACCAAACCCGGTTCCGCGTACGCGGCCGTCATGCTCACCGGCCACCGCGGCGTCCGCCTCCAGCACAACTACGTCCACGACCTCGCCGGGCCGGCCGACGCCCGGTGGCTACGCCTCGACCGCAAAGGCCACGACCTGACCGCGTACGCGTCGACCGACGGAACCACCTGGCAAAAGGTGGGCGCCGTGACCCTGCCCGAGCTGTCGAGCCAGGTGCAGATCGGCTTCCTCGTCGCGTCCCCCAGCGACGTCACGGCCACGAAGAACGCCACGGGCGGCAGCATCGTCCAGGGGCGTTTCACCCAGGCCACCGCCGCCTTCGACCAGATCGAGAGCACCACGAAGGGCGCCTGGCAGTACGACGAGATGGGCCGCACCGACGACCTGCGCACCGACTGGGAGAAGAACCACCGGGCCGCCGGCCTGGAGCTGAAGGACGGCGTGCTGACCCTCACCGGCAGCGGCGACATCGCCCCCGCGTCCGGCCTGGCCACGGTCCCGTACCTCGCCGGCTCAGCCCCCGCCCTGCTGATCATCCTGGTCGTCGCGGTCCTCTTCATGACCAGCGAATTCCGCCGGGGCCTGATCCGCGTCACGCTGCTGGCCCGCCCCGACCGCGGCCGGGTCCTGGCCACCAAAGCTGCGGTCGTCGGCGGGGTGGTCTTCGCCGCGACGCTGGTGGCCGTGCTGATCGCCCGGCCCCTGGTGGGTCACGTCTTCCGGGCCAACGGCAACTTCGACATCCCGACCAGCCTGACGACCGACCTGCGGCTGACCGTCGGGACGGCCGTGTTCCTGGCGATGATGGCCGTCCTCGCGTACGCGCTGGGTGCCCTCTTCCGCCGGGGCCTGCCCGCCATCCTGCTGGCCGTCCTGCTCACGGTGCTGCCCTATCTGCTGGCCACCGGCTCGTTCCTGCCCGTCGGCGCGAGCCAGTGGCTGCTGCGCCTCACCCCGGCGGCGGGCTTCGCCATGAACCAGACCCTGCCCGCGTACGCCCAGGTGCTGGTCCCCTACACCCCCGCGGACGGCTACTACCCATTGCCGCCACTGGCCGGTCTCGGTGTCACCGCAGCGTGGGCCGCCGTGATCCTGACCGTGGCCATCATGCGCTTCCGCAAGGCCGACGTATGAGGGCCGCACTGCGAGCGGAATGGACGAAGCTGACCACCGTCCCCGACCTGGCCGCCACCCTGCTGCTGTCGATAGCACTGACCACAGCCGTCTCCGTGGCAGCAGCCGCCCTGACCGACGACATCACGGACGGCGTACGCCTGAGCCTGATCGGCGTCCAGGTAGGACAGGCAGTAGTGGCGATAGCCGGTGTCCAGATCCTGGCCGGCGAATACGGCAACGGCCTGATCCACGCCAGTCTGCTGGCCTTCCCCCGCCGCCTGCCGATCCTGGCCGCAAAGGCCTTACTGCTGCTGGCCGGCACGGCAGTGGCCGCCCTGGTGAGCGTGGCCGCCTCCCTGCTGTCCGGCGTCGCCTGGATCGACAACTACCCGATAGGCGAGATCCTGCTACGCCCGGCGTTCGGCTCATTCCTCTACCTGTGCCTGATCGCCCTGCTGGGCCTGGGCACAGCCGCCATCGTCCGAAGCGCCACCGCAGCCGCCGGCATCGTCCTGGCGCTGCTCTTCGTCCTGCCATCGTTGCTGCCGCTGCTGCCCGACCCGGACTGGATCGAGACCCTCTACAAGCTGACCCCGTCGACGGCGGGCCTCACCATCCAGTCCGCCTACGACCTCGACGCCGTCCCGATCGGCCCTTGGGCCGGCTTGGGGGTTGCCGCTCTATGGTCCTTCGGAGCACTGACTTTGGGCGCCCTCTTCCTAGCCCGCCGAGACCACAGCTAGCCGTCGCTCCTCGCTGACTCGGGCTTTCGTCACCCACTCGGGCTTTCGTCACTGGCCCGGCTTCATCGCCGGCCCGCGCATTCGTCACTGACCTGACTTTGCCGCTGGCCCGGCTTCGTCGCCGGCTCGGGCTTTCGTCGCTGGATTCACTTGCGCTGGGACGGCCGGGGGCCGGGGTGGGCACGCGACCCCAGCTCAGCAGATCTCGCCAAGCTATGGGTAATCGCCGAGCCCGGCAGCCAGCACCGCCAAGCCGAAGCTGACGCCAAGACCGGCTCAGCGCGTTCCGCAAAGCGGAAGCTGGACGCTGTGCCCGGCTCGGAGAGTGCCGTTCGCCGGGGGTTTCTCGTTGCTATGGGCGTCGGATTGCGGCTGCTTCTTGGTGGGCGTGAGGGCGGGGTGGGTTTGAACTTCGTAGTAAGCGCGACCGGCACGGTTATGCTCCCGCAACCCACCACTCAGGCCGGCCTGCCCAAGGGAAACGCCTGGCTGCACCACAATCGCGGCAGCGCAGACCACCGGCCGCATGGGGGCCCCACCCGGCCCGGCCACGCACGCCGGCCGCGCGCGATCCATCGCCTGGCCGCCACCGACTCCCCCGCAAGGTTGGGGGCCGGGGTGGGCACGCACGGCATAGATGCTTTACCGCCGCGCGTGTCCACCCCGGCCCCCAACCGTCCCAGCGCAAGAAGGCCGAGCACCCCACCGCCTACCGCAAGAAAGCCACGAGGCCGTCGCGAAACCGAGCGTCAACGCAGCCAGCGCAGCGGGACAGCCTCGGCCAGAGCTTTGTAGCCCGACGGGTTGAGGTGGAGGTGGTCCCCCGTGTCGAAGGCAGGTAACAGCTGGCGGGGCGCAGCCGGGTCTCCCACGGCAGCGTCGAAATCGGCCACGCCGTCGAAGAGGCGGCCCCGGCGGATGGCCGTGTTGATCAGGGTGCGGGCGGATTCGCGGTGGCCGTCCGGATCGTCGTACGCCGTGTTGGCTCCGAACGGTGTGAGGGTGGCGCCGTAGACCCTGAGGTCGGCGGCGTGGGCTCGCAGCACGATCTGTTCGTAGGCGACCAGCAGGTCTTCGGCCAGGGCCTTCTGGTCGGGCTCGGTGGCCGGGGCCGTGCCGATGTCGTTCACCCCTTCGAAGAGCAGCATCCGGTCCACCCCGCTGGTGGCCAGCACGTCGCGGTCCAGGCGGGCCAGGACGCTCGGGCCGAGGCCGTCGTTCAGGACCCGGTTGCCGCCCGCCGCCTGGTTGAGGATCGCGGCTCGCGGTCCCCGGGCGAACAGCTGGTCGGGCCAGCGGTCGTTGCCGTCGGTGGTCGAGCCCCGGCCGTCGGTCAAGGAGTCGCCGACGATCGCCAGCGCCGGTGCTTCCGTTTCCACCTCGACGCCGCTGATCAGATACCAGTGCGCGACGCCCGCGGCGCCCGGCAGTTCCGGGTCTGCGACGTGGTCACCCTTGATCAGGTACGACGTGGTGCGTGACCCTGGGTGCGAGGTCAGGCTCAGCGTGGCCTGCCCGGTGGCGAGGTGGAAGGTGACGGTCAGGTTTTCGCCGGGCGCGGCCGGCAGCGCTACCGGGTCGGAGACGACTTGCGCCCCGACCGGCACTGTTGCCGACCGCCTTCCGCCGAAGGTCAGCGGGCGGCTCGATCCCGGCACGATCCCCGACACTCCGGCCCGCCCACCGATCGGGCGGGCCACCGCCGCAGCGGTGAAGGGCAGGGCTGCGCCGCCGAAGGCGTTCGAGAACCGCAGCCGTACGCGGGGTCCGCCGACCGTCAGGTGCACGGTCTGCCGCAGTGTCGTGTCGACCAGCACCGCCGCCTCGCCCATGAAAGGGGCCGGTGGCAGGTTTCCCGGCTCGGTGAGCTGGGGCATCGCCGTCCACGTGTGCACCCAGCGCCGCCGTCCGGAGGCGGAGGCCGCCGACGGCGGGCCGAGAAGGACCGCTGCGCCGCTCAGGCCGGCGCCCAGCAAAGTTCGTCTTTCCATGGGTCAGGACCTCCGGCTCTCGGGCGGGCCCAGGTAGCTGTCCTTGACGCCGCCCGTGTCGACGACGAGCCGCTGCACGATCACCGTGGGGTCGACCGCCCAGAAGGTCAGCGTGTGGGCCCCCGGCCCGGAAACGGTGTGCGTAGTGGTGGTGCGGTTGATGTTGTCGGACGTGTTGCGCGCCCACTGCCGGTTCATGGTGGTGTCGTTGGCGCCGGTTGCACGGGTCACGTTCACCACCTGCGGGGTCTGCCCGTCGATCGACACCGCGTACTTCAAGCCGTCGCCCGGCAGCACGTTGTTGCGGGGCGAGAGGAAGGCCGTGACCCGCACCGGCCCCGAGCTGGTGAGCGTCATCCTGTAGTCGAGGCGTGCCCCGGTCCCGCCGAGCGGGGTGAGCCCGTTGCCGGTCTTGCCGATGCCGGGCAGCCGCCGCCAGCTGCCGACCTTGCGCGTGTAGTGGTCGGCCTCGACGGCGACGTAGCCGTTGGCTTCGAGGAACCCCGACGCCGGCAGCGACGGACGGGACACCGGCAGCTGAACGACGGTGGTCGTGCCCGCCCCGGTGACGCTCATCGGGACGGTGCGCAACCCGGACGGCGCCCGGCGCCAGTCCACCGTCACGGCCGCGCGCACCTGATCGGTGACGACGCCCGCGGCCGGCTCCACGTGCACCCACGACTGGCCCGCGGTGATCCGGTAGGGGAACGGTGTCGTCCCCCTGTTGTAGATCTCGATGTATTGCGGTCGCCCCCGCTGCCAGGGGCTGATCTCGGGCAGCACGGCCTGGACGCCCATCGCGGCCGGGCCGGGCACGGTGATCCGTTTGAGGTGCGGGTAGATCTCGTCCGGCAGCGCGACGTTGTTCAGTTCGGGCTGCTGCCAGGGCGCGTTCGGGCCGTAACGCTCGACGTTCCCGTACCCGATCTTGGGTTGCAGCTGCCAGTTCTTCCACTTCCCGCCGGCCAGGGTGGTGTTGTAGTAGTCGCTCATCGCCTGGTCCTGCGCGAAGAGCCGCTCGGCCTGGTCGGCGAGCCGGTTCGTGGCCACCCGCCCCTGGGCCGCGTACGCGAGGTTGGTGAATTGGGCCCGGCGCAGCTCGTAGATCAGCGCCGTGTCTTTGATCTGGTAATAGACGAGCTGGTAGTACGCGTCCTGCCAGGCCGCCGGCACACGCGCCTTCACCCTGGTGGCGCGTCCCGCCAGGTCGATCCATTCCTGGGTGACGCGATCCATCTCGCCGTAGTCGGTGAGGCTGAACGGCGTGGCCTGGTCGTCGTAGACGATGGCGGTCGGGTCGGTGGTGACGTCCTTGGCCGGGTCGACGCTGATCCGCCGGTTCAGCAGCTCCGGCTTGCGGCGGGACTGCAGGAACCCGTAGTCGTCGAGCAGGTCCGCGACGGCCGGCGCGAGCGCATCACCGAAGTTCTGCGCCGCGAACTCCCTGGTCCAGTCGTCGATCCGGTCGACCGGGAAGGGGTTCCAGGCGTAGTCGAGGAAGAACTGGGTGGGAAGCTCCTCGTTCTTGAGGTCGCCGACGTTCACCACCCAGAGCCGATCGACCCCCTTGCCGTACGCCAGGTAGAGCTGTTCCCAGGTGTTGGTGAGGTTGATCGTGTCGGCCCACTTGTAGTTGCGGCCGTCCCCCACGTAGTCGAAGTGGTAGTACATCCCGTAACCACCGCCCCGGGCCGGGAGCGACGGGTCGGGGAGCTTGCGCAGGTTGCCCCAGTTGTCGTCGCAGAACACGACCGTGACGTCGTCCGGTGGCCGATAGCCGTTGTCCCAGTAGCGCTGGACCTCCTTGTAGAGGGTCTGCACCTGGGGTCGGTCGATCATTGAAGTGTCGCGCAGGATCTCGCGCTGGCTGTCGATGATCGACGACATCAGGTCGATGCCGTCGCCGTCCGGCAGCGAGACGTCGCCGTTGCCGCGCATGCCGAGCGTGATGACGCCCTCGATGTTCTGGTCGCGCATCCGCTCGGCGCCGTCCCGCCAGTACGCCTTGATCGCGTCGGCGTTGCGCCGGAAACTCCACTCCCCCGTGCCGGTCGGGTGCCGGTTCCACTCCTCGATGCCGCGCATCATCGGCGCCTCGTGCGAGATCCCCATGATCACGCCGTAGAAGCTCGCGGTCGCGTGGTTCTGCGGGTCGTCCTCGGCGAAGGCGCGCCCCCAGACGGCCGGCCAGAGATAGTTGGCCCGCACCCGCAGCATGGTTTCGAAGACCTTGGCGTAATACGCCGCGTTGAGCCCGCCGGGATAGCCGGGGGCCTTACCCGGCCCGAAGTAGCCGGGGGCCCAGGTGCCGGTGGCCGGGTTCTCGTCGTTGATGAAGAAGCCGCGGTATTTGACCTTGGGCGTGCCCTGGCTGTGCCGCCCCGGTAGCAGGTAGAGCGCATCTTTGCGGGCGACCGGCACGTCGTCCCAGAAGTACCAGGGCGAGACGCCGATGTTCCGCGACAGGTCGTAGGCGCCGAAGATCGAGCCGCGCTGGTCGCTTCCGGCAATGACAAAGGCCTGGCGTACGCCGGGCAGCGGATCGGTGACGACCTGTTCGACCGTGGTTTCCCACTTGCCCTTCACGCCGCTCACGTCGAGCTTGCCGCGCGCGATGATCCGGTCGATCAGCGGGCTCTTGCCGATGGTGCCGACGATCACCGGTGCCGCCCCGGCCGGGATCGTGTCGTGCGTGACGGTGGGCTCGACACCGCTGACCTTCTTGATGTCGGCCTGCAGGTCGTCGACGACCCGGATCACGCCCGCATGGTCGGCCGCGCTGACCACGATCGGCGCGGCCCGGCCAGCCGCCACCAGGGAGAACCGCCCAGGGCCGGGTTGCATGGCAACGTACTCCCGGCTGGAGCTCTCGTTTTGCGAGGCAGCGACTCGAGGAGCGGCGGTGGCCGGCACGGGCGCGCCGACCAGCAACGCGGAGGCTGCTACCAAAGCGACCGCGGCTCTCATTTCAGGAGCCTCAGCGGCACGGCTTCGGCCATGGCGGCCATGCCGGCGTCGTTGGGATGCAGGTGGTCGCCGCTGTCGTAGGCCGGGTTGAGGCGTAGCTGGTCGGCCGGGTCGCCCATCGCGGCGTCGAAGTCGATCACGCCGTCGTACTCGCCGCCGGCTCGGATCCAGCGGTTGAGCACGTCCCGCTTGCGTTCGTTCGCTTCGGTGTAGAAGCCGAGCGTGTCGCCCTTGAACGGCAGAACGGTGCCGCCGATCGCCGTCATCCCGGCCGCGTGGGCACGGGCGATCAGCTGACGGTGGCCGCCGATCAGGTCGTCCGCGCTGACCACCTCGGAGGCCGGCGCGACCGTGCCCGGGTGGCCGAGGTCGTTCACGCCGAGCAGCACGATCAGGTAGCGGGCGCCAGGCTGGGCGACCACGTCGCGGTCGAACCGGCGCAGGCCGCTGTGCCCGAAATAGGCGGCGAAGGTCTCGGCGTCGCTGCCCGCCGCCGGGTTCGGGTCGTGCAGCAGGCGGTTGCCCGAGATGCCGACGTTGGCCAGGCCACGCTCGAGGCCGGCCGCGCGCAGCCGGGCCGCGAGCAGATCCGGCCAGCGGTGGTTGAGGTTGTTCTGCGTGTTGGCGCCGTTGGTGATCGAGTCGCCGAGGGTGACGATCGCCGCGCCGCGGTCACGCACCGAGACGCCGGAGAGAAACAGATACTGGCCGATGGTGGCGACCGGGTTCACTGTCCGGGCCGAGGTGACGTCACCGTCGGCGATGACGTTGTCCTGGAACGCGAACGCGGCCAGGGTCGTCACCGGTGTGCGGGCCGGCAGGTAGAGGCTGATCGCCAGGTCGGCGCCGGGCGGGACCCGCAGCCGCACCGGGTCGCTGACCAGCGGCGAGCCGGCCGGGAGGGTGACGTCGGCGCGGTTGCTGAAGGTCACCCGGCGGTCGGTGCCGGGAACGGTGGCCGTACCGGCTCCGGTGCCGGCGCGCTGGGCGACCCGGACCGCCCCGATGCGCAGCGGGCCCTGGCCGAACTCGTTGGTGACGCGGATGCGGATCTCGTCGCCGCCGGCGCTGCAGTGGACGATCTGGCGCACGGTCTGGGCGGTGAGGACGGTCGGCGGCGTGGGCGGGACGGTGGTGGGGGCCGCGGCCCAGGTGGCGATCCACCCGGGGGCGATCCACTCGCCGTCCTGGTGGGTCGTGTCGTGGGGTGCGGAGGCCTGGGCGGGAGCGGCAAGGCCGGCGGCGGCGGTGACGGCGGCGCCGGACGTGAGGGCGAGGAGTTCGCGGCGGGTGGGCATGGTGCTCCTTCTCGGCTGCCGGGTCAGGGACTGCCAAGCACCGATGCGCCTCGGGCCGAAATCCCCGCGGTGGCCGGAAGTTTCGGAGACACATCGGACGGACCTCCGTAACGTAAAGGCGGCCATCTATGTAGTCAAGGAGAGAACGCATGATCCGGGCCGTTGTTTGCACCGGAGGCGCATCGGGCGTCTTCGGAACTTTCGGCCGTGATCACAAAAGGTTCCGGAGTGCCGCGAGGGTTGTGGACATTACCTAGCCGTGTGACGGCGCCGGCGGCGGCGCGAGAGAGTCGCGCCGCCGCCGGGCTTTCATCGGAGCGGGTCGGTCAGGTGGTGGTGCACGAGAGGTTGTTCACCGAGGGTGGTGGGGTGCCGGTGCCGAGCAACCCGAAGGTCACGTACTTGCCGGCGGCGACGGTGCCGTTCCAGTTGACGTTCTTCACCGAGACCAGCGAACCGCTGCTGGTCGCCGTGCCGTTCCAGGCCTGCGCCAGCGTCTGGGAGCCCGGCCAGGTCCACGACACGGTCCAGTTGCTGATCGCGGCCAGGTCGGCGTGCACCATCACCTCCGCCTGGAAGCCGCCGCTCCAAGCGTTCTGGATGTTGAACATCGCGTAGCAGGGCGTGTTGCCCGACGTGGGCGGCGGAGACGAAGGCGGAGTCGACGTCGGCGGTGTGGAGGTCGGCGGCGTCGAGGTAGGCGGTGTGGACGTGGGCGGTGTCGAGGTGGGCGGCGTGGTGGTGCCACCCCCGCCGACCCCGGTGACCTCGCCGTTGCCGCCGTCGAAGACGACGTCCGAGCAGCCGTAGAACGTCTCGTTGCTGTCCGAGCGCTGCCACACCGAGTAGACGAGGTGGCGACCGCTCTTGCCGGACGGCAGTGTCGCGTTCCAGTAGTAGTGACCGTCGCCGGTGCCCGGCCCACCGTCGGCCGGCGGGTTGGTCACCGTGTCGAACGGCGCCGATTCGAGGTCGCTCCAGGCCAGGGCCCGGGTCGGGCTCCAGCTGTCCTTGGTGATGTAGAGCCGGAACGTGCCCGGGTGCTTGGCCCAGTCGTTGTACTGGATGCCCAGCGACGCCCCCGAGGTCAGGTGGGTCACCGGCCAGTCGGCGCGGGGCAGGTTGTAACCGGTGAAGTCGTACGGCCCGCCGGTGCCGCCGGAGCACAGCTCGCCGTCCGGAATGAAGCCGGCCATCCGGCCCGCCCCGTCCGAGCGGAGCACGGCGAACCAGTTGTAGAGCGAGGTGGGCCCGCTCTTGGCGACCGCGGCCGCACACGCCGCGTTCTTCGGTTCGATCGCTCCGGTGTTCGGGTTACGGCCGTCCTTGTAGCAGAGCCACGTCCGGCTGCCCGGCACCATCATGGCCCCGTGCGCCTCGGCCGCACCCGGCGTGATCACCGCACCGACCCCGGCCGCCAGTAAGCCTGCCATGACGTACATCAATAGCCGTTTTCTCATCACAACTCCCTTCAGCCGTTCGGGAACAGGCGCGCGAAGTCGGCGTAGCCGGTGGCCACATCGACCTGCGCCCAGAAGCGGTGGTAGTTGAACGTCGGCGCCGGGCCGCCCTTGAGGTAGGCGTCGACCTTCGGGTAGTCCGGGTCGTTCTTGTAGAAGGAGCGGATGTCCAGGAAGGACACTCCCGGCTTGATGGCGTCGCCGTTGGGCATCGTGCCGGACCAGCCCGGCGGGATGTAGATGCCCTGGCCGGTGGACGCGTTGTAGGTGTCGTCCATCCGGTTGTAGTCGGCGCGCGTCTCGGTCACCGACACGCCCTTGCTGTCCTTCTTGGTCCAGATCGCGTCGAGCAGGTTCTTGGCCGCCGTCTTGGCCGCCGTGTTGCCCGACTTCGCCGCGTAGTAGGTCAGCAGCTTGGCGAACGAGCCCGCCACGCCGAGGTCCTGGCCCTTGCTCGTCACGGTGACGTGCAGGTT
Source organism: Actinoplanes sp. (assembly GCA_965217855.1). Lineage (GTDB taxonomy): Bacteria > Actinomycetota > Actinomycetes > Mycobacteriales > Micromonosporaceae > Actinoplanes. Next base: position 136,902 of record CBDCJN010000022.1, on the reverse strand, counting down.
GGTGTTGGCCGCCGGTGACGACGCGTTCCAGGTGGCCGGGGCGCCCGACCAGGCCATGTCCGACGGGATCGAGAACTCGGTGGCGCTGATGGTGCTGTTGGCCAGCGCCCACGGCACCCACTTGTCGAGCACCGTCTTGGCCTTGGCGTCACCGGTCGTGTAGTAGTACTCGGCCAGCCGCTCCAGCGACCAGGTCTGCATGCCGAACCAGCGGTTCGACGGCGGGTCCTCGTAGACCGGAGCCTCCACGTACGCGAGGCCGTAGAACGTCGGCGTGCCGGCCGGCCGGGCCTGGTAGCCGCCGTTCCAGCTGTTGGTCGCGCCACCGGCGATGGCGCCCTCCGACGACTGGAGCCACTGGTAGAACTCGAGCTGCCGGTTGAGGCTGGCCTGCCAGTCGGCCTTGGCCGTCGGCGACTTCGGAGCGAACGCGCTGACGTTGCTCAGCACGTACGCGGCCATCGGGTTCTGGTAGCCGAAGTGGCTGGTGCTCGAGCCGATCCGCCACGCCCAGCCGGCGTTGGTGTCGGTCGCGCCACCCCAGGCGTAGTACCAGGACATCAGGTTGCTGGAGGCGTTCTTGCCGGTGCCCGCCGCGCACGAGGTCGAGGCACAGCCCGGCTGCTTGAAGTACTTGTCGTAGAACGAGTAGCGCAGGTAGTCGCCCATCTTGGCCGCGTTGGCCACCGACGACGCGAGCTGCGACTGCTTGCCCTGCTCGGTGGCCCAGGTCAACGCCCAGTACGCCGCCTGCACCGCGCGCGAGTCCGCGTCCGGGGCGTTGGTGTACTTCCACTGCTTGGCGTAGCTGGCGTCCTTGGTGAACAGGTCGAGGTAGCCGTTGGGGCCGCCGTGCTTGAACGTGTCGCAGGAGGGCTGCGGCACCGTCTCGAACGTCGACTCCTGCGGGCCACGCTGGAACGTGTTGATGTAGACGTTGCGCGTGGTGCCGTCACCACAGCGCCCGAAGCCGTACGTGTTGTCCACGTCGAGCAGCCAGTGCATGCCGTAGATGTCGGAGGTCCCGTACGCGCTCTTCAGCTCGGACGCCAGCGGATCGGAGCCCACCGAGACGCTGTTGTCGAGCTGCGACGGGTACTGCGACGGCAGCGGGTACTCGGACGCGTAGGTCGCCGGCTTGGACGCGTCGTACTTGTCGTTGGTCGGCTGGTCGGCGTGCGACGGGATGATGTACTTCTCCATCGTCGCCCAGGCGCTGTTGAACGGCGCCCATTCCCCCGACGTGTGCCCGTACTCCGCCTCGAGCCACAGCCAGTAGCTGAACGCCTCGGAGGTGGTCTCGTGGCCGTGGTCGGGCGCCTCGTCGATCAGCGTCTCGATCGAGTGGTAGGGCACCCCGTCGGGGCTGAAGTAGCCGTTGGCCGGGTTCTTGATGTCGTTGTAGAGCTGGGTGAACCGGGCGTCCGGGGCACCGACCCGGACGACCTGCGCGTTGATCGTGGCCGTGGTGTGGCCGGTCGCACTTGCCGTGAATGAGGCGGTCGCTCCGACCGCGGCCGCATCGGTGGCCGCGATCGTCACGGTCTGGCCGGTGCTGTAGTTGGCCGGGGTGAACGTGAGCGAGGCCGGCGTGGCCGACACCGCGGTGGAACCGGCGCTGCGGGCGACGGCCACGGTCACGTTGGCGGTCGGCGCCTTCGAGAGCGACAGCTTGAAGCTCGTGGAGGCGCCGGGTGAGACGGTCAGCGAGGTGGCGTCGGTGACGACCGCCGGGGTGGTGGCCGCGTCGACGAAGACGGGCACGGCGGCCGTGTTGCTCTTGCCACCCGCCGCGTCGTACGCGATCGCCTGGAGCTGATAGGCCGCGGTCTGGGCCGGCACACTCGACCAGGTGTACGTGTAGGGCGCGGCCGTGTCGGTGTTGAGCAGCAGCCCGTCGTGGTAGAACTCGACCTTGCTGATCGAGCCGCCCGACGGCACGGTGGGCACCGCCGTGATCGGGATAGAGGCCGGTGCGGTGAAGCGGGTGTTGGCGGCCGGGCTGGTGATCTCCACGGTCGGCGCGTTGGCGGCGCCGTTGCAGCGGGTGCCGTTGAGCGAGAACGCGGTCGGCACCGGGTTGGCCGAGCCGAACGTGCCGTTGAACCCGGTGCTCACGGTGGCGTTGGTGGCCAGGCCGCCGTTCCAGGCCGCGTTGTTGACCGTGACGTGCTGGCCGCTCTGCGCGTAGACGCCGCTCCAGCCCTGGGTGACCTTCTGCGCGGCGTCGGGGAAGTCGTACTCGAGCTTCCAGCTGGTCACCGGGTCGCCGGTGTTGGTGATGGCGATGTCGCCGGTGAAGCCGCCGGACCACTGGCTCTGCACCTTGTAGACCACGGTGCAGCTGGCCGCGGCGTGGGCCGGGACACCGGCCACGAGGGCCGCGCCGGCGCCGAGGACGGCGGCGCCGGTGACGGCCAGCCCGCGGCGCAGGCGTGGTCTCGTTCTGGGTCTTACTTGCACGGGGGGATTTCCTTTCTGCGGGGAGGCGCGCTACGCCGGAGCGCAGGTGACCGGGGAGGGGACGGGGTTGGTGCTGCCGCTGAGGCTTCCGAGGAAGCCGACGGTGGTGCTCGCGCCCGCGGCCAGGGCGCCGTTCCAGGAGGCGTTGCGCACGCTGACCGTGGTGCCGGTCTGCGTGTGGGTGCCGCCCCACAGCTGGGTCACGGTCTGCCCGCCGGTGTAGGTCCACCCGACGTTCCAGGCCGTGGTCGGGGCCGTGCCGGTGTTGGTCACCGTGACTTCACCCTGGAAACCGCCACCCCAGGACCCGGTCACCTTGTACGTCGCCCCGCAGCTCGCGCCGGGATGGGGCGTCGGCGTGGTCGGGCTCGGAGTCGGGGTGGTCGGGCTCGGAGTCGTCGGGCTAGGAGTCGGAGTCGTCGGGCTCGGCGTGGGAGTGGTCGGGGTCGGCGTGGGCGTCGTCGGGGTCGGCGTCGGGCCGGTCGTCGGCGTGGTTCCGCCCTGACGGTCGGCGTACAAGATGCCGCGGCCGTTGGTGCCCAGGTAGACGCGGCCGTAGACGCGGGGATCGCCGGCCAGGGCGTCACCCGCGTTGCCGTACTGGTGGGCGTCGTCGTTGATCCGGAGCCACGAGGCGCCGGTGTCGTCGGAGCGGAAGACGCCGGTGACGCCGTCGACCGTGCCGACCAGGAAGACCGCCGGATGGGTGGCCCCGGGCGCGGCCTTGCCGAAGGCGACGTTGATGCCCGAGGTCACCGAGGAGACCTTGGTGAACGTGACCCCGGAGTCGGTCGAGCGCAGCAGCCCGCTCTCCCCCGCGAACCAGACCTCGCCCGCGATTCCCGGCACTGCCTTGAGGTGCAGTCGCCCGGTCGTCGGCAGGGTGGCCGCCGACGCCGTGAAGGACGCTCCCCCGTCCTTGCTGGTGGAGAACTTGCCCGCCGCGTACGCATAGAAGGTCTTGGGGTCGACCCGGTCCGACTCGACGACCGCGCCGGCCGGGACGCCGGTGGACGCCGTCCAGGAACTGCCCCGGGTGGTCGAGTAGTGCACGCCCACCCCGGCCGGCGACCAGACCATGGCGTTCGCGTCGGCGCCGACCGCGATGGTGCCGCCGCCGGTCACGCCGGCCGGCTCCTGGCCCTGGTACCAGTTCTTACCGCCGTCGGACGAGATGCCGATGTGCGGGGCCGCGTCCGCGTTGCCGACCCGGGCGAAGACCGTCGGGCTGAGCTCGGCGAAGTCGAGCGAGGTGTTGCTGCCCAGTGCGGGCGTGTCGTGGAAGGTGGGCGGCACCGTGTCGAGCGACGCGTGCTGGAAGCCGCCGATGTCGCCGAGCGCGCTGACCAGCGGGGCGCCCGAGGGCGGGCTGGCCAGGTCGAGCACGGCCGTCTCTTCGATCCCCTTGGCGTACGGCTTGATGGTGAAGGTGGTGTTGCTGTCCCAGTTGGTCAGCTGGGTGGTGCCGTAGATGGTGGCGCCGGTGCCGTACAGCAGCCGGTCGGAGTTGAACGGGTCGATCTCGAGCGACTCGTTCATCCAGCCGAGCTTGGGGGTCGACTCGGGCGGCTGCGGGTTGGTGTTGAAGTCGAGCCAGGGGTTGGCCGAGATGTCCATGGTGTAGCGCTTGCTGACCGACGGATAACTGCTGAAATCCCAGATCCGCGTCCAGGTGGCGCCGTTGTCCGTGCTGCGGAAGAAGATCGCGTCGGGCCACCAGGAGATCTGGGTGGCGACCATGAGCGTGCCCGGTTTCTGCCGGTCGACGGTCAGGCCCGAGTATCCGTAGTACGCGTCGGCGGCCGGCGTCGGCGAGATGTTCATCCAGGTGCCGGTGGTCATGTCGAACCGCTGCACCTGGCCGGCGCCACCGTCGTACGGCCCGCCGGTGTCGCTGGTCGCGATGAAGAGATAGTTGCCCTGGACGACGCCCTTGTGCGCGATGTAGCCGGTCGGCTGCCCGGCGATCCGCTCCCAGGTCGCGCCGCCGTCGAGCGAGCGGTAGACCGGGTTCTCCTTGTCCGCGACGCCGACGTAGATCTGGTTCGCCGCCCCGAAGGTCACCCAGGTCAGCCCCTGGTTCTGGTTGAGGTAGCCGTTGGCGTCGTTCGGGTCCTGCACGTAGTTGCCGGCGTTCGGGAAGTTGGTGACCTTGGCCCAGGTGGCGCCGTAGTCGGTGCTGCGCCAGAGCCCGTTTCCGCCCTCGGCGGCGAAATAGACGTTCCGGTTGTTGTGCGGGTCGACCGCGAGCCGCTCGCCCATCCCCCGGCCCGGCATGTTGCCGCCGTTCTTGAACGGCAGCTTGGTGACCTGCCAGGTGTCGCCCTTGTTGCTCGACCGCAGGATGGCGCCGTTGTTCGGGTCCCAGCTGTTGGTGTACATGCCGACCGCGGCGTAGACCCGGGTGGTGTCGACCGGGTCGGGCGCGATGCTCAGCACCCCGTTGTAACCCCAGTTGTCCTGGCCGACCCAGTCGAGCAGCGGCGTCCATCTCTGGCCGCTCTCGCTCCAGCGGTAGGCGCCGCCGATGTCGGTGCGGGCGTAGACCAGGTTGCGTTCGCCCGGGTTGAAGACGACGCCGGGCACGAAGCCGCCGCCGTCGATCCGCACGTTCTTCCAGGCGTACGGGTCGGCGGCCGCGGCGGTGGCGACCACGGGCCGGGCCAGCACGACGACCGAGGCGCTGAGCAGGGCGGCAGTGACGACCGCCGCGATGGTGGACCGACGCATCCGAGACCTTCCATTGATGACCGTCAACTTGGGAGCGCTCCCAAAGCGTCGTGCCCCGTCATATCCCTGTCAAGCCCTGGAAACCAGGAGTTGACAATCGTGCATATCTTGGGGAATCTGCTCGTCGCCACCGGCCGGCCGCGCCCACCGCGCGCGCCGCACCCCGGGCCGCGCCCCCGGGCCGCGCCCCCGGGCCGCGCCCCCGGGTCGCCCGCGAAGAGCCGGCGTGACCCTTTCCGGCTATTCGGCGACAGCCGGCAAAGCGCTCGATGTATTTGAGCTTGCCAATGGATTAATGACGCCGCGATTACCTCTCGCCAGCGGTCGGCAACTCTAAGGAATGAACCGATAACCGTACGTCAGGGATTTGCGCGACGTTTTTCTACGCTGTGTATCATCTGGCCTGGATTAAGGGTGCGGCACCGCGTTCGCCAGGGTCGACAGGGGCGACCGGCGCGGCCGGAAGCCGTACCACCTGCGGTGGAGGAGCGTTTGATGAGGGTTTGTGTTGTCGGCACGGGTTACGTCGGGCTCACCACCGGTGTGAGTCTCGCCTTCCTGGGACACCAGGTGACCTGCGTCGACCTCGACCAGGCCAAGGTCGACATGCTCAACGGCGGGCGCTGCCCGATCTACGAGCCGGGCATGGAGGAACTGCTCGCCGAGGCCGCGTCCGAACCTGACCTTCACCACCAGCTACGCCGACGGGGTGCCCGGCGCCGACGTGGTCTTCGTGGCGGTGCAGACCCCGTCCGCCCCCGACGGCAGCCCCGACCTGCGTTACCTGCGGTCGGCGGCCGAGAGCGTCGCCCAGAATCTCGATCACGAGTTCACCGTTGTGGTCAACAAGTCGACCGTTCCGATCGGCAGCGGTAACTGGGTGGATGCGATTCTCCGGGATTCGTTCGCGGTGCGGGCCGACCGGCCGGAGAACTGCGAATTCTCGGTCGCGTCGAATCCGGAGTTCCTGCGCGAGGGCAATGCGATCCACGACACGCTCTTCCCCGACCGGATCGTGATCGGCTCGGACAACCCGCGGGCCCTCGAGGTGCTCAACCACCTCTATCGGCCGCTGATCAACCAGACCTTCACGCCGCCGACCTTCCAGCCGCGGCCCGACGACACCACGGCCGTCCCGCTGGTCTCGACCGACCTGGCGAGCGCCGAGCTGATCAAGTACGCGGCCAACGCGTTCCTGGCCCTCAAGATCAGCTACGTGAACGAGATCGGCCAGCTGGCCGGCAAGGTCGGCGCCGACATCACCGAGGTGGCCCGGGGCATCGGCCTCGACCAGCGCATCGGCTCGCGCTTCCTGGAGCCCGGCGTGGGCTGGGGCGGCTCCTGCTTCGGCAAGGACACCAAGGCGCTGATCGCCACCGCGTCGGAATACAACTACGAGATGCCGATCGTGAAGGCCGCCCGCGACGTCAACCAGCGGCAGCGTGAGATCGCGGTCGAGCGCCTGCAGAGCGAGCTGCGCATCCTCAAGGGCCGCAAGATCGGCCTGCTCGGCGTCGCGTTCAAGCCCAACACCGACGACCTGCGCGACTCCCCCGCGCTCGACATCGCGGGCCTGCTGCTGGCCCGAGGGGCCCGGGTCAAGCTGCACGACCCGATCGCGGGCGACCGGTTCCGCCGCGAGTACCCCGACATGGCCCCGCACCTGAGCGAGACCCTCGACGGCGTCTTCGACGACTGCGACGCCGTGGTGCTGGTGACCAAGTGGGCTCAGTACCTCGAGCTCGACTGGGGCAAGTTCGTCGGCCTCATGCGTACGCCGATCGTCCTGGACGGCCGCAACGTGCTCGACGCCGACCGGATGGCCCGCCTCGGCTACCGCTACCTGTCGATGGCCGGCTGACCCATCCACCGAACAGACCACCCCGCCTCGGATATCCGTCGATATCCGGGGCGGGGTGTTCCGTGTGGGACTAGGGTCCAGGTAAGGCGCTTTTCCGGGCCTGACCAGGAGCTCTACCTTAACCGGTTAAGGCGTCCGGAGCAGCGACGCCGTATCGTTACCGAGTCGATCAAGCGGAAATCATTGCGCAACGTGCCGGTTACCTCTTGACTGTGACCCAAGTAGCGCTTCGGACGGCGACGTCTCCGGACGTCGGAAGCGCGATTTGACATAGGGAGCGGTATGTTCGGTCAACCCACGAGCCCGCGTTTTCGGGCCGCGCTCGCCGGCACGCTGAGCGTCGGGCTGGTTTTCGGTCTCGCTGCGTGCGGCGGCGACGACGACTCTGACAGCGCCAGCGGCACCGACGCGTCGGCGTCGGCCATCGACTGTGCGCCTTACACCAAGTTCGGCGACATCAAGGGCAAGACGGTCACGATCTACACGGGCATCGTGACCCCTGAGGACACTCCCCACAAGGAGTCCTACAAGCCCTTCGAGCAGTGCACGGGCGCCACCATCAAGTACGAGGGCGACAAGTCCTTCGAGACCCAGATCCTGGTCCGCGCTCGCGCCGGCAACCCGCCGGACCTCGCGATCGTGCCCCAGCCCGGCCTGGTGAAGCAGCTGGTCTCCACCGGCAAGGCTGTCGCGGCCCCCCAGGAGGTCTCGGACAACGTCGACAAGTTCTGGGACAAGGCCTGGAAGGCCTACACCACGATCGACGGCAAGTTCTACGGCGCCCCGCTGGGCGCCAGCGTGAAGTCCCTGGTGTGGTACTCGCCGGCGGAGTTCAAGGAGAAGAACTACACGGTCCCGACCACGCTGGACGAGCTCAAGGCGCTCAGCGACAAGATCGTCGCGGACGGCGGCAAGCCGTGGTGCGCCGGTATCGCCAGTGGTGACGCCACCGGCTGGCCGGTCACCGACTGGGTGGAGGACTTCGTCCTGCGCACGGCCTCGCCCGAGGTCTACGACAAGTGGGTCAACCACGAGATCCCGTTCAACGCGCCGGAGATCCAGACCGCGTTCGACGCGGTCGGCGGCTACCTGAAGAACGACGCGTACGTCAACGGCGGCCTCGGCGACGTCAAGAGCATCGCGACCACGACGTTCCAGGACGCCGGCCTGAAGATCATCGACGGCCAGTGCTCGCTGCACCGTCAGGCCAGCTTCTACGCGGCCAACTTCGACAAGGACACCAAGGTGGCCGAGGACGGCGACGTCTTCGCGTTCTACCTGCCGGGCAAGGACGCCGCTACCAAGCCGGTGCTCGGCGCCGGTGAGTTCGTGGTGGCCTTCGCCGACCGTCCCGAGGTCAAGGCGTTCCAGACCTACCTGTCCTCGGACACCTGGGCCAACACCAAGGCGAAGCTCTCCTCGGGCTGGGTCACCGCCAACAAGGGTCTCGACCAGGCCAACCTGACCAACCCGATCGACAAGCTGGCGGGTGGCATCCTGCTCGACCCCAAGGCGACGTTCCGCTTCGACGGCTCCGACATGATGCCGGCCGCCGTGGGCTCGGACGCCTTCTGGAAGCAGTCGACCGCGTGGATCACCGGTCAGGACACCAAGACGACGGTGGACAACATCGAGAAGGCTTGGCCGAAGTAGTCATCCAGCACCATCGGGGCCGGTCGGGAGCGATTCCCGGCCGGCCCCGAACCTCTCTCCACTCCAGCGCAACTAGGAGGTCCGGGCCGCGTGTTCAACACCGCCTCCACCACCCCCGAAAAAATTCTGCAGATGCTCTCCGCACTGCTGCTGTTCGCCGCAGTCATGGGGGTCATCCTCTTCATCGCCGGCCGTTTCGGCGGCAGACGCGGCGACAAGGTCGTCGCGTACCTCTACCTCCTGCCGACCGTGCTGCTGCTGGCCGTCGGTCTCGTCTATCCGGGCCTCCGCACCATCTACCAGTCGTTCTTCGACGCCGCCGGTGACGCCTTCATCGGCTTCGACAACTACGGGACGATCTTCACCGACAACGACCAGCTGACCGTGCTGCGGAACACGGTGTTCTGGGTCGTCGTCACGCCGTTCGTGGCCACCGCGATCGGGCTGGTCTACGCCATCCTGGTCGACAAGTCGCGGTTCGAGTCGTTCGCCAAGGCGCTCATCTTCCTGCCCATGTCGATCTCGTTCGTCGCGGCCGGCGTGATCTGGAAGTTCGTCTACGAGTACCGCCCCGACCAGGGCAACGTGAAACAGATCGGCCTGGTCAACCAGATCATCGTGTGGCTCGGCGGCAAGCCGATCCAGCTGCTCATCGAGTCGCCGCTCAACACGTTCCTGCTCATCGTCGTGATGATCTGGATCCAGGCCGGCTTCGCGATGACCATCCTGTCGGCCGCCATCAAGGCCATCCCGGACGACATCATCGAGGCCGCCCGGCTCGACGGCGTGAACGCGTGGAGCATGTTCCGCAAGATCACGCTGCCGTCCGTGCAGCCGACCGTCGTGGTCGTGCTGACCACGATCGGCATCGGCACGCTGAAGGTCTTCGACATCGTCCGCACCATGACCGGCGGCAACTTCAACACCAGCGTGGTGGCGAACGAGTTCTACCGGCAGACGTTCAACGCCGACAACCAGGGCCTGGGCGCCGCGCTCGCGGTCCTTCTGTTCGTCCTGGTCATCCCGATCGTCATCTACAACATCCGCTCGCTGCGTCGTTCGGAGGCATCATGAGCATCGGCACTCCGCTGACGACGACTCCCCCGCTGGTAGCCGAGAAGCCCAGCACGTCGAGCGTGGCCAAGAAGCGGCTCAGCTCGCCGTGGGCGTCGATCGCCGCGATCGTGATCGCGATCCTCTGGACGCTGCCGACCTTCGGCCTGCTGGTCTCGTCGTTCCGGCCCGAGCGCGCGATCAAGACGACCGGCTGGTGGACGTTCTTCACCGACCCGACCACCACGTTCGACAACTACCGGTCGGTCTTCGGCGAGGAGGGCGGGGTCAACCTGGCCTCGTTCTTCGTCAACTCGCTGATCATCTGCATCCCGTCGGTGCTGATCCCGATGGCGATCGCCGCGCTCTCCGCGTACGCGTTCGCCTGGATCAATTTCCCCGGCAAGAACGTCCTGTTCCTGGCGGTCTTCGCGCTTCAGATCGTCCCGCTGCAGGTCACGCTGATCCCGCTGCTCGAGATCTTCGTGAAGGTCCACATCACCGGCACGTTCTGGACGTTGTGGCTGTCGCACGCGACGTTCGCCCTGCCGCTGGCGATCTACCTACTGCACAACTTCATGCGGGAGATCCCGGCCGGCCTGATCGAGGCCGCCCGCGTCGACGGCGCAGGCCATGTCTCGATCTTCTTCAAGGTGATGCTGCCGCTGCTCACCCCCGCCCTGGCGGCGTTCGGCATCTTCCAGTTCCTCTGGGTCTGGAACGACCTGCTGGTCGCCCTCGTCTTCGCCGGCGGCGGCGACGAGGTCGCCCCGATCACCCTGCAACTGGCCAACCTGAGTGGTACGCGAGGCACCGCCTGGCACCTGCTCTCGGCCGGCGCGTTCGTCTCGATCATCGTCCCCGTGACGGTGTTCCTGCTGCTCCAGCGCTACTTCGTCCGCGGTCTGCTGGCCGGTAGCGTCAAGGGCTGAGCTTTCGATCCGCCCCAGAGACGGGGCCGCCTCCACCCGGAGGCGGCCCCGTTTCCTTTACGGCAACCGGTCGAGGGCGCGGAGGACGCCGGCTGCGCCGTCCTCGGTGGAGAGCTGGGCGGCGACCGACTCGGCCCGCCGGCGGTACGCGGGGTTGCGTACGGCCTCGGTCAACGAGGTGGCCAGGCGGGTGGCGGTGAGCCGGCGGAACGAGATCGCGCCCGGGGTGACGCCCAGAATCTCGAGGCGCCGGGCCCAGAACGGCTGGTCGACCAGCACCGGAACAGGCACGGACGGTACGCCGGCCCGAAGCCCCGCCGCGGTCGTGCCCGCGCCCGCGTGGTGCACGACCGCGGCCATCCGCGGGAACAGCCACCCGTGCGGCACCTCGGCGATGGTCAGCACGTCGTCACCGGTGGCGCTGAGACCGGCCCAGCCCTCGCTCACCACGGCCCGCAGACCGGCGGCGCGGACGGCCTCGACGATCAGCTGCTCCCCGGCCGCGACCGGCATGCTGCCGAACCCGACGTAGACCGGCGGCGGGCCGGCCGCGAGAAAATCGGTCAGCTCGGCCGGCGGGGTGAACTCCGGTTCCGGGGCGGGCCACCAGTAGCCGACGGTCTCGTGCCAGCTCGGCCAGTCCTTCGGCGGCGGCACGACCAGCGGGCTGTAGCCGTAACAGATCGGCCAGTGGGCCGCCTCCTGCCGGGCCAGCCACTCCTTGGCCGTGATCGGCGGCAGGCCGAAATCGGTCCGCAGCCGCTGCACCGCGGCGCGAAAGGGGCGCTGGCCCAGCTCGAGCAGCTTGGTGGCCGCCGTGCGGTTGCCCCAGCCGCCGAGTGAACGTGTGGTGACCGTGGACGGCGGGAACTCGCTCGTCGGCGTCATCGGCTGCAGATAGACGCCGACGGTGGGCAGGCCGAGTCCCTCGGCGACGTGACCGCCGATCCAGCTCACCGGTGTCAGCAGCAGCACGTCGGCCGGGCGGGCGGCCTCGACCATCGCCTCCGCCACCGGCCGGGCGTGCTCGGCGACCACCCGGTTGACCGCGAGCGTGACCTCCAGGGGCCCGCCGGCGGTGACCCGGGCGCTCATCTCCTCGCGGGTGTCCAGCGGCAGCAGGTGGAACCCGAGCCCGCGGCCGGTCACCATCTTCTCGAACAGAGCGTGCGTGGCCACGGTGACCTGATGGCCCGCGGCCTCGAGCCGGACCCCCAGCCCCACGTACGGCACGACGTCGCCCCGGCTGCCCACCGCCATGATCACGATCCGCATCTCGTCAGCTCCCCGTTCCCACCCGGCCGCCGCCCCCGTGCCGCCGGCCGGGTGGTGTCAGTGTCCGGCCCGGACCGCGCCGATGACCAGCAGGACCAGGCCGGGGAGGAAGAACAGGCCGACCGAGGCGACGCTGACGAAGGCGAACCCGGCCAGCAGCAGCGCGCTCCCCCAGGCCACGATCCGCCCCTTGACCATCAGCGGCAGCGCCCCGATCAGCACCGGGCCGGCCAGCACGAGAACGACGCTGATCCCCTCGCGGTCGAGCAGGTCGTTGGGCGGCTGCAACAACAGAACCAGGCTCACCGCGAACGCGTACAGGGCCGCCCCGCCGAACCAGAACCCGGCCGGCGCCGTCTGCCGCCGTACCGCCGTCGCCTGATCACTTCCCCGCTCCATGGCTCCATTGGCCCACACCCAAGCTGACAAAAAGCTGAGCGTCAGGGCGCGTACGGGCGCTCCCGGCGGGCCACCCGCAGGGTCTCGGCCCACCAGCCGAGCTCGCCCAGGGCCATGTCGAACGCCTTGGTCACCGGTTCCGGGGCGACGTAGCCGTCCGGGCCCAGCTCGTACCAGGGTGCGCTCAGGCCGACCGCGCGGCGAGTGGTGACCATGTGCAGTTCGGCGAAGACGCCTCGCAGGTGCTCGGTGGCCAGCAGTCCGCCCTGGACGCCGTACGACAGGACGGTGGCCGGTTTGAACATCCACTCCCGGTAGTGCCAGTCGATCGCGCGCTTGAGCCCGGCCGGGTAGCTGTGGTTGTACTCCGGCGTGACGAAGACGTAGCCGTCGGCGCGTTCGACACGATCCGTGATCTCGGTCGGTGTGCCGCCGCCCGGCTGCAGCAGGCCGTCGTCGGGCAGGGTGCACTCGGCCAGGTCGATCAGGTCGGGCGGCCCGAACTGCGCGGCCACCCGGGTCACGGCCCAGTCGGCGAGCACCCGGCCCATCCGCTCCCCCCGGATGCTGGCGGCGATGACGGTGATGTGTGGTGTCTCCTCGGTCATAGACACCACGCTGAACCTTCACCATATGTTGAAGTCAAGCCGCCCCGAGGAGCAGGATGGCGGCATGACGATCACCGCCTTCACGCTGTCGGTCAGCGACGTCGCGGCCGGCAGCGGGGTCGCGCCGTCCGCGGTGCGCTTCTACGAACAGCACGGCGTCATCACGGCCGTCCGCACAGCGGGTGACCAGCGCCGCTTCGACGAGAGCGCCGCGTGCCGGATCAAGGTGGCCAAGGTCGCCCAGCGGGTCGGCCTGACCGTCCGCGAGATCGCCGAGATCTTCGCCGCCCTGCCCAGCGAACCGCAGCCACAGGACTGGGGACAGGTGGCGGCCACACTGATCGCCGAGGCCGAGGTGCGCACGGCCGCCCTGAAGTCCTACCTGAACGACCTCAACGGCGGCGGCCGCCTGTGCGAGATCGACGCGTGAGCCTCGAGGACACGTACCGGGCCTACCTCGACGTTCTCAACACGCGCCGGTTCGAGCAGCTCGCCCGTTTCGTCCACGACGACCTGACCTACAACGGCGAACCCCTGACCCGGCAGGAGTACGCCGACCTGATCGCCGCGGACGTGGCCGCCATCCCTGACCTGTTCTACGACGCCCAGCTGATCGTGGCGACCGACGAGCAGGTCGCGTGCCGGATCGTCTTCTCGTGCACGCCGCAGCGCGAGTTCCTGGGCTTCACCCCGAACGGCCAACGCCTGACCTTCGCCGAACACGTCTTCTACGACTTCCACGACGCCCGCATCGCCGCCGTCACTTCCATGATCGACCGCCACGCCATCCAGACCCAGCTCAGCCGGCCGTAAGCCGCCACCGCAGAGCCTCCACCGCAGTGCCCGCCCTCCCCAGGGGGCCTCCGGCCACGGACCATTGTGCCGGTTTTCGCCGGTCGGCGCGGGGCCGCTGGGGACGGAACCCGACCTGGGGAAAGCCCGGCGATCGGCCGGATCCGTGCTAACGGGGCTTTGTCATGTCCCTCTGCCCGCGCGTTACGGGAAGCGGGTTTGACAGGTTGGGCGGGCGCCGATCAGCCAGGGGCGAATCGAGCCCGCAGCCGGTGCCGGGCCACCTGACGCCTCGCCCGTCCGTTCTGCGATCCGCCGCCGCGCCGGCGCCCACGTGCTCGGAGCTGCTGGTGACGAAATGACGGCACCGGCCGCACCATGGCGCCAAAGCCCTGCTAGTCGCGCAGGTTGGTGGGGTCGAGGGTGGTTTCCTGGTGGAGGACGTAGCGGTTGTAGAGGTACGTGATCAGCCACAGGATGACGCCGATGACGAGCAGGACGCCGGCGATTTTGTAGTCCGCGGCGGCTCGGCCGGAGAGCGGGCTGGCCAGGTAGGCGCAGACCAGCGCGCCGATGACCGGGATCGCGGTGGGGGCCTTGAAGTGTTTGTGTTCGACCGGGTCGCGGCGCAGGACCAGGACGGCGATGTTGACCACGGTGAAGACGCAGAGCAGCAGGAGCGACGTGGTGCCGCCGAGCGCGGTCAGGTCGGCGAACCAGATCAGGCCGAAAGCGATCACCGTGGTGAAGACGATGCCGACCCACGGCGTACGGCGGCGGGGGTGGACCTTTCCGAGGATCTTGGGGAGGACGCGCTCGTTGGCCATGCCGTAGAGCAGCCGGCTCGCCATCAGCATGTTGATCAGGGCCGAGTTGGCCACGGCGAACATGGTGATGAAGGCGAAGATCCACAGCGGGAACCCGGACGCGCCGGCCTGGACGACCTTGAGCAGCGGCGCGTCGCCCTCGCCGAGCTCCTCGGGCGAGACCAGGGCCACCGACGAGATCGAGACCAGCACGTAGATGACGCCGGTGATGCACAGGCCGGTGAGCATGACCTTCGGGAAGATGCGTACGGGATCCTTGGTCTCCTCGGCCATGTTGACCGAGTCCTCGAAGCCGACCATCGCGAAGAACGCCAGCGCCGTGGCCGCGGTGACCGAGAAGAACGCGGACTCGCCCTCGGCCGCGGTGAAGTCGGTGAGCCGGGACAGGTCGCCGTTGCCGCCGCCGAGCGCCCACGCGCCGATGCAGATGACGATCAGCAGGCCGGAGAGCTCGACGCAGGTCAGCAGCACGTTCAGCTTGACGCTCTCGCCCACGCCGCGGAAATTGATCAGACCGACCAGCAGCATGAAGCCGAGCGCGATGGCGGTGAGCGCGAAGCCGTCGCCGAGCGTGAGGTCGAACGCCTCGCCGAAGTTGGACGCGAACGCCTTGGACGCGCTGGACGCGCTGGTCAGGCCCGAGCACATGACGGCGAAGGTGACGATGAACGTCAGGAAGTGGATGCCGAACGCCTTGTGCGTGTAGAGCGCCGCGCCGGCCGCCCGTGGATATTTGGTGACCAGTTCGAGATAGCTGAACGCGGTGAGCAGGGCGACGCCGAACGCGATGAGGAACGGCAGCCAGACCGCACCGCCCACCTCGCTCGCCACCCGGCCGGTGAGCGCATAGACGCCCGTGCCCAGGATGTCGCCGACCACGAACAGCAGGAGCAGGCCGGGGCCCATGACCCGCTTGAGTTCAGGTTCACGCCGTGTTTCGTCCAGCACCGCGTCATCTGCCATAACCGCGAGAGTGGACCAACTTGCCGGATCTGTCGAGTCGAGACTATCGACGCGTCGCGATCAACGGCTAACGTCTAGTGATGCGTATCGTCGTCGCCGCCAAGCCCGAAGCCGATCAGCCGTGGCTCGCCGACGCGGTGATCGGCCTGGCCAAACAGACCGGCGCAACCGTCTCGGTGGTCGCCGCCGACGGGGTCGAGCTGGAACGTCTCGCCCCCGTCCCGCGTAGCGTGTTCTCCGACAAGGCGTACGCCGCCGCGCAGTCGGTTGCGCGGCGGCTGGCCGAGGCCGGGGTCGAGGCCACCGTGTCGGTGCTGCCGGGCCGGCCGGTGCAGGCCGTGCTCGACTTCGCCCAGCAACACAACGCCGACCTGATCGTGGCCGGCTCGAGCACCCGGCCGAAGGTGGCCGAGCGGCTGCTGGGCAGCGTGCCGCTCGACCTGATCAAACAGTCCACGAAACCGGTCCTGGTGATCACCCATCCGGGGCACCCGGCGTAGCGGAGGGCTCGACGTAAGGCTCCGCTCAGTTGATGTACAGCGCGCTCCCAGCAACGCGCCCGCAACATCGCCGGAACGTGGCGGGCGTCTACTGGCCTGCGGGAGGCGAGGCTCATGACAGTCGTCGATTCACCGGTATCGGCCGAGGTCAGAGAGGGTTCCTACGGGGCCCGGGTGACCGCGGTGGAGCCCGGCGGGGCGGGGTTCATCCCCGTCGAGGAGCGGCACGGACGGCCGCTCAACCTGTTCTGGACGTGGATGTCGCCGAACCTCGAGTTCGCGACCATTTTCGTCGGCGTCATCTCGGTGCTCTACTTCGGGCAGACGTTCTGGCAGGCGATCGCCGCGATCGTCGTCGGCACCGGCCTCGGCGCCCTCACCCACGGCGTCCTGTCCGCGCGGGGGCCCTCGATGGGCGTACCGCAAATGGTGTTGTCCCGGATCGGTTTCGGCTATCGGGGCAACATCCTCCCGGCCGGCCTGAACGCCGTGGTCGCCGGCATCGGCTGGTTCGCCGTCAACAGCGTCAGCGGCGCGCTCGCCCTGGCCACCCTGACCGACCTGCCGAACGTGCTCTGCCTGCTGATCGTCGTGCTGGCCCAGGTCGCGATCGCCTTCTTCGGCCACAATCTGGTGCAGGCCTTCGAGCGGTACGCGTTCCCCGTGCTCGCGGTCATCTTCCTGATCACCGCGATCATCACCCTGTCCAAGTCGACGCCCAGCACGGTCGACGCGCAGACCGGCGGGATCGGCGGCTTCCTGCTGACGGTCGGAGCAGCCTTCGGGTACGCGGCCGGCTGGAACCCGTACGCCACCGACTACACGCGCTATTTCCCGCCCGCCACCAGCAAGCGGCTCACCGGGCTGTGGGCCGGCCTGGGCATCTTCGTCTCGTGCACGATCCTGGAGATCGTCGGCGCCGCGTCGGCCACCATCGCCGCCCCCGGCATCGAGAACCCGACCGAGGCCTTCACCAGCCACCTGCCGTCCCTGATGGCCAACCTCACCCTGCTGGCGATCGCGCTCGGCGCCATCAGCGCCAACGCCATCAACATCTACTCGGGCTCGATGTCGTTCCTGGCGCTGGGCATCAACGTGCCGTCGGGCATCCGGCGGGCCATCGTCTCGGGCGTCTTCGGCGTGCTCGGCTTCCTGCTGGCCTGGTCAGGGCTGAAGGACGCCGGGCACAAGTACGAGAGCTTCCTGCTGATCATCGCGTACTGGATCGGCCCCTGGCTCGCCGTCTATCTCACCGACTGGCTGCTGCGCCGCGGCAAACAGGTGGACGGCTTCCTCTACGACAAATCGCACAACCCGTGGTCGGGCGCCGTGGCCATGGCCATCGGCATGATCGTCTCGATCTGGCTCTTCTCCAACCAGAGCGAGTACGTCGGCCCGGCGCCCGCGCATTGGCCGGCGCTCGGTGACATCACGTTCGAGGTCGGCTTCGTGGTGTCCGCGCTGCTGTATTTCGTCTTCTTCCAGTTCCAGAAGGACCGCAACCGATCCGAGGCGGCGGCAGTCGGCTAGGTCAGCTCACGGTAGGCCCGCAGCACGGCCGCGGTGCGCTCGGCCAGCTCGGATCCGGCGTCCGGCATCATCGCGGGCCCGGCCGAGGTGAGCCGGGCCAGCGCCTCGTCCGCGTCCCGCACCAGCGCGTCGATCTCCTGATCGCGGATCAGCTCCTCGCCGGCCACCGCGACCGCGTGCAACGTGGCCAGACGCTGGGCCACCTCGTCATCGAGCTCGGCCAGGGCGTCGGTGGCCTTCAGCATCCGCGGCGCCAGCTCGAACGCGCCGTCGTGCTGGGCCAGTTCGGCGTGCAACTCGCGCAGTTCCTGCCGCCGCTCCAGAGCCCCGGCCAGATCGAACAGGGCCTGAGCCAGCTGCCGCTCGGCCAGCGGCACGTCGATCAGCGCCCCGAGCGCCGGCCACGTCTCGGAGGTGCGCTGGCAAAGATCGATGGCGTCCGAGAACACTTGGCGATCGCGCGCCTCGACCAGCACATGGTGCTGCTCCCGGCCACTCTCGAGACTGGGCGCCGAGATCACACCCGGCCGCTGCCGCCAGCTGTGCAGAGCCGCGCCACCCCCGGCCAGGGCCGCCACCAGGACGAGGACGCCGCCCGCGAGCGGGTTGGCCAGCAGAGTCACCCCACCCGCAATGCCAAGAATCGCGGCGAGCCCGTACAACACCACCGCCAGCGGCGCCGTTTCCCCCGGCGGATCCGCCGGCGTGACTTCAAGAACACTGCCCCAGCCGTACGAGATCCCCCGCCCACCGACCACCTCAAGCGGAAGTCGAGACACGATGACCATCTTGTCGTCGTGCGCCACATACAGCGCCGGCGTCATCCCGCTCCCCCTCCACCCATCCCACCCACATCATCCCACGTCGATACACCCCCGGCTGAGCCACACCACTGACATCTCGATGCCCGGGTGGGGAGTGTGCTCGACGGACTTCGTGGACGTCTGACCAGCCCCAAGAACGCAGGCTCCCGGCGATCTCCGACTGCCCCCGGTCCTCATTGCTCCTGACCGATGATCAGCCGGCCGCGCGGGTCCAGAAGGTGGCGAACGAAGCCCTCACGACGGCTGCGGGGCGCGCATACTCCAGGCCCGTGCGTACAAAATCGAAGCGCATCGGTGGCTGCAAGCCGTCAGCGTCAGCAGTCTAGTTTCACGCAGACCAATGCGGATACCGCTCACGAGGACGATCAGCCAACGCGGACGAGAACTCCACCCCGTAGGCCCCACGGCAGGGCCTCGTTCGCGCGACCAGCCCTCGACGGCGGCCATCAGCAGCCCCTTGGCGCACCCCACATTCAACCTCGTCAGCGCAAGTACGTGCTCGCGCCGCGACCGTCGCGACACCACTAAGCACACGGATCGCGGCAAATGAGGATGCCGTTGCCGGTCAGTCGCAAGCTGGCCCTGCCGTCGAATCGTTGGCGGGGTTGTGCCGCGAGGAAATGGGCCGCGCTGGGCTCGTTGGATCAGTAAACATGGGCGGGTGACGTCATACAGCGGTCCCGATGGTGTGCGGGTGGAGTTCGAAGCGAAGGTGACCTGCGTCGAGGGCCGGCGACTGTTGTCCGTCGACTACTGGGACATCCTCGATCCGGCAGAAGCTGAGTGGGACTACGGCGACTGGCATCACGCAGTGATGGGAGTTCAGCTCGGCACGGACCAAGGTCCCGTTACGGTCATCTGGACGGCAGCGTTCTTCCCGTACGGAGTCGAGGTGTTTCTGGGTTCGATCGACGAGCAGTTCGTCGGCGAGGGTGGCCCGCACCGAGTTGGTCCGGACATCAACGTGGAGAGCCCCTGGGCCAAACGAATCGGCTCGCTGATAACCGGCACTGCATTGCACTGGACCCACGTCGGGGTAGGCCCAGCTGTGCGCAGTGACGGTCAGGTTGTCGGACCTGCCTACAACGCCGAGGTACCGACGGTTCTTCGACTAGACCTTGCTGCAGGACCTGTCTGGTTCGTTGCGGCGATGCCGCAGGGCCCTGAGATGCAGGACGTCTTCATCATGGGAGACGAGATCATGGTCGTTTTCTCGGCGGAGAAGATGCGCACGTTGGGTTTCGGCGACCTGCGGCTCACCCCATGACGTTGTCACGCGCCTCAGCCGCTCACTGCATCCGCGCGCTACTCGCGGCAGATGAGCGCACCATGACCCATCTACCGGCAAATCAGGCGAAAAGTTCCACTATCGGTAAGGGGCGTTGTCGTCGGCCACAGGCTGGGTCGCCACGGTGGCGGCAATGCCATCCATGAGTGTGGTACAACCCATCAATGCCAGCCGCATAAAGAAAAATTTCCTGGAGTAACCCAGCGGGCCGGAGCTTTTTTAGAATATCTTGGAAGCAAGGCGCGTGGTTACCTGTGGGGCTACAAGCGAAGCTACCTTGTGCTTTTGCGAAAATGGGCGGCGGTAACTTTCCTAATCTTCCCACTGGCATTCCTCTCAGGACTTCAAGGGTTGGGTAGAGAAAATGGCAAAGTGGAGTGGACTGATGTGTGGCTGGCGAGTCTCGGGTCAATGCTGCCCGGCTCCGAAATCTCCCCCGTTACGTACAACTCGGGCTTTAGTCAAGCCGTCGCTTTTATTGAAGTATTCTTTTCTTTGCTATTTGGCGGACTGACCTTCGCTCTACTGTTCCGATCCATCTTCGAACGTTGGCGCTGATGAGCGAATTCGTCAGAGTGCTCTACGGCTCGAATTCTCGCGGTACCAGTGATCACTTCAGCGATATCGATGTTCTTGCTATCGGCGATCAGAGCCGCACGCCGCCGCCGCCGCCGCCCAATAACCGTGTTTCCGTTAGCAGTTATACATGGAGCGAATTTGAGCGTATGCATGCGGCAGGCTCCCCGTTTCTAGTTCATCTGTCACTCGAGGGTCGCGTTATTGGCGGCGATGAAGTTGGTCGAGCGCGTTATGCAGGCTTGATGGCGAGCGTTCCTCCTTACCAAAATACTTTGAGGGACCTCGCTTCTTTCGATGCCGCGCTTAGGGATATCGGTTCCGCTATTGAATTCCAAGATAGCACTGCCGAGTTCGAGGCGGCTGCGACGGCAACCGTAATACGCCACGCATCGATTCTTGGCTGCTATCTGATTGGAAGTCCCCGTTTCGGCAGGCACGTCGCCGTGCAATACTTTTGTGAGCGGAGAGGCCTGTCACTCGACATGGCCGAAGACTTCCCAAAGATATACGCATTCCGCCTTGCGCTCGCTCGCGGATTCGAGTGGCCCGGCGGTGCCGATTTTGAATATGTGAGGAAGTGGCTAGACTTTGCTCACGAGGTGATACGGGAGGTCGGACATGCCAACACTTGAACGCTGCCTTACAAGAATCGACGAAGTTCTGGCAACGGCCGAGAACCCGAAGTCGGCTTACCTGTTGCGCACCCGTTTACAACGGACGCTGATTTCGACATCGAGACTAATTGCTCAAGTGTTCGATATACCGGAACCCAAAGGCCCCAGCCGGTTTGCCGTTTCGGAACACCAACCTGACCATTTACGGGAGATCGTCCTAACTATGAACGATCTCGTGGAGGAAAGTCGACATCTTGCGCAGCAAAGTGAATGCTTCGAGGAGCGTTGGATCGCTGGCTGGGCTCGCATTGAGGAGGATCTGACGAAGCTTCGAACGCTGATAACCGGACAGCCAACTCTTAGAGAGCTGATTGCAAGACGTTAGGCCCTCTATTCATCGCGGCTTGAGCGACTCACTCATCTCGGCAATTGAGTATGTCGGATCACGCTCTGAATCGACCGCTGCGGGTCGGCAGCAGTGCTGCGGGTCGGCAGCAGTGCTGCGGCCTCGGTCGGGAGGCCCGGCACAAGTCGGCGCAGCACGAGGCGTCGTTGCCGGCTGCGCGCCGATCGGCTGGTTCACCGGATTGCGCGAGCATCGCGTGGCGTGGCGTTCATGCCCGGGCGCTGCTTACTCGTGCGCCAGTCTGTTGCGCGTGGGCGTCGATCATTTCTGGGCACTCGTCGAGCAGGGGGGCACAGGCACACGACCCGTCCGACGCCGAGGGCCGCCACCCCGAGTCGGGCCAGTTCTGGGATTTCGACGACGCCGACGTCCGTCGGCACCTGCCTCGCCTGTCGGCTCCTTAACGGGTGGCCGGCCGATCGATCAGGCAGGGCGCCCAGGAACCCGCAATCCGCGGCCGGCGTGGGTGATCGTTGTGTCGCGGTGGCGGCCGGGTGGTCAACCAGCGAGGGCCTCGGTGATTTGGCGGGTGGTGGCGGCGGCTATGTGGGGGTTGGTGGCGGCGTAGGAGCAGTAGGCGTTGAGGCCGCTGGTCAGGGCCCAGCCTCGGCCGCGGGACCAGGTGGCGTCGTCCACGGCCAAGGCTTTGCGGAAGACGGCTCGGGTGGTGGGGGTCATGAGGGTGAAGGGCATCATCATGTCGCGGGCCGGGTCGCCCTGGCCGAGGCCGCCGAAGTCGATGACGGCGGTGACCTTTCCGTTTCCGGTCAGCAGGTTTCCGGTGTGGAAGTCGCCGTGGAACCAGACGGGTGGGTGGGGCCAGGCGGGAGCGGCCAGGGCTTCTTCCCAGACTGCGGTCAGGGCCGCTGCGTCGAAGACGGCCGACACCTGGGCGATCGCGGAGCGGGTGGCTTCGTCGCGATCGGACAGGGGGCGGTCGGCGCCCACGGGGACGCTGCCGGGGGTCTGAGGGGCCCGTTGCAGTGCGGTCAGGAAGTGGGCCAAGGTTTCGGCTGCTTCTGGGGAATCGCCCAGGGAATCGACTGTGGCGGGGGTGCCGTCGAGCCAGCGCGAGACGGCCCACGACCAGGGGTAGCCGAAGGCGGGAGCGCCGACGGCCACGGGGGCGGGGATCGGCAAGGGCAGGTGCGGGGCCAGCCTGGGGAGCCACTCGTATTCGAGGCGGGCCTGGTTGACGGCGCCGGAGTGGCGGGGCAGGCGCACCGACAGGTCGTCGCCCAGGCGGTGGATCACGTGGTCGGAGCCGGCCGGGTCGACGAGGCGCAGCGGCCGGCTGGACCACTGCGGGAACTGGGCGTCGATCAGGCGCCGGACCAGGTCGCTGGTGATGGGGATGACCACGCGGACCATCTCAGCCCAGTCGCGGCCCGGTGTCGACGGGTTTTGGGCCCCGGGGAGCGCGGCGCGGAGGAGCGAGGCAGCGGCGAAGCCGGCGGCTGCCCTGGTTGTGATCGTCGGACTCGACGAGGCGTATATCCGAAGTGATTTCGTCTTCGCTCTAATGGCTGAAGTTGTGCGGCATAGCTGTCGGGGCTCTCGACGTGGGGACGTGCGGGCTGGAACCTGAATTGCAGCAGTACGTCCGGATTCCTCGGGGAGACGATTTGAAGCGCAGCCTGGGCGCCGTCGCGGCCGTTCTTTCGATCGCTCTGACTTCGGGGTGCGGGCTTCTCGAACCGGCGCTCGGGTCCCGCTCGGCCGGGACGAAAGCCACCCCGGCCGCGCGCAGTGGGTTCGGGTCGTCGGTCAAGGAGGACGGTGACATTCCGGATCCGTGCCCGCTGCTCAGCCGGGACGAGGTCGCCGATCTGACCGGGCGGGAGGTCACGCAGATCGACGTCGACGGGGCCGAGCCGGGTGGGGCCGCGCGTTTCTGTCAATGGCAGCAGGCGGACGGGCAGCTGGCGGTTTTCCTGTCGCGAACGACGGCCGACGATTTCCAGGTGACCATTGCCGACGCCGAACCGGTCGACGGGGTGGGTGCGGACGCCTATTGGCAGTCGGCGCACCTCTATGTGCTGTACGGAACTGTGCAGATCGACGTCTATGTGCACGGCGGCGCCGAGGAAGTCGGCAACCGGGCCGACGCGGTGGAAGTGGCGAAGGTTCTCCTTCCGCGCGTCTGATCGGGCGGACGGGCGTGGCAGACTGCCGCGGTGAAACGTGCGGTGATCACGGGGGTGGCGGCAGCCGGCGCGGCAGCGCTGATCGCGGCCGGGCTGCATCTGCGGCGGGAACGGGAATGGGAGTCCGGCGGGGACCGGGTCGACGTCCGGGCCGCGGTCGAGATCGCCACCGGCGAGACGTTCGACGAAGTGGCCGAGCGGCTCGGGGCGGCGGCCGGGCAGACCGAGCGCGACGATTCGGCGGACCAGACCGTGGTCGTACGCGTCGATTGGGCCGGCGCCGAGCCGGACGGCGAGCTCGAGGTGATGCTGCTCGACGCGCGCGTGACGCCGCCGAAGCTGCTCGCCGCGGACGGCGGGTGGGCCGCGAACGGCGGCACCGGGTCGAACTGGGCCGGCGCCTACGGGGTGCTGGCCGGCCGGTACGACTGGCTGAGCCGGGTGTCCGCGGACGAGACGGCCACCGCGGCGGTGGGGGCGGCGGCCACCGAGTCGGGCTCGGTGACGGCCTGGTTCCACCAGCCGGACGAGGGTTCGATCCCGCTCCGGGACGCGGGCCAAGAGCTCATCGTCGCCCTGGTGCGGATGGACGGTGACGGCGAGGTGCGCTGGGCCCGGCGCATCGCCGGTTAGGAGTCGACCAGCTCGAAGAAGTACAAAAACCGCTCCCCCGCCGCCACGATGCGGCCGGGGGCGGTCACGACGTGGCTGAGGGGGTGCTCGACCCGGATGACAGCGAGCTGACGACCGGCGACCGGATCCCAGACCCGCAGGGTGCAGTCGTCGCCGACCGAGCAGAGCAAGCCCTCCGGTGTAACTGCGAGCGCCCTCACCGAGCCTGCGTGCCCCTCCATGCTCTGGTTCCGCTGTCCGTCGACGAGATCCCAGATCTGTATGGACGAGCCCCTTCCCGCGACGGCCAGCCAGCGCCGGTCCGGCGAGACGACGATTCCCGCGTGCTCCGAAAGTTCGGGCGGCCGGCGGGTCGTCGCGTGCGTGCCGAGCGAACGTCCGACCCAGGGATCCCAGAGGCGGATGTTTCCATCATTCTCGAGGGTGGCCAGCCACCGACCGCCCGGGGCCGGGGCCATGGCGAGCACATTGAACAGGATGCCAAACCTGTGGGACGTGGCGGCCGGAAGTCCGTCCAGCAGTTCCCAGCTGGTCATTCCGCCATCGGGGTCGGTCACTACGAGCCACTGTCCGTTCGGGTCGGCGACAACTTGGCCGGGTCGTTGACCCCATCCGGTCAACAACGTTTCCTGGCGGCCGCTCGTCGAGTTCCAGACCGACGATTCGTTGACGTCGTTGACCACTGCCGCCCAGCGACCGCGCGAATCGACGGCCAGCGAAGATGCGTTCTCGTCCGCAGGCCCGATGATGTCCCGGGGTGTGCCACTCGCAGCGTTCCAGATGCGGATGGTCCCGTCCTCCCCCGTGGACGCCAGCCATGGGCGGCTGAAAGCCACGTTCCGCACAGCGCCGGTGTGGCCTCGAAGAACGTGCCTGAGCGTGCCGTCGTTTAGATTCCAGATCCGGACAGTACCGTCCCGGGACGCCGAGGCCAGCCGGCGGCCGTCCGGTGCGACGGCCAGCGCCGTCACGTGGCCGGTATGCCCGCCCGGGCGAGGCCCGCCGGTGTCCAGACTCGGATCCCAGATCCGGACCGCCCGCTCATCGGCGGCGGTGGCGAACCAGCTTCCATCGCCGGCCGCCGCCGCGGCACTGATGGCGACGGCGTGACCGGTGAACTCATTGCGGAGGGTCCATCGATCGGTATCCCAGATCAGAGCCGTGCCGTCGACGGTGGTGGCCATCCAACCGCCGACTGGTGAGACCTCGATCAGACCCACCCGGCCGGCGCTGGGCAGGCGGGCGATCACCTCGGGACGCTGCGGCCGACAGATCCGGAGGATGCCGTCCCTGCTCGTGCAGGCGAGCCATCGACCGTCGGCGGCCACGGCCAGGGCGCTGAGCCTGCTTTCATCGACCGCCCACATGGCGTGCTCGGTCCAGTCGCTCGGATCCCAGATCTGCAGATGACCACCGGACACGATGGCAGCCACCCAGAGCCCGTCCGGCGACACTGCGAAAGCCTGAACGCCGGACGGTACGGCAGCTCGAGGCTGGAGCCTTCCCGATGACAGATCCCACACGGCAAGGCGACCGGACCGGCCGAGAGAGGCGATCCAGCGGCCGTTGCGATCGAATGTCAGGGTCCTGGACTCGACGGGCTCACCGGTGACGAGAGTCAGAAGCAGTTCTCCCGACTTTGTGTCCCAGATGCGCACCGCATCGTCACGAGGACCACTGGCGGCAAGCCGGAGTCCGTCTGCCGTCACCGCCAGAGACTCCACACCGCCGGTGTTCCCGGGGAGTGTGTGACGCCGCGCTCCGGTGCTCGTATCCCAGATGCTTACCATGCCGCCCAGGTCCCCCGCCGCGAGCCACTTGCCATCCAGGGGCACGGCAAGGGAGAGCACTGTGACGGTGTGGCGCACCATATAACCGGTCAAGGTATGCCGGAGGGCACCACTGGCCGGGTCGCGCATCCGGACGTTGCCCTCGTCATCCGGGTAGGCCAGCCAGCTTCCGTCCGGCGCGGCGGCGAGAAGGATCTTGCCGAGCCGATCCGGGAGCACGCGGATCAGAGCAGGATGCGGGCGGTCGGGCAGCTCCGCGGTCGGCCGGAGAGAGGGGCCTGCGGCCGTACTCAGTAGGGCAATGCGCAGGGTGTCGAAGGCCGGGCCGGCCGGAAGGCGCGATGCGAAAGTAGCAGCTAGGGCCTCCGGAGGGCCGAGCGGATCGAACACGTGGGCGTTCTGCCGGACCATCGTCGCCAACGATCGGTGTGCAGTCGTGAGCGACAGATCAGCCTCGAGGGCAGCCGGACCGACGAAATGCAACTTGCGAAGAAGCCACCTCGGGTCACTCAGGAGGGAATTGAGTTCGTCCCCCAGTCCTGCGCCCCAGAGGTGGGACGGAAGCCACGACCACAAGTAGGTGGCTTCCGGCGGAAGCATGGCCCAACCGGCCGGAGCGAGGTCCCGGTGGGCGGCAACGATCTTGCGGTCGAGGGTGGCTCGGCGGTCGGCGGTGCGCTGGCGCAGGTAAGTGCGGACCACGTCGTGGAGCTGCGCCTCGTCGGGGCTACGCCGGTAGGCGGCCAGCAGGCTCAGGCCGAACAGGCGGGCGCAAAAGCGGCGGCTGCGGAACGCCGACCATTCACCGGTGTAAGCCCACAGCCGGGCCAGTACTTCCCCGGGGATGAGCACATCTTCGCCGAACAGCGCCAGCTCCAGATAGCGCTCGCGTTCGTCAGGAGTAAGGCGTCGCAGGCTCGCCTCTATCGTGTCCGCGACGGCTCGCGACCGGGAACCTTCGTCGCTGACGTCGAGGAAGGTGATGCCGTCGGAACGCAGTGCTCGCAAAATCTCGCGGAGTTCCTCGACCGGGTCGCCGCCGGCCGTGACACCGTCGCGCACCGCACCTTGGACCAGCGCGAGCAGCACCGGCCAGCGACCGGTCGAGTCCAGCGCTTCCTCGACCAGCTCAGTGGGCAGGCCGGCGTCGAGCATCGACCGTGCCTCGCCGGTGGTCATCTGGTCGACCGCGATGCGGGTGGCAGCGACCGGCAGCGCGTCACGCTGCCGAGTGGTGAACAGACGCACCGCTGTCGAGCCGCCGACCAGGAACGGCTCGACCTGTTCAGCTGTCCAGACGTCGTCGATCACCAACAGCACCCGGCGGCCTTCCACCGCCCGGCCGAGCTCGGCCCCGGCCGCGAGCGGTTCGGTTCCCGACTGGACATCACGGTCGAACAACTTGGCCACCGACGTGATCACGGCGGCGAGCTCCGGTCCGGCGAGCTCCTCCCGGACGGGCACCCAAGCCACACCGCCCGGGAAGTTCCTGCGCACCCGAGGGTCGTGGGCCACCATCCGGGCCAGCGTCGTCTTGCCGAAGCCTCCGGCGCCGACCAGGCCGGTGGTGACTCCCACACTGGACGCGGTCGGGTCAAGCAAGGCCGCGACCAGGGCATCGGTCAGTGCAGGCCGAACCACCTCGCTGCCTCGCAGCGCCGGTACCGACCACACCGGCGGCACCCGGCGTCGTTCGAGTTCTACCAGGGCCTGGTAGACCCTGGTCTCGAGGCCGGACGGGTCGTCGAAGGTCGCGATGGTGAGGCCGCTGTCGGTCACCCGCGACCGGAACCCGCGCTGCCTCTCCTCGATCGCGGACGGCGGGGCGTCCAGCAGGAAGGCCAAGCGGGGCAGTCCCAGCTCGCCGGCCACCTCGAACTCCAGCTCGGTGTACGAGACCTCCGGCCGTTCGCGCACCGGAGACCCGTGCCGGAGCCCCGCGATAAGCACATACACGCCGGCTTTCCGGAGCGCGTCCCGGCAGACGTCGGCCGTGGTGGCGTCGCTGGCGGTGAAGTACTTCATGTCCGTGGGAGTGTGGCCCGCTCTGATCACCGCTTCTTCGGCCGCGTCCACGAAGGAGCGGGCGGACGGCGAGGTGCGCAGCTCGGATGTATGGGAGAGGAACACGCGCACGCCTACAGCATGCCAGCGCCGCCCACGTTGCGGATCATTTGCTGGAGGACCTTGACCGTGGTGATGTAGTCGGCGTCGTCGATGCCGGCGTGGATCATCGCGCGGATGGCCGGGGTGTTCTTCTTGAGGTCGGTCAGGGCGGTCTCGCCCGCGTCGGTGATCCACAGCCGATCGTCGTCGTCGCGGCGCAGCCAGCCGCGGGTGACGAGGGGTTCCGCCGCGGCGGCCAGGTCGTCCCCGGGACGCAGGTAGGACGCCATCGCCTCGGTGAGCGAAGTCAGTGTCATGCCCTGGCCGTCAGGTGAGATGTCGTGTGGGGACAGGTTGCGCAGCAGCCAGAACTGCGGTTGCGTGTAGCCGTGGGCGGCCTGCTGCTCGCGGATGAAAGTGATGATCGCTTCGTGCGCGACGCCGGCCCAGTAGGCGATCGGCTGGGCGGCGAGATCTGTTGTCGTCATCGCGACACCGTAGGAAGTGAAGCCCGGTTGAGGTCAAGAACGACGGTCGGCCGGGGGGGGATCGCAGTCTTCCGTGCGAGATAGTTGAAAGCAACACCGAACACGGAGATTGACCGATCGGGTGGTACGGAAGAGACCGATCGCGGTCGATCCGGGGGGATCAGTCCGGTCACTCATCCATAACAGCGGATATGCAGATCGTGACCGAGGCGATTAGGTGGATCTCGCTCAGGGACATCGAGATTCATCGACAACGACGACGCGCCATGGCGAAGGGAACAGCCCGGTGGTCAACGCAGTAATTTACGTGCGGCCGGAGAATTACAGCGGCAGTGCTGCCCGGTGCCTGGACTACTGCGCCGACCGGCGGTACAAGGTCGTGGGGATCGTCCCGGGCGACTGGGACGCCGCGATCCGCATGCTGGCCGAGGGTTCCGCGCAGGTCGTCGTGGTGTCGTCGGTGGAGCAGGTCGAGCCGCAGCCGGGTGTCGAGATCGCCCCGAAGCCGTCCTCGCGCCGCCGCGCCGGGGTGCGCGCCGGTGGCAACTCGGCCCGCAGCCGCTGGTCGGAAAAGGCCCCGGCCGAGCCGGTGAAGGCGCGCCACTACCGCTACTGAACGCACTACGATCGGTGTGATGAGTGGACCTATCGGCGAACTTGATCCCGGTTTCAGCTCCCCCGGCGCCACGGCCCGGCCCTGGTCCGACGTAGACCAGGCGCTGACCCAGGCGAAGATCTTCTGGCTCTCGACCGTACGGGCCGACGGCCGCCCCCATGTGACGCCCCTGCCCGCGGTCTGGGCCAGGGGCGCGCTGCATTTCTGCACGGGCCCGGCCGAGCAGAAGGCGAAGAACCTCGACCAGAACCCGAACGTGGCCCTGACGACCGGCACCGACAAGCAGGACGAGGGGCTGGACGTCGTGGTCGAGGGCCCGGCCGCCCAGGTCCGCGACGACGCGGCGCTGCACGAGCTGGCCGGGCTCTGGAAGGAACGGCTCGGCTGGGACTACACGGTCCGGGACGGCAGGTTCGCGCCGGACGACGAGCACGAGGCGCTGGTCTTCGCGGTGGCGCCGGCCAAGATCCTCGCGTTCGGCAAGGGCGAGCCCTACACGCAGACCCGCTTCCGCTTCCCGTAGGAGGAGCTCTGGCGGCACCGGATCCGCGGCATCGAGGACGTCCTCAGAGGAGACACATGACTGTGCTTGACGTGGTCCGCGACGAAGAGTCGCTGACCTTGACACTGACCGCCGAGTTCGACGCGCCGGCCGACCGGGTGTGGCAGGTCTGGGCCGACCCTCGCCTGCTCGAGCGCTGGTGGGGCCCGCCGACCTGGCCGGCCACGTTCGCCCGGCACGACTTCGCGCCGGGCGGCCGCGCGGCCTACTACATGACCGGCCCGGACGGCTCGAAGGCGCACGGCTGGTTCGAGTTCACCCTGATCGCGCCCACCCACCGGCTGGAGTTCGACGACGGGTTCGCCGACCAGTCGGGCGAGCCGGTCGACACCATCCCGCCGACCCACGCGGTCGTCACGTTCGAGGAGGACGGCGGGCGCACCCGGATGACGGTGGTGTCGCAGTTCGTCAGCCTCGAGCAGCTGCAGGAGATGGCCAAGATGGGCATGGAGGAGGGTCTGCGCCTGGCCACGGGCCAGATCGACGACGTCCTCACCGCCTCATGAGCGCGGCTGGAAGGTGACCTCTTCCTCCTTGCCGTGCCAGACGACGGTGCTGCGGGCCGGCTCGGTCGCGGCAACGACCTGACCCGCCCGCAGCACCAGCTGCCGGGGCCGCTGCAGGCGCAACGCCTCGGCCGGGGACCGGGCATCGAAGACGACCAGGCTGGCCGGCGCTCCGAGGTGCAGCCCGTAGCCGGGCACGCCGAGGGCGGCGGCGGGCGCTACCGTGATCATGTCGAGGAGGGTGCGCAGCTCCTGGTCGCCGCTCATGTGGCCCAGGTGCGCGAGCACGAAGGCGGCCTGCAGCGGGTCGCCGTAGCCGAGCGGATACCAGGGGTCCATCACCGAGTCGTGGCCGATCGCGACGTTGACGCCGGCCTCGAGCAGCTGCTTGACCCGGGTGTGGCCGCGGCGGATCGGCCCGCTGTCGAAGCGGCCCTGGAGCACGGCGTTGTCCAGCGGGTTGGTCACCATGTGCAGGCCGGCCCGGGCGATGGTGGCGATCAACCGGCTCGCGTACGCGGCGTTGTAGGAATGCATGGCCGTGGTGTGGCTCGCCGTGACCCGGCCCGACAGGCCACGCCGGATCGTCTCGGCCACCATCGTCTCGACGAACCGGGAGTGCTCGTCGTCGGTCTCGTCGCAGTGGATGTCGACCCGCAGCCCGTGCTCCTGCGCCAGCGCCATGGCGAAGCGCACCGACTCGACACCGTCCTCGCGGGTCAGCTCGTAGTGCGGGATGGCCCCCACCACGTCGGCCCCCAGCTCGACCGCCCGCCGCATCAGCTCGACGCCGCCGTCGAAGCCGAGGATGCCCTGCTGCGGGAACGCGACCAGCTGCAGGTCGATCAGGCCGCGGACCTCCTCGCGCAGCTCGACCAGCGCCCGCAGCGCGCGCAGCGACGGGTCGCAGACGTCGACGTGGCTGCGAACGTGCTGCACCCCGCAGGCCAGCTGCCAGCGCAGCACCTGCCGGGCCCGATTTTTCACGTCCTCGACCGTGAGCGACTCGACGCGTTCGCCCCAGATCGCGATGCCCTCGAACAGCGAGCCCGACACGTTGGGCCGGGGCTGGCCGACGGTGAGCACCGCGTCGAGGTGGATGTGCGGCTCGACCAGCGGCGGCGTGACCAGCCGGCCGCCCAGATCCCGGGTCTCGCGGGCCTCGCCGGGCTCGACGAACACTCCCCCGTCGATGCCCAGATCGCCCACCGACGTGTTGCGCAGCACCAGATCGATCACGACGCGGCCCCTTGGAAGGCGGTCAGCACCCGGCGCAGGTGGACGCCCAGGAGGTCCGCCCGCACGTGCAGCTCGTCCCTGGTCCGCAGGGGCAGCCCGGTGAGCCGCATCTTGTGCTGCAGGGCGACGTCCTCCATCAGCACCCTGTCCTCGAAGTCGACCTCGCTCTGCACGATGTCGGGCCCCGGGTCCGGTACGCCGCCGATCCCGTGCAGCAGCATCTTGGTGTAGACGCGGGTGCTGGTCAGCGATTCGGGTTGGCTGAAGAACAGGATCGTCTTGACCGCCCCGGCGTCGAGCTCCTCGAGCCGGAGCATGAGCTGGAACGGCGCCCGATACACGTACGTGGCCCGGCGTCTCTGCCGCAGCGGCCGCAGCCCGGCCGCCACGCCCGGGTCCTCCGGGTTGTCGAACCACTGCTCCTGGATGCTGCGGCAGCCGAACTCCTCGGTGATCACCTCGTACCGCTCGACCAGCTTCTCCTCGGGCGCGCCGAACGTCTCGGCGTGCACGAACGGGAAGTGGGCGACGTCGAGGAAGTTGTCGGCGACCACGCCGGCCGAGGCCGGCGTCCGCACCGGCGGCAACCAGGCCCCCACGTACGCCCGGTCGTCCTCGTCCGGGTCCGGAAACAGCTCGGTCAATGGCTCCGAAGGGGCGAGCCAGACCATGCCCCAGCGCTCGACGGTGCGCGAGGACGCGACGTCGAACTCGCGCCCCACCAGCCGGACGGACGAGGGCGTCTCGGAGACCAGGCCGACCGGGTGCCAGGCCCGCAGCAGCGACTCGTCCTCGTTGGTGAACAGGTCGGACGGGTCGGGCGCGGGCAGGTCGTCCGCCGCGACCGACACCTTCCCGTCGGCGACCCGCACCCGCGGCCCCGGCGGCAGGCTGGCCCTCGGCGGCACGCCCTCCTGCGACGGCAGCGCGACACAGGCGCCCGTGCTGTCGAACTCCCACCCGTGATAGGCGCAGCGCAACCGCCCGTCCTCGAGCGTCGCCGCCGACAACGGCACCAGCCGGTGCGGGCACCGATCGGCGAACACGACCGGCTCGGCCCCCGGCGCCGGCCGCAGCACCACCAGGGGCACGCCATCGGCCGTCACCGCGAGCGGGCGGGTGCCGACCTCCGACTCGGTCGCGATCGTCAGCCACTGCATGGATGCCAGTCTGCGCCTTCGGTGTTACGGATATGGTTCGCGGCATGACCTTCTCGATCGTGGCCCGGTCGGCCGACGGCCAGGCCATCGGTGTGGCCGTGGCCAGCAAGTTCCTGGGAGTCGGGGCCGCCGTCCCGGCCGCGCTGGCCGACGTCGGCGCGGTCGCCACCCAGTCGTACGCGAACCTCGCCTACCGCCCCCAGGCCCTCGCGCTGCTCGGCACCGGCGTGGCCGCGACCGAGACCGTGAAGGCGCTGATCGCGGCCGACGACGGCCCGATCGAGCACCGGCAGGTCGGCGTGGTCGGCGCCGCGGGCCCGGGCGCCACGTTCACCGGCGACCAGTGCCACGACTGGGCCGGCGGGACGGCCGGCGACGGCTACGCGATCCAGGGCAACATGCTGGCCGGGCCGCAGGTGGTCGGCGACATGGAGACGACCTGGCTGTCCGGCGGCGACCAGCCCCGGCTGGCCTACCGGCTGCTGGCGGCGCTGCGAGCCGGTGACCGGGCCGGCGGCGACCGGCGCGGACGGCAGAGCGCGGCGCTGCTGGTGGTGGCCAAGGGCCTGGGCTACGGCGGCACCAGCGACGTGCTGGCCGACCTGCGGGTGGACGACCACCCCGACCCGGTCGGCGAGCTGGGCCGGCTGCTCGAGATGCACAGCCTCTACTTCGAGTTCCCCGACCCGGCGACGTTGCTGCCGCTGACCGGCGCGCTGGCCGACGAGGTGGCGGCGCGGCTGGCCGAGGCGGGTCATGTCGGCGGCGACCTGGACGAGTCGCTGGCCTCGTGGGCGGGCATCGAGAACCTGGAGATGCGGATCGTGGCCGGGTCGATCGACCCGCTCGTGCTGGCCCAGCTGCGCTCGGGCGGCGGCCAGGGATCGCCGGGCCCTTTCTAAGACCGTGTGTCAGTTGGGGTTGTTGAAGTGCAAGGTCATTCGTTGACCGGGTGTGGATGACGTTCAGAAGTACTGCCCGGAGGCGTTGTGGCGTCTCGCGCAGCCGTTGCTGCCGCCGTGTCCGGAAAGGCACCAAGGCGGCGGGCGATCGCGCAGTGATGATCGGGCGACGCTCGCGGCGATCTTGTACGTGCTGGAGTCCGGCTGTTCGTGGCGCAAGCTGCCGGCTTCGTTCCCGGTGCACTGGCGTACCGCGCACCGCCGGTTCGCCCAGTGGGTCGCGGCTGGGGTGATGACCGCTGTGCACCAGGCCGTACTCGACGTGCTTGGTGCGGCCGGCCAGATCGACTGGTCGAGGGCGAGCATCGACGCCATGCATGTACGGGCGGTTAAAAGGGGAACTTGACCGGACCCAGCCCGGTAGACCGGGGCAAGCCCGGCTCCAAGATCCACGCGATCAGCGATCGTGGCGGGCTGCCACTGCATGTGGATATCTCCGCCGCCAACCTCAACGACCATCTGATGTTCCAGGAAATGGTCGACGGTCTCGCCCCGGTACGTCAGCCGGCCGGCCGACCGAGGAAACGGCCGCTGAAGCTGCACGGTGACAAGGGCTACGACTACGCGATCTGCCGTGAGTTGCTGCGCGCACGCAACATCACCGCGCGGATCGCCCGTAAGGGCATCGAGTCCTCGACCCGGCTGGGTCAGTACCGCTACGTGATCGAACGCTGCCTGGAGTGGACCACCCGGTTCCGGCGTTTGGTCCGCCGCTACGAGAAGCTGGATTCCCACTTCCTCGGATTCCTGCGCCTGGCCTGCGCTGTCATCTGCTACCGCCGCGCAGTCCGACTCAACCTGTTGACCAGTAACAACTCCAACTGACACACGGTCTAAGCCGGCCGGGTGAGCGAACGCAAGATCGACGTGCTGGTCGTGCGCTGGTACGAGCGGTACCGGTCGGACGACATCGTGGCCCGGTCGCCGTCCATTCGCTGGACGCCGGGCTCGACCCGGCCGAGACGTTGCGGGGGGCCCGCCGAGCGGCCGGTGAGCCCTGTCTCGCGCCGCTGGGCGACTGGCTCGGCCTGCCGCCGTCCCCGCCGGCCTGGCACTGGTTCGGCCCGCTCTACGCCCGGCGGGCCCAGGGCAAAGGCCCGTGGGCGCCGTCGAGACTGCAGGCCCGTCTGGACGAGCCCGACCCGGCCCGGCGGTACGTCCCCTCGATGCCGCGCGGTCTGCGGCGTTCACCCTGGCGGTCACTGATCGGCCGCTGAGCAGCCCGAGGTGGAGGAAACAAAACCGAAACGGAGGGTTTCTCAGCTCCGCGGGCTCGTGTTGGGATGAGACCGCAGTCACATCACCACTGTGAAGGGGAACGACCGCATGCTCAACCTCTCGATCCTGCTCGAGGACAGCGCCCGCACCTACCCGGAACGGGCGGCGGTCGTCCTCGGTGACCGGCGCCTGACCTACGCCCAGGTCGACGCGGCCGCCAACCAGGTGGCGAACCTGCTGGTCGAACGGGGCATCGAGCCCGGCGACAAGGTCGCGCTCTCCTGCCCCAACCTGCCGTTCTTCCCGATCGTCTACTACGGGATCCTCAAGGCCGGCGCGGTCGTGGTGCCGCTGAACGTGCTGCTCAAGGGGCGTGAGATCGCCTATCACCTGAAGGACTCGCAGGCCAAGGCCTACCTGTGCTTCCAGGGCACCCCCGAGCTGCCGATGGGCGCCGAGGGCTTCGCCGGGTTCGGGCAGACCGACGACTGCGAGACGTTCTTCCTGATCACCGCCGACCCGGCCGCGCCGTCGCCGATCGAGGGGGCCGAGACGCTGGGCGCCGGGCTGGCCGGCAAGTCGCCGGTCTTCGAGGCCGTGCTGCTGCCCGAGACCGACCCGGCCGTCATCCTCTACACCAGCGGCACCACCGGCCAGGCCAAGGGCGCCGAGCTGTCGCACTCGAACCTGCTGATGAACGCGCTCACCTGCAACCGGCTGTTCGGCAGCGCGCCCGGCACCGACACCCACCTGCTGGTGCTGCCGCTGTTCCACTCGTTCGGCTCGTCGGTCAACATGAACGCCGGCTTCGCCACCGCCGCCACCCTGGTGCTGCTCCCCCGGTTCGACGCGGCGGCCGCGGTCAAGCTGCTCGAGACCGAGAACGTGACATTCTTCGCGGGTGTGCCGACCATGTACTGGGGCCTGCTCAACGCGCTCACCGACGACGTCGACGTCGAGCGCATCGCGGGCAACATGCGGGTCGCCGTGGCCGGCGGCTCCAGCCTGCCCGTCGAGATCATCAAGGCGGTCAAGGAACGCTTCGGGGTGACCATCCTCGAGGGGTACGGGCTGTCCGAGACCTCGCCGGTGGCCACGTTCAGCAAGCCGGGGGCCGACCCGCGGCCGGGCTCGATCGGCGTCCCGATCTGGGGTGTCGAGGTCAAGCTGATCGACGCCGAGTGGAACACGGTCGACGCGGCCGACGAGATCGGTGAGATCGCGATCCGCGGCCACAACATCATGCGCGGCTACTACAACCGGCCCGAGGCGACGGCCGAGGTCATGCGGGACGGCTGGTTCCGCAGCGGCGACCTGGGCCGGCGCGACAAGGACGGCTACTACTACATCGTCGACCGGGCCAAGGACATGATCATCCGGGGTGGCTTCAACGTCTACCCGCGTGAGATCGAAGAGGTCCTGATGACCCACGAGGCGGTCTCGCTGGCCGCGGTGATCGGCGTGCCGCACCCGAGCCACGGCGAGGAGGTCAAGGCGTTCGTGATCCTCAAGCCGGGCGCGACGGCCACCGAGGACGAGCTGGTCACCTGGGGCCGCGAGCAGATGGCGGCGTACAAATATCCGCGGATGGTCGCCGTCGTCGAGTCGCTGCCCATGACCGCGACCGGCAAGCTGCTCAAACGCGAGCTCAGCTGACGCTTTCACCACGAACGCCCGGCGGCCCCCGGCTGCCGGGCGTTTGCGTCGATGCCTCACAGTAGGGGCCGCACAACTGCGCGGGGAGGAAGATTGACCAC
Organism: Actinoplanes sp.; assembly: GCA_965217855.1. Lineage (GTDB taxonomy): Bacteria > Actinomycetota > Actinomycetes > Mycobacteriales > Micromonosporaceae > Actinoplanes. Next base: position 100,421 of record CBDCJN010000022.1, on the reverse strand, counting down.
TGCCCTGGCGGCCCGGCCGACACCCAGGATCGAGCGGAAAGCCAGCGTGCTCCGGCGCATCGGCGGACTGCGGCAGACCTCGCCCGGCCGGCTCCAGCTGCTGATCGCCACCCTGGTCGCGCTCGGCCTGCTCAGCGGTCTGCTGGCCGCCGTCGCGGGCTCGGCGGCCCGGGCCGGCACGAGCGACCTCGGCGGCCGCGCGCAACCGCTGCTGATCGAGGCCGAGACGATCTACTCGGCCCTGGCCGACGCCGACACCACCGCCGCGCAGGCGTTCCTGGCCGGTGGGCTCGAACCGGCCGCGCTGACCCGCCGCTACGACGACGACCTGGAACGGGCCGGTCTCGCGCTCACGTCGGCGGCCCGGCGCACCGCCGAGTACGGCGACGCCGGTGACGCCGTGCGCGCGCTGTCGGCCGGCGTCTCCGAATACTCCGCGCTGGTGGCCACGGCCCGGGCCAACAACCGCCAGGGCCTGCCGGTCGGCGCGTCCTACCTCTCCGAGGCGTCCAAGCTCAGCCGCGAGACCCTGCTGCCGCAGGCGCGCGAGCTGTTCCGCGTCGCGCAGACGGAGGTCGACGACGGGTACGGCCAGGCCGCCGCCCTGAGCTGGATGGCGTTGCTGATGCTCAGCCTGCTGGCCCTGCTCATCGCGCTCGTCCTCACCCAGCGCTACCTGAGCCGGCACACGCACCGCACGTTCAACGTGCCGTTGCTGGGGGCCACCGGGCTCGCCCTGCTGCTGCTGGTCGGGGCCGGGTCGATCCTGATCTCCCAGCAGCGGCACCTCGACCGGGCGGCCGACAAGGGTTCCGGCCCGGTGGCGTCGATCGCTGAGAGCCGCATCCTGGCCTTGCAGGCGCGCGGCGACGAGGCCCTGACGCTGGCCGCCCGGGGCAGCGGAGCGGCCTACGAGGACGACTATGCCGCGGTTTACAAGCGGCTGATCCAGGAGCGCGGCCCGCTGATCAACGGCTACGCCGGGCTCGACGAAGACCTGGGGGCGGCGATGGACCGCGCGGCCGCCTCGTTCAAGGCCTACGACAACCGGCACCGCGAGGTGCGGGCGCTGGACGACAAGGGCGACTACGACGGCGCGGTCGCCCTGGCCATCGGCGCCCGGACGACCCAGCCGTTCGAGAGCATGCGGGCCGACCTCGACTACTCGCTGGACAACCGCAAGGCGTTCTTCACCGACGAGATCGGCGCCGCCGGCAACGGGCTGGGCCTGCTCGCCTTCCTGGCCCCGGTGCTGGCCCTGCTGATCTGCTTCCTCGCCTTCGCCGGGCTCCGCGCGCGACTGGAGGAGTACCGCTGATGCGCATCCGTGCCGCTCTGGTCGCGACCACGCTGGCCGCGACCGCCCTCGCCGGCTGTTCCGGCGACGCCAGCCCGCTGGAGGTGACCGCCGCCCAGCCGCAGGCCACCGCCGCGGCCCCGGAGGCGGCTGCCCCGAAGGGCGCTGTGCCCCAGTGCAATCCGCGGGCCAGCCTGCGCCCCGACGGTGCCCTGCCGGCGCCGGGCGCCTTCCCCGCGGGCAGCTACATGGAGACGATCCGCAAACGCGGGCGGCTGGTCCTCGGCACCAGCCAGGACACGTTGCTGTTCAGCTCGCGCAACCCGTTCAGCGGGAAGGTCGAGGGCTTCGACGTCGACATGGGACGGCAGATCGCCCAGGCCATCTTCGGGGATCCGTCCAGAATTCAGATCAAAGTCATCGCGTACGACAAGCGGGTCAGTTCCGCCGTCGACGGCTCGGTCGATATCGTCGCCGACACGATGACGGCCAACTGCGACCGCTGGCAGGACGTGATCTTCTCCAGCATCTACTACGAAGCCGGGCAGAAGGTGCTCGTGTCCTCGGACTCGGACGCGAAGAGCATCGAGGATCTGGGCGGGAAGAAGGTGTGCTCGGCCGCCGGTTCCACCTCGTTCGAGAACATCGGCAAGGTGGCGTCCAAGCCGATCGCGGTGTCGCGGGCGTCCTTCGGCGACTGCCTGGTCGCGTTCCAGCGCAACGAGGTCGACGGCATCTCGACCGACGACACGATCCTGACCGGGATGGCCGCCCAGGACCCGTTCGCCAAGGTGATCGGTAAGCGGTTCACCGAGGAGCCGTACGCGATGGCCATGTCGCCGGCGCACCCCGAGTTCGCCCGGTTCGTCAACGCCGTGCTCGAGCGCAACCGCGCCGACGGCACCTGGACCAAGACGTACGAGAAGTGGCTCGGTGACTTCGGTGCGGCCCCGCCGCCGCCCAAGGCCCAGTACAAATGACGGCTCAGGCGGAGGCGGAACTGCTGCGCCTGGAGACCGCGGTGACGGCGATCGCGGCCAACCTGGTCGACCTGGACGACAACCCGGCCCGCAAGGAGCTGGACAAATCCCCGCTGACCGGGCGTACGGCGGCCGCCTGGACCGACGCGACCGAGGCGCTGACCGAGCTCTGGGACGGGTACGGGCTGCTCACCCAGTCGATCGCGCGGGCCCAGGCGCTGCGCGATCTGCGGCGCCCGAACGACACCGAGCGGGCCCAGTTCGCCCACGAGGTGCTCGGCGAGTCGATCCTGCTCTCCACCAGGACCGTGCCGCTGGCCCAGCGCGGGCTGCTCGGCCCGGGCCAGGTCAGCACGACCACCACGCCCGGCCGGCTGCTGTCGGCGATGGAGGCCGCGTTCGCCACCGCGGTCGGCGTCGCCACCCGGGCCGGCGAGGCGTGGGACAAGCTGCTCCCCGCGGCGGCCGAGGCAGCCGGCGCGCTCGAGACGGTGCGCCGGCTGACCCGCGAGGCCGGTGGCAGCACGGCCACCATCGACGAGGCCGACCGGCGGCTGGGGCAGTTCACCGCGACCCTGGCCGGCGATCCGCTCGGCGTCGAGGAACGCGACCTCGCCGCCGTCCGCACCCTGATCCAGCGGGCCGACGCCGAGCGCACCTCGGCCGGCGAGCTGCGCGAGGCCCTGACCCAGCGGCTGGCCGACGCGCGCCGCCTCGCCACCGAGGTCACCGCGGCCACGGCCGAGGCCCACGCGGCCGCGGAGACGGCGGCCGACCGCTTCCCGCCGCACGAGATCGCGGCCGTGCCGACCGGCGACCTGCGGTACGACCTGGCCGGGATCGACGCGCTGGCCGCGGCCGGGCACTGGGCGCTGGTCAGCCCGAAACTGGCCGACTGGTCACGGCGGGCCCGCGAGCGGCTGACCGGGCTGCGCGACGGCGCCGCCCACAACGGCGGGCTGCTCGCGGCCCGCAACGAGCTGCGCGGCCGGCTCGACGCCTATCAGGCCAAGGCGCTGCGGCGCGGGCTGGGCGAGCACCCCGTTCTCTCTCCCCTGGCCACGACGGCTCGGACGGCGCTCTACACCGCGCCCTGCGATCTGGCCGTGGCTCGCCGGGCCGTCAGCGCCTACCAGGAGGCGCTGACCGCCACGATCGCGAAGGATGGCCGATGAAGTGCGAACGTAACTGTCCCGGGACGATCGAGGACGGATACTGCGACACCTGTGGCATGGCCCCGCGGGCGGGAGCGGCCCCCGTTCCCCAACCCCGGGAGGCGACCAGCCCTTCGGTGCGCACCTCCGCCTTGTCGACGCGTACGGCCGGGTCGGCCCGGACCGGCAGCGCCCGCACCGGATCGCGCCGCCGCTTCGGCGGGGGTCTGGTCGACATCCAGCCCCTCGTGCCGGCCGACCCCTCGACGGCCGTCATGACCACGGCCGAGGTGCCCGAGTCGAAGCGGTACTGCTCGAAGTGCGGCAACGCGGTCGGCCGCACCCGCGGTGACCGCCCCGGCCGCACGTCCGGCTTCTGCCCGGCCTGCGGCGAGGCCTTCAACTTCACGCCCAAGCTGGTCAAGGGCGACCTGATCGGCGGGCAGTACGAGGTGGTCGGCGCGCTCGCGCACGGCGGGCTGGGCTGGATCTACCTGGCCGTCGACAAGAACGTGTCGGACCGCTGGGTGGTGCTCAAGGGCCTGCTCAACTCGGGCGACGAGGACGCGCTGGCGGCCGCGGTGGCCGAGCGGCGGTTCCTGGCCGAGGTCGAGCACCCGAATATCGTCAAGATCTACAACTTCGTCGAGCACGAGGGCGCCGGCTACATCGTCATGGAGTACGTCGGCGGGGAGTCGCTCAAGGGCATCCTCAAGGACAGGATGAAGATCAACGGCGGCCGGATCGACCCGCTGCCGGTCGACCAGGCGCTGGCCTACGTGCTCGAGATCATGCCGGCCTTCGGCTACCTGCACGACCGGGGCCTGATCTACTGCGACTTCAAGCCGGACAACGTGATCCAGGCCGGCGACCAGATGAAACTGATCGACCTCGGCGGCGTCGTGCACATCGACGACCACGACGCGGCGCTCTACGGCACGGTCGGCTATCAGGCGCCCGAGATGGCCGCCCTGGGCCCGTCGATCGCGTCGGACCTCTTCACCATCGGCCGGACGCTGGCCGTGCTCACCACCGACTTCCGCGGCTACCAGAACACGTTCGCCGACAGCCTGCCCGACCGCGGCGAGTTCGAGGTCTACCAGCGGTTCGAGTCGTTCTACCGGCTGCTCGACCGGGCCACCCGCAAGGAACCGGGCGAGCGGTTCGTCGACGCGGCCGAGATGACCGAGCAGATGCTGGGCGTGCTGCGGCAGGTGCTGGCGACCGGCGGCATCCCCCACCCGGCCGCGTCCCGGCTGTTCACCGGCGAGCTGCGCACCGACCCCCGCTCCGAGGTGCCGCGCTGGCAAGACCTGCCGACGCCGCTGATGGATCTCACCGACCCGGCGGCTGCCTTCCTGGCCTCGGTGACCGTCACCGACCCGGGCGAGGTGCTGACCCTGCTGTCCACCGCCCCGGCCGACACGGTCGAGGTGCGGCTGCGGGCGTTGCGGGCCCACATCGACCTGGGCGCCCGGGACGGCGCGTTCGAGGGCGCCCGGCAGGAGTGCGACCGGCTGATCTCGACGTTCGGCTCGGACTGGCGGGTGGCCTGGTACGACGGGCTGCTCCAGCTGGCCGCGCAGAAGTACGACCAGGCGCGGCAGCGGTTCGAGGCGGTCTACTCGGCGCTTCCGGGCGAGCTGGCGCCGCAACTCGCGCTCGGGCTCACCCTCGAGCTGGCGGGCAACGCGGCCGCGGCCGGCTACTACGACGTGGTCAGCCGGACCGACCCGGCCTACACGGCGGCCGCGGCCGGGCTGGCCCGATGCCGGCTGAGCACCGGCGACCGCAGCGGGGCCGTCGAGGCGTACAGCCGGGTGCCGGGCACCTCGTCGGCCTATCGCAGCTCGCAGGTCGGCGCGGTGCGGGCCCTGGTGCGGGCCCATCCGTCGGCCGCGCCGGACGTGGATGCGCTGACCGCGGCGGCCGCGCTGATCGACCGGCTCGAGGTGGAGGCGGCCCAGCTGGCGGCGCTGCGGGCCGAACTGCTCGAACAGGCGCTGCGCAACGTCACCGGCGGGAAGACGCTGCCGGCGGTCGTGCTCGCGCCGGGCCGGCACGGGCACGTGCGGGAACGCGACATCCGGCTCGCGCTCGAGGAGGCGTACCGGGAGATGGCCCGGGCCGCCCACGGCACCGACAAGATCCGCCTGGTCGATCAGGCCAACGCGGCCCGGCCCCGGACCCGCACATGAGCACGGCGGCCCGCGGGGGGAATACTTGGGCCGCCTACTTCAGCACCAAGGCCGCCGACTTCAGCACCAACTGCGACAGCGAGGCACGATGACCATGACCGACTGCGCCTCGTGCGCCGATGAGCGCGCCGCCGGAGCAACGTTCTGCGAGGTCTGCGGACGTTCCCTGGTGCCCCAGTCCTCGCCCGGCCGGCCCGCGTGCCCGCACTGCGGCACGGCCGGCGCGGTCGGCGCGGACGGCTACTGCGAGCAGTGCGGCATGCTCGCCGCCCGGGAACGCGACCACCTCGAGACCGACTGCGGCGAGGTGGCGGCGGCGGTGACCGACCGCGGGCTGCGCCACCACCGCAACGAGGACGCGATGTGGCTCGCCACCCGCGGCGACGAGATCGACGTGGTGGTCAGCGACGGGGTGTCCTCCTCGTTCGACCCGGACGTGGCCTCGCTGACCGCGGTCGAGGCGACCGGCGCCCGGCTGAGCGAGGGCGACGTCGCGGCGGCCATCGGGGCGGCCCAGAAAGCCGTGGCCGAGCTGGCCGGCAACGGCGACCCGCGCCGGGAAGCGTCCAACCCGGCCTGCACGATCGTGGCGGCCGCGGTGCGCGGCGACTCGGTGACGGTCGGCTGGATCGGCGACAGCCGCGCCTACTGGGTGCCCGCCGACGGGCCGGCCGAGCAGCTCACCGAGGACGACTCGTGGGCCACCCACGTCATCGCCCTGGGCGCCGACCCGGAACAGGCGATGCGCGACCCCAAGGCCCACGCGATCACGGCCTGGCTGGGCGCGGACGCCGGGACGGTCACGCCGCGTACTGCGGAATTCCGGGTCGGGGCGGTCGGCCACCTCGTGCTGTGCAGCGACGGGCTCTGGAACTACCTGACCGACCCGGGGGCGTTCGCGGCCGCCGTGCGCGAGGGGTTGCGCGAGTTGGGCACCCTGATCTCGGCGGCCCGGTGGCTGACCGATTACGCGATCACCGCCGGCGGCGCCGACAACATCACCGTGGCTCTGATTCCGGTTGCCCCGTCTTCTTCCGTTTCTGCTGACCCCGCCGTAGAGGAGCAGGCATGACCTACACCGCCGAGGCCTTCCAGAACGAATACCTCGCCCTGGGCGCGGCCGAGGTCAACGCGATCGTCACGGTCACCTCGTCGGGCAGCGAGGGCGGCCACCGCACCGCCGGCGCCACCGAGATCATCATCGTCGACGCCTCCGGCTCGATGCAGGCCGAGGGCCGCATCGCGGCCGCCCGGCAGGCCGCCAAGGCCGCCGTCAACTGCATCGACGACGGCGTGCACTTCGCGCTCATCGCCGGCGTCGGCACCGCGCAGCAGCTCTTCCCGGCGCCCGGCGAGCTCGCCATCTCGTCGGCCCAGACCCGGGCCGAGGCGACCTGGGCCATCGACCGGCTGCACGCCAGTGGCGGCACCGCGATGGGCGCCTGGCTGTTGCTCGCGGCCCAGCTGTTCGCGCAACGGCCGGGCGACATCGCACACGCCATCCTGCTCACCGACGGCGACAACGGCGAGCGGGCGGGCTACCTCGAGAGCGTGCTCGACTCGATCGCCGGCAAATTCACCGCCGACTGCCGGGGCGTGGGCACGAACTGGAAAGTCTCCGAACTCCGCAAGATCGCCGCGGCAATGCTGGGCACGGTCGACATCGTGGCCAGCCCGGCCGGGCTGACCGCCGCCTTCGAGCAGATGATGACGGCCGCCATGGGCAAGACCAGCGCCGACGTGCAGCTCAAGGTGTGGACGCCGGTCAACGCGACGGTGCGCTTCGTCAAGCAGGTGGAGCCGCAGGTGGCCGACCTGACCGGCAAGCGGGTCGCCGACGGGGCGCGGGCCGGGCGTTACCCGCTGGGCTCGTGGGGGGCCGAGAGCCGCGACTACCACGTGTGCATCGACGTGCCACCGGGCGCCGCGGGCGACGAGATGCTGGCCGCCCGCGTCTCCATCGTCGAGGGTGACACGGTGCACGCGCAGAGCCTGGTCCGGGCGGTGTGGACGGACGACGCGGCACTGTCGACCCGGATCAACCGGCAGGTCGCCCACTACACCGGGCAGGCCGAGCTGGCCGACGCGATCCAGGAAGGGATCGAGGCGCGCAAGGCCGGCGACGACCACACGGCGACGATCAAATTCGGTCGGGCGGCGCAGCTCGCGCACGAGAGCGGCAATAAGGCCACCGAGGAACTGCTGGCCACGGTCGTCGACATCGAGGACGCGGCGACCGGCACGGTGCGGCTGCGGCGCAAGGTGGCCGCGGCCGACGAGATGGCGCTGGACACCCGGTCGACGAAGACCGTGCGGGTGGGGCGCGGCCAGTGACCACGTACGCCTGCCCGAAGGGTCACGTCTCCGAGGAGAGCGACTTCTGCGACACCTGCGGCGCCAAGATCGACGGTGCCGCACCGGCTCAGGCCGATCCGGCTCCGGCCGCCGCGGCTCCCGCGCCGGCCGCCGGCCCGCCGTGCCCCCACTGCGGCACCCCTCGGGCCGGCTCGGGCCGCTTCTGCGAGGACTGCGGTTACGACCACGACACCGGCCGCATCCCGACGCCGGCCCCGCCGGTTGCAGCCTCTTCCCCGGTCGCCACGGCGGGCTGGACGGTCACCATCGCCCCCGACCGCGCCTACTTCGAGGAGAACGCGATCGACGGCATCGAGTTCCCGTCGAACGGCCCCACCCGCACGGTGCCGCTGCCCCCGCCCCAGGTCAGAATCGGTCGCAAGAGCTCCTCCAAGGGCACCCACCCCGAGATCGACCTGGCCGACGACGACCCCGGCGTCTCGCACTCCCACGCCCTGCTCACCCTGAGCGTCGACGGAGTCTGGCTGGTCTCCGACGTCGGCTCCACCAACGGCACCTACGTCAACGACGAGCAGCAGCCCCTCACCGCCGGCCAGTCCCGCTCCTTGACCAACGGCGACCGCGTCCACGTCGGCGCCTGGACCACCCTCACCCTGCACGCCCCATAACAGAGGCAGATATACGCGACGTGGGGCCCGGCAACCGCACCAGCGCGAACCGGGCCGCACAGTTCCGCGCCCGGCGACACCGGGCCGTCCGCCCGCGACGGCCCGGCGTCGCGGCAGCCTGGGGTTACCGTCGTCCGTGTGATCACTATTCAGCGGGTGCGGGTGCGCTGGACCGCTGACGCCCGAGGCGCACCGCACGCGAACGCGCGCCGCGGGTCGAGCGTCCCGGCGGTGCTGCCCGCCTCGCTGCCGGACGGCGAAGTGGTCATCCACGACGTTCTCGCCGACCAGACGAGCGGTTACGTCCCGCTGGCGACCGTGCTGAGCGGCGGTCATGAGCAGGCCCGCGAGGACTGGCTGATTTACATCACGACGGCCGCCACCCACCCGGACATCTTCACCACCGCCGCGCCCCATCACGACGTCGAGCAGCGGACCCACCTCTACGCCGGCCGGCCGCGCCGAACCCACCGCTAGTCGACAGCGATCCCGCAAGCATCCGGCCGGCCTTCCCGCCGCCACACGCGGGTGCTGTCCCGCCGTTACTACTCCTATCCAGCCCACCCACCCGGGTGCGCATCGCCGGGGAGTCCGGCAGACTGCGGGCATGCGTATTGACCCCCGGCCGTCCTGATGCGCGTCGGGGTTTGTCAGACGCCGGAGATTCTGGGGGATGTCGAGGCTGCGCTCGACGTCGTGCGGGATTTCGCGGGTCAGGCCGAGGGCGTCGATCTGCTGGTCTTTCCGGAGTGCTTTCTGCAGGGCTATGTCGTGACGCCCGAGCACCTGGAGCGGTTTGCCCGGCCCGCGGATCTGCGGCTCGATCTCGAGCCGATGATCGTGCTCGGCATGATCGAGCGGTGGCAGGGCCGCATCTACAACACGGCGGCGGTGATGCACGGCGGGCGCACGATCGGGGCGTACCGGAAAACGTTCTTGACCCGCGGCGAGATGGCTTTCACGGCGGGTGGCGACTATCCGGTCTTCACCTGCGCGGGCGTGCGGTTCGGGATCAACATCTGTTTCGACATGCAATACCCGTACGCCGCCGCGGCTGTGGCCGCCCGTGGTGCGCGTCTGCTGGTCGGCTCGGCGCAGAACATGATGCGCCGCGAGAATGCGCTCCACTGGCAGCCCAAACACAACGAGTTGCGCCGCAAGCGGGTGCTCGAGACCGGTCTGTGGCTGGCCTCGGCCGACGTGACCGGCACGCGCGGCGGCACCCACCTGGGTCTCGGCCCGACCTGCGTGATGAACCCGGCCGGCGAGATCGTGGCCGAGGTCCCGCCCGGCACCGTGGGCCTGGCGGTCGCCGACATCTGAAGCCGGCATCTGAGCGGCTCACCCTGCGAGTGAGGCGGGTGACATCTCCCGCGAGTCGCGACCGGCGGCCCCCGATCGAAGGCAGGATGGGCTCCGTGGAGACGGACCTTCAGCTCGCACAGCGCGCCGCCGTGACCGGAGCAGCCGTGGCGCTGCCGCACTTCGCGGCCCTGGCCGACCTGCCCCGCGAACTCAAGGCCGACGGTTCGGTGGTCACCGCGGCCGACCGCGCCGTCGAGACGGCCATCCGGGAGGTGCTGACCGACGCCCGCCCCGGCGACGCCATCCTGGGCGAGGAGGAGGGCCAGACCGGTTCGGGCGGCCGCCGCTGGATCATCGACCCGATCGACGGCACGGCCCTGTTCGTGGCGGGCGACAACCGCTGGCTGATCCTGATCGCCCTCGAGGTGGACGGCGAGGTCCAGGCGGCCGTGGCCGCGCACCCGGCCCAGGGCAGCGTCTGGTGGGCGACCAGGGGCGGGGGCGCCTTCGAGGGTCGCGTCGTCGGAGGCCGGGTGGTCGCCGAGACCAGCATCCACGTCTCGGCCGGGGCCGACTCGGTCGCGGGCAGCCGCCTGGGCGTCGTCCCCGAGGAGTGGAACCGTGAGCTGGTGGCGCCGCTCAAGGACGTCACGCCGGCCCTGCACTGGCCCCTCCATCCGGCGCTGATGATCGCCCGCGGCGACCTCGACCTGGCCGTGCAGACCGGCGGCCAGATCTGGGATTTCGCCGCCACGTCGCTGATCGTCACCGAGGCGGGCGGCAGCTACAGCAGCATCAACGGCCGGTTGCAGCCGGCCGCGGGGGCCTCGGTGTACGCCCGTAGCGACGCCCTGCGCCGGGCCGCGCTCGACCTCATGCCGACTCCGACCGTCACCGCGACGCAGTAACCAGCACAGCGTGCTGCTGGACGAGGAACGCGCCGTCCGAGGCAATACGCGCGTTCACGAAGTCGCGCACGCGGGATCGCTCGTCCGCGGTGAGCGGGGCCTGGCCGAGGCTGCCGAGATACGTCAGGATCGGCGAGGCGTCCGGGATCGCCAAGCCGCTCGGGTAGCGCGCGAGCTCGATCCCGTGGAAGAAGCGGCCCAGGTACGCCTCGGCCGTGTCGGCGGCGAAGTCGTTGTTCATCCGGGCCAGTTGCAGGTCGGGCCGTCCCGCCGCCGGCCCCACCTCGGCGATCTCGGCGAGATGACCGCGGCCGTTGACGGTCACGGCGAGCCGGCCGCCGGGGCGCAGCACGCGGGCGAACTCGCGCAGGCCGTCAGCCGGGTCGTCCAGGTGGTAAAGCATGTGGTTGGCGATGACAGTGTCGAAACTGGCGTCCGCTAACGGCAGAGCGGTGGCGTCGCAGCGCATTACGGTCGCGCCGGGAACGGTCTGCAGACGCGCGCACATGGCCGGTGAGAAGTCGGCCAGGGTCAGCCGTACGCCGCGGGAGCGGTGGTCGAGGCGGCGCCACAGTGCACCGGTGCCCGCGCCGACCTCGAGCACGTCGCCGGTCAGCGGCAGGCGCTCGCCCAGCCACGAATACCAGTCCTGCGGATTGGTGCGGTGGTCGTAGATCGCGATCCGGGCCGACAGGTTGCCGGTGGTCGAGGCGTACTGATCGACGGCGCGGGCGCTGGGAGTCGTCATGGCCGCATCGTAGGTCGGGCGCACTGAGTAGACTCGCGGACGATCTGCTTCCGGAATGGGGACTGGCCATGAGCCCGACGGCGCGAGCGCTGCTGACGCTGGAGCTGATTCAGAACAGCCCGGGCATCACGGCGCTGCGGATCGGCGAGCGGCTGGGCGTCACCGAGCGTGCGTCCCGGCGCTACATCGCGATCCTGCGCGAGGCCGACATCCCGATCGAGTCGCTGAGCGGGCCGCACGGCGGCTACCGGGTCGGACGCGGGCTCCGGTTACCGCCGATGATCTTCACTGCGGCCGAGGCGCTGGGTCTGGTCATGGCGGTTCTCGAGGGGCACAAGGACGCGGCCGACCCGGAGGACCTGGTCGGCGGGGCGCTCGCCAAGATCATGCGCGGGCTGCCCGCGTACACGGGGATCCGGCCTCTGCCGCTCGAACCGCGCCGGCCCGACGGGCGGAGCCCGGATCCGGCGGTGACCGAGACGCTGATCGGGGCCTGCGGCGCGGCGCACCGGCTCCGGCTGACCTATCGGGGGCGCGAGGACGCGCAGTTCGAGATGGCGGTCGACCCGTGGGCCGTCGTGCTGCGGCACAGCCGGTGGTATCTGATCTGCTGGTCGCACCGCCGCGACGCGATGCGGGTGCTGCGCCTCGACAAGATCGTCCGGGTCGGGACGCTGCCGGAGACGTTCGCCCCGCCGGCCGATCTCGACCCCCTGCGGACGTTGGAGGAACACCTCTCGCAGGGCTGGCAGCACCCGGTCGACGTGCTCGTCGAGGCCTCGGTCGAGGAGGCCGTCACCTGGCTGCCGCGCAGCCTCGGCCGGCTCAAGAGCGACGGCAAGTTGGCCCGGCTGACCGCCACCACCAGCAACGTCCACTGGTACGCCCGGCAGCTGTCCACGATCCCCGCGCCGTTCCGGGTGCTGGGCGGCGAAGCGCTGCGCGACGCCACCGCCGAGCTGGCCGCGTCACTGGCCGGGGCGCTTGACCCGCCTCAGTAGGGTCTGCCCCGTGGATGCCGCCGTGCAGGACGTGACCCGCACCTTCCTGTCCGAGATCGACGCCCGCTCGCCGGGCGCGCTGACCGGCCTCTTCCTGCACGGATCGCTGTGCTGGGGCGAGTTCTTCGCCGGCAGCGACATCGATTTCGTCGGCGTGTGGGCGCAGCCGCCCGACCACGCCGCCCTGGCCGAGGCCCACCTGGCCACCAAGGCCGCGCATTCCGACCTGACCTTCGACGGCTTCCACTGCTCCCCCGGCGATCTGGCCGTCCCGGCGCCGGCCGTGAGCCGCCGCCCGGTGTTCTTCCGCGACACGTTCGACCCCGAGGGCACGATCGACATCAACCCGGTGACCTGGCACGAGTTGGCCGAACGGGCGGTCGTCGTCCGCGGCGAGCTGCCACCGGTCCACACCGACCGGGCCGAGCTGCACGCCTTCACCCGCACCAACCTCGACACCTACTGGCGGACGTACGACGAGGGGATCCGCGAGGCCGGCATCAGCGCGGTCGGCGAGCACGAACCGTCGGTCGCGTGGGTGGTGCTCGGCGTGGCCCGGCTGCACCACCTGCTGGCGACCGGCGAGCTGACCTCGAAGAGCGGCGCCGGGCGCTACGTCGCCGAGCAGCTCGACCCGCGGTGGCGGCGGCTGGGCCTCGACGCCCTGCGAATCCGGGAGCGGCCCCAGGAGCCCACGTCCTATGCGGACACCGACGAGCGGGGCCAGGAGACGTACGACTTCCTGCTCTGGTGCCTCGAGGACGGCATGAAGCGCTAGCGCCTGTTTCGTAGGGGGCCGTGTTGCTAGTCGAAGTTGAGGGTCAGCGTGCTGTGGTAGGCCGATCCCTCGCCGGACGGAGCCGGTGGCGGCGGCCGCTCGTCGCCGGTCCAGACGGCGACGGCCCGGAAGTCGAAGCCGTCCTGCGGGCCGGGCTCGAACTCGAACGAGACCGCCTGGCCGGGCTCGAGTGCACGGTAGCCGTCCATCAGCACACTGCTGAAATGGGCCCAGCAGCCGCCCGCTGTGGCCTGGGAGTCGAGGACGCCCCAGCCCTCGTCGGCGTGCCACTCCCGGACCGTCCCCGTAACCGTCATCGGGCCAGTCTAGGCAGCGCCCGCCTCGAGGACCTGCTTCATTTCACGGGCCGGTCGACGCCGGCCTCCACCGTGATCACCGTCAAAGCTTGACGACCATCTTCCCGGTGTTGTCGCCTCGCAGCAGCCCGATGAAGGCGGCCGGCGCGTTCTCGAGCCCGTCGACGACCGTCTCGCGACCCTGCAGAAGGCCGTCGCGCACCCACGGCCCCACCTCGGCCAGGAAATCCGGCATCCGGCGGTTGTGGTTGCTCACGATGAAGCCGCGCAGGGTGAGCTCCTTGCCGATGGCCAGCGACAGGTTGCGCGGGCCGGCCGGCGCCGAGGTCTCGTTGTACGCCGAGACGGCTCCGCACATCGACGCCCGCCCGTACTTGCGGAGAGACCCGATCGCCGCCTCCAGGTGGTCGCCGCCGACGTTGTCGAAGTAGACGTCGATGCCGTCCGGCGCCGCCTCGCGCAGCTGCTTGCGCACCGGCGCGTCGCGGTAGTTGAACGCCACGTCGAATCCGAGGTCCTCGGTCAGGTGGCGCACCTTCTCGGCCGAGCCCGCACTGCCGATCACCCGCCCCGCGCCGCGCAGTTTCGCGATCTGCCCGGCCACGCTGCCGACCGCCCCGGCCGCGCCCGAGATGAAGACGGTCTCGCCCTTGGAGAACCGGGCGATGTCGAGCAGCCCGACGTAAGCGGTCAGGCCCGTCATCCCGAGCACACCGAGATAGGTGGACGGATCATTTTGCGAAGCGTCGACCACCCGCACCCGGGCCGCGTCGACCGCCGCGAACTCCCGCCAGCCGAGCCCGTGCACCACGATCGCGCCCACCGGCACCTCGGGCGACTCGGAGGCGACCACCTCACCGACCGCGCCCCCGTCCAGCGGCTCGCCGACCGCGAACGGCGGCACATAGGACTTCACGTCGTTCATCCGCCCGCGCATGTACGGGTCGACCGACATGAACAGGTTGCGCACCAGCACCTGCCCCGGCCCCGCCTCGGGCATCGGCACGTCGGCGATCTCGAACGTCTCGTCGGTGGGCCACCCGTGCGGCCGGGCGGCAAGCCGGATCTCTCGCATGCCCCCAACTTACGGCCCGTGTCGTTGTACCGTGCAGCGTGATCCCCACCGCCGACCTCACGGCCGCTCAGCGCACCGCCGTCCGCCGCTGAAGGTGTCATCGACCGCGCCTATGACCTGGGCGCGCTCTCCACCTCCACCGCCGGCCGCGGCCTCTACCTCGCCCGCGACCGGCCCCGTCCCCGGCGCCCCCGCGATCGACCCCGACGGCACCCTCGCCTGCGACTGGCGCAACGGCGACGTCTGGTAAATCAACCCATACGGTACGGGCGCCCGATTGGTCCACGGCGTTGCGGACCGAGGCCGTCCCTGGTCAAGGCCGTCCCCGGCCGCCGGCCGGGTCGGCGGCAAAACCTTCGGGCAGTGCCATCCCGAATCGCCGGCACAGCACCGCCACGTCGTGCCGATCCTGCGGCCGGGCCGGATAACCCGTGTGCCACCGCACCGACCACTCGGCCGCCTCACAGCTCACCGCCACCCCGCCCACGACGCCGTGCCCGCCCAGCGCCTCGGCCGGAAACGACACCCCGTCGACCGCCGACCCGTAGTGAATCGACCCGTCCGGCAGCACTTCGAACAGGTGCAGGTCGACCCGCAGCTGTCCCCCGTCGTGCAGCACGAAGTTCCACGGCCGATCCCCCGGCCACGGCTGAACCCGATCGACCCCGAACCGCCCCAGCGCCCGGAACGCCTGCTCCAGATCACCGGCCGGCAGCCACACATCGAGGTCGGAGTGCTCGCGGGTCTGCTCCCCCAGCAGCGCGTCCACCCCCCACCCGCCCCCGACACACACGTTCACGCCCCGCGCCCGCAACTCCCCGACCAGCGCCACCACGTCGTCGGCACCCATCCGCTGCCCCGCCACCGCAAACCCCCTCACGCCCCGAACAAGCGTGGAGATGATGACGGCCGCAGCACCCCGGGGGCGACCCGATTTCGCGGACCGCTGGGCCCGATCAGGCCCTCCCCATCGGGCAAAGCCCGCCACCGCAGACCCCGCCCTTCCCAGGGGGCCTCCGTCCACCGCAAATTATGCCCAGATCCAGCGATCTCGGCGGCGCGCCTGTGGACGAAACCCGACCTGTGGACAACCTTGCACCGCCGCCGAAATCAGTCCGGCCACCCGCCGACCGGCCGGCCGGATGACCGGGACCGTAAGAAAGTTGGTGCAGCTCCTGATCAAGGAGAGCACTGATGACCATGACGATGGATGCCGTGGATACCGCGGCGGTGGCGAAGAAGGAGGAGGAGGATCCGGGGACCACGCCGGAGGGTGTGGATGCGGAACTGGTGGACCGGGCCACGGCGCGAAAGACCGGCGTGTCGGCCTACGTCGGTGAGGGCGTCAACCGCCGGCCCGCCGTGCACCACCGGGACGCGGCTGTCCTGTTCAGCCTCGCTCTCGGGAAGGACGCCGGCGTCCTGCCCGGCACGGCCGAGAACGTCGCCTTGAGATGCGTCGCGGAGACGATCGCCCGCGGCCTCGAGCTGCCCGCCGTTTCGCTGACCCCCGAAGAGGCGGCTGCTCACTTCCCCAGCCCGTTCATGGCCACCTTTACGGCCTGGACGCGCCCGTCTCCAGCTCACTCACGCGGTGCGGCTCGGTTGGTCCCCCACTCGTCCGACGCTGCTCGACGATCTCGCGAACGGCGACTGTCTGACCTGACCGGCCAATGAGGAGAGAAGCAGGCGCGCCGCCCGGCCGCGGTAGCTCTCCAGCGTCTCGGCGAGCACTTCCCGAACCTCCGGATCCGGGTGGTCCACCAGGTAGGCCAGTTCCTCGGCCCCGCCGCGGCGGCGGGCGCCGAGCAACCACAGCACGTCGATCAGGTCGTCGGACGACTCCGCGGCGCGCAGGCGAGCCATCAGGTCGGGCTTGCCGGGAAGCGGCGTGTCGTAAGGGAAACGCCGCCGAAGCCGGGCCGCGCCCCACTCGCCCCGGCCCAGGCAGGCGGGGCAGGCACAGGGCCGCCGGCCGTGGGCGTTCGGCATATAGCGCCATCCGACGCCCTGCGGAACGCTGCGG
Source organism: Actinoplanes sp. (assembly GCA_965217855.1). Lineage (GTDB taxonomy): Bacteria > Actinomycetota > Actinomycetes > Mycobacteriales > Micromonosporaceae > Actinoplanes. Next base: position 83,650 of record CBDCJN010000022.1, on the reverse strand, counting down.
ACCCGCACGACCTGGGCCCGTGGCACAAACACTTCATACCCTCGCGGATCGGCCAGCCCTCGTACCGCCGCTACTGCCTCGGCGGCGGTGACCCGCTGGGGCTCAGTGCCGTACCGCCCCACGGTGACCGGCTCGTCGTCCGGCACCCGCAGGTGCACCGCGGCCAACGGCCCAGGATGCCGCCGGCGCAGCTCCCGCACCCATTGGTGGGTCAGGTCGAAGGACGCCAGCACCGGCATGCAGTAGATGCCGCGATCGCCGAACCACCCGCGGCTGCGCGCCGACAACCCGGACCGCTCGATCCGCCGAACGGCCCGCGCGGGCGCAAGGTGCATGAATTGACCCATAGCCGGGCCAGCATAGGGATCGCGCTCGGCGCCGGGCCACCGATTTCAGCCGTCGGCCGGCGACGGTCGTGACCACGACGGCGGCCGTCCGCAGCGCCGGGGACTTGTCGGGCGCCCGTACCGGATCAGGAAAGCGCAACCGTCGCCGCCGTCCATCGGACGCCTTTGCCGAAGGTGGACACCAGGGCTGAGCCCGCGACGGCGGCGGCGGCGGCGGCGAAGACCAGGATGGCGACCGCGGGGCCGTGCCAGGCCAGAATCGCGCCGGCCAGGAGCGGCGCCGCCGCGGCCAGGGAGGTGGCGGCGACCATGATGACGCTGATGACGCGGCCCTGCAGGCGGTCGGGGGTGATGGCGGCCTGGAAGCCGAAGAGGGCGGCGTTGGCGGCCGGGCCGAGGAAGACCGTGAGGCCGAGCGGGACGGCGGCGGCGATGCTCGAGGTGAACAGGGCGGTGCCGGCCAGCAGGATCGCGGCGGTCCAGCAGATGGCGCGGACCAGGGTGACCAGGCTGAGGCGGCGCTGGATGGCGGGGGCCGCGAAGGCGCCCAGCAGGCCGCCGCCGGCGACGATCGTCTCGGTCAGGCCGATCACGGCGGGTTTCGTGCCCGCCTGCTGGAGCGCCACGATGACGCCGGTGATGGCGAAGTTGATCGGGGCGGCGACGAGCATCAGCGTGCGCAGGAACGGGTGGGTGAAGACGAAGCGCAGCCCCTCGGTGAGCGCCGCGCCGTAGGCCTGCTTCTCCGGAGAGCGCGGCGCCTGCAACGGTTTGCGGATGAAGAGCACCGCGACGATCGACACGAGGTAGGAGACGACGTTGGCGGCGAACGGGACGGCGTGGCCGAGGCTGAAGAGCACGCCGCCCAGGGGTGGGCCGGCCAGGGGTGGGCCGGCCAGGGGTGGGCCGGCCAGCGCGGTGCCGTAGGAGCGGGCCTCGTTGCGGGCCACGGCGTCGGGCAGTTGCTCGAGGGGGACGATGCTGCGCAGCGAGGCGTCCTCGGCGGTTCCGAAGATCGCGCCGGCCGCCGCGTCCACGACGGCGACCACCAGGATCAGCCCGAGGCCGGCTCGACCGATGCGCGGCTTTCCACCATCGTTCCCGCCCGTGGGCGCCGCGCCCCTTCTCGGGCGCCTCGATCACGAAGCCGTGCTTGGCCAGCAGCCGCAGGTGGTGGCTGGTCTGGCCGGAGCCGGTGGCCAGCCGGCGGGCCAGGATCGCCGAGGTCGCCGGCCCGTCGAGCCGCAGCGAGCCGACGATGCGCATGCGCAGGGGGTGCGCCATCACGCGCATCATGGTGGCGTTGGTCAGCACGACGCTGGTCAGCCATGGCCCCGACGCTAGGACGACGCCGATCGGCGGTGCAAGCGCCTTATGCATAGAACCTCTGCATCAGAACAAAGGCGAGACCAAGGCGAAAGTACGGGCGGAGGATGAGTCCCCGGCGCTGCGGACCGGCGCCGTCGGGGTCAAGGCCGTCGCCGGCCGGCGGCCGGGTCTCTCTAAGAAGCCTGGCGGATGGGCATGTCGGCCAGCCAGATGTCGGCCAGGTCGCCGAGCGGCACGTCGAGGGCCTGGCTGAGGCAGACCACCGTGCCGAAAGCGGGCGCGGGGAGGCGACCGGCCTCGATCTTGCGTAGCGTTTCGGGGGACATGCCGGCCGCCAGGGCCACCTCGACCAGGCTGCGGCCGGCCCGGGCGACCCGGAGGGCGGCGCCGAGGCGCTGGCCGGCGGCGATCTGTTCGGCGGTGAGCGGCTGGCGAACCATGCCCGCAGCATAGCCCCGAACGGGCGTGGTATAAAAATACCGGTATAGAAATACCGTACCGGGAGAGGGAGGCAGTCGTGATCGAGCTCAAGTCCGCCGAGGAGATCGGCCGGATGGCGGTGACCGGCCGGTTCGTCGGCGAACTGCTGGCCGAGCTGAGCGGCGTGGCCGCGGTCGGCGTCAACCTGATGGACATCGAGCGCCACGCCCGCCGCCGGATCAAGGAACGCGGCGCCGAGTCCTGCTACTGGGACTATGCCCCCTCGTTCGGCCGCGGCCCGTTCCGTAACGTGCTCTGCCTGTCGGTCAACGACGCGGTGCTGCACGGCCTGCCGCACGACTACGTCCTGCGCGACGGCGACCTGCTCAGCATCGACATGGCGGTCGGCATCGACGGCTGGGTGGCCGACTCCGCGCTCTCGTTCGTCGTCGGCACCCCCGACCCGGCCGACCTCAAGCTGATCGAGGCCACCGAGGTCGCCCTCGAAGCCGGCATCGCGGCCGCCCAGCCTGGCGGCCGGCTCGGCGACGTCTCGGCCGCGATCGGCGAGGTCGCCCACTCGTACGGCTACGGCGTCAGCGGCGATTTCGGCGGCCACGGCATCGGCCGCACGATGCACGAGGCCCCGCACGTCGCCAACAGCGGACGCGCCCGCCGCGGCATGAAGCTCGACCCGGGCCTGACCATCGCCATCGAACCGTGGCTGTGCCGCACCACCGACAAGATCAGGTACGACGAGGACGGCTGGACGATCCGCTCGTCCGACGGCTCCCGCACCGCCCACTCCGAGCACACCGTCGCCGTCACGCCGTCCGGCCCGCAGGTCCTGACCCGCCGTCCCGCCCACGACGCCACCCAGGCCGATTCGGCTGCCGCGGCCGACGGGCGCCCCTAGCTTCTGTTCGCCCGAGCGAGGCGGCCAGCACGACGGCCCCGGCGGTCAGCAGGCACACGGTCAGGCCGAGGGCCAGCCCGGCGGGCTCGTGGAGGGTCCACCGCGGAATGTCGCGGGACGGCACCGCCACGGCCCCGGCGAAAGCGCCCAGCAGCCCCAGGTACGACCCCGTCATGAACTGTTTGTGCACCTCGATCCGGCCGGTCAGGGCACCCCACAGCCCGATCGACAGGGTCACGAAGGTGAACACCGACAGCCCGTGGATCCAGCTGAACCGCCCCGGCCGCAACTCCTGGATCGCGAACGAGCTGAGGATCGTCCAGTACATCGCGACCACCCACACCCGCCCGATCCAGCGGTGCGGCCGATCGCCCTTGACCCGACGGAGCAGGTTGTACGCCCCGAGCGCCATGGCAACGGTCGCTCCCCCGGCATGCAGCGCGATAACAACGTTATTTGCCATAACAACGTTATAGTCGCTGCCATGCCTCCCGTCAACGGACCCGAGCTGACCGTCCGGCTGGTCGACGAGGCGGCCCGGCTGCTCGGCGAGCACGGCCCGGCCGGCCTGTCGCTGCGCAGACTCGCCGCCAACGCGGGCGTCTCGACCATGCCCGTCTACACGCTGTTCGGCGACAAGCAGGGATTGCTCGCGGCCATGCACCGCGAGGGCTTCCGCCGGCTGGGGGCGGCCCTCCAGGCCGTGGAGCAGACCGAGGAGCCGCTGCGGGACGTGATCTCGCTGGGCGTCGCCTACCGCCGGGCCGCCCTCGAGAGCCCCCACCTGTACGGCCTGATGTTCGGCCGCATCGCCGGAGAGTTCAGCCCGGGCCCCGAGGACCGCGCCGCCGCCGACCTCACCTACCAGCCCCTGGTCGACGGCGTGACCCGCTGCCAGCGGGCCGGGGTCTTCACCGAGGGCGACCCGGAACGGGTCGCCCTGCACCTGTGGGCCGTCTCGCACGGCATGGTCAACCTCGAGCTGAACGACCAGCTGCCGCCGGAGCGCGACCCCGAGGAGCTCTACCTCGAAGCCCTGGGCTACGCCGGCCTGCCGTTCCTGGCCTGACCCTCCAGGAAGTCGCGCTCGGCGGCGTTGCCGGCCAGCTCGGCGGCCCTCAGGTAGGCCGCGCGGGCCTCGGCGGGCCGGTCGAGGCGGCGCAGCAGATCGGCCCGCACGGCATGCCACACGTGATGGGCGTCCAGGCCGTCGAGGTCGTCCACGATGGCCAGCGCCAGAGCGGGACCGTGCACCTCGGCCACCGCGACCGCCCGGTGCAGCGCCACGATCGGGCCGCCGGTGAGCGCGGCCAGGCGGTCGTAGATCTGCAGGATCTGCGGCCAGTCGGTCTCGCCGCCCGTGGCCGCGTCGGCGTGCACCGCGTTGATCGTGGCCTGCAGCTGATAGGTGCCCGGCCGGCCGCGGCGCAGGCACTCGCGCAGCAACCCCCGGCCCTCCTCGATCAGGCGCTGCTCCCACAAGGAACGGTCCTGGTCGGCCAGCAGCACCAGGGCGCCGTCCGCCGAAGCCCGGGCCGGGCGGCGCGCCTCGATCAGCAGCATCAGGGCGAGCAGGCCGCGGGCCTCGGGCTCGTCGGGCATGAGCGCCACCAGCAGGCGGGTCAGCCGGATCGCCTCACCGGTCAGATCGTCGCGGGTGAGGGTGTCGCCCGCGCCGGCCGCGTACCCCTCGTTGAAGATCAGGTAAAGGACCGCGAGCACCGCGCCGAGCCGGACGGGCAGCTCCTCGTCCCGCGGCACCCGGTACGGGATGCCGGCGTCGCGGATCTTGCCCTTGGCCCGGGACAACCGCTGGCCCATGGTCGACTCGGGCACCAGGAAGGCCCGCGCGATCTCGCCCGTGGTGAGCCCGCCGAGCAGCCGCAAGGTCAGCGCGACCCGGCCGGCCGGGGACAGGGCCGGATGACAGCAGGTGAAGATCAGCCGGAGCAGGTCGTCCCGGGCACTGCCCGGCTGGTCGCGCACGGCCGCCGCCTCCCGCTCGGTGCGCGCCGACTCGCGGCGCAACCGGTCCACCGCCCGGTGCCGGGCGGTAGTGATGATCCAGCCGGCCGGGCTGGCCGGCACGCCGTCCGCCGGCCAGCGCAGCACGGCCGTGATGAACGCGTCCTGCACCGCCTCCTCGGCGACGTCGATGTCGCCGAAGTGGCGGATCAGGACGGCGACCGCCCGGCCGTACTCGGCCCGGAAGATCTGCTCGATCTCGGTCACTGGATCGGGCGGACCTCGACGGCCAGCATCGACAGGATCGCGGCCATCCGATTTCCCCAGCTCAGCGCCTCGTCGAGGTCGGCCGCCCGGATGACGGTGAAGCCGCCGAGGTGTTCCTTGCCCTCGGTGAACGGGCCGTCGGTGAGCACCCCGTCGCGGATCACGGTGGCCGTGGACGCCGGGTGCAGGCCGGCCGTGAACACCCAGGCGCCGGCCGCCTGCATCTCCTCGTTCAGCTGGGCCAGCTCGGCCATGATCGGCGCGAGGACCTCGGGGGCCGGCGGCTCACCGTCGGGCTGGTAGATGCTCAGCAGGTACTGCTTCATGGGTCCTCCTCGGTTGTCGTCTCGACAGCTACACGAACGGGCAGCCGCCGATTTCGACATCCGGCCCCTACAAACCCGCGTGGTAGGCCAGCACTCCCCGGTTGACCGCGGTGATCGCCTTGCGGGCCGTGTCGCGCACGCCCTCGGAGGCGGCCGAGGCCTCGCGGATCTGGCCGAGCAGGTCGAGCACCTGCCGGGCCCAGCGCACGAAGTCGCCCGCCGGCATGTCCGACTCGTAGTTGTGCCCGCTGGCCAGCACCTTGGCCAGTGGTTCGCCCCGGGCCCACCGATACATCGGCCAGACGAAGCCCGGGTCGGGTTCGCGGGTCAGCGTCAGCCCGTGGTCGGACTCGTCGCCCGCGATCTCGCCCCACAGCTTGCCGCAGGCGTCGACGGCCTCGGTGATCGCGCCCTTGGGCACCGACGCGCGGTCGTCGCCCTCACGGCGCGACTCGTAGAGCACCATCGACACCGCGGCGGCCAGCTCGTCGGGGGCCAGGCCCTCCCACACGCCGTGCCGCAGGCACTCGGCGACCAGCAGGTCGGCCTCGGACCAGATGCGGCCCAGCATCCGCCCGTTCTCGGTGACCTCGCCGTTGTCGCCCAGGTAGCCGCGCTCGGCCAGCACCGCGCACACCTGGTCGAACGTGCGGGCCAGCGAGCCGGTGCGGCCGGCCACCTTGTCGCGCAGCGCCTCGGTGTCGCGGGCCAGCCGGTGCCGCCGCTCGGCCCAGCGGGCGTGGTCCTCCCGCTCGGGGCAGGCGTGGCAGGGGTGCTGCCGCATCTGCACCTTGAGCAGCGCGATCTCGGCATCCTCGCCCTGGCCGGCGCCGCCCCGGCCGCGGCGGCGGGCGGTGTTGCCGTGCCGGTCGTGGCCGGTCGCGCTGATCTGGGCGGCCAGGTCGCGGCGGGCGGCGGGCGAGCGCGGGTTGAAGTGTTTGGGCACGCGGACCCGGTCGATGACCTCGGCCTCGCCCGCGAAGTCGGCCGGGCTGACCCGGCCGGCCCAGCGGTCCTGAGTCAGCACCAGCGGGCGGGGCTCGCCGAACCCGCCGGTCGGGGCCTCGAGCACCACGGCCAGGCCGGCCCGGCGACCCTGGGCGACCCGGATCACGTCGCCCACCCGCAGCCGTTCCAGCGATGTCACCACGGCCGCCCGGCGGTGGTTGGCGCCCTGCCGGGCGATCGCGCGTTCCCGGTCGGCGATCGCGATCCGGAGGGCGAAATATTCGCCGAAGTCGCCGTGGTGGCAGGCCGCGTCCTCGCCGTACGTCTCCATGGTCTCGACGTTGCGCTGCACCTGGCGGGCCAGGCCCACCACCGACCGGTCGGCCTGGAACTGGGCGAACGACGACTCGAGCAGGTCGCGGGCCTGGTCGGCGCCGACCGTGGCGACCAGGTTGACCGCCATGTTGTAGGACGGGCGGAACGACGACCGCAGCGGATAGGTGCGGGTGGAGGCCAGCCCGGCGACGTGCCGCGGGTCGATCTCGGGGCTCCACAGCACGACGGCGTGGCCCTCGATGTCGATGCCGCGGCGGCCGGCCCGGCCGGTGAGCTGCGTGTACTCCCCCGGGGTGAGGTCGACGTGGGCCTCGCCGTTGAACTTGACCAGGCGTTCGAGCACGACGCAGCGGGCCGGCATGTTGATGCCCAGGGCCAGGGTCTCGGTGGCGAAGACTGCCTTGACCAGGCCGCGGACGAAGCACTCCTCGACCGCTTCCTTGAACGCGGGCAGCATGCCGGCGTGGTGGGCCGCGACGCCCCGCTCGAGGCCGTCGAGCCACTCCCAGTAGCCCAGGACGCTCAGGTCCTCGCGCGGGATCGAGGCGACCTTGGCCTCGGCGATCCGGCGGATCTCGGCCCGCTCGTCGATGTCGGTCAGCCGCAGCCCGGCGGCCAGGCACTGCTGGACGGCGGCGTCGCACCCGGCCCGGCTGAAGATGAACAGGATGGCCGGCAGCAGGTCGGCGCGGTCGAGCCGGTCGACCACCTCGGCCCGCGGCGGCGGCTGCCAGCGACGCCCGCGGCTGCCCCGGCCCGGGCCGTGGGACCGCTCGGTCAGGTCGAGCCGGCGCTCCATCTCGCGGGTGTAGCGCAGCAGCTCGGGGTGCACGTCGTGTTTCTTGGCCGCGTCGGCGTCGTGGAACAGGTCGAACATGCGCCGGCCGACCAGCATGTGCTGCCAGAGCGGGACGGGACGGTGCTCGCTGACCACGACCTCGGTCTGGCCACGGACGGTGACCAGCCAGTCGGCGAACTCCTCGTAGTTGCTGACCGTGGCCGACAGCGAGACCAGGGTCACCGAGGCCGGCAGGTGGATGATCACCTCTTCCCAGACCGCGCCGCGGAACCGGTCGGCCAGGTAGTGCACCTCGTCCATCACCACGTAGGCCAGGTTGGTCAGCGCGGACGAGCCCGCGTACAGCATGTTGCGCAGCACCTCGGTGGTCATCACGACCACCGGCGCGTCCCCGTTGATGGCGTTGTCGCCGGTCAGCAGGCCGACCTGGTCGGCGCCGTAGCGCGCGACGAGGTCGTGGTATTTCTGGTTGGACAGCGCCTTGATGGGCGTCGTGTAGAAGCATTTGCGGGCGCCGTCGCGCAGCGCCAGGTGCACCGCGAACTCACCCACGACGGTCTTGCCGGCGCCGGTGGGGGCACAGACCAGCACGCCACTGCCCCGTTCGAGGGCCTCGCACGAGGCGCGCTGGAAATCGTCGAGGTCGAAGCCGACGTCGAGCATGAAATCCTCGAGCGCGGGGAACTGGGCCACCCGGGCCGCCCGCCGCTGGGATTCCGCATACCGTTCGGCGGGACTCGTCATGAACACCAGGCTAGTTCGTAGGTGTGACAGGAAGTAGCACGGGCGGTTGCGTCCGGGCCCGCGCGGCGCGGTGGGTATGGTGCTCTCGTGCCGGATGTCGCATCGACCGATCACCCTCCCCATCGGCCGCACCGTCTGGTCGACGCCGTGCTGTTCGACTTCCACGGCACGTTGGCCCAGGTGGAAGACCCGGTGACCTGGGTAACTGCGGCCGCCGAGGCCTGCGGGCGCACCCTCGACCGGGGCAAGGCAACGGTGCTGGCCGACAGATTTGTCACAGCCGGTCGCGCCGGTGGGCCCCTGCCGCACCGGGTGCCGCCCCAGCTGGCCGAGCACTGGGCCGACCGCGATCTGTACGAGCACAGCCACCGCGCCGCCTACACCGGCCTGGCCGCCACCGTCACCACCGACGTCGAGGGCCTGGCCGACGCGCTCTACGACCGGCTGCTGGAACCGGCCGGCTGGCTCCCGTACGCCGACACCGAGTCCACGCTGCGCACGCTGAACGACGCCGGCATCAAGGTCGCGGTGGTCAGCAACGTCGGCTTCGACATCCGCCCGCTCTTCGAGGCCTGGGGCCTGCACAGCCTCATCGGCGCCTACACGCTGAGCTACGAGGTGGGCCGGACGAAACCCGACCCGGCGATCTTCCTGCGGGCCTGCGGCATGCTCGGCGTCGACCCCGAGCGCACCCTGATGGTCGGCGACACCCCGGCCGACGCGGGCGCCGTCAAGGCCGGCTGCGCGGCCCTGGTGCTCCCCGCGGCCGACCCCGGCCGCCCCAACGGCCTGGGCGCCACCCTGGCCCTGGCCGGCTGCGGCTACTAGGGCAGATAGGGCGGGGCCACGCCCCAGCCCCACTGCGGCACCGGTGCCTCGCGCACCGGGTCGGCGCCGGGTTGCGAGTTCTCCCGGGCCAGCCGGGTGCCCCACTCGAGATAGCCGACGAAGGCGGCCCGGAACTCGGGATCGGAAGCCAGCCCGACCTCGTCGGCCGCGTCCTGCATGAGGTTGACCCAGCGCCGCCGCTGCGGCTCGGTGATCGCCCGGCCCAGGTGCATGCTCAGCATGTGCGAGTAACCGCCGCGCTCGGCCGTGTACTGCGCCGGGCCGCCGAACACCTCGGCCAGCCACTGGGCCACGTGCCGGGGATGCTCGGGGTTCATCCCGGCGAACACCGGCGCCAGCAGCTCGTCGTCGCCGACCAGCCGGTAGAAGGCCTCGCACAGGCCGGTCAGCGCCGGCAGGCCGCCCGCCCACTCGTACAGCGTGGGCGTCTTGCTGGTGTACTCGATATCCACGGGAACAAGCCCAACATCCTTTACGGGACCCGGCAAGTACGCACTTTCCGGTTCGTGCCGGCGCGGAGGCGTGATGACCGAGCTCTACCACTGCCCGGTGGAAGTGACCGTCGACGTGGTCGGCGGCAAGTGGCGGGTGGTGATCCTGGCTTACCTCAAGGAGGGCGCGCACCGCTACGGCGAGCTGCGCCGCCGCATGCCCGGCATCAGCGAGAAGATGCTCACCCAGCGGCTGCGCGAGCTCGAGGCGGACGGGCTGATCGTCCGGCACGACCACGAGACCGTGCCGCCGCACGTCGAATACCGGCTCACCGCCGAGGGCAAGAGCCTGACCCCCGTCCTGCAGGCCATGTACGACTGGGGACTCGCGCGGGCGGCCCGCACCGCAACTCCGATCGACGGCGCGATCCCGTCGGTGTGAGCCCTGGGGACAACCGGCGCCTGTGGACAACCGGGCTCGGCGGCTTGACCGCGGCGTAGCGTGGCTCTCACCCCCCGGGCGGGTGGGCAAGCGGGGAGCTGTGAACGCGCGCGCGAGGGCTCAGGGGCGTTCGGTCTCCGTGCCGTTGCCGCCCGGCGTGAGGTGTCCCTCGGGGCGGAAGCGTTAGAAGTATTCGCGGCCGGGCAGCAGGCCGTTGCGCTCGACGGGCACGGCGTGGGCCGGCACGGGGCGGGCGGGCCGGCACGGGGCGGGCGGGCCGGCTCGGGGCGGGCTACGGCGACACCGACGGAGCCGCGCCCTCGTGAGGGCCAGGCCCGCAGCGTGGCGGACAGAGAGGCCTAAGTGTCGGGAAAGTCCGGATCAGGCGTACGCGTCGAGGGAGACGCCCTGGCGCTGGCCCTTGGCCGGCTTGGGGGCCTCGACGGCGTCGGCCTGGGCGGGCACAGCCACGGGCTGGGGGTCGGAGGCGCGCTCCGGCGAGGCGCCCGACTGCGCGGCGGCGTCGGCCATGCTCTTCAGGTTGTTACGGGCGGTGTCGAAGGCGGTATTGGCCAGCGAGCTGAACGACTTGATCTGCATGCCCTCCTCGTTCGGCCGATCCCCGGGGATCTGATGGAGAAGTCACCGGAGCAACCGGACTGCACCCGGGGCACACGTCAAGTCCAGGTCCAGCGGGCCGAGGCGCTCCCCGTCGGCGTACGCGACGATTCCCTCGGACCGTAGCCGCACGTGCTTCGCCCGGAAGACGGTGACCCGGGGGTCGGTGACGTGCGTGCCGCGGCGCAGCCGGGGCTTGAGCCGGGCCAGCGCCGCCCGCCCGAACGGCGCGGCGATCACCACGTCGAGCAGCCCGTCAGTGGGGTCGGCGTCGGGCAGGATCCGCATGCCCCCGCCGTAGCTGGCGCAGTTGCCCACGGCCACCAGCATGCCCTCGAAACTGTGGTCCTCCCCGTCCAGCTCCAGCGCATACCGGCGGGGCCGCAGCCGGGCCAGCTCGAGCAGGATCGCCAGGTCGTAACGGCGCGGCCCGCGCGGCCGGCGCATCTGGTTGGCCCGCTCGTTGACCAGCGCGTCGAACCCGCCCGCGAGCACCGCGCCGAACCAGCGGACCTCGCCGCCGGCCAGCACCGCGCGGGCCAGGTCGATCGGTGTGTGCCGGCCCTCGACGATCGCGTCTCTGACCGCCGCGGCGGCCTCGAGCGGGTCGGCGGGCATGCCGGTGCCGGCCGCGAAGTCGTTGCCCGTCCCGGCCGGGATGACGCCGAAGCCCACCGACGTGGCCGCGATCGCCTGCAGCGCCCGGTGGATCGTCCCGTCGCCGCCGACCGCGACGATCACCGAGGCGCCGGCGGCCCGGCAGGCCTGCTCGGCCTCGGCGCCGCTGTGCGCGGTCAGCAACCGGACCGGGCGCCCGGTCTCGCCCAGCACGCGCAGCACCCGCGGAAGCAGATCGCGGTGCCGGCCGCGCCCCGCCGAGGGGTTGGCCAGCACCGCGATGTCGTCGCTCGTCACAGCCGGGGAGCGTACAGGCCCCGGCAGTGACCTATGTCATGTCGTCGAAGCGACCCTCGAGCGGCCTCGGCCGGGAGACCGGGGTGGGCGCCTCGACCGGGGACGGGGCCTCGATCGGGTCGGACGCGCCGACCGGCACCCGATCGTCGGTGAGCGGCGAGATCTGGTCGTCGTCGAGGTCGGCGTAGATCTCCTTGCCGCGGCCTTTGCGCCGATCGTTCAGGAACGCCACGCCGGTCGCGATAAGGTAGAGCACGATCATGCAGGCGGCGAGCAGCGTCATGCCGAACGGGCCCGGGTCGGGGGTGGCGATCGCGGCGAACGCGAACGACAGGAAGACCACGATCCGCCACCAGCCGAGCAGCTTGCGGGCGGACACCACGCCGGTGAAGTTGAGCATGAGCAGGATCAACGGGAACTCGAAGGCCGCGCCGAAGATCAGGATCATGTTGGTCACGAACCCGATGTACGACGAGACCTCGAGTTTCGTGGACTCGCCGAGCACGCCGGCTTGCATGATGAACGCGAGGCTGTGGCCGACCACGAAGTAGGCCAGCACCGCGCCGGCGGCGAAGAGCGGGGCCGCGATCGCGACGAAGACGTAGGCCCACTTGCGCTCGTGGCGGTGCAGGCCGGGCGCGATGAACGCCCACAGCTGGAAGAGCCAGACCGGCGCGCCGACGACCAGACCGACCCAGAGCGCGATCTTGAGGCGCAGGATCAGCGTGTCGCCGACGCCGAGGACGACCCAGTCGCAGTACTGCGTGCCGTCGGCCCGGGTCGCGATCGACGAGGGCAGCCGGCAGTAGGGCTGCTCCAGCAGGTGGAACACCCACTGCGACAGGATGAAGCCGACGATCAGACCGACGACCAGGCCCAGCGACGCGATGAAGAGCCGGTTACGCAGTTCCCGGATGTGGTCGATCAGGGTCATGGAGCCGTCGGCGGCCTGCTCGAACTTGCTGGGCCCCTGACGGCGAAGGGCTAGCTTCATGACCGCGGATCAGCGATCGTTGGTGCGCTGCTGCACCGGGTCCACGTAGGGCGGCGCCGCCGGGGGCTGCTGCTGGTAGCCCTGGGGCGGAGGAGCCTGCTGGTAACCGGGCTGCGGCTGGTAGGGCTGCTGAACCTCACCGTTGATCGGCTGACGCGAGAATTGCGGCTCGGCCTTTTCGGCGACATCGTTGTTGTCGTCCACCAGGCCCTTGGTCTCGGCCTTGATGATCCGCAGCGACCGGCCCAGCGACCGCGCCGCGTCGGGCAGGCGCTTCGCACCGAAGAGCAGCACGAGGACGACCACGAAAACGATGATGTGCCATGGCTTGAGGGCGCCCATGGGAGAACTCCAGTCGGTCGGATCAGTTGTGCGGGGTCCATCGTACGTGTCAATTCTGGTGATGCAGCCCACGGACCCTGGCGGGTTTGCCACCACCCCCGGAAAACCTTGGACAACGGGGAAGGAACGCCGCACGCTACCCGGCACCTGGGGAGCTGTAAAGATTACTTCCGGTTGAGCGCGTCCCTGGCCGTGAACTGGGGCGACTTGTCCGACGGGGTCAGCGCGGCGAGGTGCTCCTGCATCAGCTCGGCCCGCTGCTGCACGTCGACCACAGTCTCCTGCAGAACAAGGGCGTTCTCCTGCAACTTGGCGGCATCGGCCTGACGCCGCTGCAGACGCACGGCCGCCCGGCGCAGCCCGTCGAGCTTGCCGAGGAGCCGGAAGCCGGCCGCCCCCATGATTATCACGGCTACGACGACCACGGCGATCCAGATCCACAACATCACCAGGCCACCCTACCGGCCGGGCGTGCTGTACTGGTCGAGCGCGGCCGTCGCCTGCTCGTGGATGCGATCGAGCAGCTCGCGGGGCCCGATCACGGTCACGTCGGGGCCGAGCCCGAGCAGCAGCCGCTGCGCCCAGCCCAGGTCGGTGACCCGCATCGTCACCACCCACTCGTCGCCGCCCTCGCGGCGCACCTCCTCGACCGGGTAGTACTCGGTGATCCACCGGCTCCCCCGGCCCACCCGCAGCGTGACCAGCTGCAGGTCGGCGGTGGGGCGGAAGGCGCCGTCGCTGACGTCGTGCGGCACCGCCTCGGGCGGCGGCGCGGACGGCTCGTCGAGCTCGGTGAAGGCGTCGATCCGGTCGACCCGGAACAGGCGGGTCGCCTCGGCCCGCCGGCACCAGGCCTCCAGGTAAGCCTTCCCGCCCACCATCAGCACCCGCATCGGGTCGACGACGCGGTCGGTGGTCTCGTCGCGGGCCGCCGTGTAATAGGTCATCTGCAGCGCGTGGCCGGTCTCGACCGCGGCCCGCACGTCGTCCACCCGCTGGGTGTTGGCGGGCAGCCGCACCGCGACCGGCGCGTCGGCCAGGTCGCCGGCCGCGTTCTCGATCTTGGCCAGGGCGCGTTCGATCACGTCCCGGTGGCCTGTGCCGGGAGTCTCGGCCAGCATCCGCAGCGCCACCACCAGCGCCAGCGCCTCGTCCTGGGTGAGGCGCAGCGGCCGGTCGATGCCGGCGTCGTGGCTGATCGTGACCCGGTCGCCGTCCAGCGCCATGTCGATCAGGTCGCCCGGGCCGTAGCCCGGCAGCCCGCACACCCAGAGCAGCTCGAGGTCCTCGCGCAGCTGGCGCTCGCTCACCCCGAGGTCGGACGCCGCCTGCGCGACCAGGATCCCCGGCCGCGCCAGCAGGTACGGCACGAGGTTGAGCAGCCGCCCTAGCCGATCCGCGGATTGCCGAGGCCCGGTCACGCTGAGCCTCCTCGATCTTGCCGGACAAAACTCACGCGGCCACCTCGTGCCGCGCTACGACCTCTTTGAGCCGCTGGATGACGGCCTCGCGGACCTCGGGCGGCCCTTCGGCGCGGACGTCCGGCCCGTAGCCCACGATCGTCGCGGCCAGCCGCTCGGCGTCCGCGTACGGAATGGTCAGGCAGTCGCCGTCCGGCCCCGGCCGCGAATCGGTCGCCCAGCGGCGCAGCCCGGCCGCCTTCCCGGGCCGCACGGTCACGGTGGCCCGGCCGGTGTGCGGCTCGGGACCACCCCAGCGGGCGACGTGGCTGATGAGGTCGACGTTGGCCGGCGGGTCGAACGCGCCGGTCCGGCCGATCGGCTTGACCGTGCCCACGATGCGCGACAGTCGGAAGCATCGGGTGGCTGCCCGGTCGCGGTCGTGGCCGACCACGTACCACCGGCCCTGCCAGCAGACCACGCCCCACGGCTCGAGCTTGCGGGTGGCCGGGTCGTCGACCTCGGGCACCCGATAGCTGAAGGTGACCGCCCGGCGATCGCGGGCGGCGCTGGTGAGCGGGCCGAACGCCGGGTCGACGGTGACGACCGGCTCGACGCCGAGGGTCGCCTGCGGGTCGACCTCGACGCCGGCCGCGCGCAGCTTGGCCAGGCCCGACGACGCGGCGGCGGCCAGGCCGGCGTGCTGCCAGAGGCGGGCCGCGATGCCCACCGCGGCCGCCTCGTCGGGCTCGAGGATGATCGCGGGCAGCGCGTACTCGCGGTGCGCGATGCGGTAGCCCGGCTCCTGGTCGAAGACGCTGGCTGTGCCCGTCTCGAGCGGCACCCCGAGCTCCCGCAGCTCGGCCTTGTCGCGCTCGAACTTGCGCTGGAACGCCTCGTGGTCGCGCGGGTCCTCGGGATCGTGCTCGTACCCGGGCACGGTCGCGGCGATCTGCGCGGCGGTCAGGAACCGCCGCGTGGAGAGCAGGCAGATCACCAGGTTGACCAGGCGCTCGGTGCGGGTCCGCGACACGAGTGGCAACGCTAGCAGGATGAACGCGGAAGTGACGTACGAGCCAGGCCCGGCCGGTTTCCAGGCGGCGTACAGCGGAAAGAAACGTGCGAGTGACCACCGCAGAGACCCCCGATGAGCAGCTTCCGATCGGTTTGGCCGCGGCCGAGCCGCTCAATCCATCCGATTCGCCACAGAAGTCGGAAACCCCGGAGAACGAGAGTGTCGGGACGGTCATCGTGGCCGGCCTGGCCAACCTGGCCATCGCGGTGGCCAAGCTGTTCGCCGGGCTGCTCTCGGGGTCGGCGGCGATGATCTCGGAGTCGGCCCACTCGCTGGCCGACACGATCACCGAGGTCTTCCTCTTCGTCGCGCTGCGCCGCGGGGTCCGCCCGGCCGACGAGGAACACCCGTTCGGGTACGGCAAGGAGAGTTTCGTCTGGGCGTTCATCGCCGCGGTCTTCACCTTCGTGGGCGGCGCCGGCTTCTCGATCTACCACGGCATCCAGACGGTCATCAACGGCGAGCACACCGGCGAGTACCTGTGGTCGTACGTCGTGCTGGCGGTCTCGTTCGTCGCCGAGGGCACCTCGTTCCTGCGGGCCCGCCGCCAGGTGGCCGGCGAGTCGCGGCGCTGGGGCATCACGCCGTCGCGTTTCCTGCGGCTCACCCCCGACACCACGGTCAAGGCCGTCTACTTCGAGGACTCGGCCGCGCTGATCGGCCTGATCCTGGCGGGCGGCGGGCTCGCCCTGACCCAGCTCACCGGCAACGAGTTGTGGGACGGCCTGGCCTCGATCGCGATCGGCCTGCTGCTGTTCCTGGTGGCCGCGATCCTCGCCCACACCAACGCGTCGCTGCTGGTCGGCCGGTCGGTGCCGCGCCGGATGCACAACCAGATCGCGGCCGACCTGGCCGCCATCCCGATCGTCGACGCCGTGCCGACCCTGCTCACCATGCAGCTCGGCCCGGGCGACATCCTGGTCGCGGCCAAGGTCGACTTCGACGACAACGTCAGCGGCGGCGAGATCGAGGCCGCCTCGGACGACGCCGAACGACGGCTGCGGGCCCGCTACCCGGGCATCCGGTACGTCTTCCTCGACCCGACCCGCGGCACGGCGGGCCGCAACCACGTCGACGGCGGGTCCGACTTGTAGTCTGCCCGGCATGGTGCGGTGGCGATCCGGGACAGTTCAGGCGATCCGGCGGCGGTGGCGCGGGGCGGTCGAGCTGGACGTGACCACTTCCGAGGGGCCGTTGCGGGCGCTGGCCTACCCCGACCTCGTCGGCGATCCCGCGCCGGGCGACCGGGTGCTGCTCAACGTGGGCGCGCTGGTCATGGGGCTGGGCACCGGTGGCTATGCGCTGGTGGTCGCGCGGCCCGACCGGCTGCCGCCCGATCCGGTCGACGACGGCACCACCCGCGACTCGGGTCACCTGGTCAAGGCCCGTTACACGCCGCTGCAGCCGATCCTGCTCGGCGTCGACGAGGAGGCCTCCCCGCACCGCGAGGTGATGGCCGCGGCCACCTCGCTCGAGGGCATGCCGGTGGTCACGGCCGACCTGCACTCGGCGCTCCCGGCCATCCTGGCCGGCATCCATCTCGACCGATCAACGGCCCGGGTCGCGTACGTGATGACGGACGGCGGGGCGCTGCCCGCGTGGTTCTCGCGCACCCTCGACGGGCTGAGCGGTCACCTGGCCGGCACGGTCACGACCGGTCAGGCGTTCGGCGGGGATCTCGAGGCCAGCACCGTGCACACCGGGCTGCTCGCCGCGCGGCACGTGCTGCGGGCCGACGTCACGATCGTGGCGCAGGGGCCGGGCAACCTCGGCACCGGCACGACCTGGGGGTTCTCCGGGGTCGCGCTCGGCGAGGCGGTCAACGCGATCGGCACCCTGGGCGGGCGGCCGGTCGGGTCGCTGCGCATCTCGACCGGCGACGGGCGGCCGCGGCACCGTGGGGTGTCGCATCACAGCCTCACCGCGTACGGGAAGGTGGCCCTGCTGCCCGCCGACCTGCCGGTGCCCGACGGCCTCGACCCCGTCCTGGCCGCCGAGATCGACGAGGCGCTGGTCCCGCTGGTGGCCCGGCACCGGCTGCCCCGGGTGCCGGTCGACGGGCTCGACGAGGCGTTGCGGGCGAGCCCGGTGCCGCTGTCGACGATGGGCCGCAAGCTCGACCAGGACCACGCCTACTTCATGGCCGCCGCGGCCGCGGGCCGGTTCGCCGCCTCGCTGATCTGATTGCGGCCCGCCGCCTTGGCCTCGTAGAGCGCGGCGTCGGCCCGCTCGATCAGCTCGTCGGAGGTCTCGTCGCCGTCCCAGACGGCCAGCCCGGCCGAGAAGGTCTGACCCAGCGGCGTGGCGGCCAGGGCCCGGGCCAGCACCTCGCGCGCCTCGCCGGGCCCGGCGCCGGGCAGCAGCACGACGAACTCCTCGCCGCCGTAGCGGGCCAGGGTGTCGACCGTACGCAGGGTGCCGTGCCAGGCCGCGGAGGCCGACTTGAGCAGCCGGTCCCCCGCCGGGTGGCCGTACGTGTCGTTGAACTGCTTGAACCGGTCGAGGTCGAGCACGGCCACGCTGACCGGGCGGCCGTCGCGGCGGGCGTGCTCGAGCGCCCGGGGCAGCTCGTCGTTCCAGGCGCGGCGGTTCGGCAGCCCGGTCAGCTCGTCCTGCCGGGCCAGCTCGCGGACCTGCTGGGCCTGCCGTTCGACCTCGCGAACGAGCTGGGCCATCCGCGTCACGACCAGCAGGAACACCGCCGCCGAGCCGATCACGATGGCCACCCCGTCGGTGACCCCGCCCTGCGCGAGCTGGATGGCCAGCACGGCCGGGGCGATCAGCGACGCGCCGGCCAGCAGCAGCAAGTGCACTCGGCTCAGCCGCGGGATCTCCGGCCCGGCCGGAGCGGCCAGCGACCGCGCCTCGGCGTGCAGGGCGCCGATGCCGAACAGCGAGAACGCGACCAGGAAGATCGAGCTGATGCCGCGGTTGAGCCAGACGGTGCTCTCGACGGCATAGCCCTGGTCGATCAGGTTGCCCATCACGACCCACGCGACGTCGCCGATCAGGAAGGCGGCCAGCGAGCCGGTCACCCACCAGAACGGCGCGCCGCGGCGTCCGCCGCCGCGCAGCAGCCGGGTCATCATGGCGATCATGACCAGGTCGCCGATCGGGTACGCCGACTGGGTCGCCTCGCCCAGCATGGTGATGTGGCCGCCGGCGGCCGACGGGGCGATCACGTAGACCCAGGCCAGCAGGCCGAAACCCGTGGTGATCGTGGTCGCGTCGACCATGGCGGTGAAGTTGCGGCCCGCCTCACGGCGCCGGATGAGCACGGCGATGCCGGCCGCGCAGAACGGGTAGAGCAGCAGGAACAGCGGATCGGCCGGGGTGGGCAGGTCGATGAGGTGCCAGACCTGCTCGCACAGGACGGACAGGCCGATGCCGGTGACGTTGGCGCCGATGCCTGCGGCGAAAAGCCACCAGGGCAGCCGGTTGCGGCGGGGCAGGCGGTGCGCGCCGACCAGGATCGCCGCGACACCGCCGTAGCCGATCACCATCTGCCAGGCGCCGACCAGCCACGGGTCGTCGGGAATCACCTGGTAGATCGCGATGGCGAGGGCTGCCGCCACCGCGTAGACCTTCGACATCCGTTCAGCACATCCGACCCCGGTGAGAATCGGGGTCGGATGCGGGTGCAGATCGGTTACTCAGTGGCGCTTGCGGACGAGCGTCACCCCGTCCCGGACGGGCAGCATCACCGACTCGACGCGCTCGTCGGCCACGATCAGGTCGTTGAGGTCGCGGACGGCCACGTCGGATTCGTCCTGCGGGTCGAGCACCCGGCCGTCGCGCAGCACGTTGTCGAGCACGATCAGGCCGCCGGGCCGCATCCGGGGGACGAGCTCGGCGTAGTAGGCCGGGTAGCCGGTCTTGTCGGCGTCGACGAACGCGAAGTCGATGATCGGCTCGGGGTCGAGCGCCTTGACCGTCTCGACGGCCGGCCCGAGGGTCAGCTCGATGCGGTCGTCAACGCCGGCCCGGGCCCAGTAGCGGCGGGCCACCCCGGTGTATTCCTCGGAGACGTCGAAGGCCAGCAGCCGGCCGTCCTTGGGCAGGCCGCGGGCGATGCAGATCGACGAGTAGCCGGTGAACACGCCGATCTCCACCGCCAGGCGGGCCCCGGTGAGCCGCACCAGCATGGTCAGCAGCTCACCCTCGTCGTGCGAGATCTGCATGCCGGCCGCCCGGCCGAACCCGTGCCGGGTCTCCTCGGCCAGGTCACGCAGCACGTCGTCGGCGGGCGTGCAGTGCTCCAGCAGATAGTCGCTGATCGCTGGACTGATGATGTCGGTCATGGGCTACACCGTCCGCTTTCGGCGCCCCCGCGCGCAACCCCGCCCGCGCGCGAGTCTCGTCGGTCTCATTCACCCGTCCTGCGGTCGCGCGCCAATACATAAGTGGCTTATGCTTTGCGTCTGAGAGATCCACGCATCGGGAGGTACGCGGTGAGTGCTGCTGCCGGCACCAGCCTGTTCAAACAACCGAGGGCGGTCTTCGCGGTCGCCTTCGCCTGCGTCGTGAGCTTCATGGGCATCGGGCTGGTCGACCCGATCCTGCCCGCGCTCTCGACCCAGCTGCACGCCACCCCGAGCCAGGTGAGCCTGCTGTTCACCAGCTATCTGGTGGTCACCGCGGTCGCCATGCTCGGGGTCAACTGGGTGTCGAGCCGGATCGGCGCCAAGCGCACCCTGATCACCGGGCTGGCCGTCATCGTCGTGTTCAGCGCGCTGGCCGGGCTGTCCGGCTCGATCGGCGGCATCGTCGGGTTCCGGGCGGGCTGGGGCTTGGGCAACGCGATGTTCATCGCCACCTCGCTGGCCGTCATCGTGGCCTCGGCCTCGGGCGGGTTCGCCGGGGCGATCGTGCTCTACGAGGCCGCGCTCGGGCTGGGCATCGCGGCCGGCCCGCTGATCGGCGGCCTGCTGGGCGACATCAGCTGGCGGGGCCCGTTCTTCGGGGTCGCGGCGCTGATGGCGATCGCGCTGATCGCCACGGTCGTCCTGCTCGACAGGACTCCCCCGCCGACGCGCAAGGTCGCCCTCGCCGAACCGCTGCTGGCCCTGCGGCACCGCCCGCTGCTCACGATGTGCATCGCGGCGCTGTTCTACAACTGGGGCTTCTTCACGATGCTCGGCTACGCGCCCTACCCGATGGAGCTGTCGGCCATCCAGCTCGGTTTCGTGTTCTTCGGCTGGGGCCTGCTCGTCGCCATCTTCTCGATCATCGGAGCGCCCCGCCTGCAGGCCCGCTTCGGGACGGCGCCGTCGCTCTACGGCGCGCTCGGCTCCTTCGCGATCCTGCTGCTGCTGATCGGCCTGTTCACCGACACGCGGTGGGCCCTGATCGCGTGCGTCGTGCTCTCCGGAATCACGGTCGGCATCAACAACACGCTGACCACCCAGGCGGTCATGCTGGTCTCCCCGGTGGAACGGCCGATCGCCTCGGCCACGTACGGCTTCGTGCGCTTCATCGGCGGCGGCCTGGCCCCGTTCTTCGCGGGCAAGATGGTCGACCACTGGAACATCCACGTGCCGTTCCTGGCCGGCGCGGTCGCCGTCCTGCTGGGCGTGCTGGTGCTGGCCACCGGTCACCGGACGCTGCGCGAGGCGGATGCCCGGATGGCCGCCCCCGCGGTCGACGTGACCGGCGAGGTCGCCGACGAGTTCGGCGGCGCCCCGGACGCGATCGACGCGGAACTGCGCAGCGAGCGGGCCGCTCGCTGACCTTCGACCAGGCAGGCGCCCCTCACCTCGTGGCAACCGTTCCGGAGCGGAGCCGGCCGAGTTCTCCAACTGTGCGGCCGGCCGTCACCGAGGCGTTGAGCCGCCGGCTCGGCACACCCGTCCAGGTCGCGGTCACCGTCCAGCCGCCGGCCGCTCCCGAACCCGACCCGGCTTCGACATTCGTGGAGCTGCTGGGCCGGCCCGAGGTCGTCCGGCAGCTGGCCGAGGTGCCGGCCGCGGCCGGACGGCGCTGACGCGGACTATCGGCGGGCTGCCTCGAACGGGGCCCGGTCGAACAGGAAACGGCTGTAGACGATCCTGCCGTTCCGGACGGTGACGCACTCGGCGCCGGGGGCCGAGGGCACGGGGATCGTCTCGGCGTCGTACATGATCAGGGCCTGGTCGTCGTCGCCGAACGCGGCCAGCAGGGTGGTGCCCTTCAGGATCCGGAAGAACGGGGTCAGGAACGCCCGGTACGCGTCCGCGCCCTCGAGCCGGCCCGCCGGGGCGTCACAGACGATGTCGTCGGCGATGTAGGACAGGGCCCGTTCGAGGTCGCGGTCCTTCCAGGCCTCGTGGTAGGCCAGTGCGGTCGCCAATGCAGTGCTCACGGTGTCTCCCTCTCGTGCGGTCGTCGCAGGGGTGGACACCGGCGTGCGGCGAAACGGAACGGTCGCGTGGCAGGATTTCCGGGTGGAGTTGCTGGAGCAGGCCCGCACCGGGGACGCGGAGGCCTTCGCGGCGCTGGCCCGGCCGCACGAGCGGGAGCTGCTGCTGCACTGCTACCGGATCGTCGGGTCGCTGACCGAGGCCGAGGACATGCTGCAGGAGACGCTGCTGGCGGCCTGGCGTGGGCTGCCCGGGTTCGAGGGCCGGGCCTCCGTACGGACGTGGCTCTACCGGATAGCCACCAACCGCTGCCTCAACTCGTTGCGCGACCAGGGCCGCCGGGTGCCACCGCCGCCGGTTCCGCCGTTCGAGCCACCGCCGCCGTCCCGCCGCGGGGAGGTGACGTGGTTGCAGCCCTACCCCGACCGGCTGCTGGACGGGCTGCCGGAGCGCGCGCCCGGGCCGGACGCCAGGTACGAGATGCGGGAGGCGGTCGAGCTGGCCTTCGTGGCGGCGCTGCAGCGGATGCCGCCGCGCCAGGCCGCGACGCTGATTTTGCGGGACGTGCTCGGCTATCCGGCGCCGGAGGTCGCCGACCTGCTGGGCACCACGGAGACGGCCGTGAAGGGCGCGCTGCAGCGGGCGCGCGCTGCCGTTCCGGCCCTGGCCCCGCGGGCGGCTGCGGACGCGGACGCGCAGCAGATCACCCGCCGCTTCGCCGAAGCCTTCACGGCCGGCGACGTCGACGGGGTCGTGGCCCTGCTCACCGACGATGCCTGGCTGAGCATGCCGCCGGCCCCGCACGAATACCAGGGGGCGGCCGCGATCGCGGCCTTCCTCCGGGCCGGCCTGGGCTACGCCCAGGGCCGGGGACTGACGCTGCTCCCCACCCGCGCCAACGGCCAGCCGGCTTTCACGGCTCGCGTCGGCATCCCGGGAGGCTGGGCGGGAGTCATCGTGCTCACCCTGGACGACGGCCGGATCGCCGCCATCACCCGCTTCCACGACACGGGACTCGCCGCACATTTCAAGTGCTGAGCGGCGGCGGTGTCGGTTTCAGCGCACCCACTTACTCACGTCGCCCGGTCGGGGTGAGCGTTCTGGGCGCCCCGGCGCCCTGCTCGGCCCGGCCGGGTCCCGACGGGAGTTGCGGTCCGTACCCCCGCCCAGGCACGACATCCAGCTCTTGATCTTGCCGTTAGGAGGTAAGCACCAAGATCAGCCAAGCCAGAAGGATCAGCCCCAGGATCGCGGCCAGCACCCACGTGGGCACGCGATGGCCGCCGGCCCGGTTGCGCTGGATCTCGTCCCGGATGCGGTCGCGTTTGCGCTCGAGCCGGCCGCGGGTGATGTCCTCGTGGGTGCGCTCGGGAGGCGACTGATCGGGCCTGTTCATGGCCCGACCAGCCTAACTCCCGGTCACATGCTGGCGATCAGCCGTTCCACTCGTTCGTCATAGGCGCGGAACGGGTCCTTGCAGAGGACGGTGCGCTGCGCCTGGTCGTTGAGCTTGAGGTGCACCCAGTCGACGGTGAAGTCGCGGCGTTTCTCCTGCGCGTGGCGGATGAACTCGCCGCGCAGCCGGGCCCGGGTGGTCTGCGGCGGGGTCTCCTTGGCCTCGAAGATCTCGAGGTCGTTGGAGATGCGGTCGACCTGCTTGCGCTTCTCCATCAGTGCGTAGAGGCCGCGGCCGCGGCGCACGTCGTGGTAGGCCAGGTCGAGCTGGGCGATGCGCGGGTGGCTCATCGGGATCTCGTGCTTGGCCTGGTAGCGCTCGATCAGCTTGTATTTCGAGACCCAGTCGATCTCGCGGGACACCTTGTCGAGGTTGCCGCTCTCGACCGCGTCGAGCACCCGGCCCCACAGCTCGACGACCCGCTTGGCGGTCTCGTCGCCGCCCCGGCGCTCGACGAACTCGGTCGCCTTGGCCAGGTATTCCTGCTGGATCTCGAGCGCGCTGACCTCTTTGTTGTTGGCCAGCCGGATCTTGCGGCGGCCGGTGACGTCGTGGCTGACCTCTCGGATGGCCCGGATCGGGTTCTCCAGCGACAGGTCGCGCATGACCACGCCGGCCTCGATCATGCGGAGCACGATGTCGGCGCTGCCCACCTTGAGCAGGGTGGTGACCTCGTTCATGTTGGAGTCGCCGACGATGACGTGCAGGCGCCGGTAGCGCTCGGCGTCGGCGTGCGGCTCGTCGCGGGTGTTGATGATCGGCCGGGACCGGGTGGTGGCGCTGGAGACGCCCTCCCAGATGTGCTCGGCGCGCTGCGAGAGGCAGAACACCGCGCCCCGCGGCGTCTGCAGCACCTTGCCGGCGCCGCAGATCAGCTGACGGGTGACCAGGAACGGGATGAGGACGTCGGCGAGCCGGCCGAACTCGCCGTGCCGCGACACGAGGTAGTTCTCGTGGCAGCCGTACGAGTTGCCGGCGGAGTCGGTGTTGTTCTTGAACAGGTAGATCTCGCCCGCGATCCCCTCGTCGTGCAGCCGTTTCTCGGCGTCGACCAGCAGGCCCTCCAGGATCCGCTCGCCGGCCCGGTCGTGAGCGACCAGGTCGGTGACGGAGTCGCACTCGGGGGTCGCGTACTCAGGATGGGAACCGACGTCGAGGTAGAGGCGGGCACCGTTACGGAGAAAGACGTTGCTGCTGCGTCCCCAGGACACCACTCGGCGGAACAGGTAGCGGGCCACCTCGTCCGGTGACAGCCGCCGCTGTCCCCGGTAAGTACACGTGACTCCGTACTCGGTCTCGAGGCCGAAAATTCGCCGTTCCATGACGAAACACTAGCCGCATAAGCCATCCATTGGCAGTCACCACTCGGGCTTTCACCGGCGCCCGGCCCCGTCCCGGCCGATAGACTCGCGATCAGGATGAACGTCTTGGTCACCGGCGGCGCCGGCTTCATCGGTTCGCACTTCGTGCGGGCCGCCCTGGCCGACCGGTTGCCGGGCCTCGAGGGCGCGCAGGTCACGGTCCTCGACAAGCTGACCTACGCCGGCAACTTCGACAACCTGGCCGAGGTCGCCCACGAGAAAAGGCTCGACTTCGTGCCGGGTGACGTGGCCGACGAGGCACTGGCCGACAATCTGGTGCGCAAGCACGACACGATCGTCCACTTCGCGGCCGACTCGAGGACGACGGCCGGCATCGTGCCCGGCACGCAGGTGCTGCTCGATGCGGCACTGCGCCACGGACTGGCCCGATTTGTGCACATTTCGACCGGTGCCGTCTACGGGTCGGTGGCCACCGGGGCGTCGACCGAACGCTCGCCGCTGTCCCCCACCTCGCCCTACGCGGCCACGAAAGCCGGCGCCGACCTGCTGACGCTCGCCTACCACCGCACGCACGGCCTGCCCGCGACGATCGTGCGGGCCGCCACCACGTACGGGACCCACCAGCACCCCGAGAACCTGGTGCCCGGCTTCGTGACCCGCCTGTTGAGCGGCCTGACGGTCCCGCTGCCGGGCGACGGCAGCCAGGTGCGGGACTGGTTGCACGTCTACGACCTGATCCGCGCGGCGGCCCTCGTGGTGACCGCCGGCCGGGCCGGTGAGATCTACCACGTCGGCGGCACGCTCGAGCTCAGCCACCGCGACCTGACCGGGCTGATCCTGCAGGAGTGCGACGCCGGCTGGGACAGGGTCGAGGCGGTCGCCGCACCCCCCGGCGACGACCAGCGGTACGCCCTGGACGACGACCGGATCCGCCAGGAGCTCGGCTGGCGGCCGCGGGTCGAGTTCGCGGCCGGGCTCAATGCCACGGTCCGCTGGTATCGCGACAACCACGACTGGTGGCAGCCTCTCCTGAATTTCTAGGATGCCGCGTATGGAGCAGAAGCTGACCCGCCGGCAGATCTCGGACGCGGTCGAGGCGGACGGCTGGCGCCTCGTCCTGGAGGCCCTGCAGACGTCGGTCCGGGTCGGGTCGCTGACCGGCGCGGCCGAGGTGGCGGCCCTCGCTGCGGCGGCCGGCGGTGACCAGCGGCTGTTTCTCGACCTGCGGCCGGAACGCGTCGTCCTGACCCTGCCGCTACCGGCCCGGATGGCCGCGACCGCCCGCGATCTCGAGGCGGCACACCAGATCTCGGCCGCCCTGCGGGCGGACGGGCACCGCACCGAGCCGGGCGCCGACCGGTCGGTCCAGCTGCTCGAGATCGCCATCGACGCGCTCGACATCGCCGCGATCAGGCCGTTCTGGCTGGCCGTTCTCGGCTACACCCCGGACCCGGTGCGCGACGGCCCCGAGGACCAGATCGCCGACCCGCTCGGCGCCGGCCCCGCGCTCTGGTTCCAGCCGATGGAGTCGCCGCGCCCGCAGCGCAACCGCATCCACCTCGACATCAGCGTGCCCCACGACGAGGCCCCACGCCGGCTCGAGGCCGCGCTGGCCGCCGGCGGCCACATCGTGGCCGACGACCGCGCCCCCGCCTTCTGGGTGCTGGCCGACCCCGAGGGCAACGAGGCCTGCATCACCACCTGGCAGAGCCGCGACTGACCGAACGGCCGGGGCGCGGCTCACCGCACCCCGGCCGTCACGTCAGGAACCGTCGCCGTTGACCCCGTCGCCGGGCTCGGTGTCGGTCGAAGCCTCCGGCTTGTCTGCCACGTCCTCCTCGGACGCGGCCGACACGGTGGGCTTGTCGGTGGCCGGGGCCGGCGGGGCCGCGTCCACGCCCAGTTCCTTCTCCGGCACGTCGGCGCCGCCCTCGAGCAGGGTGATCAGCGCGGGGCCGGCGATCCGCCGGAACGCGCGGCCCTTGCGCCGCCGGTCGAGGACCGCGACCTCGAGCTGCTTGGAGTCGAGCTTGCGGACCTGGCCGTTCTCGCCGCCCACGCTGCCCAGCGCCTCGGCCGCCAGCTTGAGCGCGGTCGGCAGGTCGGCCGCGTTGTTGTGCCGCTCGCGCAGCACGTTCGAGATCGCCTCGGCCTGGCCGCCCATCGCCATGAAGCCCGGCTCGTCCATCACCGAACCGTCGTACGTGATGCGGTAGAGCTCATCGGTCTCGGGCGACGAGCCGACCTGCGCGATGCAGATCTCCACCTCGTACGGCTTCTGCGTCTCGGTGAAGATCGCGCCGAGCGTCTGCGTGTACGCGTTGGCCAGGAAGCGGCCCGTCACGTCACGCCGGTCGTAGCTGTAGCCGTTGACGTCGGCCATCCGGATGCCGGCCCGGCGCAGGCTCTCGAACTCGTTGTACCGGCCGACCGCCGCGAACCCGATCTTGTCGTAGATCTCGCTGATCTTGCGGAGGGTGGTGATGTTCTCGGCAACCAGCAGGATGCCGTCCTCGTAGGTCAGCACCACGGCGGAGCGGCCGCGGGCGATGCCCTTGCGGGCGTACTCCGAGCGGTCACGCTGGACCTGCTCGGGTGATGCATAGAACTGCATGGCCACGGGTGGCTACTCCCTCTCGTCCCTGGTGAAGTCGGCTGCGAACAACGCGGGACTCAGCCGCCCGGATTCTCCATGCGCCCGGCCACGACCGCCTCGGCCACCGCGGTGATCTCGGCGTCGGAGAGACGGTGCGTGCCGTCGGCGGTCGCGGTCATCACGACGGGGAAGATCTTGCGGGTCAGGTCGGGGCCACCGGTCGCGGTGTCGTCGTCCGCCGCGTCGTAGAGCGCCTCGACCGCGAACCGGATCGCGTCCTGGGTGCTGATGCCCGGCCGGTACTTCTTCTTCAGCGCCGATTTCGCGAACAGCGAACCCGAGCCGATCGAGTCGTAGCCGGTCTCCTCGTAGAGGCCGCCGGCCACGTCGAAGCTGAAGATGCGCCCGACCTTGGCCGGGTCGGACGGGGACAGGTCGTAGCCCGCGAACAGCGGCACCACGGCCAGGCCCTGCATCGCCGCGCCCAGGTTGCCGCGCACCATGCCGGCCAGGCGGTTGGCCTTGCCGTCGGTCGAGAGCATCGTGCCCTCGATCTTCTCGTAGTGCTCGAGCTCGACCTGGAACAGCCGCATCAGCTCGATGCCGATGCCCGCCGTGCCGGCGATGCCGATCAGCGAGTACGAGTCGGCGGGGTGCACCTTCTCGATGTCCCGGCTCGCGATCAGGTTGCCCATCGTCGCGCGCCGGTCGCCGGCCATGACGACGCCCTCGGCGGTGGCGATGGCCACGATCGTCGTGCCGTGCGGGGCGAGGTCACCGGCCAGACCGGGCGGGAGCGGCCGCCGCCCCGGCAGCAGCTCGGGCGAGACATGCGTCAGGAACTGCGTGAAGGAGGACGTTCCCGCGTTGACGAAGTAATCCGGTACACGCCCGGATGGATCAAAGTCCTTTGCCACGTGGTTCCTTTCAGATACGTGATTGCTCCGACGCCCCCAGGGCTCGCCGGTGCAGTTGAAGCACCCTATCTCGCGCCGCCGGGCCGATGCGATGATCGTCGTCGACGTGTTGACCACCGAATCGCCGTGCTGGCCACCGAAACGCAGCGGCCGTCAGGTTCGGGAGTAACACCCGGACCTGACGGCCATCTTGGTCGATTGTGGGCCTAGCGCATGCCCGAACGCTGCCCTCCCGTAGCAACGAAACGGACATTTAGCCTATTGGCCGCCTTTTTGGACATAACCCCTGACAAATTCCTCGGCGTTCTCTTCGAGAACCGAGTCGATTTCGTCCAGGAGGTCGTCGACGTCCTCGGTGATTTCCGCGTGCCGCTCGGCTACCTCAGGGTTGGCCTCAGTGGTGGTCTCGTCGATCTGCTCGTCCTGCTTGCCCTTGCCGGACTGCGACTGTCCGCCGGTGTCCCGAGTTGCCATCGGTCTCCCCCTTCAGTACCGCCCGAAGCCTGCGACATCGGGTTGAGAAAAATCTACCTCGCGCCTGTGACAAAACGCCCCGCCGGTCCGGGTGTTTCTCAGCGACTGGTGATCACTTCGAGGAGATCCTTCGCGGTGTCGCACTTGTCGAACAGCGCGCCCACGTGCTTCTTGGTCCCGCGCTCGGGTTCCATCATCGGAACCCGGACGAGAGACTCGCGGCCGACGTCGAAGATGACCGAGTCCCAGCTCGCCGCCACCACTTCGGACGCGTACTGAGCGAGGCACCGGCCGCGGAAGTAGGCGCGGGTGTCCTCCGGCGGCTCGGCCATCGCCCGCTGGGTCTCCTCGGGGTCGAGCAGCGTCTTCATCGAGCCGCGGGCGACCAGCCGGTGGTAGAGGCCCTTCTCGGGGCGCACGTCCGCGTACTGCAGGTCGACCAGTTCGAGCTTGGAGGACCCCCAGCCGAGGCTCTCGCGCTCGCGGTAGCCCTCGAGCAGCCGCAGCTTGGCCACCCAGTCGAGGGTGTCGGCGCACTCCATGGGGTCGCGCCCGAGCTTGTCGAGCGAGTCCTCCCAGCGGTCGAGCACGTCCCTGGTCTGCTCGTCGGCGTCGTCGCCCTCGCGCTGGTCGACGAACTCGCGGGCCCGCTCGTAATAGGCCCACTGCAGGTCGAGCGCGGTGAGTTTGCGGCCGTCGCGCAGCCGGATCAGGTGCTTGAGCGTGGGGTCGTGGCTGACCGCCTTGAGCTCGCTGACCGGGTCGGCGATGCCGAGGTCGCCGCTGAACACCTTTTCCTCGATCATGTTGAGCACCATCGAGGTGGTGCCCATCTTGAGGTAGGTCGCGATCTCCGACAGGTTGGCGTCGCCGATGATGACGTGCAGCCGGCGGTATTTGTCGGCGTCGGAGTGGGGCTCGTCGCGGGTGTTGATGATGGGCCGCTTGAGCGTCGTCTCGAGACCGACCTCGACCTCGAAGAAGTCAGCCCGCGAGGAGATCTGGAAGCCGTCGCCCGAGCCGTCCTGGCCGATGCCGACGCGCCCGACACCGGTGAAGATCTGCCGGGTGACGAAGAACGGCGTGAGGTGGGCGACGATGTCGGCGAACGGGGTCTGCCGCCGCATCAGATAGTTCTCGTGGGACCCGTACGACGCGCCCTTGTTGTCGGTGTTGTTCTTGTAGAGCTGGATGCGGTGGGTGCCGGGGATGGTGGCGGCCCGGCGGGAGGCCTCCGCCATCACGCGCTCGCCGGCCTTGTCCCACTTCACGATGTCGAGCGGATTGGTGCACTCGGGCGTGCTGTATTCCGGGTGGGCGTGGTCGACGTAGAGGCGGGCACCGTTGGTCAGTATCACGTTGGCCAGGCCGAGGTCTTCGTCGGCCAGGGCGTCGGCGGGGTCGTAGGCGGCGCCGGAGTAGGTGAAGCCGCGCGCGTCGCGCAGCGGCGATTCCTCTTCGTAATCCCAGCGGGCGCGGCCGTTACGGTTGAGCTCGGGTCGTGCCCCATAGGCGTTGACCACCTGCGACGAGGTGACCATCGGGTTGGCGCCGGGCTGCCCCGGGACAGAAATGCCGTACTCGACCTCGGTGCCCATAATCCGTCGAACGCTCATGCCACCACTCCGCCCGCCACGGTGCCCCTGTTGCTCATGTATTGAGCCTAGACGCTCCGCGGCGCGTTCTCGTCCCGCCCCGTGCCGGGTGCAGCACGCTGGGTGGCCGTCACGGGTGCCGGCGAGCGAGAGATGTCGATCTTTCGGTGGAGCCTGCGGCCGAGCGCCTGTCCGGGTTGTTCCACGATGCGGTACGAGATCCAGGCCAGACCGAGGCACACGACAAGGTACGTGAGCCCGGTCGCAACGCGGACAGCGAGAGGTTGCGTCCCGAGATCCGGGACGACGTGGGGAAGCAGGAACAGCACCACGACGTGGAGCAGGTAGAGCGAGTAGCTGATCCGCCCGAGCCAGGTCAGCGCCCGGGGCATCGCCCGGCGTCGCAAAACATACGCAAAAAGGAATGTTCCGGCGACGGCGGCGACGTTGGCGATCCAGACGCGCTGCGTCCACTGCGCACCGACAATGCTGACCGCCACCACGGCCAGCGCGGTGATCGCCGGGACCCGCCCGAGCTGCCCGTGCTGCCACCGGTAGACCACCGTCCCGGCGAACATGACGGCCAGCAGCAACAGCCCCTGCCGCGACGACGAGACCGTGCTGGCGGCCGTCGGATGCCCGTTCAGCGCGGGCAGCAGCACGAAGCCGACGCCCAGCGCGCCGCCCGCCACGAGCACGAGCCGTCGCCGGAGCTGCAAAAACAAGATCAACCCCATCACCAGCACCAGTACGCCCCCCAGTGCGCGACGCTCCTCCCAGGTGCTCGCGAGGAGCGCATCGGGAAGGTGCGGCCCTGCCAGCAGAGCCGTCACGCCCAGTCCGGCCGCGTACCAGGCGCTGTGCCGGTGCCGGCGCCACGCGAAGAGGCCCGCCACGATCAGATAGAACGTCATCTCGTACGAGAGCGTCCAGAAGACCCGGACGACTCCGCGCACGCCCACCAGGTCGGGCAGCATCGTCACGTGGGCCAGGACGCCGGTGGCCGTCTCCGTCCGCAGGGAACCCGGCCAGTGCAGCAGGCCGGCCCAGGCCAGCACGGCGAACAGCGCGATGGTGGCGAGGTAGGCCGGATAGATGCGGCACAGCCGGCCGATCCAGAACCGGCGCAGGTCGCCGTGCTTCTCGAGCGACATCGGGATGACGTAGCCGCTGACGAGGAAGAACAGCAGCACCGCCGTCTTGCCCAGGTCGATGTGGCGCATCACGGCCAGGTGGGCCTCGTTGCCGATCATCTGCGGGCTGAGATGGAACAGCACGACCGTCAGGGCGGCCAGGCCGCGGAGGGCATCCAGCCAATCCAAGCGCCTCATGGGTGGTGCAACGACGACGCGGGCCGGGGGAAACCCCCGACCCGCGCTGTCTGACGTTCCCTACAGGTACTGACCGGTGTTGCTGGCCGTCTCGATGGAGCGGCCGGCCTCGGCGCCCTTGCCGCCGGAGACGAGCGTGCGGATGTAGACGATCCGCTCGCCCTTCTTGCCGGAGATGCGGGCCCAGTCGTCCGGGTTGGTCGTGTTGGGCAGGTCCTCGTTCTCGCGGAACTCGTCGACGCAGCTGTCGAGCAGGTGCTGCAGGCGCAGCCCCTTCTTGCCGGAGGTGAGGAACTCCTTGATGGCCATCTTCTTGCCGCGGTCCACGATGTTCTGGATCATGGCGCCGGAGTTGAAGTCCTTGAAGTACAGGACTTCCTTGTCACCGTTGGCGTAGGTGACCTCCAGGAAGCGGTTTTCCTCGGTCTCCGTGTACATCCGCATGACCACGGCGTCGATCATCGCTGCGACGGTGACGTCGCGGTCGTTGCCGTGCTCGGTCAGGTCGTCCGCGGACAGCGGCAGGCCCGACAGGATGTACTTGGCGAAGATGTCCTTGGCCGCCTCGGCGTCCGGACGCTCGATCTTGATCTTCACGTCGAGCCGGCCCGGCCGCAGGATCGCCGGGTCGATCATGTCCTCACGGTTCGAGGCACCGATGACGATCACGTTCTCCAGGCCCTCGACGCCGTCGATCTCGCTGAGGAGCTGGGGGACGATCGTGTTCTCCACGTCGCTGGAGACACCCGAGCCACGGGTCCGGAAGATCGAGTCCATCTCGTCGAAGAACACGATCACCGGGGTGCCCTCGCCGGCCTTCTCACGAGCCCGCTGGAAGACCAGGCGGATGTGCCGCTCGGTCTCACCCACGTACTTGTTGAGAAGCTCGGGGCCCTTGATGTTGAGGAAGTAGCTGGTGTGCTTCTCCTCGCCGCGGCGCTCGGCGATCTTTTTCGCGAGCGAGTTGGCGACCGCCTTGGCGATCAGGGTCTTGCCACAACCGGGCGGGCCGTAGAGCAGGATGCCCTTCGGCGGGCGCAGCTGGTGCTCCCGGAACAGTTCGGCGTGCAGGAAGGGCAGCTCCACGGCATCGCGGATCTGCTCGATCTGCGAGTGCAGGCCACCGATGTCGGTGTAGTCGACGTCGGGCACCTCCTCGAGAACGAGCTCCTCGACCTCACTCTTCGGAATGCGCTCGTAGGCGTACGCCGACCGTGGCTCGATCATGAGCGAGTCGCCCGCGCGCAGCTTGCCGACCATCAGCGTGTCGGCGAGGAAGACGATCCGTTCCTCGTCGGCGTGCGAGACGACCAGAGCCCGGTCGCCGGCCTGCCCGTCGGGGCCCGCGAGGACCTCCTTGAGCGTGACCACCTCGCCGGTGCGCTCGAAGCCGAACGCGTCGACCACGTTCAGCGCATCGTTGAGCAGCACCTCCTGCCCGCGCTTGAGCTCCTCGACCTCGAGGGACGGGGAGACCGCCACGCGGAGCTTGCGGCCGCCGGTGAAGACATCGACGGTGCCGTCCTCATGAGCTGCCAGGAATACGCCGTAGCCGCTGGGCGGCTGGGCGAGCCGGTCAATCTCTTCCTTGAGAGTGACGATCTGTGCCCGGGCTTCCTTGAGGGTCGCCACGAGCCGGTCGTTGTTCTCGGTCAGTCGGGAGAGCTGCGCCTGCGTTGCCGCGAGCCGTTCCTCGAGCTGCCGGACATGACGTGGGCTTTCGGTCAACTTCCGCCGAACAAGGGCGAGTTCCTCTTGCAGGAACGCGACCTGGCTGGAGAGATCGTTGGCCTCTTTCTCCCAACGTGCGGCGCGTGAGTCCGCCTCGTCGTTACGTGCCACGTCCCACCTCCCCGGGGGCTCGAACGTCTTGGGATAACACTAGCCGCTGCGGGCCGGATTTCGACCCATGCAACACCCTCGTCACCGAGTCTTGATCCATTCGGCTGGTGACCGCAAGGTGATTGTCGGAGCCATCCGGTACCTTCGAACGGGTCATTTCCGCCCGGTCCATGCTTACCGACCCCGAGCGGGCGTGACGGACAGCAGGTCTGCGTCGATCAGGGTCTTTGTCCCGCCGGCGGCCTCCGGGCACTCCCCTGAACGACCGTTTCGGCGTACCCGCAAGCTCCTGGCCTGGTGGTGGCCCCGGCGCCCGGAAATCCGCCCGAGCCCGTCCCGGACGCAAGAAAAAAGTCACACGCCCGAAACGCCATCCAACCGCCCCACCCGCCACCCACACAGCGACTGAAGCCTGATTTCTAGAGTGTCGGCCGTCCCACCAGAGACGCGACGACCCGCGAGAACTCCTCGAGGCGGGCGATCTGACCCGGCCCGCCGTCGTCGAGCGTCTTGCCGAAGCGCAGCGCGTCGTGCCGGATGGTGGCCCGTGATTCGCCTTCATCCATGCCGGGCGGCGGCACCGCGTCGTCGACCGAGCTGAGCAGCAGGTAGACGTCGATGCTGTCGACCCGGGCCTGCCCGTTGGACGTGCGGGTGAGCCGCCGCCGACAACCCACCTCGGTCACCGTCGACAGCGGCACCACCCGCAGCGACGAGGTCATCGAGCCGACCGGGCCGTCACCGGGCGCCACATCCTCACCGTGCCACAGCACCAGGCGGCTGCCGTCACAGATGACGACCTCCTGCCAGACGCCGTTGACCTCGTTGACGAAGCGCTCCAGCGTGAAGCAGAGCACCGAGGCGCCGCGCAGCACACCGAACAGGGCGTCCAGGGCGACCTCGGGGTCGCGCAGGTAGGCCCGGGCGGCAGAGTCGAGATCCTGGTAGGGCGACCAGTCGGGGAAGACTGCCGGCATCTCGTTGCTGCCGCCGAACGGCGGAGAACTCATCGCGCCCACCCGATCCTCCCCGAGCCGTGCCACTGCCGAAGAGGAAGCTACCCGAGTCGGGCGTGCCGCGTCACATCTCTCGCGGGGGACCTTGGGTATCCGGCGTTTCGTCGATCTCCGTCTCTTCGTCTTCGATCTCTGCTACCGCCGCGGCGGCCGGCGCCGCCTGGGCCGCCCGCTTCAACGCGTACGCCTCGGCGCCCTTGCTGGGCTTGCGGCGGCGCGGCGGGGCGGTGACGCCGGGGGCGAGCTTGCGGGCCGAGACCAGGAACGCGGTGTGCGCGATCATGCGGTGGTCGGGGCGGACGGCCAGGCCCTCGGCGTGCCAGTCGCGCACCAGTGATTCCCAGGCCCGCGGCTCCGTCCAGCCGCCGCGCTCGCGCAGCGCCTCGACCAGCTCGGACAGCTGCGGCGTGGTGGCCACGTAACCGATGAAGACGCCGCCCGGGATCAGCGACCGCTCGACCATGTCGAGGGTCTCCCACGGGGTCAGCATGTCGAGGACGATCCGGTCGAAACCGGTCTCACGGTTGGTCGCCACGTCACCCGAATGCAGGTGCCAGGCCGGGTGCGGGCCGCCGAAGAACGACTCCACATTCTTGCGGGCGATCGTGGCGAAGTCGTCCCTCAGCTCGTACGAGTGCAGCTCGCCCGAGGTGCCCACCGCGCGCAGCAACGAGCAGGTCAGCGCGCCCGAGCCCACGCCGGCCTCGAGCACCTTGGCCCCCGGGAAGACGTCACCCATGGCGACGATCTGGGCCGCGTCCTTCGGATAGATCACCTGCGCGCCCCGCGGCATCGAGAGGACGTAGTCGCTGAGCAGCGGGCGCAGGGCCAGGTAGGCCGTGCTGCCGGTGGAGGTGACGACGCTGCCGTCGGGGAGGCCGATCAGCGCGTCGTGCTCGAGGGCGCCGCGGTGGGTGTGGAACGACTTGCCCGGCTCGAGCACGATCGTGTGCATCCGCCCCTTGGGGTCGGTGAGCTGCACGCGGTCACCGACCCGGAACGGACCGCGGTGCGCGGGCTGCGATTCGTCGACGACGGTGGCAGGCGAAATTGTCACTACTTCTCTTTCTGCTTCGCTGATCCTGCGCGGCGAGGCTCCAGCACCTGGGCGACGTCACCCACACGCAGAACTCCCACCACATCCTCGCCCGAGGTGACCACGTACTGAGCGGCCGGGTGCGCCTGCAGCGCGCGCACCACCTGCTCGCCGCTGAGCCCGAGCGGCAGCGCGGGCACGGCGTCGCGCGAGCGGGCGACGGTGTCGACCGCCACCCACGGGCGCCGGTCGACCGGGACGCGCTCGGCGGCGACCGGGTCGACCAGTGCGGTGAGATTACCGGCCGAGTCCGACACGGCCAGCACCACGTGGGGTCGCGGGTCCTCCGAGCGGCGCCGCTGGGCCTCCCCGAGCGGGGTGCCGGTGGGCACGGTGAGCAGCGGGCGGGCCAGCGCGGCCAGGTCGACCAGGGGGAAGCGGCGGGTCATCCGGGCCAGCCGGATCGACTGGCCCGCGCCCTGCCAGAGGGTGAAGACGACCAGCAGGACGAAGAGCAGTCCGAACAGGGTCAGCGTGCCGAGGCGGTAGAACCAGAACGCGGTCATGCCGGTGCCGAACGCGATGAAGCGGCCCGCCCAGCCGGCCAGCTCAGTGGCCCGGTCGCGGTCCTTGAAGATCGCCCACAGCCCGGCGCGCAGGGCCCGGCCGCCGTCCAGCGGCAGCCCCGGGAGCACGTTGAAGATCGCCACGAGGATGTTGCTGGCGGCCAGCTGGAACGCGATCTGACCGGCCATCGTGCGGTCGGGCAGCGCGACGAAGGCGGCCGTGGCGATGCCGCCGAGGACCAGGCTGACTGCCGGGCCGGCCAGGCTGACCAGGGCGTCGACGCGCGGGGTGGGGGCGTCGCGGTCCATCTCGGTCCAGCCGCCGAGCAGTTCCAGCGTGATGCCGCGTACGCCGATCTTGAACCGGCGGGCGGTGAGCGCGTGGCCGAGCTCGTGCAGCAGCACCGACCCGAGCAGGCAGACCACGAAACCGAGACCCACCGCGTACGCCAGCAGGCCCGGCAGGTCGAGCTGACCGCGCACGTAGTTGCCGTAGACCAACGTGACCAGCGCCGCCAGCAGGAGCATCGACCCGTTGACGAAGATCGGGATGCCCAGCACCTGCCCGACCGGCCGGGCGGCCCGCCCCCTGCGGCGCTGCTGCTGCCGCGCCCCGCTGCTGCTCGCCGTGCTGTCATCCACGGCACAGATGCTACGGAGTCGTCCTGGGAACTCCCGGAAAGCGTTTTGTCGTACCCCTGCCCTAGCCTTCATCCCATGACAGCGCAGACGGTCTCCCCCGCCGAACAGAAGACGCCGCACCCCGGGCCGTCGCTGTCCCCGTCGCGGGCCGCCGACTTCAAGACCTGTCCCCTGCTGTTCCGCTTCCGCACCGTCGACCGCCTGCCCGAGCAGCCCACCGCCGACCAGGTCCGCGGCACGCTGGTCCACGCCGTTCTGGAGAGCCTGTTCGACCTGCCGGCCGCCGACCGCACCCCCGAGGCCGCCGCCGCCCTGGTCGCCCCGGCCTGGGCCCGCCTGCTCGCCGAGGAACCGGCCCTGGCCGAGATCTTCGCCGCCGCCACCGCCGACCCGCAGCTCCCCCTTACCGCTGCCCCGACCGCGACCGGCCCGGTGGTCGACCCCGCGGCTGTCGCGGCCGAGGCCGACGCGACCGGTGGCGTTCCAGCCGTCTCCGGCGAGCCGGATCGGCTGGCCGCGTTCCTGGCGAGCGCCCAGGCGCTGCTGCCCGGCTATTTCGCGGTCGAAGACCCGCGGCGCCTCGAGCCGGCCGAGCGCGAGACCCTGATCTCCACCCTGGTCGACGACGACCTGCTGATCCGCGGTTACATCGACCGCCTCGACATCGCCCCCAGCGGCGACCTGCGCGTGGTCGACTACAAGACCGGCGGCGCCCCGCGCGAGGCCTTCGAGGGCCGGGCCCTGTTCCAGCTGAAGTTCTACGCCCTGGTCCTGTGGCGCACCCGCGGCGTCGTCCCCCGCGTCCTGCGCCTGGTCTACCTGAAAGACGCCGAGGTCTGCGACTACAGCCCCGACGCCGAAGAGCTGGAACGCTTCGAACGCACCCTGGTCGCCTTGTCGGCCGCCATCGAGCGGGCCAAGCGCGAGCAGAACTTCCTGCCCAAGCCGAGCCGTCTGTGCGGCTGGTGCAGCCACCAGGCCCTGTGCCCCGAGTTCGGCGGCACCCCGCCGCCCTACCCCGTCTCCCCCACCGAGCCCCTCCAGATCGGCCCCGCCGACGACGACCGCCTGGCCTGACCCCCTAGGGTTGCCGCCATGCCCACACCGGCGCCGCACATCACGCAGGATCTCCGGTGACCTCGCCCCGTCCCGTGCGGGTGCTGCTCGCCGACGCGGCCCCCATGCAACGCTCAGGCCTGCGAGCCGTCCTGACCGCCGCCACCCAGCTTCCCGGCGGCGGCGAGCCCGAGATCGTGGTCGCGGGTGAGACCGGCGACGGCGCCGAGGCGGTCGACCTGGCCCGGCGCCTGCTTCCCGACGTCCTGATCACCGACCTCACGCTTCCCCGCCTCGACGGCCTGGCCGTCACCCGCGCCGTCGCCGGGGCCGGCCTGCCGGTGCGGGTGCTGATGGTCGCCGACAGCGACACCGACGAGGACGTGCTGGCCGCGATCGCCGCCGGCGCCTCGGGCTTCCTGCGCAAAAATGCACCCGTCACCGAGCTGGTGGCCGCCGTCCACGCTCTGGCCACCGGCGGCGCCGTGATCACCCCACCGATCCTGGCCCGCATCCTCACCCGGGTGGCCGAGGCCCTGCCCGCCCCCGAGACCACCACATCGAGCAAGCTCGACACCCTGACCGACCGCGAACGCGAGGTCCTCATCCACGTCGCCCGCGGCCACTCCAACGCCGAGATCGCCGCCGCCCTCCAGGTCAGCGAAACAACGATCAAGACCCACGTCGGCCACGTCCTCACCAAGCTGCGCCTGCGCGACCGCACCCAGGCCGTCGTCCTGGCCTACGAGACAGGCTTGGTCAAGCCCGGCGCCTGACACCGCGACCACTGCCACCCGCCAGCCCCACCAGCGACTCGTCGTCGTCCAGGCCTCCGGGATGAGCGGCCCTACGGTTCCAGCCCGCCAGCCAGTCGAAGTGACCACCGAACAGTGCGGCGGCCGGGATCACTTCGCGACATTTCGGCACTCGGACAACAGCCGTCCGTCCGCCTTCAGACGGTCGAATCCGGTGCGTGGCCGCCTGAGCAAACGGCGGCCTTGATGTGGGGACCGTGTAGCGCCAGTGCCGGCGGCCGTCACAGCGACTTCGTCGCCGATTCCGACAGGACGCAGCGCTACGGGGTGCCGGGCCCGGCCCGTCGCAGCGGGCCGAACATGTCCAGGCACGCGATCAGCGCACCCCAGAACGCCAAACCTTCAAGACTCGCGTTCCGCGACGCCGACCACCCACCACGGAGGATGTTCGGGCCGAGTTTCGCGGGATCGGTGGCCCGCCTCCTCGAACCGACCATGACCGCCTTCCCCCAAAAGCCCTCCACGGCCCTCCGACGGGCTTACATCGTCGGCGACCTACGCCGCCTCATCGTCCAACAAGCCCACCACAGACACGGTGCCCAGCAACGCCACCTTCTCCGGCTACCAACCCCGCTCAGCACCGCCGGCCAGTCCCCACCGCGCCGCCATCCAACCGCCCCGCAAACGACACCCAGTGCCCTGCCCACCCGTCGCACGGCCCTACTCCGCCACCCGCGGCCACACCGCCATCCGGCCCGGTCCAGCACCACCTGGCCCACACGCCGCACGTCCAACTCCGCCACCCCCGGCCCACCGCCCTCGGCCCACCACCTCCGGCCCACCGCCCCCGATCACCACCCCCGGTGGCGGGCCGCGGCAGGCGGACAAGCTGGCATCGCCCCTACCCGGTCTTGGCGGGCGGCCAGCAGCCACGCCAACTCCTCTGACCCACGCGTGCCGCACCCCGAGGTTTCCAGCCTCTGCTCGGAGAGTGCCGCGCTTGGGGGCAACCGTGACGGGCGTTCGGCAACGACGAGATTGATGCACTCTCGAAGAAAACCACGACGAATGAACGTGCTTGAAGTTGCTAAATTCGACAGATCCGACTGACGCTCGCGCCTGCTATCACTTCTTCTTATTAGCATGATCAAGAGGTGGTTGGGTGCTGCGGTTTTCGGCTCGGAGCGGGATAATTTCTTCATGCGCCAGCTCGAATTCTTTACCTCTTCGGAAATAGCCTTCATGCGCGATCGAACGGCGTCTCGGCGCTATTCTCCGCAAGGTGAAGAGTTCCGCCGCGATCATGCGCGCCACCGCGCGTGGGGTTTGGCTCGACGTCACGCCGAGCGGCTGCGCCAGCTGCGCGTGTCTCGCGGCGCCCCGGCGGCCTGCCCTGTCGACGGCCGTCGGAGCGCTCCGACGCGGGTTCAGGCTTCGTGCCGTCCGCCCTCTCCGCCTGGCGACAGCCGACAGCAAACCGCCATGCCCGACTCGGGGTCCGACACCGGACCGCGCCGCGCCCGGGGGCTCACAGCCTCAGACTCTCCCGCGGCCCGGGAAAGCAACCAGGGCATGGGCTCAGGACCCGGAAGTCGCCTCGAGGCTCAACCCGAAATCGGCCCGGGAGGGGTGCACATAGGCGGAACACGCAAAAGCCCTGCTGATGAAACCTCGCGCGCAGTTCCCGTCGTTCGCCGGGCCGCCGGGAGGCGACAGTCCGACAAAGACTTCCGGGGATGGAGCGAATCAGCAATGCATTTGACATCAAGGATCGACCTGGGCAACGGATGCGATTGCGCATTCCGGAAACGAATCTGCGCTTCGGCGGCGCTGATTCAATCAGCGCTCTCTTCCAGGGGCATGGGCGCAGAATCGGTGCGCGCCGCTGCGGCCCGCCCTCTTCGTGGCGTCCGGCGCCCGAAATCCGCAACGCGCTACAAAGTGGCTACGGCCCGCCGGCTGTGCGTGCCATCATGGGATAGCCCGGATCGGCGCAAGGGCGATTCCTACGCTCATCTCTGCTGTACGTCACGCGGAATCGGCAGCCTCCCTGCTCGAACGCCCGCCGCGAAGCGCCCTCCCCCGCGCCGAGCCAGGATTATGCGTCCGGTCTCGGCCTTCACGGGGTATCGCCTCAGCTCGCAGCCGGCATACCGGCCGCCACCCACGGACGACGACGCCGCCCCGGCAGGGCGGCGATCATCAACCATTCGCAGGTGGCGATTCTGACGGCGTACATCGCGCAGTTCGTGGTGGCGGCCCTTCGGCACCCACATCGCAAACGTGGCGGGGCCACCAGTTAGAAGGAACAGCGGGGTCGAACGGCTGCATTCAGGCGCGAACGCGAACCCGGTCCGGCTGTGGTCCTCGATCCCCGACGCCGAGACCGAGACCGACGATCTGCATTGGCCGACGTTCCTGCGCCGCTTCGACGCTTATTCGGCGTCCGCACCACCCGCGAAGCCGTCCTGGCCAACCTGCGCCAGCGCGGCACCCCAGCCCCGAGGGCAGCGAGCAAACCTTCCGCATGCTCAAAGCAAACCCCTGGGCTGGGCCAGCCCGAAACCACGTGACCCGGACGCCGCGACCCCCGCCACGACGTCCACATCGTCACCAGGACAAACCAGCCGAGCAGCACAACCAGAAGACCACTCCACGACCGGGACTGTGCCACAAGTCTGAGACCCCTCCGCTGCCGACGCCGGAAGAGGGGTGCCGTTCGCGTCACGGACCCCCCACGGCCCCGTCGCACGGGTTGAAGCTCAAGCCGTCCGACCAGGACGGGAGGCTCCGGGGCCGAACTGTCGGGATGGCCGGGCGGCACGCGGAAGCACCGCGCCCGGTCTGGCGAGGGGCCGGGCCGGGCGCGGTGAGCCGGTCAGTCTTGGCGGCGGGGGTTGGGGGTCGGGCCCCGGCTGACGGGCCAGTCGGGCGGGGTGAAGCGGTCGGCGCGCTTTCCGCGGCCCGCGTGGAGGCGGCGGCGGACGGCCTTCTCGAGGCCGAAGCGGTTGTCGGGGAGCATCAGGCGGCCTTTCCTTCGGTGGCGCGGTGGATGTGGATGTCGCCGCTGGCGGTGCGGACCCGCAGTTCGATCGTGGGGCCGTCGGTGGCCGGCGGGGCGTCGTGCTGGGGGGTCAGGTCGCTCGTGGTGCGGCCGGCCGCCGTGTTCAAGTCGAGCCAGATGCCGGCGCCGGGGGCGATGCCGACCTGGACGTCGCCCGAGGCGGAGCTGATCTCGCTGCGGCCCTGGTTCAGGCGGCGGATCTCGATGTCGCCGCTCGCGGCCGACGCCTTCAGGCGGCCGCCGATCGACGCGATGCTGATGTCGCCGCTCGCCACCTTGGCGCTGACGTCACCCGTGACGTCACCGACGCGCAGGTCGCCGGAGGTGGTTTCGATGCGCAGCGAGCCGCCGACCCGGCCCACGCTCAGGTCGCCGCTCGCCGCGTTCAGGCTGGCGTCGCCGGTGACCTCGGCGATCTCGACGTCGGCCGAGGCCACGTCGATCGTGAAGCCCGACCAGCTGCCGCCGGCCTGAACGTCGGCCGAGGCGCTCTTGCCCGACACCGAGCTGCCCCGCGGCACCCGGGCGGTGATCGCCAGTTTCGACGAGCGGCGCCAGATGAACGAGTCGTTGCCGGGGACCTCGATGTGCAGGCCGTCGCCCTCGAGGACGACGCGGGTCTTATCCGCGGC
This sequence comes from Actinoplanes sp., assembly GCA_965217855.1. GTDB lineage: Bacteria > Actinomycetota > Actinomycetes > Mycobacteriales > Micromonosporaceae > Actinoplanes. The sequence goes on along the minus strand of CBDCJN010000022.1, from coordinate 41,549 downwards.
CTCGCGGGAGCTGTCTTTGCCGTCCATGGCCTCGACCGTGACCTCGACCGTGTCCCTGTCCTCGGCGTGCAGCGTGACGACGCCGCTGTAGACGCGGAGGGCGATCGCGACCGGAGTGGGGTGCTGGAACTCGTACATGAGGGGGTCTCCTTCGAAAAAGGGCATGGGGTATCCGCATCACGGTGAGCGCGTGACGCTGATCAGGGATGGAGTGGGTCAGGCCTGGAAGAAGCCCGTCACCCGTTTGGGGCTGCGGCCGCCGCCGGGAAAGGGAAAGGACTGCGGCGCGGGGCCGTTGATGGCGGCGGTCACCGCGCGGACCAGCCACGCGTTGACCGAGATGCCCTCGGCGGCCGCGGTCTGCTCGACGTGGGTCTTGAGCGACTCGGGCATCCGCAGGGTGAGGCGGGTGAGGTCGCCGTCGGGCGGCGGCGGGGCCGCGGGCGCGGCCGGCGGGGCCGGCGGCACCGGCGGCTCGGGGGCGTGGTGGTTGACCACCAGGTCGGCGTCGCGGCCACGCAGGCGCACCTCGACGCTGGAGTCGGGCAGCCGCGTGGTGATCTCGGCGGCCGCGTCGGAGAGGGCCTCGAGCAGCGCCAGCCGGGCGGACGACTCGAGCGAGTGCCCGAGCAGTTCGGCGGCACGGGTGGTCTCGGGGCCGCCGGGCGCCGCGGCGGCGGCGAGGTCTGCCCGGAGGGTCTCGAGGTACGGCGTCAGGTCCATGACACAACTATGACGTCATGAGTGACGTCGGTCAAGCGTCAGTTTGCCGTCACCGTGACATCTCAGGGTCGACCCTGAGTGCCACCTGGGTGTTTCCCGTACCGAAATCTCCGCGTCCACATACGTCCCAGGGCTGACGTTAACGCCCTGCCGCACCGAAAGACTGATTCGGAACGACGACGGACGGGCCGGCCAGACGGGGGCGGTTCCGCACGCGAACCAGGGGGCAACGACGATGATGGGGACCAGGGCGGCCGAACCGGTCGCGGCACGCGCCGATGACGTCTGGAAGGTGTACGGCTCCGACGAGGCGCGCGTGGTCGCTCTCCACGGGGTGAGCGCGAGCTTCTCGCGCGGCAAGTTCACGGCCATCATGGGGCCGTCGGGCAGCGGCAAGTCGACTCTCATGCACTGCCTGGCCGGGCTGGACACGGTCACCCGCGGCTCCGTCCACATCGGCGGCACCGAGGTCACCGGGCTCAGCGACAAGGCCCTGACCCGCCTGCGCCGCGATCGGGTGGGCTTCATCTTCCAGCAGTTCAACCTGCTGCCGACGCTGACCGCGGCCGAGAACATCCGGCTGCCGCTGGACATCGCGGGCCGCAAGCCCGACCCGCAGTGGTGGGACACCGTGATCGGCACCGTCGGCCTGGGCGACCGGCTCAACCACCGGCCCAGCCAGCTCTCCGGCGGCCAGCAGCAGCGGGTGGCGTGCGCCCGGGCGCTGATGAGCCGGCCCGACGTCATCTTCGCCGACGAGCCGACCGGCAACCTCGACTCCAAGGCGGGCGCCGAGATCCTGTCGTTCCTGCGCAGCAGCGTGCTGGAGCACGGGCAGACGATCGTCATGGTCACCCACGACCCGGTCGCCGCGTCGTACACGGACCGGGTGGTCTTTCTGGCCGACGGCGCGATCGTGTCCGAGCTGGAGAACCCGACACCGGAGACGGTGCTCGAGGCGATGAAGGCCGGGGAGGTGCTCGTCTGATGCTGCGCGCGACGCTGAAGAGCCTGCTCGCCCGCAAGCTGCGTCTGGTGCTCTCCGGCCTGGCCGTCGTGCTCGGCGTCATGTTCGTCGCCGGTGCTTTCGTCACGACGGACACGCTGGGGCGTACGTTCGACAACCTGTTCGCCGAGGGTTATGCGACCACCGACGTCGCCGTGAAGGCCCAGCCCAAGGTGGCCGTGTCGGAGGCGGAGGGCGAACAGGTCGAGACCCCGCTGCCCGCCTCGGTCGTGGCCCAGGTGGCCGCCGTGCCCGGGGTCAGCAAGGCGACCGGTGTGGTGGCCGCCGACGGCGCCCGGGTGATCGGGTCGGACGGCAAGGTGCTGACCAGTTTCGGTCCCCCGCAGATCGGCATGAACTGGACCGGCACCGACGACATCATGGAGATGCGCGCGGGCCGCGGCCCGGAGAAGGACAACGAGGTCGCCGTGAACGAGGCGGTGGCCAAGGCGGCCGGCCTCAAGGTCGGCGACCAGGTGGCGGTGCTGACCCAGCTGCCGAAGAGGACGTTCACCCTGGTCGGTGTCTGGGGATACACCGGGGAGCGGGACAGCATCGGCGGGGTGCAGGAGGTCGCGTTCACCGAGCCGGTGGCGCAGCGCTCGATGCTCGGTAAGACCGGCGTCCTCACCCAGGTCACCGTGCTCGTCGACGACGGCCAGGACGCCGCGGCCGTCCGCGACCGGATCGCGGCCCAGGTCGGCACCGGCTACGTCGTCAAGACCGGCGAGCAGCTCGCCGCCGAGAGCTCCGCAGAGTTCAAGGAAGCGCTCGGTTTCCTCAACAACATCCTGCTCGGTTTTGCCGGCGTGGCCCTGTTCGTCGGCACCTTCCTGATCCTCAACACGTTCTCGATCATCGTGGCCCAGCGGACCCGCGAGCTGGCGCTGATGCGCGCGCTCGGCGCCGGCCGCCGCCAGGTGATCAACTCGGTGCTGATCGAGGCGCTGGTGATCGGGCTGATCGCCGCGGTGCTCGGCCTGGCCGCCGGCGTCGGGGTCGGCGCGCTGCTGGTCATGCTGTTCGGGTCGATGACCGGCGGGCTCAACCCGGCCCCGGTCGGTGTCCCGCTCGCCGCGATCCTCAGCTCGCTGATCGTCGGGGTCGTGGTGACGGTCGTCGCCGCGGTGCTGCCGGCCCTGCGGGCGTCCCGGATCTCGCCGATCGCGGCGATGCAGGACGTGGCCACGCCGGACCGGCCGCTGACCCGGGTCACCGTCACCGGTGCCGTCATCGGCGCGGCGGGCGGCACCATGCTCGGCATCGGCCTGTACGCGACCAGTTCGCTCTGGCTGATCCTGGGCGGGGTGCTGGTCACCTTCATCGGCGTCGCGCTGCTCACACCGCTGATCTCCAAGCCGGTGGTGAGCGCGCTCGGGCGGCTGTTCTCGTGGTCGGTGCCGGGCCGTCTGGGCCGGCTCAACTCGGGGCGCAACCCCCGCCGTACGGCGATCACCGCGGCCGCCCTGATGGTCGGCATCGCACTGGTCACCGGGGTCACGGTGGTCATGGACTCGGCCAAGTCGAGCCTGGCCGCGCAGGCCGAGAACACGATCAAGGCCGAGATCGTGATCGGCGGCAACCAGAACGGGCCGCGGCCGCCGACCTTCGACCAGGGGGTCCTGACCAAGGCGGCCGGTCTTCCGGGCGTACGCGCCGTGGCCGGGGTCTGGAACGACCAGGCACTGGTCGACGGCAAGGCCACCTATCTCGGCGCCTCCGACGACCTGGCCCGGTTGGCCGACTCGTGGGGCGCGCCGGCCCTGCCCACGCTGAAGCCGGACCAGATGGCGGTCAGCACCCAGGAGGCCGCCGACCGCGGCTGGGCCACCGGCACGGCGGTCAAGGTGCAGACGGCGCGCGGTGACGAGCACAACTACACGATCGTCGCGACCTACGACGGGGACGCCATTCCGGGCAGCATCTTCCTGCCCGCCGCCGCGACCAAGGACTTCGGCATCACCCAGCCGGTCTTCGGTTTCGTCCGGCTCGCCGACGGGGCCGGCATCGACCAGGTGCTGCCGCAGATCAAGGCGCTGGTGGCCGACAGCCCCGAGGTCAACGCGACCGACCGCAGCAGCTTCATCGACCAGCAGGTCGGCACGTTCGACACCGTGATCACCATGGTGCAGGTGCTGCTCGGCCTGGCCATCCTCATCGCCGTGCTCGGCGTGATCAACACGCTGGCCCTGTCGGTGCTGGAGCGGACCCGTGAGCTGGGCCTGCTGCGCGCCGTCGGCCTGGGCCGGGCCCAGACGATGCGGATGGTCACCGTCGAGGCGGTGGTGATCTCGGTCTTCGGCGCGCTGCTCGGCGTCGTGGTCGGCACCGGCCTGGGCGCCGCGGTGGTGCAGGCCCTGGAGAGCGACGGCATCACCGACCTGGTCCTGCCGTGGAGCCAGATGGGTCTCTACCTCGGCCTGGCCGCCCTGGTCGGGGTGCTGGCCGCGGTGCTGCCGTCGATCAAGGCGGCCCGGCTCAACATCCTGGCCGCCATCGCCCACGACTGACGGTGAACGGGGTCCTGACCGCCAACGGTCAGGACCCGGTGGGTGTTGTCAGCTCTTGCCCGGCTGCAACAGGCCGCGGCTCACCAGCAGGGCGGCCAGGTAGGCCGGGTCCACGCCGACCAGCGAGGTGCGCAGGTGGACCCCGTCGGTCGGCGGGAGCTCGAGCTCGGACGGCACGGCCAGCACCGCCGCCCCGGAGGCGATCGCGCTGGCCACGCCGGTGGGCGAATCCTCGATGGCGACGCAGTCCTCGATGGCGACGCCGAGCAGGGTGGCCGCCGTACGGTAGGGCTCGGGGTCGGGTTTGGGCACGGTGACCTCGTCACCGCACACGACGACGTCGAAGTTCTCCCGGCCCAGGGTGTCGAGGGCGACCTCGACCAGCTTGCGGCCGGTCGAGGTGACCAGCGCCGTCGGCAGCCCGGCGAAACGCACCGCGTGCAGCAGCTCGAGCGCGCCCGGGCGCCATACCAGACCGTCGCCGAACAGCTCGAGCACCCGGTCGGTCAGCCACTGCACGTCGGGCGCCTCGGGACGGTCGGGCTGGCCGAGATCCTCCCGCAGGATGCGCATGCTGTTGCCCATGCTGCTGCCGATCATGGCGTGCCGGGCGGCTGCGGAGAGGGTGCCGCCGGCCAGGGCGGCCAGCTCGTGCAGGGCGATCTCCCACACCTTCTCGCTGTCCACCAGCGTGCCGTCCATGTCGAAGAGCACCGCGGCCGGTCGTCGCGCGTTCAGGATGAGCCTCCGGGTTGTCGAACGTGTTCACGTCCCGCCCATTGTCCCCCGCGATACCGGTACCGTGCCGCCGTTAACTCCATCACTGTCCGCGGCTGGGCGGCCGGGCGTAGTTTCGCCCCATGAAGCGTGCGCCCCACCCCGAGGCGGTAACTCTCAGCACACCCCGCCCGGTCCGGCGGTCACTGCTCGTGCAGCGCTGGACCGATCTGGCCTTCCTGCACTGGGCGGTCGACCCGGCGCTCGTCGCCCCGTTGCTGCCCGCGGGCACGGTGCCGGACACGCTGGACGGCGTCACGTACGTCGGCCTGATCGGCTTCCGGATGGAGGGCGTCGGCTTCCTGCGCGGCCCGGGCGTGCCCTATCTGGGCCGCTTCTGCGAGACCAACGTGCGTCTCTACAGCGTCGACGCCGCCGGCCGCCGTGGGGTCGTCTTCCGCTCGCTCGAGGCCGAGCGCCTGCTGCCCGTGCTGACCGCGCGCGCCTCGCTCAACCTGCCCTACATGTGGGCCCGGATGCGCCTGACCCGCACCGGCGACGTGCTCACCTACCGTTCGCGGCGGCGGTGGCCCGGCCCGCGCACCGCCGTCAACGAGATGACCGTCCGTGTCGGCGCGCCCGTCACCGAACCGACCCCGCTCGAACAGTTCGTCACCGCCCGCTGGGGCCTGCACACCACCGCCTGGGGCCGCACCGTCCACCTGGCCAACGAACACCCGCCGTGGCCGCTGCGGCGAGCCGAGCTGCTGTCGCTCTCCGACACCCTCATCGGCGCCGCCGGCCTCCCCCAGCCGTCAGTACCGCCCGTGAGCGTCCTCTACTCACCCGGTGTAGCGGTCGCGTTCGGTCACACCAACCCGCTGGCCCCGACCTAGATCAACCCCTGGAGACCTCGGCGATACGGAGACGGCGGGCGGGGCAACCGCACCGGCCGCGCGGCCCGCCGTTTCGATCCGGGCCGTCGCCGGTCACGGCCGTCCCTGACCACCGGCCGAGCCGGTGCGCACGCCGCGGGCGGTTTCCGCAGTTGGCCGGGTGAACGGCGGAATGCGCCCCTAGCCTGGGGAAATGAGCTACACGCAACTGATCTATCGGAGCCGGAAGAACAGCCTGCCGCCGAACGGGATCTTCGAGATCCGGGATCAGGCGCGCCGCAACAACGCCGAGCGGGACCTCACCGGCGTGCTGCTGTTCAATCGTGACTACTTCCTGCAGTTCCTCGAAGGGGACGCCGAGGAGGTGACCCACATGTTCCGCACCATCAGTGACGATCCCCGCCATCGCGAGGTCGCGCTGATCTCGGTGCAGAACGTCGAGGAGCGTCACTTCCCGGACTGGTCGATGGGGCTGGTCGACAGCACGTCGCCCGATCTGCGGGTGGCGTTGCGGGACGTGCTGCCGGGCTACGAGTTCACCCCGGAGAACCTCACCGCCGAGGCGGCCACCACGGTGATGGAGCGGATGCGGACGATGAACTATGCCTACTGAACCGTGCGCCTACTGAACCGTGCGCCTACTGACCGATGCGGCGGGCCAGGGCCACGTCGGTGGAGATCAGAAACTCGATGGTGCCGCCGTGCGCGTCGACGGCGGCGATCGTCTCGTCCAGGACCACGTCGGCGGTGATCGGGTCGAGCAGGCGATACAGCGACGTCGACAGAAGGTAGTCGCGGTAGAGCGGCGACGAGTAGGACAGCGTCGACTCGTAGCGGCGGCTGCGCAGGTCGGTGAAGCGCCCGTCGGTGACGCCCAGGTCGGGCCACTCCTGCTCGAAAGCGGCCATCGGCTCGCGGGCGGCGGCGCTCATCCGGTGCGCCGTGCGGTCGGTCAGGCCGTGGCGGGCGTCCACTTCGGCCAGTGCCGCGTGCAGCGTCTCGTCGGCGACCAGGAAGACGTTCCAGAACGGCGCGAACAGGCCGCCCGGGGCCAGGGCGGCGAAGGCCAGGTCGGCCCGGCGGACCGGGTCGATCCAGTGCCAGGCCTGCGCGCTGACCAGCAGCCCGTACGGCTGGTCGGGGGTCCAGTCCTCGAATGTGCCGGCGACCACCTCGACGCCGGGGACGTTGCGGCGCAACACGTCGGCCATCCGCTCGTCCGGTTCGACGCAGGTCAGGTCGACGCCCGGCCGGACGAAGAGGCGGGTGGCCTTGCCGGTGCCGGCGCCCACCTCGAGCACCGGGCCCGGCGCCTCGGCGAGCAGGTCGTCGGCCAGCTGCGCCGGATAGCCGGGCCGGATCCGGTCGTAGTCGTCGGCCACTTCCCCGAAAACCGTCCCCCGCGTACGCATCCGCCCAACCTACCGGCCAGTACCGGTACGCAGCTGCGCACCGGTCGGTCAGGACCACCAGCTTGCCGCTGACCCGGTTCTCCTCGAGGTCGCGGTGCACGTCGCGGATGCGGTCGAACGGGTAGACGGTGGCCGGGCCGAGGGTCAGCGTGCCGGCGGCGATGCGGTCGAGGGCGTCCTGCAGCACCACCGGGGGCAGCGACGCGGCGTCCCCGCTGTAGCCGGTCAGGCGTACGCCGCTGGGCAGGTAGCCGATGGGATAGAAGTCCGGGATGATCCACTGGTCCGACAGCATCCCGGCGAAACAGACGGTCCCGTGGACGCGGGTCGCGTGTCGGGCAGCGTCGGCGTGCCCACCAGCTCAAGCGCGGCGTGCACCCCGTCGCCGACGATCGACCGGACCCGGGCGGCGACGTGACCGTCGTCGAGGATCGGATGGTCGACGCCGTGCGCCGCCAGCTCGGCCAGCCGGGCCGGTTGCCGGGTCGTCGCCAGCACCGTCGCGCCCAGGTCGCGGGCCAGGGCGGCGGTGGCGTAACCCAGGGCCGAGGTGCCGCCGCGGATCAGCAGGGTCTGGCCGGCCCGCAGGTCGAGGCCGACGGTCAAGGAGCCGTACGCGGTCTGCAGGGTCTCGGGGACGCTGCCGAGGACCGACCAGGGCAGCTCCGAGGTGAACGGGATGACCTGGACGCGCGGGACGACCGTGTACTCGGCGTAACCGCCGTCGAAGGTGCGCCCCATCCCGCCCATGAGCGCGGCGACCGGCTGACCGGGCCGGAGGTCGCTGCCCGGCGCCTCGTCGACGACCACGACCGCTCGATGCCGGGCACCACGGGCAGCCGGGCACCCTCCGCGTATGCTCGACGGCGTGGCGAGCGACACCGAGCAACAGCAGATGCACGATCTGGTCGTCCGGATCCTCGCCCGGGGCTACAGAGAGTGCACAGCGATCACACAGCTAGGCGACGCACAGTAGAGGGGTCATCCCGCCCGGTTACTGGAGGTTCCCCTTGATCCTGGCCCTCGTGAGCTTCGTGCTCCTGCTGGTGCAGTTGCTGCTGGTGGCGCGGGCCCTGCTCGACTGGAGCACGGTCCTGGCCGGTCCCGCCGTCGCCGGTGGCTTCCGCAGCAAGCTGATGTCCGGCGTCTTCGCCGCCACCGAGCCGATCCTGGCCCCCGTCCGCCGGCTCGTCCCGCCGTTGCGCGTCGGCGGCATGGCGATCGACCTGGCCTTCATCATCGTCTTCTTCGCCATCGTCCTGATCCGCTCGCTGATCAGCTGAGCTTCTTCACCCCGGCTGGGCGTCCTCCTTCGGCGCCCAGCCGTGCTGCACCCAGAGGTTCTCCTCGACGTAGACAGCGCGGTCCCGCTCGACGTCGACGTGCACGAGGTCGAGAGCGTCGGGCACCACGTAGTCGCCGGTCACCGGAAAGACCATGCCGGCCCAGCTCTCCCACTCGGCCACGGTCCCGGCGATCACCATCGACTGCCGGGCCGGGCCCAGCAGGCGCGTCCCCATGCGCTGGTGGGTGCGGATCCACGGGTCGATCGAGAGCCCGTCGGCGCGGGCCCACGTCGCGTACTCGGCCATCGGCACGGTGGGATAGCGGTGCTTCCAGGTGGGTCGCAGCGGCGCGATGACGTGGGCGAGGCCTTGCGCGTACGCCCGGCGGGAAAGCTCCTCGAGCACGGCGGTGGCCAGCCCGCGCTTGTCGAACGCCGACCCGACCGCCGCCGCCATGAAACTCAGCGTCGTCGCCGGGCGGCCCTGCTCGTAGCCCTCGACGGCGCGCCCCATCGCGTCGTCGTAACCCGACGGCAGATCGTCGACCGTCCCGTCCCAGGCGATCGGCACCCCCCACCCGCCGGCCATGACCGCGCCGTCCTCACTCAGGGCGACGACGTCGAAGCGACCAAAATACTGCCCGACCCGCGCCAGATACTTCTTGGACAGCTCGTCGTGGAAGATGAACTCGGGCCAGCGCTCCCGGAACGTCTCGGCCGCCTCGGCATCGAGATCGGGCCGCTCCCCGCGGGTGATGATCTGCACGCCCGGCAATCTATCGACCGGCCTAGATCAGCAACCCACCGGTCGCGCGGATGTTCTGCCCGGTCACCCAGCGCCCCTGCTCCGAGACGAGAAACGTCACGACGGCGGCCACGTCATCCGGCCGTCCGAGCCGCCCCAGCGCGGTGGCCCGCGCCGCGCCTTCGAGAGCCTCGGCCGGGTTGGCCGACCGCAACATGTCGGTGTCGGTGGCCCCGGGAGACACCGTGTTGATCGGTATCCCCCGCGCCCCGAACTCTCGCGCCGCCACCGCCATGACCTGCTCGAGCGCCGCCTTGCTGGCACAGTAGAGGCTGAGCCCCGGCCCTGCAGCAGCGTGTTCAGCGTCGAGATGCTGACGATGCGCCCGTTGTCCCGCAACAGCGGCCCGGCGGCCTGAATGGCGAACAGCGGAAACTTGGTGTTGACGGTGAACACCCGGTCGAACTCCGCCGGCTCGAGCCCCGCAATCGGCCCCGCCGTGACCGCGCCCGCATTGTTGACGAGGATGTCGAGCCCGTCCCGGACCGGCGCGAACATCGCCCCCAGCGGCCACGGCGGGACCAGGCGGCCCGCAGATCCGTCGCGGCAACGGGGCCGGCAGCGACTCCGCCCGCGCCCGGTCAACCCGTCACACCATCGACGCGAACAACCACTCGCCCGCCCTCGCACCGCACAGACCCGGCCCGCCGATCCCTACGGGCGGGTTCGCGCAACCTGGCCGGGCCCAACCCTGACGAGATCCGGGAGCGGGCCAGGCTGCTCGCGATGATCGCGAGAGCGCTAGGCGACGCCATCGATGACGGCGTGGCTGCCGGGCAGGTGAAGATCCGGATCAAGGCCGATCGAAGCCCGTGGACGCAGGCGCTGCTGGTTGCCGGCCACACCGCTTACGCGGTCGATACATTGCAGGCTGCCCGCTCCAGCGACCGGCTCGCGGTATCCGGGGCCAAGAGCGACGCTGCGGGACGCGCACATGCCGGCCGACGTGGGCGGCACCGATTCCCATCAATTGCGCCCGGTCAAAGTCGTCACCCGCATGCGCAAACCCTGAGCCGGGAAAGACTGCCGCACGCCTTGTTGGAGCACTTCCCGGCGGCGCTAACGCGTCCACGCTGCCGGCACACTCGAGTTACTGGTCAAGGCGGCCACTCCGACCGCGGCCGCCCGGTTGAGCACCAATCAGATCGACCCCGCGCTCACCACCGCGACTTCACCGGCGCCGAGGTCGCCCGCCGAGGCAACGACTCCACACCCGGCCCGGTCAACCCGCCAAGACGAATAACCACCCGCCGGCCCTCGCACCGCACAGAACCGGCCGCGTCGACCGACCGCTTACCCCCGACCTGGACGCTGCTGACACCCTCGAACTGCCGGCCAAGGCCCCGGACAGCGCGGCCTGGTTGAGTATCAGTCGGATCAGCGCAGGACCGGAACCCCGAGACCCCCGTGACGTACGGCCGCCATTGCCCTTTGGCGCCGCGGACGGCCACCTCACACGGCGAGGGCGAGATCACCGCCGGTACGGAATGAATCTGCGGCCTCATGCCCCCAGCGTCGCGGCTGCCCGGCCGGGACGTCAACCGGCCAGGAGCGCGTCCAGCTTGGTGAAGCTGCCGGCCCAGCCCTCGCGGGCGTCCCGGTCGTCCTCGTTGACCATCGTGAAGCGCTGCCCGCCGCCGGGGCGGGCGTCGATCTCGACGGTGTCGCGCGGGACCGACCAGCCGATCGGGCCGAACCAGGCGGCCAGCTGGTCGGGGTCGGTGAAGGCGCGGTAGACCAGCGGGCGCGGCGCGTCGAAGTCTCGGGAGACGATCAGGTCGGTCATGGGGTCACAACCTGGCGGGGCCGGTGTCAGACCTTGCTGGGCAGCCGGTGGTGCAGCTCGGCCAGCAGGATCTCGGGCGCGGGCGACATGAGGCCCACGTCGACCAGGTAGGTGATCTTCCCGTCGCGTTTGCGGGTGCGGGGCGGGCGGCCGGGGCCGTCGCCGGGTTCGACGAAGTCGGCGTCGACGGGTGTGACGATGAGTTCGGTGAAGGGGCCGCGGTAGCGCAGCGCCACCTCGTGGATGCCCGACCACGGAATGTGCACGGGGCGGCGGCCGGTCGCGGCGAAGTCGAGGCCCCGCATCGAGCTGTGCAGCCAGCCGAGCCGGTTCCAGGCGGCCAGCAGGATCAGGGCGGCCAGGGCGACCGGGACGATCAGCGCCAGTTCGACGTAGAGGACCATGTCGCCGACCGTCGGGGTGTCGTCGAGAGCGATCCTGACCAGGGTCAACAGACCGAGCGTGGTCACCCACACGGCCGCGCCGACCCAGAGCATCGTGACGTAGACCATGGACCGGGACTGGATGAAGGTCACCGTGTCGTCGTCGGGGCCGAGCACCCGGTCGATGTGCGCCACGGATCGAATTATGCCCGCTTTATCGCTGCAAAACGGTGATTATGGGTGGGTGACCGTGACGCGGTTGGGAGAGGACGGCCCGGCGGCCTGGGAGTCGGCGGCGCTGCTTCTCGACGAGTACCGCCAGCACTACGGGGCCAACCCGGCCCCGGAGGCGGCTTCCGCCTGGCTGCGCGAGCAGGTCGAGTCGGCCCGCGCCCGGGTCTATCTGGCTCTGGACAACGGCCCGGAGGTCGGGAACGTCGAGGGGATCTGCACCGTGGCCGTGGTGCCGGCCGCCCTCACGCTGCGCACTGTCTGGCTCGTGCGTGACCTCTACGTACGCCCGCCGGCCCGCCGCCGCGGCGTGGGCCGGCAGCTGCTGGCCGCCGTGACCGAGGAGGCCGCCGCCAGCGGAGCGCACCGCCTCTCCCTGCAGACCGAGTCGGCCAACATCAGGGCCATCGAGCTGTACGCGACCAGCGGCTTCACCCCGCTGGCCGAGGTGACCGTGATGGACAGCGTGCTGTGACCGGCGACAGCTAGGCGGCGCTCGTCGCCGGGGCCTGCTCCAGGCGGGGAGCCGGCACCGCGGTGGCGGACTTGCTCTTGGCGTACCGGTAGAGACGGAAGATCAGCAGCAGCTCGAACGCGATCATCAGCGCCGACGAGACGATCGTGGTCGCGATGACCTGGTTGAGGACCGGGCCGAGGATGAAGACGAACATCATGAACTCGATGCCGCTGAACAGGTGCGGGCGGATGCGGTGCCGGATCAGGAAGTTGCGCAGCCGCCACACCGGCGACTCGCCGCCCGTCGGCTGCGGGGCCACGACCGGCCCGGCCTCGGAGTCCTCGTCGGTCACGATCGGGGCGCCCTCGTTGAGGTCGGCCCGGACCTTGCCCATCTGCAGCGCGTTCAGGTAGCGGAACATGTCGAGGAACATGACCAGACCACCGAGCCAGATGTACGTGAAGTCGTGCGTCGCAGCGTACAGGCCGCCGAACAGGCCGACCGCGCACACGGCCACCCGCAGCCGGTCCAGCACGTAGTCGAGCCACGACCCGAAGGCCGATCCGGTGCCGTTCAGCCGGGCGATCTTGCCGTCCATGCAGTCCAGGACGAAGCTGAAGTGGAAGAGCAGGGCGCCGGCGAGCAGCCAGACGTAGTCAGCACGCCAGAAGCAGTACGCACCGAGCGCGCCGACCAGGAAGGCCAGGCCGGTCAGGCGGTCGGGCGTGACGGAACGCCACGGTGACACCAGCCACACCAGACGGGAAGCGAGCGGGTCGACCAGGCCGACCGTCCACCACGCGTCCTTCTGCTTGTACGTGCGAGAGCGGATCACATCGAGAGGAAACCGCTGCACCATGCCATTACTCCTGCGTCCCTGAAACGTGAACGATCGACCGCGCGGACCTTACTAGAAGTTGAACATCCCTGAAAGGCCGTTCGGCCGGTGTCGGAACGCAGTTTCTTTCCCGTTACGGGTAGTTAATTTCCCGGTGACAAACCGGATGAGGGGGAACACCGTGGACGCCATTCACGTCGCGGACGATCTCGAAGCGGTGCTCCTGACCGAGGAGCAGATCCTGACCCGGGTCGGCACGCTCGCTGCCGAGCTGCACGAGCACTACGGATCGCGGACTCCCGTGCTGGTCGGCGTGCTGGGCGGGGCGGCCACCTTCACCGTCGACCTGGCCCGCGCCTACCCGGGGCAGCTGGAGATCGGCTGGATGGCGATCAAGTCGTACAGCACCCGCAACCGCGCCTCGGGGTCGGTGCGCCTGCTCAAGGACCTCGACATCGACATCGCCGGCCGGGACGTGATCATCGCCGACGGGGTGATCGACACCGGGCTGACCATGTCGTGGCTGATCGCCAACCTGGCCCAGCGCGCACCGGCGTCCATCACGGTGTGCGCGCTGCTGCGCAAGCCCGAGACGGCCCGGTTCGCCGACACCCCGACGTACGTCGGCTTCGATGTCGGCGACGGGCTGATCGTCGGGTACGGGCTCGATCACCAGGGCCGATACCGGAATCTGCGGTGCGCGGCGGTGCTGTCGCCCGCCGTGTACGGGGCCGGGGCGAGCTGACCGGCGGGGCAGGCGCGGCGCGGCCGCCGGGTGCTGTGCAGCGCCCGCACGTAGGCTGTCAGGCATGACTGAGTTCGACGGCCTCCCGCTGCTCCGTTCCCCCGTGGCCATCGCTGCCTTCGAGGGCTGGAACGATGCTGCGGACGCATCGACCGCGGCCGTGGAACACCTCGAGCAGGTGTGGCAGGCCCGGGAGATCAGCACCATCGATCCGGAGGACTTCTACGACTTCCAGGTGAGCCGGCCGACTATCACCATGGCCGAGGGCGAGACCCGCAAGATCGAGTGGCCGACCACCCGCTTCACGGTCGCGAGCCCGCCCGGCGCCGACCGCGACGTCGTGCTGATCCGCGGCATCGAGCCCAGCATGCGCTGGCGCACGTTCTGCGAGCAGGTCCTCGAGGTCTGCCACAGCCTCGAGGTCAACCGGATCGTGCTGCTCGGGGCCCTGCTGGCCGACGTTCCCTACACCCGGCCGCTCCCGATCAGCGGTTCGGCCACCGACACCGAGGCGGCCGACAAATATAAGGTCGTCCCCACCCGGTACGACGGGCCGACCGGCATCGTGGGCGTGCTGCACGAGGCGGCGGGGCGGGCCGACCTGGACGCGCTGTCGTTCTGGGTGCACGTGCCGCACTACGCGAACAACCCGCCCTGCCCGAAGGCGACGCTCGCCCTGCTGAGCCGGCTCGAGGACGTGCTCGACCTGCCGGTGCCCCTGGCCGACCTGGCCGAGGAGGCCGACGAGTGGGAGAAAAGGGTTCGCGCGGCCGCCGAGCAGGACGCCGAGCTGGGTGAGTACGTGCGCGAGCTCGAGGAGCGCGTCGGCGACGAGGGCATCCAGCCGCTGACCGGTGACGAGATCGCCAGCGAGTTCGAGAAATACCTGCGCCGCCGGGGCGGTTCGGCCGGCCCGACCGCCGGTTCCTGGTAGGGCTTTCCCGCAGCCCGGTCCCGCGTACCGGGGCCGGGCTGTCGCGTGTCGCTACGACGGGCCGCACACCGCCTGAGGCATCCTAGGAACCTAGGGTCTAGGAGGTCGGCATGACGATCAACCCAGGGGCGGCGGAGTTCCCGCACCGCCAGATCGCCGCTCAGCTGCGCGAACGCATCCGCCGCGGCGACTGGCAGCCCGGCGAGCGCCTGCCGTCGATCCCGGCGATGGGCGAGATGTTCGGCGTGGCCAAGCAGACCGTGCAGCGCGCCGTCGACCAGCTCCGCGTCGAGGGTGTCCTGATCACCAAACCAGGCTCCGGTACGTACGTCCGCGGCACCCGCCGCCGTCTGAACCGCCTGTCCCGGGGCCGCTACGGCGCGCACCGCGGCTATCACGCCGATCTCGCCGCCCGCTACCGGCAACAACTGGTCTCGGTACGCCGTGAGCCCGCCCCGTCCGAGGTGGCCGACGCGTTCGGTGTCCGCGACGGCACGGAGATGCTGGTCCGGCGGCACATCGTGAAGGCCGACGACGCCACGGTCGAGGTCGGCGCCTCGTGGTTCCGGGTCACCGACGCCAGTGGCACCTCGATCGAGCGCGTCGAGGCGTTCGGCCGGCCGCTCTACCAGGAGGCCGAGGAGGTGCTCGGCAAGCGGTACGCCTCAGCCACCGACACGATCAGCGCCCGGCAGCCGAGCCGCGACGAGGCCGAGATCCTGCAGATCCGCCCCGACACCCCGGTGCTGCACCTGCTGCACGTCGCGTTCGACGAGAGCCGCAAGCCGATCGAGGTGGCCCAGGCGACGTGGCCGGGCCCGATGACCACGCTGACCGAGGAATACAAGATCCCCGCCCCGGCGCCGGGGCCCGGCCCCGAGCCCGGTCTCGCCCTGGCCTGACCGCACCGGGGGCGCAGAAACGGAAGACCCGAGGGGCCGGTGGCGCCCTCGGGTCGACTGTTCACAAGGGAGGGCTGGGGAACAGCCCTCCCTTGCTCACGACACTCAGAAGATGGCGATGCTGTTGCCGTTCAGAAAGCCGTTGTTGTAGGTGAAACGGTTGAAGCCACCGTTGCGGTAGAAGTAGCGGTGGTGGTGACGGTGACGGTGGTGACCCCGGTAGTAGAAGTCGTCGTCATCGTCATCGCACCAGTCGTGGCTCGACGTCGCCTTGGCGCTCGCGGCACCGCTGTGCGAGACCGCAGCCTGGGCGGGTCCCGCCAGAGCGAGGCTCGCGCCGGTGGCCATGAAGAGGCCGGCGAGGTACAGAACCGGACGACGCATGATGTGTTTCCCTTCGGAAGAAAGTTAGGACTTCCGAAAGTCTCGTCTCGACGTCCAGCAAAATACCCAGAATTCGGTCAAGTCACACCAAATCAGTCACGAACCGTTTAAACCCGTCCGTAACGCCGACATCATGCTCTATGGTCCCCGTGGCCGGTCCGTGGGCGAACCGATTCAGAGGCGAACGCCGAGCAGAGCGTCGACCGTCCGGGCCATCAGCGCGGGCGCCTGGTCGTCATCGCCCACAGCGGACAGTGCCGCCTCGGACCAGGCATCGACCAGGGCCAGCACGGCCGGGGTGTCGAGGTCGTGGCCCAGGCTCTCGCGGACGGCGGCCAGCAGCCCCTCCCCCGACGGGCCGGCCGCGGCCGCGGCGGCCGAACGCCAGCGGGCCAGGCGCACCTGCCCCTCCTTGAGCACCGCGTCGGTCCACTCGCGATTGCCGCGGTAGTGGCCCGACAGCAGCCCGAGCCGCACCGCCATCGGGTCGACGCCGTCGCCGCGCAGGCGGGACACGAAGACCAGGTTGCCCTTGGACTTCGACATCTTCTCGCCGTCCAGGCCGATCATGCCGGCGTGCACGTAGTGCGACGCGAACGGCGCCTGACCGGTCAGGGTCTCGGCGTGCGCGGCCGAGCACTCGTGGTGCGGGTAGAGCAGGTCGTTGCCGCCGCCCTGCACGTCGATCGTGTCGCCCAGGCGGCCCAGCGCGATCGTCGCGCACTCGATGTGCCAGCCCGGGCGGCCGGGACCCAGGTCGCCGCCGTCCCACGCCGGCTCGCCGTCACGGGCGCCGCGCCAGAGCAACGGGTCGAGCGGGTCGCGCTTGCCCTCCCGCGAAGGGTCGCCGCCGCGCTCGGCCGACAGCACGATCATCTCGTCCCGCGAGAGGTGGGACTCGTAGCCGAAACGCGGGGCCGCGGCGATCGCGAAGTAGACGTCGCCGGTGCCGTCGTCGAGCGTGTAGGCCGCGCCCGACGCCACCAGCTCCCGCACGTGCGCGGCGATCTCGGGGATCGACTCGACGGCGCCGATGTAGTGAGCCGGCGGGATGATTCGCAGCGCTTCCATGTCCTCGCGGAACAGGGCGGTCTCGCGCATCGCCAGCACGACCCAGTCCTCCCCGTCGCGCTGGGCGCGCTCGAGCAGCGGGTCGTCGATGTCGGTCACGTTCTGCACGTAGCTGACCTGGCGGCCGGCGTCGAGCCAGGCCCGGTTGACCAGGTCGAACGTGATCATCGTGGCGGCGTGGCCCAGATGCGTCGCGTCATAAGGCGTGATGCCGCAGACATACATCGTGGCGGTGGAACCGGGCGAGGTGGCAGTGACCTCGCGGCGGGCCGAGTCGTAGAGCCGGGGCGGCAACGCCTCACCCGGCAGGGTCGGCACGTCGTGCCCGATCCAAGCGTCCATGGTCAGGAGCCTATCCAGCGCTTATGACAGAAGCCCCGGGGCGTGAACAAAACTACACCGGGGGCCAGGGGATGGCCGGCCACTCCTGCGGCGGATCGGGGAAGCGGCCCTTGCGCAGCAGCCGCCGGGCCCGCAGCCGCACGTGCTGCACCTCGGTCAGCGTCAGGTGCTCCTCCAGCGCCTCGCCCAGGTCGGCGTCGAGCCGCTCGAGCAGGGCGGGCAGCACCTCACCGGCCTCGGGGATCAACGGCTGGCCCGTCCAGCCCCAGAGCACCGTACGCAGCTTGTTCTCCACGTGGAAGCTGACGCCGTGGTCGACGCCGTGCACCGACCCGGTCGCCGCGTAGAGCACGTGGCCGCCCTTGCGGTCGGCGTTGTTGATCACCGCGTCGAACACCGCGAGGCGGGCCAGCCGGGCATCGTCGGCGTGCGCCAGCGCGTACGCGTCGCCGTCCTCGTCGCGGGCGTTGGCCACCGGCAGCCAGCCGGCCGGCACGTCCCACGCCGGCACGAAGCCGATCAGCGACTCGGCCGTGTCGGGCTCGTCGATCCAGAGCTGCAGGGCGCCCGTTCCGAGCGGGCCGTCGCGCAGGATCGTCGGCGGCACCAGATCCCACCCGGTGGCCTTGGAGACCAGGTAGGCCGACACCTCACGCCCGGCCAGCGTGCCGTCCGGAAAGTCCCAGAGCGGCCGCTCGCCCTGCACCGGTTTGTAGACGCAGCGGCGGGTCAGGCCGTCGAGCGTGATCTCGGCCCGCAGCGTCGTGTTCGAGGCGTCGACGAGCCGGCCCTCGATCTCGAGCCGGCCGCGGGCCAGCAACTCGAGGGCGTCCGCCTCGGCCAGCGCCGCCGCCGACTCGGTGGTCACCGGTGGTAGCCGTTGTGCCGGGGGCAGAGGTGACCGGCCGGGTCGAGGGGCTGGCCGCAGAGCGGGCACGGCGGCCGGCCGGCGGCCACCACGCGGCGGGCGCGGTCGATGAAGGCCCGGGTCGCCTCGGGGGTCAGCCGCACGCGCAGCCGGTCGAGGTCGTCGTCGGGCTCGTCGTCCTCGTCCTCGTCGTCGTCCTCGTCGACGGCGGGGGCGGACTCGTCCTCGTCGTCCTCGACCAGCTCGAGCTCGGCCTCGGCCTCGCCGGCCTCGATCGCCTCGATGACCACGGTGCCGGTGTCGACGTCGAAGGCCAGGCCGAGCGTGCCGACCCGGAACTCCTCGTCGACCGGGGTGTCGAGCGGCTCGTTGTCGTTCGTGGCGAGCACCGGCATCTCGGGCATCGACACGCCGAACCGCTTGTTGGCCTCGACGAGCAGTTCCTCGAGTTTCTCGGCGAGCAGCGACACCTGGACCTTCTCCAGCGCGACGCTGATCACCCGGCCACCACCGCGGGCCTGGAGGAAGAACGTCCGGTCGCCCGGCTCGCCCACCGTCCCGGCCACGAACCGCTCCGGCGGCTCGAAGGAGTGCACCTGGTGGGTCATACCGACAACCCTAACCACGTTCGGACGGGCTCGTGCATCCCCATCGGCCCGGGTTCGCCGAGGGCGCAATGCGGAGAAACCAGCGGTAACACGCCGGTCACACAGTGCGGTCAGCCCGCTCCCCCGCCGACGGCGGCGTCGGAGCGGTCGGCCTCGGGCGACGGAGCGGCCGGTGGGATCAGCGAAGCCAGGTCGGCGCCGTCGTTCAGGCGTACGACGAAGGGCCGGGTCGGCGTGTAACGGATGACGCTGACCGAGGCCGGGTCGGCGACGATCCGCTGGAACTGGTCGAGGTGCAGGCCCATCGCATCGGCGATGATGGCCTTGATCACATCGCCGTGGCTGCACGCGACCCAGAGCGCGTCCGGGCCGTGTTCCTCGGTCACCTTGGCGTCCCAGCGGCGGATCGTGGCGATCGCCCGGGCCGACATGGCCGCCATGGCCTCGCCGTTCGGAAAGACCGCGGCGCTGGGATGCTGCTGGACGACCGGCCAGAGCGGCTCCTGGGTCAGTTCCTTGAGCGGGCGGCCCTCCCAGTCGCCGTACCCGCACTCGGTCAGCCCCTCGTCGATCACCGGGGTGACGCCGGGCAGGGCCAGCTCGACGGTCGTCCGGCAGCGGATCAGCGGGCTGGAGACGACCGCGGCCAGCGGCAGCGGGCGCAACCGTTCGCCGGTCCGCACGGCCTGGCCGCGGCCGGTCTCGTCGAGCTCCACGGGCAACCGGCCGGCCAGCTCGCCACTGGCGTTGGCCGTCGTGCGCCCGTGCCGGAGCAGCAGGACCGTGGCCACTACTCGGCCACGCCGGATTCTTCGAACGCCTCGGCCACGATCCGCAGGGTGTCCAGCCCGCTCTTCAGGTCGCCGACGTACGGGCTGATCGAGAGGGTGCCCACGCCCGCCGCCGCGTACTGGCGGATCCGTTCCTTGACCTGGATCTTGTTGCCGAGGATCGAGGTGCGCTCGATGAAGTCCTGCGGGACGGCCTCGGCCGCCTCGGCCTTCTGCCCGCTGAGATACAGCTCCTGCACCTGGGCGGCCTCGTCGGCGTAGCCCATCCGGACGGCCAGCTGGTTGTAGAAGTTCTGCTCGCGGCTGCCCATGCCGCCCACGTAGAGAGCCGCGTAGGGCCGGATGACGTCGGCGCACCAGGCCACGTTGTCGCCCAGCACGACCGGCACGCTCGGCGCCACGTCGAAACCGGTCAGGCCCAGGCCGCGCTTGGCCCGGCCACGCTCGATGTGCTGCAGATATTCACCGGAGGCGTCGGGCGCGAAGAAGATCGCCAGCCAGCCGTCGACGATCTCGCCGGCCAGCTCGAGGTTTTTCGGGCCGACCGCGGCCAGGTAGATCGGCACGGCCTCGCGCGGCGGGCGGAAGCCGAGCCGCAGCGCCTTGCCGGGGCCGTCGGGCAGCGGGAGCGTGTAGTGCTCGCCCTGGAACGACACCGGCTGCCGGCCGATCGCCATCTTGACGATCTCCACGTACTCCCGGGTGCGCGCGAGCGGCTTGGCGAACCGCACGCCGTGCCAGCCCTCGGAGACCTGCGGGCCGGAGACGCCCAGGCCGAGCCGGAACCGGCCGCCGGAGAGCGTGTCGATGGTGGCCGCGGTCATCGCCGTCATGGCGGGCGTGCGCGCGGGAATCTGCATCACCGCGGCGCCCAGGTCGATGCGCTCGGTCTGCCCGGCTATCCAGGACAGCATGCTGACCGTGTCCGAGCCGTAGGCCTCGGCCGACCAGACGACCGAGTAGCCGAGCCGGTCGGCCTCCTGGGCCATCGCCAGGTGGTCGGCGGGCGTTGTCCACGCCGCCTGATAGCCGAGGTTGAGTCCGAGCCGCACGGTGATCCCCTCCCGCAGATGAGCGTCGAACTGAAGCCTACTGATCGAACCGTCCGGTAACCGACGGGGTTGACGTGGGCCTCAGCATTTCCCTATTGACAATCTCTGAATAAGGTTCACTCATGCAGCAACGACCGCTCGGCCGTAGCGGGCTCGCGGTCTCGCGGCTCGCGCTCGGCACCATGACCTGGGGCCGGGACACCGACCCCGACGACGCGGCCGCGCAGCTCAAGCTCTTCCTCGAGGCCGGCGGCACGCTGCTGGACACGGCCGACGTGTACGGCGACGGCGACGCCGAGTCGGTGATCGGCTCACTTCTCGACCATCTCGTGCCGCGCGACGAGGTGGTGATCGCCACCAAGGCCGGCCTCACCCCGCACGGCTGGCGCCGCCGCGACGGCTCGCGGGGCAACCTGCTGCGCTCGCTGGACGCCTCGCTGCGCCGGCTCGGCACGGATTACGTCGACCTGTGGCAGGTGCACGGGTTCGACCCGATGACCCCGCTCGAGGAGACGCTGGGCGCCCTCGACCACGCCGTCACCAGCGGCCGGGTGCGGTACGTGGGCGTCTCCAACTTCGCCGCCTGGCAGACCGCCCGCGCCGCCACCTGGCAGTCGGCCTACCCCGGCCGGGCCCCGATCGTGGCTTCCCAGATGGAGTACTCGCTGCTCGAACGGGGGATCGAGCGCGAGCTGCTGCCCGCCTCGGCCGCGCTCGGCTTCGGCGTGCTGGCCTGGTCGCCGCTGGGCCGGGGCGTGCTCACCGGCAAGTACCGCGACGGCCGCCCGCTCGACTCGCGCGCCGCCACCGAGCACCTCGCCGCCTTCGTGCAGACCTACTTCGAACCGCGCAGCTCGAGCATCGTGCAGGCGGTGTCGACCGCGGCCGCCGGGCTCGGTGTCACCCCGGTCGAGGTGGCCATCGCCTGGGTCCGCGACCGCCCGGGGGTGGCCGCCGCGATCCTGGGCGCCCGCACCGCCGGCCAGTTGCAGGGCGCGCTGCAGAGCGAGGACCTGGCCCTGCCGACCGAGATCGCCCACGCCCTGGACGACGTCTCCGCGATCGACATGGGCTACCCGGAGCGCGAGGGCGTCGGCTATCCCGACCCCGAGAGCTGACCGCCCGGGCCTGCGGAAGTGTGGTCTCGCAGACACCGCCGCAGGACTGGTGCGGGGGCGGGCGGCTGACGCATATTAGATCGCATGGACTACGAATACGCGCCGCTCCGGTTGCCTTCGAATGTCGATCGGTTGACCGCCGCGGCGCAGCTTGCCATCCAGGCGGAGTTCTCGGGATGGGAGCTGGCCAACGTCCAGCTCTTCCGGGACGGCACCCGCAAGGTGATGCTCCGCCGTCGCATTCAGCCCACTCCGCAGCCGGGGCTGAGCTACTGAAAAGGGCCTGTCCGCGAGGACAGGCCCTTTTCGTCGGTGCTCAGATTTCCGTCAGTGCTCAGTGCTGGTGGTTATGACCCGCATGGTCGTGGTCGTGCTCTTCCTCGTCCGGCATGAACGGGTGCTCGTCGAGCCGGCCGACCAGCAGGTCGCCCTCCTTCGGCGCGAACGGGCCGTCACCGTCGGAGTCCTCGAACTCCTCCAGGTCGAGCGGCTCGGAGATCTCGCTGACCGTGAGCAGGCCGTCGAGCGGCTCCAGCTCGGGCACGTCGAGCGACGACAGCGAGCCGTCGCCGGCCTGCAGCAGCTCGAGCACGGCTTCGCCGACGGTCTCGACCGGGCCGGCGTCCTCGTCCTCGGGCACCGAGCCACGGCGGGCCTCCTCGGCCCGGCGCAACAGGGCCGCCACGCTCGGCACGCGGTAGTCACGCCGCTGCCGCACGGAGAGCACCTGCGGGTACGGGTCGGTCGTGCCGCCGCCGTCGGGGCCGGCCACACCCAGGCCGAAGCGCTGGTCGGCCTCGTTCGGGTCGATCGACTCGACGTCCCACGGCGTCACCTCGCCGAACGCGTCGAGCAGTTTCTCGTCGTACGCGAAAGAGGCGTTGTTGAGGTCGACGTACGCCTGCCAGACGCCGTCGTCGTCGACACGGCCCTCGGCCGCCTTGACCGCCGCGAGGTGCGCCCGGGCGGCCTCAATGACCTGCTCGAGGGCGACGTCGAGCTCAGCGTTCTGGTCGGTCATCGGTTTGGGGTCCTTCCACGGATCAGCTGGTGCGGAGCAGTCGGTCGAGCACACGCACGCCGAACTTTAGTCCCTCCACCGGGACGCGCTCGTCGATGCCATGGAACAACGAGGCGAAGTTCAGGTCGGCGGGAAGCCGCAACGGGGCGAACCCGAAGCAGCGGATGCCGAGGGTCGCGAACGCCTTGGCGTCCGTGCCGCCCGACATCAAGTACGGCACAGTACGCGCTCCCGGGTCCTCGGCCCGCAGCGCCGCGCCCATCGCCTCGACCAGATCCCCGCCGAACTCGGTCTCGACCGCCGGCTGCTGGTGAACGTGCTCGATCTCCACGTCGGGCCCGATCAGCTCGCGCAGCTCTGCCAGGAACTTGTCGGCCTCGCCGGGCAGGGTGCGGCAGTCGATGGTGGCCGAGGCCCGGCCCGGGATGACGTTGTCCTTGTAACCGGCCTCGAGGCGGGTCGGGTTGGCGGTGTTGCGGATGGTGGCGCCGATCAGGTTGGCGATCGGGCCGAGCTTGGCGATCGCGATCTCCGGGTCGTCCGGGTCGATGTCGATCCGCAGAGCGTCGCCGACCTGGTCGAGGAAGGCCCGCACGGTCGGGGTGACCACGGTCGGGAACCGGTGGCGGCCGACCCGCGCGACCGCCTCGGCGAGCGAGGTGACGGCGTTGTCGTCGTGGATGAACGAGCCGTGCCCGGGCCGGCCGGTGGCGTGCAGGCGCAGCCAGTCCAGGCCCTTCTCGGCGGTCTGGACGAGATAGAGCCGCAGGTCGTCGTTCACCGTGTACGAATACCCGCCGACCTCGCCGATCGCCTCGGTGCACCCGTCGAACAGGTCGCGGTGGTTCTCGACCAGCCACTGCGAGCCGTACTGCATGCCGGCTTCCTCGTCGGCGGTGTAGCAGAGCACGATGTCCCGCGGCGGCACGTAGCCGGTGCGCGACCAGTCGCGGACCACGGCGAGCATCATCGCGTCGAAGTCCTTCATGTCGATCGCGCCGCGGCCCCAGAGGTAGCCGTCCTTCTCCTCGCCCGAGAAGGGGCCGACCGACCACTCGCTCGCGTCGGCCGGCACGACGTCGAGGTGACCGTGCACCAGCAGCGCGCCGCGGCTGCGGTCGGCGCCGGGGATGCGGGCGACCAGGTTGGCCCGGGTCGGGGCCGACTCGTGCAGCACGACGTCGATGCCGGCCTCGCCCAGCTTCCCCGCCACGTACTCGGCGGCGACGCGCTCGCCGACCGTGGTGCGCGGGTCGCCGGTGTTGGTGGTGTCGATGCGCAGCAGGTCGCGGCAGATGCCGGTGACCTCGTCGGCAGCGGTGGTCTCCATCTGCCCATTCTTACCAGCAGACTGTTGCCGAGGTTTTGTCGGAGCATCCAGAGGGGTAAACGCGCGCCGTGTCTTCGTTGAATCTTCCCCCGCTGCCGCCGGTCGGCGGCGAGACCACCGGTCGCAACGTCGTCGACGTGGTCACCCAGGAGCATCGTGAGCTGCTCGAGCTGTGCGAGCGGCTGACCGCCGACCCGGCCGACCGCAAGGTGGCCGGCGTCGTGGTGGCCGAGCTCTCACGGCATCTGAGCGCCGAGGAGCAGTATCTCTACCCGGCCGTGCGGGCCACCGTGCCCGGCGGCGGGGAGATCGCCGCCCGCGAGCTCGCCGAGGACCACCAGCTGTTGATCACCTTGCAACAACTGCAGAAGGCCAAGGACGACGACCGGGCCCGGTACGCCGGTGAGGTCGCGGCCGCCGTCCGCCGGCACGTCGACGCGGACGCCGAGGAGTTGCTCCCCGTTCTCGTGCAGATGGTGCCGATCGAGGATCTGATCCGGGTCGGCAACCGCTTCGAGACCGCCGAGGAGGCCGCGCCGACCCGTCCCCACCCGGGCACTCCGTCGACTCCGCCCTGGAACAAGGTGGTCGATCCGGCGGTCGCCGTCGTGGACAAATTGCGCGATGCCGTCACAGGCCGCACGACGTACGCCAAGGATTTGTAGGGAAAACACCGGATTGGTTAACCCATTTGTCACAAGTGGGGGATCTTTCATCGGTCCGTAGGTCTAGCCATCGATGTCTGCCAGGTCCTAACGTCACGCTATGAACCTCGAGCTGCGGCATCTCAAGGTGGTCTGCGCCATCGCGGAGACCGGCAGCGTGACGAAGGCGGCATCGCAGCTCGGGCTGGCTCAACCGGCCCTGACGGCGCAGCTGCAGCGCATCGAACGCACTCTGGGCGGACCGCTGTTCGAGCGGGACCGTCGCGGCGCCCGGCCCACGGCGCTGGGCGAGCTCGTGCTCGCCCGGGCCCGGGTGCTGCTGCCGGCCATGAAAGGGCTGCAGGACGAGGCAGCCCGCCTGGCCGGCGCGACCGGTCACGACACCATGAGCCGCTACCGGATCGGGGCCCTGGGCGGCCCGATCATCGGCGGCATGGTGTCCCGCCTCTCCCAGGCCCAGCCGGACGCCCAGATCACCACGCACGCCTCCTACTACGTCGACGACCTGGCCAACATGGTGCTGGCCGGCAAGCTCGACTACGCGCAGGTGGGTGTCTGCGGCGACGCGATGCCGTCGGCCGACTACGGGCTGGTCTGGCAGACCATCGCGGTGGACGGCATCTGTGTGCTCATGCCCGAGGACCATCCGGGGGCCAAGGGCGCCGACGTCGACCTGGCCGAGCTGGCCTCGGAGTCGTGGGTGGCGGCCACCGGGGACGGTTGTTTCGGCGACTGTTTCGCGGCGGCCTGCGCCCGGGCCGGCTTCACGCCCCGGCGCATGTTCGAGAGCGACGTCCGCGGTTGTCTCGACATGGTGGAGTCGGGCGTGGCGCTCGCGCTCTGCCAGGGCACGTTCCGGCCGTCGAACGGTCTGACCTCCCGGCCGCTGCGGGATGCCCCGCTGCGCTGGCGGCTCGTGCTCGGCTGGCATCCCGACTCGCTGCCCGCGCTGACCGCGCCCACGCTGATGGAGATGGCCCAAGAGGCGTACGTCGAAGTGGTGGAGCGCAACCCGGAGTTCGTCGAGTGGATGGCCGACTACCCGCACCTGGGTGTCTCAGCCGGGCTCGCGGGCACGGGCGCCAAGGCCCCGGTGCCGGCCGGGGAGTAGCAAAAAGGCCCGGCCGACCGGCCGGGCCCCTTCACTCGCTCGTCAGACCTTGGCGGGCGACGACGTCGGGTTCACCTCGAAGGTGAGCTCGCCGTCCACCGCGTCCACCTTGACCGTCTGCCCGGGCGCCAGGTCGGCGCCGAGCAGCATGGTCGACAACCGGTTGTCCAGCTGGCGCTGGATGACCCGGCGCAGCGGCCGGGCGCCGAACTCAGGCTGGAAGCCCTTGTCGGCCAGCCAGTCGATCGCCGCCGTGGAGACTTCCAGGTCGACGTCCTGGTTGTGCAGCCGGCGCCGCGTCTCGTCGAGCATCAGCCCGGTGATCTGCCGCACCTGCTCCTGCTCCAGCTGCCGGAAGACGATGATCTCGTCGATCCGGTTGATGAACTCGGGACGCAGCTGCTCCTTGAGCCGCCGGTCCAGCCGCTCGCGCAGCTCCTCGTCCGGCGAGGCGCCACCGGCGGCGCCGAACCCGACGCTGCGGCGAGTGCCGTTGATCAGATCCGAGCCGAGGTTGCTGGTCATGATCAGCACGGTGTTCTTGAAGCTCACCGTGCGGCCCTGGCTGTCGGTCAGCCGGCCGTCGTCCAGCACCTGCAGCAGGATGTTGAACACGTCCGGGTGGGCCTTCTCGATCTCGTCCAGCAGCACCACGCTGTACGGGCGGCGGCGAACCGCCTCGGTCAGCTGCCCGGCCTCGTCGTACCCGACGTAGCCGGGAGGAGCACCGACCAGGCGGGACACGGTGTGCCGCTCCTGGAACTCGCTCATGTCGAGCCGGATCATCCGGTCCGAGTCGCCGAACAGCGCCCCGGCCAGCGACCGCGCCAGCTCGGTCTTGCCGACCCCGGTCGGGCCGAGGAACAGGAAGCTGCCCACCGGCCGGTTCGGGTCACCCAGTCCGGCCCGCGACCGGCGTACGGCCTCGGAAACCGCCTCGACCGCGTCGTCCTGGCCGACCACCCGCTCGTGCAGGTGCTCGCCCAGACGCAGCAGCCGCGCCTTCTCCTCCTCGGTGAGCTGCGAGACCGGGATGCCGGTGGCCCGGGCCACGACCTCGGCGATGTCCTCCTCGGTCACCTGCGGCACCTTGTCGGCGGCCGGGCCACCCTGCTCGATCTCGGCCTTGAGGGCGTTGATCTCGTCGCGCAGCTGGGACGCCTTCTCGTAGTTCTCGGCCGAGACGGCCTGGTCCCGGTCGCGGTTGAGCTGCTCGAGCTTGCGCTCGCGCTCGCGCAGACCGGCGTCCGGCGTCTTGACCCGCAGCCGCACCCGCGCGCCGGCCTGGTCGATCAGGTCGATCGCCTTGTCGGGCAGGAACCGGTCGGTGATGTAGCGGTCGGACAGCTCCGCCGCGGCGTCCAGCGCCTCGTCGGTGATCCGCACCTGGTGGTGCGCCTCGTAGTTGTCGCGCAGCCCGCGCAGGATCGCCACCGTGTCCTCGACCGACGGCTCGCCGACCAGCACCGGCTGGAACCGCCGGGCCAGGGCGGCGTCCTTCTCGATGTGCTTGCGGTACTCGTCCAGCGTGGTCGCGCCGACCACCCGGAGCCGGCCCCGGGCCAGCGCGGGCTTGAGCATGTTGCTCGCGTCCATGCCGCCGCCGTCGCCACCTCCGCCACCCGCGCCGACCAGGGTGTGGATCTCGTCCAGGAAGACGATCAGACCCTCGCCGGAGTCCTGGATCTCGTCGATCACCTTGCGCAGGCGCTCCTCGAAGTCGCCGCGGTAGCGGGTGCCCGCGACCAGACCGGCCAGGTCGAGCTGGATGACCCGCTTGCCCTCCAGGGTCAGCGGCACGTCACCGTCCACGATGCGCTGGGCCAGGCCCTCGACGATCGCGGTCTTGCCCACGCCGGCCTCGCCGATCAGGACCGGGTTGTTCTTGGTGCGCCGGGACAGGATCTCGACGGCCTGCTCGATCTCGTCGGCCCGGCCGATGACCGGGTCGATCTCGCCGCGCCGGGCCATCTCGGTCAGGTCCACCCCGAACTCCTCGAGGGTGGGGGTGTTGCTGTTGCCCGAGCTGCCGCCACCGCGGTTGGCCGGGCCGCCACGGCCGGGGCCAGGCTCCTGCGAACCCTGCTGCTGCAGCGCCTGCGGGTCGAGCTTGCCGGCCAGCAGACGGCCCGCGGCCGAGTCGGGGTTGAGGCCGAGCGCCATCAGGATGTGCTCGGGGCCCACATAGGAGGAGCCCAGCGCCCGCGAGATCTGCAGACTGTCGAGCAGCGCCCGCTTGGCCGCCGGGGTCAGCGCGACCTGGGCCGGCAGCTCCTCGCGCACCCCGGCCGGACGGCCGAGCGCGGCAAGCAGCGAGTCGGGGTCGGCGCCGGCGCGGCGCACGGTCTGCCGCATCGGCTCCTGCTGCAGAACCGCCCACAACAGGTGGTCGGTGTCCAGGTCGGCCACGGGCCGATCCGGGTCGGCGAGCTCGGCCGCGCGGCGGGCGGCGCCGGAGAGCAGCTCACGCGCGTCGTCGCTCATGTACTTGGTGATGTCGATGCGCGCCGAACGGCGCGGGTCCGCCGCACCGAAGAAGCGCGCGAAGAAGTCGTCCCACTGGCCGGGCCCACCCGGCCCGATCGGTCCGATGCTCATCCGTCTTCCCTCTTCCTCACGTAACGTGCGAGCAGGTCCACCCACCGCGCACGACCCCTATCAGCGCCGTGGCGCGGCGAACCATTCCCCGATCTCCGAGAAACTTGACTCGGGTACGCTCAACTTCATGACCGTACCTCTGGTGGTCGTCGACGGGGCCAACGTCGTCGGTTCCGTACCCGACGGATGGTGGCGCGATCGCCCCGCCGCGGCGGCCCGGCTGCGCGACGCATTGGCGCCGGTCATCGCCGCGGGCCTGCCCGAGCTGCCCGGCCCGGTCGAGGTCGTGCTGGTCGTGGAGGGTCAGGCCAAGCAGGTGGCGGCCACCGGGAACGGGGTGCGGGTGGTCGGCGCGCCCGGTTCGGGCGACGACACGATCACCGACCTGGTCCGCGACGCGGCCGGCTCCCGGCGCATCGTGGTGATCACCGCCGACCGCGGGCTGCGCGATCGGGTGACTGCCCACGGGGCCGAAGTGCGGGGTCCCACGAGCGTCCCCCGGCGGTAAGGTGTGAGCGTGATCGCACGCTTCTGGGCCCCCGCCGCGAGCTGGATCACGCCTGCGCTGCCGCTCTACGGCAACGATCACGAGCGCCGCGACTTCGCCCCCGCAGTGTCACTCCGGACACTGCCGCTGTGGACGCCCCCGCCGCTCTGGCCTCCGTGGGCACCTCACCGCGCCGCCTGATCACACCGCGCTCCTTCCCGCCGTCCTCGCCAGGCTCCCCTGCTGCTCACGGGTTTCCCGCCGCACTCACGGGTCTCTCGCGCCGGACTCACGGGTCTCTCCCGCTGCGCTCACGGGCCTCTCCCGCCGCGCTCCCGCCGGCCGTGCTCCGCCTCTGAGCGGCAGGCCGGCATCCCCCGACCCCTCCGGAGTGACCTCAAATGTCTGCCACGCCCGCAGAACGGGTCGGCGCCCGCGCCGTCCTGAGCCGCCCGTCCGTGCCCCTGGTCCTCGTCGCCAGCCAGGTCGGCCGCCTCCCCCTGGCCGCCGCCCCGATCGCCCTGCTGCTGTTCGCCCGCGAATCCCTCAGCCTCGCCGTCGCCGCCGCCCTGGTCGCGGTGTTCACCGCCGGAATGGCCGTCGGCTCGCCCGTGCTGGCCCGCGCCGTGGACCGCTGGCGCCAGCCACCCGTCCTGTACGGCTCGGCCGCCCTCTCCACCGTCGGATACGTGATCGCGGCCAACGCCCCCGGCCGCCCACTCGTGATCGGCCTCGGCGCCGCCCTGGCCGGCCTGGGCACCCCACCCCTGGAGGCGTGCCTGCGCGCCCTCTGGCCCGCACTGGTCCCGCCGAACACCGTGCATGCCGCGTACGCCCTGGACATCGCCCTGCAGGAAGTCATCTTCGTGGGCGGCCCGCTGGTCACCCTGGCCGCCGTGGCCTCGGCCGGCCCCGCCGCGGGCCTCTACGCCGCCGCCCTGCTCCAACTGGCCGGCGTGATCGCCTTCATCCGCGCCCCCGCCGTACGCGCCTGGCGCGGCACCCCCGTCCACCGCCACTGGCTGGGCCCCCTGCGCGAACGCCGCCTGGCCGTCATGGTCGCCGGCATCGCCTTCACCGGCGCCGCCGTCGGCAGCATTCCCGTCGTGCTCACCGGCTACGCCGAGGCAGCCGGCGACCGCTCCCTGAGCGGCTGGCTGCTGGCCGCCCAGGCCGGCGGCGCCCTGGTCGGCGGACTGCTCTACACCCGGGCCACCCCCGGCACCCCCCGCCGCCTGCCGATGCTGGCCGCCGCGTTCACCGTCGGCTACCTGCCGCTGCTGCTGGCCCCCGGCACCATCGCCATGACCGCACTGCTCATCCTGAGCGGCCTCATGCTGCCCCCGTTGCTGACCGCCGTCTTCCTCAACGCCGACCGCCTGGCCCCACCCGGCACCGCCGTCGAGGCCTTCGCCTGGATCATGACCGCCTTCAGCGTCGGCAGCGCCCTGGGTGCGGCCGCTGCCGGCCCCCTCACCGACGCCCACATCCGGGCCGGCTTCGCCTTCGCTCCCCTGGCCGGCCTCCTCGCCATAGCCGCCATGGCCGCCACCATCCACACCCGCCGCCCACCCTCTTGACCAGCCCTCCAACCGCCGGCAGCCCACTCACGGCACCAAAAACCACTCTTGCGACGGCGATGGCCCTCGTGCGGGTCGCCCATGAACCGCAGCGTCACCCGGCAGAGGTCCCGGTCACCGACGACCGGGCGGCCCACGCGAAGCGTTGCCAGTCTCTGGCTGCGCCTGGCCGTGCGAGCCTTCCAAGCACCACGGCGTGCCGCACGGGCCGCACCCGTAGCCCGCGCCACCCCGCATCGAGATCACCAAGGACCGGCCCATCGGTGCGCTACCCGCGTCCAAGTTACTCAAATAGGACAAGAACGCTTCGCTGTCGTGCTCAACCCCGCCGCCGTCACGATGTCGAGGACTGAGACCCGAAGATCACCCCTCAGACACCGACAACGCCCACCTCAAGATCGAATCGCACCCATCAAGCCTTTGCCTGAACGAATCCCCAAAGCACAACTCCCAATCGCGATAAACACCCACACCCAGGCCATCCTCGCCGCGACAAACACGCCAACCCGAACCGCCGGAAAATCACCAACAATTTAAGAGCAACCACTCCCACAGCCAGGTTTCCACCGCAACCACAACACAGCGAGCCCGAAGAACCTCAAAGGCATAAACGGCGCCCATTACTCACCCCGACCATCCACCAAGAACGCCCAAGGTAATCCTCGGAAACGCCTTCCCGGGCTGACAGAGACCACCGAGCGAGAGAAGCACACCACGGCACTCCAAACCCTCCCGCGACCCCGTTGACGCCGCCACCCAAGACGCAAACCCACACCCACGATTAGGGAGATCCCACCCAACCTCCCCAGCCACGCCGCCCGACCCAACAGCGAAGATCCACACCACTGAGCCATTCCGCGCAACGGTGCGGTTGCAGGCTGTAACAGATTGGTGTCCGGAAGGTCCGAGAAGCGCCTGATGGGCCTCAAGACGTAGAAAAGGCGCAGAACCCCGGTATGAAGGTGGTCCTCCTACAGATCAACTTCACAAAGGGTCCTGCGCCGACGATGAGTGTCACATATTCCGCCGTACTGCCGGCGGGCGAGCACACCGTGGACTTCCTGACCAGGCTGTTGTCCGCCGAGCGGACCCGCCGGGGCACCCGGGCCGGCACCCGCGCCATACCCGCCCGCGACCAGGCGATCCTGGTGTTGCGCTGGTTCCTCGACGACACCCGGATGCGGCAACTCGCCACCGACAACCAGATCAGCATCTCGACCGGCTACGACTACCTCAACGAAGCCATCGACGTACTCGCCGCCCGTGCACCCAGCCTGCACGGCGCGCTGCTCGCGGCGAAAGCCGCCGGCTACGACTACGTGAACATCGACGGCACCCTGATCGAGACCGACCGGTGCCGCACCCCCGGCCCGACCGAAGGCGTCGACCTGTGGTGGTCGGGAAAACACGACCAGCACGGCGGCAATATCCAGGTCGTCACCGCACCGGACGGCTGGCCGATCTGGACCTCCGAGGTACGCCCCGGCCGCGAACACGACACCACCGCCACCCGCGCCCACACCGAGATCCTGCCCGCCCTCACCGACGCCGGCACCGACCTGCGCACCCTCGGCGACCTGGGCTACCAAGGCCTCGCCGACACCGTCACCGTCGCGTTCAAAAGACCGAAGAACGGCGGGCTGCTCCTCGTCCAACAGCAATTCAACAAAGCCCACAACAGCCTGCGCGCGATCGGCGAACGCGGCAACTCCCTGCTCAAGATGAGCTTCCGAGCACTGCGCAACATCAGCCTCAACCCGTGGCGGATCGGGAAGATCGTCGCAGCAGCGCTGGTCATCCTCCACATCGAACACCAACGCACTACATGACCTTCAGTAGTCAGTTCCTTGCTCGGACAACCTCACTGCGCCGAGGCAGCGCCAAGACCCGAACCGGATCTGGGCCCGGACCGGTGCAGAGGCAGGAAAACGGAGCCTGAGCCAAGCCCCCCGGCTGACGCACGTCCCAGGACCGCGGCCGGGCCCGGAGCCATGCCCGCATCCGAGCATGGAGATGGGCCAAGGTCTGGCTGGAGCCCGGTGCCGGTCCGGGCGCCGGGGACAACGCCAGGCCGACGTCGAGTCGGGGCCGGGGTGGAGGAGGCGTGCCCGGGGCCGGGGCCGGGGCCGAGGTCGGGGCCGAGGTCGAGGTCGAGGTCGAGGTCGAGGTCGAGGTCGAGGTCGAGGTCGAGGCCCGGGCCAGGACGGAGCCAGAGCTCGGTCGGGGCCGGCGACCACCGCCGGCGCTGGGGCCGCAGACGGGGGCCAAGGTCCGGGCTGGGGCGGGAGGTGGAGCTGGGCCTGGGGCGAACCCGGGGGCCGGGGACGACGCCGGGCCGGCGCCAGGGTCAACGCCGAGTCAGAGTCGGGCTGGCGCCTTGGTCGCGGCTGGAACCGGAGCCAAGGCCCAGGCTAAGGCGGAGCCGGGGCTCGGTAGGGGGCCGGAGGCCAGGGGTGGAGCCACGAGGAGGGCCGAGGTCGGGGCCGATGTCGGAGCTGGGGCCGGGGCGGAGGCCGGGGACCAGGCCGGGGACCAGGCCGGGGACCAGGCCGGGGACCAGGCCGGGGACCAGGCCGGGGACCGGGGATGAGGCTGGCCCGGGCGCCCGGGCGCCCGGCCGGTGCCGAGTCGGAGTCGGGCTGGCGCCATGGTCGCGGTCGGAACCGGGGCCAAGGTCCACGCTCGAGCGGAGCGGAGGCTCGGTCGAGGCGGGAGACCAGGAGTGAAGCCCTGGGGGGCCCGGAGCCGGGAGCGAGGTCGGGGCCGGGGGCCAGGGACGACGCTGGGCCGAGTGCCCAGGCCGACGCCGAGTCAGAGTCGGGCTGGAGCCGTGCTCGCGGCCGGAACAGGATCCGAGGTCCAGTCCGGGGCGGAGCCGGGGCTCATTCGAGGCTTGGGCCAGGGATGGAGCCCCGGGAGGACCGAGGGCCGAATAGGGGCCGATGTCGGGCTGGGGCCGAGGCCGGAGCGGCGGGCCGGGGACGACGCTGGGCGGGGCGCTCGGGCCGGTGCCGAGTCGGAGTCGGGCTGGCGCCGTGCTTGCGGCCGGAACAGGAGCAAAGGCCCAGGCCGGAGCGGAGCGGCGGCTCGGTCGAGGCCGGAGACCAGGAGTGAAGCCCCGGGGAGCCGGGAGTCGGGGCCAGGGTCGCGGCCGGGGCCGGGGCCGAGGGCCGAGGCCGACGCCAGGCCAGGCACTGGGGCGGACGCCGAGTCGGGGTCTGGCGGGAGTCGGGGTCGAGCCGGATCCGAGGTCGAGGTCCAGGCCGGGGCTCGGTCGAGGCCGCAGCCAGGAGTTGAGGGCTGGAAGCTGACCCCTCGGCGCGCCGGGCACGCGCGGTAGAGGGCCGGATGCCGGGAGCCGGGCTGGCGGCCAGAGCCGAGGTCAAGGTCCAGGCCGGGACCGAGCCAAGGCTCGGTCGAGGCCGGGACCAGAAGTAGCGCCGGGAGCCGAAAGTCGGGGCTGACGCCGGGGCGGGGGCGAGACCGGGCCGGGCGCGAGGTCGAAAGTCGGGCTGGAGCCGAGGGCGAGGGCGGCACCAGGGCTTGGCCGAGGCCGGAGACGAGGCCGGGAACCGGGCTAGAGCCGAGGTCGCGGCCGGACTCGAGGTCGGGGGTAGAGCCGAGATCGGGGATGGAGCCGGGGCTCGGTCGAGGCCAGGGGCCAAGGACGGAGCCGGAATGGGGGCCGGAGGCAAAGACGGGGCCGCGGTCGCTGGGGCTGGGGCTGGGGCTTGGGCTGGGGCTGGGGCTGGGGCTGGGGCTGGGGCTGGGGCTGGGAGCGGGGGCCGGCTCGAGTTGCTGCGGGTAGCGGGTGGGGATGGCGGAGCGGGGCGGCGCTCGTGCACTCGTCGCAGCTTTTCGGCGTGGCGGCGCCGTAGGCCCCACTCTCTCTGCCTTTCGTGGTCGCGTCTGCATTCTTCGACGGCTGCGGAGTAATTGCTCCTTGCGGTGCGATCGCGCATTTCGGCGGTTTGCGACCTTCCAAAGAATGACAACTGGGCCATGCATCAATTGTCTCGATTCGGTGTCGGCTACGTCAGTTTTCGATCATGCCAATTCTGCTTCGTGAAGCCTCACAAAATGTAAGTGGCAAATGGCGGAGGGAGGACCAGTAGAGATTTTCACCAGCCTGATTGCACCTGATCGGCCGTGGTCGGAACTCTGCCCTTGGGTGGCGCGCGAGCGGCTGGCACCGGCGGGATTAGGGCGCAATTGATGGGGGACTGCTGTCAGAAGCGGCGGACGCGTGTTCTGGCGGTGCCGACATCGGAAGGTGCCGGAACGTCTCAGGTGCGCACCAGAAGGCGCGGCCGCGCGAGACCGTGACGACGCGACTGAGTCGTGATCTTCCAAGACCTTGAGATCCCCGATGGAAGTATCCGAGATCGGAGCGCTACAGGAAGCCAGAGAAGCCGCGCAGCCCCGAGCCGGCCTGGCCCGAAGCCCGCCGCCGGCGCTGTGCCACGGCCCGGGGACCGACCGTCGTCAGCTTCGTCCGGATGCGCCCTCCCATGACACCTGCCTAGCAGTCGACTGGGAGCCATCGTCGTGACGGTCAAGAGCCCGCCCCAGAGGGAGCCGCGAGACCCGCGTCTGTCCACGAACGACTGACGTGGCGCGAGCGGGTGAAAGTTGGTCTGGCGGGCGACCCTGTGTCCGACGTGGCGGGACTGCTGGCCGGGGGCCGGGCACGACGCGTACTGCATGGGTTGATGGTGCCGTTGAAGCCGCCATGAAACGAGCGCTCCAGGGTCAGAGCTGCCAAGATCTGTACCCGGAGGGGTGAAAAACGTCGTTCCGGGGGCGGGCGTACGCTTCCGCCGGGCGTCGCCGGATGTCACTCTCGGGATTCATTCCTGTTCATTCAGGAGTCGGATGCCGGACGCTTCCGGTGCGCTGCTTCCTGGCCGGGAGAACGCTTCCAGCAGGGCGTCTCGTGGCTCCCGCAAATGGGGCGTGCGCGGACGGCCGGACAGGAAGGGGGCAGTAGGCTTCAGGCGAAGGTCGGGTTCGGGTTCCACACAGCAGGAGGCCTTACGGGTGGCCAGTGTCGCCGAAGTCAAAGCGGCTGTCGACGCAGCGCTTCAGCAGGTCACCGAGGGGCAGGCGGCTATTCAGGCGGCCCGCGAGAAACTCGGCGAGGCGCAGCAGTCCCTGGCCGCTGCGCTCGATGGCAGCGGCAGCGATGCCGTGGGCGCCGCGCACGCGCAGCTGTCCCAGGCCGATCAGTCTCTCGAGGACTGCCTGGGCGCCACCCTGCTCGCCGTCGAGCAGGCTCAGACCTACACGGCGATGCTCTGACGCGATGTCGCTGATCCAGGACCTCGGCGCCCGGCTCCGCGCGACTTCGGAGGAGCTGCCCACCGGTCAGGTCACCGTGGCGCTGGAAAAGCTGCGCAGCGCCACCGAGCTGCTGATCTGGGTGCGCGAGACCTCCGTCGACCCGGTCGGGGTGCCTCAGCTGGGCAACGCCACCGAGCACGCCGAGCGGGCGGCCGCGGCGCTGCGGCTCGCGCAGGATTCGATCGCGCAATACCTGGCCGTCATCGGCCTCACCGGTGAGGGCGCCGCGCCGCCCGACCGTGACTGGAAGGCCGGCCTCGAGCAAACGAACAAAACGCCCCAGGCCGAGCCCGAGCCGCCGACCGAACGACTGGGCCCGTGGTGGCAGAAACGCATCACCCAGCTGACCGGCGAGCCCGCTCCGGCCGAGACCGACAGTAAGAACAGCCCCGACACGGCCGAGCTGCTGCGGCGGGTCGCGTCGGGTGTCCGGGCCGGTGACCGGGCCCGCCTGGGCCGCGAGCTGCACGGGGTGAACGCGTCGACCGGTCTCGCGCTGTCGGCCGTGAGTTCGCCCGTGCTGAGCCGCCTCGCCGGTGACCTGCTCGGCCACGAGCCCCGCCCGGAGGACGTGCCCCGGCTGCGGTCGGCCGCCGAGGGCCGGGTCAAGTCGCTGCTGCCGGGCACCTCCCCCGCCGTGCTGGAGACGCTGATCGCCCGCATCTGCCGGGTGCCCGCGCAGGGTGGCGGCAGCACGCCGCCGCAGCCGGCGCATCCGGCCGACAGCGCGGTCACTGCCGGCGTGCTGACGGGTGTGCTGCTGGCCCGGCTCGGCCGTGATGCGGGCTCGCTCGACCCTTCCGCGCCCGACCCGGTGCGCCGCCCAGGCGAGGCCGCCGACCCCCGATGAGGTCCGACGAGAACGTGTTGAGCCATGGCTGAGTCGACCGCCCAGCAGGTGATGGGCATTCGCGCGGGTCTGTCGCACGCCTTGGGCGCGGCGGCCAACGCCCTCGAGGTGGCGCGCGCCGGTTACACGCGGGCCGTCGATCGGCGCCGCCGGGTGGGCGAGGCGGCCGAGGCCCGGCGGCACAAGCTGGCCGCGGCGCGCGACGCCCGCCTCGTCGAGATCAACCAACAGCACAAGACCGACCTGGCCGCGTACGCCGAGGCCGCCGCGAACGCCGCCGACCGGGCCGCCCCGGGGGCCGCGGGCGATCCGTGGGACGACTGGCAGGCGACCCCGTTCGACCGGGCCGCCGAGCTGCGGGTGGGCCGCTTGCTGCTGCCGCACCCCGAGGACGTGCCGGCCCTGGTGCCGCTGCTCGACCGCGGTCACGTGGTGGTGCGCGGCGACCGGGCGATCGGCGACGAGGTGGTGGCCGGGCTGCTGCTGCGGGCGCTCGGCACGGCCCCGCCCGGCCTGGTGCAGATCATCGGGTACGACCCGGAGCACCTGGGCGGCGGGCTGGCCCGGTTCGCGCCGCTGGCGCCGGCCAACGTGCTCACCTTCGTCGGCCCGGGCGGGCTGGGCGGGCTGCTCGACGATCTGACCGGCCAGGTCCGCCGGATCAACGAGACGGTGCTCGCCGGCGAATACACGTCGCTGCGCGAGCTGAACGCGGCCACTCACCGGCGGCCCGAGCCGTGGCGCATCGCGGTGCTGCTGGGTGCGGGCGAGCTGAGCCGGGCCGAGCAGGCCCACCTGCAGCGGCTGCTGCGCACGGGCGCGGCCTGCGGCGTGCACCTGGTGATCCAGGGGATGCCGGTGCCGGCCGGGGAGGGCATCGAGTTCATCACCGCGGCCCCCGACGACCGGGCCCGGCTGAGCAGCGCGGGCGCCCTGCCCGTACGGCTGGATGGTGGTCCGCCGCAGGCGGTGGTGGCCGCGACCTGCCGCCGGATCGCCGAGGCGGTCGCCGCCGGCCCGGCCCCGGTCGCCCTGGACAGCCTGCTGCCGCAGGTGGAGTGGCAGGAGAGCTCGGCCCGAGGGCTGACCGCGCCGCTCGGCGACAGCCCGCAGGGGGTGCCGGTGCCGGTGACGCTGGCCGACTATCCGCCGCACGCGCTGATCGCCGGGCCGTCGGGCACCGGCAAGACCAACCTGATCTACGCGTGGATGGGCGCGCTGGCTGCCCGCTACTCCCCCACCGAGCTGGCCTTCTATCTGCTCGACTTCAAGGAGGGCGTCTCGTTCGCCCGGTTCGCGCCGGGCCGGCGCGACCAGACCTGGCTGCCGCACGTGCGGCTGGTCGGGGTCAACGTGAACACCGACCGCGAGTTCGGGCTGGCCCTGCTGCGTTTCCTGGGCGAGGAGCTGCGGCGGCGGGCCGACGCGGCCAAACGGTTCGAGGTCACCAACCTGGCCGAGCTGCGGGCCGAGGATCCGGAGGGCGAGTGGCCCCGGATCGTCGCCGTCATCGACGAGTTCCAGGTGCTGCTGTCGGGCCGCGACGCGGTCGAGAAGGAAGCCGTCGACCTGCTGGAGGACCTGGCCCGGCGCGGCCGTTCGCAGGGCATCCACCTGATCCTGGCCAGCCAGGACGTGTCGGGCATCGAGGCGCTGTGGGGCCGGCCGGCGCTGGTGGCGCAGTTCTCGCTGCGGATCGCACTGCCCCGGGCCCGGCGGGTGCTGGCCGAGCAGAACACGGCGGCCGAGTCGCTGCCCCGCTATCACGCCCTGGTCAACGCCGACTCGGGCGCGGTCGAGGCCAACCGTGTGGTCCGGGTGCCGGCCGCCGGCGACCGCGAGCGGTGGAACGCGTTGCAGCACAAGCTGTGGCGGCGCAGCATCGCCGCCGGCGACCAGAGCCCGCCGCGCTTGTTCGACGGTGACGTCGTGCCGCTGCTGGTGGACAGCCCCGATTTCCGGCGGCTGGCGCCGGCCGACCCGATGCCCCCGCCGATGGTGCTGCTGGGCGAGACGATCGACGTGGAGGCCCGTTCGGCCCGGACGGTGCTGCGCCGCGCGCCCGGGCGCAACCTCGCCGTGCTGGGCACCCGGATGGACGAGGCGTGCGCGGTGCTGGCCACGGCCGCGCTCTCGCTGGCGGCCCAGTTCCCGCCCGAGGGCGCCCGTTTCTCGATCCTCTGCCTCGACCAGGACGCCCGGCCCGCGGCGGCGGCGCTCTGCGCCGAACTGCCCGACTGCGGCTGGTACGACCAGGACAACGCCGACTGGGTGCTCGAGGAGGCGGCGGCCGAGGCCGAGGCGACCTGGCCCGCCGACCGCCCGCATTTCCTCTTCATCTACGCCGCCGACGCGCTGCCGGGCGGCAAGGGCTCGGCCGAGCAGCTGCGCACGATCCTGCGTCAGGGCCCGGAGCGGCGGCTGCACGTGGTGGGCTGGTGGCGCGGCGCGGGGCTGCTACGGGACGCGCTCGGCGGCCCGGGGGCGCGCACCGACCCGATCGGCGCGTGGGTGGCGCTGGACGTGCACGGCAGCGAGCTGTCGCCGTTCTATCCCGGCTCCGGCGCCCCGGCCTGGTATCCGCGTCCCTGGCGGGCGCTGCACTTCGACCGTTCGGTGCACCGTGGCGCCGAGGTGATCATCCCGTACGGAGTGGGGCAATGAGCGACAGCGGGCTGCAGCCGGCGGATTTCGCGACCGCCGACTACCGCAGTGTGCTGCGGCGGCTGACCACTCTGGACGACGAGGCGGCCGCGATGCGGGCCGAGGCGGTGCGCTGGCACGACACCCGGGTCGCGGCGACCGACGAGGCGGTGCGCGCCGCGGGCGAGGCGGTCGGCGAGGCCAAACGCGACGTGGCCGAGGCGCAGCGCACGCTGGAGGAGGTGGACGCGCGGGCGGCCGGCCTGTGGTCGGAGTACGTGCACAAGGTCGGCCCGGTCGCCGAGCGCTACGGCCGGACGGTGCCGCCCGCTTCGATCCCGCGGCAGCGTACCGACCGGGATGCCGGTGACTACCTCGACGAGGTGGCGACCAAGGTGAAGTACACGGCGCCGGCCCGCCCGATCACCGGCGGTGTGAAGATCCTCTTCGCCCTGCTCGGCTTCGTGAGCGGGGTGGTCGGGGTGATCCTGCACCAGGTGCTGCGGGCCACCGGCGCCGGCGAGACGGACGGCACGTGGAAGGACGCGCTGCCGGTGGTGGCGCTGCTGGTGCTGCTGGCCTGCCCGGTGCTGGCGGTGGTGGGGGCCAAGCGGGTCGCGGACCGCCGCGGCGTCGGACTCGACACCGCGACGGTGGCGACGGTGCTGCTCACCGGCCTGATCACGGCCGGGGTCGTGCTGGCCGCCCTCAGATCTGCCTAGACGGGACGACCAGGGCCTCGTTGAGCAGGCGGCGGGCCAGCACCAGCCGGTCGGCGTCGCCGTCCAGTCCGGGCAGGTCCCCGACCCGCACCGGGACGCCGCTCAGGGCCATCCGTTCACCGCCCGCGCGCAGGATGCCGGGAAGCGCATCGTCCGGCCGTCGAGCCGTGCAGCACGACGTGGTCGGAGCCGTCCCCGGCCAGCCGCCAGTGCAGACCCTTCGCGGACCCGTGATCTCGGTCGCCGGTGCCGAGGCCGGTCGGCGAAGTCGAGCTGGGCCAGTGGCCGGATCGGTTCGCCGGCCGGGCCGAGCCGGCCAGTACCCGCTCGCTGCAGGCGTTGCGGCGATCTCGGCCGGCTCGACGGTGCAGCAGCCAAGTCGCGCAGGGCCTCGACCGTCTCGGTCAGCTCCGGCGTCGATCTGCGCCGGGATCGGTGACGTCCAGCCGCGAACGGCAACGTGGCCCGCAGCCGGGCGGTCCTGGTCGCGGCCAGCGCGAGCAGCTCCTCGACCAGGGCGTACCGGGTCAGGGCGCGGACGCCGAGGGTGACGTGCAGGGAGCGGCCGTCCTGGGCGGCGGCCGAGTGCAGCCAGCCGCGCGGCAGGTAGAGCGCGTCGCCGGGCGACAGCACGATGTCCATGGCCGGCTCGCCCTGCGCGGTCGCGCCCACCTCGTCGGCCCGCCCGCCCCAGGCCTGCTTCTCCAGCGGGTCGGCCAGCACCGGCTCGTGCAGGCGCCAGCGCTTGGTCCCGTCGACCTGCAGGACGAAGACGTCGTGGGTGTCGTAGTGGGTGCTGAAGCCCTGGCTGCCGGGCGGGGTCAGATACGCGTTGACCTGCAACGGGCGGCGCAGCTCGGCACCGAGCCGGCGGGTGTAGTCGATCAGCGGCGGCCACAGGCGGTGCAACCCCTGGAGGACGAGGGTGGCGCCCTCCGCGTAGAGCTTCATCACCTGGTCGTCGATGACCTGGTCGCTCACCTCGGCGCCGACCCCGCCGCCGCCGGTGAACCGGCTCGCGGGCAGCACCTGGCCCTGCTGGGCGACCCGCAGGAACGGGGTGCGCAGACCGCGGCGGCCGAGCAACTCGTCGACGGCATCCGGGGAGAGCAGGTCGGCGAAGCCGTCCGGCCCGGCCAGCTCACCGGCCCGGGACAGCAGCGGAGCCTTCCCCCAGTACGCGGCGGCGAACTTGCCGGGCTCGACGGCGACGGCGCGGGAGAGCGCCGGGCGGGAGCCGCCCGGCGCTCCGTCAGTCATCCCGGGCACTGTCAGGACGCGGAGCCGTCGGCGCCGCCGTCGTGACCGGCCGGGTTCGCGCCACCGTCGGCCGGG
>CBDCJN010000021.1:0-72449 GCA_965217855.1 Actinoplanes sp. | reverse complement strand
CGTCGGACGGCCGCCGGTGGGTGGGCCGGGCCGCGGCCCAGGAGCCGGCCGAGCGCCGTTGCCCTCGGGCGCGGTCATCGGCGGCCCAGGAGGCGCTCCGGGCACAGTGGGCGGCCGAGGCGGCGTGGGTGGCGTCGGCGGTCCTGGTGTCGGCGGGCGCGGCGTGGGTGGCGTCGGTGGCCCTGGTGTCGGCGGGCGCAGTGTCGGCGGTGGCCGGGGAGCGGCCGGGGCGCGGCCCGGCGGCGGTGGCGTGGGCTCGGTGGAGGGTGAGATCGGCCGCCGCGGCGGCGGCCCCCAGCTCAGCGGTCTCGGTGGTCCGGGCGCGGCCGGTCGTGGCGGCCTCGGCGGCGGCCTGCGTGGCCCCGGCTCCGCGCGCGGACGCTCCGGGAGCAAGCGCGGCTCCGGCGACGACCGGGACGAGGTCGGCGTTACTCCGTCCGGCAGCGGGTCCGCAGAGAGCTTCGGTGGCGGCGTCACCGGCCGGTCGGCCGGGCGTTCCGGTGCCACCCGGGCACCGCGTCCGGCCTGGCTGCCCGACGACCCGGTCGGCCCCGACCGGCACAACGGCGGCGCTCCCGGCGGGCCGCGGCGGAGCACGATCCCACCGCGGAGATGACCCGGCCGGCTTCGACGCCGACAACCTGTGGCAGGTCGCCGAGGGCGTCACCCCGGTGATCGGCCCCGGCGTGGACGACGATCGGCACGACCCCGGACCGAACGTGATCGGCCGGCGCGGGTGATCCGGTTCGCCCGGCGGGCGGGTGCGGCGTTCTTCGCCGCCCTGCTCGTCGTGCTGCTGACCGGGGTGCCCGCGCGAGCCGACGTCTGGCGCGACCGGCAGTGGTATTTCGACCCGATGCGTCTCGCCCAGGCCCAGCAACTGGGTAAGGGCGGCGCCGGAGTGACCATCGCCGTGATCGATACCGGGGGTCGACACCCACCATCAGGATCTGCGTGGCGCGGTCGTGCCCGGTCTGGTGGTGACGACCAACAAGCCGTCGGACGATGTGGACACCGGCCCGCACGGCACCGGCATGGCGACCCTCATCGCCGGCCGGGGGCACGGCTCCGGGCGTGGCCTGCTCGGCGTCGCCCCGCGCAGCAAGATCATGCCGTTGCGCCCGGCCAACGACGATTTCTTCATCGCCAACGGCATCCGCTGGGCGGTCGAGCGCGGCGCCAAGGTCATCAACATGTCGTTCAGCCTGACCTCCGACCAGGTGCTCGTGGATGCCATCGCCGACGCGTACGCGCATGACGTCGTGGTGGTCGGCGCGGCCGGCAACGGCGGCGGCAAGGTCGTCGAGCCCGCCTCCTTCCCGCACGTGGTCACGGTCGGCTCGGTGGACCGCAAGAACCGCGTCACCTCGTTCTCCAACCGTGGCCCCGAGGTCGACCTGGTCACCTACGGGGTGGCCATTCCGGTGGCCCGTCCCGGCGACCGCTACGACGTCACAAACGGCACCAGCGTCTCGTCCGCCCTGGTCGCGGGCGCGGTGGCGCTGATCCGGGCGCGCTTTCCCGACATGTCGGCGCCCGAGGTGGTCGACCGGCTGGCGTCCACCGCGATCGACCGCGGCGCCCAGGGCCACGACGACCTGTACGGCGACGGGCAGCTGGACCTGGTGGCAGCCCTGACCGTCCCGCGCACCCCGCCGAAGGCCGCCGCGGCTCCGACCAACGCGCCGGTGGGCGCTCCGGCCGCGGGGTCCTACACGAGGACCACAAGGGACAGCGGTGGCAGCGGCGTGCCTCCGTTGCTCATCGTGGCCGTCGGGGTGCTCGTGCTCGTGGCCGGTCTGGCCGTCGTCATGGTGCTTCGGGCACGCCGTAGTTCCTGATCAGCGCGGGTTCACTCGCGTATTACGGCATTCGGCGTTCCCGGGAATTGCGCTACTCTCTGTCTTACCGGAGATCGGGGGAGCGCCGGTGAGACCACTCATTCCAGCATCACGTGACCATGGCGACGCGCAGCGTGTTCGAGGCTGCGATCGCACGGGGACGGCCTATGCGGTCGTCGATCCCGTCGGCCGCTTCGTCGACATCGGCCTGAGTCCCGGCTGGTGGCGAGCGCTGGGCCCGGCCCGGGTCGCCGCGGGCCTGCTCGAGGCCTGGGAAACAGCCACCATGAAAGCGGCCCTGGCGCCTTTGCTGATGCGCGGCGAGGCGATCGACGCGGCCAAGGGCCGGCTGGCCGAGGCCTACCGGCTCCTCGACCAGGGCCGCGAGCAGCCCGCCATCTGCGTCCTGATCGGCCCGCGCGGCCTGTTCCGCCTGCACGTGCGGGGCGGGCGCATCGACAGCGCCGAGGTCGGCCCGCTCACCCCGGCCGACACCGAGCGGCTCAGCGCCGACGCCCGCGACACGCTGGCCGAGCTGGCCCGCCACCGGGCCGGCGCCAACCTCGCCCCGGCCTGAGGGCAGCCCGGGAAAACTGTCGCACCGGACGGGTAGCGTCGGGGCATGGTCGAGCAACCGATGATTGTGGTCCGTGGCGAGGCGTTCCGTGAGGTGCCGCCCGAGCAGGCGCTTCTGAGCGTCACGCTGTCCGCGCGCGACCGCGACCGCGACACGGTGGTGGCCCGGCTCCTCGAGCGCACCACCGAGCTGCATTCCTTGCTGGCTGAGCTGGGTGATGCCGTCGAGCGGCGCGAGACCGGCGGCCCGCAGGTCTTCCCCGAGCTCAAGCGGGGCAGCGAGCGCGTGGTGGCCTACACGGGCAATGTCAGCACGACGATCACCGTGACCGATTTCGAACCGCTCGGTCAGCTCCTGGCCCGGCTCGCCGCCCTGGAGTTCGCGGCG
This sequence comes from Actinoplanes sp., assembly GCA_965217855.1. GTDB lineage: Bacteria > Actinomycetota > Actinomycetes > Mycobacteriales > Micromonosporaceae > Actinoplanes. Next base: position 69,644 of record CBDCJN010000021.1, on the reverse strand, counting down.
CTCAACGGGCCGTGGTGGCAGCTGAAACCCGGCAGCCGGGCCGGCGCCGAGGTGCGGCGTGACGCGATCACCGACGCCCTCTCCCGCGCCCGGGAGTATGCGGAGGCCGTCGGCGCCCGGGTCGACCGGCTGGTCGAGATCGCCGACGAGGGCCTGGCCGGCGGGGGCCCGGGGCCGATGATGCGGATGGCCGCCTTCGACGGGGCCGCCGAGTCGGCCGGCTTCGACGTCGACCCGCAACCCCAGACCGTGCAGGCGACCGTGACGGTCCGGGTGACGATCACCGAACCGGATCTGGCGGGCTGAAGGCGGCGGCGGGTCAGATACCCCCATTTCCGGCACGCGGGGCGCTCTGATCGGCAAGACTCGGTTTCATGCCGAAGGGCCGCAGAGACGTCCTGCTGCGGGTGGCGAACGTCAACCCGGCCAGCGTGACCACGCACACCGATCGGGTTCTCTACTCCGCCATCGGCGTCTTCATCATTCTCTACTTCGTCTATGCGACGATCGGTGGCGCCGCGTTCATCGACGCCGGCTCGAACTATCAGCAGCCCTGGTATCGGTGGCTGGTCGGCCCGATGGTGGCGCTGGGCGTGGTCGCGTACGACCGGGCTGTGGTCGGCCGCGTCTCGATCAGCTACGACGAGCTCGAGTCGACCGACCCGAAAAACTTCCTCAAAAGGCCGACCATCGGTCTGTACGCCGGGCGGATCGGGCTGGCCCTGCTGTTCGCCGTGCTGATCACCGAGCCGCTGATGCTCGCCCGCTACCAGGGCGAGATCGACGCGCGGCTCAACGAGGTGCACAACCATCAGCTCAGCAAGATCGACACGACCGGCGTGGTGGCCACCTACACGGCCCGGCTCGCGCAGCTCAAGCAGGAGACGGCCGCCGACGATGCCGCGGTCCGCAGCCTCACCGACTCGGCCACCCGCAAGCGCGAGGACGCCCGCACGCTCTATCGGCAGGCCGTCGACGACTCGGCCGGCAACGGCGTGACCCGGTCGGCCGGCTGCCCGGCGGGCGGCTATTGCCACGAGCTTGTCCGCCGATCGCGGGCGTTGGACGACGAGGCCGCGTCGCTCGACGTGCGGGCCGGGCGGCTCCTCGACACCCAGCGCTCGGGCCGCGACGCCCGCTCGGACGAGCAGGCCGAACTGACCCGGCAGATCAGCGAGCAGCGCGAGGACAACAACGCCGCGGTCAAGGCCGACGCCGGCTTCGGAGCGCGCACGGCGGCCATGTGGCACCTGGTGACCAGCGACTTCTGGGGCGTGGGGGTCTTCTATCTGGGGATCACGATGCTGCTGGTCGCGCTCGACTGCGCCGCCGTGGGCCTCAAGTTCGCCTCCCGGGGCAACGCCTACGAACGCAACGAGGCCCGCACCGCGCGGCGCCGCGAGCACGAGGCCTCACTCATCCACGAGCGCGAGATCCACGACGCCCGCACCTACGGCGAGGCGATGGCGCGGGTGGTGGCCGACGGCATCGAAGCGGCCAGCCACGACGAGCAGGTGGCCCGCGACTCGGCCGAGCGGGCCAGCGCGGTGCTGCGTACCTCGGTGGCCGTGCCGCCCGAGATCCGCGAGCTGACCGCGCACAACGGCCGCCACCACCGCTCCCTGCAGGCCGAGCTGCTGAACTCGGACGAGAACGCCACCCCGGAGGCCAAGGACGACCCCGAGGAGTACGCGGCCCCGCGCGACGGACGGCACCGGCGCCCCATGCGTACGCCCATGATCGTCTCGGACGAGCCGCGCGCGCTGGGCCACGCGGCCCCACAGGACAAGAGCTGAGCGGTCAGTCGGTCCGGTGGCGTACGCCGGAAGCCCGCACTGGCACGGTGAAGGTCACGCCGTCGCAGGCCTTCTTGACATTCGGCCGCATGTGCAGGCCGCCCTCGACCTCGAACGCGCCGATCGTGTTGCGGTTCACCTCCCAGCGCACCGGGAACGTCGGCTGAGTCAGCTCGACGCCGGTGACCGTGCACCCGGCTCGCTGATGCTCCTCGTCGGCCGTGATCGGCCCGGCCCCGGTGATCGACGTGATCCGGATCGGGTAGTCGTTGTCATTGGTGACAGTCACTGTTAGGTCGCCGGTCGCCCCCCGCTGCAGCGGATTGGTCAGGTCCGACCGGGCCCGCAGCACCATCTCGACGTTCTCGCCGCCCGCCGTCGATGCCACCCGCGAGCCGGTGATCTGCCAGTAGGCCCAGGCGGCGCCGGCATTGACGACCACGGCGGCCACCGCGGCCACACAAAGAATCATCCGGGTACGCCGGTTGAACCGCCGCTGCTTCCGGGCCGCCTCGGGGGTTCGCACCTCCCAGGTCGGCTCCTCGTGGTCGGACGGGTCCAATTCAATCTGCATGTCGGTGATCCTGTTGCCGTCGTGGCCACGACTGTTCAAGCCGCCACCGTCCCGCAGCCGGGAAAGGGCCTCACGCCGAGGCATGGCCGCGCCGGCAAATTGCTCGGCAGGCCGTCGTGTCGGCATACGCATGCTGGCGCCTTCCTCCTCAGCGACCGGTGGGGACTCGTGTGTAACAACGGTGGCTGACGACCAGGGGTCGTGTGATCGGGATTCCGTCCGCGGTTCTGCGCGCATAAATCGCGCAGTTGCGTCTGTCCGGCCTAATCCCAAAGGGGGAAGGGCGCGATGATTCGGCGTCACCGCATTGACCAGGGGTTTCACCCGGCAGCTGGGTTTTCGTGGGCTGACCGCGGCCTAGCACCCAGGCGCGATACCGCCAAATCCGCGACGGTGACTATCACGGCGAAAACCGCTCAGGTCTCGAGGGGCCGAAGCCACACCCCGAGACGACTCCAGGCTTCCGCGCGCACTATCAAGGTCACCATCCGCCAAATGTCGGCCGCATTCGTGTTTTACGGCTAACTCGTTGGTGTCTTTGCAGTGCGGCTGCGCCGGGAAGAACGCATTGATCGAGCCCGCGGCGTGGGACCTCGCCGCGGGCTCGATCTTTTTCCCCACCTATTGAGGAATGTCCGCGGGAACCGATCCACTGGCGGACGGACCTGGTTCACTCGGCGGTACCTCCTCCGCCGCGGCGGAGGAGCTCGCGGGCGGGGGCGCAGCATCACTCTTGGGTGACGCAGGAACAGTGGCCACCTCGGTCGGCGGCGTGGCCGTCGGCGTAACGACAGGCTCGGCGGTTTCGGTCGGCGCGACAGCGGTGGGTGTCGTATCGACTCGGATTTGAGGTGTAGGCGCCTCGACGAGGATGTCGGCTGTCGCAGCAGGGAAGTTGAGCGTCTTGCTCTGGGCGCTTTCTGCGCCGGCCCAGTTGCCGAAGCGCGGGGTGACGGTCCACTTCCAAGACGCGCCAGCGACCTCGGCCGCGGAGAAAGTAACCGACTCGCTGCTACTACCTGAGGCATTGATCTCTTGAACGAGGTCCGGCTTGACCGAGCCGTCCTGGCTGCGAGCAGTGACCACGTAGCGGGTCATCTTCACGTCGGGCGCAATCTCCTGGGCGCTCCAACTGACCACCGCAGTCTTGGACTGCTTAGAGACACTTGGTGTAACTCCGCGCGGCATTGCAGCTACGCGCAAGGTAATCGTGGCTGTGTTGGCTGGAACTGCCCAATCTGCGTAGGCAAGGTAGGTGCCGGCGACCCCGGCAGCAGCCAAGACTGCGCCGATGACCACGTATCGACTTGCGCGCCTCATCTGGCCTCCCGGTAGCCGATGCCGGACAGCGCAACTGTGAAGTGAACGCCGGCGCATTTGTTTGAAGTTCCCATCGGCATCGTGATCGGGAGGGTGCCGGGCAAGGTCATGCGACCGTAGGGCTCGATGGACTGAGGCAGCTTGCCGCTGTAGGCCTTGACCTGCAGACTCGTGACCGGACATCCACGGCGTGAGGTGGAAACGACCTTGCCGCTCATCTTCTGCAAACGCAGTCGATAGCGGGACGGATTCACTACTGTCGTCCGCATTTGCTTGACCGCGCCAGGATAGAGGCCTCGGATATTCCTGCCTTCGACTGCGAAGCGCACGGATCCGTCACTGTGCTCGTGTCCGATAACGACCATGGCTTCGTCGCCCGACGGCTCCGGCGAATCTGAGGTGCCCGACGTGAGCACTACAGCGGCACTGCCGATCAGCACCGCAGAGGCGAGCGTGGTCCACCAGATCTTCATCAACCGTCTCCCGGGAGCGTGTCGGGGTGGGACGGAGGCCGTCCCACCCCGTGTGCATCGGCCAGAGCTAGGCGGCGCTCACGCCGGTGAAGGTGTAGGCGAGCGAGAAGGACTTACCGGCGCACTTCAGCGGCAAATCGCCGACCGTCAAGGCTGCCGTCACTGTCGTATTTCCGAAGGCCGGAATGGTGGACGAGCCTGACGGGTTCCCCACTGCCTCAAGTGCCGAGGAGGTCAGTTCCGTCTTGCAGGCGGTCGCGTCGTCGCCGGCCGGGGTGACAGTAATTTGGCCCGGTACAAAGGACGTGGTGGTGAGGTTTACGGGGAACTCGTTCGAGTTGTTGACCTGCATCGAGATGGTGGTCGCCTTGCCGGGCCAGACCTTTCCAGCGATCGTCGCGATACCAGTCAGCGGGGTGATCGTCGCCGCGTCGGCCTGAGCGGTGCCACTACCGGTGATGGTCCAACCGTTGGCAGCCCACGCGGCCGCGCCGGCGCCCATGGCGACGACGGTGACGCCGGTGATGATCGCGGAACGCTTGGTGATCTTGCGCATCGGAAGGTCCTCCAGAAACAGGGCGACTAATCGCGGTAGTGCTAGGAATTTGTGTGGCCGGGGCTCGAAGCGTTCCGGCGCTGCGACAAAGATGACCGAATGCGGCGCCGGGGGCGATAGTGCTTCCGCCTGTCCTATCCGGACGCGAAGCCAGCCGAGTGCCGCCGCTCGGACTACCCCGAAAGACTGACCCGATCTTGGGACATCGAGCGCCACCGCGAGTTCGTGATCACCAATATCCGCTGGTCGAGGCGCCGAGCAGGGCAAACAGGGTCGTATCAGCTGAAGGCGACCTACTCAACCGGCTAAAAGATCCACTGTGGCCGTAGCCTGGAAATGGGGTCGCTCAGGCGCCACTAAAGCGAGATTTAATCGCACTGCTTGCCACTCGGCAACAGCGTATATCCCCGGAAGGATTAAGCGGTTCGGCGGCTTGCTCACCTGAAAGAGGCTTACCGCTGATGCCTCTGTCGTTTGCCGCCCCGCCCGGATCGACGAAACCGGACTCATCCGGCCGGCAGGGCCGCCACGGCTTCGATCTCGACGCGGAAGTCGGGGCTCACGAGCCCGGAAACCTGCACCAGCGAGCTCGCCGGCGGCCGAGAGACGTCGATGAACTCGTCGCGCGCCGAACGGAATGCCGGCAGATCGGCCAGATCGGTCAGAAAGACCGTCAGCTTGACCACATCGGACATCTGCGCACCCGCCGCAGCCAGCGCCGCCGTGATGTTCCAGAACACCTGCCGGGTCTGTTCGAGCGCGTCGTCCGCCCCGACCAGCTTTCCGTCGGCGTCCAGCGGCACCTGACCCGAGACCATCACCGTTGCGCCCGCGAAGGCGACCGCGTGGCTGTACCCGTTGGTCGGTGGCGACCCGGCCGGCCGAATATGGTGCTGCACGACGACCACCCTAGTCGCTACGGTCGGGCCCATGGCGCGCATCTTCGGCGAGGTCGCCGCACTCTACGACGACGTCCGGCCGGGCTACCCGGACGACATACGGCGATGGATCCTCGATTTTGCGGGGCCGCCGACGGCGATCGTCGAGCTCGGCGCCGGCACCGGCAAGGGGACCGAACTGCTGGCTGCGATGGCCGCCCCGCTCACCGCGCTCGAGCCCGACCCGCGGATGGCGGCCGTGCTGCGGGCCAAATTTCCGCAGGTCAGCGTGGTCGAGACGACGTTCGAGGGGTGGTCGCCGCCAGCCGGCAAGCCCGACCTGATCGCCTGCGCGATGGCCTGGCACTGGATGGAGCCGGCCACGCGGCAGCGGCGTGCGTACGAGGCGCTCGCTCCGGGCGGCACTCTCGCGCTCTTCCAGCACAAATACGCCTACGCCGACGAGTCGCAGGCGCGGGCCATCTCCGACGTGCTCACCCGGATCGACCCCACGGTGGCCGACCGCGGCGACCATTGGGTGCGCGACGAGGTGCTCGCCGCCGGTCTCTGGCGCGACGTCGAGGAACGCCGCATCGATACGTACCCGGTCTTCAGCAAGCAGCGTTATCTGGAGCTGATGCAGACCTTTTCGCCGTTCCTGCGGCACACGCCCGACGACCAGCGACGCACCCTGGACGGGCTGGGCGCGGCGCTCGACGGCTCGGTGACGCTGGAGCTGCGGACAAGCCTCGTGCTGGCCCGCCGCTGAGGGTCACACCCGAGCGAGCTCCTCAGCGAAAAGCGTGGCCCGGGCGATCTCGCCGACCGCACGACCGGCTCGCGCGGCCACTGTTCCGTTCGGCGCCCAGATGCCCGAGCGGCCGGCGGTCTCGGGGAAGTCGGGCCCGGTCGCGCCCGCGCACGACGAGATCGCCGTCCACACCCCGTACGTGGTGCTGATCCTCTTGGCCCGCTCGGCCAGGAACACGTCGTCCTCGAGGTGGTCGACGACCCCGGCCACGTACGCGTCGATGCCCAGTGTCGCCGTGGCCGCCGCGTGCTCCTCGACCCCGGTGTCGCGACAGATCGCCAGCCCCAGCCGCCACCCGTCCACCTCGATGACCTCGGGCCCCGGACCCGGCACGAAGCGCGCCTCGTCCTCGCCGTGCGGGAACTGCTTGCGGTAGACGACGTGGGCGCCGGTCCCGTCGATCCTCAGCATGGCGATGTGCGGCCCGGCGATCGGGGCGCCGGCGAGCGCGATCGTGTCGGTGGCCGCGCAGGCGTCGATCAGCGGCTGGAGCCGCGGGTCGTCGGGTGCCAGCAGGGGCGCGTCCAGGTCGTAACCGGTCAGGGAAAGCTCGGGAAAGACGACCAGCCTGGCCGCCGAGGCACGCACTGCAGCGGCGTGCCGGGTGACGTTGGCGGCGATGTCGAGGGGGTGGACGGGCGGTTGGGCTACGGCGATGACCAACGAGCGCATGGGCCGATCTTTCTTCCGGAGTTGGGGGTTACGGACGAACGGCTTCGACGAGGAAACGATGGGCGGTGACGGTGAAGTCGCCATGCAATCGGATGAAAGTGTCCAGTCGCTCCAGGGAATCCTGGTAGCGCCTTGGTGAGAAATCGCGGATCTGCCACGGGAGGTCGCGCAATTGGCGCACAACCGCTCCGACATCATGGAAGGCCACCGGCGGACGCTCCTCGCGTACGTCGGTGACCTCGAGGCCGGCCGCGGTCAGAGCCGCGACCGCGACGTCGGCGTTCCAGGGCTGGCGATGGGCCGGTGGCGCCCCCAGCGCCACGTTGAGCCCGGCCAGATCTTCGCTGCCGACCTGCTGGGTGAGCACGTGGCCGCCACGGCGCAGCAGGCGCACGATGTCGGCCGCCGGGAGCCGGCCGTGGCGGCTGAGCACCACGTCGAACTCGTCCTCGCCGCCGGGCAGCTCGGTCAGCACCGGAACCGCGAGCGAGGCGAGGCGGTCGCGGGCCACCGGGGTGTTGCGGGCCCAGCTCTCGACCGCGACCGTGTGGTGCGGAAGGGGTGCGAGCTCGGCGAGAAGTTCACCGTTGCCGGTGTCGAGATCGAGCAGCGAACCGGCCCGGCGCAGCAGGGTGCGAGCTATCGCCGGATATGACCAGGAGGGCTCGGAGCCCACGTCGCGGCCGTCCAGCCAGGCGAACTCCCAGCCGGTGGCGCGCTCGCCGGCCGAGTCCTCGAACTGCTGCCCGATGCGCACCCCACGACCGTAACCATGCATCCTGTGCGCCGCGCATCGGGTGTGACGTGGCTCAAAGCGTGATCCGTGTGAACCGGACGTAAATTTCCGTCGACGGGCCGTTCAGTCGAGCGCGGGCTCGATCCGGCGGAGGAGCGACGGCCAGCCGTGGCCCATGCGATCGAGCGAGACCGAGCCCGGTTCGAAGCCGTCGTGCCGCAGGAAAAGCCTCGTGCCGTCACCCTCGGGCTCGAGTCGCCAGGTGATCGTGGTGTCGAGCGTGCCCTCGGCGAACGTGTAGCGCAGCAGCTTTTCCGGTTCCACGTCGGTGACCTCGCACGGCTGCTCACCCCAGCCACCCATGTCGAGCGTGAAGCGGTGGCCGACCACCGGCTTGATGTCGCCCTTGGCCCACCACGCCGCGAGAAGCTCGGGCTCGGTCAGGGCGCGCCACACCGTGGCCGGCGGCTTGGCGATGAACTGGTCGCATTCGATGCTGCTCACAGGTCTTCTCCCTCGACGAAGTCGCGCAGCGCGGTGAGACGCCCACGCCAGTAGCGCTCGAACGGATGCAGCCAGTCGGTCACCTCGGCCAGCGGCTCGGCGGCCAGGTGGTAGTAGCGATGGCGGCCGCGTGGCTCCTCAGTCACGAGCCGCGCGTGGCGCAGCACGGCGAGATGCTCGGAGACGGCCGGGCGGCTCAGGGCGAACCGCCCGGCCAGCTCGCCCGCGGGCAGCGGGCCCTCGCGTAACGCCTCGAGCAACTGGCGGCGCACCGGGTTGGCCAGCGCGCCGAACACATCTATGTCGGGCACGACCCATGATGCGTCGGAAATCTCCGACACGTCAAGAGGTCACCGGCGCACCGGCATCCGTCACTGGCGGACCGGCATCAGGATCGAGAAGCGGGAGTCGTCGCCGGGGACGCGTACGGCCAAGGGCTTGATCGGGCCGTCGAGCTCCAGCACCAGCTGACCGGTCGCGCCCGCGTCGAGCGCCTGGAGCAGGAACTCACGGTTGACGGCCAGGTGGGTCTCGGCGTCCCATTCGCCCTCGGGGACGAGGCGCACGCTGCCCGCGGGATCAAAACCCAGGACGGCCATCTCGTACGCCATCCCCTCGTGCTCGCGGGCCGCGACCGGGGCGGCCGCCACCTCGGAGCGCAGGGTCGCCGTGTCGACCGTGACCCGGGTGCTGGGCGACGCGAGGCCGTCGAGCAGGCGGCGGTGATCGGGGTAGTCGATGTCGAGCGGCTTGGCTTCGAGGTCGCCCGGCTCGGCGCGTACGCGGTCGGGGGAGAGGTCGAGCACCGCGCGGCCCCCGGTGAGCCGGGGGCGCAACTCGTCGACGAAGGCGAGCGGCAGCACCGACCGGATCGGCGGGCCTTCGACTTCGGCGGCGGCCGTTGACACCGCCAGCCGGAAGCGGTCGGTCGCCACGAGGGTGAGCACGCCGTCGGTCACGTCGAAGAGCACGCATTGCAGCATCGGCAGCTCGGGGTCCGCGCCCGCGGCGAAGCGGACGGCGTCGATCGTGGCGGCCAGGGCGGCGGCGGGCAGGCTGATCCGGGTCATGAGCTTTTCCTCCAGGTCGAGCAGGGTGTGGATGCGGAGGAGTTCACGCTTGGCGTCGGCCAGCCCGTCCTCGAGGCTTCGCTGGTGAGCGTCGAGCCGCCGGCGCAGGGCAGCCGGCTCGTCGCGCACGGCCTCGGCGATCTCAGTCACCGGCATGCCGATCCGGCGCAGCCCGGCGATCAGCCGGGCCGCCTTGACCTGCTCGTCGGCATAGCGCCGATAGCCGGTGGCCGCGTCGACCTCGGCCGGCACCAGCACACCCGCCCCGTCGTAGAACCGCAGCGCGCTGACGCTGAGCCCACTGGCCCGCGCCACCTCGCCGATGCCCCGCATGTCTCCTCGCACCCGTCCGACCCTGTGCCCTCAACCAGGTCGAGAGTCAAATTCGTTTTGCCGTTCAGCCATCCCTAACCCCCTCCCGCCCGGGGAGTGGTGGGGACCTTACGCGGTGTCAAGCCGTGCGGGTCGAGTTGTCCACAGGCCGCGCGAGTGGGTGGCGGCGATATCCACAGGGCGTCTCACCCGAGCAGCAGCATGGCGGCCACCGCGAGCATGACGACGGCGATCAGGGCGTCGAGCACTCGCCAGGCGGAGGGGCGGGCCAGCAGCGGGGCCAGGCGGTGGGCTCCGCCGCCGAGGACGGCGAACCAGGCCAGGCTGGCGGTGGCCGCGCCCAGGCCGAAGAGCCAGCGGTGTGGGTGCTGCTGGGCGACCGAGCCGAGCAGCAGCACCGTGTCGAGGTAGACGTGCGGGTTCAGATAGGTCAGGGCCAGGGTGGTCAGCAGGGTCGCGCGCAGGGTTGCCGGTGCCTGCTCGGCGGGGTTCAGGGCACCCGGCCGCACAGCCCGGCGTGCGGCCAGCCCGGCGTACGCGATGAGGAAGGCCGCGCCCACCCACTTGATCACGGTGACCGCGCCGGGCTGGGCCGTGACCACCGCGCCGAGGCCGCCGATGCCCGCGAGGATCAGGAGCAGGTCGGAGAGGGCGCAGGTCAGCACCACGGCGAGCACGTGTTCGCGGTGCAGGCCCTGGCGCAGGACGAACGCGTTCTGGGCGCCGATGGCGAGGATCAGGACGGCGGAGGTGGCGAAACCGGCGAGGACGGAGGTGAGCACAGCTCGACGCTAGGCGGGGCTCACGGCGTACTCAAACTAAAGAATTTGAACTTGCATTAGCATCTCTAATCATGGACTTCGCACAGCTGGCGACGTTCCAGGCGGTCATCGATTCCGGCAGCTTCGAGGCGGCGGCGCGCGACCTGCACGTCACGCCGTCCGCGGTCAGCCAGCGGATCAAGGCGCTGGAACGCTCGGTGGGTCAGGTGCTGGTGCGCCGGGCGAAACCGTGCGTGGCGACCCCGGCCGGTGAGGCGCTCGTCCGGTTCGCGGGGCAGGTGGCGCTGCTCGAACGGGAGGCGCTGGCCCAGGCGCGCGACGGCACCCGGGTGTCGATCGTGGTGAACGCCGACTCTCTGCACACGTGGTTTCTGCCGGTGCTGGCCGCGGTGCCCGGTCCGTCCTACGAGCTGCACACTGACGACGAGTTCCACACCGCTGACTTGCTGCGATCCGGTACGGCGATGGCCGCGGTCACTGCCGACAAATCAGTCGTGCAGGGCTGCCGGGTCGAGCGGCTGGGGTCGGTGCGGTATCTCGGGTGCGGCCGCCCCGGGGTGACGGCGGCGGTTCTCTACAACCGCAAGGACCGGCTCCAGCACCGATTCCTAGGTAATGAGTCCGATATGCCCGTGCACTATGTCCCGTCTGCCTCGGCCTACATCGAGTCGATCCGGCTCGGGCTGGGCTGGGGCATGGTCCAGGAGTGGATCGCCCGGGAGGACATCGCCGCCGGCCGGTACGAAGAGGCGCATCCGGGCCGGTTCCTCGACGTGCCGCTCTACTGGCAGTACTGGCGGATCGGCTCGCAGGTGCTCGACGAGCTGACGGCCGCCGTCAAAGCGGCGGCCGCCCCTTACCTGCGGCCTTAGTCGTTGGCGTGCAGGGCCGCGTTCAGCTCGATGCCGGTGCCCTTGCGCGGCTTGGCCTCCAGCGCCCCGGTCACCGAGTTGCGCCAGAAGAGCAGGCCATTGACCCCGGAGAGCTCGCGCGCCTTGACCACCCGGCCGTCCGGCAGCGTGATCTTGGAACCGGCGGTGATGTAGCAGCCGGCCTCGACCACGCAGTCGTCGCCGAGTGAGATGCCGATGCCCGCGTTGGCGCCGAGCAGGCTGCGCTCGCCGATCCGCACCTTGTCTTTGCCGCCGCCCGAGAGCGTGCCCATGATGGACGACCCGGCCCCGACGTCGGAGCTGTCGCCGACCACGACGCCCTGCACGATACGGCCCTCGACCATCGACGTGCCGAGCGTGCCCGCGTTGAAGTTGGCGAAGCCCTCGTGCATGACCGTGGTGCCCGAGGCCAGGTGGGCGCCGAGGCGCACCCGGTCGGCGTCGGCGATGCGCACGCCGGCCGGCACGACGTAGTCGGTCATCCGCGGGAACTTGTCGACGCCGAAGACGGCGAGGTGGCGGCCCGCGGCGCGCTCGAGGAAACGCAGCTCGTCGACCCGGTCGGGCGGGCACGGGCCGGCCGACGTCCAGGCCACGTTGGCCAGCGCGCCGAAGATGCCGTCCAGGTTGAGCGAGTTGGGCACCACGAAGCGGTGCGAGAGCAGATGCAATCGCAGGTACGCATCCGAGCCGTCCTTGATCGGGTCGGCCAGCGAGGCGATCGTCACCCGCACCTCGACCGTCGACAGGCCGGGCAGCGCCCGCGGCCCGGTCAGCCCGGCCGGCAGCACCGGCGACTCGGCCGGCGGCTCGCCCAGCCCGAGGAAGCCCTCCGGGAACCAGGTGTCGAGCACCTGTCCCTCGGCGGTGACGGTGGCCAGGCCGATGCCCCAGGCGGGCGAGGTCGAGATCGCGGTTTCCACGTGCTGAAGAGTACTAAAGCGCTGGCGGCGTAGGTCATTCACGTCCGGCCGGTATCGTGCGCCTTATGGCCAACCCGCTGACCCCGGACGTGCTGGTCGACCCGGTGGAGCTCACCCGCGCCCTGGTCGACGTCCAGTCCGTTTCCCGCAACGAGCAGCAGCTCGCCGACCACGTCGAGGAGGTGCTGCGCCGGGCGTCACATCTGAGCGTGGACCGGCTCGGCAACACGGTGATGGCTCGTACGGATCTGGGCCGCGAACAGCGTGTGGTGCTCGCCGGCCACCTCGACACCGTGCCGTTGAACGACAACTTCCCGTCCACCGTCGTCGACGATCTCATCTACGGCTGCGGCACGTCCGACATGAAATCCGGCGTCGCGCTCGCCCTGCACCTCGCGGCGACGCTGCCCGACCCGCGTTACGACCTCACGTTCCTGTTCTACGAGGCCGAAGAGATCGAATCGAAGTACAACGGCCTGCACCTGGCGGCCGAGTCCCACCCCGAGTGGCTGATGGCCGACTTCGCCGTGCTGCTCGAACCGACGTACGGCGTGGTCGAAGCCGGCTGCCAGGGCACGCTGCGGGCGTTGGTGCGCACGACCGGCCGCCGCGCGCACACCGCCCGGGCCTGGCGCGGGGTCAACGCGATCCACGCGGCGGGTGAGGTGCTGAAGCGACTCGCGGACTACCGCGCACGGACGGTCACGATCGACGGCTGTACGTACCGTGAAGGGCTCAACGCCGTACGCATCCAGGGTGGTGTCGCCGGCAACGTCGTGCCCGACGAGTGCGTGGTCGAGGTCAACCTGCGCTTCGCCCCCGACCGCACCGAGAAGCAGGCGATCGAGCACGTCCACGAGGTCTTCGACGGCTTCGAGGTCGAGCTGACCGACTCGGCGCCCGGCGCGCTGCCCGGTCTGACCGCGGCGCCGGCCCGCGAGTTCCTGACCGCGGTCGGGGCCGAACCGGCGGCCAAGCTGGGCTGGACAGACGTGGCCCGCTTCGCGGCGCTCGGCATCCCGGCGCTCAACTACGGCCCGGGTGACCCGCTGCTGGCCCACGCGCCCGACGAGCACGTGGAGATCGGCAAGATCCGGGACGGGGCGGCGACCCTCTACCGCTGGCTTTCTTCCTGATCCGAGGTCAGGCCGACCGGATGCTGACCCGGCCGATCGCGCGCATCGGCGCGGGCGCGGCGGCCGGGGCCGGGCGCATCAGGGCCATCGGCGGGATCTCCATCGTGGTCTCCGGATCGGTCGCGACCTCGCGCTCCGGCTTGAGCCGGTCACCGAACGCCATGCGGCGCTCCTCGACCACGAGTTGGATGCGCCGCTGCATGCGACGCTGCATCTTCATGCGTTCGTATCGGGAGGTCACGGTGGCTCCTTAGGCCCGGGAACCCGGCTCCGCGCCGGACGCCGTGCGTTTGTTGCCGCGATCTGGTAACTGAACAGACGCTCTGGAGCTACCGTCCGTTGCTTCAATCTGGCAAAAAGGTCGCCGACCCGCAATCCTCTTACCGAAACCCAACCGGTTGTTCACCGGGTCACTGACCGTCCGCACTACCTTTTAGGCATGACGGACAGCACCAACGGGCGACGTAGCGGTGCGCCGGAGCGTCATCGAGGCGCGGTCACGCTGCGCCGCGAGTCGATCCCGCCCAGCACGGCCGACGAGAAACTGCTTGATTCGCACTACCGCCGGGAGTGGAAGACCAAGGACGCGTGGCGAGCGCTGCGCATCCTGTCGGAGTTCGTCGAGGGCTTCGACACCCTGGCCGACCTGCCTCCGGCGGTGAGTGTCTTCGGCTCGGCCCGCAGCCACCCCGACAGCCCCGAGTGCGAGCTGGCCGCGGCGCTGGGCGCCGCGCTGGCCGAGGCCGGCTACGCGGTGATCACCGGAGGTGGCCCCGGCGTGATGGAGGCGGCCAACCGGGGAGCGACCGAGGCCGGCGGCATGTCGGTCGGGCTCGGCATCGAACTCCCCTTCGAGCAGGGCCTCAACGACTGGGTCGACGTCGGCATCGACTTCCGCTACTTCTTCGTGCGCAAGACCATGTTCGTCAAGTACGCCCAGGCGTTCGTGGTCCTGCCCGGCGGCTTCGGCACCCTCGACGAGCTGTTCGAGGCGGTCACCCTGGTGCAGACCAAGAAGGTCACCCGGTTCCCGGTGATCCTGATGGGCACGGCCTACTGGTCGGGGCTGATCGACTGGGTCAAGCAGACGCTGCTGGCCGACGGCAAGGTCAGCGAGAAGGACCTGGAGCTGATCCAGCTCACCGACGACGTCGACGAGGCGGTCCAGATCATCGTGGACGCCGACGCGGCGCTCGCCGAAGCCCATCGAGAGCGGTGACGTGGCCGCCATCTGCGTGTTCTGCGCCTCCTCCAGCACCCTCGAACAGAAGTGGCTCGACCTGGCCACCCGCACCGGGGCCGAGCTGGCCGCCCGCGGGCACACGCTGGTCTCGGGCGGTGGCTGCGTCGGCATGATGGGCGCGGTGGCCGACGGCGCCCGCTCCGGCGGCGCGCACACCCTCGGCGTGATCCCGCAGTCGCTGGTCGATCTCGAGGTGGCCGATCTGGCCGCCGACGAGCTGATCGTCACCGGCGACATGGGCGAGCGCAAAAACGTCATGATCGAGCGGTCGGACGCCTTCATCACGCTGCCCGGCGGGCTCGGCACGCTCGACGAGCTCTTCGAGGTGTGGACCACGGCCACCCTCGACCTGCACGACAAGCCGATCATCCTGCTCGACCCGGACGGCTTCTACGACGGCCTGATGACCTGGCTCCAGCAGCTGGCCGACACCGCGTTCGTGCGATCGTCGGCCCTCGAACGGGTGATCGTGGCGAAGTCGATCGCGTCGGCGTTGGACGCCGTGGAACAACGGGTGAATCCAGGCTAGAGGCGTCACGCCGGGTGGGTGTCACCACACCCACCCGGCGTGACCAAGGCCCCGGCGGGCCCGCCGGACGGCTCGGGGGCGCGCCGGACGCGCTCTCACCGGGACACGCCGGTGCGCTCGCTCCGGATGTCCGGCGGCGTCGCGCCCGCCGGGGCACGCTCGTGCTGGATCGGTTCAGCCGAATGTGCTCCGCGGTCGCCCCGGCGTCAATAGATGTCGATCTCCGCCGGCGAATCATGGCAAGCGCGCATGGTTCCGTCGGCCGGGCCGTGGAACACTGCGTGACATGCCGCCGCAACGGGCGACCCTCCTCCAGGTCGCACAGCGGGCCGGCGTGTCCCGCAGCACGGCCTCCTTCGTCCTGGCTGGACGCCATCTGGACATGAGGATCTCGGAAGACGCCCGGCAGCGGGTGCTCCGGGCGGCCCAGGAGCTGGACTACCGGCCCAACCTCATGGCGCGAAGCCTGCGCACCAAGGTCACCAAGACCATCGCGCTGGTCTCCGACACGCTGGCCTCCGACCCGTACGCGGGCCGGGCCATCCACGGCAGCCTGGCCGCGGCGGTGGCCCACGGCCACCTGCTCTTCATCGGCGAGACCGAGGGCGACCCGGTCATCGAGGAAAAGCTGATCTCCGACTTCCTCGACCGGCAGGTCGACGCGTTCGTCTACGCCAGCATGTTCACCCGCTACGTGCGGATCCCCAAGCAGCTCAAGGGCCGTTCGGTCGTGCTGCTCAACTGCCTCACCCGCGGCGCCCGGCCCGGTCAGCACCAGATCATTCCCGACGAGCTGGCGGCCGGCTGGAGCGCGGCCACCACCCTGCTCGAGGCCGGGCACCACGACGGGATCCACCTGGTCGGGAGCGCCGGGCAGCACGTCTTGGCCGGTCGCGAACGGCTGGCCGGCATCCGCGAGGGGCTGGCCGCGTCCGGAGCGAAACTGTCCGGGACGATCGAGTGCGACTGGTGGCCCGATTCGGCGTACGAGGCGGTCAAACGCGCCCTGGCTGACGGGCTCACCCCGAAGGCGCTGATCTGCCTCAACGACCGCGTCGCGCTGGGTGCCTACCAGGCCCTGCGTGAGGCCGGCCGGACGATCCCGGGCGACGTGTCGGTGCTCTCGTTCGACGACTCCGACCTGGCGGCCTGGCTACGGCCGCAGCTCACCAGCATTTCGCTGCCCCATTACCAGCTCGGGTGGCAGGCGGTCGAAAAGCTGCTCGGCCCGCCGTCCGAGCCCGCGGTGCACCGGCTGCCCATGCAGGTCCGGCGGCGCGACTCGGTGGCCGAGCCGGCTGTTCGATAACGTCAGACCCTCGTGGTTTCCTTGACGCCGTGAGCACGCCGGCCTCTTCCCCCGCCGCGGTGCGCCGCCCGGCGTACCGTCTTGTCCGGCGTCCCCCCACGGCCCGGCCGCCGCTGCTGGAGGATCCTCTCCAGCGTTACGCGGCCGCCCACGTCGACGGCCCGCTGCTCGTGGTCGGCGGCCCCGGCACGGGCAAGACCACCGCGCTCGTCGAGTCGGTGGCCGCGCGCATCGCCGAGGGCACCGACCCCGAGCGCATCCTGATCCTCACCTTCGGCCGGCGCGGCGCCTCGGCCCTGCGCGACCGCATCGAGGGGCGCATCGCGGGCGACCCGGGCCGCATCGTGCACGAGCCGCTGGTGCGCACCTTCCACGCGTACGCGTTCGGTCTGCTCCGCCGGGCCGCCGCCGAGCGCGGTGAGCCGTCCCCGCGGCTGCTCACCGGCCCCGAGCAAGACCTGATCATCCGTGAGCTGCTCGAAGCCTCCGGCCACCCCGACGAGCCCGACCCGATCGGCTGGCCGGTCGCGCTCCGCCCCGCGCTGCCGACCCGGGCCTTCGCCCAGCAGCTGCGCGACCTGATGCAGCGCGCCGCCGAGCGCGGGGTCGGCCCGGTCGAGCTGGCCCGCCTCGGCGAACGGCTGGGCCGCGACGACTGGCCGGCCGCCGCCCGATTCCTCCGGGAGTATGTGGGTGTCCTCGCGCTGCGCGACGTGACCACCCGGGGCTCGTCCGCCTTCGACCCGGCCGAGCTGGTGCGGGCCGCCTCGGGCCTGCTCGCCGACAACGACGAGCTGCTCGAGTCCGAGCGCCACCGCCTCGCCTACGTCTATGTGGACGAGCTGGCCGACACCGACCCGGCCCAGATCGAGCTGTTGTCGCTGGTCGCGGGGGGTGGTAAACCGCTGGTGGCCTTCGGCGACCCCGACTCCTCGATCTACGGCTTCCGGGGCGCCGACCCGGGGGCGGTGAGCGGCTTCCCGGCCAAGTTCCGCACGGCCTCGGGCGCCCTCGCCGAAAGCCTGACCCTGCACACCAACTACCGCGCGCCCGCGCCGCTGCTCGCCGCCACCAGCCGCGTCTCCCGCCGCATGCGCGGCCCGATCACCCACCGCCCCATGCACCCACCGGGCCCGCTGCTCGGCCCCGAACCGCCACCCGTCGATCCGGCCCCCGCGACGGCGGCCACGGCCGCCGTGGCTCGGGCCACGGCCCATGGCGTTCGCGGCGTGGTCGGGGAAACGGTGGCGGACCGCATTCCGGGCCAGCGCGGCGAGCCTTCATCGGGCGCAGCGGTCGGTTTCGAGGCCGGCCCGGCCGTCGACAGCGTCCCGGGCCCGGTCGAGGCGAGTCCCGCCGGCCACCGTCCCGCGGGCCTCGGCGAGACCGCAGAGGGGACAGATCCGGCCGACGACCTTCCTCCGGGTGGCGGTGACAGCGCGGCGGAGGCAGACGTCCTTCCCGCAGGTGGTGGCGAGCGCGCGGGCGGTCCGGCGGCGGGCGGTGCTGTGGCGGGCGGCCAGCCAGTGGGTGGCCCTGCGGCGGGCGGCCAGTCGGTGGGTGGCGGTGGTCGGCGTGAGATAGCGGCCGGGGCGGTGGTGCGGACGTTCCGGGCGCCTACGGCCGAGGCGGCCTACGTGGCTCATGCGCTGCGGGAGGCGCACCTGCTGCACGGGGTGCCGTGGTCGCGGATGGCGGTGGTCCTGCGAAGCACGTCGTTGCAGCTGCCCTCGTTGCAGCGGGCGCTGGCGGCCTCCGGGGTGCCGACCGTGACGCACGCCGAAGATCTGCCATTGCATCTGCAGCCTGCGGTGGCGCCGTTCTTGCTGCTCCTGCGGTGTGCGCTCGATCCTGAGGCGCTCAACGAAGAGACTGCGGTCGCTCTCCTGCATTCGTCCCTGGGCGGGGCCGACCCGCTGGCCGAGCGGCGGCTGCGGCAGGGGCTTCGGGCGCTGGCGCTGGCGGCGGGTGACCGGCGGCCGTCGGGAGAGTTGCTGGTCGACGCGGTTCGTGACCCGGCCGGGCTCGACCTCGTCGAGCGGCGTTGGGCGGCGCCGGCTCAGAGCGTCGCCCGGCTGCTGGCCACCGCCCGCGAGGCGGCGGCCGAGCCGGGGGCCACGGCCGAGCAGGTGCTCTGGACGGTCTGGCGGGCCAGCAACCTCGCCGACCGGTGGTATGCGATGAGCACCCGCTCGGGCCCGGCCCCCGAAAATGCCGACGTCGGCCGGGCGCGGCAGTGGCGAGCCGAGGCCGCCGATCGTGACCTCGACTCGATGGTCGTGCTGTTCGACGCGGCGGCGCGGTTCGTCGACCGGCTGCCCGGCGCGCGCACCGAGGTCTTCCTCGACCATGTTCTCGCGCAAGACCTGCCGGCCGACTCGATCGCGCCCAGCGCCGACCGGGGTGAAGCGGTCCGGCTGCTCACCGCGCACGCCGCCAAGGGCCTGGAGTGGGACGTCGTCGTGCTGGCCGGCGTGCAGGAGGGCATCTGGCCCGACCTGCGGTTGCGCGGCAGCCTGCTCGGCTCGGAACGCCTGGTCGACGTGTTGGCCGGTCGTGCCGCCTCGGGGCAGGCCGCAGTGGTCGGCGAGACGTCGGCGCTGCTCGACGAGGAGCGCCGGCTGTTCTACGTGGCCGCCACCCGCGCCCGCCACAAACTCATCGTCACCGCCGTCGCGTCGGCCGGCGCCGGGGGCTCCGAGGGCGAGGAACAGCCCAGCCGCTTCCTCACCGAGCTGGGCATCGTCGACGACGAACCCGGCACGCCCCCACCCCCGATCGACCCACCCGACCCCGGCCCCACCGACCCGCCGGGCCCCGACGCCGATCCGTCCGGCAGTGGCCCGTCCGGCAGTGGCCCGTCCGGCAGTCGTTCGGACAAATCGGGTGTGGACAAAACGGGCGGCGTCAACGAGTGGGGCGATGCGGGCGTTGCCGTGGATGGGGCGGGGGAGCCGGAGGACGACGAGGAGTGGCCGGTTGAAGAGCCGGCGGATGACGATCCGGGGGATGCGGTCGAGGCCGTCGAGGAGCTGCCGGTGGGGCGGCCACCGCGGGCGCTGACGTTGGCGGCGCTCGTGGCCGAGTTGCGTACGGTCGTGGTCGGCACTGACCAGACGCCGGCCCGGCGGCGGGCCGCGGCGGCCGAGCTGGCCCGGCTGGCCTCCGCGGGCGTGCCCGGCGCCCACCCGGACGAGTGGTGGGGTTTGCGGCAGCTTTCCGACGACCGGCCGCTGGTCGACGAGGGCGACCCGGTCAAGGTGACACCGTCCTCGATGGAGAGTGCCCTGCGATGCAGCCTGCGCTGGCTGCTCGAACGGCACGGCGGCGCCGCGCCCGCGGGCCCGGCTCAGGGGGTCGGCAACCTGGTGCACGCGGCCGCCATGCTGGCCGAGGACGCCAACGCCGACCGGGAAAAGCTCGTCGAGTACGTCAGCGCCCGGTTCGACGCGATCGAGCTGGCCGCGCGCTGGCTGGCCGGGCCCGAGCAGGAGCGCGCGCAGGGCATGGTCGACAAGCTGTTGCGCTGGCTGGCCGGCAACCCTCGGCGGCTGCTGGCCATCGAGCACGAGTTCACCGTGCGGCTCGAGGACGAGAAACGGCCTATTCAGCTCACCGGCCGGGTCGACCGGCTCGAGATCGACGAGGACGGGCGTCTGGTCGTCATCGACCTCAAGACCGGCAAGACGACCGCGGTCGCCGCGGCCGATCTCGAGGAGCATGCCCAGCTCGCCGGCTATCAGACCGCGGTGCAGGCCGGTGCCTTCGCCGACTACGGTGCCGACAGTGGCGGCGCCGCCCTGGTGCAGCTCGGTCCGGGCAAGGAGGCCCGCGAGCAGATGCAGCTGCCGCTGGCCGACGCGGCCGACCCCCAATGGGCGTACGAGATGGTCCGCCGCACTGCCGAGACGATGGCTGCGGCAACTTTCTCGGCCGTCGCCAACAGTCGTTGCCGGGTGTGCCCGGTGCGCACCAGCTGCCCGATCTCGGGCAAGGGACGCCAAGTCGTAGAGCAGGGGACGTGACCCAACCGAGTCTCTTCGCCGACGAACCGGTGACGCCCCGCCGCCGCGCCGACTCCGGTCCTCGCTACACCCCGGAGGAGCTGGCCCACCTGTTGCGGCTGCCCCGGCCGACCCGCGAGCAGTCCGAGATCATCTCGGCGCCGGTCGAGCCGCTGCTGGTCGTGGCGGGGGCCGGGTCGGGCAAGACCGAGACCATGGCGTCCCGGGTGCTCTGGCTGGTCGCCAACTCGTACGCGCATCCCGACGAGATCCTCGGTCTCACCTTCACCCGTAAGGCTGCGGGCGAGCTCGCCCATCGGGTGCGCACCCGGCTCGGCCAGCTGATCCGCCGGCTCGGCCGGGACGAGCAGTTCGCCGGTGAGGCCACCATTTCGACCTATCACTCGTACGCGGCCCGGGTCGTCACCGAGCACGGCCTGCGCGCCGGTTTCGAGCCGTCGGCCCGGCTGCTCACCGAGGCCGCCCGCTGGCAGATCGTCGACTCGCTGGTCCGTTCCTACACCGGCGAGATGACCGGCGTGAACCGTGCCCCGAGCACCGTCACCGACGACGTGCTCGCGCTCGCCGGCGAGCTGGCCGAGCACCTCGTCTCGCCGGACGACCTGGCCGCCTGGACGGGCCGGTTCTTCGCCGAGGTGCAGGAGCTGCCGGGCAAGGTCTACAAGGACGTCGCCGACGCGCTGGGCCGCCAGCGTCAGCGGCTCACCCTGCTGCCGCTCGTGCGTCTCTATTCGCAGCGCAAGCTGGCCCTGGAGGCGATGGATTTCGGCGACCAGATGGCCCGGGCCGCCCTGGTCGCCCGCGACCATCCGGAGGTCGGCGAGACAGAGCGCGGCCGTTTCCGGATCGTGCTGCTCGACGAATACCAGGACACCAGCCACGCCCAGGTGACGATGCTGAACGCGCTCTTCGGCGGCGGTCACTCGGTCACTGCGGTGGGTGACCCGTGCCAGTCGATCTACGGCTGGCGCGGCGCCTCGGCGGGCACGCTCGACCGGTTCCCGTCTGAGTTCACCCTGCCCAGCGGCGAGCCGGCCCGGGTCGGTGGCCTGACCCGCAGCTGGCGCAACCGGCCCGAGATCCTCCGGGTCGCCAACACGCTCTCGGCGCCGCTGCGCGCGTTCGGGGCCCGGGTGACCGAGCTCAAGGCGGCGGAACGGGTCTCTGGTTCGGTCGGGGGCCGTACGGTGGCCTGCGCGCTGCTGCCGACCTTCGCCGAGGAGGCCGACTGGATCGCCGACTCGATGCTCACCGCGTGGCGGATCACGGCCGGGATGCCCGCGGCGATGCCCGAGGAGATCCCGGTCGAGAAACGACCCACCAGTGCCGTCCTGGTCCGGGTGCGCAGCCAGATCGCGGCGATCGAGGAGGCGTTGCGGCACCGGGGCCTGCCGGTCGAAGTGGTCGGCTTGGGCGGTCTGCTCGACACCCCGGAGGTGCGCGACGTCGTCTGCACGATGCGGGTGCTGGCCGACCCGACCGACGGCGCCTCGCTGTTGCGCCTGCTCACCGGTGCGCGCTGGCGGATAGGCCCGCGCGATCTGGTAGCGCTGCACCGCCGGGCCCGCGGTCTGGCCGCCGCGCGGGCCGCGGTGGTCGCCGGGGTCGAGCCCGACGAGGTGGTGGCCGACCGGCTCGACGACGCCACCCTGGTCGAGGCGATGGCCGATCTGGGCGTGGCCCAGCAGTATTCGGCCGAGGGCTATGTGCGCCTGCATGCGTACAGCCGGGAGTTGAGCGCCCTGCGGCAGCGGCTCGACCAGCCGTTGCCCGATCTGGTGGCCGACATCGAACGCACCGTCGGCCTGGATGTCGAGGTGGCCGTGCGGGGCTGGGCGGCCGGGGACGCGGGTCTGGCCCGGGGCCACCTGGATGCGCTGGCCGACACCGCCGCCCGCTATTCGGCCGAGACCGACGCCGGCACACTCGCCGGTTTCCTGGCCTTCCTCACCGCGGCCGAGGAAGAGGAACGCGGCCTCGAGCCGGGGCAGGTCGACGTCGTCGAGGGCGCCGTCCAGATCCTCACCGCGCACGCCGCGAAGGGTCTGGAGTGGGACGTCGTGTCGGTGGCCGGGCTCAGCAAGGGTGTCTGGCCGGGCCTGGTGCGCAACTCCGACCACTACCTGATGGGCATCGGCGTGCTGCCGTTCCCGTTGCGCGGCGACTCCGACGGCCTGCCGAAACTCGACCTGTCGCAAGCGGCCGACCAGAAAGGTGTGGTCGACGCGCTCGCCGGTTTCGGCACCGCCTGGCGCGAGCACGACGTACGGGAAGAGCGCCGGCTGGCGTACGTGGCCGTGACCCGTCCCCGCCGCCTGCTGCTGGCTTCGGGCTATTGGTGGGGCGACGGGGTGAAGCGTCCGCGGGGGCCGTCGGTCTTCCTCGACGAGATCCGCGCGACCTGCGAGACGGGCGCGGGCGTGGTCGACGTCTGGACACCCGAGCCCGCACCCGGCGCGACCAACCCGGCGGCCGAAGTGGTCGCGGCCGCGCAATGGCCGTTCGACCCGCTGGGCCTGCGCCGCCCCGCGATGGCGACCGCGGCCGACCTGATCCGCCGGATGATCGCCGCGCCCGATCCGGAGGCGGCCGAGGCCTTCGCCGAGCTGGCCGAGTCGGACGCCGAGGTGGCCGCGCGCACGTCGCTGGCCGCGGAGTTGGTCGGCCTGCCGGACGATCCCGACGTCTCCCGCTGGCGTCGCGAGGCCGAGATGCTGATCGCCGAGCGGGACGAGCGCGCCCGCCGGGACGGTCCGATCGAGGTCGCCCTGCCCGGGCACCTGTCGGTCTCGCAGCTCGTGGTGCTGCGCCGCGATCCGCAGGCCCTGGCCCGTTCGTTGCGCCGCCCGCTGCCGCAGCGACCGATGCCGCACGCCCGCCGGGGCACGGCGTTCCACGCGTGGCTCGAGCAGCGGTTCGGCGCGGTCCGGCTGATCGACATCGACGAGCTGCCGGGCGCGGCGGACGACGATGCGGCCGACGACGCCGAGCTGATCGCGTTGCAGGCCGCGTTCCTGGCCGGCGAGTGGGCCGACCGCAACCCGATCGAGGTGGAGGTCCCGTTCGCCACCACGATCGCCGGTGTGGTGGTGCGGGGCCGGATGGACGCGGTCTTCGCCGACACCGCCAACCGGTTCGACGTGATCGACTGGAAGACCGGCCGGCGGCCCGAGGGCGCCGACGCCGAGGCCGCGGCGGTGCAGCTCGCGGCGTACCGGATCGCCTGGGCCTCGCTGGCCGGCGTGCCGGTCAACCGGGTGCGGGCCGGCTTCCACTATGTGCGGGAGCAGGTCACCGTCCGCCCGGTCGACCTGCTCGACGCCGACCAGCTCGCCGCCCTGGTGGATAGGATCCCCGAGGCGGCGCGGTGATGTCAGGCGGCCGCCGCCAGGAGGTGGAGCAGGGCCGTGGCGTAGGCCACCTCCACTGTCTCGCCCGCGAACACCCGTTCCTCGCCGAGCAATTCGGTCACCACTTCGTAGCCGGCCGGGCCGCGGCGTAGGAGCCGGAACGTCCCGCCGAGCAACTCCCGGAGCTGATCCTCGCGGGGCAGCCAGACGGTTTCGTCGAGCTCGACGTCGTCGAGAGCCCACTCGGTGGTGCCGTTGAATCCGATCACCTGGCCCTCGGGCAACGTGTGCACCTCGACAGTCATGTTGCTCAGTACGAACACCTCGTCGTCCAGGTCGCGGTCGGGGATCGCGAAGCGGTCTCCGAGGGCAGGTTTCCAGCTCAGACCCGCTTCTCTGAGCTGCCGTGCCAGTTGTACGCCGATCACCGGCGACCCTCCTTCAACGTGTTAGGCTCATCCCGTTGTCAGTTTGGTTCCCAAGTACTTAGGAGCGCCTGTGGGGAAAGTTGCCCAGGCGCTCTTTGTCGTAACCCGGGTTTCTCCGGTACGGGCGATCAGTACGGCGACACGAGGCTCACGAAGTGTGGGTCTTACTACCTCGTTTCGGTCCATAATGGGCAGGAACGATCGACCGTCGAGGAGACGAGCATGGTTACCGGCGTTGTGAAGTGGTTCAACGCGGACAAGGGCTTCGGGTTCATCACCCCGGACGACGGCGGCGCCGACGTCTTCGCCCACTTCTCCGCTATCCAGACTTCCGGCTACCGCAGCCTGGACGAGAACCAGCGGGTCGAGTTCGAGGTCACCCAGGGCCAGAAGGGCCCCCAGGCCGCGAACATCCGCCCGCTCTGATCCTCTAGAGCGGCGAGCCCGCTCTGATTCGTCGGAGCGAGCACACCAGCAAAACGGGCGCCGTACCCCCCGAGGGTGCGGCGCCTCTGCGTTGCCAAAAACGTCAGACGGCCGCGGCCGCCGGCAACGGCGCCGTGCCACCCATGTGGGCGGGCAGCCACCAGCGGTCGTCCGGGCCCGAGGGCTGGTCGGGGTACGCCTGCTGGGCCGCGCCGAGCAGTGCGGTCATCCGTTCCTTGAGGATCGCCGTCAGCGCGTCGGGTGACGTCCCCTTGGGCATCTCGATCGCCTGCCCGATCGTGATCAGCACCGGCACGTGCCGCTTGGTCAGGTCTTTCTTGCGTCCCTTGGTCCAGAGCCGGTGCGGACCCCAGACGGCCATCGGGATCAGCGGCACCTTGGCCGAGCGGGCCAGCCGGACGGCACCCGACTTGAGCTCCTTGACGGTGAAGGACTCGCTGATGGTCGCCTCGGGGAAGACGCCGACGATCTCGCCGTTGCGCAGTGCCTCGTTGGCCGAGCGGAACGAGGCGGCGCCGGCGTCACGGTCGACCGGGATGTGCCGCATGCCGCGCATGAGCGGGCCGCTGACCTTGTTGTCGAACACCGATTTCTTGGCCATGAAGCGCACCAGTCGCTTGGCCGGCTGAGCACCCAGACCGCAGAAGATGAAGTCGAGGTAGCTCACGTGGTTGCTCGCGAGCACCGCGCCGCCCTCGCGCGGAATGTGCTCGGCGCCATCGATCTGAATTTTGAGGTCGAGCACCCGGAACATCGTCTTGGCGAGGGTGACGACCGGCGGATACACGAGTTCCATGGCAAGACGGTAGCCGAACTCGCTGAACTTCTCCTGGGTCGGGTGCAACGTCCGGGCCCGTTCATGCGTCTAACGATTATCTGGTCTTTTTCTCGGATGCTGTCTGGAGGTACCGGCAATGCGCGGACCGTCCGCCCGCCGGGAGTTCTCGTTCGTGCTCGGCCTCGCCGTCACCGGGGTCGCGCTGGTGCTCGTGGTCGCCTTCGCCCCTTGGTATCCGGATGTCGCCTCGCCGGCCGGGGTGAGCCCGACGATGTGGCAACAGGTGTCGGCCGTGTTCGGCTCGGCTGGGGGAAACACCACGCCGACGCCGTGAGGTGATCGCAGCCGTCGTGGTGTTCACTGGGATTCATGTCCGATCAGACTCCGGAGACTCTCGCCTGGCCGCGGCCCGGCGGTCGTCTCGGTTCCGGCCTGGTCACGACTGCTCCGGGCGGTCCGCCGATCAAGCCGCCGCTCCCGCCGCCCGATCAGGAACCGCGACCGGACGGGCCGCGCCGCCGCCGCCGGCAGATGCTGATCTTCGGGGGCATCGCCGGCGCGATCCTGGCCATCGGTCTGACCATTGTGCTGATCCTGGTCTTCTCGGGCGACGACCCGTTCCGCCGCGACGCATCGGCGCCGACCGACGTGCGCCCGCCGCTGGCCCAGGCCTGCCCGGCGCCCACCGCCTCGCCGAGCGCCGCACCGACTCAGGCCCCGAGCGCGCTGCCGCCCGAGACGGGCGCCCGCACGACCGACGACGAGGCCGGCATCTCGTACAAGGCGTACGGGGAGCCCTGGGTGCCGTGGTTCGACGTCTGGCGGGCCGGGACGCTCGAGGTTCCGTACCGCAAGGGTCAGCACTTCGTCACCGAGCAGTACAGCGGCGGCAGCTACCACGCCTCGATCCTGTCGGCCGCGGTGCCGGCGGCCGACAACGACGCAGTGACGCTCAACCTCGAGTGCGTGGGCCGTCAGGTGGCCGCTGACGTGCGAGCGGAGTATTACCCACAGCCGAACACCCTCGACCCGATCCGCGACGAGCTGACCACGCTGGGCGGGCGGCCGGCCTACGTGAGCGAGTTCCGGCTGCACTTCAAGGCCCCCGGCCTGACCGCCACCGAGGAGCTGTCCGCGGTGGCGATCATCGACGTCGGCAAGACGACCGCGGCCGTCCTGTACGTGTCGATCCCCGGCACCCACAAGCAGTGGGACTACGTCGTCGAGGACGTGCTCAACTCCGTACGACCGATTTAGATCGCGGCCAGGATCCGGGCCAGCTCGACCGGCCGGGTCGTCATCGGCCAGTGACCGGAGTCGATGTCGACGTACTCGATGTGCTTCACGCGGGCCAGCTCGGGCAGCTCGCCCGCGGCCACCCACTCGCGGGCCTGCTCCGGTGTGAACTCGGGGCAGACCATCACCACCGGTACGTCGTAGCGCCGGTCGTCGGTGTAGTGGACGACGCCTTTGGTCACGCCCTCCGGGACTCCGATCGCCGCCGCCTCCATCGTCTTGCGGGCCTCGTCGTCCAGGTCGGCCGAATCCGGGCCCTCGAACTTGGCCCAGCCCGGGAAGGCCATGACGCCGTCCTTGGCCTCGAAGAAGTCGGCGTACATCTCCTCGCCGGTGGTCGGGAAGCCGCCGATCAGCGCGACCTTGGCCACCTTCTCCGGCCGCGCGTCGGCTGCGAGCCAGGCCAGGGTGCAGGCGGCGGAGTGCCCCACGACCACCACCGGGCCGGGCGCCGCGTCCACGGCGGCGATCACCGCGGCCACCTGATCGGCCAGCGTCGCGGCGGTGTTGCCGTCACCCTGGCCCGGCAGGCTCACCGGGACCGCGCGCTCGCCCAGTTCCGCGGCGACACCGTCCCAGGCCGACGCGTCGAGCCAGAGGCCACCCACGAGCACGATCTTTTCTGCAGTCATGAGACCAACCTAGGGCCCGATCCGGACGATCTGCTTCCGGTACATTGCCCGGCATGGCGACCGGACCGAGTCC
Organism: Actinoplanes sp.; assembly: GCA_965217855.1. Taxonomy (GTDB): domain Bacteria; phylum Actinomycetota; class Actinomycetes; order Mycobacteriales; family Micromonosporaceae; genus Actinoplanes. Next base: position 42,077 of record CBDCJN010000021.1, on the reverse strand, counting down.
CACCGCCCGGGCCCTGCGCACCCTCGAGGTCCTGCAGGCGCATCCCCGCGGCACCACGGCGGCCCGGCTGGCCGACCTGCTCGGCGTGACCGAGCGGGCCGTCCGGCGCTACGTCGGGATCCTGCGCGAGGCCGGCGTCCCGGTCGAGACGGTCCGCGGGCCGTACGGGGGCTATCGGCTGGGCCGCGGCACCCGCCTGCCACCGGTCGTCTTCACCGAGGAGCAGGCGCTCGGCCTGGTGATGGCGGTGCTCGACGGGCATCCGGCCGCGATCGACGCCGACGACCTGGTCGGCTCGGCGCTCAGCAAGGTCATCCGGGCCCTGCCCGAGGGCATCGGACGGCAGGCGGCCGAGCTGCGGGCGACCGCCTCGGCTGCCCCCGACCGTCACTCGGCCCGCCCCGACCCGGGCATCACGAGCGCCCTGATCACCGCGGTCGCCGACCGGCGCCGGGTGGTGGTCACCTACCGCAGCGAGAGCGGGCACGACTCCGAGAAAGAGGTCGACCCGTGGGCGGTCGTGGTGCGGTACGGGCGGTGGTATCTGCTGTGCCACTCGCACCGGGCGGCGGCGGTCCGTACGTACCGGGTTGACCGGATCCGCAGCGTGCGGCAGCTGGCGCTGAGTTTCACGCCGCCCGATGACCTCGACCCGGTCGTCGCGCTCGAGGAGAACCTGGGCTCGGGCTGGAAATACGCCACCCGCGTCGTCTTCCACGCCCCGTACGAGAAGGTCGTGCCCTGGATCCGGTCGGTGATGGGTCGTCTCGAACCGGCCGGCGAGCGGTGCGTGCTGACCGGGACGACCCGCAACCCGTCCATGTACGCCCAGGAGTGGCTGGCCGCCGTGCCGTTCGGCTTCACCGTCGAAGAAGGCCCCGAACTGCGGGACGCCGTCGCCGCAGTCGGGGCCCGCTTCACCGCGGCCGTTGCTGAAACTAGCTGCTGAACCGGAAACTAGCTGCTGAGCAGGCCCCAGCGCTTGCGCAGCGAGTTGTCGGCGGCGTTGAAGAGCACGTCGATCAGGATGCCGATGACGAGCACGACGATGATGTAGCTGATCACCAGGCTGGCGTCGCTGAGGTCGCGGGCTTGCTGCATGCGTACGCCGATGGAGAGCGCTCCCGGCACGATGACCAGCAGCTCACCGGCCATCAGGCTGCGCCAGGAGAACGCCCAGCCCTGCTTGAGGCCCGAGATGAACGAGGGCAGCGACGCGGGCAGGATCAGGTGCCGGTATTTCGCGAAGCCCCGCATGCCCAGCACCTGACCGACCCGCAACCAGGTGCGCGGCACGTAGTCGATGCCGCTGATCAGGCCGTTGGCCACCGAGGGGGCGGCGCCGAGCACGACCACGAAGAGGATGGCGCTCTCGCTGAGCTGGAAGAGCAGGATGGCCAGCGGGAACCACATGATCGAGGGCATGGTCTGCAGGCCGGTGATCAGCGAGCCGATGGCCGCCCGCAGCGGCGCGAACTGGGACACGGCCGCACCGATCACGGTGCCGATCACGACGGCCAGCAGGAAGCCGGTGAGCGCGCGGGTCATCGTCACACGGACGCCGCCCCAGAAGTCGCCCGTCATGATCACGTTGCCCAGGTCGCCGAAGACCATGCCGGGCGAGGGCAGCACGTAGATCGGCTTCCACTCGGCCCAGACCGCGGACTGCCAGATCAGCAGGACGATCGCGATCGCCAGCAGCTTGGGCCAGGTGCTCTTCCAGATCCGCCGGCCGAGGTTTCCCTTGTCCCGCGTGGGTTGCAGCTCGAGCGCGTCGAGGCCGGTCACCTCGTCGGAGGCACGCTGGCCCGGCACCTCCGTGGTGGGGAGCTCAGTGGGCATGGCGGGCGACCTCCGCGCGGAGCCGGTCGGTGATCTCGGCGGCCTGGCCGGAGACCTCGGGGGAGTCGATGCGCCGCGGGCGCTCGTGGGTGATGGCGTAGTCCTCGATGACCCGGCCCGGGCGGCTGCTGAGCAGGATGACCCGGTCGCCCAGCCGCACCGCCTCGCGCACGTTGTGCGTCACGAAGAGCACGGTGAGCCGCTGCTCGCGCCAGATCCGCTCGAGCTCGTCGTGCAGGATGTCGCGGGTCATCGCGTCGAGCGCGCCGAATGGCTCGTCCATCAGCAGGATGTCGGCATTTTGCGCCAGGGCGCGGGCCAGGGCGACCCGCTGGCGCATGCCGCCGGAGAGCTCGTGCGGTCGCTTGTCGCCGAACCCGCTCAGCCGTACGACGTCGAGCAGCTCGTCGGCGCGCTGGCGGCGCTCGGTTCGGGACACACCCTGCAGCCGGAGCGGCAGCTCGATGTTGCCCCGGACCGAGAGCCACGGGAAGAGCGCGGCCTCCTGGAACATCAGCGACACCTTGCGCCCGCCGATGTCGAGCTGGCCGCCGGTGATCCCGTCGAGCCCGGCCACCAGCGAGAGCAGTGTGCTCTTGCCGCAGCCGGACGCGCCGAGCAGGCAGACGAACTCGCCCTGCCGGACGGTCAGCGACACCCGGTCGAGGGCCAGCAGGTCGCCATAGCTTTTGGAGACGCTCTGCAGGCGTACGACCGCCTGGGTCTGTTGTTCGAGGAGGCGCATGTCTTCAGGCCTTTCAGGCGGCGGCAGCGTCGCTGACCTCGGGTTTGCCGGCTGCCTTCAGCAGCTCGTTCAGCGGCCCGAGGTCGTAGATGCCCTTGAGGTCGACCGGCTTGAGCAGGCCGACGTCCTCGGCGTGCTTGGCACTGGTGAACAACGACGACGCGACCGGGTCGGCGGTGAACGTCAGGTTCTTGAACGAGGCGGCCAGCACGTCGTCCTTCAGTGGCTTGCCACTGAGCGCCTTGAGCTGCTCGTTCGCCGCGGCCTGGGCGTCGGCGTTGTCCTTCTCGATGTAGTCGAGCGCCTGCAGGTGGCCCTGCAGCAGCTTCTTGACCGTGGCCGGGTATTTCTTGAGGAACTCCTGGGTCACGATCAGGTGGGTGGTGACGAAGAGCCCGCCCGGCCAGAGGTCCTTCTCGTCGACCAGCACCTTGCCCTTGGACTCGAGCACCAGCCGGCTGAAGTTGGGCTCGGGCACCCAGGCGCCGTCGATCGCGCCCTGGGCGAACGCCTGCAGCGCGGTCGCGTTGTCCTGCGGGAGGACCGAGACGTCGCCGCCGCCCTGCTGGTCGGCGTTGAGGCTGTTCTCCTTGAGCCAGGCGCGCAGCGCGACGTCCTGGGTGTTGCCCAGCTGCGGGGTGGCGATCTTCTTGCCCTTGAGGTCGGCGGGCGTGTTGATGCCCTCCTTGACCACGAGGCCGGCGCCGCCCGAGGTGCTGCCCGCGATGATCTTCAGCCCGGAGCCCTTGGACTGGGCCCAGCCGTTGATGGCCGGGTTGGGGCCGATGTAGGTGGCGTCGATCGCGCCCGAGAAGAGCGCCTCGATCGCGGCCGGGCCGGCGTTGAACGTCTTGGTGTCGAGCTTGGTGGTGCCCAGCGCGGTCTGGAAGTAGCCCTTGTTCACACCGATCAGGGCGGGCGAGTGGGTGATGTTGGGGAAGTAGCCGAGACGGATCGTCCCGGCCTCGCCCGACGACGACGCGCTGGTGTCGTCGTCACCGCCGCACGCGGCGAGCAGCGAGGTGGACAGCAGGGCAGTGGTGGCAACGGCAAGCGCACGTGTGGTGCGGGAGCTCATGCTCACTCCTAATTTCTTCACGGGGTGGGGACGGCAGAGAGTTCGGCCAAGGTCTTGTGGTCGACGACGCCCTCGATGGCTTCCTCGACGGCGACCCACACGTCGCGCAGGCCGGTGGCGGCGCCGTGGTAGGTCGTGGTGGTGGGCAGGCCGCGGACGGTGGCCAGGGCGCCCCCGACCGCGCGGACGACGTCGCCCACGGTGATCACGGTGGACGGGCGGGCCAGCGCGTAACCGCCGTCGACCCCGCGATGGTTGTGCAGCAGACCGGCCCGGCGCAGGTCGAGCAGGATGCCCTGCAGGAAGCTGAGCGGAATGCCCTGGACGGCGGCGAGCGAGGCGGCCTTGACCAGCCGGGGGTGTTCGACCGTGACGGCGAGCATGGCCCTGACCGCATAGTCGGTGCGCGCCGAGACGTACACGACTCCCCCTGACCTCGAAACCCGCGTTTGCCTATCTGGTGGATAGGAATGATGGTCGAAGTAGGGAATGGCGTCAAGGCCGATCCGCATGTCGGGACTCGTTCGAGGGGGTACCCTCCCGCCCGTGGAGACGACTTCCGTTCATATCGGCCTGCATGACGTGGCCGGCCTGCGCTGGCCCAAAGAGCCGCTGAGCGGGGACGGAGCGCGCCGTCTGGTCGCCGTGCCGCTGCCGCGCCTGCCCTGGGCGACGGCCTCGGTCGAGGTGCCGCTGGGGGCGAGCGCCGAGGCCGGCATCGCGCGGGTGACCCGGCTTCGCAAGATTTTCGGGTACGGGGTGGCGCCCGCCGTCATTCTTTTGTTCGTCGTGGCCGACGTTCTGCTCATCGCGGGCCGCTTCGGATCCCTGCACGTGCCGGGCGGGCTCTTCGGCGTTTTCGGTGTCGTGGGCGTGCTGCTGATCCTGAGCGGGCTGCTCCCCGACGTGGTGGCGAGGGCGACCGGGACGCCGTACGTGTCCCGTGGCCGTCTTCGTTTTCCGGCCGCCCGCAACGGCGTACTCAAGCAGTTGGTCAAGCTCAACCCGGAGATCGACGTCACCGGGTGGCCGAGTGGTGACATGCAGTCGCGACGTTGACCTCTGGAGGCGCTAATGTCATTTCGTGGCGCGCAGAATCAAGATCCCGGCGACGAAGTACCCGGTGGAGCGATTCACCCTGGCCAACGGATTGCGGGTGGTGCTGACGCCCGACCGCAGCGCCCCGGTCGTGGGCGTGGCCGTCGTCTATGACGTCGGCATCCGCTCCGAGCCCGAGGGTCGCACAGGCTTCGCCCATCTCTTCGAGCACCTCATGTTCCAGGGCTCCGAAAATCTGGAGAAGCTGGCGCATTTCCGGCACGTGCAGGGGGCCGGGGGTACCTTCAACGGCTCGACCCACCTCGATTACACCGACTATTTCGAGGTGCTGCCCTCGGGCGCACTCGAGCGGGCGCTGTTCCTCGAGGCCGACCGCATGCGCGGGCCGCGGCTGACCGAGGAGAACCTGCTCAACCAGATCGACGTGGTCAAGGAAGAGATCCGGGTCAACGTCCTCAACCGGCCGTACGGAGGTTTCCCGTGGCTGCGGCTCCCCCCGGTGATGTTCTCGACCTTCGCCAACGCCCACGACGGGTACGGCTCGTTCGGCGACCTCGACAGCGCCACCGTGGAAGACGCGCAGGCGTTCTTCGATCGCTACTACGCCTGTGGCAACGCGACGCTGGCGGTGGCCGGCGACTTCGACGTGGCCAAGGCGACCGAGATGATCCACCGGCACTTCGGCGACGTCCCGGCCCGGCCGGCCCCGCCGCTGCCCGACTTCGCCGAGCCCGACCTCACGAGTGAGAAGCGCGACGTCTACACCGACCGGCTCGCCCCGCTGCCCGGCGTGGCCGGCGCCTGGCGGGTGCCGGACCCGATCGGCGACTTCGAGCAGTACCTTCCCTTCGTGGTGCTGGCCGAGGTGCTCACCGACGGCGACGCGTCCCGCCTGGTCGAGCGTCTGGTGCAGCGCGACCGCACGGTGACCAGCATCGGCGGCTACATCGGTTTCATGGGCGACGAGTTCCAGGTCCGCAACCCCACCGCGATGCTGTTGCAGGCGCACATGCCGCCCGGCGGCGACTCGGAAAAGGTGCTGCGCACCGTCGACGAGGAGATGGAACACCTGGCCACCGACGGGCTCAAGCCCGGCGAGCTCGAACGCGTCCAGGCCCGCATCGCCACCCACCTTCTCCGGGACACCGACGCCGTGCTCGGCCGGGCGCTGCCGATGGCGGTGCTCGAGCTGCAGCGCGGTCGGCCCGAGATGCTCAACGAACTGCCCAAGCTGGTCGGCGAGGTCACCGAGGCGCAGATCGTGGCCGCGGCGGCCACCCTGCGCCCCGAGCGCCGCGCCACCGTCGAGGTCCTCCCGGGAGTCACGGCATGACCGACTGCACCGAAGCGAGCGAAGCCGGCGTAGGGCCACGAGGGGATGCCCAAGGGGACTCAGCATGACCGACTGCACCGAAGCGAGCGAAGCCGGCGTAGGGCCACGAGGGCATGCCCAAGGGGACTCAGCATGACCGACTGCACCGAAGCGAGCGAAGCCGGCGTAGGGCCACGAGGGCATGCCCAAGGAGACTCAGCATGACGAGCAAGACGCTGCCCGATCTGATCCCGGACGCGAAGCTCAAGCTCCCCCGGGAAGCCGAGCGCACGCTGGCCGGCGGCCTCACCGTCATCGCGATCCGCCGCACCTCGGTGCCGCTGGTCGAGCTGCGGCTGCGGGTGCCGTTCGGCAAGGCCCCGCTGCCTAGGGCCACCGTGCTCTCGCAGGCGCTGTTCACCGGCACCAGCACCATGTCCAGCGTCGACATCGCGGCCGAGCTGCAGGCGGTCGGCGGCGGCCTGGCCGCCGGCCTCGACCCGGACCGGCTGGTGGTCAGCGGCAACTCGCTCGCCTCCGGCCTCGACCGGATGCTCGAGATCCTGGCCGGCGTGCTCACCGACCCGGCCTACCCCAACGAAGAGGTGGCGACCGAGCGCGACCGCCTGGTCGACCACATCCAGGTGGCGCTCAACCAGCCGGCCCACCTGGCCCGCACGGCCCTGCTCAAGCGCGTCTTCGGCAAGCACCCGTACGCGGTGCAGACCCCCGAGCCCGACCAGGTGCGCGCGGTGCGCCCGGCCCAGCTGCGCACGCTGCACGCCGAGCGGGTCCGGCCCGAGGGCGCGACGCTGGTGCTGGTCGGCGACCTCAACCCGGAAAAGGCGATCGACGCCGCGGAAAAGGCGCTCGGCAGCTGGACGGGCCCGGCCAAGGCCGTGCAGATGCCGCCCACCCCGCCGCTCGAGCCCGGCCCGCTGCTGCTGGTCGACCGGCCCGGCGCGGTGCAGTCGTCGCTGCGCATGGCGCTGCCCGCGGTCGACCGCACCCACCCCGACTACGCCGCTCTCCAGCTGGCCAACCTCGTGTTCGGCGGCTACTTCTCGTCCCGCTGGGTCGAGAACATGCGCGAGGACAAGGGCTACACGTACGGCCCGCACACCGGCATCGAGCACTTCCTGGCCGGCTCGGCGCTGCTCGTCTCGGCCGAGGTCGCGACCGAGGTGACCGGCCCGTCGCTGCTCGAGACGCTCTACGAGCTGGGCCGCATCGCCAGCCTCCCGCCCGGCGAGGAAGAGCTCGAGCAGGCCCGGCGGTACGCCCTGGGCACCCTGCGCCTGGGCATGTCGACCCAGGCCGGGCTGGCCGGCCTGGCCAGCATGTACGCCAGCTTCGGCCTGCGCCTCGACCACCTGCAGCAATACTCGGCCGCGCTGGCCGCGGTGACCCGCGAGGAGGTGGCCGAGGTGGCCTCCCGCTTCCTGGCGCCGTCGCAGGCCGTCACGGTGGTGCTCGGTGACGCCTCCAAGGTCGAGAAATCGCTGGCCGCGCTCACCACGGTGGAACGAAGTGCCGAGTGAGTGCCCCTGAGCAACCCGACGTCAAGGAGCAACCCGGCGGGCCGGCCGACGCGCCACCGCTGGCCCGCAGCACCCTCGACCGGGCCGCCGAGCACCGCACCGACGACGAGTGGCTGGCCGCGGCCTGGAACCGCGGCCTGGTCCTGGTCATCGATCTGAGCAAGGGCGGCCGGGCCCTGGTCACCGACGGGCCGGCCCAGGTCGGTCTGGCGCTGCTGCCGTCGGCCGAGGCGCCCGAGGCCGAGCACTGGTTCCTCGGTGTCGACCTCGACGGCACCCCGCTCTGGACGGTCGACGCGCCGCTGCCCGAGGTCGAGGGCGCTCGCCCGGCCACGCTGCGCGACATCGGTCACCTGCTCGACGACCGGGACGCGGGCGTCTTCACCGCGGCCGTGGCCCTGGGCAACTGGCACGCCAGCAACAAGTTCTCACCGCGGACAGGGCTGTCGACCAAGGCCATCGAGGCGGGCTGGTCCCGCGTCGACACCGAGGGCAACCAGATGTGGCCGCGCACCGACCCGGCGATGATCGTGCTGGTGCACGACGGCGTCGTCGGCCCCGAGGGCCGCTGTCTGCTCGGGCACAACTCGGCCTGGGGCAAGGGCGCCGATGGCGGGCTGCGTTTCTCGTGCCTGGCCGGTTACGTCGAACCGGGCGAGTCGGCCGAGGCCAGCGTCGCCCGTGAGGTGCGCGAGGAGGTCGGTCTCGACCTGACCTCGCTGCATTACTCGGGCAGCCAGTCCTGGCCGTTCCCGGGCTCGCTGATGCTGGGCTTCCACGCCACGGCCGACCCGGAACAGCCGATCCGGCTCGACCCGGCCGAGATCGACGAGGCGCACTGGTTCACCCGCGACGACATCGCCAAGATGATCGCGGGGGACTATCTCGACCCGGAGAGCGGCGTCCCGATGGGCCTGCCGATGCGCTCCTCCATCGCGTTCTATCTCATCGAACGCTGGTTGGGCGTTTTAACCCGGTAACGGATTCAACTTGATCTAATCAGAGAAGTTTTCTGGTTGGCGAGTAACCAAGATGCGCCTCTGCAGCGTCTCGGTTTACAAAGACCGAGAGGTGGAATCGATGACGCAGGTGGAAGCGCCCGCATGGGCACCCATGACCGCAGCCGAGCGGGCCCAGTTCGACCGGGACGGGTTCCTCGTGGTGCGCGGGGTGCTGTCCGAGAGTGAGATCGAGGTCGCGCGGGCCGCGGTCCTCGGTGCTTACGAGCGGGCCGGGCAGCCTGGCGGGCACGGCCTGGGCTCGACCGGTGCACTGCACCAGCTCTCCGCGGTGACCAGCCTTCCCGAGCTGGCTTTCCTGCTCGATCACCCGGTGGCGTTCCGATACATCTGGTCGCTGCTCGGGTGGAACGTGCACGTCTACCACTCGCACATCGACGTGCACCCGCAGATCCACGAGAAGCAGAAGGAGTGGTGGCACTGGCACCAGGACGGTGGCCGCCAGAACCGCGAGCTCGAGACCGACCCGCGCCCGCAGATGTCGGTCAAGCTGGCCTACTGGCTGTCCGACGTCAGCGAGACCGGTCGCGGCAACTTCACCGTGCTGCCCGGCAGCCACAAGACCAACTGGCTGCCCGGCCCGCCGAGCCGCGGCGTCCCGTGGCCGGAGCCCGAGGGTGCGCTCCAGATCACCGCGAACCCGGGTGACCTGGTCGTCTTCGACCGCCGCCTGTGGCACGCGCGGTCCGACAACTACTCGGACGTCACCCGCGTCGGCGCGTTCTTCGGTTACACCTACCGGTGGATCGCCGGGCGCGACGAGGTCGCCGACCTGCCGGGCACGCCCGAGTGGGCGGGCTTCACCGACGTGCAGAAGCAGCTGCTGGGCCACTGCCCGCAGGGCGACGGCACCGGCGACCACGCCTGGGGTCACTACCCCGAGACGACGCCGCTCTACGGCGCGCTCAAGGAGCGGGGCCTGCTCGACTCGAGCATCCCGGCTCTCATCCCGTAACAGCCGTTCTCCGGATAGTCTCCGGATGTGGGGCAAAACGGGACATTAGACAAGACCGCGACCGCGGCGGGCCGCCTTCTCCTCGATGCGTTGGGGGAGGAGGACCCGGCGCGGTCGTTGTCACGTCTCAGCGATTCGGTGCGCGCCGTCCGGCTGCTGCGCGAGCTCTTCACGGTGGCGGTGCGCCGCAGCTTCATCGGGCGCGATCCCCGCGACCTGACCGAGTACGTCCGCGATCTGCTCACCTACCAGTCGCTGCCCACCTCGGGGGAACTGGCGCGCGAGGCCGAGGCGGTGATCCGCTCGGTGCTCGGCGAGCCCGAGCTGACGTACGCGCTGGCCGACCTGCGCCGCTTCGAGCTGATCTGCATCGTCGTGGGCGACCTGTCGCGGCCGCCGGGCGTGCCCACCGACGAGCTCGTCGCGCTCGTCCAGCAGGCCGAGTGGCGGGTCGCCCGGTTCGATCGGCACCCGCTGTGAGCCCGATCTTCTCGCCGGCCCACGGCATCAGCACCGACGCCGGGCGCTATCTGCGGCGGGTGGCCTTCGAGGACGCGCCGGCCGGGCACGAGGCGCCGGACGCCGACGCGCGGTGCGTGTGGGAGATCGCTTTCGGACTCGCGGCCCAGCGGCGCTTCGAGCCGGACAGCCCGCTGGCCGAGATCCGGCGCACCGTCACGGCGGCCCTGCGGCAGCACTCGGCCGCGGGCCTGCCGCCTCTGGAGGCGGAGATGCTGCTGCGCGAGGCGCTCGGCGAGGACGTGCCGGCCGACGAGATCGACGGTGCCGTGCGGTCCGGCGTACACCTGCTGCTCTTCGCCCGTCTCGTGGACGAGCTCGCGTTGACCGATGGCGAGCTCGAGAGCCTGGTCGCCCGGGCTGAGGAGCTCGCCATCGAACCGCTTTAGCCTTTGTTCAGCCTGCGGCGAGCGCGGAGAGGTGCTCCTTGACCTGGATGATCGACGGGTTGGTCAGCGCCGAACCGTCGTCGAACTTCAAGGTCGGCACGGTCTGATTGCCGCCGTTGACGCTCATCACGAACTCGGCCGCGGCCGGTTCCTGCTCGATGTCCACCACTTCGTAGGCGATGCCCTCGCGGTCGAGCTGCGACTTGAGGCGGTGGCAATAGCCGCACCAGGACGTCGAGTACATGGTCAACATCGGTCGGAACTCCTTCGGATGGGTCACATGGCACAGCGCCTTACCGCACAACGTCAGACCCGGGTGCCATGATTCCCTACCGTGCGGACTGATGCGGTGCTGGCCGGGCTCGACCCCGAGCAGCGGACGGCGGTGACCGCCCCCGCCGGCCCGGTCTGCATCCTGGCCGGCGCCGGCACCGGCAAGACCCGGGCGATCACTCACCGGATCGCCTACCGGACGCTGACCGGCGAGATCAGTCCCCGGCACATCCTCGCGGTCACCTTCACCGCGCGGGCCGCGGCCGAGATGCGGTCCCGGCTCACCGAGCTGGGAGCGGCGGGGGTGCAGGCGCGCACGTTCCACGCGGCGGCGCTGCGCCAGGTGCGCTATTTCGCCCCCCGGCTGCTCGAGGGCCGGGCCATGCCCGAGCTGCTCGAGAGCAAGGCCCGGATGGTCGGGCTGGCGGCGGCCCGGGCCGGTGTCCGCGCCGACCGCACCGGCGCGCGTGACCTGGCCAGTGAGATCGAGTGGGCCAAATCGTCGCTGGTCGAGCCGGGCGACTACCCGGTCGCCGCCACCAAGGCCCGGCGCGAGCCGCCGTTCGAGCCGGCCAAGGTGGCCGAGGTCTTCGCGGCGTACGAGTCGCTCAAGCGCCGCCAAGGCGTGATCGACTTCGAGGACATGCTGCGCGCCGCGGTCTGGGGGATCGAGGAGCACCCCGACGTGGCCGAGCAGATCCGCTCCCAGTATCGCCACTTCGTGGTGGACGAGTATCAGGACGTCAACCCGCTCCAGCAGCGGCTGCTCGAGGCCTGGCTGGGCGGCCGGGACGACCTCACCGTGGTCGGCGACGCCAGCCAGACGATCTACTCGTTCACCGGCGCCACGTCGTCCTACCTGATCGACTTCCCCCGGCAGCGGCGCGAGGCCGTGGTCGTCCGGCTGGTCCGCGACTACCGCTCCACGCCGCAGGTGGTCGGGCTGGCCAACGCGGTGATCCGGCAGGCCCGCGGCAACGAGGCCCGGCTCCGGCTCGAGCTGGTCGGTCAGCGGCCGCCCGGCGCCGAGCCCGAGCTCAAGATCTTTCCGGACGAGGCGGGCGAGGCCGCGGCGGTGGCCCGCCGGTGCCGCGACCTGATCGCGTCGGGCACCCCGGCCAGCGAGATCGCCGTGCTGTTCCGGACAAATGCGCAGTCCGAGGCGTACGAGAAGGCACTCGCCGAGACCGAGGTGCCCTATGTCGTGCGGGGCGCCGAGCGCTTTTTCGAGCGGCCCGAGGTGCGCCAGGCGGTGATCGCGATGCGGGCCGCCGTCCGTTCCACGCCCGGCGAGACGCCGCTGGTGCAGGCCGTGGTCGACGCGCTGGCCGCGACCGGCTGGGCCCGCGAGCAACCCCCGCCCGGTGGTGCCGCCCGCGAGCAGTGGGAGGCGCTGGCCGCGCTGGTCGCCCTGGCCGAGGAGTACGCGCTTACGCCCGCTCTGGAACCGATAGGGCAGGCCGGCGCCGTGCAGCGCGACGTCACTCTGGCCGCCTTCAACGACGAACTGGCCCGCCGGGCCGAGCAGCAGCACGTGCCGACCGTGGCCGGGGTCACGCTGGCCTCGCTGCACTCGGCCAAGGGTCTCGAGTGGGATGCGGTCTTCCTGGTCGGGCTGGCCGACGGCACGCTGCCGACGACGTATGCCAAGACGCCCGAGCAGCTCGAGGAGGAGCGCCGCCTGCTCTACGTCGGGGTGACCCGAGCCCGCCAGTGGCTGTGGCTCTCGTATGGCCAGTCCCGGTCGCCCGGTGGCCGGGCCCGGCGGCCGTGCCGGTTCCTTCCGCAGCTCGAACGCCACTCGTCAACCGAGCGGGCCATGAGCGGGAGTCGGAAACCCGACCGACGGCGTCCCCAGGTGTCCTCGTGCCGCATCTGTGGCGCCACCCTGCTGGCCGGCGCCGACCGCAAACTCGGCCGCTGCCCGACGTGCCCGTCCGACCTCGACGAGGAGCTTTTCGAGCGCCTGCAGAAATGGCGCGCGGAGACGGCGTCCGAGCTCAAAGTTCCTGCTTACGTCGTCTTCACCGACGCCACGCTGGTGGCGATGGCCGAGCGCCGCCCGGCCGGCCCGGCCGAGTTGCTGGCGATCGCCGGAATCGGCCCGCGCAAGCTGGGTCAGTACGGCGATGCGGTGTTCGCTCTCGTGGGCGGCGCGACCCCCTACGAGGTCTCTCAAAAATCTTTGAAAGTTAGTGGGTTAATTCGTTTGCCTCCTCCCCGGAGGCAGGCTTAACCTCAGTTCACACCTCGCCGAGCAGCAATGTTCGGCGGGCCCACACATTCGAGTGCAGTGCAAATGGAGGAGGTGGCAACGATGGAGATCTACACGATGACGACGCGACCGTCTATGCCGCTGACCCTTGCCTGCGCTCCGTCGGCCTCGGTTCTGGTTACCGCCCCTGCGTGGGCGTCGACCGTGGTCGAGCGGGCTCCGTTCAACGCTACGGCTCCGATCATGGTGCCGGTTCTGGCAGCAGAGCGGGCTCCGGCGTCGCAGGTGCACCAGGTTTCCGTCCAGGCCGAGCTGGGCGATCTGGCGCTTGCGGGCGGCAATGGCAACACCAGCAGTGGGTTCAAGGGCAGCAAGGTCTCCATCAAGCGCTACACGGATGGTGCCAGCGGTGTCCCGCCTCGAGGAAGGCCGGTCTGACCAACAGACCTCCGGCTCACCTCGAGGCCGCGGAACCCGTAACCGGGATCCGCGGCCTAATTTTTTTGCCGGCTCACCGGCCGGGTGCACGACCTGTACGGCGATCCAGAAGATCGATGAGAAGAGAGAGGTGACCGGGCTTTATGAGTCTGGCGCTGGCCCCACTCGACGTGAGCGTCGAGATCGAGGCAAACCTGCCCTGTCGGAAGTTCGACCCGGACCTGTGGTTCTCGGACTCCCCGGCCCAGCTGGAACTGGCCAAGTCGCTCTGCGGGGACTGCCCGCTGCGCGTCGAGTGCCTGGCCGGTGCGGTCGAGCGGAACGAGCCCTGGGGTGTCTGGGGCGGCGAGATCTTCGAGCGCGGTGCCGTGGTTCCGCGCAAGCGGCCCCGTGGCCGTCCGCGCAAGGTCGACGTCGCTCGCGACGCCGAGCTGGCCCACGAGGTCGAGGAGCGGCTCGCCGCTAACGGACTCGACTCCCGCAACGCTGTCCGTCTGGCGGCCTGACATGACGACTGTTTCCGAGACCCACTACCGAAAGCCGAGCATCGAAATGTTCCCGAACGGAGCCACCAAAGTGAGACTTCTCCAAGAAGCATTATCCCGGGCCCGAATGCGTCGGCCTCAGAGTGACTACACACCTGAGGCACACCGTCCCGCTCGCCAGGTAGCCATGGAGGCGCGTCACAACGCCTCACGTGAACTGGGCGGTCGGCGATTCTGAGACCCGCAACCTGAAGTTCGACAACTGAGCCGAGAGGCCCGCCCGCACCCCGCGGACGGGCCTCTCGCTTGTTGGGGCGTTGGGGACGATGAACGAGGTCAGCGCTGTTCCCACTGCTCTTTGGTGATCTCGTAGCGCACACCGCCGTGCTCGGCGCCCTCGACCATCAGCATGTCGGGAGGGGTCTCGAGGGTGCCCGTCATCGTCATCCCGGCCTTTTCCATCACCCTGCGGGAAGCGCTGTTCATCGACATCGTGTCGGCCCAGACCATACGCACACCCAGCTCCGTGAACGCCTTGGCCAGCAAGGCCCGCGAGCCCTCGGTGGCGTACCCCTTGCCCCACTCCGCCTGGCGCAGCCGGTAGCCGAGTTCGACCTCGTCCAGCGGGCCCTCCTCCTCGGGACGCAGGATGAACCAGCCGATGAAGGCCCCGCTGTCCTGTTCCTGCGCCGCGAACAACCCGAGGTTGCCACCCGAGCTCTCGTAACCGGCGATGATGTTTTTCAGGCCACGCTCGCGGTAGTGGTCCGGTGGGGTCGGCTCACCGCCGGTCAGGAAGCGCATCACCGCCGGATCGCTGTCCAGTTCGGTCAGCAGCTCCGCGTCGTCGACGGTGAAGTGGCGCAGGGCCAGTCGCTCGGTGTTCAGGTAGGCGTCCACGATGCGCATCCTGGTCTATCTCGATGGGGAAAGACCAACGCTTTTCCGGCTCGAAGTTTGTGGGCCTAGGCGGACAGGAAGACGGTGGCGGCGGCGGCCAGGAAGGCCGGGTCGTCGACGTGGCAGAGCTCGCGGGCCGAGTGCATGGAGAGCAGCGGCACGCCCACGTCGAGCGTCGGGATGCCGATGCGGGCCGCGGTGATCGGGCCGATCGTCGAGCCGCAGGGTACCGAGTTGTTGGAGACGAACTCCTGATAGGGCACGTTCGCGGCCGAGCACGTGCGGCTCCACAGTGCGGCACCGAGGCCGTCGGTCATGTAGCGCTGGTTGGCGTTGATCTTCAGCAGCGGGCCGCCGCCGGCCACCGGGCGGTTGACCGGGTCGTGGCGGTCGGGGCGGTTGGGGTGCACGGCGTGACCGGCGTCGGACGACAGGCACCACGAGCCGGCCAGGGCCCGAGCCAGGTCGGAGCGGTCGCCGCCGAGCCCGGCCGTGATCCGCTCCAGCACGTCGGCCAGGAACGGGCCGGCCGCGCCCGACCGGCTCTCGGAGCCGATCTCCTCGTGGTCGAAGGCGGCCAGGACGGCGATCGCGTCGGTGGGCTCGGCGGCCAGCAGGGCGGCCGTTCCGGCGTGCACCGAGGAGAGGTTGTCGAGGCGGGCCGAGGCGAACAGCTTGTCGCCGGCGCCGAACCGGGCCGGGGCCGCGGAGTCGACGGTGATGATGTCGTAGCCGGCCAGGTCGGCGCCGTCCCAGCCGGCCAGCGCGGCCAGATGGCCGACGATATCGGCGTCCGAGGGGCCACCGACGCCCCAGATCGGCTGCACCTCGCGCTGCTTGTCGGGCGCGAACGACTCGTTGACCGCCCGGTCGAGGTGGATCGCGAGGTGCGGGATGCGCGCGAACGGGCCGGTCCGCACCAGCTGAGCGGTGCCGTCGCGGTGCACGACCCGGCCGGCGAACTCGAGCTCGCGGTCGAACCAGGACGGGACGACCGGGCCGCCGTACACCTCGACGCCGGCCTGCAGCCAGCCGAAGGTGACCGTCGACGGCTTGGGCTTGAGTTTGAAGCCGGGGGAGTCGGTGTGCGTGCCCATCACCCGGAACGGGGTGGCCCGGCCCGCGGCGGCCGGCAGGGCCAGCGCGATGACCGAGCCGTCCCGCATGATCAGCACGCGGGCCCCCGGGCGTACGGCCTCGGTCCAGTCGGCTGTCTCGTCGAGCGTCTCGTAACCGGCCTCGCTCAGCCGGCGCGCCACCTCGGCCGCCGCGTGATACGAGCTGGGTGACGCGGAGACGAAGGCGGCCAGGTCGTCGATGTGGGCAGACGCATCCATGTCGCCCATCAGATCATGGCCGGCCGCCGCCTCAGGACACGGGCGCGAAGCCGGGCAGCCACTTCTCGAGGATCGCCCGGTAGGGCGCCTCGGCCTCGAGCTGGCAGAGCACGCCGATCGAGCCCAGCGTGACCCGGTGGATCAGCAGGTAGGACGGCGGCAGGTTGAGTTTGCGGCTCAGCTGGTAGGCCGGGGAGCGCGGGCTGCTCAGCCGGGTCGCCTCGCCGCGCAGCCAGGCCCGGGTGAAGCGGAACTGGTCGACCGCCACCGGCTCGATCATCGGGCGCAGCAGGTCGAGCACGCCCTGAACGTCGATTTCGTCGTCCGGCTTGATGAAGCCCTCGTCGCGCAGCCCGTCGGCGACCCCCTCGGCGTCACCGTCGAGGGCCAGCCGCACGAGCCGGCCGATCGGCTCGGGGTGGCCGCCGGGCAGCCGGGCCACCGCGCCGAAGTCGATCACGCCGAGCCGGCCGTCGGCCAGCATCCGGAAGTTGCCCGGGTGCGGGTCGGCGTGCAGCAGGCCGGCCCGCGCGGGCGCCGAGAAGTGCAGGGTCGCCATCAGGCGGCCGGCCTCGTCCCGTTCCTCGACCGTGCCGTCGGTGATCACCTTGGCCAGCGGGGTGCCCTCGACCCACTCGGTGACCAGCACCCGTGGCGAAGAGGTGATCACCTTGGGCACGAAGATCTCCGGATCGTTCGCAAACGCCTCGGCGAAGGCCGTCTGGGTCTCGGCCTCCATCGCGTAGTCGAGTTCCTCGGTGATCCGGTCTTTCAGCTCGGCCAGCAGCGGCTTGATGTCCATGCCGGGCTGAATGATCTTGAACATGCCGGCCAGGCGGGACAGCTGCTTGAGATCGGCCAGCAGGGCCTCGCCGGCGCCGGGATATTGCACCTTGACCGCGACGGCGATGGTCTTGGGCTTGGCGTTCTTGCGGGCGGGCGGCAGTTTCCACACCGCGCGGTGCACCTGACCGATGCTGGCCGCGGCGGCCGGGACGTCGTCGAACTCGGCGAACAGGTCACGCCACTGCGGGCCGAGCTGTTCGGCCAGAGCCTTGTGCAGGCTGGCCACCGGCATCGGCGGCGCCGCCTCCTGAAGCTTGGTCAGCGCCTGTCGGTAGGGGCCGGCCATCTCCTCGGGCATGGCCGCCTCGAACACCGACAGGGCCTGCCCGAATTTCATGGCGCCGCCCTTGAGCTGGCCCAGGACGCTGAACAGCTGCTCGGCGGTGCGCTGCTGGATGTCCGCCGAGATCACGTCGGTGGCGATCCCGACAGCACGCTTGCCGAAGCCCAGTGCGGTGCGCCCCGCGAAGCCGAGGGGGAGCGCGGCCAGCTTGGCTGTGCGGGCCGCCGCACGCCGCGGTATGTCGCTCACCAGATCATTGTGACCGACGCCGAGGCGTTCATCTGCCCGGGTAAACCGTCTTGGCCCCACAACGCCCGAAAAGTCCACCACCGATTCTCGCCAACCGGCACGAAATCTCCCCAGAACCCGCGTCAGGCCCTCCGTTTGGGGTGGGCGCAGTCGCAATCCGGGTGCGGGAGCCAGGTGCGCCGCCGCACCCGGGACGGTGAGGCCAGCTCGGCCGACGTGCCCACCGTCTCCGGGCTGCCGCCGTCGATGAAGGTCAGCGCTTCCTCGACCGCGTACGCCGTGGCGGCCAGGAGCGTCGCCACCGTGCAGGGCTCGGGGCCGGACGGCGGTGGCGCACCGGGCCAGGTGGCATCACGATCGCGCCGATGTAGGTCGAGGCAGGCCAGACACGGGCCGCCGGTGGCCGGCACCAGCGGACCGACCACCACCGAACCCTCGCGGATCGTCACCGGCAGGTGCGGCTGGCGGCGCTGGGCGTGGGCGGCCGCGACCAGGGTCACGGGTTTGTCCGAGTCGAGCTGGACGACCAAGGGCACGGGCTGGCCGCGGACGCCGGCCGTCTCGACGCTCGGCACCGTCCGGAGCAGGGCCGCGGTGATCGCCTCGTTGCGGGACTTGCCGATGTCGGACGCCCGCAGCGGGCCGGCCGCCAGCTCGCCCGGCTGGACCTGGCCCGGCAGCTCGGTGCGCACGTGACCGACGCCCGCCTCGGCCAGCGCCACCGCGATCGGAGCGCCCAGCCGGCCCCGCCCGGTGATCACTACACGGGTGACGTGACGCCGGCGAAGACGGGTCGCGGGGGTGCGGGAGGCGTCGCCGCGCAGCGCGAGGACGGCGGCCTCGCCGGTGAGCCTCTCGGCCGACGGGATGCCGGGCCACAGCGCGGCGGCGGGCATGGCCAGACCGGCGGCGCGGAGTGTCTCGAGAACGGCCCGGGCGTCATCGGGCGGAACGCCGCGCTCCACCGCCTCGAGCAGCACTAATCGCTCGGGACGGGTGCCGTCGAGCAGGTCGAGCACCTCGGCCGCGCGGGGATCGGGCAGACGCAGCAGGAAGGCGCGGGACGGGTCGGAGCCGAGTTGCAGCTCGCCGCGGCCACGCCAGATGCGGGGGAGACCGGGGATGAGGGTGGGGCGGTTCATGCGTCACAGGATGTCACCACAAGGATGCGGAGCGATTTAGTTGTCCACAGGCCCCGGGGATGCGTGACACGGACTATCCACAGTTATCCACAGGCAGGAGTGAGTTATCCACAGGCTGCGAGGGATATCCACAACCTCACTCAACGTGCTGCCCCGGCTGGGGATATGGCTGCCGGGGCAAAGCCACCGGGGAGGGCGAACTGCCCTCCCCGGGTGGGTGAACGGCCTTGTCGCAGACTTGTTCTTGGCCTAGTGGGGCGAAGTCTGCGGGGCCGTCCGGCTCAGACCTTGGCCTTGCCCAGGATGCGGTTCACGGTCGTGCCGCAGACCGGGCACTTGCCCTTGGCCATGTTCATGCCCGTCTTCGACACCTCGACGGTGCCCTGGAAGTCGCGCTTTTCCTTGCACTTCACGCAGTAGCCGTTGTATGTGTTGTCGGCCACGGTTCCTCCTATGTCATGTTGTCGGCCGGGTCGGCCCGATGCCTGCTCGCGGTGGCAGGCCGCGACCTGTGTTCGGCGCTGGACCGCTCCGGGACCACACGGATGTGGCCACCCGTCGGGGCGGTCACTACCCAGGTCAGGCCAGTTCCATGTCAGCGCGGCGTCGGCGGGTGTCGCCGACGCAGGTGAGTGTGCCGGGAGGAATCGCCCTTTTTGGGATGTTGTGCCGCAACACGCCGTGTGTTGCCATCAAACGGGCATAAATAGGATGTTCGGCATCTTGTTGACACCGTCGTTCGGTGAGCTAAGTTGGCCAACCGGGGACCGATGTTGCAGCGGTGGAAAATTTTTTCGGTTATACCTGGACGAAGTACACATATCCGGCGCGTGTCATACCGCGTACTCTTGCGGTGACATGGGTCTCACGGATTAGCGTCTCAACGTGAACCCGAATCTGGGCCCCGCGAGCCGGTAATGGCCCGGACGCGCAAGCCTGTCGTGGAAGTGCGGCGTAGCCAGCGCCGTCGTCGCACAGTGTCCGCGTACCGCGATGGTGAGCGCGTGGTCGTGCTCATCCCCGACAGGTTCTCCCGCGCCGAGGAGACCGAGTGGGTCGAGCGGATGCTGGCCCGTCTGGCGGCGCGCGAGGAACGCATCCGGCGCACCGACGACGAGCTGCTGGCGCGAGCCCATCGCCTCACCAACCGCTATCTGGCCGACCACCTCGACCGGGTCCAGCCGGCCAGCGTGCGCTGGGTGACCAACCAGAACGGCCGCTGGGGCTCCTGCACGCCCGACGACGGCACGATCCGCATCTCCCACCGCATCCAGGAGATGCCCGACTGGGTGATCGACTACGTGCTGCTGCACGAGCTGTCCCACCTGGTCGTGCCCAGCCACAACGCGAGCTTCTGGGAGCTGGTCAACCGCTTCGGCAAGGCCGAACGCGCCCGCGGCTACCTCGAGGGCATCTCGGCCGCCACCGGCCTCGTTCTGGCCGACGACTAAAACCATTCGACGGTACGGCTTGGGCGCGGTCCCGTGGCGCACGCCCGGCTGGCTGCCGTCCCCGGCCCCTCTGCCGCCGGCCTCCGGCCGGGCCTGCAACGAGAGCCGACCCATGAGTTATCCACAGGCACAGGAAGTGCGCTGGATGGTGGATAAGGTTGGCCCGTGGTTCGACGGGTGGTTGTTGCGTTGTTGGTCCCGGTGACATGGAGTCCGCCGGGGGCCGATCTGGCTGTCTGGCGGGCTGCGCTGGCCGAGGATGTGGTCGACCTGCTGGCCCGGCTCGCGCAAGCCGAGGCGGCGATCGCGGCCACGGCCGACGACCTGAAACTGGCCGAGGAGATCGCCTGGCCCGGCATGCGGGTCTACGAGGTGCCGACCGCGACCTATCTGCCGGTGCTGACGGCGGCCACGGCCGACGGCTTCGATCAGGCGGCTGTGATCGCGGCCGATGCGCCCGACGTCCCCGGCATGATCCTGGGCAAGCTGCTGCGGCCGCTGGAGAACAAGTCGGTCGCCGTGGCCCCGGGCGGCCCTGGGAATGGGCTCTTCGGGCTGGCCACGAGCCTGCCCGCGCCCGCCTGGCTGGCCGACCACGACCTTGACACGGCCACCGCCCAGCTGCTCCGGCGGGATGCGCCACAGCCCGGCGACGTCTCCTCGACCCCCGAGTGGCGGCGCCTGCGCGGCCCGGCCGAGCTGTCCAGCCTCGACCCCGCCCTGGAGGGCTGGGAAAACACGCGGGCGTTGCTCGGGGGCTGAGCTTTCGTTGCAGGCCCGGCCGGAGACCGGCGGCAGAGGGGCCGGGGACGGCAGCTGCCTGGGCGGGCGCCACGGGAGCGGGCCTCAGCCGTACCGCCGAATTGTCTTGATCTTTTGGTGCGGGAAACGACGAACCGGCCCCCTCCCAGATCGGGAAGAGGCCGGTCGATGGGTGTTACTTGTCCTCGTCGTCCTTTTCGGGAGCTCCCTGTTCCGGGGCGTCCTTGCCCGGGGTTTCCTTGTCGGTGGGGCCGAGGTTGTCGAGCTCGCTGATGTCCCAGTCGGCGGTGCCCTGGGCGAAGACCTCCGGGTGGGCGAAGTCTTCGTCGGTGGGCAGCAGGTCGGGGTGGCCCCACAGGGCGTCGCGGCCCTGGATGCCGCGGTGCTCGGCGACCGCGTTCCATAGCGCGCCCGCCTCGCGCAGGCGGCGGGGCCGAAGCTCGAGGCCCACCAGCGCGGCGAAGGTCTGCTCGGCCGGGCCGCCGGCCGCGCGCCGGCGCCGGAACGCCTCGCCCAGCTGGACCACCGACGGCAGCCGGTCGCCGGCCGCGTTGTCGACGACGTGGCCGACCCAGCCCTCGATCAGCGCGAGCGCCGTCTCGAGACGGGCCAGGCTCGCCTTCTGCTGCGGCGTGTCCTCCGGCGTGAAGATGCCTTCGAGCGCCATGGCCTGCATCGATTCCGGGTCGGACGGGTCGACGCGGCTCATCGCTTCCTCGATGGCCTCGCGGTTGACGGTGATGCCGTTCGCGTAGGTCTCGACCGCGTTGAGCACGTGCGCCCGCAGCCACGGAACGTGCCCGAAGAGCCGCTGGTGGGCGGCCTCGCGCAACGCCACGTACAGCCGCACCTGGTCTTCCGGGATCTCGAGGCCGGCGCCGTAGGCCTTGATGTTGGCCGGCACGAGCGCGGCGGTGCCGGTCGGACCGAGCGGCAGGCCGATGTCGCCGGCCGAGAGCACCTCGGCCGCGAGCTGGCCCAGAGCCTGGCCGAGCTGCCCGCCGAAGAGCGCCCCACCCAGGGTCGCCACCATCGACTGCATCGGGCCGAGCTGGGCTTTCGCCTCGTCGGGCACGAGGTCGCCCATGGCGCCGACCATGCGGCCCGCGATCGGGTCGCACAGCTTTTTCCACACGTCGAGGGTGTTGTAGATCCACTCGTTGCGGTTCCAGGCGGTGGGCGTGCGGATGCCACTGGGCAGCGCGGACGCCGGGTCGAGCCACAGGTCGGCGAGCCGCAGCGACTCCTCGACCTGGTGGCGCTCGAGCATGTTCACCGAAGGGTCACCGGACGCGGAGAGCTGGCTCGCGGCGACCTGGCGGGCGAGGTCCCAGTTGACGGGGCCGCTGCCGGGGCCGGCGAACATCTGCTGCAGCTGCGCCATGAACTGCTGCATCTGCTGCGGGTCGGAGGGGTCGGGCGGCTGGGCGCCCGGCAGGGAGAAGCCGAACGGGATATCAGGCACGTGGTCAACCGTACGCGCGAAAAGCCCGCTCCGGACCGATGGCGGTGTCAGCTCAGAGAGAACTCAGGGAGGGGCGATAGTCTCACGCGCATGAGACGTCGTGGTGTCACCGTAATCCTCGGCGCCCTGATCACCGCCCTGCTGGCAGTCGGTGTGATGGCCGCACCCCTGCCTTACGTCGTGTTGAAGCCCGGTCCGACGGTGAACACGCTCGGTTCGGACAACGGCACCGAGGTGATCCAGGTGACGGATGCGAAGACCACGGAGTCGAAAGGTCAGCTGCGGCTGACCACCGTGAACGTGCAGTCGCAGGTCGAGTTGGTGTGGGCGATCAGCAGCTGGCTCAGCTCGTCCGACGCGGTCGTGCCGCGCGAGCTGATCTATCCGCCCGACCGCACCGAGAAACAGGTCGAGCAGCAGAACGCCGAGGAGTGGACGGAGTCGCAGAACAGCGCGGTCACCGTGGCGCTCACCAAACTCGGCTACCCCGTGCAGACCACCGTCAAAGCGGTGACTGCGGACGGCGCCGCGACCGGCATCCTGCAGGCCGGCGACGTCGTCACCGCGGTCGACGGCACCAAGATCACCGGCCCGTCGAAACTGACCGAGCTGGTCCGGGCCAAGCCGGTCGGCACCGCGCTGACCATCGCGTACACGCGGGCCGGCAAGGCCACGACCGCCCAGATCACCACCAAGGGCGCGAAGGGCGATGACACGCCGAGGCTGGGCATCGAGATCGAGCCGAAGCAGAACGCGCCGTTCAAGGTGACGATCGACCTCGACAAGATCGGCGGCCCGAGCGCGGGCCTCATGTTCACCCTCGGGATCATGGACAAGCTGGAGTCCGAGGACCTGACCGGCGGCAAGGTCATCGCCGGTACGGGCACGATCGACGACAACGGCAACGTGGGCCCGATCGGCGGGATTCCGCAGAAGCTGGTCGGCGCCAAGAAGGCCGGCGCTCAGATCTTCCTGGTCCCCAAGGACAACTGCGCCGAAGCGCTGCGGAACAAGGTGGACGGGCTGCCGATGGCCGAGGTGGCCACCGTGGACGACGCGCTCACCGCACTCAAGACCTTCACCGGTGGGGGCACTCCGAAGCCATGCTCGGCAGAGTGACAGATGACGTACGGTGAGACACCGGCCCAACTGAAATGTGGAGCCTCCGTTGGTAATGCGTAACAGCCCTCTACCGAGGATGAGCCGGCGCGGTCGCGTCACCGTCGGCGTCCTGGTCGGGGTCTTCCTCCTTTTCACGCTGCTCGGGTGGGGCATCGACGCGTACACCGATTATCTGTGGTTCAACGAGGTCGACTTCGTCAACGTCTTCTCCGGTGTACTGCTCACCCGCCTCCTCCTCTTCCTGGTCATCGGCCTCGCGGTCGCGCTGATCATCGCAGCCAACCTCTATCTGGCCTATCGGCTACGACCGCTGCTGCGGCCGCACTCCGCCGAGCAGGCGACGCTCGAGCGCTACCGCATGATCCTCGCGCCGCGGCTGGGCACCTGGATAACGGTGCTCACCGTGATCATCGGCTTCTTCGCGGGTCTGTCCGCACAGGGCCGGTGGAAAGACTGGATGCTCTTCCAGAACGGCGGCAACTTCGGGGTCAAGGATCCCGAACACGGCGTCGACGTGGGGTGGTACGTCTTCGACTACCCGATGCTGCGGTACGCCCTGGGCGTGGCCTTCACCGCCATCGTGCTCTCGGTCCTCGGCTCGCTCGCCGTCCACTACATCTTCGGTGGCGTACGGCTGCAGGGCGTCGGCGACCGCATGACCACCGGCGCGCGGGCGCACCTGACCTCGCTGGTCGCGTTCTTCGTGCTGCTCAAGGCCGTGGCCTACGTGCTTGACCGCCGGGCCCTGCTGCTCGAGCAGCACGTGTCGCCGCAGCTCTACGGGGCCGGTTACACCGACGTCAACGCGCTGATGCCGGCCAAGGAGATCCTGGCCTACATCTCGATCGTCGTGGCCATCGCGATCATCGTGTTCTCCAACGCGGGCATGCGAAATCTGGTATGGCCCGGCGTCTCGCTGGCCCTGCTGGCGATCTCGGCCGTCGCGATCGGCGGCATCTACCCGCTGGCGGTGCAGAACTTCTCGGTCAAGCCCAGCCTGAGCGAGAAGGAAGCGCCGTACATCAAGCGCTCGATCGAAGCGACGAGAGCCGCCTTCGGGATCAACGACACGCAAGTCGCGCCCTACCGGGCCAACAACGTCGTCCCGCCGTCCGGCCTCGCCGCCGACAGCAGCGCCCAGAATGCGCGGTTGATCGACCCCCAGCTGGTCTCGCAGGCCTTCACCCAGTCGCAGCAGTCCCGCGGCTTCTACGACTTCGGCAAAAAGCTCGACGTCGACCGCTACACGATCGAGAACAAGACCGCGGACTACGTGGTCGGTGCTCGTGAGATCAACGACGACAAGCTGACCACGCAGCAGCGCAACTGGCTCAACCGGCACACCGTCTACACCCACGGGTACGGGCTGGTGGCCGCGCCGGCCAACCAGGTGGTCTGCGGTGGTCTTCCGTACTTCGTCTCCGGCTTCCTCGGCGACGACCGCCCGCCGGGCTGCTCCGCGGCGACCGAAGAGATCAAGGTCTCGCAGCCGCGCATCTACTACGGCGAGCAGTCCACCGAGTACGCGATCGTGGGCCAGCAGGACGACACGCGGAAGGTCGAGTTCGACCGTCCGCAGGAAGACAACAACGACGCCGAGGAGCGCTACACCTACACCGGCTCGGGTGGCGTCGACATCGGCTCGTTCTTCCGCCGGCTCGTCTTCGCCATCAAGAACACCGAGAGCAACTTCCTGCTCTCCGACGCGGTCAACAGCGACTCCAAGCTGATGTACATCCGCGAGCCCCGGGAACGAGTGGCCAAGGTCGCGCCGTTCCTGACCATCGACGGCGACCCGTACCCGGCGGTCGTCGACGGGCGTATCACCTGGATCCTCGACGGCTACACGACGTCGGCCAGCTACCCGTACGCGCAGAAGATCAACCTGGCCAACGAGACGCAGGACGAACTCACCGGCCAGGGGCAGTTCGCCCTGGCCCGGGACGACGTCAACTACATGCGCAACTCGGTCAAGGCGACCGTCGACGCGTACGACGGCACCGTCAAGCTCTACGAGTTCGACGACAACGACCCGGTCCTCAAGGCGTGGAACAAGGCGTTCGGCGGTGACCTCATCATCCCGAAGGAAGACATTCCGAAGGCTCTGGAGGATCACTTCCGCTACCCGCAGGACCTGTTCAAGGTGCAGCGGAACCTGCTCACCAAGTTCCACGTGACCGACCCGCAGGCGTACTTCTCCGGCCAGGACTTCTGGCAGGTGCCCAACGCCCCGGACGCGCCGTCGAGTAACCAGAAACAGCCGCCGTTCTACCTCAACGTGCAGCTGCCCGAACAGGACAACACCAGATTCCAGCTGACAGCCGGCGTGACACCGGCCAACCGCGAAAACCTGGCCGCCCTGATCTCCGGGTCGTACGTGGACAACAAGCCGGTGATCGAGGTCCTCGAACTACCGGACCAGACGGTCATTCCCGGCCCGGTGCAGGTCCATCAGAAGATGGCCAACAACGCCTCGGTCAGACAGCAGCTCAACCTGCTCTCCAACAACGCGCAGTCGCAGGTCCTCTTCGGCAACCTGATCTCGCTGCCCGTCGAAGGCGGCGTCCTCTACGTCGAACCGGTCTACGTCAAAACCGGCAACCAGGAGAACGCGGCCCCGCTGCTCCAAAAGGTCCTGATGTCCTACGGCGACGGCGGTACGTACGTGGTACTCGCCGACAGCCTCAAACAGGGCCTCGACCAGTTGGTGACGCAGGGCAAACAGGCCCAGAGCGGCAACAACAACACCGGCGGCAACACCAACCCCGGCGGCAACCCCGGCGGCAACACCAACCCCGGCACCACCACACCGCCGCCGGCCGTCACCGGTGAACTGGCCCAGGCGGCAGCCGCCGTCGACACGGCCATCGAAAACGTCCGGACAGCCCAGAAAGCCGGCGACTTCGCCAAGTACGGCGAGGCGCTCGCGGCCCTGGACACCGCGATGGCCAACTTCCAGGCAGCACAGAGCGCGGCCACCGGCACCCCCAGCACGGGCGCCTCGGCCAACCCG
The DNA here is from genome assembly GCA_965217855.1 of Actinoplanes sp. Taxonomy (GTDB): domain Bacteria; phylum Actinomycetota; class Actinomycetes; order Mycobacteriales; family Micromonosporaceae; genus Actinoplanes. Next base: position 15,637 of record CBDCJN010000021.1, on the reverse strand, counting down.
TCGAGTTCGGCCAACCCGTCCCCGACACCCAGCGGCTGATCGGAACCCCGGTGACCTGCACGTGCGGCAGGTCACCGGGACCCGTTTTGCAGCCAAAGCCCCGGTTGCGCTAGTGTTAACGAGCCGACGCGGGGTGGAGCAGCTCGGTAGCTCGCTGGGCTCATAACCCAGAGGTCGCAGGTTCAAATCCTGTCCCCGCTACGAGTCGAGGGGCCCTTGTCCGCAGAAGGCGCGGACCGGGGCCTCTTCGCGTTTTACCTGGGGTCCGAGCCCCCAGACCCCACGTTGCGGGGGTGAGTTTGGTGCGGTGGGTCCTGCGACTTCGTCGCGGTCTGACTGGCGACTTCGTCGCATCGCATACGTATCCGGCCTTTGCGGCCGCCAGCCGAACCGGCCGAGCCAGCCAGCCGCGCCAGCTGAGCCAGCCACGCCGCGCCAGCCGGGGCAGCCGCGCCGAGCCAGCCGAGCCAGCCAGCCACGCCGCGCCAGCTGAGGCCTTCGCTGCGCCAGCTGCGCAAAACCGCTTCTGCAAAGCCGTGGTGCGCGGGCCGAGCCGGGCTGCGGCGAGGTGCGCTGGTGATCGTGCTGGCTTTGGGCGGTGAAGGGGCTTGCGCGTTTGAGGGGGTCGTGGTGGACGTCGTGGTCGCTGGGGCGGGGCTTGGGGGCCTTGGCGCGTCCTGGCGGGTTGGAGGTGGTCGGTTGGTGGGCGGCTGTCTGGCAGGGTGATTGGCTTGCTGAAATGACTGGAGTTTGCTGCTCGGTCGCTTTTGGACAGGCGGTCTGCGGTTGGCGTTAATAGGCGTGGACTTAGGGTGTTGCTGACTTCTTCCAATCCTGAACCACGGGCGCGAGCTGCCTGTCCAGGGTTCGGCCTGGGGTTAACGTGTTGCGCAGGTGCAGGTGCAGGTGGTGTCGGTGCAACTGGGGTGGTGGTGGCGCGACGCCTGCCACCACGCGCCGGCCGCTGCTGCGGCTGACGCGATCGCGAGGCCGGGCATCCAGTGGCCGACGGCTGCCCAGCCTGCGCCGGACAGCGCGCCGGCGGCCAGCAGCAGCGGGATGACGCAGCAGGCGGCGCAGGCAACTCCGGCCAGGCCGGTCAGCCCGGACGGCAGCAGACGGCGTACGCGGTCAGCAGGAGGTCGCATCAGGCGTTCCTTCAGTAGCTGGTGGCGCAGAGGCGATGATGGCGAACGGGATCGGGCAGCACGGCTGTCCGGCGCAGGCGACCAGGTCGTCGCAGCCCGCTGCGACCGCGGCGCGCAGGGTGGAGGCGATCACCTCGAGGTCGGCGATCTTCGCTTCCACCTCGGTGAGTTTGAGCCGGGCCCGTTCCTGGAGGCCGGTGTCCGGGTCGCTGTGTCGATGGGCGGCGGCTAGCAGGTCGGCGACTGTCGCCGCTCCCTGAAGACTGACCCCCGGTGGGTTTCTGAAATTTGACCCCTCCTTTCTGTGATCTTGGAGGGTGTTGACTGTGGAGAACTGGGCAGAGATCCGTCGTTTGCATCGAGCGGAACGCGTTCCTATCAAGGAGATCGCTCGCCGGTTGGGGGTGGCCCGGAACACGGTCCGGGCGGCGTTGGCCTCGGACCGGGTGCCGCAGTACGAGCGGGTCGCCCGCGGGTCGGTGGCGGATGCGTTCGAGGCGCGGATCAGGGTCCTGCTGGCTGAGTGGCCGCGGATGCCGGCCCCGGTTGTCGCGGATCGGATCGGCTGGCCGTACTCGTTGTCGCCGTTGAAGAAGCGGCTGACGCAGATCCGGCCGGAGTATGTCGGTGTCGACCCGGTCGACCGGACGGTTTATGAGCCGGGTGAGATCACGCAGTGTGACTTGTGGTTCCCGGAGCCGAGGATCCCGGTCGCCGCGGGGCAGGACCGGATGTTGCCGGTTTTGGTGATGACGCTCGGTTTCTCGAGGTTCATGACCGCGACGATGATCCCGACCCGGCAGGCCGGGGACATCCTGTCCGGGATGTGGCTGCTGATCCGCGAAGTCGGCCGGGTCACCAAGACCCTGGTCTGGGACCGGGAGTCCGCGATCGGCGGGACCGGGCGCTTGAGCGCGCCGGCAGCGGCGTTCGCCGGCACCCTCGCCACGAAGATCGAGCTGGCTCCGCCCCGGGATCCGGAACACAAAGGCATGGTCGAGCGGACCAACGGTTATCTGGAGACGTCGTTTCTGCCTGGCCGCCGGTTCGCCTCACCCACCGACTTCAACACCCAGCTCGGCGACTGGCTGCCGCGGGCCAACGCCCGCACCGTCCGCGCACTGCAAGCCCGGCCGGTGGACCTGCTGGCCACCGAACTGCTGTCCATGCTGGCGCTGCCACCGGTCAGTCCCCAAGTGGGGCTGCAGCAGCGGATCCGGCTCGGCCGCGACTACTACGTGCGCGTGGACACCGTCGACTACTCGGTCGACCCGCGCTCGATCGGCCGGTTCGTCGAGGTCACCGCGTCCGCGCACCAGGTCACCGTGTGCTGCGACGGGCAGTTGGTCGCCCGCCACGATCGGTCCTGGGCCAAACACGGGGTGATCACTGACGCGGTGCACGCCGCGACCGCGAAGGTGATGCGGCACGCCCTGGCCGACGACCGCCGCCGGCGTCAAGAAGCTACCCGCCATCACGGCGACGGGCACCCGGTCACCTTGCGGGCCCTGCCGGACTACGACGCCCTGTTCGGCGTCGACTTCGACCCTTCCCCGACGAGAGCGAGCAACCAATGAGCACCACCACGAAGGCGAAACCGCCCGCCACCGGCCCGGCCGGCGCACCCAAAGACGGGATGCCGTCGATGATCGCCTACCTCACCCGCGTGTTGAAGACCCCCACCATCGGCAGATTCTGGGAAGAACTCGCTGGTCAGGCCCGCGACGAGAACTGGTCCCACGAAGAATATTTAGCCGCCCTACTGCAACGCCAAGTCGCCGACCGGGAGTCCAAAGGCACCGTGATGCGCATCCGCACCGCGCACTTCCCCACGGTGAAGACCTTGGAGGACTTCAACCTCGACCACCTGCCCTCACTGCGCCGTGACGTCCTGGCCCATCTGGCCACCAGCACCTACGTCGCGAAAGCGGAGAACGTGATCCTGCTCGGCCCGCCCGGCCTCGGCAAGACCCACCTCGCGATCGGTCTCGGCGTCAAAGCCACCCAGGCCGGACACTCCGTGCTGTTCGACACAGCGAGTAACTGGATCACCCGCCTCGCCGAAGCGCATCACGCCGGACGACTGGAAGCCGAACTGAAGAAGATCCGCCGCTACCGGCTGATCATCGTCGATGAAGTCGGGTACATCCCGTTCGACCACGACGCGGCGAACCTGTTCTTCCAACTCATCGCCTCACGCTATGAGCAGGGCTCGGTGATGGTGACCTCGAACCTGCCGTTCGGGCGCTGGGGCGAGACTTTCTCCGACGACGTCGTCGCCGCAGCCATGATCGACCGACTCGTCCACCACGCCGAAGTCCTCACCCTCACCGGCGACTCCTACCGCACCCGCCAACGCCGAGAACTACTCACCAAAGAAAACCGCGACAGCCGAAACTAACCCCAGAGGGGTCAATTTTCCCGAACCCCCAGGGGGTCAATTTTCGGGAATCGGCGACAGCGACCTCGTCGAGGGTGAAGCCCAAACGCTGGGCTGCCTTGATCACCTTCAGCGTGGTGACGGCCTCGGGCGGGTAGAGGCGGTGGCCGCCGAGGGTGCGGGCCGGTTCGGGCAGCAGGCCTCGACGCTCGTAGTAACGCAAGGTCTGGCGGTTGACTCCGGCTGCGTCGGCGACCTGGCTGCTGCGTAGGCCGGTCACGAGCGCACGCCGGCCGCGGCCCGCGAGGCGAGTGCATCGAGGACCTTCACGTGAGCCGTGGGCACCTCGATGGTCAGTCGCAGCAAGCCGTCAGCCAGGTGGAAGGTGAAGGTGAAGAACGAGCAGCAGTTGGTCTCCCGTCCGGTCAGGCTTCGGGCCGTGGCCTCGACGGCGGGATCGAGATCCCAGCGCAGCATGGTGGGGGAACACCGCTGCTGGGCGCGCAGTGCGGTCGCGAACAGGTCGTCGAACTCGGCCAGCCGTAACGATCGCTCGACTGTAGGCAAAGTGCAGGCTTCGGGTGCCCATGCCGGGTCGTCAGTGGTGGTCATTAGTCGACGGTAAGCCTGTACCTGAGTACCGGATGCAAGTCGCGCGGTGGATGGCTTGATGCCGGCGGCACGGCGGGAACACGCGAGGTCGCGATGGGGCGACAGGGGCAGGCGCCGGACGTGCTCACCGAGGACCGCGCTGCTGGTCATCGCCCGCCACCTGCAGACCGTGCGCTCGGCTGATCAGATCGTCGTCCTCGACGGCGGGGCGGGTGGGCGAAACCGGCGCCCACGACGAACTGCTCGCGGTGGCGGGCCGCTACGCCGCCTTCGGTCCGAACGGACCTGCGCCCGAGGCTGACGCCTCGTCGCCGAAGCGGCATGATTGCCCAGGTCAGAGGTATTTTGACCCCCGCCGTGCACGCTCTCGGGGGCATCAGGGTAGGGTTTACACATACCGACGCGGGGTGGAGCAGCTCGGTAGCTCGCTGGGCTCATAACCCAGAGGTCGCAGGTTCAAATCCTGTCCCCGCTACGAGTCGAGGGGCCCTTGTCCGCGAGATGCGCGGACCGGGGCCTCTTCGCATCTGCCCATGAGGGCCGAGCCCCAATTCGGCGTGGCGCTGAAGAAACCCGCCCCCTACCAGCCACAGACCAACGGGGAAGTCAAACGTTTCCACCGCATCCTGACCGACGAATAGGCCTACGCCGAGCCCTACACCAGCGGAAACGCCGAGCTCTACCAGAGCTGGCTGCACACCTACAATCACCACCGCCACCACACCGCGATCGGCGGACCACCCGCCAGCCGCGTTCCTAACCTCTCCGGGCAGAACACTTAGGCCGCCGGCGGATGTCAGAGGTCGTCGCTAGGGTGCGCGGTGTGGACGAGACCCGCCGAATCGCCTCTGACTATGTCGCCCGCCTCGAAGAACGCGACTGGCCCGGGCTGACCGCCCTGCTGGCCGAGGATGTGGTCTACGAGATGCCGCAGACCAGGGAGCGAATTCGTGGCCGTGCTGCCTTCGTGCAGTTCAACGCCGACTATCCCGACGACTGGCACTTGCGGGCCCACCGTGTGGTCGCCGACGGCCGGGTCGCCGCCCTGTGGCTCGACGTCCGGGTCGGCACCGAAAGAATCGACGCCCACGTGTGGCTCGAGGTCACCGACGACGGCCTGATCAACCGCATCGTCGATTTCTGGCCGGAGCCTTACGACCCGCCCACCGGCCGCGAACACCTCGTGGAGCGCTGGTAGCGACCCACAAGCGACTGGCTAACCGCGGTGGTGACGGCGTTCCTGCGGGCGACCGGCTAACTGTGGTGGTGACGGCGTTCCTGCGGGCGACCGGTTAACTGTGGTGGTGACGGCGTTCCTGCGGGCGACCGGCCAACTGTGGTGGTGACGGCGTTCCTGCGGGCGACCGGCCAACCCGTGGCGGCGAAGGCCTTCCTGCGGGCGACGGGCCAACCCGCCGGCGCCACGGCGATGGGGTAAGCGACCGGTTGACCCCGTTGGGGTCTAGGTCTGGAGCATGGGGTGGTATTCGTCGGCGGTGAGGCCGAAGGTCCAGGCGACTCCCTCTCGGGCTGTGCGGACGGTGGGTGGGACGCGCAGCCAGTAGATGCGGCTGGTGCCGTCGGGCTCGGGGGTGGCGTTGACGACCTCGACCATCACCAAGGGCTCGTCACCTTGCAGGTCGAGATACCACAGCGTGCCGGTTTCGTCCTGGTGCAGGGAGCGGGCGCCGGCTTCGCGCAGGTAGCGGTCGTAGCCGAAATGCTCGAGCATGACGCGGCGCAGCTCGGCGTTGGACTCGGCGCTGATCTGGTCGGCGGTCAAGGTCGGGAGCTGGGCGGCCAGCGCGGTGGGGATGGGCATGCCACGCCACGCCCACAGGGCGTAGCCGTCGGGGAACTGCATGGCGGGACCCTCGCCGCGGTGCAGGCGGCCCACGTTGTCGCGGGCCAGGAGGGTGGGGCGCTCGGTGAGGACGGCGAACTGGGCGCCGGCCCACCACAAGCCGCACTGCCGGGCCGTGGCGGCCAAGCCGGTGAGACCGGTCATCAGGCCGGCCTCGGGGTGCAGGCGGTCGGCCGCCTCGAACGTGGCCAGCCAGGCGCCGTCGTGCTGGCCGTAGACGGCGTCGAGCAGGCGTGACCGGGCCGATTTACCGGGGTCGCCGGGGAGATCGGTGGTCAGGTCTTCGCCCAGGCGTAGCCGCAAGCGGGCGGCGACCCTGTCCATCACCAGGCCCCAGGAGCGACGCCCGGCGGCCGCGCTGAGCTGGGCCCAGCCGTCGGCCCCCAACGCCTGTGACGCGCGCTCGCGCGCGACCGCCCACGGCTCGGTGCGGATCTGGCGTCGCACGGAAGCGCCGCCGGTCTCGCCCGGCGTCCAGCCCTGACGCACCAGCTCGGCCCACACCTCACCCGCCCACGGCGAAGCCGCAGCATCCTTCGTCTTTGCGCCCGATAAGGAAGTGCCAGGCGAGGAGGCGCCGGGCATGGAGGCGCCAGGCACGGAGGCGCCAGGCGAAGAAGCGCCAGGCAAGGAGGAACCGGACAAGGAGGAGGCGGACGAGAAGGCGCCCGACAAGGAAGCGCCGGACAGGAAGGCGGCGGCCAGGGCGCCGGCTCGGGGGGAGCCCAGCCAGAAGACCCGGGTGGGCTCGGGCAGGCCGGCCAGGCGGTAGGCCTCGCGGACGCCGGCCTCGGCGGCGGCGCGGTCGGCGGGGAGGGTTTCGAGGGCGGCGGCCAGCCACTGGTCTTCGACGGCGGCGGCCATCGTCTCCTGGTCGTCGGTGAGTCTCATCGGGCCGCCTCTCAGTCTGCGACCGGGCGGAACGAGCCCGGAACGTATTCGCGTTGGCGCACCACGCGGTAGTGGCCGGCCGGCAACGAGATGGGCCCGTGCTCCTCGTGGGTGACCCGGCCGTAGGTCGGGATCTCGACGAACATCCGCTCCGGGTCGTCGAGGTCGGCCAGCAGGCGCAGGCCGGGGCCGCCGATGACGTGGGCGTGGCCGGTGGCCTCGCCGCGCGCCAGCACCATGCGGCCGCGCTGGTCGCGCGGAACGGTCGTGCACGTGGGCACCTCGGTGGGTGCCACCGGCACGATCAGCACATCGCCCTGCCGAAACATCAAGCCTCCCGCTCTCGACGACTTCAGCAGAACCGTATCGCCGCCCTACGACATTTCTTGAGGGGAAGCGACCGGCCAGGCGGCGGGGATGCGTTCCAGGAGGCCGGCGGTGTAGACGTCGCGAAGGGCCAGGGGCTTGAGGTGGACGTAGCCGATGTGGCAGTCGCAGAGGGTGTTGGTGCAGGGGCGGGGGCGCAGGGCGGCGCGCCAGCTGTTGTCGTAGAGGTTACCGAGCGGGGTGGGGATGAAGTGGCAGCGGCGGACCGTGCCGTCGCCGAGCACAGAGATTGCCGTCTCGCCGGCGTGGCACGGGAGGCCCAGCGACGGGTGGGGGCGCACGCTGTCGCCGAAGCGGGGGTCGAGCGCCGTCCACTGTGCCTCTTCGGCCGAGGTGTAGACGTGACCCTCGGCCGCGTTGACCCACAGGTAGACCGACGGCGGTAGCGCCTCGCGCAGCGCCACCGCCTCGTCGTAGTGGGCGGGCAGCCCGACCACTCCGACCGAGTAGCGCACACCCAGTGCGTCGAGCCGCCGGCACTTGCCGAGGAAGCGGGCCCGGGTCACCTGGCCGGGGTGGTAGGTGGCCCACAGCGCAGCCACCCGCGCATCTGCCGCCGCGAGCCAGTCGACCCGGGCCGCCAGGTTGGTCTGGATCGCCACCCGGGCGACGTGCGGCAGGTGGGACAGCCGGACGATCGTGTCTCTGTACCAGTTTCGGGTCAGGCCCTCGCCCCACGGTGTGAAGAGCACCGACAGCCGCCGGTCGTCGGTGGCCGCGACCCAGTCGGCGAACCGCAGCAGATCGGCCTGGTCGGCGCGCAGCAGGTCGGGCGGGTCGACGCGCTTGGCGAAGGGGCAGTACGGGCAGTCGTAGTTGCAGCTCGCGAGCGGCCCGCGATAGAGGATGTAGAGGTCGTCGGTCATCGCGGAACGTAAGCGCCCATCGCCTCGCGAACCTCACCCGACACGAGCCACGGCCCGATCGCGTCGGAGTGGGCGAGGCCGTCGGCGGTCAGCGTGCTCAGGTCGTCACCGAGCCAGCCCCGGGCGACCAGCGAGGCCAGTTGGGGGAAGTCGTCGCCGTGGGCCGTGCCGAAACGGGCCCGGTAGGCGGCGGCGTCGACCCCGGCCGCGCGCAGCAGCGATTTGAGCAACCAGCGGCGGCGCTGTTCGAGGGCGTCGAGCTCGAAGCCGATCTCGGCGTAGCGGAAGTCGTCGGCCGGCCGGCTCAGGTAGTCGTCGATCACCGCGCGCACCTGGGAGACGCCGACCGCGTAGTCGAACGAGTAGTGCAGCGACGACGTGTAGGACCGCGCTCCGCAGCCCAGCCCGATCGTGCCGTCGTCCTGGCAGCAGTAGTCGGGGCCGTCGATCACGGGCGCGTCGGCCCGCCGGAACTGCCGCATCGACTGCTGCTCGTAGCCGGCCGCGGTCAGCACCGAAACCGCCTGCCGGTAGAGCGAGAGGCGCTGCCGATCCCAGTCGTCCCGCCCGGCCGCGCGCCGGCCCAACCCGGTCAGCGGCCGCACGTACAGCGGATAGAGATAGAGCTCCTCGGGTTTCCACCGGAGGGCCTCGTCGAGCGAGTGCTGCCACGTCTGCGGCGTCTGGCCGTCGATGCCGTAGATCAGGTCCACATTGAGCACCGGAATCGTGGCGGCCCGGATCGTGTCGAGGGCGGCCGTCACCTTGGCGAGCTTTTGCGGGCGCCCGGCCGCGTGCGCCTCGGTGTCGAGGAAGCTCTGCACGCCCATGCTGACCCGGGTCGTGCCGTGCGCGGCCAGCACGGCGAGCCGGTCGGCGGTCGCGGTGGCCGGTGACGTCTCGATCGAGAGGGGCAGCGGCGCGTCACCGAAGGCGAGGGCGACGACCGAGAACAGGGACTCCAGCTCGGGCGCGGTCAGATAGGTCGGGGTGCCGCCGCCGATCGCCAGGCCCGCGAAGGAGCCGTGCAGGGAGTCACGCACGGCCGAGGCCTGCCGCCGCAGCTGAGCCAGATAGGCCGTCACCTGCTCGGCGGGCGGATTGGCCCGGGTGAAGAGGTTGCAGAAGCCGCACCGCATCTCGCAGAACGGCAGGTGGATGTAGCCGAAGAGGGCGTCCTGCTTCTCCTCGGCCCACACCTCGCTCAGCGGGCGCCGAGGCTCGAGCCGCCGGTAGGCCGTCTTGTGCGGGTAGGCGTAGAGGTAACCCTGGTAGGGGGAGTCGTCAAGCGCCATGAACCGAACCCTCCAGGACGAAGTCGGCGTACGGCACCGTCCAGACCGCCTCGTGGGCGACGCGGTGCCCGACGTGGCCGTCCTCGCCGTAGAGCGTCCCATGATCGGAACAGATGATCACCTGGCACGGGCGCCCGCGACCGGCGGCCAGCGCGAAGAGCGGGCCGAGCCGGGAGTCGACGTAAGCCAAGGCGGCGGCGTGGCTCTCCAGGCTGTCGTCGGTGGCGCCGGGCAGGTAGTGCTTGTTGGGCTGGTGCAGCGCGGCCACGTTGAGGAACGTGAAGAGCGGTTGCTCCGGCGGCACGGCGGCCACGATCGTCGCCAGCCGCTCGATCTGGGCCCCGAGTCCGTCGGGCGCGGTCACCCCGAAACTCGGCTCCCAGTGCGCCTCGGCGAACAGGCCCGGCAGCACCCGGCCCAGCGGCGCCGCCGGGTTGAAGAAGCCGACCCCGCCCAGGCAGACCGTGTGATAGCCCTCGGCCGCGAGCGCGGACGGCAGATCGGCGGCGTCGAAGACATAGGTCGACGGGCCGCTCGTCTCGCTGCCGCCGAACCGGGCCGCGAACAACCGCTCGTGCCGCCCCGGGGTCACCGGGGTGGGCAGGAAGCCGGCGAAGAATGCGTGATGCGCGGCGTAGGTGAAGCTGGCCGGGGTGTGCCGCCGCTGCCAGCGGCCGCCGGGCAGGACCCGCGCCAGCTGAGGCGTGCGGCCGGCCTCGAGCGCGGCCGCCGCCACGTCGTAGCGCAGCGTGTCGAGCGTGACGAAGAGCAGGTCGTGGTGGCCGATCAGCGCACGCACGCGGCCGCCCAGGAGTCGTATCGTCCACTCAGGAGGGCGACCAGCTCGGCGTCGTAGGTGTCGAGGCCGGGCAGCAGATCACCGAACGCGTTGACCTCGGCGATCGCGTGGTCGCGCCAGCCCGACCGGAACATCAGGTCGACGCCGAGATGCAGGCTGCGGGGGAAGCAGCGCGCCACCTCGGAGCAGGTCTGCATCGCCGCCGCCCAGGCCGCGGGCCCGGCCGCCGCCCGGACAGCGGCCACATCGCCCCGGGCGTTGCCCAGATGCAGGTTGGTCAGCGGGGTGCGGCTGGTGCGGGCCACGATGTGCGACGGCTCGCCCGCGATCACGACCACCCGCAGGTCGAGGACCCGGTCGTCGAGCCCGGCCTTGGGGAACCAGCGTTCGACGTGCAGACCGTCGGGCGCCAGGTGGTCGACGATCCGCGCGATCTCGGTCTCGTCGGCGCAGCGGCGGACGCGCAAGTTGTTGTAGAACCGGCCGTCGCGGCCGGTCTCGACCGAGGTCATCGCCAGGATGCGCGAGCCCGACACGGCCAGGGCGAGCACGCCGGAGGCCGACGAACCGTGCGCGGGCTTGACGAAGACCCGATGCCACCCGGCCGCCGCCATGGCCGCGCGCAGCTGGGCATAGCTGTCGACCGGGGGCAGCGCCGCCGGCACCGGAAGACCGGCATCGGCCAGCACCGCGTGGCAGCGGCGCTTGTCGTTGAGCACCTGGATGTCGGCCGGCGGGTTGAGCAGCCGGCCACCGCCGGCGGCGACCCGATCAAGGGCAACACCCAGCCCCGAGTACGCCGCGGCGCCACCGACGATCTCGCCCGGCTGAGCCGGGGCTGCGGCGCCGCGCAGCAACCGGTCGACCTCGGCCTCCTCGCCGGGCGAGTCGATCCGGACTGTCTCCTCAGGACCGGGGACCGGGCCGCCGGTGAGCACGTCGTGCCACGCGTAGACCCGCGGAGTGGCCAGGCCGGCCCGCAGAGCAGCTTGGCGGAAGAAGGCGACCCGGCGGTTGGCCGGGTTGCCCACGACGGCGAGCCGCATCACTCCGACACCGCGGTGTAGCGGCCCCACTCCTCTTCCTCCTGCTGGTCGGAGACGTCGACGCGCACGCCGGGCAGCTCCTCGACCAGCCGCCGGGCGAGCTCGTCGGTCAGGAAGTGGTGGCTCAGGCCGAGCGACGCGAGGTGGGTCAGCGGCTGCCCGGCCAGCAGTGCCTCGGCGCCGGCGTCGGACAGCGCGCCCATCGACAGGTCGAGCTCGCGGAGCCGGGCGACCACCGGCGCGGCGGCGACGGCCGCGGCCACCTCGTCGGCGATCTCGGCGTTGCGCAGCCCGAGCGAGGTGAGCGCGGGCAGCGCCCGGCCGGCCAGGATGGGCGCCAGATCCTCGGCACGGGCGTCGCCGCCGTAATTGTCGACGCCGAGCCAGAGCTCGAGGTGGGTCAGGTGGGGGAAGTCGCAGGCGGCGACGGCCCGGACCACCTCGGCCGGCAGCCCGCCGGACTGGATCACGAGCTCGCGCAGGCCCTCGTGGCGCAGCGGGGTGAGCTCGAGGCCGTCGGAGCCGCGCACCCAGAGCCGCTCGAGCCGGGGGAAGGCCTGGAGCAGCGGCGTGAGGTCGCCCTGCTTGATCCAGGAGATCTCGCTCTCCTCCACCGTGAGCTCGGCGGCGAACAGCGCGCGCAGGTTGCCCAGCCGGGCCGCGTGGCGCACCAGCAGGTCGGCCGGGAAGGGGCGCTCGTAGGGCTCGCCCCACTGGCCGATGATCAGCGCGACCGGCCCGCCCTCGCCGGTGCGTTTCAGCAGCGCCTCGAGCGCCTCCTCGATCGCGCCCGAGGGGGCGTCGTAATCCTCGACGTCGAGGCGCCAGGCCACGGCGGCGGGGTCGTCGGGAGCGCTGTCGTCGCCGGCCACGATGGGCAGGCCCGCGAATGTCGTCACGTGAGAACCGATCACGGGCGAGACACTAACAACGCCCCCCGACAATTTCCGCTCAGCCCGCGATTTGGGGGTAGAGCAGCGTCAGATCGCCGGACAGGGCCGACTTGACCTGACGGGACGTGTCGTCGGCCAGGACCTCGGGCGCGTTGTTCTCGATGCCGTCCAGCGCGGCGGCGGCCACGTCGGCCGCGTTCGACTTGGGGGCGTCGACGCCTGCGGTCATGTCGGTGTCGACGTAACCCACGTGCAGGCCGGTCACCCGGATGCCGCGCGGCTGCAGGTGCAGGCGCAGCGAGTTGGTCTGCGACCAGAGCGCGGCCTTGGAGGCGCTGTAGGTGCCGCCGTCGGCCAGCCAGGAGAGCGCCGAGTGCACGTTGAGTAGGTGGCCGCCGCCGTTGCGCTCGATCACCGGCACGAAGGCCCGGGTCACGAGCAGCGGGCCGTAGAAGTTGGTCTCCAGATCGCGGCGGACGTCGGCCAGCGGTGAGTCGAGGTACGACGCGCTCGACACGGCGCCGGCGTTGTTGATCACCACGGTGACGTCGGAGGCCTGCGTGGCGGCCGCGGCGATCGAGGCCTCGTCGGTGACCTCCAGCTGCAACGGGATGGCGTCGGGGTGGGTGACCGTCTTCGGGTCGCGCGCGGTGGCGTACACCTTGGCCGCGCCTCGCTTGAAGAGCTCGTCCACGAGCGCCTGGCCGATGCCCCGGCTGCCGCCGGTGACGAGAACGACGGAGTCCTTGATCGCAGTCATGTGAAGTGCCCTTCGCCTGCGGAAACCGATCAGTTTCCGGCTGAGGAGAACAGTAAACCGTTCGGTTTCCGAATGCCAAGGGAGTGTGACGCCGGAAACCGATCGGTTTCGGTCGAGATAAGCTGGCCGGGTGACTGACACCAGGGACAGGTTGCTCGACGCGGCGGCCGACCTCTTCTATCGCGAGGGCGTCAACGTCGGCGTCGAGGCGCTGACCAAGGCCGCGGGCGTGTCCAAGCGGTCGATGTACCAGCTCTTCGGCAGCAAGGACGAGGTCATCGCGGCCGCCCTGCGGCGCATCGGGCCCGGCTACAACGCCAGCCTGCTGCCCGCCGAGGGGGCCGGCGGCACCCCGCGGGCGCGAATCCTGCACGTCTTCCAGGTGCTCGAGGAGGTGTCGACCCAGTCCGGCTTTCACGGTTGCCCGTTCGTGGCCACCTCGATCGAGATCAAGTCACCCGAGCACCCGGCGCGGGCCGTGGCCCGCAGCTACAAGGACCGGCTCACCGCGTTCTTCCGGTCCGAGGCGACCGCGGGCGGGGCGGCCGACCCCGAACAGCTGGCCCGGCAGCTCACGATGACCTTCGACGGCGCGGGGGCCTGGGGCGTGATGCACGGCGAAGGGCTCGACGGCCAGGCCGTACGCATGGCGGAAGTGCTGCTCGACGCGGCCGGTCTCACGAGGGACTGACATGCGGAAGGCCCGGTTCCGCGAGGAACCGGGCCTTCAAGTCAGCGGGAAGGACTCAGCAGTTGGTGTTGCCCGCGCCGAGCGCGGTCCACTTGCAGGAGTCGATCGTCTTGCTGGCCGCGGTGCGCAGGTAGGCGGTGTCGCCGGTGTTGTTCCAGACGTAGCCGCTCTTGCCGGCGCGACCCCAGTAGCGGTGGGTCGCGGTGTTGGTGCCCTTGCCGGTCAGCACGAAGATCGACGCGCCGGCAGCCAGGTTGATGTTCGGGAACTTGTAGATGATGTTCTGCGCGTCCCGGACGGTCCAGGCGTTCAGGTTGATCGCCTTGGTCGTCTTGTTCGTCAGCTTGGCCCATTCGGTGTTCAGGCTGCCGGCGCTGCCGGAGTCGGTGCCGGGCGAGTCGTACTGAATCTTGGTGAACTGGATCGCGCCGACGGCCGGGGTCGAGGGCGGCGTGGTGGTCGGCGGCGTGGTCGGCGTGGTCGTGCCGCCCGTGATCCAGGTCGAGTGCGTTGCCGAGGTGGCGCCGCGTACGCCCTGCGACGCCTCGCCGGCGACGACCGCGCGGAAGGTCTGGTCGCCACCGGGCTGGCCGGTGAGCGTGGTGCTGACGTCACCGTACGGCTCGCTCGACGTCACGGTCTTGACCGTCGTGAAGGAGCCGCCGGAGTTCTTGCGCTGAATCTGCACCGACAGGCCGGGCATGTTCGGGTTGAGGCTGGCCTTGGCGACGACCGAGCCGGCGGTCGGGCTGCTCTCGACCCAGAAGGTCGGGACGATCTTGCTGTAGACCGTGATCCGGTTGGAGATGACGCTGCCCTGGTGGACCTCGAAGTAGAAGCCCGAGTCGAGGTAGCGGCTGATGGTGAACTGACCCGAGCCATTGGCCACGGCGGTGACGTTGCCGCTGCCCGCCTCGTAGTCCACGGCGGGCTGCATGTCGTTCCAGCCGATCGCCGTCTCCCACAGGGTGACGGTGGAGCCGGGGTCGGCCGTTCCGGTCATTTCGAACTGGCTGTAGCCAGCTACCTCGACCGGGCCGGACAGGGTGGGGGTGGCGGCAGCGGAAGCCGGAGCTGCAATAGCGAACGTCGCCGCGACTCCGATCACGGCGGCCTTGGTCACGAGCCTGGAGATCATCTGCAGGAGTGTAGTGATAAACGCAAGTCCCCGGATGGCCCGGTAGGACAATTGCGGACAACCGTCAGGGCACCGACCGGGATGCCTTCCGTCAATGCGTTCTCGCCATCTTTGGGCGATTTAGGGGCCCAATATTATGGAGGACCGGTTCACCCGGCCGAATTCGGTCGCGGTCAGTAATTCCTTCGTCACGCACGAATAAAGTCAGTGAGGGAAATGTCGGAACGAGACCTTCAGGCCGACTGCTCGCAGTGCGCCGCGCTCTGCTGCGTGGCGCCGGCCTTCGCCAAGTCGTCGGACTTCGCGATCAGCAAGCCGGCCGGCACGCCCTGCCGGAATCTGGGCGGCGACTTCCGCTGCACCATCCACGAGCGGCTCGAGACCAGCGGCTTCCACGGCTGCGTGGTCTTCGACTGTTTCGGGGCGGGGCAGCGCCTCACCCAGGAGACGTTCGGCGGCCGCGACTGGCGGGTGGCGCCCGAGAACGCCGGGCCGATGTTCGCGAGCCTGCCGATCATGCGGCAGCTGCACGAGCTGATGTGGTACCTCACCGAGGCCCTCAAGCTGGACGAGGCCCGCCGCGTACATCCGAAATTGCGGGATGTTCGGGCCGAGACCGACCACCTCGCGGCCGGGTCGCCGGCGGATTTGCAGGCCCTCGACCTGGACGCCCATCGCCGCCGGGTCAACCCGCTGCTGCAGCGGGCCAGCGAGCTCGCGCGCGCCTCGGTCCCGGGACGCAAGGATCATCGTGGGGCCAACCTGATCGGCCGCCGGATGCGGGGCGCCGACCTGCGCGGGGCGAGTTTCCGGGGCGCGCTCCTGATCGGGGCCGACCTGCGCGAGGCCGACCTGCGGCGGGCCGAT
>CBDCJN010000020.1:310000-478050 GCA_965217855.1 Actinoplanes sp. | reverse complement strand
GGCTCCCCGGTCGCGGCCGGGCCACCGGCGCCCGGTCACTTCAGGGCCTTGTCGATGACCGCGTCGAGCGCCCCCGACACTCCGCTGCTGGTAACGACCTTGTAGAGCACTCCGGCGAACGCGACGGCGGCCAATGTGCCGACGGCGTACTCGGCTGTGTTCATCCCGGAGTCGGCGGCGTCAGCCCGCAGCCGTGCGAAGTTCGCGATCAATGTGCGCATTTCATTCTCCTTGGGTTGTGGTGATGACCGGCCCGAAGGCCGGCTGTGGTGGTCCCGAGAGGGTCAGAGGACGTCCCCGAGGACCGCGATCAGCACCGGGACGAGCCCGGCCAGCAGGAAGGCGGGCAGGAAGCACAGCCCGAGCGGCAGCACGATGAGGACGCCGGCCCGCTGCGCCGCCGCCTCGATCGCGACCGCCCGGTCGGCCCGTAGGTCGTCGGCCAGCCGCCCGAGCGCACCGGCCAGCGCGCCACCACTCGCGCTGGTGCGGACCGCCGCCGCGATCAGTCGCTCGGCGCCGGGAATGCCGTCGAGGTGCGCCCACGCCTCGGCCGGGGCGGCACCGAGCGCGAGCGACCGGGCGGTGCGGCGCAGTCGTGTCCCGAGTGGTCCGTCGAGGGCGTCGGCCACCGCCGCCGCGGCGCCGTCGACCGGTGCGCCCGCCCGCAGGGCCGCGGCCAGCAGGTCGGCCCCGAGCGGCAGGTCGGCCGCCGCGGCGCGACGATCCTGCCGGACCTGGGCCGGCTCACGCTGCCGCAGGAACCGTTCGGCACCGAGCCCGGCGGCCACCCCGAGGACAGCGCCCCACCAGGTGCCGAAGAACCCGGCCACCGCGAGCCCGGCCCCGACGGCCAGCAGGACTCGGGTGCGGCGGCCGTCCGAGGACACGGGAGCGGACGGACGCGGCAGCCGCCGTCGCACCGCGCGCCGACCAGCGATCGGCGTGACCACCAACGCGAGAGCCGCCGCCACGATCAGCAGGGCGGTCACCGTACGACCGCCGCGTCGCTCTTCTCCTGGCTCAAGGTGCTGTGGTCGAGCCACGGACAGTCTCCGGCCCCATGCCGGCTCACCAGGGCCACGACGCAGCACGTCCGCAACGGCACCCGGCCCGGCCCTGATTTCAGGAACGAAGCCAGCGCGCAGTCCTCGGTCACGGCGCCACCCCGCCGATCAGCCGCTCGGACCAGAGCAGCCCTACGGTCTGGAGCAGCACCGCGGCGATCCCGCAGGCCGCGCCCAACGGCGTCCGCAGCAGCACCTGCAACGGATCCGCCCCGATGAGCACCCCCAGACCCAGCCCGGCCGCCGGCAGCGCCGCCAGCAGCATCGCCGTCGCCTGCGCACCGGCGGCCTGAGCCGAAGCCGACGCACCGGCCCGGTCCGCCGCTCGCGCGTCGGCCTCGATCCGCTCGACCAGATCGGCGGCCGGCGCCCCGGTCCGCTCGGCGAGGTGCCACACCGACGAGGTCAGCCGCCGCAACCGGTCGGCCGGTTTCCGGGCTGGTGCCGGTGTCGGGGCTCCGGCCGGGGCCGGGGGCAATCCGGCCCGGAGATCGGCCGCCAGCGCACCTAGCTCGTCCAGCGCGGCCGACCGGTCGACCGAGGCCTGGCGCCGGGCCGACTGCCGCATCAACGCGCGGGCCATGAGCCCCGCGTAGGCACTCGCGATCACCGCGGCCACCGGCCCGCCGCCGACCAGCCCGGCCACCGCGCAGGCCACGACGCCACCCACCGCCGCCCTGCGCGGCGACCGCCCGGCAATCGCGACGACCCAGTGCCACAGCGCCATGGGCGACACCCGAGGCACCCGCCGGACCCAGCCCCTCGGCCAGACCACCGCCAACGCCCCCACGGCGAGCAGCAGCGGACCCCAGATCACGGCGCCACCACCGGAGGCGAAAGGACAGCAGGCACGGCCACTCCGCGGACCGCCAGCATCCGCGCCAGCGCCCCGGAACCGGGCCCCGCGCCGCGCAGCCGTCGCCAGGCTGGGACCACGGTCGCGAGCCTGTCCTCGCCCGAGGGCAGCAACACGCTCACCGACTCGAGAACCCGACCCTGCTCCGTCCGCCGGACCTGAAGCACTACCTGCAGCGCCGCGACCACCTGGGCGTGCAGGGCGGCCCGCGGCAGCCCACCGAGCAGCCCGAGCGCCTCCAGCCGGGCGGGCACGTCGGCGGGTGTGTTGGCGTGCAGCGTGCCCGCCCCGCCGTCGTGCCCCGTGTTCAGCGCCCCGAGCAGGTCCACGATCTCGGCGCCCCGGCACTCCCCCACGACCAGCCGATCGGGTCGCATCCGCAGCGCCTGCCGCACCAGGTCGGTCAGCCCGATCGCGCCCGCCCCCTCGACGTTCGCGGTGCGGGCCTGCAGGGCCACCACGTGCGGGTGCAGCGGACGCAGTTCGGCCGCGTCCTCGACGAGGACGATCCGTTCGGTCGGCGGCACCATGCCCAGTAAGGTGGCCAGCAACGTCGTCTTGCCGCTGCCCGTACCGCCGGTGACCAGGTAGGCCAGCCGGGCCGCGACGATGGCGGCCAGCACGGGCGCGACCGTGTGCGCGACGGTGCCGTGCTCGACCAGGTCGTCGAGGCGGAACGGCCGGTGCCGGAACGTGCGCAGCGACAGGTAGGGCCCGTCGGTCGCCACCGGCGGCAGCACGGCGTGCAGACGGGTGCCGTCGGGCAGGCGAGCATCCGCGTAGGGCTGACCGTCGTCGAGTCGTCGCCCGCAGGCGGCCGCGAGACGCTGGGCCAGCCGGCGTACCTCCTCGAGATCGCCCAGGACGACCGGTGCCCGCTGCAGGCCCGCGCCCCGGTCGACCCACACGGCCAAACCGTTGACCAGCACGTCGGTCACGAGCGGGTCGTCGAGCAGCGGCGCCAGCGGCCCGGCCCCGACGAGTTGGTCGTGCACCCGATCGGCCAGGCGCAACACGGCCGTGTCGCCCAGCACCGCGGCGCCGGGCTCACTGCGGACGGCCTGCACCACGGCCGCCGGGGTCGCTGCCACGCCGTCGATCGCGAACCGGTGGCGGACCCGGTCGGCGACCACCGGCGCGGAAGCGGCCAGCCGGGTGCCGAGACCCGTGTACGCCGTCACGCCGCCACCGCCGCGGGCACGTCACCGAGCAGGTCGCCGATCAGCTTGCGGCACAGCTGCGCCAGCGGCCCCTTGCTGTCGGACGCGGGCGGCCGGCCGCGCTCCACCCCCTGGGAGATCGACCGTTCCGGCCGGAGCGTGCCGATCACCGGCAGCCCCAGCGCGGACGCGATGTCGCTGTGTTTCAACCCGCCCGGCGACGGCCCGCGCACCACCACGGACAGCTCGTCGCGGTGGGTCTGCACCATCCGGGCGACCCGGGCCGCGGCCGACGAGGCGCGCACCTCGGCCGGCACGATCAGCACCGCCTGGTCGGCGCACTCCAGCGCGAGCACCCCGGCGTCGTCGAGGTGCCGCGGCAGGTCGACCACGATCACGTCGCGGGCTCGGCGGCCGGCGTCGATCGTGGCCGCCATCGCCGCGGCCGGCACGACTGGGGAGGCGTCCCAGTCGAACGACAGCAGCACCAGGTCGCCGTGGTGCGGCAGCGCTTCGAGCAGGGCCGGCGGATCGACCCGCCCACCCGCGTCGGCGAGGGCCGACCAGCGCAGACCGTCCTTGCGTTCCCAGCCGAACATCAGGTCGAGGCCGCCGCCGAGCGGGTCGGCGTCGATCAGCAGCGTGCGGTGGCGGTCGCCGATCGCCGTGGTCGCCAGCCCGGCGGCCAGGGTGCTGGCCCCGGCCCCGCCGCGGCCGCCGATCACCGCCAGCACCCGGCCCACGGGCTGGTCGAGCTGTTCGGCGAAGCGCTCGATCACCCAGGCGTCGGCCGTGGGCAGCTCAGCGATGTGTTCGACGCCGTGCGCGTTGGCCGCCTTCCACATCGTCTCGGAGACCTCGCCACGGCCGACGACCGCGACCCGGGAGCGACGGGGCAGGCGGGAGCGCAGACAGGCTTCGAGCTGGTCGGCGCCGATCATGACGAGCGGGGCGCCGCCGTATCGGGGGCGGGCGGCGGCCGGGTCGGGGGCCACGTCGACCTTGGTGCCACCGGCCGCGGCGAGCCGCAACAGGTCGTCGAGCAGGTCGGGATCGGCGGTGACGACGAGGGGCAGGCGGGGAGCGGGCATCGGCGATCTCCAGCGCGGGCAGGCAGCGGATGAGGCGCCCACCTTCGTGGCTCGCGGTGCCGGGCGGCCAGCGACGAATGCCCAGGCTGTGGACAACTCCCCGGCCTGTGGACAACCCGTACGCCGCCGGTTGATCTGTTAAGAGCGAGCGACGAGATCGGACAGAGTGGAAGCGGCGGCAGTTGGGTATGTTGGTGCCGGACACGGACCAATGGGGTTGGCATGGAAAGTTCGATTGATCGTTCACTCGCCGGCGACGGCGCCGCCGTCGTGACCGTCAACGGCGAGATCGACTACTCGAATGCGGACGATTTAGCCACCTGTGTCCGCGAGGCCGTCACCGAGTGGTCCCCGCCGATCGTGCGGGTTGATCTGCGCTCGGCGGCCTTCATCGATTCCACCGGCCTGGGCGCGCTGATCGAGGGCTACCGCGCCGCGATCGAGATCGAGGCCGAGTTTCTGGTGGTCAATCCGAGTCCGGGTTTCCGCCGCGTGCTCGACGTGACCGGCCTCTGCGATTTCTTCGGCTTGGCCGACACGGCCGACGCCGAACAGACGCGGGCCACCGGCGCATAGAACGACCGGAGAAAAGGGAACGACCCCCGTCGGGGGAGACGGGGGTCGTCCGAGGATTCGGCTCCGGGGGGGTCGAGCCGAATCGACTCGGTGATCGCGGGGGGCGCAATCACCGAGGGTCAGGAGATTACAGCGGGTCAGAAGTGTGGTCCGCGATCGCTCACAACATGAATCTCGATCGCAACAGCACAAGCATGCCTCACGGAAGCAGCACAGTCGAGTACCGAATGTCGCTCGCTGCGATACTGCTACCCGTCTGACCGATTTCACTGCGCGTGACGATGGCGGCGGCGTGACGCGCCGGGACAACGGCGCCGAACGACTTGCGACTACACTTGCCGCCCGTGGGCCTCAGCGCCGCGTTTTTCGACCTCGACAAGACCGTCATCGCCAAGTCCAGCGCGCTGGCCTTTGGACGGCCGTTCTATCGTGACGGCCTGATCAGCCGCCGCGACATGGTCAAGTCCGCTTACGCACAGCTGATGTTCCGGCTGGGCGGCGGCACCGACGAGCAGGCGATGGCCCGCACCCGCGACTATCTGGCCGCGCTCTGCAAAGGCTGGCGGGTCGAGCAGGTGCAACAGATCGTGGCCGAGACGCTCGACGAGCTGATCAACCCGTACGTCTACGCCGAAGCCGCCACGCTGATCGCCGAACACCAGGCGGCCGGGCGCGACGTCGTCCTGGTCTCCGCCTCGGGCGACGAGATGGTCCGCCCGATCGGCGCGCTGCTCGGCATCACCGACATCATCGCGACCCGCATGAGCATCGTCGACGGCCGTTTCAGCGGTGAAGTCGAGTTCTACGCCGCCGGCCCCAGCAAGGTCATCGGCGTCCGCGAGATGGCCGAGCAACGCGGTTACGACCTGGCCGAGTGCTATGCCTACTCCGACTCCAGCAGCGACCTGCCCCTGCTCGAAGCGGTCGGCTACCCCAGCGCCGTCAACCCCGACCGCACCCTGCGCCGCGCCGCCGTCGAAAACGAGTGGCCCGTCCTCGAATTCCGCCACCCCATCCCGCTGGGCCGCCGCTTGCGCGACCGCCCGGCCGTCCCGGTGGCCGCAGCACTGGGCGTCGGCGTCGGCGCCGCCATCGGCTTGGCGATCTACGCCCGCCACCGCCGCACCCGCACACCTGCCTGAAACCAAGGTCAAATGAGACGTACGGCGTGGCCGGGTCCCCTGGTTTCGGGGTCGGCTGAGCGTCCCCTCACCCTCCGCGTCCCGGTTCCGGGCGGCCCGTGCCCTCACGCAGAACCCGCCCACGCAGTACCCGCCCACGCAGTACCCGCCCGCCCAGGGGGCCTCCGACCTATCACCAGGGTGACGAGATTTCGCGGTCTTTGCGGGGCGCCTGTGGATAACCATGTAGTTATGCACAGCCCTCAAAGCGCGATTGCCTCGTACTCCTGAATGTGCCTTTGCGTCTCTTGGCTGTCGCTTTCAGTGATTGCGCAGCGAAATACATGGCCAGTGAGCTGCGCGAATGGCTTTGGTCTGACTAATGCGGAAAGCCTGATTTGCCAGCCGAAACCCTGGCGATCATGCGGCGACGGGCGTAGAAAGAACTGGCGAGGAACGAGGCGGAAAGGCCGGGGATTCCCGGGCTGATCGGCAGCGATTCTCGTGCACGGCCACCGGGAACCCACGCGCGATCAGCCACGGCAGGCACGTTGCGGCGGGACCGTCGGCCCCCTGGGCTCCATTTGAGGAGCCGCGAGGCTGGTGGACTGTCGACAACGACCCAGGTGCACGCTTGATAACCCGGTCCGGACGCGCAGCAGCCGGCGCCCCAATCGCGGGACGCCGGCTCTAAATTTCTGCACCGACTCCGGCCCTCGCCAGCGGGCCCAGTACGAAGCGGGCCCAGTACGAAGCGGGCCCAGTACGAAGCGGGCCCAGTACGAAGCGGGCCAGCCCGAAACGCGACCAACCGGGAGCCCGGCCTCAGCCGTTGAGAGCGGCCAGGTGCCTAGTGCGTAGCTCGTGATAAACGGCGCGGAAGACCTTGGGCCGCGAGTGGAAGTCGACGCCCTGGGCCCACAGTTCGGTGTTGACCGTCGTGCCGTCGTGGCGCTCGATCAGGACGGTCAGCCCGCTCTGGATGTTGAGCGGGCCGACCCGGTGGGTGGCCTCGTGCAGATGCACACGGGCGACCTCGCCCCAAGCCATCGTCCGGGAGCGCAGCAGCCCATGTATGCGCAGGCCATCAACCCCGACGTAGGCGCCCATCTGCACGATCCGGTGAGTGCCGATGACCCACAACGCCGCGAGCGCGCAGGCGAGCAGACGCATCCCGTGGCCGGTCAGCTCGAAGGTCTCGATCGAGGTCCAAGCCAGCAGGGCCAGAGCGAAGGCTTCCCAGCCGATGATCAGCCAGCGTCCGGTGCCCGGCGTGTACGGCCGCTCCCAGGTCTCCACCCGACAAAGTCTAGAAGCCGTTGGTCAGCGCCGAGGCAGTCCGAACGAACCCACAATTCAATGACTGGTCATACTGTCGCCAGCACATTGTCGCCGATCTTGGTGATCTCACCGGCGGCGGCGGTGACTGCGGCAGCGTAGTGACGCAGCCACGAGCGGACCCCGTCGGGGGTGCCGGTCGCGTAGGCCCCGGCCGAGCCGACGTACTCCGGCTCGCGCTCGTGATGCCCCACTTCGACCGCCACCAAACCTCGCGGGTCGAAACCGCGGTTGATCAGAGTGAGGCGTGCGGCGGCCCGGGCGACGACCCCGGCCGGACCGGCGAACGGGCGCAGCGTGATCAGCTCGGCGTGCACGATCGCGGCGAGCAGCAACGGGGGCGTACGGTCGTTGCCCGCGACCAGCCCGGCGAGCATGTCGACGCGTTCGGCACCGCCGGTGAGCCGGCCCAGGTCAGACTGGGGGACGACGCCCCGGGCGGCGAGGACGTGCAGTTTGGCCAGGGCCTGCCGGGGCGCGACGGGCCAGAGGTCGACCAGCCCGCCGATGCCCTCGGCGACTCGCAGGGCGCCCTGCACGACGGGATCAGTAACCGTCCCGCCGCGTACCTCGTCGAGGTCGTAGGGGGTGCCCTCGAGCGCGGCGCTGGCCACGGCCGCGCGCAGGCTGGCCTCGGCGGCGACCTGACCACCGTGCCGGCGCAACGCCCGGTGGCGCAGGGCGAGGTCGACGTTTTCACGGGCCTCGGCCAGCGCGGAAGCGACGTCGGCCAGATCGAGGAGGGGTGCTAGCGGATCCACCGGGACACCGTACGCCGGTAAACCAGTCGAAACATGGGGTGCGCAAACGGGCTCACAACTGGCAAGATTCGCGCAGGACCAAGCAGCTATTGGTCATCCGGCGCGGCCACGAGGCCATCTGGCGCGCTGGGCTGCGCAAGCCTCGCCGGTATTCACCGGCCGAACTAGTGTGCAACGAAGAAGCCCCGGTCAGCAGTGAAAGAGGAGCCGCCCTCATGAGCGAGACGTTGGAGAATCTGTCCTCCGAGACGCGGCAGTTCCCGCCGCCCGAGTCGCTGGCCGCGGCCGCCAACGTGAAGGCGGGCGCGTACGAGGAGGCGGCGTCCGACCGCCTCGCCTTCTGGGCCGAGCAGGCCGACCGTCTCGACTGGGCCAAGAAGTGGGACCAAGTGCTCGACTGGTCGAACCCGCCGTTCGCGAAGTGGTTCGTCGGCGGCGAGCTGAACATCGCCTACAACTGCGTCGACCGGCACGTCGAGGCCGGCCGGGGTGACAAGGTCGCCATCCACTGGGAGGGCGAGCCCGGTGACACGCGTGCGATCACGTACGCGGAGCTCCTGAAAATGGTCAGCCAGGCCGCCAACACCCTCATCGAGCTCGGCATCACGGCCGGTGACCGGGTCGCCATCTACCTGCCGATGATCCCCGAGGCCGCGGTCGCGATGCTCGCGTGTGCCCGCGTCGGCGCCACGCACAGCGTCGTCTTCGGTGGTTTCTCGGTCGACGCGCTGTCGACGCGCATCCAGGACGCCGACGCCAAATTGGTGATCACGGCGGACGGCGGCTACCGGCGCGGCAAGCCGTCGGCGCTCAAGCCCACGGTCGACGAGGCCGTCGCGCAGTGCCCGAGCATCGAGAACGTGCTCGTGGTGCGCCGGACGGGCCAGGACGTGGCGTGGACCGACAAAGACAAGTGGTGGCACGAGACCGTCGAGCAGGCGAGCCCCGAGCACAAGGCGCAGCCGTTCGACGCCGAGCACCCGCTGTTCATCCTCTACACCTCGGGCACGACCGGTAAGCCCAAGGGCATCCTGCACACCACCGGCGGCTATCTGACCCAGGTGTCGTACACGCATCACGCGGTCTTCGACTTGAAGCCCGAGACCGACGTGTATTGGTGCACGGCCGACATCGGCTGGGTGACCGGGCACTCCTACATCGTCTACGGCCCGCTCTCCAACGGCGCCACCCAGGTGATGTACGAGGGCACGCCGGACACCCCGGGCCGCGACCGGTTCTGGCAGATCGTCGACAAGTACAAGGTGTCGATCCTTTACACCGCGCCGACCCTGATCCGCACCATGATGAAGTGGGGCGACGACATCCCCGCCGGGTACGACCTGTCCTCGCTGCGCATCCTGGGCAGCGTCGGTGAGCCGATCAACCCCGAGGCCTGGATGTGGTACCGCAAGAACATCGGCCGGGACCGCTGTCCGATCGTGGACACGTGGTGGCAGACCGAGACCGGCGGCATGATGATCTCGCCGCTGCCCGGGGTGACCGCGACCAAGCCCGGTTCGGCGATGACCCCGCTGCCCGGCATCACGGCCGACGTGGTCAACGACCAGGCCGAATCGGTGCCGAACGGCGGCGGCGGCTTCCTCGTGCTGCGCGACCCGTGGCCGTCGATGCTCCGCACGATCTGGGGCGACGACAAGCGCTTCCTCGACACGTACTGGTCGCGGTTCGGGGCCGGCGCCGGTTCCTCGGGTTCGTCCGACGAGTGGATCTACTTCGCCGGTGACGGCGCCAAGAAGGACGACGACGGCGCGCTCTGGCTGCTCGGCCGGGTCGACGACGTCATGCTCGTCTCGGGTCACAACATCTCGACCACCGAGGTCGAGTCGGCGCTGGTCTCGCACCCGGCGGTGGCCGAGGCCGCGGTGGTCGGCGCGACCGACGCGACCACCGGTCAGGCGATCGTGGCGTTCGTGATCCCGCGCGGCAGCACCGACATCGAGGGCGAAGCGGGCGAGAAACTCACCGCTGAGCTGCGTAACCACGTGGCCAAGAAGCTCGGGCCGATCGCCAAGCCCCGCCAGATCATGCTCGTCCCCGAGCTGCCGAAGACCCGCTCCGGCAAGATCATGCGGCGGCTGCTCAAGGACGTGGCCGAGAACCGTTCGCTGGGCGACGTCACCACGCTGCAGGATTCCGCGGTGATGGAGCTGATCTCGGCCGGCATGAGCACCACCAAGGCTGAGGACTGACCTGAGGATCACGGCGTCCGGAGCACTCCTCCGGACGCCGTCCCCCGCCCTAGAGCTGAAACCGTTACGCTTTGCCGCCGAGGTTCCGGTCACGGGGGTGCACATGCTCAGGTCCATTGCGGGTACGGCGGGAGCGCTGTCCCTGGCGCTGCTGGTCGCGGGCGGTTGTTCGCGCGATGACGTCACGCCCGCCGGCACCGAGGTCGCCCCCGTTGCCGTGCCCTCCGCGTCGGCCGGAATCGATCCTGCTCCGGGTGCCTCCGCCCCGGCCGGGGTCGCCGATGACACCGTCCCGCAGCCGGGCGAGGTCGAGACACCCATGGCGCCGCCGAGCCGAGCCGTCAACCAGCCCTTCCCCGATCCGGCTTCGGCCTTGAGCGGCTGGACGGACGCGACCGTCACGCGTGGCTCCGGCTCCTGCTTCGGGCTGCAGGACGCCGACGGCGTGGCATGGGCCGTCTATTCCAAGAAGGCAGTGCCGCTCAAGAAGGGCGACCGAGTGCGCGCACGACTCACCCCGGGCAAGACGCCGGTGAGCTGCGGCGAAGGCAAGGCGGCCACCCTCGAACGCGTACTGATCGCGGAGAACTGATTCGGCTCGGTTACATCCGACGCTTGTTCGTTGCACGTTGGTTGCGGCCGCCGCAAGGTCCGGTTCGACGCGAACGCCTAGGCTGGAACACATGGGCGGTCGGGTGGACGAGTCGTGCGTGCTGGTGGACGGGCCATGGACCCATCGTTTCGTCGGCGCCAACGGCAGCCGCTTCCACGTCGTCGAGGCCGGCACCGGCCCGCTGGTGCTGTTCCTGCACGGTTTCCCCGAGTTCTGGTGGGCGTGGCACGACGTGCTGCCCCGCATCGCCGACTCGGGCTTCCGGGCCGTCGCGATCGACCTGCGGGGCTATGGCGCGAGCGACAAACCGCCGCGCGGCTATGACGGCTACACGATGGCGGCCGACGTCACCGGGCTGATCCGGGCGCTCGGCGAGCGGAACGCCACGATCGTCGGGGCCGGCGCCGGCGGCATGATCGGCTGGGCGGCCGCCGCGTTCCACCCCAAACTGGTCAACCGGCTGGTCGTGCTGGGTGCGGCTCACCCGCTGCGGCTGCGGGCGGCGTTGTTCGCCGACCCGCGTGGCCAGTTCGCCGCCTCCTCGTCCGCGCTGCGCTTCCAGGTGCCGCGTTACGAACACGTGCTGACCCGCGACGACGCCGCGCTGGTGGGCGAGCTGATGACCCGCTGGACTGGTCCTCAGTGGAGGGAAACGCCCGAGTTCGACGACTACGTGGCGCGATGCCGGGAAGCCATGCAGATCCCGCAAGCGGCGTTCTGCGCGCTGGAGGCGTACCGCTGGGTGTTCCGCAGTGCCCTTCGCCTGCAGGGCTACCGCTTCGTCAAGCTGATGCAGCGCCCGCTCGTCACGCCGACTCTGCAACTGCACGGCGAGCTCGACACGGCCACGCTGCCGCGGACAGCGCAGGGCTCGGGGCGTTACGTGCTCGCACCGTACGAATGGCGGTTGATCCCCGACACCGGGCATTTCCTGCACCAGGAAGCCACCGATGTGGTCACCGGTGAAGTGCTGCGCTGGCTGAAGACTTCGTGATTAGATGCGCTGCTCGTTGAGGTCGGAGACCTCGTGCAGCGGCGCCCACCCCTGGTAGACGCCGAAGTCGAACTCCTCAAGCCCCAGCCGACGAGCGATCGGCGCGCGACCACCCGTGTACTCGACCCGCAGCCACGCGTTGGCCTCGGCCAGCACGATGAACGGGGCGCCCCGCCACGAGCACGTGGTGCGCACGTAGACGAGATCGTCGTACTCCTCCGGGGTCAGCACCCGCATGTGACGGCCGGGCCGGACCTCCTCGAAACCGTCCGCCGGGTCGGTGCGATAGATCCGGACGTCGTCACCGTCGGGCACGGCGTCGTACTCACTGCCCTGCCAGGCGACCACATAGCCGTCACGCATCACTGCTCACCCACCCGGCGCCAGAGCGGACCGTCATTGTCGAATATCGCGACCATGCGCTCCGTGCCGTCGGTGTCGATCCGCCACAGCTGCGCGCCGTGCGGCAGCCGCACACTGTCCACCTTGAACTCGGCGATCACGTCGCGGCCCTCGCCGGGCGCGAAACCGTTGCCCCGGAACGGCCCACGCTCGATGACCCAGCCGTCCATCGCGCGCAACGCCTGCTCGTTCTGCCCGCCGTACGGGATGCGGTAGAGGCTCGGCCGATAAGCCGGCCAGCGCAGCACGTACGCCTCCTTGGCGTCGGCCTGATGCGGCGAGGTGTCGTAGCTGAGACCCAGAGCGCCGAAGAGCTCGGACGGCGTACGCAGGTGCTCGACCTCGGTGGCGCGGTGCACGAAGCCGGCCACCCGGTCGTAGCCGCGCTCGAGGTAGTAGTCGACCTGCTCGGGCGGCAGCGTCTTCTGCATCACCGTCGCGTGCTGAGCGTCGTCGCTGGCGGGCTCGGGTGGCGGCACCGGAGCGACGTCCTCGAGCGGACCGTCCGGGTCGGCGCCCAAGCCGGCCTCGGCGGCCCAGTTGGCGAGCGCGATGACCTGCGGGCCGGGGTATTTGGCGCCGATCGGGCTGTTCGGGTTGACCGCGAACGACCAGGCCGGGTCGGGCCAGTTGCGGATCAGCTCGTAGAACCGGACACCCACCGTACGGGTCGGCTCGGCGTAGTGCTCGGCCAGCCGATCCTTGCTGGTGAAGACGATCAGGAAGTGCTCGCCGTCCATGTCCTCGGTGCGGAACGCGAAACCGGACTCGCCGGGGGCGCTGCCGGGCCGCGAGTGGTTCGCGACGGGCACGAGCACGGTCGCGAGCAGCAACGTGGAGAGGAAAGCGTCGGTGCTGTAGCCACCGGCGGCGTCGAAAAGTTCACGCTCGACGTCGTTGGCCGGGACGAACGACTCGTCGATGGCCGGCTTGGCGGGCTCGGGCTGCGGCCTCGACGGCGCGGCGGAGCCGCCGTGGACGTCGATCGGCGGGTGAGCGCCCAGGCGGGCGGGGCGGTCGCTGCCCGGCGAGCCGGGGATGACCGGCGGGATCATCGCGCCGGGCGCCGCCGCGGGGGCGGCGCTGGAGCGGGTCTGGAACGCCGGGAACGACGTGAGGCCGGGGCTCTCCGAGGCCGAGGTGGCCTGGCGGCGGGGCAGCGGGGTGCCGAAGCCGGGGCTCGGCTCGGCCGGGATGGCCGGCGTCGCCTGCGTGGCCGGTGCCGCGGCGGGCGGGGCCGCCGCTTGGAACGGGGCTGACGGACTTTGCGATAGGGCCGCCGGGGCTGACGCCGGGGCTGGCGGGGCCGAGATCGGGGGCATCGCGGGCGGGGCCGGGCGTTGGGCCGCGGCCGCGAGCGGCGAGGCCGGGCCCTGTGGGAAGCCGCCGCCGCTGCCGACCTGCCGGTCGGTGCCGCCGGGCTGGCGCCTCGGGAGATTACCCAGGGCCGAGTTGGTGCCGGAAGGCGCTGTCCAACCCGGGTTGAACGGGGTCTCGTCGGGGTTGTGGGGCGCGAAGTTCTCGGGCACCGGCGGGGTCTGGGCCATCGGCGTGCGCACCGGAAGCGGGCCGCTCGGATTCTGCCCGGGGCCGCGCGGCTCCTCGACGGGGGCCGAGGGACGGGCGCTCATGGGCGGCACGGCCGGCGGCTGATAACCGGTCGGCACAGCCGGCGCCGGAGTCACGGCAGGGGCCGCCAGGCCACCAGCAGAGGCAGCGCTCGGCGTGCGCGCCGGGAGGCCGCTGGGCAGGACGCCGCTGGGGGTGCGGAGCGGAAGGCCGCCGGGGCCGGTCTGCTCGGGTTTCGGGGCGGACGTCTCCTCCGCCGGCGCCTGGCCGAAATCGCCGGGGCGGGCCGGGGGCTGCTCGGCCGGCCGCCCGTACGCCGGAGGGGCGCTCGCGGGACGGCCATGATCGGCCGGCTGACCGAAACCGGGCTGGCCGAACGCGGGCGGGGCGCTCGTCGGGTGGTCGGAGGCCGGCGGGGCGCTGGCGGGCCGGGCGTAGGCACCCGGGCTATAGGCGTTGGGGACACCGGCAGGCTCGCCGTAGCCGGCGGGGACACTGGCAGGCTCGCCGTAGGCCGGCGGGACGCTCGCGGGCTGCCCATACGCGGCCGGAACGCTCGCGGGCTGGCCGTAGGCGGGCGGAACGTTTGCAGGCTGCCCATACGCGGGCGGAACGCTCGCGGGCTGGCCGTAGGCGGGCGGGGCGCTCGCAGGGTGGGACGGCGCGGGTGGAGCGCTGGCCGGCGCAGGGCTGGCGGGCGGGGCGCTCGCCGGGGCGGCCGCGCCGGGCTGGCCGTAGGCGTTGGACGGCGTACGGGTGGGCAGGCTCGGCACCTCCCCCGGCTGCGCATCGGCGGTCTGGGCGTACGCACCGCCATACGTATTAGCGGCGGCCTGACCGTAGGCAGCGGGCGGCGTCGCCACGGGCGAGCTCTGCTGTGCGGCGGGCTGGCCGTAGGTCGCGGCGGGATATTGCGGGTAAGAACCGGTGGCCGCGGTCAGCGGCGCGTTCTCATGGGTGGGGCCGCCGGGGCGCGCCGGCTCATCCTGCTGAGCCGCGACCGCGTTGGCGGCCAGCGCGGCCGCCTGCAGATCCTGGATCTTGTTGGAGACGGGGACCGACTCGGTGCGACCCGGGCCGCGCGTCGGCAGCCGGAGGTCGCCGCGGGACAGCTGGGCCACGAACCAGGCCGGCAGGTAACCCTCGACCGGCAGGCCGGGGTTGACCGCCAGCCACCACTCGAGGTTGGGCCAGGTGTTGGCCAGCTCCGCATATGGGACGCGGCGCGCTGAACCGGTGTAATCCGCCAGGCAGGATTGCAGCGAGGCAGTCGACGTGAAGGCCAGCACATGCGTGCGGCCACCCGTGCTCCACGTGCCCCAACCGAGCGGGGCGAGACCCGCTAGTGCATCGGCTGAGACAGGCAAAAGCAGGTCAACGCCGGAGAGAATGCGGAAATAAGACTCCTGGTCGTCTGTGCGCAACGCATCGCGCATAGCGACCTCGGCGTCCGTAGCCGGCTCCCACTCGGACACGTCCACCTCTCCCCACCGCGCGACGAGGCCATCTCAACGCGTACAACCTACAAGGTCAGGCTGCGATCACAATGGGCGGCGGTCCGCAGACGAGCAAGTCGGCCGTACGAAGCCCTCTGTACGCGCTCGGAAGCTCTCCGGAGCGTCGTTTCGGTCGCTTGAAGCGATCATTCAACAACTGATCGTAGCGGTATCGGACCCCTTGGCGAGTACGCGTTCGGGGGACATCAAGCTTCATAAGAAAGCACTTAACGGACACACGACGCTCCATGGCTGATCGAACAGGCCCAGGCGAACGAAACGGCCGGGACAGTCGTGAGACTGGACCGGCCGTTCATGATGCGGCGGTGAAGCGCGTCACTGGAAGCGCTGGGTCGCCTGCTTCTCGGTGCTGACGTAATCCTGGACCGACTGGTCGACGGCACCCCGGATGTTCTGCAGGATGTTGGTCAGATCCTGCGAAGCCGTACGCCACGTGTTCTGACGCTGCTGGTATGCCTGCTGAGCCTCGCCGTCCCACGTGTCGACCAGCGGCGCGGCATCGCGCTCGAGCTGGTCGAGCTGCGACTGCAGCGTGGAGATCGCCTTGGCGATGTCCGAACTTGCACCTTGCAGGGCGCCGAAATTGACGAGCAGTACTCCGTCGTTAGCCATCTGTTTCCTTCCCCCGGATCAGAGCGGCAGCGAGAAGTTGCCGCCGGTGTTGGCCACCCGGCTCGCAGCTTCGGTGTCGGTGGCGTCGTAGCCAGTAGCGGACTCCCGGATCGAACCGGCAGTCTGCGCCAGAGCGGCGTTCAGGCTTTTCAGGTCGGCCTCGTACTGAACCTTGACCTGCTCGAACGCATTTGCGCCGAGGCCCTTCCACGCGGTGCTGAGCACGGAGAGCTGCGACATGAGCTGCGTCAGCATCGTCTGCAGCTGCTGATTGACATCTTCGAACTTCGTGGCGGTGCTGGTCATCACCGCGGCTTGCGCCTGCGTCTGGGCCATCCCGGACGTCACCCCGCTTTCTCGTTTAGGTCGCCGACAATGTCTTCATCCTTTGTGGACGGGCAGTGATTTCCGCCCTTGACATATCGACGTAGGCCACCAGGCTAACCCCTGAACACAAGCCGCGGGGGGCGGGCCGTGAGCAGCCGATTACTATTTCATTACGTCGCCGACCGTAGCGAAGGACGTCAAGCGGCGGTAGTCCCGGCACTACCGCCTGTGGATAACTTCGCTGTCCACAGGGCGCCCCGCCGATGGGCGCCAGCACCTACGATGGGCCCCGCACGAGCACGAATGCGGCGGAAAGGCGGTTTGTCGTGACGGTCGACGTGGCAGGCAGCCGTGACTACCGCGACCTTTCCGGGCCGGCCAAGCCGTCACCCAAGGTCAACACCCGGCCGCTCCGACGTGGACGATGGTTCGGCATTCGGGCGAGCCAGTTGGTGGCCACTCAGGTCGCCGCCGTCTTCCTGGTGCTCGGTGCGATCAGAGGTCCGATCGGTCTGGTCGCGGGCAGCGTCCTCGCTCTCGTCATCCTGGCGCTCACCTGGCTGCGCCTGCGCCGTCGCTGGGCCTTCGAGTGGGTGGGCGTCGGGCTCCGCTTCGGCGGCCGGCGCCACTCCGCCGCGGTCGACACCAGCCCGACAGCTCTCCTTCAGTTCCTCGCGCCCGGCGCCCGCGTCGAGCAGACCGATCTGGCCGGTGACCCGGCAGCGGTCATTGTCGACGGTCACGGGCTCACCGCCGTGCTCGAGCTGGGCGACCCGGCCGGCCTACTGGCCGAGGACGCGCCCGCCATTCCTTCCCCGGTCGCGCTGCTGCCCTCGGCCGAGGCCGAGTTGCCGCCCGTTCTGATCCAGCTGTTGCTGACCGGCGCGCCGGCGCCCTCGCTCCGGGTCGGCGCCGGCACTCCCGCCAACTCCTACCGTCAGCTCACCGAGGGCCGCCTGCTAGGGCACAGCCGGGCGCTGCTGGCCGTGCGAGTGCTGCGGTCCGAGGGCTGGTCCGAGGAAGAGCTGCGGCAATCTCTCTCCGGCCTCGTCCGCAAGCTCGTCCGACGACTTTCCGCCGTGCCCGCTCGTCCGCTGGGCGAGGCCGCGGCGCTCCGGGTGATCGCCGAGGTCGCGCACGACGACGGCGTGGGCTCGGCCCAGGAGACGTGGCCCGGCGTGCGGGTCGGCGGCCTGGCCCAGACCACGTTCCGGTTGCGGCGCTGGCCCGACCTGCGGGTCGAGACGTCCCGCCGGCTGGTGTCGCGCATGCTCACCCTGCCCGCCGCCGCGACGGCGGTTTCGCTGACCGTCGGCCCGCAGGGCGGGCACGGCCCCACCCCGCTCGACATGACGGTGCGGCTGGCTGCTCCCGAGCCGAACAGCCTCGGCGTGGCCGCCGAGGCACTGCGCAAGGTGTTGTCGGCCGAGCACGCGGGCGCCCAGCGTCTCGACGGTGAGCACCTCGAGGGTCTCTTCGCCACGCTGCCGCTGGGTGGACGGCCGAGCGCCGTTCCCGGGATCCCGGCGGACGGTGTGCAGGCGGCCGAGCACCTCGACGGGCTCCAGCTCCCCATCGGCACGTCCGGTCTCATGCTGGGCCGCAACCGCCACGGCAACCCGGTCGTGATCCGCCTGTTCCGCCCCGAGCAGACCCGTGCGCTGCTGGTCGGCGGTGTCCCCTGCGCCCAGCTGGTGGCCCTGCGCGCCATGGCCCTAGGCGCCCGGGTGGTGGTGCAGACCGCGCGCCCCCAGGCGTGGGAGCCGTTCGTGCGCGGCGCCGCCGTCCCCGGCGAGTCGATCGCTGTGGTGCCGCCCGGCCGCGCCTTCGAGATCGCCCCCGGCTCTGCTCTGCACCCGCTCCTGGTCGTGGTCGACATCGGCCCCGTGGGCGCCGACAACCGCCCCGGCGACGGCTGGCAGGCCACCCTGGTCGTCCGCGACGAGTTCTCCGCGGCCGACGTCCGACGTGGCCTCCCGGGCCGACCTCCTCATCCTCCAGCCCTTGCGAGCCGAGGAAGCCACCCTCATTGGCGGCGCCCTGGGCCTGGGCGAAGTGGCCCAGTGGATGATGCGCATCCGCCCCGACATGGTCGGGTGTGGTCAACCGCCGAGCCGTCCGCTGGGCGGCCCTCGCCCACACCCCCATCGAGACCCAGCTGATCGGCCCACCCGGCCGCTGACCCACGCCGCCCCTCACCCGCCTGGGCCTTGGGCGCCGCGTTCCTCCCTGATTGGTCCACCCGACCCCCTGCCCCCTCGCCGCCCTCACCCGCCTGGGGGCCTCGGCGCCGCGTCGCTCCCTCACCTGGTCCCGGACGAGCCCCACCAGGCCATAGCCAGGCGTCCGGGCTGCGGGCTGCGGGCTGCGGGCTGCGGGCTGCGGGCTGCGGGCTGCGGGCTGCGGGCTGCGGGCTGCGGGCTGCGGGCTGCGGGCTGCGGGCTGCGGGCTGCGGGCTGCGGGCTGCGGGCTGCGGGCTGCGGGCTGCGGGCTGCGGGCTGCGGGCTGCGGGCTGCGGGCTGCGGGCTGCGGGCTGCGGGCTGCGGGCTGCGGGCTGCGGGCTGCGGGCTGCGGGCTGCGGGCTGCGGGCTGCGGGCTGCGGGCTGCGGGCTGCGGGCTGCGGGCTGCGGGCTGCGGGCTGCGGGCTGCGGGCTGCGGGCTGCGGGCTGCGGGCTGCGGGCTGCGGGCTGCGGGCTGCGGGCTGCGGGCTGCGGGGTAGTTTCCCAGACGGACTTGGCCGGGGCGCGGATTTGCTCAACGAGGCACTGCTGGTCGTCCTGGAGACGCTGACCCCGGCCGAACGTCTCGCGTCCCTGCTGCATGACCTCTTCGCCGGCCCGTTCGACGAGGTGGCGCCTATCGTCGGACGGCACACCCGACTCGACACGGCAGCTGGCCAGCCGGGCTCGTGGCCCGGCCGAAACCCCCGCCGTCACGCTTACTGCCGATCGGGCTCGGCTGCAGACCGCCAGCTTCTGTTCAACCGGCCGATGAGGAGTGGCAACCAGTCTGAGCGGTCGATATGTCGCGGTTTCGGGGAACGACATCGACAAGATCAGCGTGTGTCGCGGCCCGGGGTGGCGTGATCGTGGCACCATTCCTGGCCATGGGCCTCATCATCCGGCTTTTGATCACCGCGTTCTCGTTGTGGCTGGCCACCGTCCTGATCGACGGCATCGAGCTGACGACCGACTCCGTGTCGCAGAAGATCATCACCTTGCTGATCGTCGCCGTCATCTTCGGCGTGATCAATGCGGTGCTGCGGCCGATCATCAAGGTCGTGGGCTGCGGGTTCTACGTGTTCACGCTCGGCCTGATCGCACTGATCGTCAACGGTGCGCTCTTCCTGCTTACGAGCTGGATCGCCGGGCAGTTCGACCTGCCGTTCCACGTCGACAACTTCTGGCCGAGCGCCGTTCTGGGCGCCCTGCTCGTCGGCGTCGTGAGCTGGCTGCTCAACATGCTCGTCCCCGACGGCGGCGACGACTGACCGCACTCACCGGACCGGCCCGACCCATCGCGGACCGGCCGGCCTAACACCCCGTACTCCCAGAAGCCGGCCAGGCCGCCCAACCCGAGCGACCTGGCCGGCTCCGCACCCCAGCAGGTCAAGCGGCCGAAGGCCAGAGGACCGGGACGAGAAGCCGGGACGAGAGGCGAACGGCCGGGCAGAAGCGCGTGGGGCCGGGCCGAAGGGCGAAAGGCCGGGCCGAAGGGCGAAAGGCCGGGCCGAAAGGCGAGGGGCCGAGGGCGAAGGGCAGGGGCGAAGGGCAGGGGCGAAGGGCAGGGGCGAAGGGCAGGGGCGAAGGGTGAGGCAGCGGGTGCTGCTTTAGGCCGCGGAGGAAGGGGGTCGGGCCGGGAGGCGGTGGGAAATCCGCTGGCGGTGGTGTGAGCCGGCGGGCTTGACTCGGCGGCGTGCTGCAGGAACTTCGTGATGACGGGTATGAGCTGAGCTCCGCGCGGGAGCGTATCGACCTCCCCCGCGTTCACCGATGGTTGTCCACTGACGCCTACTGGGCCCTGGGACGACCGCTCGAGCAGATGCGGGCCGCCCTGGCCGGCTCGGAGCCGTTCGGGATCTATGACCGCGGCGGCGGCGAGCAGGTGGCGGTGGCCCGAGTCGTCACCGACGGCGCCGTCTTCGCCTATCTCTGCGACGTCTACGTCGATCCCGGCCATCGCGGCCGCGGTCTCGGCGGCTGGCTGGTGGAGCGTCTGCGCGACCACTACGCGGCCCGCGGTCTGACCCGCTTCCTCCTGGTCACTCGGGACGCGCACGCCGTCTACGCCCGGCACGGCTTCACCGAGGTCGATCCCGGCCGCTGGATGGAGTGCGATCTACGCTCACCTGCGGTCGCCGACCCGCGAGCCGAGCCCAGCCGTCCCGCGAGCTGAGCCATAAGCCAACTCGCGAGCTGAGCCGACCCGGCCGGGCCCGGCCGATGAGCTGAGCCATAAGTCGGCGCGCGGGCTGAGCCGACCCGGCCCATGAGCTGAGCCGTGGGCGGCCCGAGAGCTGAGCCATAAACCGACCCGAGAGCTGAGCCGTGGGCGGGCCAAGAGCAGAACTGGAAGATGGCTCGAGGCTGAGCCGTAAGCGGCCCGCGTGCTGAGCTGGAAGCCGGCCCGAGAGCTGAGCTGTTAGACGGGCCGTGAGCTGAGCCATAAGCAAGGGGTGAAACAGGCTCGAAACCTTACGGTGAGGTCATGACTGAGGAGCGGCGCGGATATCTCTACGGGCTCGCGGCGTACATCTTGTGGGGTTTCTTCCCCATTTACTTCAAGCATCTGCAGCCCGCGTCGCCGGCTGAGATCCTGGCTCACCGGGTGATCTGGTCGGTGGTCTTCGTCAGCCTGCTGCTGGCCGCCATGCGGAATTGGCGCTTTCTGAAACGTCTCGCCCGCAGCCCCAAGCTTCTCGGCGGCATCACGCTGGCCGCCCTGTTGATCGCGGTCAATTGGGGCACTTATATCTACGGCGTCAACTCGTCCCGGGTGGTGGAGACCGCGCTGGGCTACTTCATCACGCCGCTCGTCGTGGTGCTGCTCGGCGTCACCGTGATGGGCGAACGGCTCCGGGCACTGCAGTGGGTCGCCGTCGGTGTCGGCACCGTCGCCGTCGTGGTGCTGACCATCGACTACGGCCGGCTGCCGTACATCGCCTTGATCCTGGCGGCCAGCTTCGGCACCTACAGCCTGGTCAAGAAGCGCATGTCACTCCCGCCGGCCGAGGGTCTCTTCGTCGAGTCCTCGGTGCTGGCGCTGCCCGCCCTGGGTTACGTGGCCTGGCTGACCGCGGCCGGTGACGCGCATTTCGGCCACGTCTCGACGACGCACACCGTGCTGATGATCTTTTCAGGCCTGGCGACCGCGCTGCCTCTGCTGCTTTTCGCGGGCGCGGCCAACCGGGTGCCGATGGTCGGCATCGGGATCCTGCAGTACGTGGCGCCGATCATCCAGCTCGCCGTCGGGCTGCTGATCTATCACGAGCCGATGCCCCCGGCCCGGCTGGCGGGCTTCGCCCTGGTCTGGGTGGCACTGATCGTCTTCACCGTCGACGCCGTCCGGCGGCGGGGCCGGCCCGGGGGCGCTCCCGCCGAGGGGACGACGGCCGACCCGACGGCCGCCACCGTCGAGCCGGCCGCCAACCTGCCACCCCGCTGACCCGGAATCAACAGGTCACGGGACGTCGTAGGCGAGCAGCGCCTTTCCGTCGTACTGCACCAACTCGAGCCGGGACAGGCTGCCCGGGCCGAAGTGGGTGACCGCCGGCATCTTGAACTCCGCGCCGGGTGAGGCCTGCCAGGACCCCAGTTGTTCCTTCTCGGCGTCGGGACCGTAAGCGATCAGGCGGAACGTGAACGGCCGGGTGGCCGTGCTGCTGTAGTTGCAGACCAGATCGACCTTGGTGCCGCCGGTGGTGCTGGTCAGTTTCACGTTCGCGGTGACCGGGGAGGCGCTCTGCATCGCCGTCATCGCGATCGCGGGCCCGGACGGGGGTGGCGTCGGGGTGGCGTTGCCGCGCGTCCAGGCGAAGACGCCGACAGCGATCAGCGCCACGAGCACCGTGGCCGCGGCGGTGCTCACCGCCCGTACGCCGAAGGCCTTTTTCTTGTTCTTGCGACGTTTCGCGTCCGGTGCCAGCGTGGCCCACTCGCTGGTCGCCCAGTCGCGGAGCGAGGCACCGGGGTGGCTCTCCCCGTTGGTCAGCGTGGGGTCGAGCAGCTTGGCGAACTCTTTGGCGTCCAGCCGGGACAACAGGTCGGGCAGGACCGAGATGTCCGCGACCGCTTCCCGGCAGAACGAGCACGTCGCCAGATGGCTTTCGTAGGCGGCACGTTCCGCCGGCGACAAGGCACCCAGCACATACGCCCCGTCGTCGTGCTCATGCTCGCAGTGCACCCCGTCACCACCCTCCGCTGACCACCCGCTTGCACCCTGTCTTACGGGCGGGACGAACGTGAGGTTCAACGGAGTCTTAGGTCCCCTTGTCAGAGCGGGGAATCTTTGTCGTGACGGGCAGTCAGGCCGTCGCTGATTCCCCGGCCGACAGTGCCTCGGCGACATTACGGGCAGCGGCGGTCAATTTGGCCCGAACGACCCGGGCCGACGTGAGCATCTCGGCCGCCGGCAGCGCGCACGCGAGCACCAGCCGGCGTTCGATGTCACGGTCCGCGATCACCAGCACCGACGCGCACGCCAGCCCTTGGCGGAATTGGCCCATCTCGAGCTGCATGCCGCGCCGCTCGCCCGCCGTCAGATCGGCCTCGAGGGCCTCGGGCGTGGTCAGCGTGGCCGGGGTGAACGCCCGCATGCCGTAGTCGCGCAGGTAACGCGCCCGCTGATCGGGGGTCAGCGTCGCCAGCAAAGCCTTGCCGAGCGCGGTGGCATGGCCGCCCTCGTCGAAACCGGGCGACATGTCATCGATGAACGGCGATCGGGCGCCCTCGGCCGAAGCGGTCACCGCTATCCGTCCGCCGACAAATCGACCCAGGTAGTGGCTGTAGCCACTGTCAAGCGCGGCCCGCCGCAGCGCCTCGCCCACCGCGGGCGGACCGCGGAACGCCGACACCAGCTCGCGATACCGGTCCGCGATCTCCAGGCCCACGATGTACGTGCCGTCCTCGCGGCGGATCACGTAGCCCTCGTAGGCCAGAGTGCGCACCAGGTGATACGTCGTCGCCACGGTCAACTCGCACCGTCGCGCTATCTGCTTCACGGTGAGTCCGCGCGGGGCCCGGCCGACCGACTCGAGTACGCGCAGGGCGCGTGACACGCTCCGGATCAGATCGGACGGCTCCGCCAGGGGGTCGCGCACAGCTACCTCCGACGCCAGGGACTTACACCATATGAATAATCTTCCCCCGACGGAATGCCAAAAGCATGTGGATCACGATCGATTTACACGAGTCGTGTGGTCATCAGCACTCAGCGCGCAGGGATGTATTCTGTCGGCATAGTCTGCGAGGGATGGCGAAGCTCAAGATCCTTTCTCCACCGAGCGCGCCGACCAGCGCATTTCGCGCCTCGATGGGCGCGCTGACGACGACGATCGCCGTGAGCGTCCCGGTGTTCCTGGTCGGCGGTCTCGCCGTGCAGATCGGCGACGAACTCGACTTCTCCCCCGCCGGGCTCGGGCTCGCGGTGTCGGCCTACTTCGGCGCGAGCGCGCTCGCCTCCGTCCCCGCCGGCTTCCTCGTCGAGCGCTACGGCGCCACCCGGGTGTCCCGCGCCGGAATTGTGCTCGCGGTGGCCTCACTGCTCGGCGTGGCGGCATTCGCCACTACCTTGTGGAGTCTCATCGCGATCCTCGCGCTCGGCGCGGGTGCCAACGCGATGGGCCAGCTCGCCAGCAATACCACCTTGTCGCGGCACGTGCCGCCACGGCGGCAGGGCCTCTCGTTCGGCATCAAGCAGGCCGCCATCCCGGTGGCCACCCTGCTTTCCGGCGCCGCCGTGCCCACGATCGCCCTGACGCTGGGCTGGCGGTGGGCCTTCGTCTTCGTGGCGGTGCTGGCCGCGGCCGCGCTCCTGCTGGTGCCGAACGACCGCGAGGAAACGGTCAGCAAGAAGGCGAAGACCGCAAAGAGGGCAACGGGCGCGCTGATCGTGGTCGGCGTCGGTGCCACCCTGGCCGCCGCCTCGGCCAACGCCCTGGGCACCTTCCTCGTCGACTCGGCGGTGGCTCGCGGTATCTCGCCCGGCCCGGCCGGTCTCGCCCTCACGCTCGGTAGCGCGGTCTGTGTGACGGCCCGGGTGCTCGGCGGCTGGCTGGCCGATCGGCGCCCCGACCGCGCGATCGCCGTGATCGCCGGCCTGCTGCTGACCGGCGCGGTCGGGCTGCTGCTGCTCTCCGTGTCGGGCGGCCTGCCGCTGGTGGCGGGCGTGGTGCTCGGCTTCGGGTTCGGCTGGTCCTGGCCCGGCCTGATGAACTTCGCCGTCGTCCGGCTTCACCCGCAGGCCCCGGCCGCCGCCACCTCGATCACTCAGACCGGCGTCTACGCCGGCGGGTGCATCGGCCCGCTCGGCCTGGGCACCCTGGCCACCGCGACCGACTACCCGACGATGTGGGTGGTCGCCTCGATCGCGATGCTCGCCGCGGCCGGGGCCATGCTCCTCGGCAGCCACCTGCTGCGCCGCCACAGCCCGGCCGAGCCCGCCTGAGCAGGTGCTGTTTTCGGGCATTTGGTGTGGGTGTGCCAGATCTTGATTTTGATCTTGTTAGCGATACCCCTGGGGCCATAGTCGTCGGACCCATGTGGCATCGTGAAAGCGTGGTGAGCACCGGTGATTTGACGCTGTCGTCGCTCGGCCTCGACATCGACCCGGCGGTCGACGCGTCGGTGTCGGCGACGCTGGCCGCCGTGGAGGATGCGCTGCGGGCCAACGTGGCCAGCGCCGATCCGCTGGTGGCCGAGGCCGCGCGCCATCTCGCCGATGCCGGCGGCAAGCGGTTCCGGCCGATCCTGGTGGCGCTCGGCGCCCTGTTCGGCGACCCGTCCCGGCCCGAGATCATCGTTGCGGCCAACGTCGTCGAGCTGACCCACCTGGCGACGCTCTACCACGACGACGTCATGGACGAGGCGCCCGTGCGGCGCGGCGCGCCCAGCGCCAACGCCCGCTGGAGCAACTCGATCGCGATCCTGGTCGGCGACTACCTCTTCGCCCAGGCCGCCGATCTGGCCGCCTCGCTCGGTCCCGAGGCCGTCCGCCTCCAGGCGCGCACCTTCGCCCGCCTGGTGCACGGTCAGATCGCCGAGACGGTGGGCCCGCGCGGCGGCGACCCGACCGAGCACTACCTGCACGTGCTGAAGGAGAAGACGGCCTCGCTGATCGCCACGTCGGCCCGGTTCGGCGGCCTGTTCTCGGGCGCCCCGGCCGACATCGTCGAGGGTCTGACCCGCTACGGCGAGACGATCGGCATCGCGTTCCAGCTCTCCGATGATCTGCTCGACATCACCTCCGAGTCGGTGCAGTCGGGCAAGACTCCCGGCACCGACCTGCGCGAGGGCGTGCCGACCCTGCCGGTGCTCTACGCGCTGGCCGGCGACGACACCGACGCCTCCGCCGTGCGGCTGCGCGAGCTGCTGGCCAGCGGTCCGATCACCGACGACGACCGGCACGCCGAGGCGCTGACCCTGCTGCGCGAGTCGGCCGCGATGAAAAAGGCGCGCGAGACCGTCCGGACGTACGCCGAGGAGGCGCGGGCCGAGCTGGCCGCCCTGCCCGACGGCGATGCGAAAAAGGCGATGGACGCGCTCTGCGACTTCATCGCCGACCGCACCAGCTAGACCCAGACGCGAGAAAGGGCCCCGGCGATGCCGGGGCCCTTTCCGTAAGGTGAGGTCAGCGGACGAACTGAGCCGCATCCCTGGTCAGGTCGATCAGCGGAGCGGGCACGACACCCAGTGCGAAGGTCGCCACCACGCCGATGACCAGCGCGGACGACGTCAGGAAGCCCGGGATGGACACCGTCGGCGTCGACTCACCCGGTTCCGAGAGCCAGAGCAGCACGACCACCCGCAGGTACGGGAAGGCCAGCAGCATGCTGGAGATTACGCCGAAGACGACCAGCCAGGTCTGCCCGCCCTCGACCGCGGCCGAGAAGACCGCGAACTTGCTGGAGAAACCGCTGGTCAGCGGGATACCGGCGAAGGCGAGCAGGATGAACGTGAAGGCACCGGCGAAGAGCGGGCTCTTGCGGCCCAGCCCGGCCCAGCGGGCCAGGTGGGTGGCTTCCCCGTCGGCGTCGCGTACCAGGGTCACGATGCCGAAGGCGGCGAGGACCGAGAAGCCGTACGCGACCAGGTAGAACATCGTCCCGCTGAGGCCCTCCTCGTTCATCGCGAGGACGCCCACCAGCAGGTAGCCGGCGTTCGCGACCGACGAATAGGCCAGCAGCCGCTTCATGTCGGTCTGGGTGACCGCGAGGACCGCGCCGACCAGCATGGTCAGCACCGCGACCGTGCCCAGCACCGGCTGGAAGTCCCAGCGCACGCCATCGAAGGCGACGTAGAAGACTCGCAGCAGCGCACCGAACGCGGCGACCTTGGTGCAGGCTGACATCAGCGCCGTGACCGGCGTCGGGGCGCCCTGGTAGACGTCCGGCGTCCACACGTGGAACGGGGCGAGCGCGGCCTTGAAGAGCAGGCCGATCGAGATCAGCGCCAGGCCCGCGTAGAGCAGCACCTGGCTGCGCTCCGGGTTGGCCACCGCGTCGTGCACCTGGCCGAGCGAGATGCCACCCGAGAAGCCGTAGATCAGCGCCACCCCGAACAGGAAGAACGCCGACGCGTACGAGCCGAGCAGGAAGTACTTGAGAGCGGCCTCCTGGCTGAGCAGGCGACGCCGGCGGGCGAGCGCGCACAGCAGGTAGAGCGGCAGCGAGAAGACCTCGAGCGCGATGAACATGGTGAGCAGGTCGTTCGCGGCGACGAAGAGGAGCATGCCGCCCAGCGCGAACAGCGTCAGCGGGTAGACCTCGGTCGCGCCGGGCTGGTCGCCGGCCTGCTTGAGGTCTTTCTGCGAGCCCACCGTGATCGCGGCCTGCGAGACGAACGGGCCGCCGCGCTCGATCTGGCGCTCGCCGATCAGCATCAGCGACACCGCGCCCAGCACCAGCAGCGCACCCTGGAGGAAGACCGTGGGGCCGTCGACAGCGACCGCGCCACCGATCGTGATCTTCCGGGTGCTGTGCTGCACGACCACCGCGGCGAACGCGGCCGCGACGGCCAGGAACGCCAGGCTCAGCTGGATCGCGTTGCGCGACCGGCGAGGCGTGAACACCTCGACCAGGATGCCGACAGCCGCCGCCCCGAAGAGGATCAACATCGGCAGGAGCGCGCCGTAGTCGATGGCGGGCAGGTTCAGGTCTTCCATGGCTAGCGCGCCACCCTCTCGTTAGCGACGACCGCCGTCGGCCCCGGATCCTGGACACCGACGTCCTGCATGGTCGCCTGAACCGCCGGGTTGATCACGTCGGTGACCGGCTTGGGATAGAAGCCGAGCAGGATGATCAACAGGACCAGCGGGGCCACCACGACCTTTTCGCGGAGCGTGATGTCCTTGTGCATGGCCGGCACCTCGGTGAGGGCCGGGTTGAGGGTGCCCTGAGTGGTGCGCTGCACCATCCAGAGCACGTAGGCGGCGGCCAGGATGATGCCGGCGGTCGCCACCACCGCGTACGCCGGGTGCACGGTGAACGTGCCGATCAGCACCAGGAACTCG
Organism: Actinoplanes sp.; assembly: GCA_965217855.1. Lineage (GTDB taxonomy): Bacteria > Actinomycetota > Actinomycetes > Mycobacteriales > Micromonosporaceae > Actinoplanes. The sequence continues at coordinate 450,109 of CBDCJN010000020.1, read as the reverse complement.
CTGATGAACGGGGCCGTGCCGGGCAGCGCCAGCGAGGCCAGACCGGCGAAGAAGAACACCCCGGCCAGGACCGGGACGAGCTTGCCGGCGCCACCGAAGTCGCTGATCAGGTTGGAGCCGCGCCGGGCCACGAACATGCCGACCACGATGAACAGCAGGCCGGTGGCCAGGCCGTGGTTGACCATGTAGAGCACCGAGCCGGTGCCGGCCTGGCTGGTGAAGGCGAAGATGCCGATGCCGATGAAGCCGAAGTGCGCGATCGACGTGTACGACACCAGGCGCTTGAGGTCGTTCTGACCGACGGCCAGCAGGGCGGCGTAGATGATGCCGATGACACCGAGCACCAGGGCCGCCGGGGCGAACCAGCGTGACGCCTCCGGGAACAGCGGGAGGCAGTAGCGCAGGATCCCGAACGTGCCGACCTTGTCCATCACGCCGACGAGCAGCGCGGCCGCACCCGCCGGGGCGGCACCACCGGCGTCCGGTAGCCAGGTGTGGAACGGGAAGAACGGTGCCTTGATGGCGAACGCGACGAAGAAGCCGAGGAACAGCCAGCGCGCCGTGCTCTGGTCGATCCCGTTGACCGACTCGATCAGCTTGGAGAAGTCGAAGGTGTGCCCGCCGACCACCCACAGCCCGATCACGGCGGCCAGCATGAACAGACCGCCGACCAGGCTGTAGAGGAAGAACTTGACCGCGGCGTACTGCCGTCGCGGCCCACCGAACGACCCGATGATGAAGTACATCGGGATGAGCATGACCTCGAAGAACACGTAGAACAGGAAGACGTCGGCGGCCGCGAAGACGCCGATCATCGTGAACTCGAAGGCCAGCAGCAGCGCGAAGTACGTCGGGGCGGACCGCTTGCTCTGGTCGACGTCGTGCCAGGAGGCCAGGATTACGACCGGGAACAGGATCGCGATCAGCATCAGCATGACCAGCGCGATGCCGTCGGCGGCGAAGGTGAACCGGGCATCCCAGGACGGGATCCAGGCGTACGACTCGCGGAACTGGAAGCGGTCGCCGCCCGCCTTGAAGGCGATCCACATGACGATGCTGAGCACCAGCACGACCAGCGACCAGATCAGCGCGATCGTCTTGGCGAGCTCGGCCTTCTGCCGCGGGATGCACGCCACGACGATGGCGCCGACCAGCGGCAGCAACGTCAGGATGGACAGAAACGGAAAGTCGTTCACGCCAACCACCCAAGCTGGATCGCGAGGAAAGCGCCGACGACAAGAACGGCACCCGTGAGCATGGAGAGGGCGTACGAGCGAACGAAGCCGGTCTGCAGCCGCCGGAGTCGGCCGGAGGTTCCGCCGATGCCGGCCGCGACGCCGTTGACCAGCCCGTCGATGCCCTTGTTGTCGAGGAAGACGAGCGCCCGGGTGAGGTAGATGCCGGGCCGCTCGAACACTGCCTCGTTGAACGTGTCGGTGTAGAGGTTGCGGCGGGCCGCGGTGACCACGACCCCGGCCGGCTGCGGCTCGAGCGCCGTCCCGCGACGGAACATCGCCCAGGCCAGGCCGGCCCCGAGGACGGTGACGACCAGGCCGAGGATGGTGATCAGCGTGTGCGGGATGACCGCCTCGTGGTGCGTCTCCTCGGCGCCGAAGACCGGCTCCAGCCAGTCCGGCACCGACGTCGACAGCAGCCAGCCGGCCCCGATCGAGCCGAGCGCCAGCAACATCAGCGGCACGGTCATGATGAACGGCGACTCGTGCGGATGCTTGTTGTCCTCGGTGTAGCGCTCCGGCCCGTGGAAGGTCAGGACGAACAACCGGGTCATGTAGAACGCGGTCAGCCCGGCGCCCAGCAGCGCGGCGCCGCCGTACATCCAGGACGTCCAGTCGCCCCGCTCGAAGGCGGCCGCGATGATCGGCTCCTTGGAGAAGTAGCCGGACAGTGGCGGGATGCCGATGATGGCGAGCCAGCCCATCATGAAGGTGAGCCAGGTCCACCTCATGTATTTGCTGAGGCCGCCGAAGCGCCGGATGTCGACCTGGTCGTGCATGCCGTGCATGACCGAACCGGCACCGAGGAACATGTTGGCCTTGAAGAAGCCGTGCGCCAGCAGGTGAATGATCGCCAGGGCGTACGCCCCGCCGCCGAGACCGACGCCGAGGAACATGTAGCCGATCTGGCTGACCGTCGACCAGGCCAGCACCCGCTTGATGTCGTCCTTGGCGGCGCCGATGATGCAGCCGATCAGCAGCGTGAGCGCGCCCACGCTGACCACGATCGTCTGCAGCACGGTGTTCGCCGTGAAGATCGCGTTGGAGCGGGCGATCAGGTAGACGCCCGCGGTGACCATCGTCGCCGCGTGGATGAGGGCCGAGACCGGGGTCGGGCCCTCCATGGCGTCGGGCAACCAGGCCTGCAGCGGGAACTGGCCGGACTTACCGGCCGCGCCCAGCAGCAGCAGAATGCCCATGATCAGGATCGTGGTGGAGCTGAGCGAGCTGACCCCGTTGAAGACGTCCGAGTACTGCGTGCTGCCCAGGGTGGCGAACATCAGGAAGATGCCGATGGCCAGGCCGGCGTCGCCGACCCGGTTCATCAGGAACGCCTTCTTGCCCGCGGTGGCCGCGGACGGGCGGGTGTACCAGAACGAGATCAGCAGGTACGACGCCAGACCGACGCCCTCCCAGCCGAAGTAGAGCATCACGTAGTTGTTGCCGAGGACGAGCAGCAACATCGCGGCGACGAAGAGGTTGAAGTAGCCGAAGAACTTTCGCCGGCCCGGGTCGTGCTCCATGTAGCCGACCGCGTACAGGTGGATCAACGAGCCGACACCCGTGATCAGCAGGACGAACACGCCGGCCAGCGGGTCGAAGAGCAACCCGAAGTCGACGTGCAGGTTCCCGACGGCGATGAAGTCCCACATGCTCAGCTCGGCTGACCGATGCTCCGCATCGAGACCGCGCAGGCTGAAGAAGAAGATCAGCCCCAGGACGAAGGAGGAAGCCACCGCGAGAACCCCGAGCCAGTGCCCCCACTTGTCGGCGCGCTTGCCGAGGAGCAGCAGGATCGCGGCGCTGACCAGCGGAATGGCCACGAGCAGCCAGATTCCGCTCAGCGCCCCCGTCGCGGGGGCGTACTCCACTGTCTGTTCCACGTGAAGGCCCCTTTAGTACTTGAGGAGGTTCGCGTCGTCGACGCTCGCGGAGCGCCTCGTACGGAAGATCGACATGATGATCGCGAGACCCACCACGACCTCGGCGGCCGCAACGACCATCACGAAGAACGAGATGATCTGGCCGTCCAGGCTGCCGTTGATGCGGCTGAAGGTGACCAGGGCCAGGTTCGCGGCGTTGAGCATGAGCTCGATGCACATGAACAGCACGATGGCGTTGCGGCGGACGAGCACCCCGGCGGCGCCGATGGTGAACAGGATCGCCGCGAGCACCAAATAATAATCAGGCGTCACTGTGCCACCTCAATTGAAGACCAACGCTTCGCGCTCACTGCTGAGTTCCCTTCGGTGCCGCTTCGTCAGCGGTCAGCTCCCGGATCGGCAGGATCGGGGAGATGCTGCGCTCGGAGCCGTTGCCGTCCGGCAGGCGGGCGGGCGCGGCGACCGACATCGTGTTGGCGTAGACGCCGGGACCGGCCTTGGGACCGGGGTAGCTGCCCGGCCGGAACCGCTCCTTCATCCGGGTCAGCTGGTCGGCGACGTCGGCCTTGGCCGTCTCGACGTGGGCCAGGATCATGGCGCCGACGGCCGCGGTGATCAGCAGCGCCGACGTGACCTCGAAGGCGAAGACGTACCGGGTGAACAGCAGCGCCGCGAGGCCCTGCACGTTCCCGTTCGCGTTGGCGTCGGTCAGCCCGACCACGGTGGCGTCGCCCAGCGAGCGGGCCAGGCCGGTGCCGATCAGCGCGGCGAAGCCGACACCGAGCAGGATCGCGGCCACCCGCTGGCCGCGGAGCGTCTCGATCAGCGAGTCCGAGGCGTCCCGGCCGACGAGCATGAGCACGAAGAGGAACAGCATCATGATCGCGCCGGTGTAGACGATGATCTGCACCGCGCCCAGGAACGGCGCCGAGTTGACCACGTAGAGGAAGCCCAGGCAGAGCATCGTCACGACGAGCCAGAGCGCGGAGTGGACCGCGTTGCGGGCCAGCACCATGCCGAGCGCGCCGATCACGGCAAGCGAACCCAGGATCCAGAAGGCGACGGCTTCGCCGGTGGATACGTGGTCCATCAGACGGCCTCCTTCGCAGTCGTTCCGGAGGTGGCGGCCGGGCCGGTGCCGTCCTCGACCTCGTTGGTCGCCCACGGCGCCCGCTCGGCGCCGGCCGAGGTGCCCGGGTTGGTGAGCGCGCCGAGGTAGTAGTCCTTGTCGGTCTCGCCCAGCCGCATCGGGTGCGGCGGCTGCTCCATGCCGGGCAGCAGCGGGGCCAGCAGTTCCTTCTTCGTGAAGATCAGGTCCTGCCGGCTGTCGCGGGCCAGCTCGTACTCGTTGCTCATGGTCAGCGAACGGGTCGGGCAGGCCTCGATGCAGAGACCGCAGAAGATGCACCGGGCGTAGTTGATCTGGTAGATGCCCGCGTAGCGCTCACCGGGCGAGTAACGCTCCTCGTCGGTGTTGTTCGCGCCTTCGACGTAGATCGCGTCCGCCGGGCAGGCCCAGGCGCACAGCTCGCAGCCGATGCACTTCTCGAGGCCGTCCGGGTGCCGGTTGAGGATGTGCCGCCCGTGGTAGCGCGGCGCCGGCGTGGGCGGCGTGAAGGGGTAGTCGGTCGTGATGACCTTGCGAAACATGTGCGCGAAGGTCACCCCGAAGCCCTTGAACGAGCCGGTGAACGTACCCACGTCACACCTCCTTGTTTTCTTCAGGAGACCCGACAGTGGCCGGGGCTCGCTCGGCCACTGCCCGGCGGGCCCGTGGACTGGGTGGCACCTGCAGATCCATCGGTGGCACCGGGAAACTGCCCGGTGGTCGTGCGGCCAGCTCTTCCTCGATGGAGAGCTGCCGTGGCTTGCGGGCGGCCGGCCAGAGCATGGCGACCAGCAGGATCACGACCACTATGCCGACGATCGAGAACCACTTGGTCTGCTGGGACAGCTCGTTGTTGGCGACCTTGACGTAGGCCAGGAAGAGGATCCACACCAGGTTGACCGGGATGAGGACCTTCCAGCCGAACCGCATGAACTGGTCGTAGCGCATGCGCGGCAGGGTGGCCCGCAGCCAGATGAAGCCGAAGAGCAGGATCAGCACCTTGGCGAAGAACCAGATCAGCGCGAAGTAGCCGGAGCTCGCGCCCTCCCACCAGCTGATCGGCCAGGGCGCCCGCCAGCCGCCGAGGAACAGCGTGGTGGCGAAGGCCGAGACGGTGATCATGTTGATGTACTCGGCCAGGAAGAACAGCGCGAACTTGAACGACGAGTACTCGGTGTGGAAACCACCGACCAGCTCGGACTCGGCCTCGGGCAGGTCGAACGGGGCCCGGTTGGTCTCGCCGACGGCCGCGATGCAGTAGATGACGAAGCTGGGCAGCAGCAGGACCGCGTACCAGCTCGGGGTCGTCGCCTCCCACCCGAGAATGTTGATCGGGTTGCCTTGCGCCTGCGCGGCGACGATCTGCGAGGTGCTCATCGTGCCGGAGGTCATGAAGACCGCGACGATCGACAGACCCATCGCGACCTCGTACGAGATCATCTGGGCGCTCGACCGCAGACCACCCAGCAGCGGGTAGGTCGAACCCGAGGCCCACCCGGCCAGCACGACGCCGTAGACGGCCATCGAGGAGCAGGCCAGCAGCACCAGCACCGAGACCGGCACGTCGGTCAGCTGGAGCGCCGTCCGGTGGCCGAACATCGTGACCACGCCACCGAACGGGATCACCGCGAAGGCCGTGAACGCCACCGTCGCCGAGATCACCGGGGCGATGAAGTAGACGACCTTGTCGGCGGTCTTCGGGATGATCTCTTCCTTGAACGGCAGCTTGACGCCGTCCGTGAGGCTCTGCAACCAGCCCTTGGGCCCGACCTGGTTGGGCCCGGGCCGGACCGCCATCCGGGCCACGACCTTGCGCTCGTAGACGATCGTGAAGAGCGTCAGCAGGAGCAGCAGGACGAAGACGCCGACCAGTTTGATCAGCACGATCCACCAGACGTCGTCCTCGAACGTCTGGAGGGTCGGGTCCACGGCGTGCGCAGCGTAAATCATGATGCCTCCGACGCGAGGATCGGGCCCGCGGCGCCGGCCGAGAGCCGGACGACCGCGCCCGCGGTAACGCCCAGGCTGCGACCGACGGTCGAACCGGGCGAGTTGGTGGGCAGCCACACCACGCGCGGCGGCAGGTTGGTGACGGCGGCCGGCAGGGTGATCGCGCCCCGGTCGGTGCCGACCGTGACCGCGTCACCGTCGAACACACCGAGCGACCGGGCCAGCTCCTTGCCGATCCGGGCGACCGGCGGCCGCGCGGTGCCGGCCAACACCTCGTCACCGTCGAGCAGCGAGCTCTGGTCGATCGCGGTGTGCCAGGTGGCCAGGACGGCCTCGTGCTCGCCCGGCTCGGGCAGCGCCGTGGCCGCGACCACCGGAGCGACCGGGCGGGCGGCCTGGCTGATCGGCGTCGCCCCCAGCTCGCGGCGGATCGCCATCACGTCGCCGGTGCCGAGCGAGACCTCCAGAAGGGCGGCGATCGCCTCGAGCACCCGGCCGTCGGTCATCGCCGTGGTGTTGAGCACCGTGCCGAAGGACCGCAGCCGGCCCTCCCAGTTGAGGTAGGTGCCGGATTTCTCGGCCGCCGGGGCGACCGGGAAGACCACGTCGGCGCGGCGGGTGACCGCGCTGTGCCGCAGCTCGAGGCTGACCACGAAGCCGGCGTTGTCGAGCGCCTGCTCGGCCAGCCGCGGGTCGCTCAGGTCGCCGGGGTCGACGCCGGCGACCAGCAGGCCGCCGAGCTGACCGGCGGCGGCCGCCGCGACGATCGCGTCCGTGTCCCGGCCGGGCGTGCTGGGCAGCGCGCCCACCTCGGTCTTCCAGGCCAGCGAGATCTCGGCGCGGGCGGCCGGGTCGCTGACCGGGCGGCCGCCCGGGAGCAGGTTGGGCAGGCAGCCGGCGTCGATCGCGCCGCGGTCACCGGCCCGGCGCGGCACCCACGCGAGGCGGGCGCCGGTGCGGGCGGCCAGTGCCGCCGCGGCGGAGAGGGCGCCCGGCACGGTGGCCAGACGCTCACCGATGATCAGCAGTGCGCCGGGCGCGGAGAGCGCGGCGGCGACCGCCGGGTCCTCGGCCAGCGCGCGGGCCTCGTCACCGGGGACCGTCGCGACCAGCGCCGAACCCAGCTTCTCGAAGCCGCGGGAGAGGAACGGGGCGACCGCCGTGACCTGGAGCTTCTTGCGCCCGTGCCCCTTGCGCAGGCGCAGGAACAGGATCGGGCACTCCTCCTCGGGCTCGAGCCCGGCGATCACCGCGGACGGCGCGTTCTCGACGTCCTCATAGGTGACGTTCGAGGTCCCGGCGACCGAGGAGGCGAGGAAGTCGGCCTCCTCGGCGCTGAGCGGGCGGGCCCGGAAGTCGATGTCGTTGGTGCCGAGGGCGATCCGGGCGAACTTCGCGTACGCGTACGCGTCCTCCACCGTGAGCCGGCCACCGGCCAGCACCCCGACGCCCTGGGCCGTCGCAGCCTTCAGACCCTCGGCCGCCGCCAGCAGGGCCTCGCTCCAGGAGGCCTCCCGCAGCTCACCCGTGTCGGCGTCGCGGAGCAACGGCGTCATGATCCGGTCGTTCGCGACCTGGTATTGGAAGCCCCAGCGGCCCTTGTCGCAGTTCCACTCCTCGTTCACCGCCGGGTCGTCGCCGGCCAGCCGGCGCAACACCTTTCCGCGGCGGTGGTCGGCCCGCATCGAACAGCCGGCCGCGCAGTGCTCGCAGGTGGTCGGCGTCGAGACCAGGTCGAACGGGCGGGCACGGAACCTGTACTGCTCACCGGTGAGCGCGCCCACCGGGCAGATCTGGATCGTGTTGCCCGAGAAGTAGGAGTTGAAGGCGATGTCACCCTCGCCGTCACCGGCCTGGCCGTCGCCCGTGCCGGTGCCACCGAAGAAGTCGTCCCGGTAGACGTTGATCTGCTCGCCCGACGAGCGGTCCATCAGGTCGATGAACTTGTCGCCGGCGATCTCCTCGGAGAACCGGGTGCAGCGCTGGCACAGGATGCACCGCTCACGGTCGAGCAGCACCTGGCTCGAGATGTGGATCGGCTTCTCGTACTCGCGCTTGTGCTCGTGGAACCGCGACTCGGCCCGGCCGTTGGTCATCGCCTGGTTCTGCAGCGGGCACTCGCCGCCCTTGTCGCAGGTCGGGCAGTCCAGCGGGTGGTTGGCCAGCAGCAGTTCCATCACGCCGCCCTGCGCCTTCGCGGCCACCTCGGAGGTGAGCTGCGTACGCACGATCATGCCGTCGGCCACCGTCTGGGTGCACGAGGCGACCGGCTTGCGCTGGCCCTCGATGTCGACCAGGCACTGGCGGCAAGCGCCGGCCGGGGCGAGCAGCGGGTGGTCACAGAACCGCGGGATCGCGATGCCCATCCGCTCGGCGACGCGGATGACGAGCTCGCCCTTTTCCGCGGTCACCTCGATCCCGTCGATGGTGAGCGTGACCGTATCGACTTTTTTCGCTACGTCGGTCATCAGTGAGCTCCAACCAGAGCCTTGGCGGACAGCCGCGGAGCGGTCCGGCCCTCGATGTAGTCCAGGTAGTCCTGGCGGAAGAACTTCAGGGTCGACATGACTGGCGTCGCGGCGCCGTCGCCCAGACCGCAGAACGAGCGGCCGAAGATGTTGTCGGCCGTGTCCTGCAGGGTGTCGAGGTCCTTGTGGGTGCCCTCACCGCTGAGGATTCGGCGGTAGGTGCGCACCATCCAGTAGTTGCCCTCGCGGCACGGGGTGCACTTGCCGCACGACTCGTGGTGGTAGAACTCCAGCCATCGCCAGGTCGCGTAGACCGGGCAGTCCTGGTCGCTGAAGATCTGCATCGCCGTGGTGCCCAGGATCGAACCGGCCGCGGCGACGCCCTCGAAGTCCATCGCGGTGTCGATGTGCTCGGCCGTGAGCAGCGGGGTCGACGATCCGCCCGGGGTCCAGAACTTCAGGTTGTGCCCGGGCTTCATGCCGCCGGCCAGTTCGATCAGCTCGCGCAACGTGATGCCGAGGCCGCATTCGTACTGGCCGGGGTTGGCGATCCGGCCGGACAGCGAGTAGATCATCGGGCCGGACGACTTCTCCGTGCCCATGCTCTTCCACCAGTCGGGGCCGCCGAGCACGATGTAGGGCACCGAGGCGATGGTGCCGACGTTGTTGACCACCGTCGGGCTGGCGTAGAGGCCGGCGATCGCCGGGAAGGGCGGGCGCAGCCGGGGCTGGCCGCGGAACCCTTCCAGCGAGTCGAGCAGCGCGGTTTCCTCACCACAGATGTACGCGCCGGCGCCGCTGTGCACGACCAGCTCGAGGTCGAAGCCCGAGCCGAGGATGTTCGTGCCGAGGTAGCCCTTGGCTCGCGCCTCCTCGACCGCGTTGCGCAGCCGGCGGGCGGCGTGCACGGCCTCACCGCGGATGTAGATGAAAGCCCGGTTCGCGCGGATCGCGTACGCCGCGATGATCGCCCCTTCGACCAGCGAGTGCGGGTCGTAGGTCATCAGCGGCAGGTCCTTGCAGGTGCCCGGTTCGCCCTCGTCCGCGTTGATCACGAGGTAGTGCGGCTTGCCGTCGCCCTGCGGGATGAAGCCCCACTTGAGGCCGGTCGGGAAGCCCGCGCCGCCGCGGCCGCGCAGGCCCGAGTCCTTGATCAGCTGGATGAGGTCGTCGGGGTGGACGTCGAGGGCCTTGCGGAGGGCCGCATAGCCGTCGAGCCGCTCGTAGACGCCGATCTGCCAGGCATCCGGCGAGAGCCAGCGCTTGGTGAGGACCGGGGTCAGTTTCTGCAGGATCTCCCGCCGTGGCTGAGTCACTTCTGCTCCTCGTTGCCGACGCTGTCGCCGGCCGGCTTGCCATCACCGGCGGGCTGGTTGGCGGCGGCACCGGCCGCCTCGGCGGGGTTCGACGGCACCGGCTTCTTCTCGTCGGCCGTCCCGGTCTTGTCCGGTGTGCTCGCCGTGGGATTGCGCTTCTCGGCCGTACGGACCTCGGGGTCCTTGGCGTCACCGGTCACGATCGGCTTGCCGGCGTTGTCGGTGGCCTGCTTGGCCGAGCGGGGGTCGACCTTCTCGGCCACCGCCTTGACCGCGCTCGCAGCCTTGTCGACCACTGTGGCGACCTTGCCGCGGCTCTCCTCGCGGGGCGACGGCTTGGTCTTGGCGATCGGGGTGTCCGGGTTGAAGTCGGCCACCGCGACGCCGTGCTCCTGGGCCAGGGTCACGCCGCGCAGGGTGGGCGCTCCGGCCGGGCCGTCGGCGACCGCGCCGTCCCGGAGGTCGGCGAAGCCCGCCAGCTGGTGCTGCATGTCCTTGAGTGAGCAGACCCGCGCGCCCCGGCTCGGGATGGGCCGCTCGCCGTGGCGCAGCGACTCGGCCAGGCCGATCGCCGTCTCGGGAGTGGCCTCGTCGACAGCGAAGTCGTAGTTGACCGTCACCACCGGCGCGTAGTCACAAGCGGCCAGGCACTCGGCGTGCTCCAGCGTGATCTTGCCGTCGGCCGTGGTCTCGTCGTGCCCGACACCGAGGTGCTCGGACAGCTCGTCGTAGACCTGCTGGCCGCCGAGCACGTTGCACAGGGTGTTGGTGCAGACGCTGACCAGGTATTCGCCGGTCGGCCGCCGCTTGTACATCGTGTAGAACGTGGCGACCGCGCCGACCTGGGCCTTGTTGATGCCCAGCACCTCGGCGCAGAAGGCCACGCCGTTCGGGCTGACGAAGCCCTCCTCGGTCTGCACGAGGTGCAGCAGCGGCAGCAGCGCCGAGCGGCTGCGGCCCTCGGGGTAGCGAGCGATGATCTCGAGTGCCGGCGCGAGCAGCCTCTCGGCCAGCGGAGCGGCGGCGGGGGAGAATTCCACCGTGGTATCGGACATTTAGCGGTCACACCCACCCATCACGGGGTCCAGGGACGCGCCGCCGGCGATCACGTCGGCCAGCAGCGCACCTTCGGCCATCGCGGGGATGGCCTGGAGGTTCACGAAGCTCGGGTCCCGCAGGTGGACCCGGTAGGGATGGGTGCCGCCGTCCGAGACGGCGTGCACGCCCAGCTCGCCGCGCGGGTGTTCGATCGCGACGTAGACCTGGCCCGGCGGCACCCGGAAGCCCTCGGTCACGAGCTTGAAGTGGTGGATCAGGGATTCCATCGACTGGCCCATGATCTTGGCGACGTGCTCGAGCGAGTTGCCCATGCCGTCGATGCCCACGGCCAGCTGGGCCGGCCAGGCGATCTTCTTGTCGGCCACGAAGATCGGCCCCGGCTTGAGCCGGTCGAGGGCCTGCTCGACGATCTTGAGCGATTCCCGGATCTCGGCCAGCCGCACCTGGTAGCGACCCCAGACGTCCGCGGTGGTCGCGGTCGGAACGTCGAACTCGTAGTTCTCGTAACCGCAGTACGGCATCGTCTTGCGCAGGTCCCAGGCCAGGCCCGAGGCGCGTAGGACAGGGCCGGTGACGCCCATCGAAAGGCAGCCGGTGACGTCGAGAACGGCGACACCCTTCGTACGCTCCTGCCAGATGATCTGGCCGGAGAGCATGTCCTCGTACTCCTTGAGCTTCTTGGGCAGATAGACCAGGAAGTCGCGGATCTTCTTGATCGCGGAGTCGGGGACGTCCTGGGCGACACCGCCCGGGCGGATGTACGCGTGGTTCATCCGCAGGCCGGTCGTCTCCTCGAAGATGTCGAGGATGTACTCCCGCTCGCGGAAGCCGTACAGCATCATCGAGATCGCGCCGAGCTCCATGCCCGTCGTGGCGAGCCACACCAGGTGCGACGAGATGCGGTTGAGCTCCATGAAGAGCACCCGGATCGTGTTCGCCCGCTCGGTGATCTGGTCGGTGATGCCGAGCAGTTTCTCGACCGCGAGGCAGTAACCGGCCTCGTTGAACAGCGGCGCCAGGTAGTCGGCGCGGGTCACGAACGTCGTGCCCTGCGTCCAGTTGCGGTATTCGAGGTTTTTCTCGATGCCGGTGTGCAGGTAACCGACGACGGGCCGCACCTCGGTGACCGTCTCGCCCTCGAGCTCGAGCACGAGACGCAGCACGCCGTGCGTCGACGGGTGCTGCGGACCCATGTTGACGACGATCTTCTCGTTGCTCAGCGGGTCGATGCTGCCGGTGACCGTGTCCCAGTCGCCGCCGGTGACCGTGAAGACGCGACCCTCGGTGGTCTCGCGTTCGCTTGCGTATCCGGACTGTGTCATTGGTAGACCCTCCGCTGGTCGGGAGGCGGAATCTGGGCGCCCTTGTACTCGACGGGCACGCCGCCGAGCGGATAGTCCTTGCGCTGCGGGTGGCCCTCCCAGTCGTCCGGCATGAGCACCCGCGTCAGGTTCGGGTGACCCGTGAAGACCACCCCGAACATGTCGTACGTCTCCCGCTCCTGCCAGTCGGCGGTCGGGTAGACGCCGGTGACCGTCGGGACACTCGTGCCGACCGCCACCGCGACCTCGAGGCGCACCCGGCGGCGATAGGTCATCGAGGCCAGGTGGTAGGTCACGTGCAGGCGGCGGGCGTCGCTGTTCAGGTAGTCCACGCCGGACACCGAGGAGCACAGCTCGAAGCGCAGCGACTCGTCGTCCCGCATGATCTGCGCGACCTCGGCGATCCGCTCCGCCTTGATGTGCAGGGTCAGCTCGCCCCGGTCGACGACGACCTGCTCGATCGCGTCGGCGAAGGCGGGGTACGCCTCCTCGAGCGCGTCGGTGACCTCGTCGAAGTAACCGCCGTACGGCTTGGGGGTGCCCACCACTTCGGCCTGCCGGCGCACCAGGCCGCCGAAGCCGGACACGTCGCCGGTGCCGGTGATGCCGAACATGCCCTTGCGCGGGCTGCCCGGCGTCTGAGCCGGCGCGTCGAAGTCGGCGCCGACCGGATCGGCGCTGACCGGCACCCCGCCGGTGGAGGACTCATTGGGCTCGATCGTCATTTGCCACCCTCCCGGAGGTGCGGCTGCAGCTTCATCCAGTTCTCGATGCGCAGCTGTTCCTCGCGGCCTTCCTTGACCGCCTGGGTCCACTCCGCACGCCGGGTCTTGTCCACCCGGTACGACGACGGCATCGCGCCCGGCGCCACGATCGGCATCTTGCCCTCGGCCTTGCGGGCCTCGAGCATCTTCTTGCCGTTCGGGCCGAGCGGCGCGGCCATGACCTTCTCGCGCATCTTGAGGATGGCGTCGATCAGCATCTCGGGCCGCGGCGGGCAGCCGGGCAGGTAGATGTCGACCGGGACGATGTGGTCCACGCCCTGCACGATCGCGTAGTTGTTGAACATGCCGCCCGAGGAGGCGCACACACCCATCGAGATCACCGAACGCGGCTCGGGCATCTGGTCGTAGATCTGGCGGACGACGGGCGCCATCTTCTGGCTCACCCGGCCCGCGACGATCATCAGGTCGGCCTGACGAGGCGAGGCCCGGAAGACCTCCATGCCCCATCGACCGAGGTCGTAGTGCGGGCCACCGGCAGCCATCATCTCGATCGCGCAGCAGGCCAGGCCGAAGGTCGCACCCCAGAACGAGGACTTGCGAGCCCAGTTGGAGAGCTTCTCGACGGAGGTCAGCAGGATGCCGGCCGGTAGTTTCTCTTCGATTCCCATTGACTGTGTCTCCTGTCAAAGACCCAGGGCCGGCGGATCAGTCCCAGTTGAGGCCGCCGCGCCGCCACACGTAGGTGTAGGCGATGAACACGGTGACGATGAAAAGCACCATCTCGACGAACCCGAAGATGCCGAGCGCTCCGAAGGAGACGGCCCACGGGTACAGGAAGATGGTCTCGATGTCGAAGATGATGAAGAGCATCGCGGTCAGATAGAACTTGACCGGGAAGCGGCCGCCACCGACCGGCTGCGGTGCCGGTTCGATGCCGCACTCGTACGCGTCGAGTTTGGCGCGGTTGTAGCGATGCGGGCCGACGATCGGCGCGATCGACACGGAGAACAACGCGAAGAGCGCGCCGAGGATCATTAACCCGACGATCGGGACATATGGGTTGATCGTCATGTTCTCTCCTGCTCGACTATTAGCCTGTGCACACTATTAGTCCGATTTGCCCGAGATGCACGCGGGGTACTCATACCGACGGCGCCACCTTGGTCAGACCGTTGATGACCCGGTCCATCGCGTCGCCGCCTCGCGGGTCGGTGAGGTTGGCCAGCAGCTTCAGAACGAACCGCATCAGCGTCGGGTGTGGCATGCCGTGTTTGGTGGCGATCCGCATGATCTGAGGATTGCCGATCAACTTCACGAATACTCCACCTAGGCGGTAATAACCGCCGAACCGCAGACTCAGCTCCGACGGATAAGCCCGCAGCGCCCGTTCCCGGTCGGCGCCGGCCGGGCGAGCGAGGGCCTGGACGGCGACCTCGGCGGCCAGCTCGCCGCTCTCCATCGCGTACGCGATGCCCTCGCCGTTCATCGGGTTGACCATGCCGCCCGAGTCGCCCACCAGCATCATGCCGCGCGTGTAGTGCGGCACCCGGTTGAAGCCCATCGGCAGCGCGGCGCCCAGGATCGGGCCGTCCGCGTTGGTCTCGTCCCGCATGCCCCACTCGGCCGGCGTTCCGGCCAGCCAGTCGGTCAGCAGCGTGCGGTAGTTGGTCCTGCCGAACGCGTCGGACGAGTTGAGGATGCCGAGGCCCACGTTGACCCGGCCGTCACCCAGGCCGAAGATCCAGCCGTAACCCGGGAGCAGCACGTTGCGGTCTTTCGCGCTGCGCAGCTCGAGCCAGGACTCGAGGTAGTCGTCGTCGGCGCGGACCGGCGAGTGGTAGTAGCGCCGGACGGCCACGCCCAGCGGGCGGTCGTCGCGCTTGGTGAGACCCATCGCGATCGCGAGCTTGCCCGAGACGCCGTCCGCGGAGATGACCAGCGGGGCGCGGAACTGGACGGGCTCTTTGTCGGGCCCGATCTTGGCCTCGACACCGATCGCGTGGCCGTCCTCGTCGAGCACCGGACCCGAGACGTTCACGCCGGTGCGCAGCAGGACGCCGGCCTCGACGGCCCGCTGGGCGAGCATGTCGTCGAAGTCGAGGCGGGTGCGCACCAGGCCGTAGTTGGGGAAGCTGGCGAGATCGGGCCAGTCGAGCTCGAGCCGGACGCCGCCGCCGATCACCCGGAGGCCCTTGTTGCGCAGCCAGCCGGCCTTTTCCGAGGTGTCGACACCCATCCGGACGAGCTGGCGCACGGCGCGCGGGGTGAGCCCGTCGCCGCAGACCTTCTCACGCGGGAATTCCGTCTTTTCCAGCAGCAGAACCCGGAGACCGTGGCGCGCCATGTGATAGGCCGCCGCCGATCCACCTGGTCCGGCGCCGACGACTATGACATCAGCCTCGTCGGCGATAGGGCCGGATGGTACTTGGTTGCGCACACCACACCTCCGTCTCGCAGCGGCTCGTGAAACAGTTCACAAGCACGCCCAAGTCGGAGTCTAGGACGGCCATCGAAGGTCGTTCCGGTAAGGGAACCCTAACTGTTTCGGACGGGTGAATTGCCCGGCGTCAACACCCTTTCGGCGGCTTCTCGGGCGTCCCCTTCAAGGTATTCGCGGAAGTTGCCCTCCATTGCCCGATCGAGCGCGATGATCAGGTTATCGACCAACTCTTGTGCCAGGTCAGGGTCCTCCGCGGCGACCAACCGGAGTCGGGCCGCCAGTTCCATGCCCCGACGCTCGCCGGCCTCACTGTCGTCGATCGCGATGTCGATGTCGGTGTCTTCGAGTTGCCCGAAGGTCGTCATGATTCGAGCAAAACAAGATCTCGTCCCGTACGGGCCTAAAGACCGTTTTACAACTCTTTAGGTTAGTTCTGGGCGATCTTGGTGGCACGGTGCAGCGCGACGACGCCGCCGGTCAGGTTTCGCCAGCCGATCCGGCTCCACGGCCCCGCTCCGGCGATGCGCGCCGCCAAGGCCTTCTGGTCGGGCCAGGCCCGCACCGATTCCGCGAGATAGACGTACGCGTCGGGGTTGCTCGAAACCGTGCGCGCCACCGTCGGCAGCGACCGCATCAGGTATTGCAGGTAGACAGTGCGGAAGGGCGCGTACGTCGGGCTGCTGAACTCGCAGACCACCAGGCGCCCGCCGGGACGGGTGACCCGCGCCAGTTCGCACAGCGCCCCCTCGGTGTCGACGACGTTGCGTAGGGCGAACGAGATCGTGACCGCGTCGAAGGCCTCGTCGGCGAACGGCAGCTTCAGCGCGTCGCCCGCCACCAGCGGCACCTGCGGCCGGGCCCGGCGCCCCGCCCGCAACATGCCGGTGGACAGGTCGGCGCCGACCGCGAACGCGCCCGACCGGCCCAGCTCCTCGGTCGAGATGCCGGTGCCGGCGCCCACGTCGAGCACCCGCTCCCCCGGCCGCAGCGACAGGGCCGCGCGAGTGGCCCGCCGCCAGCCCCTGTCCTGTCCGAAGGAGATCACGGTGTTGGTCAGGTCGTACCGCTCGGCCACGCCGTCGAACATCTCGGCGACCTCGTGCGGCTGCTTGTCCAGGTCTGCTCGCGTCACAGCACCACTCTTACACCTGGGCAAAACAGAACGGGCGGGATGGTCACCCATCCCGCCCGTTCCTTGTGCGTTATATATACGACCGCCATCGGTCGGGTCCGCGACCATCACCGGGATCGCGCGTCCCGGCTCTGCGTCAGGAAGTTCTCAGGCCTTACGCAGGCAACGTAACCAGGCGTGCATCACCGGCAACAGAGGTTCACGACGCTCGTTACGAAGGAGCAACCCGCCCTCCCCGGTTTGGGGAGGGCGACCTGACCGAACGGTCAATGGCGAGGCTCCGAAGAGCTCTTTCAGGAGGCCTCGACCAGCGGAAGCTGGGTGCGGCCGGCGCCGCCACCGGGCATCGCGATCGACGAGAAGTGCGAGACCACGCGGTCGTCGGTCGGGTCGTCGGCCGGCGTGTGGTGCACGGCCAGGTGGCGATAGAGCGTGTCGCGCTGGGCCGGCGTCCGGTCGGCGGTCCGGATCATCCAGATCAGCTCGTGCAGGTTGGAGCGGTGCCGGGCGCCGGCCGAGGAGATCACATTTTCCTCGAGCATGATCGAGCCCAGGTCGTCCACACCCAGGTGAAGGGCCAGCTGGCCGACGTCCTTACCGGTGGTCAGCCAGCTCGCCTGCAGGTGCGAGAAGTTGTCGAAGAACAGGCGCGACATGGCCAGGAACCGCAGGTATTCCATCGTCGTGGCCTGCGTGCGGCCCTTCAGGTGGTTGTTTTCCGCCTGGTAGGTCCAAGGGATGAACGCCCGGAAGCCGCCGACCTCGTGACTCGTCTCGACGGCATCGTCGCGGTAGCCGTTGGCCACGGCCAGATCCTGCACGTCACGGATCATGCGGATGTGCTCGATGCGCTCGAAGTTCGTCTCGCCGGTGCCCATCATCATCGTCGCGGTCGACGAGAGGCCGTGGCGGTGCGCGACGGCCATCACCTCGAGCCAGCGGGCACCGCTCTCCTTGAGCGGGGCGATCGCCTTGCGCGGGCGGTCGGGCAGCATCTCGGCGCCGGCGCCGGCGATCGAGTCGAGCCCGGCGGCCTTGATCCGCACGACGGCCTCCTCGATCGAGACCTGCGAGACCTTGGCCATGTGCAGGATCTCGCTCGGGCCGATCGAGTGGATCACCAGCTGCGGATAGGCCTGCTTGACCGAGGAGAAGAGATTTTCGTAGTACTCCACGCCGAACTCGGGGTGGTGGCCGCCCTGCAACATCACCTGGGTGGCGCCGAGATCGAGCGCCTCGCCGCAGCGGTGCAGGATCTCCTCCATCGGGTGCGACCAGCCCTCGGAGTGCTTGGGCGCGCGGAAGAAGGCACAGAACTTGCACGCCGTCACGCAGACGTTCGTGTAGTTGATGTTGCGGTCGATCAGGTAGGTGACGATGCCCTCGGGGTGACGGCGGCGGCGCACCGTGTCGGCGGCCTCGGCCAGCGCATGGAAGGGCGCTTCCGTGTAGATGAGCAGCGCCTCCTCGGGCGTGATCCGCCCGCCGTCGGCGGCTCGCTGCAGGATGCTGTCGATCTCCGGGTTCGCCGTCACGTTGTCGAGATTACGTCCCCTTCGCCGGGAGCGTCAGCGGCGAGGGTCACTGGTTTATCAGCGCGCCCAGCCCGTCGAGGACCCGTTCCAGCCCGAACGCGTACGCGTGGTCGGGGTTGATCGCTGCCTCTTGGGCTTCGCCGGCGGCGGCGCCGATGCGTGCCGCGTGCGGATAGGCCTCCTCGTCGAAGATCACGGTGAAGGCCGGGCGGTGCATCTCCCACCACCCGATGTCGTCGGTGCCCGAACGGGTCGCCTCGGCCCGCGCGTCGGCGGCTGACCGCGCAGAGGACTGGACGAAACCGATCAGAAAGGTCAGCGCGGCGTCGGTGGTCACGTCGTCCAGCCCGCAGTCCTCGAACGCCTGGAGCTCGTGCTCGTACTTCGCCATCAGGCCCGGCCCGAGCGGCGGACGGCCGGCGGGCATCTCGGCCGCCCACGGGTGCTCCTCGTAGAGGCGGCGGTTCTCCTCGGCGATCGCGGCCAGCCGGTCGCGCCACGGCTCGCCCGGGTGCTCGGCCCGGGGCATGGCCAGGTAGACCCGGTCGAGCATGAGCTCGAGCAGCGTCGCCTTGTCGGGGACGTAGGTGTAGAGCGTCATCGGGACGACGCCCAACTCCTGGGCGACCCGGCGCATGGTCACCGCCTCGAGACCCTCGGCGTCGGCCAGCGCCACGCCCGTCTCGACCACCTGGGGCACGCTCAGGCCCTGACGACGGCCACGCCGCTTCTCGCCCGCCTCGGGGAACCAGAGCAGATCGATGGTGCGTCGAGCCTCGGCCACGGGGTGGCACTCCTTTCTTGTACGACGTATTGTGTACGACGTACAGGTAACCACTTCTGGGAGGCAATCTGTGAAGATCACCTCGTCCGCCCTCTCCCTCACCGTTGACGACGTCCCGGCTTCCGGCAAGTTTCTCGCGGAGCATTTCGGGTTCACCGAGCGGATGAGCGCCGACGGCTTCGTCTCCCTGGGCCACGAGACCGCCGGCTTCGACGTGGTCTTCCTGCGCCGCGGCCTCGAGGTGCTGCCGCCAGCCCTGCGCGCTCGCCACGCCGACGGGGTGGTTGTCGCTTTCGTGGTCGACGGCCCGCTCGAGGCCGAGCTCGACCGCCTGACCGCCGAGGGGGTCGCGATCACCGAGCCGATCCGTGAGGAGCCGTGGGGCGAGCGTCTCTTCCTGGTCACCGATCCCAACGGCGTGATCTACGAGTTGGTCGAGTGGGCCACCCCCGACGAGTCGTAACTCGTCGCCGGGCTCCCGGCTGGTTAGTCTCGATGCGTTCTTCCAGGGGGTGAGTGTGCTCGTCGTGCATGGCGGCTGGGTGCCGGGCACAGACCGGCCGGGTCAGCTCGCGCTCTGGGCCGAAGATCCGGCCCTTCCCTTGACCACCTCTTCTCGAGCTCAGGCGCGGCCACATCCGTTCGCGGTCGCCGCCGAGGCGCTGCTCGCGGCCCTGGCCGAGTCGTCCGACCATGCGCTCGCCAAGGTTACGGCGGGCTCGCTGGCGCTTCAGCTGCCTTCGACGGCACGCGGTCCGCTGCCCTCCCCTGACACCGGCCTCGAGGCCGCCGGTCGCGGGGTCAGGCTCGGCGAGTGGAGCGTGCCGGTCCTGCTGGTGCCGGGCGACGCCGCGTTGGCGGTGCTCGGCGCGCTGTCCGACCCCGACCCGGCCGGGTCGTGGCTGGCCGGGTCGTCGCTGCGCTATCTCTGCGTGCTGGCCGGCCACGCCTGTGACCTGGCCCGGCGTGGCCGCATGCTGCCGCAGCTGGTCACCGAGGCCGGCGTGGCGGCCGCCCGCTGGCGGCCGGTCCTCACCGGCGCCGACGCGGTCACCTATCGCGACTTCGCCGACGCGCTGCCGCCGGTCGTCCGCGCGACCGGCGGCAGCGTGTCCGAGACCCTGCGGGACGCGCTCGACTCGCTGGTCGACGGTGGCGCCCGCTCGGTCATGCCCGAACGGATTCTGCTCGGTCACCGGGCCGGCCCCAAGGGTCCCCTGCCCGACCGGTGGATAGCCGCGCTCACCGCGGCCGACCCCGCCCTCCCGGCGGCCAAGCCAGACGAGGAACGCGACCTGCGGGCCGCGCTCGACGAGTGGTTGCGGGCGGCCTACGAGGCCAACGGCCCGATCCGGGTCAGCTTCCGGCTGCTCGAGCCCGAGCCGAGCACCGACATGTGGGGCCTGGAGTTCGCGCTCCAGTCCGCCGAGGATCCGAGCCTCTATCTGCCCGCCACCGAGGTCTGGGACGGTGGCCGCCTTCCCGGCCTGACCGGCCGGCCCGACGAGACCCTGTTGGCCGGGCTGGGCCGGGCCGTGCGCCTGTTCCCGCTGCTGCACGTGGCGCTCCGCGACCAGGAGCCGGCCGCCATGGAGGTCGACACGTCCGAGGCGCACGAGTTCCTGCGGCAGGCGGCCCCGCTGCTGCAGGCGGCCGGGTTCGGTGTGCAGCTGCCGGCCTGGGCCGGGCGCAAGGGCGTCGGGCTCAAGCTGACCACGCGGTCCAAATCCAAGAAGGGCACGGCCTCACGGGCCGTGGGCGATTCGGGCTTCGGGCTCGACGAGCTGGTCGACTTCAAGCTCGACCTGGTGATCGGCGACAGCGCCGTCACCGCCGATGAGCTGGCCGAGCTGGCCCGGCTCAAGGTGCCGCTGGTGCGGGTCCGCGGCCAGTGGGTCGAGCTCGATGACCGGCAGCTGCGGGCGGCCCTCAAGGCGGTCGGCAAGCAACGCGAGGGCGAGCTCACCGCGGGCGAGGTGCTCCAGCAGGTGATGGACGGCGGCGAGGAAGACCTGCCGCTCGTCGAGGTCGACGCCGACGGCATGCTCGGCGACCTGCTCTCCGGTCAAGCGGCCGAGCGGCTGGCTCCGGTTCCGACACCGCCCACCTTCCAGGGCAGCCTGCGGCCCTATCAGGAGCGCGGCCTCTCCTGGCTGCACTTCCTGTCACGCCTCGGGCTGGGCGGCATCCTCGCCGACGACATGGGCCTCGGCAAGACCGCCCAGACCCTCTCGTTGCTGCTCGCCGAGCGCAGCGACGACACCCCGGTCGCGCCGACCCTGCTCATCTGTCCTATGTCTCTGGTCAGCAACTGGTTCAAGGAGGCGGCTCGGTTCGCGCCGAGCCTGCGGGTCTACGTGCACCACGGCGGCACCCGCCGGCGCGGCGACGACTTCGACGCGGCCGTGGCCGACGCCGATCTCGTGGTCACCACCTACGGCACAGCGGTCCGCGACCTGGAGGCGCTGCGCAGCGTCCAATGGGGACGAGTTGCCTGCGATGAAGCGCAGGCGATCAAAAACAGCGGTACCCGTCAGGCCCAAGCCGTGCGGGCGGTGCCCTCGCGCACCCGGCTCGCCCTGACCGGCACGCCGGTGGAAAATCACCTGGCCGAGCTGTGGTCCATCATGGACTTCTGCAATCCCGGCATGCTCGGCCCCATCAAGAGGTTCCGCCGCCGCTTCCAGGAACCGATCGAGGTGCGGCAGGACGAGGACGCCGCGGCCGCGCTGAAGAGGGCGACCGGGCCATTCGTGTTGCGCCGCCTCAAGACCGACAAGACCATCATCTCGGACCTGCCGGAGAAGAACGAGATGAAGGTGTGGTGCACGCTCACGCCCGAGCAGGCCACGCTCTATCAGGCCGTCGTCGAAGACATGATGGAGGCGATCTCGGGCAGCGAGGGCATCCAGCGGCGCGGCAACGTACTGGCTGCGATGACCAAGCTCAAGCAGGTCTGCAACCACCCGGTCCACCTGCTCAAGGACGGCTCGCGGCTGCCTGCGCGCTCGGGCAAACTGGCCCGGTTGGAAGAGCTCGCCGAAGAGATCATCGAGGACAGCGACAAGGCATTGATCTTCACGCAGTACGCGGAGTGGGGCTCCCTGCTGCAGCCCTATCTCGCGGCGCACGTCGACCGCCCGGTGCTGTGGCTCCACGGTGGACTGTCGAAGGCCAAGCGCGACGAGCTGGTCGAGCGCTTCCAGACCGACGACGAGCCGATGCTCTTCCTGCTCTCGCTCAAGGCGGCCGGCACCGGGCTCAACCTGACTGCGGCCAACCACGTCGTCCACTTTGACCGGTGGTGGAACCCCGCGGTCGAAGACCAGGCCACCGACCGGGCGTTCCGTATCGGACAGTCGCGCAACGTACAGGTCCGCAAGTTCATCTGCACTGGCACCCTGGAGGAAAAAATCGACGCGATGATCGAGCGGAAAAAGGCGCTCGCCTCCTCGGTCGTCGGCACCGGCGAAGACTGGATCAGCGAACTCAACACCGACCAGCTGCGCGAGCTGTTCGCGCTCGACCCTGCGGCGGTGCGCTGACATGCCTATCGGTCGCGACGGAAAGTTCTTCGAGGGCGGCAAGCCGATCGAGGTCGAGGGCGGCATCGCGGTGCGCGCCAAACGCGGCAAAATCGGCGAGCAGTGGTGGTCGCGCCGCTTCGTCGACGTGCTCGAACAGATCTGCGACGGCGGCCGGCTGGCTCGGGGGCGGGCCTACGCGCGCAAGGGCCAGGTGATGGATTTCGCGCTGGCCGCGGGCAAGGTCACGGGCCGGGTGCAGGGCTCGCGGCCGCAGCCCTACGAGGTCACGATCGAGATCGGGGCCTTCGATGGAGCACTGTGGACAGAGCTGACCGAGGCGCTGGGTTCCCAGGCGCTATATCGCGCGGCGTTGCTGGCGGGCGAGATGCCGCACGAGATCGTCGAGCTGTTTGCTGCCCACGAGGCGCCGCTCTTTCCTTCGCAGCTCGACATTCGGTGCAACTGTCCAGACTGGAGTGTGCCCTGTAAGCATGGCTCCGCGGTCCTCTACGTTCTGGCTGAGGCCTTTGACGATGACCCGTTCTTGGTTCTGGCCTGGCGCGGCCGCTCGCGGGACGCTCTGCTCGAGGCTTTGCGCGGGACCCCCGAGCCGGCGCCACCGATCGACCCGCTGGCCGTCGATGAGTCCCCTTTGGGGGATCGTCTCGCCGACTTCTACTCCCCCGCCATCAGCCTGAGCCGCCTCCGTGAACGCCCGTCCCGCATCACCGCACCGCCGGAGCTGTTACTCCGCGCGTTGGACGCCCCACCCGTCCGCGTGCGCCACATCCCCCTGATCGACCTGCTGCGGCCGGCTTACCGAGACCTGGCCAACCCCTCAGAAGCCTGAGCCGTTCCCCCCATCCCTGCCATCGGCCTGCACCTCTCTTGTCGACTTGCACTGCCATCGTCGGCGCCCGTGTGCTGTGGATTGGGCTGTGGGATCTCGTGGCGGGCCGTTGGTTGGACTTTCTTGCGCTTGGACGGTTGGTGGCCGAGGGTGCCCAAGAGAGGCGGTAAGGCATCTAGGCCTTTCTTGGGCACCCTCGGCCACCAACCTCGCGGGCGAGCCGGCTCCGGCAGAGCGAAGGGGTTGCTCGCGGCGAAGTGCCTGAACAGGGTGGGCGGGGGCCCCATCGCGGTGGGTGGTCTGCGCTGCCGCGATAATGGTCCGGGCAGGGGAGTCGGTCGGGCAGGCCGGCCTGGGTGGTGGGTTGCGCGAGCGCACCGTGCCGGTAACGGTCAGCACGTCACGCCCCGGCGGTTGCTCACCCTCCGGGAAGGGCTTCGCCCTCCCCAACAGCGACCCCTCGGCGCTCGGGCCGCTGGGTCGGTTACCGACGGTCGTCGCCGGGACCTGTCGGCCGCTCCGCAGCCCAGACAAGGCCGGCAGCCACCGGCCGAGGACGGCGGCGGGCCGGCCTTCGTCGACGAGGACGAAAGTTGCCGGGGAACCGCTCGGCGAGCAACAGCGCGCCTGCCTACCCTGCAGCCGTCGCTGGATCCCGGCTCCGGTCGGGTCGGTCGTCTAGGGAGCGGTTTGGGTGCTGGGGAGAGGGTTCGGGTCGAAGGGTTGTGTGCCTGAGTCGATGGTCCAGCGGGCGGCCAACGGCATCAGGTCGGTGATGCGGACGCTGCGGATGCCCTGGTCGGTGGGCAGGATGACGCGGATGTCGGGGTGGTAGTCGAAGAGAACCTGGCGGTCGCGGCCGCACGGGCCGACGGGTCCCCGTCCCCAGTTGCCGACCGCGACGATGGTGGTCAGCTCGCGGGCACCGGAGGCGCGGGCGTGGCCCAGCGCGACCAGTTCGGCGCATGGGCCGCCGGTGAAGTGGTAGAGGTTGATACCACCGTAGATCTGGCCATCGACATCGCGCACTGCGGCGCCCATCGTGTGCACGCCGTCCTCGCCGTCGGTGTTCGCGTCGACGACCTGCCGGGCAAACTCGATCAGCTCCTGGTCGTCCACCGTCAGCTCACGCGTAGGATTCTGCACCACCCGATCGTATTGGCCGCGCCCCATGCGGTGGGGCCCGCAGCGCATCCACCCGATCAGGCATCCCAGTCCACCGCGTAGTCCCTCCCACCCACCGCGCGGCCCACGCGCGCGGCGCTTCGCGCAGAGCGGCACGGCCGACCGCGCCGGCCGGCCATCAGAGCGCGAGGCCGGCATGGTCGGCCTCAACCGCGGCCTGGTCAGCGACCCGGCGGCCCCATTCGGTGGAGAGCCTCGACGGACTGACCGTGGCGCAGCATCTGGCGATCGAGGGTCCAGCCCCGCCCTGGTCGTCAACCACGGGCCGCATCCACTCGCGCCGACAACACTGGACGGGCTCGGAAGCGGCTCGTAGTCATACTGCGGAAGGCCGATGTGGATGACGTCGGGCGGGGTCACGAGTCTGCTCGCGGATCGCCGCTGGGGACGACGTCGGGTGGCCTAGCGATCTGCTAAGGACCAGGTCGCGCCAAGGTTGTGGGTTTTGTGGGTCTGGGGGGTGAAGACGTGGACCGGGGAAGGGCCGGTGTTGTGGGCCTGGGAGGCGGCTACTACTACGCCTGCGGTTTCGGGGATGGCTAGGACCGGGGCGTTGTGGGTGGTGGCCCAGGCGAGGGCCGTCTGTTCCTGGTCGGCTGTGTAGTGGGGATAGACCACGTGACCCGACAGGAGGTCGGCGCCAGCCGTGTCGGCAAGGCCTATGTCGTTGGGGTCGAGGATGCCGGCGATCGCGATGTCGGCGCCCAGCAAAATGGCGCCTGCGCTGCCGCCGTAGACGCGGCCGCCGCCGGATAGGAAGGCCGCCAAGCTGGACAGCAGCTCACGTTGGCGTACGGCGGCAAGGAGGTCGAAGGTGTTGCCGCCGGGAATGACCAGCACGTCGGCGTCGGCTAGTTCGACCGGGAGCGTGAAGTCGCCCCGAGGGGCCAGCGCCGCCGTCAGCCACTCGAAGGTCGCCGCGGCGCGGGCGGGTGGCATGGCGTACGGCCAGACGGCGAGGCGCTGCCCGGGTTCGAAGACCTCGTCCCAGCAGCGCCTCGTCGTTCTCGCTGCCGCCACCGCCGAGGAAGATCATCCCGTCGACGATACCGGCCGCGCGGGCCTAGCCTTTACGCCATTTCTGGTTGGCGGTGCCGGCGCAGTCCCACAGTTGGAGCCGGGCGCCGTCGGCCGAGTTCACGTCCCTGATGTCGACGCATCGGTTGGACTGCGGGTTGACCAGGTCGCCGGCGCCGCTCAGCACGAACTGCTGGGCCCCGGTGCCGTTGCACGTGTAGAGCTGGATCGGGGCCCCGTTGGCCGTCGACGCCGCCTGCACGTCCATGCACTTGTTGTTCTCGGTCTTCAGGGTGCCGCCGGTGAAAGTGAACTTCTGGGCGATCGAGTTGTTGCAGGGCCACATCTGCAACGGCACGCTGTCCGCGAAGTTCCCGTTCGGCACGTCGATGCATTTGTTGTTGAGTGAGCTGATCACCGGCACGGCGCCGCTGGTCGGGGGCGGCGTCGTCCCGCCGCCACCACCGGTGAACGGGGTCAGGTGCAGGCCGGCCGAGCGCGGATCCCCGTCGTGCACCAGCGATTCGAACGCGCCGACGTCATCGAAGGCGAACGCGTACGCCTTCCCGTCCTGCATGTTCGCGTGGATCACCTTGGCGTACACGTTGGTCGGGCTGTTGCGGTAGAAGTCGGCCGCGTTCGTGCTGGGCTGGGTGTCGATCGTGCCGAGCGTGCCCCGGTTCAGCGCCGCGCACAGGGTCCGCGAGATCGGCCCCACGACCAGGTCGTTCGGCGCGGGCAGGTCGCCGTCGCAGCCCCACACCGAGCCCGACGACGGACGGTTGAACTGCGCCACCTGCGCGCCCGACGAGTTGGTGAAGCGCATGACGTTCCCGGAGGTCCGTCCGAAGTACTTGGTGTTCGGCTGGTCCCCGAACGGCACCACGGTCAAAGTCTTCCCGGTGTATGCGTTCCAGGCCGACGAGATGTACGGGTCGAGGTACGTGTTGCTCATCAGACCCGCACCGGCCGCCTTGCCCGGGGCGAGCACCCGCAGCACCGTACCGTCGGATCGGGTGTAAACGGTGTTGGCCAGCCCCGACGTACCGCGGATGGTGTTGATGACGTTGTCGCGGCCGTTCGCCACGAGGTCGCCGGTGCGCTTGGTCGCGCCGGAGGCGCCGGTCACCGAGACGGCGTGCGGCACCGCGAACATGTCGACCTGCGAGCTGTTCAGCCACAGCCCGGAGTCGTTGTAGGTGAACTCGCTCCAGTCGAACAGGATGTTCTGGTTGGCGTCGCCGCCCGCCCACGGCGCGGGCTGCACGAGGCCGTCCGGGGTCAGGAAGAACTTGAGCTTCTCGCCCAGCGAGAAGTAGACCCGGCCGGAGAAGCCGCGCGGGAACTGGACCGTCGTGGCACCGCCGTTTCCGGCGCCGGGGATCGAGACGTCGGGTGCGGGGGCCGGGGGGTTCGCCCCGCCGGTCCACGGTGTGAAGGTGCCGCCCTGGTTGACGTAGCCGAGCCGGCCGGACGACAGCTGGATGCCGATGACGTACAGGTACACCGCTTCGCCGCGGCCGGTGTTGTTGGTGACGGTGACGGGCAGGAGGTTGGGACCGATGGCCTGGGCCGCGGGTGGGGAGATCGCGACCGCGGCCGGTATGGCCAGGGCCGCGGCGGCCAGAGCTCGCAGGAGGGTACGCACGGGGAACACCTTCCGCAGAGGGGGATGGAGAGCGCTCTCACGGAGAGTGCGATTTGTTTCCAGCTTGTGTCAATAGACGGATGCCTATGTCGTGCGGTCCTGGGCAAAGCTCGGGACAATCGGGCATAGGGTCTTGGTCATGAGTGAGATGAACTACCGACGGCTGGGCTCCTCGGGCCTGGTCGTCTCCGTCGTCGGCATCGGCTGCAACAACTTCGGCCGCAAACTGGACGCCGACGGCACGCGCGAGGTCGTGGACGCCGCTTTCGACGCCGGGATCACGCTGTTCGACACGGCCGACGTCTACGGCACGCCGCACGGCGCTTCCGAGGAGTGCCTCGGCGCAGCGCTCAAGGGCCGCCGGGACGACGTCGTGCTGGCCACCAAGTTCGGCCTGACCATGGACGGGCTCAACGGCAACGACTTCGGCGCCCGGGGCTCACGCCGTTACATCGTGCGCGCGGTCGAGGCGTCGCTGCGCCGGCTCGAGACCGACCACATCGACCTTTACCAGCTGCACCAGCCCGACCCGCAGACCCCGATCGAGGAGACGCTGGCCGCCCTCGACGACCTGGTCCGTTCGGGCAAGGTGCGTTACCTGGGCAACTCGAACTTCGCCGGCTGGCAGATCGCGGACGCCGACTGGACCGCCCGCGCGGCCGGCCTGACCCCGTTCATCAGCGCGCAGAACCAGTACAGCCTGCTCCACCGCGAGGTCGAGACCGAGGTCGTGCCGGCCTGTGAGCAGTTCGGGCTGGGCCTGCTGCCGTTCTTCCCGCTCGACTCGGGCCTGCTCACCGGCAAATACCGTCGCGGCGAGAAACCGGCCGCGGGCACCCGGCTGTCGCTCGACCGCTACCAGCGCTGGCTCGACGCCGCCGACTGGGACACGATCGAGGCGCTCACCGCGTTCGGCGCCGACCGCGGCCACAGCCTGCTCGACGTGGCGATCGCCGGCCTGGCCGCCCGCCCGGCCGTGGCCAGCGTGATCGCGGGCGCCACCAACGCCGAGCAGGTGCACGCGAACGCGGCGGCCGGCGCCTGGGAACTGACCGCCGACGACGTCGCCGCCCTCGACGCGATTCTCTAGAGGTCGAAACCGCCGGAGACCTCGACGTTCTGCGCGGTGATCCAGCGGCTCTCGTCGCCGAGCAGGCTGGCGATCACCAGGGCGACATCCTCGGGCTCGCCGAGCCGGCCGAGCGCCGTCTTAGCGGCGAGCATCGGGATGACTTCGGGATAGGCGTCGAAGCCGACCACGCCGGAGGCATCCGCGAGCCGGGTGCGGGTCGGCCCGGGCGAGACCGCGTTGACCCGGATGCCCCGGGGCGCGAGTTCCTTGGCCAGGAACCGGGTCAGCGTGTTCAGGCCCCCCTTCATCGTGTCGTAGGCCGAGTAGCCGACATCGACCTGACCGGTGGGCCCCCGAGCCGGGACGCCGCCCGCCTAGGCCGCGAGCCCTCCCTTCCGGCCCTCTCCGTTCCCTGATCTCGTCTCAGGTGGCCCGGATCTCGCGGACCATGGTCGGCCAGATCTCTCGGGGCAGATCGTGGCCGACGCCGGGCAACTCGACATAGCGGGCGGCCGGCACCGAGGCGGCGATCCTGCGGCCGGCCGCCGGGCGGACAAGCGGGTCTAGCTCGCCGTGCAGCACCATGGTGGGCACGCGGAGCTCGCGGAGGCGCGGGCCGTGCCAGGTGGCGCCGGTCTGCCGGGCCTGGGCGCGGTTGTCGCGGACGCCGCTGGGCAGCCCGGCGTCGAGTTCACGCTCCACCCGGAGGCGGGCGTCCTGCTCGTCGAACGGGTAGCCGGGCGAGGCGACCGCCCGCAACAGAGCCAGGCCGGCCGCTACGTCGCCGTCGCGGCCGGCGGGTTGGCGCATGCGCGCCAGACGTGCCAGGAACGGCAGGTGCACGTAGCGCAGGACGGCAGCGCCACGGACGTCGCTGGGTATGGCGGCGTACGAGGTCAAGGTGTGCACTCGTTCCGGATGGCGCAGTGCGGTGCGCTGAGCGACCAGGCCGCCCTGGGAGATGCCGAAGAGGTGAGCTTGCGGCCAGCCGAGCACGTCCAGGGCGGCGACGGTGTCGTCGGCCATGTCCTCGGCGGTGTAGGCGGGCGGCCGACGGCGGAACAATGCGGTCAGCGGATTGCCGACCGGGACGTCGTCGAAGTGGGTGGAGCCGCCGGCGTCCCGGCCGTCGAAGGAGGCCACGTGGAAACCGGCCTCGATCAGCGCGGCGACCAGGCCGTCGGGCCAATAGAAGCGCGAGACGCCGAGCCCCATGATCAGCAGCAGCGGGTCACCGCCGGCGCCGCCGAGGTCGTCGACCGCGAGGCGCACGTCGCCGTTGCGTGCGGTGTGCGAGGTTCTGGTCATCTCTGCCTCACCCATTTGGGAACGGTGTTCGCGAACACTGTATTCGAAAAGATAAGCTGGACGCAATCGAGAGGGGTGGCATGGAAGCGGTGCCGGTATGGCTTCGGGAGCGGCGCACAGGGGTGGGCCGACCGGCCGAGCGGTCTCGGACCGAGGTGACCGCGGCGGCCATCGCGCTGGCCGACCGAGAGGGCCTGGCCGCTGTCTCGATGCGCCGCGTCGCCGCCGAGCTGGGCACCGGTGCGGCGTCGCTCTACCGCTACGTCGACAGTCGGGACGACCTGCTCGACCTGATGACCGATGAGGTGGCGGCCGGGTACGAACTGCCGGCGCCGGGTGGTCCCTGGCTGCCGGGCCTGCTGGAAGTGTGCCGGCAGGGGCGCGAGCTGATGCGACGGCACGGCTGGCTGCCGGAACTGGTGCTCACCCAATCGGCGCTCGGCCCGCACGGCACCGACCTGCTGGAACACGTGCTGGCGGTCCTCGCCGGGCACCCGGCGGACACGGGCCGCAAGCTGGAGGCGTACGCCGTGATGAGCTCGCTCACCGCCGCCCTCGCCCTGAACGAACTCAACGGTGGCTCCAGCGCTCGGCAGAAGCAGAGCGCCTACCTGGCCCATGCGATCGCCGCGGGCCGGCACGCTCACCTGACGGCGGCGCTGACCGGTGGTTCGCTGGTGCCGGCGCCACGCTTCGAGGACACGATGTCGCGGGTTCTCGTCGGCCTGCTGGGCGAGTGATCAGCCGGCCGCCCCGGGTCAGTGGTGGGAGCCGGCGGTGAGTAGGGCTTTGACGGGCAGGGCGAGCAGGCCGTCGGCCGTCAGGTAGGGCGCGGTCAGGTCTTCGAAGGCGGCCCTGATCTCGGGAATCACCGAGCTCGGCTGGTGATCGAAGATCAGGCCGGGGACGCCCAGTCCGGCGGCGGGGCCGGCCCACCAGTCGTCCGGGTGGATGTGCAACGTCCAGGTCAGCGTGGTGGCGGCGATCTCGGCCAGGCCGGCCTTCTCAAGCAGGGTCAATACGCCCTCTTCGGTACGCGCGAAGTCGTTGGCGGGGTCGAGTCGGGGCAGCGAGGCCGGCCGTTCCGCGCCGGCGGCGTCGAAGATCTCGCTCCACAGGCGCTGGGCGGTGGGGGATGGAGACGGCCAGACCGTCAGGGCGATGCGGCCGCCGGGGCGGGTGACGCGGAGCATCTCGGCCACGGCGGCGGCCGGGTTTCCGACGTGGTTGATGACGAAGTTGCCGACGGTGGCGTCGAAGATCCGGGCCGGGAACGGCAGGACCGGGAGGGTGGCCAGCACCGTGGCGTTCGCGGGGAGGCGGGCCGCGGCGACGTCGAGCATCGAGGGTTCGGCGTCGACGGCCAGGACCGATGCGCCTCGGGAGTGGGCGAGGGCGGCCACTGTGCCGGTGCCGGTGCCGACGTCGAGCAGGCGGTGTCCCTTGTCGACCCCGGCCGCGTCGAGCAGGGCGGTGGCGGGGTGGGCGCAGAGACGGGCGAAGCTGCGGTCGTAGGCGGTGGCCCGGCCCGCCCATCGGGCACGCTCGTGCCCGTCGAACTCGGGACTCTTCATGATCCGTCGGATGCTAGTAAGGACAAGCAACGCGACCGGATGCGGACTGTCAGAGCGTGGTGACGATCTGCCGGGCGCGAATTCCTCGTCGAACTTGCAGACAGCGGCGGCGCCACCCACGTCGACCTCGCCCGCCACCTCTTCGAGCGAGATGCAGTTGCGGTAGCCGGCGATCGCCTGCAGGCCCTCGTCGCCGAGGATCACCAGGCCGGCCGAGCACGACGTGGCGTCGCAGCCGGCCGGCAGGGCCAGCTCGAGGCTCGGGTGGACGTTCGCGAAGTTCAGCACGACACCCTTGGCCACCGTCGTGCCGACGTTCAGCACCTCAGCCTGGATCTACCAGCTGAGAGGTCCGGGGAGCGTAAAGGCTGTCTCGACGAAGATCAAACTTCGGCGAAAAGAGGCCCTTCCTCGGGCAACGGGGGCACCTCACCGCGAGCTGCCGCACGGCGGGCGAACTCGCGCACCCCGGCGATCTGGCGCTCGCCGAGCGAAAAGTCCAGCGCCCGGAAGTACGTCGCCAGGGTCTGCGCGTCGAACGGCTCCCAGCGAGCGGCCGCGGCGGCCACCTCGTCGAGCTCGCCGAGGCTGAGGTCGCGGGAGCGCTGGAACGCCTCGTGCACGTCCTTGACCACGCCCGGGTTGGCCGCGGCGAAGTCTTTGCGGACGGCCCAGACGGCGAAGACCATGGGCAGGCCGGTCCACTCTTTCCACGCCTCGCCGAGGTCGGTGACCTGCAGGCCGAGGCGGGGCGCCTCGTACATGGCGCGCAGGGCCGGGTCGCCGATCAGCACGCCGGCGTCGGCCTCGATCAGCATCTGGGTCAGCTCGGGCGGGCAGCGGAAGTATTCCGGCTCGGCCCCGTACTGCTCGGCCAGCAGCATCTGGGCCAGCAGCACGCCGGTGCGCGACGTCGAGCCGAGCGCGACCGGGCGGCCGTCCAGCTCGGCCAGCGGCCGGGTCGAGATCAGGTTGACACTGAGCACCGGGCCGTCGCTGCCGACCGCGAGGTTGGGCAGGAGCAGCAGCTCGTCGGTGTGGCGCAGATATTCGACGAGGGTGATCGGGCCGATGTCGAGGTTGCCCGCGACCAGGTCGGCACTCAGCCGCTCCGGAGTGTCCTTGTGCAGGTCGACGTCGAGCAGGGCACCGGACCGCATCAGACCCCAGTAGATCGGGAGGCAGTTGAGGAACTGGATGTGCCCGACCCGGGGCCGACCGGCGCTGTCGCTCATGCTGCGACGCTATCCCGCGCCGGTGGCAAGTCGCTCGCGACCGCATCCGAAGGTGGCTCACGTCGCACGAGCGGCAGGCAGACCAACGTCATGACCAGGCCGAACGCGCCGGCCGTGGCGACCAGCAGCCGGGGGTCGAACTGGTCGACCAGCGGTCCGGCGGCCAGCAGGCCGAGCACTCCGGCGCCCTGGACGGCGGCGCCGAGCGCGGCGAAGGCCCGGCCGTGCGCGGCGGACGGGGTGCGCCCGGCCACGATCACCATGACGAAGACGTTGATGCCGCCGTTGCAGACGCCACCGGCGATCCAGAGCGGGATCAGCCAGTACGGGCCGGGGACGGCGGCCCCGACGACCAGGGGTACGCAGGAGCCGGCCACCACCGCCATCAGGGCCGGAAGGGTGATGCGGCGCGGCGGGACCCGACTGAAGATCACGTTGCCCAGCAGCATGCCGGCCGTCCAGGACGCGGCCACGAAGCCGAAGACGGTCGTGGAGGCGCCGAGTGTGTCCCGGATGAAGAAGACCTCGAAGACGTTGATCGCGCTGACCCCGGCGACCGTCGCGGCCAGCATGCCGACCATCACGGTGAGCGTCCGGTCGTCTCGCAATCGCCAAGGGGCGATCGTGGCGGCGCCCCCCGACAAAGATCCACGGCGGCGCGTACGCAGGGCGAGCGCGGCCCCGACCAGGGCCAGATAGCTCGCCGCGTCGATCAGCAGCGGCAACCGGGCCCCGGTCTGCCCGACCAGGATGCCGGCCAGGGCGGGCGCGACCAGCATGCCGATGTTCCCGGCGGTCTGGCTCAGCCCGCTCGCCTTGCCCAGATCCTCCCGGCGCACCATCTCGGGCAGCAGCGCGGACAGCACCGGCTGGGTGAACGCCAGCCCGCTGGCGAGCAGCGCGACCAGGCCGATGATCGCCACCGGGTGACCGGTGAAGGCCAGGATCAGGCACATGACCGCCTGGAGCAACGGCACGACGGTCAGGATCCGGCGACTGTCGGCCCGGTCGGCGAGCCGGCCGGTGATCGGCGCGAGCAGGGCCAACGGCAGGCTCGCGGCCAGCAGCAGCCCCGAGACGGCCAGGCCGCCGTGGCCGCTCTGCTGCAGGACGAGGGCGAGGGTGGTGGCCGCGAGGAAGTCGCCGCAGACCGACACCGCCCGTGACCCGGCCACGAGATAGACGTCGGCCCAGCGCGACTCACCAGATGCGAAGGACATACTTCGAAAGTAATCCTTCACATCTGTTCGCGCTAGGGGGCGTCAGATATTCGTGTCGTCGGGGAAGGCCAGATAGTTGAAGTGGACCTTCCGTACCCCAGCCGGGGCGTCGTCCTTGCGCTCCCGGATGCGATAGGGCGCGACCAGGTCGTTCACCTTCTCGGTGAGCGCCTTCAGCTCGTCGGCGGTGAGCAGCAACTGCACGCTGCTGATATTGCCGGCGTCCTGCCACTCGGCCGGCTCGTCGGGCACCTGCCGGATCCACCGCCGGGCTCGTCCCGTGTCCCGTTCGAGAAAGATGTCGACGAGGGCCGACGTGGCCGCGGTCCCCTCCGGCGAGTCGTGGTCGGCGTCGATGCGCAAGCCCGTGCTGGTGCTGCGCCAGACCCGCTCGCGGCCGTCCCCCCGGCTCTCGGCCTGCTCCACCAACCCGTATTTGGCCAGTTCACGCAGGTGATAGCTGGTCGCGCTGGGCGACAGACCGACCAGCTCGGCACACTCGGTGGCGGTCACCACGGCACCGGTGTTGTTCAGGTATTCGACGATCGAGATCCGCGCCGGATGCGCCAGCGCCCGCATGACCTGCGGATCCGAGATCCGCACCCCGCCACCCTTGCTGCGCTCGTCTGCCATGCCCCCCATTGTTCGCCTCCCGTAAATCGGTGGAGCACTCGGCGGCGGACGCGTAACGTGGAGTGCCGCTTGACGGCCGTGGTGAGCATGCACCGCAGCGGACGTTCCCCGCGCCGAGGGACTCCTCGGAAACGCGAGCAGATCAGGAAACAACACCTGCCTGAGGATGTGCCGTGCCCGCATTCGACCTGGACACCGAACTAGCCGCCGAGAAACGCCACCTCACCGACTCGCGGGCCGCGCTGGCCCGGATGCGGGGGCGGGCCGAGGCACTCTTCTCCACCGGCGACCGGGTTGCCGGTGACGCCTACACCGCCGAGCAGCTCGGGCGGCACATGGCCCGCCGGGTCAAGGAGCTGGCCGACGACCCGACCACGCCGCTCTTCTTCGGGCGGCTCGACATCGACGAGTCGGCCTATCACGTGGGCCGCCGGCACGTCACCGACGACGCCGGGGAACCGCTCGTCCTCGACTGGCGGGCCCCGCTGTCCCGCTCGTTCTACCGGGCCAGCGTGCGCGACCCGCAGGGCGTCGCCACCCGCCGCCGGTTCGGCTTCGTCAAGGGCGAGCTGACCAGCTTCGAGGACGAGCACCTCGACCGCGGCGAGGAGCTGGGCACCAGCAGCCGCATCCTGACCGCCGAGATCGAGCGGCCACGCGTCGGGCCGATGCGCGACATCGTGGCCACCATCCAGCCCGAGCAGGACGAGCTGGTCCGGGCCGAGCTGGGCGACTCGATCTGCGTGCAGGGCGCGCCCGGCACCGGTAAGACCGCCGTCGGCCTGCACCGGGCCGCCTACCTGCTCTATCTGCACCGGGAACGGCTGCGCCGCTCGGGCGTGCTGATCGTCGGGCCCAACACGGCCTTCCTGTCGTACATCTCGGCCGTTCTGCCCGCGCTCGGCGAGGTCGAGGTGCAGCAGGCCACGGTGGACGAGCTGATCGGGCGGGTGCCGGTGCGCACGGTCGACAGCCCGGCCGCCGTCCTGGTCAAGCACGACGTGCGGATGGCCGAGGTGCTGCAGCGGGCGCTGTGGCGCAAGCTGGCCAAGCCGGCCGAGCCGATCATGGTGTCGGACGGCTCGTACCGCTGGCGCATCGACGCCGAGCCGCTGCGCCGGATAGTCGACGAGGCCCGGCGTGAGGGGCTGCCGTACGCGGTGGGCCGTGACCGGGTGCGGGCGCGGGTGGTCGGGCTGCTGCAGCGCCAGTCGGAATACCGCACCGGCAACTCACCGGGCGAGACCTGGCTGCGCCAGATGAGCAAGATCGCTCCGGTGGCCGGCTTCCTCGAGTCGTGCTGGCCTGCCGTGACCCCCGAGGCCCTGGTGGCCGAGGTGCTGACCGACCCCACCCTGGCCGGCGAGGTGCTCGACGAGCACGAACGGGAGGCGATCCGCTGGGTCAAGCCGCCCAAGACGGTGAAGTCGGCCAAGTTCAGCGCGGCCGACCTGGTGCTGCTCGACGAGGCGGCGGGGCTGCTCGAGCGCGCGGCGAGCTTTGGCCACGTGGTCGTCGACGAGGCGCAGGACCTCTCCCCCATGCAGGCGCGGGCGATCGCGCGGCGCAGCGAGCACGGGTCGATCACCGTGCTCGGCGACCTGGCCCAGGGCACCGCGCCGTGGGCCGCGGCCGAGTGGCGGGTGACGCTCGGGCATCTGGGCAAGCCGGAGGCGGCCGTCGTGCCGCTGACCGTGGGATTCCGCGTACCGGCGTCGGTTGTCGCTCTGGCCAACCGCCTGCTCCCGGCGCTCGGCGTGAACGTGCCCGAGGCGGTGTCGCTGCGCCGCGACGGTGACCTGGTGATCGCGCCGGTGGCCGAGCCGTCCGACCTGGACGCCGACACGCTGGCCGAGGTGACCGCGGCCCTGGCCCACGAGGGTTCGGTCGCCCTGATCGCCGCGGACGACGCGGTGGAGCGGCTGCGCGGTCACCTCACGGCGGCCGGCCTCGAGCATGCGACCCCGGACGACGTCGACACCGAGGCCCGGATCTTTGTGGTTCCGGCGACGATGGTCAAGGGCCTCGAGTACGACCATGTGGTCGTCCACGAGCCGGCCGACATCGTGGCGGCCGAGCCGAAGGGGTTGAACCGGCTCTACGTGGTGCTGACCCGAGCGGTCTCGCGCCTCTCGGTCGTACACGCCAAGCCTCTGCCCGGGCCGTTGGCTAGCGCAGCGGCTTGACCCACCGGGACCACTCCTCCTGACGCACATAGCCGTTGGCGGCCCAGACGGCGTGCGCCTTCTCGTTGCCGTCGAGCACCATGGCGTCGGCCCGGGTGCCGCCGAGGCTGCGAAAACGCTCCTCGGCGGCGGCGATCAGGTCGGCCCCGATGCCCTCGCGCCGCCGATCGGGGGCGACCGCGAGCCGGTAGAGATGGCAGCGCCACCCGTCCCACCCCGCGATGATCGAGCCGACGATGCGGCCGCCGTCGAGCGCCAAAATGAGCGCGCCGGGGTCGCGCAGGTGCAGCGCCGCCAGGGCCGCCGGGCTGTCCGGCGGTCGACTCTCGTTTTCCGCGGCACTGCGCCAGAAGGTCAGCACCGCGCTGAGCTCGGACGATGCCGCCGCTCGCATGATCACGTCAGCCACACCCCGCAGCCTAGTCAACTTTATGGCACAAACCTCTTTGACTTTGTACGGTAAAGTTCTTTGCATGACCCCGATCGACGATGACGCCCCTCCTCTCGACCCGGCCGAGTCGCTCGCGCTGATCGAGCGAGAGCGGGCCAAGGTCGGCCGCGACCTCTCGCCCGACCCCCGCCTCATGTTCTGGCCGTGGGGCATCGCCTGGCTGATCGGCTTCGCCCTCTTCTTCCTGCGCTTCGGCCCCGACGGCCGGGTCTTCGTCGACCTGCCCGTGTGGCTGCCGCTGACCGTCCTGCCCCTGCTCATGATCGCGGCGGGCATCACCACCGGCATCGTCGGCGGCCGGGTCAGCAGCCGCGTCTCCGGCCCCAGCAACCGTCAGGGCGTGATGTACGGGTTGAGCTGGTCGGTCGCCTTCACCGGCTTCTCCGTCCTCTTCTCCCAGTTCAGCGAGTTCCTGCCGGACGACAAGGCGGGCCTGCTCTGGGCCGGCGGCATGGTCGCGCTGACCGGCGCGCTGCACATGGCCGGCAGCGCGGTCTGGAACGACCGCGACCTGTTCATCCTCGGCGCCTGGACGAGCGCCATCAACATCGCCGGCATCTTGATCGGCCCCGGCTGGCACTCGCTGATCGTCGCGGTCGGCGGGGGCGGCGGCATGATCGCGGCCGGCCTGATCGGCTGGCTGCGACTGCGATGACCGAGCCCACCGAACCGCTGGTCACCGAGCTCGACCCGGTGATCCACGCGCAGGCCCGGCTGCGGGTGGTGTCGGCCCTGTCCGTGCTCCGCGAGGACGACCGCATCACCTTCCCCCAGCTTCAGCAGTCGCTGGCCATGACCGCCGGCAACCTCTCCGTCCACCTGCGCAAGCTCGAGGACGCGAGCTACGTCGAGGTCATCAAGACCCACCAGGGCCGCACCCCGGCCACGCTCGTCCGGCTGACCCGGCGCGGCCGGCTCGCCTTCGACGACTACACGGCGGCGCTGCGCGCGCTGCTCAACCCGCAGGAGGAGAAGTGACCCTCGCCCGCGCCATCGACGTCTCCCGCCGCTACGGCGACAAACTCGCGCTCGACCGGGTCAGCCTCGAGGTCCGGGCG
Source organism: Actinoplanes sp. (assembly GCA_965217855.1). Taxonomy (GTDB): domain Bacteria; phylum Actinomycetota; class Actinomycetes; order Mycobacteriales; family Micromonosporaceae; genus Actinoplanes. The sequence goes on along the minus strand of CBDCJN010000020.1, from coordinate 412,188 downwards.
GGCGAGTTGGTCGGCCTGCTCGGGCCGAACGGGGCCGGCAAGAGCACCCTGGTCAACCTGCTCATCGGCCTCCGGCGGCCGACCTCCGGGCGGGTCGAGCTGTGCGGCGGCGATCCCCTGCAACCGGTCAACCGGCGCACTCTCGGCGTCACTCCGCAGGAGACGGGGCTGCCCGCCTCGCTGCGCGTCGGCGAGGTCGTCGACTTCGTCTCCGCCCACTACGACAACCCGCTGCCCAAGGCCGAGCTGCTCGAACGCTTCGGGCTGACCGAGCTCGCGCGCCGGCAGACCGGTGGCCTCTCCGGCGGTGAGAAACGGCGGGTGGCCGTCGCCCTCGCCTTCGTCGGCCGTCCCCGGATCGTCTTCCTGGACGAGCCGACCACCGGCCTCGACGTGCAGGCCCGCCGGCTGCTGTGGGACGGCATCCGCTCCTTCTCGGCCGAGGGCGGCACAGTCGTGCTGACCAGCCACTACCTGGAGGAGATCGAGGCACTGGCCCGGCGCGTGGTGGTGATCGGGGGAGGCCGCGTCATCGCCGACGACACCGTCGACGCCGTCCGCGGCATGGTCGCCACCCGCCGGGTCAGCCTCACCGTCGACGAGCCGCTGCCCGAGCTGTCCGGCATCTCCGGCGTCGAGCGTGACGGCGAACGGCTGCACCTGCTGACCGCCGACGCCGACCGCCTGGTGCGCGACCTGGTCGCGTACGAGGTGGCCTTCAAAGATCTGGAGGTGCGCCCGACCTCGCTCGAGGAGGCGTTCCTCGCCCTCACCCACGAACCTGCGAACGCCTGAGGAGAGCCCCGCCATGTCATCCCTCGCGCTCACCCACGCCCGGTTCCAGCTGCTCGAGACGTTCCGCATCCCGATCGCCCTGTTCGGCAGCGCGTTCTTCCCGTCCGCCGCGATGCTCGCCTTCGTCGTCCCGTTCGTCGGCAGCAACGCCGAGTACGCCACGGCCGCGACCGCCTCGATGATCACGTTCTCGGTGATGTCGACCAACCTCTTCCAGTACGGCGTGGGCGTCTCGGAGGACCGGGCACAACCCTGGGATCCGTACGTGCGCACCCTGCCCGCCGGGGCGATGCCCCGCTTCGCCGGCCGCATCCTGGCCGGGCTCTGCATGATGCTGTTCTCGCTGGTGCCGGTCGTGCTCATCGCGACGTTCCTGACCGAGGCCACGGTGACCCCGACGCAGTTCCTCCTGGCCGCCGTGACGACCGTGCTCATCTCGATCCCGTTCATCCTGATGGGCCTGTCCATCGGCTATTCGATGCCGCAGAAGGCGGCGATCGTCGTCGCCCAGGTGCTCTTCTTCCCGCTGGCGTTCCTGGGCGGCCTGATGACCGGCCCCGGAATGGCGCCCGGAATCGTCGAGGATCTCGCCCCCTATCTGCCGACCGGCGGCGCGGTGCGACTGATGTGGGCCGCCGTAAGCGACTTTCCCGTCGATTACGGGTCAGTAGCGGCACTAGTCGGCTGGACGGTGGCCCTCGGATCGTTCGCGGTATGGGCCTATCGACGGGATGAGGGTCGCCGGTTCAGCTAGAACAATGACACTTAAGCCCGTCCAAAGGTGCGCGATGAAACGATGCGCCCATGACCGCATCGACCCCCGGATCGCCCAGCTGGGTCGATCTCGGAACCGCCGATCTCGATGACGCGGAAAGGTTCTACACCGCGTTGTTCGGTTGGACAGCAACGGTTTCCGGGGATTACACCACTTTTATGCTGAATGGATCGCCGGTGGCCGGGGCGGGCCCGCTCTACGGAGTGGGCCAGCCGACGGCCTGGAGCACCTACATCGGCACCGACGACGCGGACGGCGTGACCGCCCGGGTGGCCGCGGCCGGGGGCAAGGTGCTGGTGCCGCCGTTCGACGTGCAGGACCAGGGGCGGATGGCGGCCTTCCTCGACCCGGGCGGCGCGCCGTTCAGCGTGTGGGAAGCCGGAACGATGCGCGGCGCCGAAGTCTTCGACGTGCCCGGCGCGCTCACCTGGAACGAGCTGAACACCCGCGACCTCGAAGGCTCGATGGGGTTCTACCGCTCGGTGTTCGGCTGGGTGTTCCGCAACAGCTCGATGTCGGGCGTGCCCTACATCGTGGCCAAGGTGCACGAGACGCCGGTCTGCGGCATCCAGCCGATGCTCCCCCAGGACTGGCCGGACGACATGGGCCCACACTGGATGGTCTATTTCGCGGTGCAGGACTGCGACATGGCGGCCGACCACGTGATGGCGCTGGGCGGCTCGGTCGTGCAACCGCCGACCACGTTGCCGATCGGCCGGTACGCGTTACTGGCCGACCGCCAGGGCGGCCTCTTCGCCGTACTGGCCGGCAACCGCTAGCCGCGAACTGGGACGACGAGCGGGCCGTGCTCGCCCTCGATGATCCGGACCCGTACGCGGTAGTGCTTGGCCAGGTTGTCCTCCGTCAGCACCTCGTGCGCCGTCCCGGCCGCGACCACCTGGCCGCCCGCGAGCAGCACCATCCGGTCGGCATACTCGCCCGCGGTCGACAGGTCGTGCATCGTCGCCAGCACGGTCAGCGCCCGCTCGGCCCGCAGGCGGTCGATCAGTTCGAGCACCTCCTGCTGGTGTCCGATGTCGAGAGCGCTGGTCGGCTCGTCGAGCAGCAGGATGCCGGCGCCCTGGGCGAGCGCGCGGGCCAGGAAGACCCGCTGCCGTTCGCCGCCCGAGAGCGTCTCGAGCCGCCGTCCCGCGAATTGCGCCACGTCGAGCGACTCCAGCACCTCCTCGACGGCGGCCAGGTCGGCGGCCGACTCCCGGCCGAGCGGGGGGATGTAGGGCGTACGCCCGAGGAGCGCGTAGTCGAACACGCGCATGGCCGGCGGCACGGTGGGTGACTGGGTGACCGTGGCGATCGTCTTGGCCCGCTCGCGGCGGTGCAGTTGGTCGACCGGCGTGCCGTTCAGCTCGACCGTGCCGCTGAAGGGCAGCAGGCCGCCGATCGCGCGCAGGGCCGTCGACTTGCCCGCCCCGTTCGGCCCGATCACCGTGACCCATTCGCCGCGGGCCACGTCCAGATCGACGCCGTCCACGATGACGTTCCCGTCGAGGCGCACGCTCAGCTCTCGGACCCTGATCACGTTGCGGCCGATCGGCTTCGGCGGAGGACCACGATGAAGAAGGGTGCGCCGAAGAAGGCGGTGATCACGCCGATCGGGATTTCGGCCTGGCCGCCGGCGGTGCGGGCCAGCAGGTCGGCCAAAGCGAGAAACGCGCCGCCGAACAAGACCGACAGCGGCAGGATCGAGCGGTAGCTGGGCCCGGCCAGCAGGCGCATGGTGTGCGGGACGATGATGCCGACGAAGCCGATCAGCCCCGACACCGAGACCGCCGCCGCGGTGCCCAGCGAGGCCGCCACGATCAGCAGGTAACGGCTGCGCTGCGGGTGCAGGCCCAGCCCGGTCGCCTCCTCGTCGCCGACCGTGAGCACGTCGAGCTCACGACGCTGGCTCAGGACGATCACCGCGGTCACCACCGCGTACGGGAGGACGATCAGCACGTCGTGCCAGCCCGCGGTGGCCAGCCGGCCGAGCAGCCACGAGTAGACCTCGCGCAGCGTGTCGACGTGCTGTTGCATCAGGTAGGTCTGGCCCGCGGCGAGAAACGACGAGACCGCCACCCCGGCCAGGATCAGCGTGGCCGGGGAACGGTCGCGACCCCCGGCCGCGCCCAGCAACCAGGTCAGCGCAACCGCCAGCAGCGCCCCCGCGAACGCGGCCGCCGGCACTCCGACCGGCAGGTTCGCCGTGGCGTCGCCGGTGGTCCCCGCGCGCAACGAGATCACGGCGGTCACCCCGAGACCGGCACCCGCGGCGACCCCGAGCAGGTGCGGATCGGCCAGCGGGTTGCGGAAGACACCCTGGTAGGCCGCGCCGGCCAGGGCGAGCAGGCCGCCGACGAGCAGCCCGAGCACGACCCGGGGCAGCCGCAACTCGGTGAGGATGGCCACCTCGCGCTCGCTGAGCCCGCTGTGCAGGTGGACGCCCGGGACGAGGTTGAGCAGCTCGACGGCGACTCCGCCCGGCGGCAGCGAGACCGACCCGAAGGCCAGCCCCGCGATCAGCGCGACCAGCACCGCCACGAAACCACCGGCCAGCCAGCCGGGCCGCAGCCCGGCCGGTTTCATTGCTTGACCGCCGCCACGGCGTCGGCCACGGCCTGGACCAGGTCGACCGTACGCGGGCCCCAGCGCGACGCGATGTCGTCGTCCAGCGGATAGATCTGGCCGCTCTTCACCGCGGTGATCGAGCTCCAGCCCTTGCGCGCCGAGACCGTCTGGACCGACTGCTGACAGCACTTCACGTCGGCCAGGAAAATCGTGTCGGGATCGGACTTGACCAGCCCCTCCGCCGAGAGCTGGGGATAGCCGCCCTTCGCGCCGTCCGGGTCGGCCGCGTCGGCCACGTTGGTCAGGCCGAACAGCGAGAAGATCGAGCCCACAAAGGTCTTCGACGTGACGGAGTAGAACGTCGGGTCGAGCTCGTAGTAGTAGCTGAGCGGCGTGGTGCGGGCCGGCACGCCCTTGACGATCTTGTCGATGTCGGCGGCCATCTTGGCGTTCAGCGCCTCGGCCTCGGTCTTGTGCCCGGTCAGCGTGCCCAGTTCACCGATCTCCTCGTACGTGTTGTCGAGGCTGGTCGCCGCGTCCAGGAGGAACACCGGGATCTTCAGCTTGTCCAGTTGCGAAACGATCTTGTCGATGTCGTTGGACAACACGACCAGGTCGGGGTCCTTGGCCGCGATCGCCTCGGCGTTCGGCTTGAACCCCGACAGGTCGGTCTTGGGCGCGTCGGCCGGGAAGCTCGACTGGTCGTCGACGGCGGCGACCTGCGGCCCGGCCCCGATCGCGAAGAGCATCTCGGTCGCGGTCGCACTGAGCGAGACGATCTTTTCCGGCTGCTTCTCGAGCGTCAGATCACCGACGGTCACCGGGTACGCCGTGGCGGCCGCACTCGAGGGGCCGGTGCTCGACGGCGCGGTGGCCTCGTCGTCGTTGCCGCAGGCGCCGGCCAGCAGCAGGGTGGTGGCCGCGAGGGCGGCAGTGAGCAGGCGTTTCATGAGGTCCTCCGGTCGGCCGGGTGCTGGGCCGACGGTGTGTCGGCCGGGTGCTTCGCCGACGAGGCCTCGGGGGGCGGTCCGTCCGCGAGGCGCCCCTCCCCGGGAGCGCTTGATCGCGACCGGCGCCCAGGCGACCTGGCTCGACCCTCGGACGAGGGCCACACAGTTGCGGGACAGCGCCGGGCTCACACCGGCTTCGCTGAACGCGGTCCCACCGACGCTATCCCACTCCGGCCGTGATCAGCCGGGCGGTTCACTTCGCGCGGTCAGCGTCCTTGTCGAGCTCGGCCTTCTCGGCCTCGACGTCGAGCTCGGCCTTCTCGGCCTCGAGCCGGTCGCCGGCCGCGGCCGCATCCTCGTCGCCGGCCAGCGCGGCCCGCAGGCGCTCCTTCTCGGCCGCGCGGCGACCGGCCAGTCCGACGAGCTGCTCGTTCATCTGGTTACGCCACTTGGCGAGCAGGAAGTAGGACGCGACGGCCGACACCAGGATCGCGATCATGCCCGCGACCAGGAGGTTGAGCGGGAAGAACGAGAGCAGCCCGAGGACCACCACGAACAGACCGACCCGGCCGAGCGTGTATTTGATGGCGGGACTCATTCTCTTCCTCTTTTCAGCCCATGCGGTGGCTGAGCCACCGAAGGCCGTAGAACCACACCAGGCAGTAGACCGCGGTGAAGCCGGCGGCGCCGGTCAGCCCGCTGACCAGGGTCGGGAACTCTTGACCGGACGCGAAACCGGCGAGCGTCATGCCGATGGCCACCCCGAAGCCGGCGCCCAGGATCGCGACCACCACGCGCGAGGCACCGTAACCCTCGGCACGGAACTCCTCGACGAAGAGCCAGACCGGCAGGATGATCGCCAGCCAGCCGCTCGTGTCGCCGAACTCGGAGACCCGGGTCAGCGACAGGATCGCCTCGAGGATCAGCAGGATGACAGCACCGATCACCAGCCCGGCCATGGCGGTGCCGATCAGGTCGCCGATGGTGGCCAGCCGTCCACTGGGGTCGCGGCGCGGGCGGCGCGCGCTCTTGGTGTCCGTCATGACACCCCGAGGGTACGCGAGACCGTCAGGCCCAGACCTTCTGCGGCTCGCTGCGGCGCTCGGCCAGTGAGGGCGCCCGGTCGTACGCCTGGACGACCTCGTACCGGGCGTCGCGCTCGACCGGCTGGAAACCGGCGTCCCCGATCAACGTGAGCAGGTCGTCGCGGGTCGTCCCCTCGTCAGTGACCGAGCCGTCCAGGTCGTCGGCGCCGAAGTTGAGCGTCAGCTGGGCCACCGACAGGCCGAGCGTGGCCCAGGAGCAGCCGATGTGGGGCACGTTGTCGAGCACCAGCCGGGAGACGGCGAACGTCTTGAGCGACTCGGCGGGAGCGGCCGACTTGACCTTGCCGTCCGGCGAGTCACGATCATGCCGGCGCAGGAGGAAGACCAGGACGCCGCCGGACTCGTCCTGCGAGGCGCGCAGCCGGATCAGGTGGTCGACCCGGGCGCTCGGCTCTTCGTCGTCGCCGTAGGTCATCGTGGCCACGGCCGGGCCGGCGTCGGCCGGCTCGAGGCCGAACAGCACCCGGTCGCCGTTGAGCTCGGTGCGCCGCTGATGGGCCAGCCGGCCGAGCCAGGCGAGGTCGTCGCTAGCGAAGAGCGCCTCGCCGTCCTCGCGACTCAGCCGCTCACCTGCGGAGACCTTGGCCTCGAGCTCGCGCTTCAGTCCGGCATCCATGTGCGCACCTCTCCGTTTCCTCGCCGCCGAGACTACCGTTCGCCGAATTCCCAGCCTTCTTTCACCTTCGATCAATCGACAGGCGTACGAGCCGTGATGTATCCCTTTAGAGGGACGGCACGCGGCGCCCGGCGCCGCAGCGGACGGGGAGCAGATGGCGACAGTACGAGTTGGTGACCGGCGATCACTCAGCGTGCGCGTCTGGTGGCGCCCCGTTGTGTTCTCTGCCGTGGCCGCCACCATCGGCGCCCTCTTCCAGCCCGTCCCTGCCTTCGCCGATCCGGCCGCCGCCCCGCCGGACACTTTGAACATCGCCGTGCCGGACGTCGGCTCCCGTCCGATGGCGCTCGGCACCCTCGCCCTGCCCGGTCAGAGGGCAGCCACCCCCACGCCGACCTCCTCGCTCGCCGGCGCCGCGTCCAGTCCCGCGCTGCAGCAGATCGACAAGGGCCGCAACCAGATCGCGACCATGGGTGACCAGCTGATTCAGGTCGAGCAAGACCGCAACCTGGCCAAAGACCAGCGCGACGCCGCCCAGCTCAAGTACGAGCAGGCCGCCTCGATCCTGCAGCAGGCGCAGACCACCGCCGCCGATGCGGCCGCTCAGGCCGTCATCGACGCCGCCGCACAGCCCCCGGCCCAGCTCGGCGGCGGCCTCTCCGGCCTCGACGACCTGTCCCGCCTGCAGCACGGCGACGACACCGCGCGGGCCATCACCCGCCAGATCGAGCTGGCCCAGGTCACCGCCCAGCTCGCGCTCGACGAGGAAACGCTGAGTTCCGGCCGCTATCAGCAGTTCGCCACCAAATACACCAAGCTCAACTCCCAGCTGACCCAGAAACAGGCCGCCCAGCAGCGCCTCGAGCTGGTCCACGCCGACGAGCTGGCCGCGGCCGAGGCGAGCCAGGCCGGCGTCGACAGCGCGCTCGGTGCGGGCTACCTAGCGGGCGCCGAGGCCGGTCGCGGCGCCGACACCCGGGCCATGGGCGCGCTCCAGTACGCACTGGCTCAGCGCGGCGACCCCTACGTGTGGTCCGAGGAGGGCCCGGATCAGTACGACTGCTCCGGTTTGATGTACGCGGCTTATCGCTCGGTCGGCTTCGGGCTGACCCGCGTCTCCCGCGACCAGTATTGGCAGACCCGCCACAAGGTCGTGTCGCGCTACTCGCTGCTCCCCGGTGACCTGCTCTTCTTCAGCCACTCGAACAGCTGGCGCGGCATCCACCACGTCGCGATGTACGCGGGCAACGGCATGATGGTCGAGGCCCCGCGCACCGGTCTCAACGTGCGTCTCGTGCCGGTCCGGTGGTCGCGGCTCTTCCAGGCCACCCGGGTGTTCGGCTCGATCGAGGGCGTCACGCCCGACCCCGTGCTGGGCCCGCCCGACGCCGAACCGACGACGCCGGACAACCCGTCGCCGACCACGCCGCCGGCGACGACCAAGCCGCCGACCACGCCGACCACCTCCCCGACCACGAGCAAGCCGCCGACGAGCTCCCCGACGCCGAGCAACCCGTCGACGACGCCGACCACGCCGAGCACCCCGCCCTCGTCGAACCCGACAACGACACCGCCGGCCACGACACCGACCACCACCCCGCCGACGACGACACCTCCGACGACCACGGCGCCGCCCACGACGACCACCCCACCGGCGACGACCACCGCCCCGGTGGGTGGCGGTTCGAGCTCGGGCGGCGGCGAGACGAGCCCGTCCGGCGGGGGCACGAGCTCCAGTGGCGGTTCGTCCAGTGGCGGTTCGTCCAGCGGCGGTTCGTCCTCGGCGACGACCCCGAGCGGCGCGACCAGCTCGGCCAACGCGACCGAGTCGTCGCTCGGTTCGGCCTCGGCGTCCGCTTCCGGCCGCTGACGACGATCCGGGCGTCCTGATGACGGTCCGAGGGCCCATGGGGCTGTCCGGGCTCGTTCGTTATGGCGTGTCCGCTTCGGACTCGCCGTACCGCGCGCCGTCCACCGCAAGCACTGAATTTTCGTCTTTCCGGTGGTCAGTGCCGCGCCGGGGGCATGGTCCGGTTGATGCCGGGTGTGCTGACGCGCGCGGATATGGCACGGTTAAGGGCAGCGCCCGACGACCGAACCCGTCGGCACGCGGCGGTCGGGAGGATCCATGGACGAGCGGCAGACGGCACCGGACAGCGACGGCGTGAAACCGCCCGCTGCGGGGGCGTCGGCGGGCAGCGACCAGGACGCGTTCGCTCCGCCGACACCACCGGCACCGGGCGCGTTGTGGGCCGCGACACCGTCGGCCAAGGGCTCAGCCTCTGTCTCGGCGCCGCCGTCGGCCTCCGGGTCGGCGTCGGTCGCGCCGCCGTCGGGCGACCAGGGCCGCTCCGAGTTTTTCCCCGAGCGGGTCGACGGCTCCAGCCGTCGTCTCCCCTCCGCGCTGGGCACCGGCGCCGCCCGCGCCACGGTGCCCGGCTCGATCAGCCCGGAGCCGGCTGAGGCCGACCGGGCCACCGGCCGAGGCGCCGGCGAAGCCAAGATCTACGGCAGCAAGTCCGCCGAGGTCGCGGGGGCCAAGGTCGTCACCCCGACCGGGTTCGCGTCGGCGCCCGTCTCGGTCACGCCCTCGGCGCCGGTCGTGGCCTCGGCGCCGCCCGCGCCCGCCGAGCCGGGCCAGGAGAGCCGATCGGTCGTCGCCCGGGCCAAGGTGCCCGGAAGTCGCGGCCCCCAGGCCACAACGCCCGAGCCCGAGCCCTCCGAGCCCGACCCGCAGCCCGAGCCGGCCGAACCCGAGCCCAGCCGCCCGACCCCGGTGCCGGCGCCGCCGTCGCGTCCTCAGCCCGCCAAGCCCGAGCCGACCAGCCCGGCCCCCGGGCGCCCCGAGCCGATCCGTCCGCCGGATCCGCTCCCTGCCCCGCCCGCGCCCGGCCCTTTCCCGGCGCCCGCCCCGGGTCCGTTCCCGAGCCCAACGCCTGGCCCCTCACCCGTGCCGCCCGGCCCCGGTCCCTCACCCGTGCCGCCCGGCCCGGGCCCGTCGCCAGTGCCGCCCGGTCCCGGTCCGTTCCCGGTGCCGCCGGGTCCGTCGCCGAGCCCCGTTCCGCCGCCGCCCGGCCCGAGCCCCGTGCCCGGCCCGCCGCAACCGATCGTGCCGTCCCCGCCGATGATCCCGTCGGGCGGCAGCGGTCTGCCCGCCTACACGATGCCGGCCGCCACGTCGGGACGCTCCGCGGGCGCCACCACCCCGTTCGGGGTCGGCGAGCCGGCTCCGGACAGGCCGCCGTTCGGTGCGAATCCGCCTCGGCCGTTCGGCGCTGCCGCCGGGAAGCCCAACCCGACCGGGTCACCGGCCCCCGCGGGCAGCACGGCCTCGGCCGAGACCGCTCCGTTCGCGCCGGCCACCCAGGTCAGCACCTCCCCGGCGTACCCGCCGGGTTTCGATCCGGAGCCGACCATCGCCGTTCCGCAGCAGCGGATGGCCAACGGCACCCTGTACGGGACGGGCGGATACGAGACGATCGACACAACAATGCCCGTCTCGACTAATCCGGTGGAGAATTCCGGGTCGTTAACCGGACACATCCTGGCCCAGGGCTGGCGCGACGAGGTTCTCGACCGCCGGCGCGGAAACCTCAAGGTCGCGGTGGCCATGCTGGTGGTGTTGGGCCTGCTGGTGACCGTCAGCGTGGTCTTCCTGCTGACCGCCGGCAGCTCGTTCAGCGACTGGATCGGCGGGGTCTTCTCGTGACCCGGGGCGGCCGATCGACCCGTTCGGCGAATTTGGTATAGCCACGTTCCTGACCTAAGCTTGCCGGGTTTGCGTGCCTGGCTTCGGATTCGCACTCCATGCGAGACCCGGGCCCGAGGGGTGAGCCTGCCCACTGGCAGCGCGGAATGCGGTCGGCGTGTCAAACGTTGAGCCGTACACTTATGACAGTTGTTGACGCGGCGTGCCCTTGCGGTGCACGCCACGGGCGTTCTTGCGGGCATACAGCGGCCAAGGCAGCCGCGGCGGGGCCATTCGCGAGCATGCGCCCCCGTAGAGAGGTTCTCTTGACCACTTTCGCTGATCCCAGCACGTTCCCGTCCGTCTTCGAAAAGGGCTCCACCCCCGACCAGACCGGCACCGAGACCACCGAGACCGTGGTCATCACGGCCCCGGCCGACGAGACCTCGGTCACGGCCGAGGCCGACGAGACCACCGTCGCCGTCGAGGCTCCCGCTGCCGTTGAAGCTTCCACTGCAGTTGCAGCCCCCGCTGCCGTAGAGACACCCGCAGCCGTTGAGGCTCCCGTCGTCGAGGCCCCCGACGAGACCACCGTCACGGCCGAGGCCGCCGACGAGGTCGAGACCGTCGACGAGACGGCCGCCCTGCCGACGTTCGCCGAGCTGGGCGTTCCGGCCGAGCTCGTGCGCGTCCTCAACCGTGAGGGCATCACCACCCCGTTCGAGATCCAGGTCGCCACCATTCCGGACGCGCTGGCTGGTCGGGACGTTCTCGGCCGCGGCCAGACCGGCTCCGGCAAGACCCTGGCGTTCGGCCTGGCTCTGCTGGCCCGCATCGCCCAGGGCGGTCGCGCCCGTCCGCACTACCCCAAGGCCCTGATCCTGGTGCCGACGCGCGAGCTGGCGATGCAGGTCGCCGACGCGCTGATGCCGCTGGGCCGCTCGGTCGGCGTCTTCCTCAAGACCGCCGTCGGCGGCGTTCCCTACGACCGTCAGATGGACGCGCTGCGCCGCGGCGTCGAGGTCATGGTCGCCACTCCGGGCCGGCTCGCCGACCTGATCGAGCGTGGCGCCTGCAAGCTCGACGACATCGAGGTCACCGTCCTCGACGAGGCCGACCAGATGGCCGACATGGGCTTCCTGCCCGAGGTCACCGAGCTGCTGGCCAAGACGCCGGCGAATGCTCAGCGGCTGCTCTTCTCGGCCACGCTCGACGGTGACGTCGACGCGCTGGTCAAGCGGTTCATGCACGACCCGGTCACGCACTCGACCAACCCGGCCGAGGCCAGCGTGTCCACGATGGATCACCACCTGCTCCTGATCCCGCCGCACGACAAGTTCCCGATCGCCGCGTCGATCGCCAACCGGACGGGCAAGACGATCGTCTTCGCCCGTACGCAGATGGGCGTCGACCGGCTGGCCGAGCAGCTCGCCGCGGTCGGTGTCCGGGCCGGCGCTCTGCACGGCGGTAAGACCCAGCGGGTTCGCACCCGCACGCTGGCCGAGTTCAAGGAAGGCCGCACCAACGTCCTCGTGGCGACGGATGTGGCCGCCCGGGGCATCCACGTCGACGGCATCTCGCTCGTCATGCACGTGGACCCGCCCAAGGACCCGAAGGACTACCTGCACCGGGCCGGTCGCACCGCCCGGGCCGGCGAGTCCGGCGCGGTCGTCACCCTGGTGCTGCCCAAGCAGCGTCGCAGCACCCAGGCCATGATGACCAAGGCAGGCGTCAACCCGACCGAGACCCGGGTGCGTCTCGGCGACGAGACTCTGGCCGAGATCACCGGCGCCAGCGCGCCGAGCGGCGTGCCCGTGGTGGCCGAGCCGGAGCCCCGCGAGCGTGGCGACCGTTCGCGTGGCCGGTTCGGTGACCGCCCGCAGCGTTCGTTCGGTGACCGCCCGCGCGGTGACCGTCCGCAGCGCTCGTACGGTGACCGTCCGCAGCGGTCCTTCGACGACCGGCCCTCCGGTGACCGTCCGCAGCGGTCCTACGGCGACCGCCCGACCGGCGACCGCGGTGGCTACCAGGGTGGCGGCGACCGTTCGCGCACCGACCGTCCGCAGCGCTCGTCCGGCGACCGTCCGGGTTACCAGGGCGGCGGCGACCGCGCGGGTTACCAGGGCAGCAGCGACCGCGCGGGTTACCAGGGCAGCAGCGACCGTGGCGGCTACCAGGGCGGCGGCAGCGACCGGGCCGGCTACCAGGGCGGCAGCGACCGTGGCGCGGCTCCGGCCGCCGGTTCGGGCGACCGGGCCGGCTTCGGTGACCGGCCGCGCGGCGAGCGCAGCTACGGCCGCAACGCCGAGCGCACCGGTGGCTTCCGCCGCGACAGCGGCCAGCGCAACGACCGTCGCGAGGGCCCGTCGGGCCGCTTCGGGACGGCCCGCCCGGCCCGCACCTACTGAGTTTCACCCCGAGACGCCCGGCACGAAGTTTCGTGCCGGGCGTCCGGCTTTTCCGGACCGCGAACGGGTAGACAGGATCTATGTCGCTGCTGCCCGCATCCCTGTTCTGGCAACGCAAGGACACCGCCGGTTCCGAACAAGCCCTGGTCGATGACGCGAACGGCCTCTATGCCCGGGGCACGGCGCTCGCGATCGATCCGATCCCCTACACCTGCCGCTACGAGCTGCGCACCGATCCCGGCTGGACGACGGCGTTCTTCGAGGTGAGCACCGAGGGCGCCGGCTGGGCCCGCAGCGTCCGCCTCGAGCTGGCCGCCGGTCGCTGGCGGGCCACGACGGCCGAGCGGGGCAACCTCGACGCGGTGCTGTCGGCCGCCGGTCACGCCCGGGCCGGCCTGCCCGGCATGGAAGACCCCGACCTGCTGTACGGCGCGTTCGACGTCGACCTGAGCGGATCCCTGCTCACCAACACGTTGCCGATCCGCCGTCTGGGCCTGCATCGAGCGGCGGCTCCGGACACCGGCGTCGCGCATCGGCTCAACGTGGCCTGGGTGCTGGTGCCGAGCCTCGAGGTGGTGCAGGCCGACCAGATCTACACCGCGCTGGGCGAGGGGCGGGTGCGCTTCGCCAACGAGACCTTCACGGCCGACCTCACCATCGACGAGGACGGCTTCGTGGCCGATTATCCGGGCCTGGCCGCGCGGGCGGGTGGTGGGTATGGCGAAAAGGCTTCGTGATCGCTCAGCGGGGCTCTGAGGGCCGCCGGAGAGCGCGCTCAGGTCGTACCGGGCTGTGGCCTGTTCTCCCATTTGGTCGAGAGGGCGATCGCCGTCCGGGTCGAGGCGACGCCGGGGGTGCGATTGATGCGGACGATGAGCTGCTCGAGCTCGGCGATCGTGCCGACCCGCACGGTCAGCTGATAAGACTCCACGCCGGCCATGAAATAGCAGCTCTCGACCTCAGGCATGGCGCGCACGGCGGCCAGCACGTCGTCGGTGTCGGCGCCCGAGTCCTCGATGATGCCGATCAGCGCGGTGACGCCCAGCCCCATCGCCTCGTGGTCGACCTCGGCCCGGTAACCGCGGATCGTGCCGGCGGCCTCCAGCTTGCCGACCCGCTCGTGCACGGCGGGTGCGGAGAGCCCGACCTTGCGGGCGAGTTCGGCGTACGACGAGCGGGCATTCTCCTGTAGCAGCTCGATCAGCCGTAGGTCGATGGAGTCCATGCCGAAGACCCTAATCGGGTGGCAGATCCCCACTCACGCCCGGTAGCGACGTATCGACGGCAGGATAACGATCACTGTCGCAATTAGGGCTTTTTCCGCATTCCAGGGACTCGGTTCCGGGGCAATGCTCTAATGGCTTTACGTCCCGATCGAGCATGCCGACACTCACCGTGATCACGGCCGCTCCAAAAGACCGACGCGAGGAGGGGGCTGTGGACACTGGAGATCGTCTGCTCACACCAGGCGAGGTGGCCGCGCTGTTCCGCGTCGACCCGAAAACAGTCACACGATGGGCCGCCGCCGGACGTATCGGCAGCATTCGAACCCCTGGTGGACACCGCCGATTTCGTGAATCCGAGGTGCGCGCGTTGCTGGAAGGCGATGGCGTGGTCGAGGAAATGCGCGAGGACGACGCCGCCAACCGGCCCAGAAACGCCGGTCCCAGCAATCCGGGCATGGGTTACGGCCCACCTAACGGGTTGCGTTGAGCATTCAGCTCACCCTTCCACCGGGTCAGTAGCGTGTGGGTCACGCCTAGTGCGTCCAGCGCCTTGCCCGCCACGAAGTCGATGAGTTGCTGCGCGGTGGCCTGCGCCCCGGAACCATAGAAACCCGGGCTCGCAGGCAGGACGACCGCTCCGGCGTCGTGCAGGGCGATCAGGTGCTCCAGGTGACTGCGAGTAACCGGCGTTTCCCGCGGCACGATGACTGTCCGTCGACGCTCTTTCAGATTCACCTCGGCCGCACGCTGCAACAAGTCTTTGGACAGGCCGATCGCAATTCCTGCACAGGCGGCCGTACTGGCCGGCACGACGATCATGCCCTTGGCCGGGTAGGAACCACTGCTCGGCCCGGCCGCCAGATCGCCGGCCGGCCAGTACGACAGGTCGCCCAGATCCCGGTCGAGCCAGGTGGCGACGTCGTCCTTCCAATGCGCGTCGCGGACGGTCGCACCGGTCTCGTCGAGAATCGTCAGCCGGGCCGCCCTGGAGATCACCAGATCGACGGCCTCGCCCGCGTCCAGCAGCCCCGAGAGCACAGCCCTGGCATAGGGCGTGCCCGAGGCACCTGAGACCCCCACGACCCACGGTTCACGCATACCTCAAGTGTGCCTCCTAGTCCCGCGGCAGTTGGGCGGAAGCCGGGAACGCTTTGACCGACGGCATCCAGTTGCCCGGCCCGTGGATCGGCCCGGTCATCGCACTCGACGCCGCGACCTGTCGCAGCTGGTCGACGGGCACGGCATCCCCGGCCCGGACGGTGACGTAGAACTCGGAGTTGCTCTCGTCCGAATGATCGTCGAGCGCCACCGAGCACTCGTTCGTCCACGACGATCTCAAGTCGGGATCCCACCGATCTCGGAGGCGGCACGTCGGAATGGACACGACCTCGCTGCTGGATCCCCAGCGAAAATCGATCACCATCCCCCGGGGTGGAACAGGCAGTTCGACACCCAGGGCGCGATTGCGCGTATCGAGGTTGTTCAGCAACCCAGCGGTGTACGTGTCCAGCGCGCGTCACCACAGCAAACGCATTCTCGGCGTACTCCCAGACGAGCATCCGGACGGGCTTCCACACCCCGTCGTCCGGCACCGGCCGCGGCTTGGCGAGGAACGCGCGCCGGCCCTTGATCGGCTGGACGGCGGTGACGGTCGTCGCGTCCCAGCTCGCCGACGGGTCGACCCCCGCGCGATACAGGTTGAGGATGCCGACCGCCCGCAGCGGCCGTCCGGGCGGCCTGTCCCGGCCGATGTAGGTCGTCTGGTTGTTGACGGCCACCCACTCCGGGTCGCCGACCGTCAGATCCTTCACCTTGTACGTCTTGAAGAGCCGCTCGAGAGCACGGGTCGGTGTCGCGGTCGGCGCCGGATCGACCGGGTGCGCCTGCTGCCGGGTGAGAATCTGCGGCACCCCGATCGCGACGGCCACTGCCACCACGGCCGCGATCGCCCACCCGGCATTCCGCTGCCGCCGGTGGCGACGGCCCGCCACCACGACGTCATCAACGGTGTAACGCGCCGCCGGAGCATCAGCCCGGACGGTCTCCAGCAGGTCAGACAGCTTCATGACGCGCCTTCGTGAGCTCGTCGACGCTCAGCGTGACCCCGAGAACCCGGCGGAGCGTGTCGAGACCCCGCGACGTGTACACCTTGACCGTCCCCTCCGGACAGCGCAGCGCGGCGTGACTGTGCGACTGCTCGCGACGCCACCACGGCCGCCGCGTCTCGTCGATGGCGGCCCGCACGACGGCCGTACGCGCATAGCCGCCCGGATTTTCCACCCGTCCCCACTTCACATAGAGCCGGGCGAGGGCGGCCAGCACCGCGTCCTCGGCCGTCTGCCAGTCGCCGCAGGTGAGGTATGCGAGCCCGCGCAGCGACTCCATCTGGGCGCCGACGAACTCACGGAACTCGGCCTCGTGGTCGCTCACGCGCGCCGGCCGAGGGTTGCCGCCATCTACCGCACCCTCAGCTGGGCCGACTGCGGCAGCGCCTCGTTGACCGGGAACCACGTCGCCGGGTCGTCCGGGTCGGCCATCTCGATCGAGGCCAATGACTCGCGCAGCTCGGCCTCCGGGACGCTGCCGCCGACCCGGATCCGGAACCGGCCGTCGGCGACCGTGCGATAGCAGCCCTCGTCGTCGCAGAAGGCCTGGGACGGATTCGGGTCGGCGCCCACCGGCACCGGTTTGAGCGAGATCTTGACCTTCCGGTACGGCTCGTCATCGCCGGCCGGGTAGCGGCGATCGGGCGCCACCAGGGTCTGCACGGCCTGGTCGGCCCGCTCGAGGCGAAGCGACCGGTCGGTGACGGCGACCAGCCGGTAGTCGCCGGGCACCCGGCCGACCTTGAACGGCACCGCGACTGACCGCTCCGCACTCAGCGCGAAGCCCTCGGCCACCCCTCGCAGGTCGACCAGCGCCAAGCCGTCCGGGTCGGGTTTGAGGGCGGCCAGCAGACCGTCGGCGTAATTCCAGAAGAGGAACTCGGCGGCCGGGTCGCGCTGCGGATCGTTCGGCCGGAGCACGAACGCCCGGCGCCCGCCGATCGGGTGGAAGCGGTAGAAGAACGGAACCAGGTCGCCGTCGGCCGGAGCGGTGATCACGCCGGGGATCGACGAGGGGATGACCGCCTGGGCCGGACCGCGGGCGAGGATCTGCGGCACCCCGATCGCGGCGGCCACTGCCACCACGGCCGCGATCGCCCACCCGACGTTCCGCCGCCGCAACCGTCGGCGCCCCGCACCCAACACGGGGTCGGCGTCGTCGAGCAGCTCCCGCAACTCGGCGTCGAGGTCATTCACGTGAGTTAGACGGACGGCGATGCGCGAACGGTTACAGGCACTTACGGAACACGTAGCCGCGTCGACGCCGGCACCGCGTCATCGACCGGAATCCAGGAATCCCGATGGTCGTAGTCCGCCACGGTGATCGATTCCAGAATTTTGCGCACCTCGGCTCGAGGCAGCTTCGCGTCGACGCGGATCTGGTAAGGCCGCCACCCTCGAGCCGACGACAGCCCAACCCGTCACAGCCGGCCTGGGGGCGCCCGTCCGCGTTTCCCCGAACACGATCTCGATGCCCTGATCCCATGCCTCGACATCCGCATAGCCGCGTTCCGGGCGGGCCAGACTCGCTGCGGCGTTCTTGGCCAGGTCGAAACGGAGCGTGGATCGGCCGGCGGCCGTCAGCCGGTATCCGGCGGGGAAATGGCCCACGGTGAACGGCAGGATCGCCCAACCGGTGTTCCGGCGTCGCTGCCGGCGACGGGCCACCCGCAGCACGGAGTGAGCGTCATGGATGTGCAGGCGGTCGTCGACCGCCTGGTGGCCGCCGTCGACCGGGGTCTCGGGCAAGGCGTTGGACGGACGACGACGAGGCCGGCGTTACAAATTTCTAGAGGAGCACGAGGTCGAGCAGGGCGAAGAGGAACAGGGCGATGCCGACGAAGCCGTTGGCCGTGAAGAAGGCTCGGTTGACCTTGGAGAGGTCGGTCGGGGTGACGACGATGTGCTGGTAGACGAAGGCGGCCGCGGTCAGGGCCAGGCCAATCCACCAGAGCCAGCCCAGCCCGACGAGCTGGCCGAACCAGACGAAGAGGGCAAACGTCACCACGTGGGTGGCGGTGGAGATGTGCAGGGCCGTGTGCACGCCGAACCGGGCCGGGGTGGAGTGCACGCCGATCTCGCGGTCGACCTCCACGTCCTGGCAGGCGTAGATGATGTCGAAGCCACCGATCCACAGGCCGACCGCGATGCCGAGCAGCCAGGCCGGGCCCGAGCCGTCGAACGTGCCGGTGATCGCCAGCCAGGCTCCGACCGGCGCCACGGCCTGGGCCAGCGCGAGCACGTAGTGCGGGAAGTTGGTGAACCTCTTCGCGTACGGATAGATCACCAGCGGGATCACGGCCAGCGGGAAGAGCACCAGGCACAGCCAGTTGAGCAGGCCCGCGGCGAGCGCCATCACGACCAGCGAGACGACCGCGCCCGTCCACGCCGTACGCAGGCTGACCGCGCCGGTGACGAGCTCGCGATTGCGCGTCCGCGGGTTGAGGGCGTCGATCTTGCGGTCGAGGATGCGGTTGGCCGCCATGGCGAAGGTGCGGCCGGACACCATGGCGATCGTGATGAGCAGCAGGTCGACCCAGTGGATGCCGGTGTCGAGACGGTCGAGCGCGACGAGGGCGGAGAGGTAGGCGAACGGCAGCGCGAAGACCGAGTGCTCGATCGCCACCAGCCGCAGGAACGCCTTGACCTTGCCCGGCTTTTCCGGGACCGCGGCGACCGCTGTCATATGCCGTACTCCTTCCACCGCTTGTCGACCAGGCCGGCCACCTCGGGCGACATCGTCATCTCCTCGGGCCAGCCTCGCGAGTAGCCCTCGGACGGCAGCTTACGGGTGGCGTCGATGCCGGCCTTGCCGCCCCAGAACTGCTGGTAGGACGCGTGGTCGAGGTGATCGACCGGGCCCTGGGTCAGCAACAGGTCACGGTCGTAGTCGACGTTGCCCAGCGCGCGGAAGGCGACGTCGTTGTAGTCGTGGACGTTGCAGTCCTCGTCGACTATCACGATCAGCTTGGTGAACGACATCGAGTGGGCGCCCCAGATCGCGTTCATGATCTTTTGGGCGTGTTTGGGGTAGCGCTTGCGGATCGAGACGATCGCGCAGTTGTGGAAGACGCCGGCCGACGGCAGGTCGTAGTCGACGATGTCGGGGATCAGCATCTTGAGAAGCGGCAGGAAGATGCGCTCGGTCGCCTTGCCCAGGCCGTGGTCCTCCTGGGGCGGCTTGGACGTGATGATCGAGTGGTAGATCGGCTTTTTCCGCATCGTCATGCACTCGATGTGCAGCACCGGGAACGGCTCGACCGGGGTGTAGAAGCCGGTGTGGTCGCCGAACGGGCCCTCGGGCTGACGCTCGCCGGGCTCGAGATAGCCCTCGAGGATGATCTGGGCCTCGGCCGGCACCTGCAGCGGCACGGTCAGGCAGTCGACCATCTCGACCCGCTCGCCGCGCAGGAAGCCCGCGAAAAGGTATTCGTCGATGTCGGCCGGGAGCGGGGCGGAGGCCGAGTAGCTGACCACCGGGTCGCAGCCGATCGCGATGGCCACCGGAAGGCGCTGCCCGAGCCGCTCGGCCACCGCGTGATGGGCCGTCGAATCCTTGTGGATCTGCCAGTGCATGCCCAGCGTGTTTTTCGAGTGCTGCTGGAGGCGGTAGAGGCCCAGGTTGCGCTTGCCGGTCTCGGGGTGCTTGGTGTGGGTGAGCCCGAAATTGTGGTAGATGCCGCCGTCGTCGGGCCAGATCTGGAGGCCCGGCAGCAGGCCGAGATCGACCTCGTCGCCCTTGAGCACGACCTCCTGGCAGGGTGCGGTCTTGACCTTGCGCGGCGGCAGCGACTTGAGCTGGAGCACCTTGCCGATGCCCTCGCGGATGCCGGACCAGCCGACCGGGAGCTCCGGCTTGATCATCGAGCCGATGCGGTCGCCCACCTCGTCGAGACTCTCGACACCCAGCGCCATGGCCATGCGTTTCTCGGTGCCGAACAGGTTGATCGCCAGGGGCATCGAGCCGCGGGTGGGCCGCTCGAACAGCAGGGCCGGGCCGCCGGCCCGCACGGTGCGCGTGACCACCTCGCTGATCTCCAGGTTCGGATCGACCGGGACGGTCACCCGTCGCAGCTCACCGGCCGCCTCGAGGGTGTCGAGGAAGCTCTGCAGATCTTCATAGGGAAACCCACGAGGCGCCATGACATCCAGTCTCGCGCACCCCACCGACACTTCCGCGTCCGGGCGATCACCGTCACTCAAGATGTCCGATTCGCGTTGAGTGGGGGATTGATACCACGAGCGCAGCGAGGTGCAGGTGAAGGTCCGAAACGCGGTGCTGTGGTGCGCGATGGCCGGCCTGGGCACTCCCCTCGTCGGCCCCGATCAGGCCATTTCCGCAGGTCGAGGGGGTTCCACTGCGGTGGACGGGGCCGCGGCGCAGAGAAAGCTTCCGGCCTGTCCGCCCGCTCGAGCGTCGACGCGGGCACCGACCCAACCGGCCGGTGCGACCACCACGGGAGCGTGCCGTGCGGCAGGTCACATCCTCGAATCCGGGGTGCAGCCGACGTGGCGCGACGAGGCCACCTTCACCCCCAGCGGCTACCACCACCTCGGGGCCAACACGAGGGGTGAGTGGTCCGGCGTCTCGGGCCGGATGTCGGTCGTGGACGGCTCGGTGCGCCCCCGCTCGTACGACTTCGTCGCCGGCCGCTTCATGGTCAAGCGCAACCTGGGCCGCGGCAACATCGCCTGGCTCGAGGCGGGCTGGGCCGAGACCGGCTGGGCCCAGCCCGGCACCCAGCACATCTACACCTTCAACACCAACACCAAGTCCTGGCAGTTCTACGACCAATACAAGCTGAAGCCCGGCGAGAAGGTCTGGCTCGACCTGCACGCCGACGCCGACGGCGTGTGGAGCGCGTGGCTGTGGTGGGGCAACCGGTGGAACCTGCTCACCGCCCAGCGGCTGCCGCTCGGCCCCACCGCGGTCATCGAGCAATATGTGGAGGTGCACGTCGACGCGGGCAAGCCCGGGCTGATCGACGTGCCCCCGGTGATGGTCGACAACGTGCGGCTGCGACCGGCCGGCGGCGGGCCGACGCGTCTCTGGCGGGACGACGTGCCCACCCTGACCGGCACCGACCCGGCACAGCGCGAGCTCAACGGCGGGTTCTGCCTCGACTGGCTCACCCGTTACGACACCTGGACCGCCGGCGACTGCGGAATCGCCCGCAGCGGCGCCCCGCGGACCCCCGCCCCACCTCGGCCCGCGCCCGTGCCGCAACGCTAGGCGAAGCGGAAGGTCAGCCCGCGTTCGCGTACGAGTGCAGGCCCTCGAAGAACAGGTTGACGCCGAACAGATTCATCAGCACCGTCAGGAAGCCGAACAGAGCGATCCAGGTCGCCACCGTGCGCTTGACGCTGGGCGTGGCCCGGGCGTGCAGGTAACCGGCGTAGACGACCCAGGAGATGAAGGCCCAGACCTCCTTCGGGTCCCAGCCCCAGTAACGCCCCCAGGACGCCTCGGCCCAGATCGGACCGGCGATCAGCGCGCCGAAGGTGAAGAGCGGGAACGCGAACGCGTGCAGCCGGAAGGTCAGCCGCTCGAGCGTCACGGCCTCGGGCACGCGCTTGCCGAGCGTGTAGGGGAAGCTGCGCTTGCCCTCGTCGTACCCGTTGCGGATCAGGTACATCGCGGCCGGCACGGCGCCGATCAGGAAGACGCCGGAGCCCACGATGATCGTCGACACGTGAATGATGAACCAGTACGAGTGCAGGGCCGGCACCAGCGGGCCGACCGGGGTGTAGGCGATCATGCTGGCCGCGCCGAGCATGACGACCAGCGCCAGCGTCGCGAAGAGGCCCAGGTGCCGCACGGCCGGCCGGGCCAGCACGATGCCGAGCCAGACCGCGGAGGCGATGAAGGTCGCCGACAGGATGTACTCGTACATGTTGCCCCACGGCATCCGGTCGGCCGCGACCCCGCGGGTGACCAGACCGCCGAGGTGCAGCAGGACGGCGATGGCGTTGAGGCCGACCGCGATCCGGCCGGTCAGCTCGCCGCGATCGCGCCAGGAAGGCTTGGACGGCTCGACCGGCGCGTCCGGCTCGACGGGCGGAACGGGAGCGCCGGCGCCGACGAGCTCGCGGGCGGGGCGGACAGCGGCCCGGCCGACGCGGCTGCGCTTGCCGAACGCGTACTCCCCCGCGTAACAGACCATCGCGGCCAGATAGACCAGGACAGCCGCCGCCATCAACTGGTTCGACAACTCCGCCATCAGGACGTCCCTTCCTCGGCGGCCTTTACCAGAGCCTTGAATTCGCCCGGGAAACCGGGATAGTCGGTGCGCGGGAGGCCACCGGCCGTCAACAACGTACCGCCGGACGGATCCGGCGAACCTGCCAGGTCGGGATTTGCCGCGACACGGAACCACACTCGTCGCCGGTGCCCGCCGAGCGAGAGCATCAGGCCGAGCAGCCCGACCACCGCGCCGACGAGAACCAGCGTCTGCGTGGGGTCGTACCGGATGGAGAGCGTGGCGAACGGCCGGGTGCCGACGAACTCGAGCTTGGTGCCGTCGTCCAGCGTCCACGTCTCGCCGAGCTTGAGGGCGTGCGGGCGCGCGCCGCTCACGTTCTTGAGCTCACCGGTGGCGATCTGCCCCTGGTCGATCGAGTAGACCGAGCGCGGCGTGCCCACATCAAGACCAAGATCGCCGCGGTACGCCGTGAGGTAGAGCATCGGGTTGTTCTCGGCCGGGAAGGCCGACGTCGCGCTGCCGTCGGTGGGCGAGGTGGGCAGGTATCGCCCCTCGAAGCCCATCTGCAGCGTCGGATCCCGTTTGTCGGTCTTGGGCTCGATGTTCACGTCGGCGAACTGGGCGACGCCCTCGCTGGTCTGCATCGCGTCGATCGGCAGGAACGGCACGGTCTTGGTCGTCGAGACGCCGTACCGGTCGGTGAATTTCAGGACCGGCGCATAGCCGTGGCCGAGCAGATAGACGTTGGCCCCGTCGAGCCGCAGCGGGTCGTTGACCGTGAACTTGCGGGTCTCGTCCGGACCGTTGTTCTCGCTCACCGACACAGAGGCCGAGAACGTCTTGGGCTGGCCCGTGCTCTGGAACGTGGCGGCGAAGTCGTCCAGCTTGATGCAGAAGTTCGGCAGGTCGGACGGCTCGACCCGAGGGCCGAGCGTGGAGTCGTCGTACTGCGTGAGCGTGTTGCAGAAGCCCTGGTCGGCCCCGCCGACCAGGATCCGGTTGGCGTGCCAGCCGTACCAGTGCCCGAAACCGACCCCGATCAGCACGGCCAGCAGCGCGAAGTGGAAGAAGAGGTTGCCGGTCTCCTTGAGAAAGCCTTTCTCGGCCGAGACCGTGAAGCTGCCGTCCTCGTGCTCGCGCACCTTGGTGCGGAACCGGCGACGGCGCAACCCGGCGGCGACCTCGCGGACGACGTCGGCCGGCTCGCCGGTGCGCGACCACTGCTCGGCGTGCTGAGGCAGGCGCTCGAGCCGCTTGGGCGCGTCGGGCGGAGCCACGCGAAGGGCGCGCGCGTGGTCGATCAGCCGGGGCACGACACAGCCGACCAGCGACGTGAACAGCAGCAGGTAGATCGACGCGAACCAGGGCGAGGCGTAGACCTCGAAACCGCCGACCCGCTCGAGGAACGGCGCGAGCTGGGGGTGGGCCGCGTAGTACTGCGTCACGCGTTCGGCGTTGACCGCGCGCTGGGGGAAGACCGAGCCCGGGATCGCGGCGATCGCCAGCAGGAAGAGCAGGACCAGCGCCGTACGCATGCTGGTGAGCTGCCGCCACGAGTTGCGCAGCAGAGCCCAGACCCGGTTGGTACGCCGGGGTGGCGGCGCGGCGGCCGGCGCGGGCCGCTCCTCGACGACGGTCACAGCAGGGTCCCCGCGCCGAAGTCGAACGTCACCCGCAGCCACACCATGAAGTGGTTCCACCCGCCGGTGACCAGGGTGAGCCCGACCAGGATGAGCAGCGCGCCGCCGATCCGGGTGACCCACTGGCTGTTGCGCCGGACCGCCCGGAACACGCCGAGCAGCTTGCGGAAGAAGAGCCCGAAGACCACGAACGGAATGCCCAGACCCAGGCTGTAGGCCAGGGCGAGGATCACCGCCCGGTTGGTCTCGCCGCTGGTGGTGGCCAGGGCGAGCACCGCGGCCAGGGTCGGCCCGGTGCACGGGATCCAGGAGAAGGCGAAGATCGCGCCGAAGACGGGGGCGCCGAGCAGGCCGGCCGCGGGCAGCCGGGTGATCCGGGCCTCGCGCTGCAGGCCGGGGATCCAGCCGAGATAGCCCAGGCCGAGCACGATGATCACGATGCCCAGGCCGATGTTGAGCGCCTCCTGGTGAGTGATCAGGAAGCCGAGGTTGGCCACCAGGCTCGCCAGCAGGGTGAAGACGACCGAGAAGCCGAGCACGAACAGGCTGGTGCCGGCGAGCACGCGGCCG
Source organism: Actinoplanes sp. (assembly GCA_965217855.1). Classification (GTDB taxonomy): domain Bacteria; phylum Actinomycetota; class Actinomycetes; order Mycobacteriales; family Micromonosporaceae; genus Actinoplanes. The sequence continues at coordinate 387,538 of CBDCJN010000020.1, read as the reverse complement.
CGTACGGCCTGGGTCTTCGGTTGGGTGATGGTCTGGACGGCGCCGTCGCTCGCGGCGGTCCCGGCCGTGGTCTTGTCCGTGGCCGACGCGTCCAGGTCGGAGCCGGCCAGGCCGGTGACGTAGGACAGATAGCCCGGCAGCAGCGGCAGCACGCACGGCGACAGGATGCTGACCAGGCCGGCCAGCGCGGCCACGGCGATCGCCAGCAGCAGCGGGCCGCCGCTGGCGATCTCGGCAAAGGTGTCGGCCATCAGCCCTGCCCCTCGGCGGCGATCTTTTCGACCAGCGGCTGAAGCTGGGTCAGGGTGGTGGCCTGGCGCAGCGCGACCGCGATCCGGCCCTGCCGGTCGATGATCAAGGTGGACGGCATGCTGACCTGCGTCACGTCGAACTGGACGCCGACCTTGCCGTTGAAGTCGTAGATGCTCGGGTAGCTGGCCCGGCCGCGCTCGAACTCGCGGGCCGCGTCGCGGTCGTCCCGCGAGTTGACCCCGAGGAAGGTCACGTCCTTGTCCTTGGTGGCCTGGTAGGTCTTTTCCAGGTCGTCGGCCTCGGCCCGGCAGGGCGCGCACCACGAACCCCAGAAATTGACCACCACGACCTTGCCCTTGTCGGCCGCCACATCGTAGGTCTTGCCGTCGAGCAACTCGCCGGTGATCGGCTTGATCGCCTTGCGCTGACCGGGAGCGCACTCGACCACGCCGTTCGTGGTGGTGCACTTCTTGGCCCAGTTGTTCTCGTCGCCGCTGCATCCGGCCAGGGCACCGGCCGTGAGAGCGGCGGCGGCGAGGACGGCGGCAAGGCGGCGCATGGTCAAGCTCCCTTGGCGGTCTTGGCTGTCGCGGAGAGGGCCACCAGGTGGGCGGCGGGCTCGGAGTAATCGATGCCGACGACCTTGGACCCCTCGAAACGGAACGAGGTGAGACTGGCCAGGCCGCACTGGCGGCGACGGGGGTCGTGCCAGAGACGCTTCTTCTCTATATAGCGCCGTACGGTCCAGATCGGAAGCTGGTGCGAGACGCAGACCGCCTCGTGCCCCTCGGCGGCGACCCGCGCGGCCTGCACGGCGGCGAACATGCGCTGCGCGATGGCCAGGTAGGCCTCGCCCCAGGACGGGGTGATCGGGTCGCGCAGGACCCACCAGTGCCGCGGGTTGCCGAGCGCGCCGTCGCCGACGCCGACCTTTTTGCCCTCGAAGTAGTTGGCGCTCTCGATCAGCCGCGTATCGGTGGCGATGTCGAGCTTGAACTCGGCGGCGATCGGGACGGCCGTCTCCTGCGCGCGTTCGAGCGGGCTGGCCACCACGTGCGTGATGTCGCGCTTGGCCAGCACCTCGGCGGCTGCCTTGGCCATCTGCACACCAAGCTCGGAAAGGTGGAAATCGGGCAGCAGGCCGTACAGCACCTTGTTGGGGTTGAAGACCTCGCCGTGCCGCAGCACATGCACGGTCGTACGCGTCGGTTCGCCCTGAGCCTGATGGGCATGCCCGCCTGGCCCTACAGCCACTTCGCTCTCTCCGGTGCAGTCGGTCATACCTGTCCTTCTCCTCCTGCCGCCGCGGCGGCCGCGTAAGGCAGCGCGGCGGCGATCGTCTCGAGCGCGTAGTCGTCCAGCGCGGTCGAGACGAACCACGACTCGAAGGCGCTCGGCGGCAGATAGACGCCGCGCGCCAGCATCGCGTGGAAGAACGCCTTGAACGCGGCTGTGTCCTGAGTCCGAGCGGACTCGTAGTCGACCACCTCGGCCGCGGTGAAGAAGATCGAGAACATGTTGCCCGCGTACGACAGCCGGTGCGGGACGCCCGCGGTGGTCAGGGCGTCCGAGGCGAGCGCGCCGATCGTCGCCGAGAGCTCGTCGAGCCGCTTGTAGACCGCGTCGTCGGCGAGCCGCAGCGAGGCGAGCCCGGCCGCGCAGGCCAGCGGGTTACCCGACAGGGTGCCGGCCTGATAGACCGGGCCGGCCGGGGCGAGTCGCGACATGATCTCGCGGCGCCCGCCGAACGCCGCCGCGGGCAGACCGCCGCCCATGACCTTGCCGAAGGTGAACAGGTCGGCGTCGACCGGGTCGAGCCCGGCCCAGCCACCGGCCGAGACGCGGAAGCCGGTCATCACCTCGTCGACGACCAGCAGGGCGCCGGCTGCGTGCGCGATCTCGGCCAGCCGCTGGTTGAAGCCGGCGCGCGGGGCGACGACGCCCATGTTGCCGGCCGCGGCCTCGGTGATGATCGCGGCGATCTCGGCGCCCTCCAGCCGGAAGGCCTCCTCGACGGCGGCGATGTCGTTGTAGGGCAGCACGATCGTCTCGCCGGCCGCCGCGCCGGTCACGCCGGGCGAATCGGGCAGGCCGAGCGTCGCCACCCCGGACCCGGCCGCGACCAGCAGCGCGTCGACGTGACCGTGGTAGCAGCCCGCGAACTTCACGATCTTGGAGCGGCCGGTGAAGCCCCGGGCCAGCCGGATGGCCGACATGGTGGCCTCGGTGCCCGAGTTGACCAGGCGGACCTCGTCGACCGGCGTCCGCCGGACGATTTCCTCGGCCAGGTCGACCTCCCCCGCCGTCGGGGTGCCGAAGCTGGTGCCCCGGGTCGCGGCGGACTGGATCGCCGCGACGACCTCGGGATGCGCGTGGCCGTGGATGAGCGGGCCCCACGAGCAGACCAGGTCGACGTAGCGCCGACCGTCGGCGTCGGTGAGCCAGGGGCCCGCGCCGTGGGACATGAATCGGGGCGTGCCGCCGACGGCCCGGAACGCACGCACGGGTGAATTGACCCCGCCCGGCACGATGGCCTGGGCGCGGTCGAACAGGGCCTGGGAAGCCGGGGCGTCCTCCGGGTAGGGGAGGCCCTCGGCACGGTATGAGGTGGTCACAGCGGCTCCCATTGTGTCAGCGCGGTCCGGCAAGAATCTCAAGAGGGTTCCTCACATCACCCGAGGATGGCCGAAAGGCGCATCCCCTCATGTCGGGAACGCCCCGATACCGCCGCGCCCAGCGGGCCGAACAGGCGTACAGGCGATAGGCTGACCGGGTGGAGCGACCCGAGCTGTCGATCACAGCTGAGCACTCGCCCGACGAGGTGGTTTTCCACCTGGCCGGGGAAATCGACGTGCTCACGGTCACCAACCTGTCGATCCTGGTCAACGAGGTTCTGGCCGAGCCGCCGGCTCGCATCGTGCTCGACATGGCCGGGGTGACGTTCTGCGATTCGCAGGGTCTGGGCACCCTCGTCGTGCTCAGCCGCAAGGCCCAGCACGCCCGCACGGTGCTGGCCCTGGCCAACGTCGGCGACTTCCTGATGCGAGTGCTCGACATCACCGGATTGCGTAGCGCCCTGATGATCAGCAGCACCGCCTGAGCAGTTTTTAACCGCTTCGCGCCCTTGCCTTGACGCCGGTGTCAACGCCTAGCGTCGGGTGACGACGAGGGGGCATCGGAATGTTGATCGGTGAGCTGGCCTCACGAGCCGGCACCAGCACGCGGACGCTGCGTTACTACGAGCAGCACGGCCTCGTGCAGCCTGGCCGGGATGCGAACGGATATCGCCAGTACGACGACGCCGAGCTGCGCGTGGTGCACGAGATCCGCTCGCTGCTGGCCGTCGGCTTCGGCATCGAGGACATCCGGCCCTTCGTCGCGTGCCTGCGGGCCGGAAACGAGACGGGCCACTCCTGCCCCGACTCGGTGCTCGTGCTGCGCCGCAAGCTGGCCGAAGTGGACGGCTATATCGGGCAGCTCACCGAGATCCGGCACCAGTTGCGCACCCAGCTGGATCAAGCCGTCGAGGAGCTCCCATGCCACACCATGACCTGCCAGCCCTGACCGATGCCACCGTCGCCGCCACGATCGCCGGCGCCGCCGGCCCGGTCGCCGTCGACGTCTGGGCCGAGTGGTGCCCGCCGTGCGGCCCGATGGCCCGCACGCTGGCCGAACTCCAGCCCGAGTTCGCCGGGCGCCTGACGATCGCCACGCTCAACGCCGACGAGAACCCCGAGTTTGCCCGGGCCCACCGGATCCTGTCGCTGCCCACCCTGCTCGTCTTCGAAAACGGCGCGGTGACCAGGACACTCGTCGGCGCTCGCCCCAAGACGGTGCTCCGCCAGTGGCTGTCTGAGGCGCTCACCCCGTACGTGAACGTCTAGGTGCCCCAGCGGGCCTTTTCGAGCAGGGCCAGTGCTTCGGCGGCGGCCTCGTCGCCGCCGGAGCGCAGCGCCCGGGCCGCGTCGTCGACCGTCTCGGTCAGCCGCTGCCACTGCGCCTCGCGCTCGCGGGTCGCCTCGGACTGGGCCTTGAGCTGCTGCGTCTTGTTCCACAGATCGACAAAGATCGAGACCTTGGCCCGCAGCACCCACGGATCGAACGGCTTGGTCAGGTAGTCGACCGCGCCAACCGCGTAACCCCGCAGCGCGAGCTGGGCATCGCGGTCGGCGGCGGTGAGGAAGAGGATCGGCACGTGCCGGGTGCGTTCCCGCCGCTTGATGTGGCTGGCCGTCTCGAACCCGTCCATGTTGGGCATCTGCGCGTCGAGCAGGATGACCGCGAAGTCGTCGGTGAGCAGCTGCTTGAGCGCGGCCTCCCCGCTCTCGACCGCCACCGCCGTCACCGGCAGGCCCTGCAGGATCGCCTCCAGGGCGAGCAGGTTGTCCTTGCGGTCGTCGACCAGCAGGGCCTTTGCGCGTTCCGCCACTGTGCTCCCCTCCCGAGCCGGATCTAGCCCCGTTCCGGCTCCGTGGTCTTGTCGGCGTTCACCCAGCGGGCCATCAGCTCGATCAGCTCGTCGAGGTCGACCGGCTTGGTGATGTAGTCGCTGGCCCCGGCGGCCAGCGCCGACTCCCGGTCACCGGGCATCGCCTTAGCCGTGAGGAAGACTACCGGTAGATCCTGGAAGCGCTGATTGCGCCGGATTCCGCGCGTGGTCTCGTACCCGTCCTGGTCGGGCATCATCGCGTCCATCAGCACGATGTCGACCTCGGGGTGCTCGGCCAGCAGCCGGACGCCGTCGACGCCGTTGTCGGAGTAGAGCACGTTCAGCCCGTGCATCTCGAGCGCGCTGGTCAGGGCGAAGACGTTACGGACGTCGTCGTCGACGATCAGCACGGTCGCGCCGTCGAGCTGCCGGCTGGCCGGGCTCATCACCACGTGACCCTCGATGTCGGCGTGCGGCGTGAGTGCCGGCATCTCCATCAGGCGCGGCATGTCGAGCGGCCGCGGCGGCTGCACCACCACGGTGGCCGACGGCAGCGTGGGCAGGCTCAGCGCCGGGATCACGTCGCCGGTCAGCGCGTCCGGCATGTAGAGCGTGAACGTCGAGCCCTCACCCGGCCGGGACGAGACCACGATCGTGCCGCCGAGCAGGGCGGCCAGGTCGCGGCTGATCGACAGGCCCAGGCCCGTCCCGCCGTATTTGCGGGTCGTCGTGCCGTCGGCCTGCTGGAACGGCTCGAAGATGATCGCCAGTTTCTCGTCGTTGATGCCGATGCCGGTGTCGGTGACCGCGAACGCGATGACCTGGCGGGCGCCGGCCAGCGCGGGCACGTCGAAGTCGGTCTCGGGCGGGGCGCCGAAGATGCTCAGCGTGACCGAGCCGTTGTCGGTGAACTTGACCGCGTTGGAGAGCAGGTTGCGCAGGATCTGCTGGAGCCGCTGCGGGTCGGTGAGGATCGAGTCGGGCAGCCCGGGCTGGAGCCAGACCCGCAGCTCGAGCCCCTTCTCGTTGGCCTGCGGCGCGAACGCCTGCTCGACGTAGCTGCGGACGCCCTCGAAGTCGACCTGGTCGGGCTCGACGTCCATCCGGCCGGCCTCGATCTTGGCCAGGTCGAGGATGTCGTCGATCAGCGAGAGCAGGTCGGTGCCGGCGCTGTGGATCGTCCGGGCGAACTCGATCTGCTTCTCGGTCAGGTTGGTGTCCGGGTTGTCGGCCAGCAGCCGGGCCAGCAGCAGCAGCGAGTTGAGCGGGGTGCGCAGCTCGTGGCTCATGTTGGCCAGGAACTCGGACTTGTAGGCGCTGGCCCGGGAGAGCTGCTGCGCCTTTTCCTCCAGGCCGCGCCGGGCCTGCTCGATCTCGCGGTTCTTGGTCTCGATGTTGGCCTTCTGCTCGCTGAGCAGTTGCGCCTTGTCCTCCAGCTCGGCGTTGGTGCGCTGCAGCTCGGCCGACTGGTCCTGCATCTCGCGGGCCAGCCGCTGCGACTGGGAGAGCAACTCTTCCGTACGCCGGTTGGCCTGGATGGTGTTGAGCGCGACGCCGATCGTCGACACGAGCCGCTCGAGGAACGTCAGGTGCAGGCCCGAGAACGCGGCCACCGAGGCGAACTCGATCACGCCGAGCATCTCGCCCTCGAACAGCACCGGCAGCACGACCAGGTCGTTCGGCGGCATCGACATCAGCCCGGAGCGCATGGTCAGGATGCCGTCGTGGGTGGCCCGGACCCGGATCGTGCGCCGCGAGACGGCGGCCTGGCCGACCAGCCCCTCGCCCGGCCCGAAGGTCACCTCGTGGTTGCGGGCGACATAGCCGTACGACGCCGCGAGCCGCAGCCGCATGACCGCCTGCTCGTTGTCGACCAGGAAGAACGCGCCGAGCTGGGCGTCGACGAGCGGGGTCACCTCGGTCATGATCATGCGGCAGACCTCGCCGAGATCGCGCTGGCCCTGGAGCAGGCCACCGATGCGGGCCAGGTTGGAGTCGAGCCAGCCCTGCTCGGCGTTCGCCTTGGTCGTCTCGCGGAGCGTGACGATCATCTGGTTGATGTTGTCCTTGAGCTCGGCGACCTCGCCCTGGGCCTCGACCGCGATGCTCTGGGTCAGGTCGCCGCGGGTCACGGCGGTGGACACCTCGGCGATCGCGCGGAGCTGGATGGTGAGCGTGGAGGCGAGCTGGTTGACGTTGTCGGTCAGGTCCTGCCACGTACCGGAGACGCCCTTGACCTGGGCTTGACCGCCGAGCTTGCCCTCGACGCCGACCTCGCGGCCGACCCGGGTGACCTCGGTGGCAAAGCTGGAGAGCTGGTCGACCATCGTGTTGACGGTGTCCTTGAGCTCGAGGATCTCGCCCCGGGCGTCGACCGTGATCTTCTGCGACAGGTCGCCCTTGGCCACCGCCGTGGTCACCGAGGCGATGTTGCGGACCTGGCCGGTGAGGTTGGAGGCCATGTAGTTGACGTTGTCGGTCAGGTCGCGCCACGTGCCGGCCACGCCGCGGACCTGGGCCTGACCGCCGAGCTTGCCCTCCGAGCCCACCTCGCGGGCCACCCGCGTCACCTCGTCGGCGAACGACGAGAGCTGGTCGACCATGGTGTTCACGGTGTTCTTCAGCTCGAGGATCTCGCCCTGCGCGTCGACCGTGATCTTCTGCGACAGGTCGCCCTTGGCCACCGCCGTCGAGACCTGGGCGATGTTCCGCACCTGGCCGGTCAGGTTGGAGGCCATCGAGTTGACGTTGTCGGTCAGGTCGCGCCACGTGCCGGCGACCCCGCGCACCTGGGCCTGACCGCCGAGCTTGCCCTCGGTGCCCACCTCGCGGGCCACCCGGGTCACCTCATCGGCAAAGCTGGAGAGCTGGTCGACCATCGTGTTGACGGTCGACTTCAGTTCGAGGATCTCGCCGCGGGCGTCGACCGTGATCTTCTGCCCCAGATCGCCCTTGGCCACGGCCGTGGTGACCGAGGAGATGTTTCGCACCTGGCTGGTCAGGTTGGAGGCCATGTAGTTCACGTTGTCGGTCAGGTCGCGCCACGTGCCCGACACGCCCTTGACCTGGGCCTGGCCGCCGAGCTTGCCCTCCGAGCCCACCTCGCGGGCCACCCGGGTCACCTCGTCGGCAAAGCTCGACAGCTGGTCGACCATCGTGTTGACGGTGTTCTTCAGCTCGAGGATCTCGCCGCGGGCGTCGACCGTGATCTTCTGCGACAGATCACCCTTGGCCACCGCCGTCGAGACCTGGGCGATGTTCCGCACCTGGTCGGTGAGGTTGGCGGCCAGCTGGTTCACGTTCTCGGTCAGGTCACGCCAGGTGCCGGAGACGCCACGCACCTGCGCCTGCCCGCCCAGCCGGCCCTCGGTGCCCACCTCGCGGGCCACGCGGGTCACCTCGTCGGCGAACGAGGACAGCTGGTCGACCATGGTGTTGACCGTGTCCTTGAGCTCGAGGATCTCGCCCTGGGCGGCCACCGTGATCTTCTGCGACAGGTCACCCTTGGCCACCGCCGTCGAGACCTGGGCGATGTTCCGCACCTGGCTCGTCAGGTTGGACGCCATCGAGTTCACCGAGTCGGTGAGGTCTTTCCAGGTGCCGGCCACGTTCGGCACCTCGGCCTGGCCGCCCAGCTTGCCCTCGGTGCCCACCTCGCGGGCCACCCGGGTCACCTGCTCGGCGAAGAGCCGGAGCGTGTCGGTCAGCCCGTTCATGGTGTCGGACAGCTCGGCCACCTCGCCGCGGGCCGACACGGTGATCTTCTGCGACAGGTCACCCCGGGCCATCGCGGTGGCGACCTGCGAGATCGAGCGCACCTGGTGGGTCAGGTTGGACGCCATCGTGTTGACCGAGTCGGTCAGGTCTTTCCAGGTGCCGGCCACGCCGCGGACGTCGGCCTGGCCGCCCAGCTCACCCTCGGTGCCCACCTCGCGGGCCACCCGGGTCACCTCGTCGGCGAACGACGAGAGCTGGTCGACCATGGTGTTGACCGTGCGGCCGATCCGGAGGAATTCACCCCGAAGCGGTCGGCCGTCCATCTCGAGTGCCATGTGCTGGGAGAGGTCACCCTCCGCGACGGCGACGATGACCCGGGAGATCTCGGTGGTCGGACGGCCCAGATCGTCGATCAACGCGTTGACCGACGTGACGCTGTCGGCCCACGAGCCGTCCAGCCCCTCGTCGTCGAGACGCTCGGTGAGCCGGCCGTCGCGGCCGACGATCCGGCTGATCCGGCGCAGGTCGAGATTTTGCCGCTCCTGGAGCGACACCACCTCGTTGAACGCATCGGCGACCTCGCCGGGCAACCCGCTGCGGCGGGGCAGCCGGACCTTGAGATCGCCACGGCGAACCCGCCGCAGGGCCTCGGCGAGCTCACCGAGCACGGCGGTGTCGTCGGGCAGGCCGACGCTGGCTTCTTTGGCCGCGGTCATGCTGTCCTCACTCGCTGTCCATCCGACGGGCTCCCTATCCTCTCTCGCCCGACCGGGTCAATGCGAGAGACGACTTTGTGCACAGGCCACCCGGCAGGAGAGGATGCATGCGTGTCAGTGGAGGCCGATGCGATCTCGGACACCCCGGCGGGTGGTCTCGTCCGGCGCGTCCGGCTGCCCAACGACCGGCGGACGCCGGCGGCTGCGCGAGCCCTGGTGCGCTCGGTGCTCGAGGAGGCGGAACTCGAATCCCTCCTCAACGAGGCTTTGTTGCTCACGACCGAACTCTCCACCAATGCGGTCGTGCACGCCAACACCGAGCTCGACATCGAGGTGCGCGCCGACCACCAGGGGCTGACCGTGACGGTCACCGACTTCGCGCCGGGCCCGGTCGAGCAGCTGGCGATCGGCCCGCGTAACGAGACCGTGGATATAGGCGAGGTCGCCGAGCGCGGCCGGGGCCTGCTGCTCGTCGACCATTTCGCGAGCCGCTGGGGCACCGTGCACGAGGGCACCGGCAAGGGCGTCTGGTTCCGGCTCGAGCGCGCCGCCGGCGGCGAGACCACCGCGCTGGTGCCCGCCACCGCGAACGCGACCGAGGCCGGCACGCCGAGCGTCGGCGCGCTCACCTCGCTGCTGCAGGTCAGCCCCGAGCGGCAGTCCGAGGAGGGGCTGGCCGAGTTCGCGGCCGACCTGCTGGCCCAGCTCGCCCGGCTGACCGGCGCGGCCGGCGGGGTGATCCGGCTCGACCGCGGCGACGGCGGCGGGCGCCAGATGCTGGCCCGCTACGGCCGGGCGCCGCGCGACGACGCCGACACGATCCGGGTGCCGCTGGCTGTCCAGCGGCCCTACAAGGGCGAGCTCGAGCTGGACGCCTCGCCCGTGGGCTATGCCCAGCCGCTGGCCACGCTGGTCGCCGAGCGGTTCTCGCTCCATCTGGAAAATGACCGCCTGCGCCGGGCCGACCTGCGCCGGCAGACCTGGCTGACCTTCCTGGCCGAGGCGAGCGAGCTGCTCGCCCAGTCGCTCGACGTCAACCTCACGATGGCGCTGATCCCGCAGCTGGTGGTGCCCCGGCTGGGCCAGTGGTGCGCGGTGCACACGACCGACGCCTGGGGCCGGCTGCAGCTGGCCGCGGTCACGCACGCCGACGAGGCCGCGCTCCCCCAGCTGCACACCACGCTCGAGGAGACCGGGCCCGACTCGATCCTGTCCCGACTCGAGGAGGCCTCCCGGCTGGGCACCCAGGTGATGCTGGGCGCGCCGACCGAGGGCTTCGCGGTGCCGCTGGTGGCCCGGGGCACCCGGCTGGGCACGCTCGCCGTGGGCCGGCACCACCGCATCCGGCACGACTCCGACGAGGTGAACGTGCTCGAGGACGTCGCCCGCCGCGCGGCCCTGGCCATCGACAACGCCCGCATTCACGACGAACGGCACAAGGTCGCGCGTACGCTCCAGGCCTCGCTCCTGCCCCCGGCGCTGCCCAAGGTCGAGGGCGTCGGTTTCGCCGCCGAATACGTCCCGACCGGCTCCGAGGTGGGCGGCGACTTCTACGATGTGGTGCCCTCGGGCCCCGACAGCTGGGTCGTGGTGGTCGGCGACGTCTCGGGCAAGGGTGTGCAGGCGGCCACCGTGACCGGCCTGGTCCGCGACGTGATCCGGATCCTGGTCGACGACGGCAAACCGATGACCGAGATCCTCTGCCGGGTCAACAAGACGCTGGTCCAGCGGGGCGGCGGGCGCTACTGCACGCTCGCGATGGCCTCGGTGACCCGCGAGGCGGACAGCACGCTGACGGTCTGCCTGCATCTGGCCGGCCACGACCGGGCGGTGCTGGTCAACGCGGACGGCAAGACGTCGTTCGTCGGTGAGGGCGGCACCGCGCTCGGGCTGCTCGAGACGATCTCGACGCCGGACGTCGAGGTGCGGCTGCAGTCGGGCGACTCGCTGATCTTCTACACCGACGGGATCACCGAACGGCGGCGTGGGCGTGAGCTGTTCGGCACCGGCCGGCTGCGCGACGCGGCCGGGCCGCTCGCGGGCTATCCGGCCGAGGTGATGGCGGCCCGGCTGCGCTCCACCACGATCAACTTCTCGGTCGAGGAACCTCGCGACGACATCGCGATCCTCGTGCTCCGCAACGATGCCTGATTGCGTGCTCCGCCACGACGCCTGAGCCGCCGCATTCACCCCATTCGCCCGACTATTTCGTGGCATGGTGTTTCTCATGGCGAAAACTCAGTACTACACAGCCACGAGCATCGACGGCTATATCGCCGACGAGAACAACTCGCTCGAGTGGCTCTTCGACGTCGACGGGGGAAACGAGAACCCGTTCGGCGGCTTCTTCGCAGGCGTCGGGGCGTTCGCCATGGGTGCGACCACCTACGAATGGGTTCTCGCGAACGACAACGTGATGGCCGAGCCGCAGAATTGGCACGACCTCTACGGCGACATCCCGTGCTGGGTTTTCGGCAACCGTGAGCTGCCGCTGGTGCCCGACGCCAACGTCTTCATGGTCAGCGGCGACGTGAAGCGCGTGCACGAGGCGATGCTGGTCGCCGCCAAGGGCAAGAACGTCTGGCTGGTCGGCGGTGGCGACCTGGTGGGCCAGTTCGTCGACCAGGGCCTGCTCGACGAGATCATCCTGGGCATCGCGCCGGTCGTGCTGGGCCGGGGCGCTCCCCTGCTGCCGCGGCACCTGACCGCGCGGAACCTGGCGCTCACCGGCACCGCGCAGATCGGCCGTTTCGCCTATCTCACCTACGCCGTCGGCAGCGACCCGATCCCCGGCCGCCACCCGGCCGCGGCCGACCCCCGGTACGCCGTCCTGCGCTGAGCCCTCCTTGCGCTGAGCCCCTTTGTCGAAGGCCGGCTCAGAACAGGTCGTGCCGACCGGCCATCTCGACCTCGCGGGCCAGCTCGGGCGGCGCCGCGACGATCACGGCACGCCCGCTGCGGGCCAGCAGCACGTGCCGCAGGCTCTCGACTATGCCGGTCACCCGCTCGGCCGCGAGCGTGCCCGGCAGCACGGCATGCACGCTGCCCAGCCCGGCCGAGCCGCGCACCGGCACCGGCCCGCCGGCCGCGTCGCCCAGCGCGTAGAGCGCCGAGGGCAGGTCGGCCGCCGACAGCGACAACCGCAAGGCCACGTCGTCGCGGCGGAACGGATAAGCGCCCCACCAGGGCGGCACGATCGGGGTGACCACTGACCCGGCGCCCCAGGCCCCGGCCAGCAGCCCGGCCTGCTCGACCGCCACCGCCTCGGAGCCCTCGAAGAGCACGGCCAGGATGCCGCCCTGACCACCCGCGGGCAGGTCGACCTCGATCGCGCTCGGCTCGAAGTCGCCGGCCGCGTCGATCAGCTTGCCCAGCTGCAGCGGCGTGGAGACGGCCGTGCCCACCCAGCGGCGGGCCTGGGGCAGCGGCTCGAGACGCAGGGTCGCCGCGGTCATCACCCCGGTGATCTCGGCCAGCCCGGGGCGGCCGTCCTCACCGTCGGAGTCGGCCGCCTGACCGCTCGGGTCCACATAGGCGACGCTGGTCACGAACTCAGCCGGGGTGCCGAACCGGAAGCGCAGCGGGCCCGACTCGTTCACCGCGAGCATGCCGCCGACGGTGGCCGTGCGCGACGGCGGATCGACCGGCAGCCGCTGGCCCTGCAACGCCAGGGCCGCCTGGAGCGCGCGGACGGGTGTGCCGGTCGCGACCTCGGCCGTGCCGCCCTCGACGTCGTGGTTCCACATGCCGCTGAGCCGGCCGGTATCGACGATGACATCGACGCCGTCGCGCGGCATGCCCCAATCGATCTTGGAACCGCTGCCTCGGGGCAGGAAACGGAGGCCCTGATCGGCGACCAGGGCCAGGATGTCGGAGACGGATCGGGTGGTCGCCGGCACGGCGACGTATCCGGCTCGACGACCGGTGACAGTGTCGATCGAGCGGGCAACGCGCGCGTAGTCGGGCCCGCAGATGTCCACAAGTGCATTCAGCACCGAGTCTTGTGTTGGCACGTGGTTTTGCTGCACAGAGTCTTCCCGGCCTCGACGACAGTTGATCGAACGGTCCGAAGATCGTCCACTCTGGCATATCGTACACATGTTCGAACGAGCGAGGTCGCGGCCGCAAGAAGTAAAGAAGTCGGCGAAACCGGACCGGCCGGTAACGTAGGGCGGGTGACGAACCCGACTCCCGACAGTCCGCCCACGGTCCGCCAGGCGCCCAGCGAGCGCACCTTCCATGGCGACACCGTCTCCGACGAATACTCGTGGCTGGCCGACAAGGAGGACCCGCAGACGCTCGCCTACCTCGAGGCCGAGAACGCCTGGACCGAAAAGGCGACGGCCCACCTCGCGGGTCTGCGGGACACGCTCTTCAACGAGATCAAGAACCGCACCCAGGAAACCGACCTCAGCGTGCCCAGCCGCAAGGGCGGCTATTGGTATTACACGCGCACCGAGGAGGGCAAGCAGTACGGCATCCAGTGCCGCGTCGCTGTCCGGCCGGGCGAGACCGACCCGCCGTCGACCGCCGGTCACGAGGGCGAGGAGGTGCTGCTCGACGGCAACGTGCTCGCCGAGGGCAAAGACTTCCTCTCGCTCGGCACGTTCGACATCACCGTCGACGGCAACTGGCTCGCCTACTCGACCGACTTCGCCGGCGACGAGCGGTTCACGCTGCGCATCAAGGATCTGCGGACCGGCGAGGTGCTGCCCGACGAGGTGCCCGACACGTCGTACGGCACCGCCTGGTCGGCCGACGGCAGCGCGCTGTTCTACATCACGGTCGACGACGCCTGGCGCCCGAACCGCGTCTGGCGGCACACCGTGGGCCGTCCCGCGATCGACGACGTGCTCGTCTTCGAGGAGCCGGACGAGCGCTTCTGGGTCGGCGTCGAGCTGACCCGCAGCGAGAAATTCCTGGTGATCGACGCACAGAGCAAGATCACTTCAGAGGTACGGATCATCCCGGCCGAGACGCCCGAGGCCGAGCCGATCGTGGTCGCCCCGCGCGAGCAGGGTGTCGAATACTCCATCGAGCACCACGGCCACCGGTTCCTGATCCTGCACAACAAGGATGCCGAGGACTTCGCGCTGGCCTACACCTCGGCCGACGCCCCCGGCGACTGGGTCGAGCTGATCCCGCACGAGCCCGGCACCCGGCTCGAGGGGGTCGACGCGTTCGCCCGGCACATCGTGATCTCGCAGCGCCGCGACGGCCTGACCGGGCTGCGGGTGATGGGCGACGGCAGCACCGACTCGTACGAGGTCGAGTTCCCCGAGCCGCTCTACAGCGTCGGGCTGGCCGGCAACCCGGAGTACGACACCGCCACCGTGCGGCTGAGCTACACCTCGATGGTCACGCCCGACTCGGTCTACGACTTCGACCTGGTCACCCGGGCGATGGTGCTGCGCAAGCAGAAACCGGTGCTGGGCGGTTACCACCCGGACGACTACGAGCAGTTCCGCGAGTGGGCGACCGCGCCCGACGGCACCCGGGTGCCGATCTCGATCGTCGCGCGCAAGGACGTCCCCCGCAACGGGTCGGCTCCCGCGCTGCTCTACGGCTACGGCTCGTACGAGCACAGCGTCGACCCGTTCTTCTCGATCGCCCGTCTCTCGCTGCTCGACCGGGGCGTCGTCTACGCCATCGCGCACATCCGCGGCGGCGGCGAGCTGGGCCGCCGGTGGTACGAGGACGGCAAGATGCTGGCCAAGCGCAACACGTTCACCGACTTCGTGGCGTGCGCCGAGGCCCTGGTCCGCGAGGGCTGGACGTCGGCCGAGCGGCTGGTCGCCCGGGGTGGTTCGGCCGGTGGCCTGCTGATGGGCGCGATCGCCAACCTGGCCCCCGAGCAGTTCGCCGGGATCGTGGCCCAGGTGCCGTTCGTCGACCCGCTGACCAGCATCCTCGACCCGTCGCTGCCGCTCACCGTCACCGAGTGGGAGGAGTGGGGCAACCCGATCGAATCGGCCGACGTCTACGCGTACATGAAGTCGTACAGCCCGTACGAAAATGTCGCGAAGCTGCCCTACCCCCGGATCCTCGCCGTGACCAGCCTGAACGACACCCGGGTGCTCTATCACGAGCCGGCCAAGTGGATCGCCCGGCTGCGCTCCACCGCCCCCGACGGCGACTACCTGCTCAAGACCGAGATGGGCGCGGGCCACGCCGGCCCGAGCGGCCGCTACGACGCCTGGAAGGAAGAGGCGTTCGTCAACGCCTGGACGCTGGACGTGCTCGGCCTGGCCTGACGGATAAACGACCCCGCAGATTTCGCGGTCGGTGCGGCCGCGCGACACCAGCACCGACCGCGAAACCAGGGCCGGCCATCCGAACCCGGTATTGAAACGGCGATCGTGAATGTCTACGATCCGGCTGATCAATAACGGGGGCTCCACATGAACAAACGTTCCCGCCGTGCCATCTCGGCGGTCGTCTCCGGTCTCGTACTGACTGCCAGCGCCTCCGTGACTCTCACGGCCGAGGCTGCGGCTGCTCCGTCCGAAGTGACCGTCATTCCGGCCGATGTCTCTTCGGCCCGGCTCGCCCAGCGGCTGACCTTTGCCGGCACCACCGGCTTCCTGCACCAGCGCACCACCACCTCGCCCTGGCTGTGGACCACCTACGCCGGCGTCACCGAGGTCGTCGACGAGATGGCCGGGGTCAATTACGCCGCCGTGCTGCCCGCCGGCGGCGACACCGTCGAGTTCCTGGCCGCCGTGCCGGGCCACGACTTCTCGGCGACCACCCGCCCGGCGCTCGACCTGGGCACGATGACCTGGCGTCAGCACACCCTGCCCGGCAGCGGCTACAGCACCCGTCTGCTGGGTGACTTCCGGGTGGTGCTGCGCAACACGACGCCGCCGGTTCGCGAGGTGTGGTCGCTCGCCGCCGACGGCAGCCACGAGACGACGCCGATCACCGGGATCCCGGACGACACCACGTCGGCCAGCGTCCGGGGCGGGGATGCCACCGCCGCGGTGCTGGCGTTGACCGGGGCCGGCAACCGGCTGGGCTTCCTCGAGTTCGCCTCGGGCCGCGTCACGATGCTGACGGACGCCACGGTGGCGTCCGCGGTGCTGTTCTCGGCCGATCGCGTCGGCGTGCTCAACGGCGCCACGGTCCGCACCTGGAAACGGTCGGCCCTGTCCGGCCCGCCCACCACGGTCTCGCTGCCGGCGTCGCCCACCACCACGTCGGTCGGGCTGGCCGGCGACGACCTCATCGTCGCGCCCTCGGTCGCCATGGCCGGCCGGGCGCCCGTGCTGCGCTACCCCGCGGGCGGCGGCACGGCCGAGACTGTGGTCGCGGCCGGTGACTACTGGACGGCGCAGGCCCGCGACGGCGTTCTCATCATCGGTGGTGAAGGCTCGGGCGACTGGTCGATCCGCAAAGCCACCGCCTCCGGCCAGTCGGTCGTCACGCCGCTCACCCCGGCCCCCCGCAACGCCGGCCTCACGCTGCTGTCGGGACGCCTCCGGCACCTCCAGTCGTACGCGGCGCCGGGTGAGACCGACAAGCCCGAGTACCGCCTCTTCACCCACTCGATCACCGGACCGGCCGAGGCGACCCCCGACGGCGGCCCGTTGCCGTCGAACGTGCTGCCCTGCCAGACCGGCGCCGCCTGCGTGCGCACGGTGGACGGCTACGGCTCGAGGACGGTCCACCTCCTGGGCAACGGCAGCTCGGTCACCGTCCGCGCGATCCCGCAGGGCACCGTCACGCTCGACACCCTGCCGTCGGCGGGCGCAACGATCGCCGACGTGTCGTCGTCGTGGGTGCTGGTCAATGGCACAAGCCCGGCCCGGCTGTACCTCCTTCCCGTCGGCAACGAGCCGGCCCTCACTCGCACCGCCACCGGCGCCGCCCTGGTCGGTGACATCCTCTGGAGCGCCGCCAAGGCGGGTTACCTGCAGGCCGAGGATCTCGTGCGGGGCACCGTGGGGATCTCGGTCCCGACCGGGTCGGCCTGCAAGGCCACCGAGGTGCAGGCCACAGCCCGGCAGCTCTACTGGAGCTGCGGCGCGAGCGGCCCGGCCGGCGTCTACGACAAGGTCCGCAAGAAGAACATCGCGCTGCCTCCGGCGCAGTATCTGCTGGGCGACAACTACGTCGCCCGGCACGACACCAGTGGCGCGCTGGTGCGCCACGACCTCACCGACGGCGTGTTCGGCCCGGCCGTCACCCTGGCCACCTTCCCTCGCGGCAACCTGGCCGACGAACGCAGCGTCACCTGGGCCGTCGACAAGCTCGGGGGCGACGTGGCCTGGGCTGACGAGTCCGGCGACGTGCACATCGTCGACCCCGGCGTCACGCCGTCCCGGCCCGCCGCCACCGCAGTCAGCTCTCAGGACGCGCTGTATTACGACTCGATCGGCTGGTCGGGCTCGATAACCCTGAACCAGCCGGTGGAGTCGTCGAAGACCACGATCACCGAGGTGCGCACGGGCACGGTCGTGGCCACCACCGCCGGCGGCTTCGGCCGGTACGGGGTCTACGCCTCGTGGAACGGCCTGGTCGCCGGCAAGCGAGCGACGAGTGGCACCTACCGCTTCAGCGTGACCGGCACCGCAGGAGGCGTCACCGCGACCCTCGGCTCCGGCACCTTCCTGGTGATGTGCGTCCTTCCCCGGCTGCACTCGCCCGAGTGCACCGGCGCGCCCGCTCTCCTCGGCATCCGGCGCACCTCGACGCGCGACGAGGGCCACTGGCTGATCTCGCAGCCCACGAAGGCGGCGCTCTGGGATCAGGGCTCGACCGAGGATTGGACCGGCGTCACGGCGATCGTTCCGTACGGCGACATCAGCCGGGACTACATGAACGACCTGCTGATCCGCCGCCCGGACGGGTCGCTGCGGGTCTACCTCGGCATCGGGCAGTCCCATTTCGGCGGGCGCAAGTCGCTGGTGATCCCGGGCAACTGGAACAAATACAACGCCCTCATCCACACCGGGGACATCAGCGGCGACGGCCAGTCCGACCTGATCGCCCGCGATCGGGAGACCGGCGCGCTCTACCGGTTCAACGGCAATGGCAAGGGCGGCTTCGCGGCCGGCGTGAAGCTGGCCGGCGGCTACAAGGGATACAGCCGCTTCGTCGGCCCGGGCGACATCAACGGCGACGGCAAAGCCGATCTGATCCTGCTGCTCGGTACCACGATGTACGCCCTGTACGGCGCCGGCAACGGTACTTTCCAGGCCGGGCTGCACCTGGTCAGCACCGGCTGGCTCGGCTACAACGTGATCATCGGCGCCGGCGACCTGAACGAGGACGGCCGGAACGATCTCGTCGTCCGCGACGCTGCCGGCAACCTCTTCCGCCGGCTCGGCACCGGAAAGGGCACCTTCGGCGATCGCCAGCTGATCGGCGCCGGCTACCAGAAATACGCCGGCCTCTACTGATTTTCTATCGACACGGGGACAAATGAAAAGGCTCATCGCGGGATCCCTGGGCGGCCTTCTGCTCGCCGCCGGGATCTCGATTCCGGACACCGCCCTGGCGGCCGTCACGCCGTCCGAGGTCAAGGTCGTGCCCGCGCCCACTTATCCGGCCTATCCGACGACGACACTGGGCTTCGGAGGCGAGACCGGCTTCCTGCATCGCCGCACGGCGAGCACGCCCTGGCTGTGGACCACCTATGCCGAGCGGCGGACGACCACGGTCGCGGCCCTGGCCAACGTGTCCGGCAGCGCCTTCACCCCGGGCGGCAGCGACACTGTGGTGCTCGGTGCCTCGGTGCCGGACCATCCGGTCACCGATACGACCCGTCCGGCCCTCGACCTCGCCACCATGACCTGGCGCGAGCTGACGATGGGCAAGGACGCCGCGCTCAACCGGCTGCTGGGTGACTCACTGCTGACGGTCCGCCCGGGCACCCCGAGCACGGTCGAGTTGCAGAGGCTGGCCGCGGACGGCTCGGCCACCACGATCCCGATCACCGGCATCCCGGAGAGCACGACGGGGATCCGCATCATGGCCGGTGACGCCGACGGCGCCGTACTGGCTATGGCCAACGGCGGCAGCGGGCGATACGGACTGCTGGAGGTCGTCACCGGGCAGGTCCACCTGCTGCCGGGCAACCTCGGCGCCAGCGCGGTCCTGCTTACCAACGACCGGATCGGCCTGATCACCAGCCTGTCGGTGCGCAGTTATTCCCGGGCCGAGGTGCTGGCCGACGACGTGACCGCGCAGCGCTTCCTCACCTTCCCCGCCTCCGTGCCGTACAACCTGATCGGCTTGGCCGGCGCGGACGTCATCGTCACCCCGTCGAGCACCAACGAAAACAAGACGGTGCTGCGGTACACCCGCGACGGCGTCGATCCGATCTCGGTGGAACCGCGCGGCGACACGTTCCAGGCGCAGGCGTCCGACGGCGTGATCTTCGTCGGCGGCGCCGGCACCGGCGACTGGTCGGTGCGCAAGGCCACCGCGGGCGGCGATTCGGTCGTCCTCCCGCTCACCGCCCCGATGGCCAACGCGGGCGTCACGCTGACGTCGGGCGTGCTCCGGCACACCGCGGCGCTACCCCGGCTCGGTGAGGCCGCCGACTACCGTAGTTTCGCCGAGCAGATCGGGCCCGGCGCCGAGGGCACCGGCTCGACGGTCGCCGACCTGGCGCTGCTCACCCCGGTGCCGTGCGAGACCGGCGCCACCTGTGTGCGCATGGTCGACGGGGGCCGCAAGGGCACCGCCTATCTGAGCCGCAGCGGCACCGTCTCGATGTTGCGCGACTCCAACTCGGGCACCGGCGGCATCGCGGTGCCGTCCGGCGTGACCACGTTGGTCGATGCAGCCCCATACTTCTGGCTGGTCAGCGGCCCGACCCAGCAGCACGTGGTGGAGGACGCGGGCTCGATCCGGCTCAGCTACCCGACCACCGGGGCGGCGCTGTGGTTCAACACGCTGTGGCGGGCCTCCGCCGCCGGCGTCCTGCAGCCCATCAGCCTGCCGCTGGGCGGCGCGGGCACCCCCATCAGCACCGGCTCCACCTGCACGGCCACCGAGGTGCAGGCTACCGCCCAGCATCTCTACTGGAGTTGCGGCGTGGGCGGCCCGACCGGCGTCTATGACCTTGTGCGCAAGCGGAACGTGACGTTGCCGGCCGGGCGATACCTGCTCGGCGACAACTACGTGGTCCGGCACGAGGACGGGGGCGCGCTGGTGCGCCTCGACCTCACCGACGGCGTTCTCGGCGAGCCGGTCACCCTGGCCACCTTCCCGCGCGGCGAACTGGCCGACGACCGGAACATCAACTGGGCGGTCGACAAGCTCGGCGGCGACGTCGCCTGGGTCGACGGCGACAACGCCGTGCACATCGTGGACCCCGGAGTAGCCGCCACCGACCCGACGGCTCTGGCCTCCAACGCCTCGGTCGAGATCAGCCTGCCCGGCACCTTCCAGCTGAACGCCACGCTGTCCCGGCCGGTCAGCTCGACCACGCTCACGATCACCCAGGTGCGTACGGGCACGGTTGTCGCTCGGGTCACCGGCGGCGCGGCGCGGTTCACCGCGACCACCATCTGGGACGGTCTCACCGACGGCAAGCGGGTCACCCGCGGCACCTACCGGTGGGCGCTGGCCGGCACTGTGGATGGTCGCATCTCGGAAATGGCCACCGGCACCGTCGCCGTGAGCTGCGGCGCGTTGCCGACCCTGCACAGCTACGAGTGCAACGGCCAGCCTTCGCTGCTCGGGCTGACCAGCGCCTCGACCGGCCGCGGCACTTGGCTCTACAGCCGGCCGGGCACCACCGCGCTGACCACCGGTTCGGCCGAGACGCTGGCGACCCTCAACGGCCTGGTGCCGTTCGGCGACATCAACCAGGACTTCAAGAACGACCTGCTGGTACGCCGTTCCGACGGCACCATGCGGGCCTACCTGGGCACCGACAGCCCGCCCCTCGGCGACAAGCCGTCGCTGGCCGTCCCCGGCACCTGGAACGTCTACGACGCGCTCGTGCACACCGGCGACGTGACCGGCGACGGCCGGTCCGACCTGATCGCCCGTGAGCGGGAGTCGGGTGCGCTCTACCTCTTCGCCGGCACCGGCACCGGCACCGGCTTCAAGACCGCGGTCAAACTGGCCGGCGGCTACAAGGGATACAGCAAGGTCATCGGCCCCGGCGACATCGACAACGACGGCAACCCCGACATCATGCTGCAGTACGACCCGACCAGCACGATGTACGTCCTCTACGGCAACGACGACGGCACCTTCAAATCCGGCCTGGGCGTTGTCGGCACCGGCTGGCTCGGCTACAACGTCGTGATCGGCGCCGGCGACCTCAACGAGGACGGCAAGAACGACCTGATCCTGCGGGACACCGCGGGCAAGCTCTACCGGCGCCTCGGCACCGGGAGCAGCACGTTCGGCGATCGCTCACTGATCGGCTCCGGCTACCAGCAGTACGCCGGTCTCTACTGACCACGGGGGAACACATGAAACGAGCGTTAGCGGCAACCATCGGCGGTGTTCTCGTCGCCGCCGGGATCGGGATACCGGGTGTCGGCCAGGCGGCCACCGCGCCGTCCGAGGTCCGAGTCGTGCCGGCGCCCAGCATTCCGGCCACCTATGTCACCGACCTTCCGATCTTCGCGGGCGCGACCGGCTTCCTGCACCGGCGCACCATGACGTCGTCCTACCTCTGGACGACCTATGCCGACCGCCGCACCACCGTCATCGACGCCCTGGCCGGGGTGAACTCGGGCGCGATCGTCACGGCCGGCGGCGACACCATCATGATCTCCGTCTCGACGCCGGACCACCCGGTCACCGACACCAACCGCCAGTCGCTCAACCTGGCCACCAACACCTGGCGGGTCGTGCCGTCCGGGCCGGCCACCATCTACAACCGGCTGCTGGGCGACTCGGTGCTGGTCATCCCGCAGACCGCGCCGGGCACGGCCGAGCTGCGCCGGCTGGCCGCGGACGGCACGTACACGACCGTGCCGGTCACCGGCGTTCCGGAGGGCACGACAACGGTCCTCATCGCCGCCAACGACGCGACCGCCGCGGTGCTGCGATTCACTCTCCCGTCCGGCACCCGGTACGGGCTGCTCGACGTCGCCTCGGGCGAGGTCGCCCTGCTGCCGGTCGTCCCTGTGGCGGGCAAGGTCGTGCTCTCGGCCGACCGGATCGGCCTGCTGAGCACCAACGAGGGCCGCAGCTTCGGCCGGGCCGAGGTGCGCGACGGCACCGCCACCGACCCGGTCCTCGTCACCCTGCCGTCCACCGTGCCCGTGGCCTATCAGGCGCTGGCCGGCGACGACGTGATCACCGCGCAGCCGGGCACCGGCACCGAGAAGTTCCCGCTGGTGCGGCACGCCCCGGGCGGCGCCGAGCCGACCGCGGTGGTGGTGCGGGCCGACAGCGCGCTGCTGCAGGCGCCGGACGGCGTGCTCTTCACCGGCGGCAGCGGCACCGGCGACTGGTCGGTGCGCAAGGCGACCGCGACCGGCCAGTCGGTCGTGGTGCCCCTCACCGGCCCCACGGTCAATGCGGGCGTCGCCCTCTCCACCGGCGTGCTGCGGCACATCGCGGCCCAGGCCCGGCCAGGTGGGGCCGACTATCGGATCTTCGCCGAGCAGATCGGTCCCGGCGCGGCCGGCACCGGCTCGACCGTCGAGAACGTCGACCTGATCAGCCCGGTGCCGTGCGAGACCGGCGTCATCTGCGTCCGGATGGCCGACGGGTCCGTCAACGGCCCCTCCTATCTGAGCCGCACCAGCGCATCGCTTCTGGTCATGCGGCCGGCCAACGCTACTTTCATCACCAGCTATGAGGTCGCCCCGACCGCCAAGCTGGTCGACGCGTCCGCCAACTACACCCTGCTCACGAACGCTAGCTCGCAGGATGTCATCCGGAACGGCGGCGTCAAGATCGGCTTCGAGGGCGTCCCCGGCGCCGCGCTGTGGTTCGGCACGCTGTGGCGCTCCGGTCCGACCGGCGTCCTGCAGCCGTGGAACCTGTCGACCGGCCTCGAGATCCCGCAGCCGGTCAGCACCGGCTCGGCCTGCCCGGCCACCGAGGTGCAGGCCACCGGCAAGCACCTGTACTGGACCTGCGGCGCGACCGGGCCGTCCGGCGTCTACGACCTGGTCCGCAAGACGAACATCGCGGTGCCGGCCGGGCAGTATCTGCTCGGCGACAACTTCCTCGCGCGGCACGAGGCCAACGGCACCCTCGTCCGCCTCGACCTGACCGACGGCACCCTGGGCGAGCCGGTCACCATGTCCACCTTCCCGCGCGGTGACCTGGCCGACGACCGCAACATCACCTGGGCCGTGGACAAGTTCGGCGGCGACGTGGCCTGGATCGACAGCGCCAACGCGGCCCACATCGTCGACCCCGGTGTCACCCCGTCCGACCCGGTCGCGGTGACCTCCTCCGGGCCGACCGAGCTCACCCTGCCCGGCACGGTCAACTTCAACGTCCGGCTGTCCCGCCCAGTCTCGACCAGCCTGCTCACGATCACCCAGGTACGCACCGGCACGGCGGTCGCCCGGCTCAACGGCGGCCCGATCCGGGTCGACAAGACCATCACCTGGGACGGTCTGGTCGACGGCCGGCCGGTCGCGAAGGGCGCGTATCGCTGGTCGCTGGCGGGCGTCGTGGACGGCAAGACCACCGACGTCGCCACCGGCACCTTCGCCGTGGGCTGCGGCGGAGCGCCCAACCTGCACAGCTACGAGTGCACCGGTCAGCCCACGCTGCTCGGGCTGACCAGCGCCTCGACCGGTCAGGGCGCCTGGAAGTACACCCGGCAGGGCACGGCCGGCGCCACCACCCTGGCCGCCGGTCCGGCCGAGTCGCTGGGGGCGCTCAACGGCCTGGTGCCGTTCGGTGACATCAGCAAAGACTTCAAGAACGACCTGCTGGTACGCCGGTCCGACGGCTCGATGCGGGTCGTGCTCGGCGGTGACACGCCGCCGTTCGCGGGCCGGACCGTCCTGCTCATCCCGGGCAACTGGAACGTCTACGACGCGCTCGTCCACACCGGCGACGTCAACGGCGACGCGCAGGCCGACCTGATCGCCCGCGACCGGGAGAGCGGCGCGCTCTACCTCTACACCGGGACGGGCACCGGCGGCTTCAACTCACCGGTCAAGCTGGCCGGCGGCTACAAGGGTTACAGCCGCTTCGTCGGCGCCGGTGACATCAACGGCGACGGCAAGCCCGACCTGATGATGCAGTACGACCCCACCAGCACCATGTACGTCATGTACGGCAACGGGAACGGCACCTTCCAGACCGGGCTGAGCATCGTCGGCACCGGCTGGCTCGGCTACAACGCGGTCATCGGGGCCGGTGACCTCAACGAGGACGGCAAGAACGACCTGCTCCTGCGCGACACCGCCGGCAACCTCTATCGGCGGCTCGGCAACGGGAACGGCACGTTCGGCGACCGGGCGCTGCTCGGCACCGGTTACCAGCAGTACTCGGGGATCTACTGATTCACCGGCGGCGCAGGGCGACGACCGCGATGTCGTCGGCCTGTTGCCCGGCGCCGCCGAGCTCCACCATCAGGCGACGGCAGAACGCGTCCAGGCTCGGCTCGACCGACCCGGCCGCGTTCGCCAGCGCCGCCAGCCCGACGTCGATGTCGGCGTCGCGCCGTTCGACCAGCCCGTCGGTGTAGAGCACCAGCGTGCCGCCCACTGGCAGCACGAACTCGAAGTCGTCCGGCCGGGGCGCGTTGATGCCGAGCAACGGGCCGTGCGGCTCCACGAACTGGGTGCCCTCGGCCGTGAGCATCAGCGGCGGCAGGTGACCGGCGCTGGCCATCTGGATCCGGCCGGTGGCCGGTTCGAGCGTGAGCAGGCAGATGGTCGCCGAGTCCTCCGGCAGCACGGTCCGCATGAACTTGTTGACCAGGCACAGCACCGTGCCCGGCGAATGACCCTCGACCGCGTACGCCCGGACGGCGTGCCGCACCTCGGCCATCACCGTGGCGGCGTGCAGCGAGTGGCCCGCGACGTCGCCGATCGCCACCAGCAGCCGACCGTCGATCATCGTGAGCTCGTAGAAGTCGCCGCCCACCTCGGTCTGCGCGGCCGCCGGCTCGTACCGCATGGCCAGTTCGAGGCCGGGCACGTCGGGCAGGTGCGACTGCAGCAGGCTGCGCTGCAGAGTCACGGCAATCCGGTGCTCCTCGTCGTAAGAGCGCTGCGCCTCGACCGCCGCGGCGACCGTCTGGGAGAGCTGGCGCAGCACCGGGAAGCCCGGATTTTGGCTGCTGCTGGGGACGGCGACGTAGATCGGTGACCGGTCGGGGCGCAGCCGGGCCGCGGCCACCGCCACCGACTCGCCCTCGGGCCAGGTAGCCACGTCCCAGTCGGCCGCCTCGTCGGTGCGCACCAGCGACCCGACCGCGACATTGCCCTCGGGCAGAGACCACGGGCGTACGACCGGGGGTGAACCCGCCACGGCCACGCCCTCGCCGTCCACCGTCTCGGCCAGCACCACCACCGGGCCGCCGAAGATGTCGTACGCACCCTGCGCGGCCGCCTCGAGCAGGCCGGTCAGGGTGGTCGCGGTGTTGATCTGAAGGGTCGTCTCGGCCAGCCGCACCATGCGGGCGGCCAGCGATTCCGCGCGCCGCCGGGCCGAGTAGTACCGCAGCACGGCCTGGGCGGTGGCGATCAGCTCGTCGGGTTCGATCGGCTCCACGAGGTAGGCGTCGGCGCCGCGGTTGAGGCCCTGGGTGCGATCGACGACGTCGACGGCATGGGCCGACACATGAACGACGGGCAGGGCGCCGTACGCCGGATCGGTCTTGATCTTTTCGCAGACGTCGAAGCCGCTCATGTCGGGCAGCTTGACGTCGAGAACCACCAGTTCCACATCGGAGCCGGGCAGCATCTCGAGCGCCTCGCCGCCGCTCTCGGCCTGACGCACCGTGAAACCGGCCCGGGTCAGCCAGCTCACCAGCAGGTAGCGCTTGGTCGCGCTGTCGTCGACGACGAGAACGGTGGCCGCTTTCATGACGCCGGCACCATCAGCGTGAAGGTGCTGCCCGCGCCGGGCGTGGAATTGACCCGCAGGGCGCCGCCGAGTATCGCGGCCAGCCGACGCGCGTAGGGCAGGCCCAGCCCGGTTCCCTTGCCACTGAGCGCCTTGCTCCCCGGCACCTGATAGAACTCCTCGAAGATGCGCTCGTGCAGCTCGGGTGGGATGCCGGTGCCGGTGTCGGCCACGGTGAACTCGACGTCGGCGCCGACCTGCCGGGCGGCCAGCCGCACCTCGCCGTCGGCGGTGAACTTGAGCGCGTTGGTGAGCAGGTTGCGCAGGATCCGGGACAGCAGCACCTCGTCGGAGCGGATCGAGGGCACCTGCGGCTCGTTGACCACGAAGTCGACCCCGGGCCGGGTGGCCATCGGCCGCAGCGTGCCCCGCAGCTGACCGAACACCGCCCGCAGGTCGATCTCCTCCAGGGTGGGCTCGATCCGGCCCGCCTCCGCCTTGGCCAGGTCGAGCAGGTCGTTCACCAGGGACAGCAGATCGCTGGAGGAGCCGCGGATCAGGTCGACCTGGCGGCGCTGCTCGGTGGTGAGCGGGTCGGAGCCCTCGTCGACGAGCAACCGGCTCAGCCCGATGACCGCGGTGACCGGAGCGCGCAGTTCGTGGCTGACGTTGGCCAGGAACCGGCTTTTCGCCTCGCTGGCCGCGGCCAGCTGCTCGGATTTCTCGTCGAGCTCGGCGTAGAGCGCCACCACGCCCCGATTGGTCTCCTCCAGCTCGTCGGAGAGCTGGTGATAGAGCGCCATGACGCCGCGGTTGGTCTCCTCCAGCTCCTCGTTGAGCCGCGCCAGATCGTCACGCTGGGCGCGCACCTCGTCGAGGGCGGCAATGAGCTGCTGATTCTGCACGTTCAGCTCGTCGAACGGGCTGCCCGGGACGTGCCGCGTCAACCCGGTGCGGATTTCTTCCATCCGTTCCTGGGTCAGCCTCGGCGCACTGGCCGGCAGACGACGCGCCATCGAAATGACCGTACCGGTCCCACCGTCTCCGACCTCCATCGTGTCCACCAGGCGGCCGACGCGCTCGAGCTCCTCGCGGAGCTGCTCCACACCGTCGGCCGACGGCCGTTCGACCGCCACCACCAGAGCGTCGAATACCCCGTCGGAACGCATCGTGAACGTCACGTCGGCGTCGGCGCCCTCGGCCAGCACCACGCGGCTCACCTCGCTGAGGGCGGTCGCGACCCTGGTCTGGTCCTGTTGTTCGAGGCCGACCTCGCGGGCCGCCTCGCGGGCGAGCTGGCGCACCACGAAGATGTCCTGCGCCACCCGCAACCGCATGCGCATCAGCGGTTCGGGGGCGGGCGGGGTCGTCATGACAACCGGGCCACGAGCACACCGGCGTCGTCGCGCCGGGTGCCCGCGTCGCGCAGCACGGTCGCCGCGATCACCGCCGGCGAACGGGTGAGCAGCCCGGGATAATCGGTCGCCTTCCACCGGTCGACCACACCGTCGGAGTGCATGAGCACGACCGCTTCGGGCGCCAGCGGGTAGTCGTACTCCCGGATCTGGCGCCGCTGGTGGCCGGCGATCCCGGGCAGCGAGACCATGCCGCGGCGAGTGCCGTCGGGCGCGAGCACGGTGCCGGCGATGTTGCCGAGACCGGCGTAGCGGACCAGGCCCGCCTCCGAGTCGAGCTCGGCGATCGCGACGGCGGCGCCCCGGGTGTGGTTCAGCCGGCGATGCACCGTCTCGAGCAGGGTCGCGGGCGGCGCCGCCGGCGCGTCGGCGAACGCGCGAACGGCCGCGTGCGCGGCCGCCGCGGCCAGCCCGCCGTGGCCCAGCCCGTCGCACATCATCACCTGGCGGCGGCCCTCGGCCTCGCGGACGGCGAACGCGTCACCAGAGACCGGCTCCCCGGTCAGCGGACGGGTCAGACCCTCGGCCCACGCCGGCGGCGGCGGATCGTCCGGCCAGACCTGGGCGGCCAGCACGGTGCCCTTGCCCGGTACGGAGTGCAGGTCGCACCAGGAAGCCTGGCGGACGATCGCGCCCAGCCCGATGCCGAGCGTGCCCGCCGTGGAGTGCCCGTCACCGACCGAGAACGCCAGGTCGGCCATGCCGGGCCCGCCGTCCATCGCGATGATCTCGACGCCGGCCTGCACGGTCGTGCGCACCGTGCGCACCAGCAGGATGCCCTGGTCGGCGTGCTTGGCCAGGTTTCCGGCGATCTCGGCGGCCACGATCGACAGGTCGGAGATCCGGCGCTCGGGCATGCCGAGCTCGACGGCGAGCCGTTCGGCCGTCCGGCGTACGGCAGAAGCAGTGGGAGCCTCCTCCACCCGGAACCAGACTCCCCCGTCGAGAAGCCCCTCGGGTAGCGACGCCACCGTGCCTCCGCTCATCGGCACCACTTGGTCACGGTAATGGTCGTGCCCTCGCCGACAGCAGTATCTATCGTGAATTCGTCGACGAGCCGTCGGGCGCCGCTCAGGCCGAGCCCGAGACCACCGCCCGTCGTGTACCCGTCGGTGAAGGCCAGATCGAGGTCCGCGATACCCGGTCCCTGGTCGGCGAAAACGATCCGGACACCTTTGCGGCGCCCGTTGTCGACCTCCGACGCCTCGACCGCGCCGCCCCCGCCGTAGACCAGCGTGTTGCGGGCCAGCTCGCTCGCCGCCGTGACGACCTTGGTCTGGTCGACGAGCGAGAGCCTCACCGAGACGGCGAGCGTCCGGACGAGCTGACGGACCCGGACCACGTCCTGGTCGGAGGTGACCTCGATCCGCCGGCTCTGGTCGCTCACGGCCGGGGTACCGCGGGGGTCTCGGGCTCCTCCGCGTCGCCGCCCTCGCCGAGCAGGTCGGCGTCGGAAGCCCGGCGCTCGCGGGCCAGCAGCTCCATGCCGAGCTCGACGTTGAGGGCCGTCCGGATGCCGGGCAGCGACAGGCCCAGCTCGACCAGGGTGATCGCGACCGCGGGCCGCATGCCGACCACGACGGTGTCCGCGTCCAGCACCTTGGAGATCGAGGCGATGGTGGCCAGGGTGCGGCCGACGAACGAGTCGACGATGTCGAGCGCGCTGATGTCGATGATCACGCCGTGACAGCCGGTGGTGACGATCCGGTCGGCCAGGTCATCCTGCAGCTGCAGGGCGACCTGGTCCTCCATGTCGATCTGGATCGAGACCAGGAGGATGTCGCCGATCTTGAGGACCGGAACCCGCTCCACGTCAGCGCACCTTCGACTTACCGGACTTCGCCAGTACGTAACGCAGCGCGTCGGCCAGGGAAGCCTTGGTGGCGATGTCGCCGAACTCGATGCCGAGCGCGACGATCGTCTGGGCGATCTGCGGCCGGATGCCCGAGATGATGCAGTCGGCGCCCATCAGCCGGGCCGCCACCACGGTCTTGAGGATGTGCTGGGCGACCTGGGTGTCGACGGCCGGCACGCCGGTGATGTCGATGATCGCGTACGGCGAGCCGGTGTCGACCAGGGTCTGCAGCAGGCGCTCCATCACCACCTGGGCGCGGGCCGAGTCGAGCGTGCCGACCAGCGGCACGGCGACCACGCCCTCCCACAGCTTGACCACCGGGGTGGAGAGCTCCAGCAGCTGCTCGGCCTGGTCGGCGATCAACCCTTCGCGTACGCGGACGTAGCTGTCGAAGGTGAAGAGGGCCGCCTCGTCGACGAACGACGAGAAGGCGACGTAATCCCGGAGGGTGGCCGCGTCGGTCTCGTCGCTGTCGAGGACACCGAGCACGGCGTCCTTGAAGGCGAAGACGCTGACCGCTGTCTCGGTGGCGCTGAAGCCCTGCCGGGCCCGGATCGAGGAGAGCTCGGCCAGTTGCGCGCGCAGCTCGGCCGCGGGCTCGCCGGACAGGCTCTGCGCGGAGGCGGCGAACGCCTGCTGAAAGCCGCGGCGCAGCTCAGAGGTCTGCCGCTGCAACTCCGCGTGACTCAGCCGCCCCCGCAAGGTGGAGGTCACCCGACTCACCCACGCCGCCACCAGGGCTTCCTGATGGTCCTCGAGCAGAGCGGCGAAGCGGGCCGCCTCATCCGCACTCAGCGTCACCGCTGCCTCCCGACTTGGATCTCCCCAGCAACGGCCGGGACTTTACCATCGCCGGGTCCGATACTTGCTGTCAGCCAAATAAGCGGGAGCGCGCCCCGTTCTACGCGTCGCAGGGGTCTTGGAGTACCGTTCAACAGATAACTGGAGGTCCTGAATGTCTCTGACGGTACAAACGGAACAGCGCGACGACATGGTCGTCGTGTCGGTCGCGGGCGAGCTGGACATGGCGACCGCGCCCCAGCTCCAGGACCAGATCAGCGACCTGCTGGAGAAGGGCCGCACCCGCCTGGTCTTCGACCTGGCCGAGGTGTCGTTCTGCGACTCGACCGGGCTCTCGGTCTTCGTCCGGGCCAAGAACAGCACCGACGACGCCGGCGGCACCGTTCGCCTGGCCGCCCCGCAGCGCGGTGTGCTGCGCATCCTCGAGGTGAGTGGTCTGGTCGAGGTGCTGCGCACCTACCCCACGGTCGACGAGGCGGTCAGCGCCCAGGAGCCCGCGCTCGACTGATCGTTTTCTTCCCGCTTCCTGGTCGTCGCCTTTCCGCGACGGTCCGATCGGCGTAGTTTGTCGCCGACCGGTAGTGGGCACCTGCTGCCGCGACGAACCCCTCGGACCTTCCTGCGGAGTGCTCGTGAGCAAGATGTTGCAAGGCTTCAAAGACTTCATCATGCGTGGCAACGTCGTCGACCTAGCGGTCGGCGTGGTGATCGGCACCGCCTTCACCGCCGTTGTCACTCAATTCACCAAGTCGTTCCTGGAGCCGCTGATCAAGCTGATCTCCGGGGGCTCCGGTGACCTCAAGGGCGCCTGGTCGCCGGTCGACGGCGTCGACTTCACGTACGCGGCCTTCATCAACGCCCTCATCACGTTCCTGCTGACCGCGGCGGTT
This sequence comes from Actinoplanes sp., assembly GCA_965217855.1. GTDB lineage: Bacteria > Actinomycetota > Actinomycetes > Mycobacteriales > Micromonosporaceae > Actinoplanes. The sequence continues at coordinate 356,498 of CBDCJN010000020.1, read as the reverse complement.
ATCTACTTCCTGGTCGTCTTCCCGCTCAACCGGCTGGCCGAGCGGCGCAAGCGCGGCGAGGAGCCGCCGCCGAAGGCGCCCAGCGAAGAGGTCCGGCTGCTCACCGAGATCCGGGACGCGCTGGTGCGCGGACAAGGGACGCCCGGGACGAACAGCGCACTCGATGACGTTCTGGGCCGGCACCGCAACCCACCGGCCTGACACGCGGCAAAAGATCAACCCCACCCGGTGGCGTTCGAACAAATGTTCGATACGCTGCCGGGATGGAGCAGCGTAAGCACTGGTGGAACGGCAAGTGGGGCCGGGTCGCCCGCAAAGATGTCTATCTGCGGGTCAACGGCAACCAGTGGTATGTCGAACAACGCGCGGGCGGTGCCGACGGCGTCTCACACTTCTTCGAGTACGACTCCGAGGAAGCGGCGCTCGACACCGTCCGCGCGCTGCTGGCTGCTCCGGGCGACTGGCGTGAGCTCTCCGTCCGCCCGCCCACCCGATGACGGCCGATTTGATCAGGCCGCGCGGCGCTCCTCGTGCTCGGCGGTCATCGGGCCGCCGGGGATCAGGCGCAGACCCGGCCGGAACGGCTCGGCCACCTGGTCGTTCTCGTCGTCGGCGAAACGAGCCCGCCAGGCCCCGCCGGCGGTCGACCGCGCGCCGGGCGGTGTGCTGACAAAACCCCCCGGGATCCGGGAGAGCGCGACGATCAGCAGATAGCCCAGGATCACGAAGCCGTGGCTGATCAGCCGGGTCAGGTCGACCCGGGCCGCGGTGAGGTCGTTGACCGAGAGCAGCAGCAACATCCCGACGAAGGCCGTCAGCATCGGGATCAGACCGGACGGCCGCGTACGCCGCAGCGCGATGAAGAGATAGCCCGCACCGACTGCCACGTTCCAGGCGGCCGACTCGTGCCAGAGATGCCCCGGTGTCGCATCGAGCCCGGTGTGCACGTGCGCCCCGACCACGCCGCCGCCGATCTGGTCGAGCCCGAGGATGAGCTGCACCGCCCCCACCGCGGCCAGCGCCACGAGCAGCACCACCCCCACCGGGAAGCGCCCCCACTCCACCCGGCCGACCAACGGCAGCCGCCACCCGACGCGGCCGAAGGACGCGGCCGGCTCAGCAGCCCGCCCCGGCCGGGCAGCCAGGATCGCCCCACTCAGGTCGGGGGCCGCCGCGCGGCCCGGCAGGGCAGCCAGGATCGCCGCGCTGAGGTCGGGCGCCGTGGCCATGCCCGTGCTGGTCAGACGGTTGACCGCGGCCGCACCGTCCAGCCAATCCCGGCACCCGGCACAACTCGCCAGATGCGCGTCGACCGCGGGCCGGACGGACGGATCGTCCTCGCCATCCAGTTGCGCCGAAAGCATCTCGCGCCACCGCTCACAAGCCATGTCCCCATAGTCGCCCGAGACGGCCCCAGAGTTCCCATCCGGCGGCCGCCCATCTCCAACCGGTCAGATCAGGCTGGGCGGGCCCTGTTGCAGGGTGGGGCGGGAGATCAGGCTCGGCGGCCCCTGGACGGTGGGGCGCGGTGGCAGGGACCCGCTGCCGCCCGTCAGACGCTTGCGCTCGCGGAAGGCGCGCAGGTTGGCCGTGTTGCCGCAGGTGCTGACGTCGTGCCAGACGCCGCTGTTGTTGCGGGACGTGTCGAAGAACGCGGCCCGGCAGTCGATGTTGTTGCAGAGCTTGAGCCGCGACCACAGACCGGCCTGCTGAGCGAGCAGCGCCTCGGCCCACAGCGCCGACGCCAGCCACCTCGTGCCCCGGCCGGTGGGGACGATGCGCACCCAGCCGTCGGCGTCGGGGACGAGGCTCACCGGCACGTCGGCCGGCGGGAGCGAACCCTCCGGCCCGCGGGTGCCGCCGGGCAGGATCAGGTTTTCAAACGTGCTGCGGAGGCGGCGCAGCGAGCGCAGATCGGACGACGAGATCAGCAGCGTCGGCGCCGGCAGGCCGGAGACGCGCGACCAGGTGGCCAGCGCCTCGGTCAGCCAGCGCTGGGCATCGTCGGCCGTGAGCAGCAGATCTAAGCCGTATGCCATGGGTGCGCGCGTGTTCAGCAGCTCCTGCAGGAGCGCCAACCCGGCGGGCGCCTCGCGTACGCCATGCCGCGCACTGGCCATCCATGACATAGCCGAAGCCTACTTGATTCTTTTTCACTACCCCTCTCACCACGGCTTTAGTTCCCCTTAAGAGATCAGATTTTCATCGTTGTGGAGTGCCCCACTTGTGTCGATTCGCCACACTGCGGACAGTCGCGAGGGGTCGCGCAACGAAAATTTCTCGGTAATCATCGTCTCAATACGCGGGAGGATGGGCCGCTCAAGGCCGGAGTGCGGCACGCCCCACTCGACCTGCTGTGGCGCCCCAAGTATTTCAACGGCGGCATCGCCGTCCACGGCGCCGACAAGCGTCCCGCCCTACCCCGCCTCCCACGGCTGCGCCCGCGTCTCGATCGCCGCCATGAACTGGATGTGGACCAAGAACAAGATCCCGCTCAAGACGAGCGTGTGGGTCTACCGCTCTCAGCCGTCGATGCGGGTGATGTTGCGGATCTTGTTGGAGGCGTCGAGGGCGGCCACCTTGTAGGCCTCGGACAGCGTCGGATAGTTGAAGACCGCGTCGACCAGGTAGTCGACCGTGCCGCCGCAGCCCATGACCGCCTGGCCGATATGGACGATCTCGGTGGCGCTCGTGCCGAAGACGTGCACGCCGAGCAGTTTGCCGTCCTCGGGCGCGACCAGCAGCTTGAGCATGCCGTAGGAGTCGCCGACGATCTGGCCGCGAGCCAACTCGCGGTAGCGCGCGATGCCCACCTCGAACGGCGTCGAGCTCTCGGTCAGCTCGTCCTCGGTGGCGCCGACAAAGCTGATCTCGGGGATGGTGTAGATGCCGATCGGCTGGAGGCGGTGCATCTCGCGGCTCGGTTCGCCGCAGGCGTGGTGGGCGGCCAGACGGCCCTGCTCCATCGAGGTGGAGGCCAGCGCGGGGAAGCCGATCACGTCGCCGACGGCGTAGATGTTGTCGACCGCGGTGCGGTAGTTGACGTCGACCTCGATGCGGCCGCGGCGGTCGGCGGCCAGCCCGGCCGCTTCGAGCGCCAGGTCGTCGGTCTGGCCCTGACGGCCGGCCGAATACATGACCGTGTCGGCGACGATCTTTTTGCCGCTCTTGAGAATGCACAGGGCGGCGGTCTGGTGGCGCTCGACGGCGGCGACCTCTTCGCCGAAACGGAACGTCACGCTGAGGTCGCGCAGGTGGTATTTGAGCGACTCGACGATCTCGTCGTCGACGAAGTCGAGCATTTTCTCGCGACGTTCGACGACGGTGACCTTGGTGCCGAGGGCGGCGAACATCGACGCGTACTCCATGCCGATGACGCCGGCGCCGACCACGACCATGCTGCCGGGCACGGCCTGCAGGTTGATCACGCCGTCGGAGTCGACGATCGTGCGGTCGTCGAAGTCGACGCTGTCGGGCCGCGCGGGCCTCGTACCCGCCGCAATAATGATTTTGTCGGCGCTGACCTTGGTCTCGCGCCCGCTGCCGCTGTCGATCCAGACCGTGTGGGCGTCGGCGAACCGGCCGGTGCCGGTGATCATGGTGATCTTGTTGCGGGTGAGCTGGTTGCGGATGACGTCGGTCTGCCGGGTGATCACGTGCTGGGTACGGGCGGCGAGATCGCTGACCGTGATCTCGTCCTTGACCCGGTAGTTGCTGCCGTACATGTCGCGCTGACTGAAGCCGGTCAGGTAGACGACGGCCTCGCGGAGCGTTTTGGACGGAACGGTGCCGGTATTGATGCAGACGCCACCGATCATGTCGCGGCGATCGACGATGCCCACGCGGCGGCCGAGCTTGGAGGCGGCGATGGCGGCCTTCTGACCACTGGGACCGGAGCCCAGCACCAACAGATCGTAGTCATACACAACGCTAAGAGTCGCAGTGCACGGTCCTCCGGTCCACCTGGTCCGGAACATTTTTCACGGCCTATTTACCTGCTGTCGGACCAGGATCGATCACCCGCACGGCTTTTCGCTTCAGGCGAACACCGAAAGCTGTAAATAACATTTTCCAACACCGGTCGGCCGAGATCCCCTGAGCTGGAGTGTGCACGTGCACGGAATCGATGTCCATCCCCATTGACATCGTCGGAAATTGTTGCGAGCGTTCGTCCACCGCGTTTCGTGTTGGTTTCTGTGAGCGCGGCCCAAGGACGACCTCGAGGAGCACCGTCATGCCTCATAACCTGCGCCGCACCTCGCGCGCGCTGCTGGCCACCGCCCTGGTCACCCTGACTCTCACCGTTCCCGCCGCGGCCGAAGGCTCGGCGGGCAAGGACACCAGCTGCGCCACCACGGGCGGGGTCGACTACGGCCTCGACCTGGCCGGCGGCGGCTGGAAGTTCACGACCGGCGACGACCCGTCCTGGTCGGACCCGTCCTTCGCGGACACCGGCTGGCGTGACTGGACGGTCCCCGACAACTGGGGTGCGGTCAGCGACCTGTCGACGTACGACGGCTTTGCCTGGTATCGCAAGACGTTCACGCTGCCCGCCCGGCCCGCGGGTCTCACCGACTCGGCCGTGGTGGCCGCGCTCGGCAAGATCGACGACGCCGACCAGACCTTCCTCAACGGCACCGAGATCGGGCACACCGGCGGCTTCCCGCCGAGCTTCGACTCCACCTGGGAGGTGCCGCGCGAGTATTACCCGGCCGACGGCCTGCTCCGCTGGGGCGCCACCAACGTGCTGGCCGTCCGGGTCTACGACGGCACCGGGGGCGGCGGCTTCTATCAGGGGCCGGTCGGGCTCTTCACCAAGTCACAGCTGCGGGCGGTCAAGGGCACGCCGGCCACGCGTACGCAGATGGCCGTGGTCTGTGCCGTTCTCGGCAAACAGCATCGGGCCGTCGCCGCCGGTGACCTCCGGTCCTACGCCTTGACGCTGGCCGATGGCTTCTTCCACCGGGGTGACACCGCCGCGCGACGCCTGGCCGAGCTCAAGGCGAACGGGCGCCGGACGTTCACCGACACCCAGGCCGAGGTCTTCGTCGACGGTCAGGGCCGCCTGGTCGTCGACACGATCCGCACCTGGGCCGGGCTGTCACCGACCCGCGAGCTGCTCTACTTCGACCCGCGCCGGGGCCAGGAGCTGGGCGACCACTCGCGGTTCTTCCGCGACGAGTACGACTCGGCCGCGATGAAGAAGCGGGTGCAGTTCAACGTCTACCTGCCCAAGAGCTACACCCGGACGACGGCCCAGCGCTTCCCGGTCGTCTACATGCTCAACGGCTTCAACGGGAGCAACATCGAGTGGGAGGCCCGCAAGATGGACGCCGTCCTCGACAAGCTGACCACCGACAACAAGCTCGAGGAGAGCATCGTCGTCTTCCCCGACGGCGATTCGGGGTGGTATGTGGACACTTCGGCCGGCAACTTCCGCTCGATGGTCGTCGACGAGATCGTCCCGCTGGTCGACCGGGTCTATCGCACGATCGGCGACCGCGGGCACCGCGGCCTCAGCGGCGTCTCGATGGGCGGGCAGGGCGCGTTCACGCTCGGCCTGAAGAACCCCACCGTGTTCAGCTCGATCGCCAGCCACATGGGCGCGCTCAGCCTGGCCCCGCTGGTCGGCACGGCCGCCGAGCAGGCTGCGAACGCCGGTCTGCGCCCGCTCACCCTGGTCGGCACGATGACCGCGGCCGAACTCGGCCGGCACCGCTACTACTTCGACGGCGGTGACGCGGACGACTACCGCTTCGGGGTGGCGGCGCAGCAGATGAGCACCGCGCTGGCGGCCAAGGGCGTCAAGCACGACTACCAGCTCGGCGCGGGGCGGCACGACGACGCGTACTGGATGCCGAAGCTGGATCGTTCGTTCGGCCTGCACACCGAGCAGTTCCGGGCGTTCCCGTTCCGTCAGCCCCGGGAGCCCAATCCGGCGCCGTCGAAATATCTCTGGCCCTGAAGCCAAGCAACTGTCATCGGCCTGCGGGGCTTCTGAGACCTCTCCCGGTCAGCGTTGACCGGGAGGGGAGCTGACGATGAACGCAGAGACCCACCACGGTCAGCGTGGCGTTCGGAGTGCCGGTCGGTCTGGCCACCGCCGGACTGCACGAACCCGACCGCGTGCAGGAGGCGGCGGCGAACGCCACCGGCGACGCGGCGGAGACGATCACGGTTTCCGGTGCCGCGGCGCCGGCCCTGATCGACGCGTCGGCCGAGGAGCGACCGCTGGTGTCGTCGGGCGCCGGGATACTGGCGGCCCAGGCCCCCGACGAGCCGAATCCCCAGGATCTGGCCGACACCCTCGCGCCGTGGCGGGCGGCTCTCCCCGGCGTCGCGGTTCACGAGCGCCTGCTCGAAGGGTCGGCCGAGCCGGTCGTGACGCGCGAGACCGCCGGCGCCGCCCAGGTCGTCGTCGGTTCGCGAGGACGGGGCGCACTGGCCGGCCTGCTGCTCGGCTCTACCAGCCAGGCCCTGGTGCGCGACGCGGAGTGCCCGGTGGTCGTGGTCAGACCGCTCGACCGCTGAAGAAGACAGCGCACTCGACGGCGCGCCTCCATCGTTCGTACTCGGAGGCGCGCCGTTCCTCTTTCATGACCGGGAGCCAGCGTCCGGCCTGATGCCGGTTGTGCCGCAGATCGCGCAGGTCGGACCAGTAACCCACCGCCAACCCGGCCGCGTACGCCGCCCCGAGCGAAACCGTCTCGGCCACCATCGGCCGCATCACCGGCACCTGCAGGAAGTCCGCGATGTTCTGCATGAGCAGGTTGTCGGCCGTCATCCCGCCGTCGACGTTGAGCGCGGTCAGCGCCAGCCCCGAGTCGGCATTCATCGCGTCGACCACGTCGCGCGTCTGCCACCCGGTCGCCTCCAGCACCGCCCGGGCGAGATGACCCTTGGTGATGTACGACGTCAGGCCTACGATCACCCCGCGGGCCTCGCTGCTCCAATAGGGCGCGAACAGCCCCGAGAACGCCGGCACGATGTAACACCCGCCGTTGTCCTCGACCGTGCCGGCCAGCGTCTCGATCTCGGATGCCGTGCCGATCAACCCCAGCCCGTCCCGGACCCACTGCACCAGCGAGCCGGCGACGGCGATCGACCCCTCGAGCGCGTACGTGACCTCGTCCGACCCGATCCGGTAACCGACCGTGGTGATCAGCCCGTGACTCGACCGCACCGGCGTCGTCCCGGTGTTCATCAGCAGAAAGCCGCCGGTCCCGTACGTGCACTTGGCGTCACCGGGCGCAAAACACGTCTGCCCGAACAGCGCCGCCTGCTGATCGCCGATGGCGGCCGCGATCGGCACCCCGTCCAGGGAGCCGTAGACCTCGGACGACGAGCGGATCTCCGGCAGCATCGCCCGCGGGATGTCGAACATCGCCAGCAGCTCGTCGTCCCACTCGAGCGTGACCAGGTCCATCAGCATCGTCCGGCTGGCGTTCGTCGCGTCGGTCAGGTGCCGGCCGCCGGTCAGGTTCCAGATCAGCCAGCTGTCCATCGTCCCGAACAGGATCTCGCCGCGGGTCGCCCGCGCCCGCAGGCCGTCCACATTGTCGAGCAGCCAGCGCACCTTGGCCGCGGAGAAGTAGTTGGCCGGTGGCAGCCCCGTGCGCTGCCTGATCAGGTCGCCGTCGAGGTCTTCCAGCAGCGCCGACGTGCGGGTGTCGGACCAGACGATCGCGGGCGCGACCGGCGTACCGGAGGCCTTGTCCCAGAGCACGACGGTCTCGCGCTGGTTGGCCAGGCCGATCGCCGCGACCTGCGACATCTCGATCGCCGCCTCGCGGAGGGCTCGCTTGATCAGCCGCTGCACGTCGCGCCAGATGCGGGCCGCGTCGTGCTCGACCCAGCCCGGCCGCGGATAGGACTGCTGATGCTCGCCGCGCACCACCGACACCACGGTCGCGCGCCGGTCGAACAGGATGCACCGGGTCGACGTAGTGCCCTGGTCGATGGCGAGGACGTAACGGTCGCTCACGGGCGCGGCCCGGCCAGATCGCGGGTGATCGCGCGGGCGGTGGCTACGACGTGTTCGACCAGGGCCGGTCGGGCCTGCCGCCGGGTGTCGCACAGCCGCTCGACCGTCCCCGAGATGCCGATCCGCGACCACCAGCCCGCCGAAGCTCGCACCGGCGCCGCCATCCCACTCCTCCACCGACAGACTCCAGACGAGTCTCGGCCAGCGATCGGGCCAGCGCGCGGGGTGGTCAAGGTCCTCCGGGTGGCCTCCAGGCCCGCCCGCACCGCAGTCTCGGTGGCCGGGGCGTTGTAGGCCAGCAGCACCTGCCCCAGTTGCGCGGGCAGCAGCAGGCCGGTGTCGAGCGCGGCCGGATGCGAGCACGACGCGACCGAGATCTGGGAGAACAGCCTCAAGACCATCGACGTGGCCCTGGGCAACGGCGGGCTCGGCCCGTCCGACCTGGCCGCGATCGGCCTCACCAACCAGCGCGAGACCGTCGTGCTCTGGGACAAGGCCTCCGGTACGCCGGTCGCGCCCGCGATCGTCTGGCAGGACACCCGCACGTCGTCGCTGCTCGACAAGCTCGACGCCGAACTGATCCGCTCGCGCACCGGGCTGACTCCGGCCACCTACTTCTCGGCCACCAAGGTGCAGTGGCTGCTCGACAACGTCGACGGCCTGCGCGACCGGGCGACCCGCGGCGAGATCCTCTTCGGGACGGTCGACAGCTGGCTGATCTGGAACCTAACCGGCGGCAAGCACCTGACCGACGTGACGAACGCCAGCCGCACCATGCTGATGAACCTGTCGACCCTCGAATGGGACGACGAGCTGCTGGCCATGTTCGACATCCCCCGGGCGATGCTGCCGGAGATCCGGTCCTCGGGCGAGGTCTACGGCACGCTCCACGGGGTGCCGATCGCCGCGGCCATCGGCGACCAGCAGGCGGCCCTGTTCGGGCAGACCTGCTTCGCGCCCGGTGACGCCAAATGCACGTACGGGACCGGCGGTTTTCTGCTCATGAACACCGGGACGACGCCGGTGCGGTCGAGCCACGGGCTGATCACCACGGTCGCCCACCGCTTCGGCGACGAGCAGCCGGCGTACGCCCTCGAAGGCTCGATCGCCGCGGTCGGCGCGGCCGTGCAGTGGCTGCGCGACCAGCTCGGCATCCTCGACTCTGCGGCGATGAGCGAGACCCTGGCCGGCACGGTCGAGGACAGCGCCGGCGTCTACTTCGTGCCCGCCTTCTCGGGGCTGTTCGCGCCCTACTGGCGGCCCGACGCGCGGGCCGCCATCGTCGGGCTGTCCCGCTTCCACACGGCCGCGCACATCACCCGGGCCGCGCTCGAAGCCATCTGCTATCAGACCCGCGACGTGGTCGAGGCGATGGCGCAGGACAGCGGCACGGCGCTCGACTGCCTGCAGGTCGACGGCGGGGTCACGGCGAACGCGCTCTGCATGCAGCTCCAGGCGGACATCCTCGGCGTCCCGGTCAGCCGGCCCGCCGTCGCCGAGACCACCGCGCTCGGGGCGGCGTACGCGGCCGGTCTGGCGGTGGGTTTCTGGCCGTCGATCGACGACCTGCGCGCGAACCGGCAGGAGGACCGGCGCTGGCAGCCGACCTGGACCGCCGACCGGCGCGCGGAAGGCATCACCCGCTGGCGGGCCGCCATCGACCGAACCCTCGACTGGGTCATTTGAGATGGGGAACTTCATGAACACTTTCGTGATGTCGCCGCAGGCCCGGGCCGCGGCACTGGATGCCCTGGCCGACGGCGGCGAACTGGACGTGCTGGTCGTCGGGGCCGGCGTGGTCGGTGCGGGCTCGGCCCTCGACGCCGCCACCCGGGGCCTGTCGGTCGGGCTGCTCGAGGCGCGCGACTTCGCCAGCGGCACGTCGAGCCGGTCCAGCAAGCTGATCCACGGTGGGCTGCGCTACCTCGAGATGCTCGACTTCTCCCTCGTCCGCGAGGCGCTGCGCGAACGGGGCCTGCTCATCCAGCGGCTCGCACCCCACCTCGTACGCCCGGTGTCGTTCCTCTATCCGCTGCGGCACCGCGCCTGGGAGCGTCTGTACGCCGGAGCCGGCGTGGCCCTCTACGACACGCTCGCGCTCTCGGGCTGGGGCGCCGGCCTGCCCCGGCACCGGCACCTGACCCGTTCCCAGGCCCTCCAGGCGTTCCCGTCGCTGCGCCCCGACTCGCTGGTCGGCGCGATCCGCTACTACGACGCCCAGGTCGACGACGCCCGCCACACCATGTTCCTGGTGCGCACGGCCATGGCGTACGGGGCCCAGGTGGCTTCGCGCACCGAGGTGATCGGCTTCCTGCGCGAGGGCGACCGGGTCGTCGGCGTCCGCGCCCGCGACACCGAGACCGGCCGCGAACTCGAGATCCGCGCCCGCGTCGTGATCAACGCGACCGGCGTCTGGACCGGCGACAGCCAGGCCCTGCTGACCGGCGTCAGCAACGAGTTCGAGGTCACCGCGAGCAAGGGCATCCACCTGGTCGTCCCGCGCGACAAGATCTCGTCCACCACCGGCATGATCCTGCGGACCGCGACGAGCGTCCTGTTCGTCATCCCGTGGGACCGCCACTGGATCATCGGGACCACCGACACCCGCTGGACCCTCGACAAGGCCCACCCGTCGGCCTCCGGCCAGGACGTCGACTACCTGCTCACCGAGGTCAACAAGGCCCTGGTCGAGCCGCTCACCCGCGACGACGTGCAGGGCGTCTACGCCGGGCTGCGCCCCCTGCTGTCGGCGCCGGCGTCGAGCACCGCCAAGCTGTCGCGCGAACATGCGGTCGGAAGCCCCGTGCCCGGCCTGGTCGTGGTGGCCGGCGGCAAATACACGACGTACCGGGTGATGGCCAAGGACGCGGTCGACATGGCCGCCCGCTCACTGGACGCGGTGCCCGACTCGTGCACCGACCAGATCCCGCTGCTGGGCGCCAACGGCTACCGCGCCGCCTGGAACCGCCGGGCCACGCTGGCCCGCCAGGCCGGCCTGCAGGTCGCGCAGGTCGAACACCTGCTACGCCGCTACGGCACGATGACCGACGAGTTGCTCGCATTGATCGCCGCCGACCCGACCCTGGCCGCCCCCGTCGAGGGCGCCCCCGACTATCTGCGGGCCGAGTTGCTCTACGCGGTGACCCACGAGGGCGCGCGCCACCTCGAGGACATCCTGACCCGCCGCACCCGCATCTCGATCGAAACCCCCGACCGAGGCGTCACCGCCGCCCACACCGCCGCCGCCGTCGTGGCCGAAGCCCTGGCCTGGACCACCACGGACACCGCGCGCGAGGTGGCCACCTACGAAAAGCGGGTAGCGGCCGAACTGGCCGCCCAGCAACAGCCCGACGACGAAACCGCCGACGCCACCCGCCGCGACGCCCCCGAGGTCGCCCAGCTGGTCGCCTGATCAGAGGGGCATCGGGTCCATGTCACAGTTGGCCCGATGCCCGTCCTTATCGAAAGAATCGACGAAGAGAAGTGCTTTTGCTGGCGCACGGAGGACCTGGATGAGCACTCTTCGCCTTCCTGTCGCTGATCCCGACGGCATCAGTTGCACCTGTTACGGAGAAGTCGTCACTCAAACAGTCATGAATCGATTCGCCATTGCCACCCCCTGGCGCTCGGCCCACAGCCATGGTGAAGTAAGCCAGCAAAGTGGGCTAAACCTGTCGCCCATCCAGGTTACTGACGTACTCGGAATGACCCGCCCGTCCGGGTGATATTCGCGCCCGATCATCCGAGAAACACGACTTCCCGCACGCACACATGCGCCTCCGACCGTTTCGGAAAGAACTGGCACCGCACATCGGATTGCAAGCCACTCGTCCGAGTGCCATGGTTGCTTCGTTCCGAACCGCTGTTTTTCTGTGCCCGCCGTGGAGCACTGAGGACAATCGGAGGCGGCATTCTTGTCCGGGATCTTCATCAATTATCGCTCGGCTGAAAACAGCTATGCGGCGCCCCTTCTCGACGACCATCTGAGGATGGCCTTCGGCGACGAGAACGTCTATAAGGACAGCCGGTCCAACGAGGCTGGCGATGTCTTCCCGCAGAAGCTCCGGTCGACTCTGATGAGCAGCCAGGTGGTGCTTGCTCTGATCGGACGGAACTGGCTGGCTCTGGAGGATGAGAGCGGAGCCCGGTTGATCGACCGCCCGGGCGACTGGGTTCGCCAAGAGCTCGAGGCTGCCCTCCTGGCCGGCATACGGGTCATTCCGGTGCTACTCGATGAGGCCGGCCTTCCACGCGTCGATCAACTACCCCCCTCGCTGCAGACGCTACCCACGCGACAGTCGATGCACCTTCGACAGCGTGAGTCCGGGATTGACCTGCCCGTGATCGCCAGGGAACTGTCGAAGTGGGTGCGGCCGAAGAAGACGGAGCCGCCCCTCGATGAGAGGCGCCGCGGCAACTTCGGTCCGGACGGCGTCCACTTCGAGCGCGGTGGCACCTACATCGAGAACTTCAACGGCACCGGTGACATCGTGAGCGGGGACAAGAACGTCTACGGCGGTACGCCATGACCCCCGACCCGGCCGGCGCCGCGGCTGCCACACCCACCCCCGCCGCCCCCGCACAGACCACATCGCCGGCTGATCCACCGGAGAACACTTCCCGCCGGATCAAGGAGGCGGGCACCGGCCTCGCCGCTAACGCGCAGCAACCCGGTCAGGCCGCTGACACCAACAACCTGCGCCGCGAGGCTGAGGTGGTCTTCGCCTCGGGCGGAACCTATTTCGGTAGCGCCGCGTCGGTGTCGAGCGTCTCCGGCAACCAGTACGTCTTCAACGCCCCGTTACCGGGCGGCCGATCCACCGTCCTCTACAGGATCGACCCGGAGCAGACCCGGCTGTTGCGTGAGGCGTTCGTGGCCGATACTGCGTACGCCGTCCTGCTCGGACGCAGCCGTGTGCGCAACGTGGTCATTCTCCAGTCGGCCCGCGGTTCCGGGCGCAGCGCGACGGCCCAGCGACTGCTGCTCGACAATCAACAGTCCGAGATCTTCGGGTTCGCGCCGGACGTGGCGCTGACCGATGTGGCGCTGACGATTCAGAAACCCGGCGGCTACCTGATCGAAGAGATGGACGACGTCCGGGCGCGTGGCCTCACCGCACTGGCCCTTAACGACCTCGACACCAAGCTGGGTGTCCTCGGCGCGAAGCTCGTCATCACCATGCCGGTAGGCCTGGTCCTCACCGATGCCGCCGTGCAGCGTTTCGTGCTACGGCTCGAGACCCCACCCACCCATCGCGCCATCATGGAAAGCCACCTGCGCTATCGCCTGGGCAACGGTCGCGCCGGCTACCTGCTGCAGGACGCGCAGTTCGTGGCGGTCTTCGACGAGGTCGTGACGGTTGATTCCGCCCGCGAGCGAGCCGCCCAGTTCTCGATCCACGTCGAGGAAATGGTGAGTCGCGGCAAGGTGAGTCTCCCCCAGCTCCGGTCCCGGATGAAGTCGTCCGTGGCCACCGAGGTGGAGAGCTGGTTCGAGGGCCTCCCCACCCCGTCACTGAAGTATCTGGCGATCGCCGTGGCGCTGCTCGACGGGCTGCCCTACCAAAGTGTGGTTGAGCCGGCCGAGTCCCTCGAGCGGCGGCTTACCGTCTCAGCCATCACGGCGCCTGCGTCCGCTCCTCCCGCAGTCGATCCGTTTGCCACCGGCCGCAAGCAGCGTGTGCAGCTTATCCGGGCCGAGGTGGTGCGCTCTGAGGTCACCACCCGGCTCGGACGGGTGCCGGCCGAGATCATCCGCTATCGCGATCCGGCGTACCCCCGGGCCGTGCTCGAGTTGGTCTGGCGCGAGTACGACCGGCTGCGGAGAGACCTGCTGGGCTGGCTGGGTGACCTGGCCAACCATCCGGTCGACGCCGTGCGGACGCGCGCGGCCGCCGCGATCGGGCTGATTTCCACGACGGCTTTCGACTACATCAGTAAGACCGTTCTGCGGCCTTGGGCGAATGATTCCAAGGACAACAAGCGTGAGATGGCCGCGTTCGCGCTGCGCGCCGCGGGACGCTCGGGGAACCTCCAGCAACAGGCTCTGCGACTGGTCGGCGAGTGGATCGCGAGCGACTCGTGGCAGCTGAACGCAACCGCCGCGCGGGTCTACGGCTCGGCACTCGGTTCAACCATGCCGGGCCGAGCGTTCCGCGAGCTCGATCGGCTGTCCCGCACGGACGACGCAGACGTTGCGTTCGCCATCGGCTTCAGCCTCGCGGAGCTCATCGAGGCCGACAACCAGCAGGTGCTGCCCGCCACCGATCTGGCCGTGAGGTGGATGCGCAGCGGGCACCAGGGGCAGAGCGCGACCGGCCAGATCGCCTTCCTGACGATCGCGGCCGACCTGGTTGCGATCGATAGCTCCGGCCGGGCCGGCTGGCCACTGCTACTGCAACTCGCCCGCAGCGACAGGGGTCTCTTTCGTGCTGTGGCCACGGCCTGGGAGTTCGCCCTCAACGGCGCGATGTTCCACCAGTTCGCTCAGGACATCGCCGGCGCGTGGGCGGAGCGCGTCGAGGCGGACGAGCAGGGCCGCCGGGCGATGGCCCTGATGCTGGCGAGCGCCTGTGCCGGTAGCGAGCGCACCGAAAAGATCGTCCGCTTCATGATCCGCGGCTGGATGGCGAAGCCGGCCACCGCACGCGCTCCACGCACCGCGCAAGACGTTCTCGTCGCCCTTACCTGATTTGTGGGAGCAAGCCTCATGTACCCGAAATCTTCACTGATCCTGAGCCAGCAGCCGGTCAACCGGATGCAGTTTTCCGCGCCGCCGCTGAAGGCCGGCGTGACGGTGGTGTACTCGCGTGCCGACGGGACCGTCGAGAAATTGGACCACCGGCTGACCTTTACCGAAGCATTGAGCGGCACTTACCGCAACGTGTACGAGGTGGACATCGCCCGTCACGAGACGCATCTGTCCACCGGCGGACGCGACCTGCCGACCCGCGACGACCGCTTCTCCTTCGTGGCCAACGTGACCATCCACTGGCAGGCCACCCATCCCGAGGCTGTGGTACGTGAGGGTGTACGCGACGGCGGACCGGTGGTTTCCGGTCGTGTCATGGCATTGCTGCGCGCGATCAGCCGCCGCTACCGGATCACCGAGTGCGAGCAGGTCGAGCGAGAGATCAACGAGTTGCATCTGAGCGGCCCCATCGTGATCACCGAGTACGGCATCTCGATCCACAGCATCAGTGCTTTCGTCACGCTGGACGATGCGGCCCGGCAATATCTGCAGGAGCAGGAGCAGATCGAACGGCAGAAGGACCTGGCGAGCCGCAGCCACGTGCTGAACGTCGACGTGCTGCGCAACGAGCAGGAGCTGGAACGTCACCGGATGGAGGCCGTACAGACGGGCGTCCAGGGCGAGCTCGAGTTGATCGCGCTGCACCTGCGACACCATCCGGACGAGGCCTTGCAAGTACTGCAGATGATGCACAGTCGCCAACAGGAGTTGGAAAAGCAGCGTCAAGCGCGCTTCGGCAGCTCCGACGAGATCTTCACCAAGATGCTGGACTCCGGCTTGGTGCAGGCGGCCGACGTGGAGGACATCCGCCGTCAGGTCCTGCAGAACACGTTGAACGCCGTCGGCGGCACACCGGCACCAACCCAGAACGCTCTCTCGCCGGCGCCGGCCCTGCCGATCGGCACGCAACCCACTCCCGCACCGGCGCCCGCGCCGACCCAAGCCACCAGGCCGCGAGCCAACAAGGCGGGCGGAACGCCGGCACCGGCACCCGCCAGCGATCCCGACGGAGTAGGCGGCTGGCGGCCCCGCAAGTCCACGCAGAGCGGGACAGGCACGAACTGACGTGATGCCAGCCTATTTCAAACTAGCCGCACTGGGACTGTTCGTGGCTCTGTGCCTTCTCGGGGTCGTGTTCCTGATCCTGATCGTGTCCTCGCGACGTGGGAAGACTCGACCTCAGAAGCACGGCCAGCCTGCCGGCGAGCAGCCCCGATCCCGCAGTGGGTTGCGACTGCCCTTCAGCAAAGGAAAGCGATCGCCGGAGGCCGAACTGCCACGCCAGCAGCCGGACGGACGGCGCTCCCCGCTGGATCCGAGCAACGGGAGTTCTCAACGTCCGCCGACCGGATCCGCGGGTTATCAGCGAACGGAGAAGTTTGTGAATCAGGGAGCTGCCGGCGGTAGCGGCTCCGACCGGCCGCCCATTTTTGAGGCCCCGCCCGGGCCCTCCGAGCCGGGCGAACAGGGCGGGGTCGCCGCACCGGTGATCACCGCGCCGCCGCAGCGGGCCAACTCCCCAACACAAGTACCGCAAGGTCTGGCTCCTGATACAGCCATCTCGCCGCTCTTCGGGGTCGGTTCGAAGGCGGCCAAGATGCCCTGGTTGCTCCCCGCCGAGATCGCCGCCCCGTCCGGTGTAGCCGCAGACCAGGCAATCCTCGGCAATCTGGATATTCGAGCCGTGTCGGTGATCGGTTCCGGGCACCGCTGTGAGGAACCGGTCAAGCCGCGCCAGGACGCCTACCGAGTGGCACGCGACCGAGCCGGCAATCACCTCGTGGTGGCGGTGGCCGACGGAATGTCGGACAGCCCGCGGTCCGAGCTCGGCGCCGCGATTGCGGTTGCCACCGTGGTCTCGTTGCTGCGGAGGCACCTCGACGACATGCGCCCGTTGGCGGAGCTGAAGGCCGCCGACCTGTTCAGACAGGTGTCCGCCGAGTTGGTGCAGTCGGCCAAGGACAGGGGCCTGCAGCCGGACGACGTACGCACCACCCTGGCCGTCGCGGTGCTGCCGGCCTATCGGCGATCAGGACAGATGCCGCAGGGGTGGGTTGCTCGGATCGCGGACACTCACCTGTGGCGGCGCGACACCAACGGCTGGAGCTGCCTGACCGGCACGGCGAAGGCCGCCTACAACGGCAGCACCCTGTCCGCGTATCTGCCGCATACGCCCGATGAAGCCACCGACCAGCTCTTCACGCTCCGCGACGGCGATACCGTCGCGGTCTTCTCAGACGGGGTTGCCGACGCCTTTTCCGATGTTGCCGGCGCCAGCGCCTGGTTCGCGGATCGGTGGCGACGGCCACCACCCCTGGCGTCGTTCCTGTTGGACGTCGACTTCGACGCGAGGCAGCAGCTGGACGACCGCACCGCCGTGGTGGTGTGGGCCGGACGCCAGAATCCCGGTAAGGCCACACCGCGATGAACCACGTGACAATTCCACCCCTCATGGAGGTAAGTCGGCTGGGGATCGTGTCAGCCGTCCCGGATTTCAAGCCGGCTGGTGAAAGTCTCGGCGTTTGGCGGACGCCCAACTTTCCCGGCTACCTCTTCAAGCGATATAACGCCGACGCGTCCAAGAAGGTGAACAACAAGACCCTGGACAGGCTGGTGCAGCAGCCTCACGTGCTGCCGAACCCGACCGAGGCCGCCTTCCTCGCGACGAGCACATCGTGGCCGGTCAGCCGCATCATCGAAAGCCAGCGGACCGTCGGCGTCATGATGCCGGAGGCGCCGCCCACGATGTCCGTGAGCTGGCTACGAAAGTCCTTCACCAACCCCACCACCGAGCACAGCCCGCTGCCGATCGACTACCTGGCCAAGGACGACGACTGGCTGGCGGTGCGGAAGATTCCCAGGCAGTCGGCGGGAGACCGCGACGCTCTCTCCCGCAGCCTCGTCCGAGTGGCCTGCTTCTTCGAGCAGTGCGGCCTCGTTTATGCCGACTGGTCGTACGCGAACGCGTTCTGGCAGCCGTACGAACACACCGTCTACATCTTCGACCTCGACGGCAGCTCGTACGGACCTCGTGCTCATGTCTTCACGTCGGAGTTCGAGGATCCGCTCACGCCCGATCCGCAGCCCGTCGACAACTACACGGACCGCTACCGGGTGGCTCTGCTCGTCGGGCGCATCCTTACCAAGTCACGCAGCCAGCCCGAGGTCAAGGTCGCCCTCGGACGCATGGCCGGCCCGGTCCCGCAGACCCTCCTCAGGATGCTCATCAGCGCCGGGGACCGGACATCCCGGCCGAGCCTGACCGATCTGGCCGGAAGGATGGGCGTGCAGGTGGCACAGATCCAACCGGTGGATCCAACGGGGGTCGACGGCTGGCGCGGCAGGAACGGTCACACGCCGACGAATCGTCCCTCCGCTCCTGCGCCGTCACCGGCCTCGCCGGGGTGGCGGCCTCGGAAGGACTACAGCGGCGGTCGCACGATCCCGCCGCAACCGGCGCGCAAGGTCCCGGCGACGGGATCCTTCCCGGTGATTCCACCAACTCCGAAGCCTGCGGCCGCGTCGGCTCGAATGCCCGCTCCACCCCCGGCGACCCCACCACCTCCGAAGCCGACCTTCAAGCCCGCGCCCCAGTCCGCGACTAATTCGGCTCGAATCCCCGTCCCGCCTCAGCCTTCGACACCCACCCCGCCTCCGGCCGCGGTTGCGCCCGACGCCGACTGGGCCATGGCACTTTTCGGGCTCCTCGTCATCGGCGGCGTCATCGCAGTGATCGTTCTCTGCGTCTCCTACGTTTTCTGACCATCTCTGAAAGGACACGGTTCGTGACTGAACCCATGGTGAAATCGAAGGTTCTGCCCACCTACCTCGTCGTCGACACGTCGACCTCGATGAAGCCGCAGGAGCAACTCCTCAACGACACCATCGACCACATCTTCGACGTGCTGGGCAACAGCCCTCGCGTTTCCGAGTTCGCACACATCTCGATCATCACCTTCAACACCGATGCCCACGTAGTGCTCCCGATGGCAGACATCGACCAGGTGGCCCAGCTGCCGATGATCAGCTGTGGCGGTACCACCAATTACGGCAAGATGTTCCAGCTCGTCAGAAGCCGTATCGACGCCGACGTCAACGATTTACGCGGCGACGGACTCGCGGTCCTTCGCCCGGCGGTCTTCATCCTCACCGACGGCGCACCGATGGACAAGAATTGGGCGGGCGACTTCGGTGCTCTCACCGACAAGGGCTTCGGCCGTCGGCCGCACATCATCTCCTACGGTTTCGGCACCGCGGACGCCACGGTCCTCGGCAAGATCGCCACCAAGGCGGCCTATCTGGCCACCGAGGTGGACAACGAGAAAGAGGCCATCGTCAGCATGCTTACCAGCCTGCTCAACACGCTGGTCACCTCGGCCAGCTCGCAGGAATTGCGCATCCCGGAGCAGGTGGACGGCTACACGCGGGTACCGATTGAATACGTCGACTGAAGACAGCGGCCGGACTGAGAAGATGCCCGACCGGGATGTCCGGCCTGTCAGCGACCTCAACGTGTGGGCGGCTGTCCGTCAGTAGACGTCGTGTTCAAGGGACGCCGAAAGATCTACGTCACGACGCCGGGCTTCGACGACATCGGTCAGGTGCTGCGGTCGATGAACGTTGCCTACGAGCCGTTCTCCGGGGCGTACGACTGCTCGCTCCTGTTCGTCAACTGCGGCACGTCCGACACCCTGGATCCGCGCCGGCTTCGGGAGTTCGTCGACTCGGGCGGCTGCCTCTACGTGTCGGACCTGGCCGGTGACCGGCTGGAGCAGGCGTTTCCGGAGCTCTTCGTCTTCGACGGGCGCGGCGGCTCGACGGGTGAGATCGACGCGCTGGTGGTCGACCGGGAGCTGCGCGAGATCTCCGGCCGGATCATCAAGATCCGCTTCGACATGAGCGCCTGGAAGGTGCTGCGGCACTGCGATGGGCACGCCATCATCCGGTCGGCCCACCCGGGCGAGTACGCCGACCTGCCGATCATGGTCTCCGTCCGGCAGGGCCAGGGGGTCGTCTTCTACACCTGCTTCCACAACCGGGCCCAGCAGTCGGTGGAGGAGAAACGCATGCTCCAGCTGCTGGTGCTCAAACAGATCAGCCTGGCCGAGGGCTCCAGTGTCGCGAAGGTCGGCAGCTCCCTCGGGGTCCGGCTCGACGACTTCCGCCGCGACTTCGGCCGCTGAGGGGACCGAGATGTCTCAGGCCGCCGAGGGGCAGATCGTCATGCCCTTCTACCTGCTGTGCGACGTGTCCGGCTCGATGTGGGTCGACATACCGGCGCTCAACGCGGGCATCGCCCAGTTGCAGCAGGAGATCATGCGCGATCCGGTCGTCGACGACCTCGCCATGATCAGCATCATCACCTTCGCCGACACGGCTCGTACGGTCGTGCCGCTGAGCTTCCCGAGTCAGGTTCAGCCGCCGACGCTCACCTCGGGCGGCCTGACCAACTTCGGCCCGGCCTTCCGCGAGTTCCACCGGGCGTTCGACGCCGACCGGGCGCGGTTGAAGGCCGAGGGCAAGCGGATCTTCCGGCCCTGCGTGTTCTTCCTGACCGACGGTGAGCCCACCGACGGCGACTACGCGCAGGTCTTCGCCTTGCTGCTGGGCTACGACCCCGGCACCAAGCAGGGCAACACCAGATATCCGTACGTCACCGCGTTCGGTTTTCGCGAGGCGCACGCCGAGACCATGGCCACCATCACGTACCCGAACTTCGGCGACAAGCGCGGGCGCTACTTCCTGGCCCGGGACGGCGCCTCGGTAGCCGATGTCCTGCGCGGGATCGCCGGCGCGATCGCCACCTCGGTCGTCGGCTCCGCGTTGAGCACCGGGAGCGGCCTTCCCCAGTACGTACCACCGGCGAACAACGCGGTCGGCGGCATGGAAGGCAGCTTCGTCGGCTGACCGTCGCGCGCTGTCCGTCAGAAACCAGCGGGCCGGCGCTCGCCGCCCCGGCCGCTGATCCCCGAGGAGAGAACAATGTCCGATCGCGCCACCGAGGGCCAGGTAGTGATGCCCTTCTACATTGTGTGCGACGTCTCCGGTTCGATGGCCGGCCACATGGCCGATCTGAACGACGGGGTCGCCGCCCTGCGTGACGAGATCATGAAGGACCCGGTCGCCGACGACCTGGCGATGCTCAGCGTCATCGCCTTCGACGACACCGCACGCACCGTGATGCCGCTCAACTTTCCCAGCGCGATGGAGCTCAAGCCGCTGACAACCGGCGGTCTCACCAACTACACCTCGGCCTTCCAGGAGTTCCACCGGGCGTTCGAGGCCGACCGGGTCCGGTTGAAGGGCGAGGGCAAGCGGGTCTTCCGGCCGTGCGTCTTCTTCCTCACCGACGGGGTGCCGACCAGCAAGGATCACCTTCAGGTCTTCCACCAGCTTCTCGGCTACGACCCGGCCACCAAGCAGGGCAACGTCCGCTACCCGTACGTCACCCCGTTCGGCTTCGGGGGAGCGACGGAGGACTCGTTGAAGGCCATCGCCTACCCCAACTTCGGCGAGAAGAAGGGGCGCTACTTCCTGGCCAAGCAGGGTGTGCCGGTGTCGAGCCTGCTCAAGTCCATGACCGGGATGATCGCCACGTCGGTGCTCAGCTCCAGCCTCAGCGGGACCACCGGCACGCCCAAGTTCGTGCCCCCGGCCCCCAACGCGTCAGCCGAGCTGGAGGGCAGTTTTGTTGACTGACGGGGCGCCCTTCGCGATCGGCGAGCCGGGCCGGGCCGCCACTCAGCTCGGCCCGGGTCTGCCGTCGCGCTTTCCCGACTCGGCCGACCACGAGCTGAGCGAATGCTCGGTGCCGGGTGCGACGGTCCGGGCCGCCAGCGTGCGCGGGATCCTGCACCGCTACCGCGACCAGCCCCGGCAGGACCGGTTCTCGCTGGTCTTCGACCCGGCCACCACGACGCTGATCGTCACCGTGTGCGACGGCGTCGGGCAGTTCGCCCTGTCTCAGGAGGCGGCCTCGTTCGTGGCGGCCGACGTGCCCCGCGCGTACCTGCTGCACCGCGACTGGCCCATCGCGGTGGCCGAGGTCAACGATCGCCTCAAGGAGTTCGTCGCGTCGACGCCGAGCCGCCCGCACCTCGACCCCGTTCCCGACGACGTCCGGATGGCCACGACGCTCGCGGCAGCGGCGATCCGCCTCGACCCGGACGATCGGAAAGTGTCGGTCGCCTGGACCGACGACACGTCGGCCTGGCAGCGCGCCGGGGGAAAGTGGTGGAACCTCACGCCCGACCCGGAGGCCGACGCCGACGACAGCGGGCTCCACTCCGGACGGGTCAAGGCGTTGCCGCACGCCAACCCCAGGCTCAAGACCGCCGAGTACCAGGTCGGCGAGGGCCCGCTCCTGATCATGACCGACGGCGTCGGCGGCCCGATGGAGAGCGCCGCCCAGGTCCGCGACACGCTCGCCGAGTGGTGGGCCACGCCGCCCGACATCTTCACCTTCGCCCAGCAGGTCGGCTTCGCGCGAAAGGGGCACATGGACGACCGCACCGTCGTCGGCGTGTGGTTCGAGGCGGCCCAACCGTGATCGTCATAGACGAGCGCCGGCTCACCCCCGTCGCCCGCCTGGGTGACGGCGACGACCAGACCGACACCCACGTGACGTGCACCGACGCCCGGTTGCCGGCCGACCTGGTGTTCCGGGCGATCCGGCGCGACCTCGACCCGGCCGACGGCCAGCGCCTCGTCGATCAGATGCGCAAGGTCGTCGGACTCCGGGCCACGATGCCCCCGGACGACCTGACCGAGCTCGACGACCTCACGGTCTGGCCGCTGGCCGTGGTCGCGCGTGACGACCGCTTCCTCGGCTGCCTGACCCGGATGGTCGATCCCGACTTCTTCCTGGAGACGAGGCGGCCGGACGGACGACCGGCCCGCCGGCTGTTCGACATGAGGCTGCTCCCGGTCCCGGCCGACCGGTTGCAGGCGCTGGGGGTCGAGCGGCTCCCGGTCGACGACGATCTCGTCCGGCTGGCGTTGATGGCCCGCCTGGCCTACGCGATCGAGGTCATCCACCGGCCGCGCGGTGGTCAGCGCCTGGTCTACGGCGACCTGAGCCTGGCCAAGGTGGCGGTGGCGACCAAACCGCCTCGCGTCCTGCTGATGGACTGCGACGGCGTGGCCGACGTGAGCGACCCCGACCGGCTGCAGCCGCACACGCCGTTCTTCGTGCCGCCCGAGATGCAGGACAGACAGCAGAACCGGCAGGACCAGGCCACGGACGTCTTCAAGCTCGCCCTGTGCGTGGTCCGCGGGCTGGCCACCGGGCCGGGGGCGGCCCAGCTCATCGACCCGGCCAGCCCGCTCGTACGCCGGGGGCTGCTCAACCTGGCCGGCACCGAGCTGCTCAACGACGCGCTCAGCCCCGATCGTCGCCGGCGACCGACCGCGGAGGAGATCAAGGACTACCTGATCGGCCGGGTGCTCGACCTCGCCGAACGACCACGGGCCCGGACGCGATGACCTCCATCGACAAGCGCAAGCTGACCCTGGGAAAGCAGCTCGGCCAAGGTGGCATGGCGGCGGTCTTCCTCGTGAGCAACCAGATCCCTGAGGTGCCGGGCGAGCTTGCGTACAAGGAGTTGCTGCCGAAGGTCGAGGCCAAGGACCGCAAGCCGATGCTCGACACCATGCGTCAAGCCATCGCGGTGCGCGACGCGATGAGCCCCGCCGAGCAGAAGGAGCTCGACTCCCTCACCGTCTGGCCGCTGGCGATGGTGCACGACCAGAGTGGGGCTGTCGGCATGCTCATGCGGCGCATTCCCGACGACTTCCTCATCGACGCCAAGGACGGGCCCCGGCTGTTCGAGTTCCAGCTGCTCGTCGCGGACGCCGACCAGGCCAAGGCGAACGGCTTCGACCGGAGCCGGGCGCGCGCCGACAAGGGCCTGGTCCGGCTGACACTGATGGCCCGCCTCGCTTATGCCATTGAGGTGATCCATCGACCTCGCAAGGGGAAGCGCCTGGTCTACGGCGACATGAGTCTGCGTAACGCCGCGGTGGCCACCGACCCCACGCAGATCCTGCTCATGGACTGCGACGGTGTGGCCGACGTCAACGACGTTGCTCGGATCCAACCGAACACGCCGTTCTTCGTGCCGCCGGAGATCAAATCCAAACAGCAGAAGCTGCAGGACCAGGCCACGGACGTCTACAAGCTCGCATTGTGTGTGATCCGCGGCTTGGCCACCGGCCGTGGCGCCACGCAGATCACCGACCCGTCCAGCCCGTTCGTCTTTCCGGGCCTGCTCGATCAGACCGGCATCGACCTGCTCAACGGGGCCCTCAGCGCCGACCGGGCCCAGCGACCGGCCGCCGAGGATATCAAGGACTATCTCATCGGCCGGGTGCTCGACCTCGCCGATCCGCCGACGCTGTTGTCCGCCGAGCTGAGCACCGACGTGACGCTGCGCGGCTCCGAGGTCTTCGTCCGCTGGACCCACAAGGGCGCCACGTCGGTCCGCATCTTCAGCGACGTGGGCAACTTCTCCGTCAAGGTTCCCGACCCCGACGGGCACCCCAACGGCTTTCCGATCAAGCCGCCGACCGCGTGCGAGGTCCGGGTCGCGGTCGTCAACGACCACGGCGAGGACCAGGGGCCGGCCGGGCGGCTGCACTACTTCGAGATCCCGCCGCTGGACATCACGGTCAACCCGCCCTCGGTCGTGCTGCCCGACCTGCCGGCGATGCGGCTCCCGAAGACACATTCCGAGCTGCCGCCCTATCCGATGCCCGCGGCCGACGCCGTACCGCTGCCGCCGCTGAACTTCCCGCACGTGCCGTCGGTCGACCTGGCGGCGGTGGCGCCGCGGGCCCCGCTGGGGAGAGGCCTGCTGGACGCGATCAGTCACGCCTACCGCGCTGCCGACGCCGGCATCGACGCCACGATCGGCGACGTGCTGCGGCGGCGGGCCCAGAAGCTCCGCGCGGACGCCGAGAAGAACGTCCCGACCCCCTGACGACCTGAGAACGAAGGAAATCACCGATGCAGACACCCGGCATTTTCCTGGCTCGCCTCGGCGGGGCCGACCCGGATGTGCTCGCCCGCGCCAAACAGATCAGCCGGGTCGGCGCGGCCAAGGATCAAGCGCGGTTCTCCGCCCTGGGGCTCGTGCTGCTCGCCACCGCGTCCCTGGCCGTGATGTCGATGGCCTTCGCGATGACGGACGGCCTGCATCTCGGGCCGGTGGCCGCGGTGATCATGGGCATCTTCTGGGGTCTGATCATCCTGGTCGTCGACCGCGCGCTGATCCTCAGCCTGAAGCCGCGGGGCAGCAAGTGGCTGCTTCTCTCGATGATCCTGCCCCGCATCCTGATGGCGGCGCTGCTCGGCCTGGTCATCTCGACCCCGCTGACCCTGCGGATCTTCAACGACGAGATCGAACAGCAGATGGTCCGGGACAACATCAAAAAGGCGGAGATCACCTCCGCGGAACTCTCCAACGGCGACCGGGAGAAGACGCTCGCGGCCCTCAAGACCGACATCGCCAAGTACGAGGGATATCTGGCGGGCAAGGTTCCGGTCACCTCGCCCGATCTGGTCGCGGCCGAGGCGGAACTCAAGGACGCCGAGGCCGACTACGGGACCAAGCAGAACGTGGCCGAGGACGCCTGGGCCAAATGGCGATGCGAGCTCGACGGCGTCCGCTGTGAGGCCGGCAGCGGCAAACGGGGCAACGGTCCCCGAGCCCAGGCGCTCAAGCGGGAGTACGACCGCAAGGAAGGCGACGCGTCAGCGGCCAAGGCCCTCGTCGCGACGAAGCAGACCTCCCTGGAGACAGCCCGGTCGGGTGCACGCCGGCAGAGCACTACGACGCTGACCGAAGCGCAGGCCGAGGCCAACAGGGTGCTGCCGGGCCTGCGTCAGCAGCGCGACACCCTGCAGGGCGCTATTCAGAATGACTTGAAGACGAGTAGCGAGAAGGCCGCCGACAACACCGGGCTGCTGGCCCGTCTGGTCGCGCTGTCCCACCTCGGCGACGAGAACGGCTGGGCCCGGATGGCGCACCTGCTGGTCGCCGCGCTGCTGTTCATGCTCGAGTTGCTCCCGGTCGCGGTGAAGTCGCTGTCGATCCTCGGGCCGCCCTCGGCGTACGACCAGATCGACGAGATCGACACCAAGGAGGTCGTCAAGGCGGCCGGCCGTCAGGAGTACATCGACCGGGACCTCGAGAAACGCAAGAAGCGCATCGCCGAGGCGGTGCATGACGAGGTCGAGCAGGTGATGCGCGACCTTGCCACCGACCAGGTCAAGGCGTGGAAACAGAAGGTCCAGCAGATGAGTGCCGCACCGCCGACCGGTAGTGCCAACGGCTATGCCGCCGGGAACGGCAACGGCGCGTGGCCCAGCAACGGACAGAACGTGTACGTCCCCCCGACGAACTCGCAACCGGCACCGGCCAACGTTCCCGGCCAGCGCTCGGCGGCTGCCCAGAAGGTCACGGCCGCGCTGAACCTGCCCCCGTCGAAGAAGTACACGCCGTGACGGCCGCCGACCTGACCCCGTACTGGCCCGCCGAACAGGACTGGGCCGGCTTCCTGCTGGTGCTCGTCCCGACCGGCCCGCTGCCCGTGCCCGGCGAGGAGCTGTGCCGCCAGGTGCGCGCCCGGATCGAGACCGACCCCGTGCTCTACGACCTCGTGACCGTACGGCTCGCCCCGGTTCTGGAATCCACTGCGGACTGGGGCCATGGCTTCGTGACCAGCGTCGTCCAGGCGGCGATGCCCGACCGGCACTTCTTCGCGCCCCGCGGCGTCATCGGGGTCGTGGTGGTCTCCGCGGACAAGGAGACGATGCGCGACGCGTTCGACGGTCTTCGTGACCTGCAGTCCAAGTTGCGGCTGTGGACGCGGACCTTCGGCGCCGGTGTGCGGGCCGTCTCGGACACGGAGGCGGCGCCGGCCTCCGTGGAGAGGATCGCGAGCGCCGTCCACGCGCTCATCGAGCAGTACGACGCGGAGCCGGCGGCGGCGATGGCCGAGCCCGAGTTCCTCGACCTGGTCCGCTCCCTGGTCGAGGGAGGCCAGGTCCGCGACGGAGCGTTCGCGCCCGAGCCGGTGGTCGACGACCGGCCGCCGGTGCCCAGCCAACGACCCCCGCGGAGCGAGCCGGAGCCGGCTGACGAGCCCATCTGGGTGCCGCCACCCCAGCCCGAGCCCCAGACTCAGCCCGAGCCCCAGACTCAGCCGGTGGGCCCGGCCGCCCAGGACGCCGGCACAACACGGCCACTGCTCGAGCCGGTGATGTACGACGGCCCCGAGATGATCGCGGTCGACCAGCGCACCACCCGGCAACGGCTGACCCGCCAGCACGAGACCGACGCCGACTGCATGGACGAACTGCAGCGCGACGGCCGGGCGGTCGGCCTGGTGCATTTCGTCTTCGTCCCCGACGACGGCGCCGTCCTGAAGGCGGTGACCAAGCGCCGCAACGAGATCGCGCTGGAGTTCGACGACCTGCTGGCGTCGGTTCGCCGCGATGCGATGACCGGTCAACCGGCCCGCATAGCGGTCGAGGTTCTCTCCGCGACCACCCCGCTGCGCAAGCACGGCGTCCTGCACGTCGCGGGCGACCTGGTCGACTCCGCCCTGCCCAAGGTGACCATCGAGTACTTCTCCGCGAACGAGACTCTGCCCCTTCTGCTCGACGCCGCCCGCCGGACCTCCCGCGCCCTGGCCGCCCGCGGCGTCGACGTGGTCAGCCAGCACTTCGTCTTCCTGGCCGCCATGAGATTCCCCGCCGACGACACGACCGAGCGCGACTGGGTCACCCTGCTGAACGACGCCCGCGTCACCTGGATCGACTTCAGCTCATCCGACGGCCGCTTGCCCCTGCACCCCATGCCCCCTTCTCCGTACGGCCTGCACGTGCTGACCGACAAGGAGGATGTGCTGGCCCTGGTCAAAGAACAATCCGAAGTCCTTTACCGGTACGCCCAGCAACCACCGCCCACCGCGGCGCCCGCCCCCCGGAGCCCGGAGGCGGCCGCCCCTTCCCCCGAAGCTCGACGCTGGTGGCCGTTCGGGAAGCGGGCGACCGAGTAGTTTTCGGTAGGGTCGCCGCGTGGATGTGGATGACATCGCGGCGGGGCTCGGGGTGCCGGTGGGCGACGTCGAGCGGGTGCACCGGCTGGCCGGCGACCGGCCGTCGGCGCCGCTGCCGAAAAGGGCAGACGCGCCCTGTCTGGCTCTGGTCGCCGTGGCCACGCAGTACCACCGCGACCGCGGCATCCCGGACGCCGTGACCCGGGTGACCCTGGCCGACCTGGGCCGTAACCTCGCCGTGGACCGCCGGATTCACCGCGAGGGCTGGCCGGTCATGCAGAGCTGGCTGACCCTGCACGCCCGCGGCGCGCTCTACGAGCTGGGCCGTCTGCAACACCACCGCAGCGACACCGGCGCCATCAGCCTGCACATCCCCGAGTCGAGCCCGCTGACCCCCGAGGCGATCGACGCGTCGCTGGACGAGGCCCGCGCCTTCTTCCCCCGCCACTTCCCCGACGAGCCCTACACGGCGTTCTCCTGCGGCTCGTGGCTGCTCGACCCCCACTGCGGGAGTACCTGCCCGCGAGCTCCGGCGTCATCCGCTTCCAGCAGAGGTTCGAGCTGGAGCCCTACGAGCAGCCCGAGGGCCTGGTCTAGCCGATGTCGGTCTCCCAGGCCAGCTCCCAGGCCCGCAGGGCTCCGCCCAGGTCGACGGTGACCAGCAGGGTGCCGTCGTCGTTGAGCTGCATCACGTGCAGCCGCGACCGGTGGCCCTCCAACCTCCGCAGGCAGCGCCCGGTGGCCACGTCCCAGATCCCGACCGTGTCGTCCCGTCCGGCGACGACCGCGAACGTCCCGTCCGGGCTCAGCGCGAAGCTGGTCGGATCGTCCGGCAGCGACAGCTTGTGCAGCACTTTCCCGGTACGGGTTTCCCACACGATCAGCTCGCCCGCGTCGGCCGTGGCAGCCAGTCGGCGGTCGGCCGTGAAGGCCTCCCGGGTGCTGCCGGCCATGGTCGAGCGCCGATTCCGGTACGAATAGCGCTTCTTGCCGCGGGCCGCATCCAGCCCGATCAGCGTCAGGGGCTCGGCCAGCAGCACGGTGGAGCTGTCCCGGGTGAAGTAGAGCGCGGCGTCGTGCCACAGCCGCGACCGGAGCTTCCACTCCGGTTTGCGGGCGTTCGGCGTCCACATCCGTACCTCGCCCTGCTTGTCCAGGCTCACCAGGCGCCGGGCGTCGGGGCTGATCGCCACGGCCGCGATCGGGCCGTCGTGGGCCCGCATTCTCGTCAGCGACACCCCGGTGGCCAGGCCACGCAGCCGCAGGAAGCCGGACTCGTCGCCGAACAGGATCCGTTCGCCCGCCGGGTCGAGGTCGAACGCGGTGATGGCCCCGGCCTCGCCCGTGACGACCTCGAAGCGGCCGTCGCGGACGTCGAGCAGGTGCAGGTCGCCGCCCCAGGTGAGTGCCACGAGCAGGCTTCCGCCGAGGGCCCACCGGATCTCGCGCGCCTTGCCGACGGGATCGAGCTGGAACGCACCCTCGAACCGGGCCTCGGGGAAGTCCCACAGATCCACGTGCCCGGTCCATCGCCCGGTCGCCAGGGTCAGCCCGTCGCCGCGCAGCGCGATCGTCGGCGGCTGGGTGAACCGGTTGCTCCCGTCCAGGTTGTACAACTGCCAGGCGGCGAGCAAACCAGCCCGGCGGCCGTACGGGAGCAGCGAGCGCCAGGCGGTCAGCAGCACCGGGTGCCGGTCGTAGCCGGGCATGTCGCGTGCGGTCCGCAGCAGCGCGGCGGCCTCGGCGAACCGTTCGCCCTCGACCAGGGCCCGGGCCCGCGCCAGCAGGTCGTCGAACGACGCCTGGGCCTCGTGCAGCTCGGGCGCCGCTCGTGGCCGCGCGTAACACCAGGGCGCCCGGTAGTCCGCGCCCGGCATGGGCCGGAGCACGACTTGATAGGGCCCGCCGAGCGCCATCACGGCGCCGTCCGGGCTGATCGCGCCGGCCTCCACCCCGAGCATCAGTTCCGGCAGGTCGTCGTCCAGCGTGCGCAGGCTTCGCCCGTCGCGCGGGTCCAAAATCTGGACCGACCGGGAGGGTCCGCCGACGAGCAGGCCGGCCGCGTCCGGGGCGAGCGCCATGACGATCTCGTACCGAAGCTGGTGTGCTGCCTCGCTCACCACGGCCGGCCGGCGGACGTCCCAGAGCACGAGCGGCCCGTTCTCCCAGGCCGCCACCGCGTACCGGGCGTCGGCCGACACCACGACCTTGTCGCCGGCGAAATGCACCCACGGGGCGCCGGAGGCCAGCGTGCCGCGCCGAGGCCCGGTCCACACCGTGAGGCACTTCCGGGTGTCAACCGCCCAGTGCCGCACGGTGCCGTCGCCCTCGTAGCCGTGGAAGGACGCGGACAGCACGCGGCAGCCGCCCCGGCTCAGGGCCAGCGAGGTGACCGGGCCGGTGTGACCGGTCAGAACTACGCCGTCACCGGCCGCGCCGGGCTCCCAGATCTGGATGAACCCGCTCCGGTGGCCGGCCGCCACGTACCGGCCGTCGCCGCTGATCGCCACGGTGCTCGCTTCGGCGGCGTGCCGCTCCCACCGCTGCGGCACGCCGTCGGCCACGTTCCACAGCGAGATCGAGCCGTCCTTCCGCAGCACGACACCGAGCCGCCCGGCCGCGTCCAGCGCGATGGCCGTGACCACGGCCCCGTCGGCGAGAGCCTTCGGCTCGCCGTCGGCCGGTGTCCAGAGATGGAGCCCGCCACCGCTGACTCCGTACAGCACGTGCTCGCCGCCCGGCCCGGTGGCCATCGCGGAAACCTCACCGGCCAGTGTCTCGGCGCTGATCCGGGGCGCCCGGCTCGCCCGCTCCTCCAGCGCGGCCACCGCCTCGGCCGAGACCGGGTCGGCCGCGGCCGCCTCGCGCAGCAACTCGCCGGCCCGTTCGTCCTCGTGCCGTTCGAGTTCGACGTGGCCGAGCAGCAAGGCGCCCCGGCCGGGCTCGGCATCGCCACCGACCGCGCGGGCCGCCTCGAGCGCCGAGACGACCTCCTCACCGGTGACCCGGCCAGTGCGCCAGCGGTGCAGGCCGAAGTTGTAGACCGAGGGCAGGTGGTGGGGATCGGCCTGGATCGCGTCACGCCACATGTTCTCGGCCTCTTCGATGCGGCCCAGGTCGAGAAGGGACAGTGCCTGGTTGGACAGGCCGTCCGAGCGGAGCCGCGCCGGCCGGGGCACAGGCCGGGGATAGGCCTGGCCAAACAGTTCGGCGTACCGGGTGATCAGCGGTTCGACCAGGTCGCCGAAGCCGTCTGGCCGCTCGGCGAAGCAGCCGGCGAGCAGGTCGGCGATCTCAGGCGGCAGATCCGCGCGTACGCCCTCGAAAGCCTCCGCCGCGGCCTGACCGAAGCGGGTGATTCGTTCGCCGGCGAACATCTCGGCCACCGTGATCGCCCACGACCAGACGTCGGTGGCCGGGGTCAGCCGGACGCGGCGATCGCCGGCCGCCGCGGCGGCTTGTTCGGGCGAGCAGTAGGCCAGGGTCCGGCCGCCGAAGTTGCCCTCGGCCACGGCCGCGGCCAACCCGAAATCGGTGACCTTGGCGGTGCCGTCCGGTTCGAGCATCACGTTGGCCGGCTTCATGTCCTGGTGCACGAGGCCGCTGTCGTGGGCGTGCTGCAGGCCCCAGGCGGTCTGGATGGCGATGTCGAGCATGCCGGCGTGGTCGAGGCGGCGTTCGCGGATCGCCTCGGCCAGGCTGCCGCCGTCCACCCATTCGGCGAAGACCCGCGGGATGTCGTCGATCGTGCGGACGTAGACGCAGTTCACCGTGTGCGGGTGCAGGCCGAGCCCGATCCAGGTGCCGGCCTCGGCCTCGAACTGGGCGAACGAGGCCGACTCGCGCGGCGTCTTCACCGCCAGGTCCACTTCCCAGCCGAGGTGGCGGACCCGGTGCACCACGCCCATCCCGCCGGCCCGCGGTTCGCCGAGAACCTCGTACTGCCCGAGAACGGTCTCTCCCGCCGCCCACCGCATGGTCGTCGCTCAGGGCCAGGTGAGGGTGCGGCTGTCCACGTCGCCCCAGGCCCGGATCCCGTACGCGCAGAGCACGAACTTGCGCAGCAGCACGAGAAGCGACGGTACGACGGTGACGTCGCCGATGCGGGAGAGGTGCGAGAGGTCGGGCGGGTACGGCGGGAAGCTCGTCCCCATCCGCAGGTTCAGCTCGTTCTCCTCCAGCAGTGCGCCGATCAGGGCGACCAAACTTTCCTGGTCGTCCGTGACGTCGAACCGCCGGGTGAACCGATAGGGAGCGGCCGGCCCTTTTCCGGCGGCGAGCTCGGCCAGCAGCGGCCCCCGATCGGTCACCGGCAGGTAGAGAATGTTCGCGGTGAGCAGCGAGCCGGGATGAAACCGCAGGAAGAAGCACGCGCGGTTCCACCCCTGGCCAACCGTGACGACCAGAGCAGTGATCCGGTCGTCGTCACGGTCGAGCAGCCGGTCGGTGGAGTGCAACCGCAGCGGCGAGCGGGCCTGCCCCACCCACGGCGGCTCACCGCCTTGGTCCATCTTCGCCGCGGCCCGCCCGGCCAGCGTCTCGAGCTGCCCGTCGGTCGCCACGGCCAGCGCCAGCAGCGCCGCCCGCGCGTCCGGCGTGCCCATCTCGACGACCGAGTCGAGGACGATCTCGCGCGGCAGCCCCATCAAATCGGTGATCGAGATGAACGGGGCGCTCAGAGCCGCCCCGACCGACGCCGCGCAGAGCGGGTCACTCAGCGCGGTGAGCCGAAAGCCTTGATCCCGAAACAGCGCTCGAAACTCGTCAAGCCGCCGCCGTACGGTGTGATCCGCCCCGGACCGGTAGGCCCGCCAGATCTCGTCCCCGTCGACCGGCTTCCGCAACGTCGCAAAGGGGCTCGAGACATCACGACGCCGGCGCGAGAACATCCTGTAGATGGTGGCACAGAGCGACGCCCCTCGATACCCGCGTGTCAGGAACGGGACCCGGCCGTGTCCCGGGGGACGCCCCCGGAGTGGAAGACATGGGCCGGACGCGGCCGAACCGAACCGCATTAACTTTGTTCAGAGGTCAATCGTGACGCTGCCAGCCGTCCGCCGACGCATGGTGGTGACCCTCCACCGTCATTCGACGAACGTCATGCCGCCGTTGTACAAGCCGCTGAGTAGCGATTCCCGGAGCGCAACGGTCGTCCGCGATATCTGTTCATGAACGGCCGCCTTGGCGTCGAGAAGTTCGAGCACCTCCGTGATTTCGGACTGCGACACCGAATCCGGAAACGCGACCGGAAGAGAGCCGAGAACCTTGCCGCTAATGGAGGGCATAGCCGAGCCGGTGGCATTCCGGTGCACCCAATCCACTACACGCGGGTGCCCTAGATAGTAAAGAAGGTAGGACGGCCGCAGGCGTGAGTTGTCCGGCCGCAGGCGTATGCAGGCCGTTCCATACAGCCAGCCAGCCTCTTTAGGACCGATGATCACCTGCCGACCGAGCTCACCGGTTCTCGCGCACACGATGTCGCCCACCCGCAGGCGGTAGCCGACTAGTTCGCGGGCGGCAACCTCACTGACGCGGGCGAGCTGGCGGTCGCTGACCGTGTTGATCCGGAAGTCCTTGGTCATTACGACCGGAACCCCGGACGAATTGTTAGTCGTAGCTCGGCCACGCAGAGCCCCGGACGGGCCCGACTTGATCTCACACAGTTCGGCGAGCGGCGCTTCTCTCCAGCCTGCTGGCAAGTCGCCGATCAGGGTTCCCATCGTAATCCCGCCAGCTTCCGATCGATCTCGTTATCGAGTTCCGCCGCTCGTCGACTCAAGCGAGCCAACTCGTCGGGATAGGTCTCGAACAGAGAAATCTCTGCTCGCGATCGGGCCTCGTCATCAGCACCACCGATGTAGGCGCGCGGATTGAGATTGGCACCCTTAGACAGAATACGATCCACCGACACGACAGCAGCGCCAGGCTTCTGTACGCCGTCGCCATGTCGCCAAGCTCGGTAGGTGCTGGTCATCCGCTCGACGTCCGAGGGCTCAAGCTCCCGCCGGGTCCGGTGCACCATTACACCCGCCTCGGCGGCATCGATGAACAGCACCTGGCCTCTCCGATCATTACGCCGACGGTCGACTATCCACATTGTCACCGGAATGGCCGTGCCCGGAAATAGCTGTGGCGGCAACGCGACCATGCAGTCGATCAGATCGTCGCGGAGCAATCCGGCGCGGACGGCACGATCTGCCGGGCCCTCGGACACTCCTGCATTGTTGGGCAGCAGGACACCCATACGGCCATTCGGCTTGAGCTTGGCGAGGGAGTGCTGAAGCCAAGCGAAGTTCGCGTTATGCGCGGAAGGCAAAGCGTAAAGTTTTCGGGAACCATCGAAATGTTCCGGCTCCCAGCTCTGATTGAACGGCAGGTTGCTAAGCACCAGATCAAAGCGATCGTCGGCGTGGATGTCGTCGTGAAGCGCGTTAGCGGCGTGCCCACCGAGATCTGCCTCGATCCCATGTAGGCGAAGATTCATCGACGAGATAGTTCTTGATCGTGGATCGAGTGCCTGGCCCGCTACGCGGGAGTCTAGGGGGTTTCCCGTCCACCTTTTGACCGCCTCCGCCGCACCGATCAGAAGCTCACCCGCCCGGCACCACGGATCGTAGACCGCCTCGCCCTGCTCCGGCGCCAGCAGGGCGACCATCACCTGCACGACCGTCGTTGGGGTCGGCACGGAGGCAGGCGGAGACTCACCGTCCGCGAACTTCGCAATCAGCAGGTCGAAGAGATTCGCAGTCGAGCTCCTGTCGCCCACCTTCCGCTCGTGTTGCGCCATCCAGTTGAGCTCAAGTACGGCCTTGGTTGCGGCGAGTTGCAACGGGCGGCCCACCCGGTCGGCGACACGCACTGAACGCGCCCATTCGGGGGTCGCCGAGCCTTCATCCCAAATTGAGGCGACCATTTCGCCGACCGCCTGATGGTCTTGGCGCTCGGCCAGGCCTACGAGACGCTCCCGCTGTTCGCCAGCCATCAGATAGACGCTCGCAAGAATCAGGTCCATGGCCACCGGACGGTCGAGATCCCGCAGTTTCCCGACCAATGACCATGCCAGATCGATCGCACGTGGCCCCGAGCCCTCAGCGGTTGGCACAGCTCATCCTTCCTTCGGCGTGAACGCCCGACGCG
Organism: Actinoplanes sp.; assembly: GCA_965217855.1. Classification (GTDB taxonomy): domain Bacteria; phylum Actinomycetota; class Actinomycetes; order Mycobacteriales; family Micromonosporaceae; genus Actinoplanes. Next base: position 321,561 of record CBDCJN010000020.1, on the reverse strand, counting down.
ACCCCTCACGGCCAGGCTGGCGCCGAACGTGGCGACCGCGCCATGATTACAGGAAGGGCATCGACTTGCCTCAACTCTTGTCGCCGATTCCCGAAAATTGACCCCCTGGGGGTTCGGGAAAATTGACCCCTCTGGGGTTAGTTTCGGCTGTCGCGGTTTTCTTTGGTGAGTAGTTCTCGGCGTTGGCGGGTGCGGTAGGAGTCGCCGGTGAGGGTGAGGACTTCGGCGTGGTGGACGAGTCGGTCGATCATGGCTGCGGCGACGACGTCGTCGGAGAAAGTCTCGCCCCAGCGCCCGAACGGCAGGTTCGAGGTCACCATCACCGAGCCCTGCTCATAGCGTGAGGCGATGAGTTGGAAGAACAGGTTCGCCGCGTCGTGGTCGAACGGGATGTACCCGACTTCATCGACGATGATCAGCCGGTAGCGGCGGATCTTCTTCAGTTCGGCTTCCAGTCGTCCGGCGTGATGCGCTTCGGCGAGGCGGGTGATCCAGTTACTCGCTGTGTCGAACAGCACGGAGTGTCCGGCCTGGGTGGCTTTGACGCCGAGACCGATCGCGAGGTGGGTCTTGCCGAGGCCGGGCGGGCCGAGCAGGATCACGTTCTCCGCTTTCGCGACGTAGGTGCTGGTGGCCAGATGGGCCAGGACGTCACGGCGCAGTGAGGGCAGGTGGTCGAGGTTGAAGTCCTCCAAGGTCTTCACCGTGGGGAAGTGCGCGGTGCGGATGCGCATCACGGTGCCTTTGGACTCCCGGTCGGCGACTTGGCGTTGCAGTAGGGCGGCTAAATATTCTTCGTGGGACCAGTTCTCGTCGCGGGCCTGACCAGCGAGTTCTTCCCAGAATCTGCCGATGGTGGGGGTCTTCAACACGCGGGTGAGGTAGGCGATCATCGACGGCATCCCGTCTTTGGGTGCGCCGGCCGGGCCGGTGGCGGGCGGTTTCGCCTTCGTGGTGGTGCTCATTGGTTGCTCGCTCTCGTCGGGGAAGGGTCGAAGTCGACGCCGAACAGGGCGTCGTAGTCCGGCAGGGCCCGCAAGGTGACCGGGTGCCCGTCGCCGTGATGGCGGGTAGCTTCTTGACGCCGGCGGCGGTCGTCGGCCAGGGCGTGCCGCATCACCTTCGCGGTCGCGGCGTGCACCGCGTCAGTGATCACCCCGTGTTTGGCCCAGGACCGATCGTGGCGGGCGACCAACTGCCCGTCGCAGCACACGGTGACCTGGTGCGCGGACGCGGTGACCTCGACGAACCGGCCGATCGAGCGCGGGTCGACCGAGTAGTCGACGGTGTCCACGCGCACGTAGTAGTCGCGGCCGAGCCGGATCCGCTGCTGCAGCCCCACTTGGGGACTGACCGGTGGCAGCGCCAGCATGGACAGCAGTTCGGTGGCCAGCAGGTCCACCGGCCGGGCTTGCAGTGCGCGGACGGTGCGGGCGTTGGCCCGCGGCAGCCAGTCGCCGAGCTGGGTGTTGAAGTCGGTGGGTGAGGCGAACCGGCGGCCAGGCAGAAACGACGTCTCCAGATAACCGTTGGTCCGCTCGACCATGCCTTTGTGTTCCGGATCCCGGGGCGGAGCCAGCTCGATCTTCGTGGCGAGGGTGCCGGCGAACGCCGCTGCCGGCGCGCTCAAGCGCCCGGTCCCGCCGATCGCGGACTCCCGGTCCCAGACCAGGGTCTTGGTGACCCGGCCGACTTCGCGGATCAGCAGCCACATCCCGGACAGGATGTCCCCGGCCTGCCGGGTCGGGATCATCGTCGCGGTCATGAACCTCGAGAAACCGAGCGTCATCACCAAAACCGGCAACATCCGGTCCTGCCCCGCGGCGACCGGGATCCTCGGCTCCGGGAACCACAAGTCACACTGCGTGATCTCACCCGGCTCATAAACCGTCCGGTCGACCGGGTCGACACCGACATACTCCGGCCGGATCTGCGTCAGCCGCTTCTTCAACGGCGACAACGAGTACGGCCAGCCGATCCGATCCGCGACAACCGGGGCCGGCATCCGCGGCCACTCAGCCAGCAGGACCCTGATCCGCGCCTCGAACGCATCCGCCACCGACCCGCGGGCGACCCGCTCGTACTGCGGCACCCGGTCCGAGGCCAACGCCGCCCGGACCGTGTTCCGGGCCACCCCCAACCGGCGAGCGATCTCCTTGATAGGAACGCGTTCCGCTCGATGCAAACGACGGATCTCTGCCCAGTTCTCCACAGTCAACACCCTCCAAGATCACAGAAAGGAGGGGTCAAATTTCAGAAACCCACCGGGGGTCAGTCTTCAGGGAGCGGCGACAACTCTGACGCCATCGAGGGCGAGAAGTAGCCCACCAGCTCATAAATCCGATCAAGGTCGGCCTGAAGATGCCGGTGATAGATCGGTTCATGGTGCATGATGCGGTTACGGAAGTGGCGCATGTGCTCCAGGTGAAGGTGCAGGGTGGTCCGCGGGCCACGGTAGTTCGGACGGAAAGCGCGATACAACGCCGGTCGCCACAGCGTCTGCTCATTGCCGCGGCTCAGGAGAGAGACCCAGAAGCCGAACGACAGAGCAGCCACGACGTCATCCGCCGTCGGTGTGCGGCCTGAAGGACGCAGGCTTCGAACAGCTTCGTCCACCAGACGTGTCCCGGACTGGGGTAGCCCACACACAGCCCACCAATCAGGCTGACCGAACCGCGTCACTAGCTCGGCGTGCAGAGCGTTACGAAGCCCAATCTCCAGGCAGTGCAAAGGCGCATAGAAGCCGGCCGAGACCTCGAGGTTCCACCAGTACAGCTTGAGAGCAGCTTCAACATCGCCTGTGCACGCCTTGAAGTACGGCAGGAACCGCGGAAGCGACAGCGACTCCTCGATCCAGGCGTACTGCGACATCGGCGGACCTCCGGAGCCTTCGGCGGTGGGCGAGAATCGTGCTAGCCTCGGTTGGTACGCCCCGGGATTCGCCTCTGCTTGCCAGCTACCCGGGGCATAGCTATGCCCCGGGTAGCTGGCGTATCCCTGGGGCCTCGAGCACATCAACGCCTAACGACTTCGAAGCTAAGCCATATCGGCCCTGAGAGCAAGTGCGTATTGCAGTACGCATCAGGTTCAGCCGAGGGCCGCTGACTTTTGACAGCTGGCCAGGGGCGTAGCGGTGCCGGTCCTCGGTTGCGAGCTTCGTACTGGGATCGACGCTCTCACCGCCAGAGGAACAAAGTCGCCGACGCCATCAAGGATGAACTTGCCGCGCCGCCATCCGAGACGCTCCACCAGATCGAACAACACCTGGCCATCGTCGCCAGCGGCACGCGGCCGAACGCCACGCAAATGACCGCTTGCGTTCGACACGCATTCCACACTGCCCGGTTGGCGGACCACCCAGCGGCACCACCGTAACGTGGGTCTGGGGGTCGCCCCCAGGCAAGCACAGCGTGGGCCGCCGGGGATTCGAACCCCGAACCTATGGATTAAAAGTCCACAGCTCTGCCATTGAGCTAGCGGCCCGCGATCATAGAGTACCTGCGACGGCCCCGGTTGCCTCGCAGGTATCCACCTATGACCAGTTCTAGCAGGTCAGAAGCGGTTCCGGCCGCAGCGCCGGAACGGGTCAGGAGTGCGGCTGCTCGCAGGCGACGAGGGTGTCGTCGGCGTCGTGGCCGCACTCGTCGCCGCCCGAGATGACGTTCGCCGCGGCGTTGCCGGTCAGCAGGTCGTTGCCGGTGCCGCCGTCGAGGTGGTCGCCGCCGGCCTCGCCGAACAGGCTGTCGTTGCCGTTGCCGCCGTAGATCCGGTCGGCCAGACCGCCCGGCTCGCCGCCCACCCCGGACTCGCCGTAGACGGTGTCGTTGCCGTCCCCGCCGGAGCGCGTCGCTGCCCCCGCCGCCGGAGATCCGGTCGTCGCCGCCGAGCCCCCAGATCGCATCGGCGCCGACGGACAGACCCGCGATGTCGTCGCCCTCCAGGATCTCGGCGCGGGGCCGCCGGTGAGACGGTCACTGCCATTTCCGCCGTACGCCGTCATGGAAACGTCGGTCCGGTTGACCACGATGTCGTTGCCGTCGTACGTGTAGACGGCGATCCGCGTGGCGACGGCGGCCGTGGTGCAGCGCGCCTTGGTCTTGTCGCTGCCGACCCGCGCGCAGCCGGTGCCGGGCTTGACCTCGACCACGTCGTCGACGGTGACCGTGCGCCCGGAGCGGGTGACCACCACGTTGTTGGCGATCGAGCGGTCGGCCGCCTTGTACTGCACCAGCGAGCCGGCGATCGACGCTATCCCGGTCACCGCGGCCTGCGCCGGCACCATCACCACACCGACCGACGCCGGCGAACGTCAGCCCGACACGCGTCATCCAGATCGAACGAACCGACAACCCCCATGCTCGACGAAGCTGCGTGCTCATAGAGCAGGGTCGATAGTGCGCAATGCACAAGGTGCCGGGCGCGGGAAGCGCTCGGCACCTTGCGGGGACCTGTGGGGTAGTGATCAGTGATGGCGTCGTGAGGCGGCTCCTGTCCGGGCGCTCTTACCGAGCACGCCGATCGCGGCAATGGAAAATGCTATTCAGACGCCGCACCACGCCGTACGGCGAGAAAGAATCGAGCAATTATCGGCCGAGCAATTCGTCAGCCCCGACGGTGGCCACCGCGGCCGTCACGGTCGCCCCGGCCATCGCGGTCGCCGAAACGGCCACCGCGGTCACGGTCGTCGAACCGGTTGTGGCCCGGCCGTCCCCAGCCCCAGCCGCGCTCGACCTCGAGGGCGAAGACCCCGCGACGGAAGCCGCGACGCTGGTAGTCACAGTCGTAGTCGCGCCACTGACCGAACCGCTCACCGATCCGCCCGGCCAGCTCACACGCGCGGAGCGAGCGGTAGTAGCCGACCACCACGTCGCGGTCCCAGCCCCGGCCGGCCTGGGCCGACTGCGACTTCGCCGGGGCCGGCGTGGCCGGGGCGGCCTGGGCCGGGCTGACTCCGAATGCCACACCAGCAAGCAGGCCCAGACCGGCCGTCGTGAGAATTCGCGCCATCTTGTTCATGTCTATATTTCCTTCCGGTCGGTACTTTTCCTGTCTCGGTGTTGCATGATCAGGAAAGCACGCCGAACCGACCGAATCGGGCATTTAACACGCCAGGTAACCCGGATGATCGATAGCCGAAAAGAGGATTAGGCCTAATACGTTTCGGCGGCCGGGCATCGGGAGAAAACGCCGCGCCGCGCTCAATCCCGCAGTGCCGGAACCGAAATCCGGTGTGCCGCGAGGAAACCCGACACGGACCTCTCCCACGGAAAAAGTGATGCCTGAGCGCGCGCCTCGGCGCGTCGCGCCGCCTCCGGACGCGACAGCAGCGTCCGCACCGCCTCGGCATAGGCCGGCCCCTCACCGGGAACGGCCAGGCCGGCCGAGCCGATCACCTCGGGCAGGGCGCTCTCGGAACTGACGACGACCGGCGTGCCGCTGGCCAGGGTCTCGAGCGCGGCCAGGCCGAATGTCTCGATCGGGCCGGGCGAGATGGCGACGTCCACAGTGGCCAGCAACGCGCCCAGCTTGCGGGCGTCGGTGAGGTGACCCAGGAACCGCACGGGCAGGCTACGCTCGGCCGCCTCGGCCTGCAAAGTGCTGCGCATCGGCCCGCCACCGGCGACGACCAGCACCGCGGGCACGCCCGACTTGCGCAGTGCGGCCAGGGTTTCGAGCGAGCGCCGGGGCTTTTTCTCGGGCGAGAGCCGGCCGCAGTGCAGGAGCAGCACATCATCGGGCGCGGACCAGAGCGTACGCATCCTCGGGTCATGGTTTTCCGGCGTGAACCGCTCGAGGTCGACCCCGAGCGGCACCCGCGTCAGGTTGGTCACGCCGACCCGGGCGAACTCCGACGCCGCCCACTGCGTGGTGCAGACGACCCGGTCGTGCTCGGCCGCCGTCCGCGCGTTGAGCAGGTCACCGACGCGGCGGCTCGGACCCGGCCCGAACAGGCGCAACAGCCCGTCGAGGCTCTCGTGCGAGACCATCATGGACGGAATGTGCCGGCGTTTCGCCCACCGGCCCAGCCAGCGCAGCGTCGTGCGGTCGGAGACCTCGATGCGGTCCGGGCGCAGGGCCCGCAACGCCGAGCTCAGGGCACCGCGGTCGAGCAGAACCCGATAGCCACCCATGCTGGGCACCAGCGGGCCGGGCAGGGTGATCACGCGACCCTGCTCGGTCTCCTCGTCGCTCTCGGTCGGACCCGGAATGACCAGCACAGGCTCGTGACCTGCGGCTTTGTAGCCCGCACCGAGATGCCGGAGGGCCGTGCGCAACCCGCCCGAGCGAGGCGTCACAAAGTTGGCCACCCGGACGATTCTCACGCGGCGACCGCCCTTCGCTCGAAGACACCGGCGCTGCACGCGGCACCGTAGTGGCCCAGTAGTTCCTCACCCACGGCGTACCAGCTCCGGCCCTCGATCGCCTGGCGTCCGGCGGCGCCGAAAGCCGCGCGACGGGCCGGGTTCACCACCAGGTCACGTACGGCCGAAGTGAAGCCCTCGGCTTCGAACGGCGGCACCAGGTAGCCGGTGCGCTCGTCGGCGACGAGGTCGACCGGACCGCCGGCGCGGGGCGCGACGACCGGCAACCCGCTGGCCATGGCCTCCTGCACGGCCTGGCCGAAGGTCTCGTACGGGCCGGTGTGGGCGAAGATGTCGAAGCTCGCGTACAGCCCGGCCAGCTCCTCCCCGCGCCGCACCCCGAGGAACGTCGCGGCCGGGAGGGCCTTGTGCAGCTGCGGCGCCGCCGGGCCGTCGCCGACGATGACCAGCCGTACGCCGGGCAGGCGGCTCACGTCGGCCAGCAGGTCGATCTGCTTCTCGACCGCCAGCCGGCCCACGAACCCGACCACCACCTCGCCGTTCGGTGCCAGCTCGCGGCGGATCTGGCTGCTGCGCCGGCTCGGGTGGAACAGCTCGTCGTCGACGCCGCGCCGCCACAGGTGAACCCGTTCGACGCCGTGCGCGTTCAGCGCGAGGGCCGACTCCGACGACGGCACCAGGGTGCGCGAGGCCAGGTTGTGGACGGTCTTTATCCACTTCCAGGCGGCACCCTCGGTCATGCCGACCTTGTAGGCCCGGGCGTACGCAGCGACGTCGGTCTGATAGACCGCGACCGTGGGCAGGCGCAGCGTGCGAGCGGCCAGCATGCCCCACGCGCCGAGCACGAACGGGCTGGCCAGATGCACGAGATCGGCGCCGAACGCGCGCAACGCGCCGGTCAGCGTGGGGGTGGGCAGGCCCAGCCGGATCTGAGGGTAGCCCGGCATCGGCAGCGACGCCACGCGAACCACCGGGTACGGCACGTGGACCGGGATGTCGCGCACCGCGGGGGGTGGTTGCGGTGCGATCACCATCGGTTCGTGCCCACGGCGCAAAAGGTGTTCGGCCGTGCGCACCACCGAGTTGGCGACGCCGTTCACATCGGGGAGGAACGACTCCGTGACCAGAGCGACTCGCATGCAGTCACCATGGGCGTCGTCGATGTCCGGCACACCGCACGGGTCGTGGCCGAATGTCAAACGCTGCTCAAACGACTAGGAGGCGTACGGGCCGGGTATCTTCCCGCCGTGAGATTCCGGACGGTGGCTCTGGTGCTGAGTGTTTGCCTGGTCGGCGGGTGCGACTGGGCCGGCGGCGACGGCCGCGACCACAATCCGGAGAACCGGCCCGGCTACGTGCTGGGTGAACGACAAGGCGACGAGCACCGGGTACGCGGTGATGGCGACGTCTCGTCGTTCCAGCTGTTCAGTGGGGCCGACGTCGTGCAGGTGCGCCTGGGTGACCTCGACGGCGACCTGTACGAGTTCTCCACTCCCGACGACTCGAAGGTGGCCCCGACCGCGGCGATCCAGGGCATCGACCTGGTCGCGGGCCTGCGCGAGACCGGTCAGGGCGGCCCGGCCGTGCTGACCGTGGTGCTCAGCGACCAGGTGCGCTGGCAGATCAAGCTCGGTGGCGGCGCCCAGGACGAGTCGGTCGACCTGACCGGTGGCCCGGGCGGCGACGTCGACTTCAGCGCCGGCACCAACCGGGCGTCCGTCGTGTTGCCCGCGGCCACCGGCACGCAGCGGGTGCTGCTCGGCGGCGGAGCCAACCTTCTCGCCGTACGGCTGGGTGGCCAGGCCCCGGCCCGGGTGGCGGCACGCGGCGGCGCGTCCAGCGTGACGGTCGACGGCCAGACGCATACAGGCGTCGCGGGCGGCTCGATCTGGGCGCCCTCCGGCTGGGACGACGCCGAGGCCCGCTACGACATCGACGCCACCTCCGGGGTCTCGACCATCGTCGTCGAACGCTCCTGACCGCCGCTACTCGATCCGTATGCCTCGGAGCACCTGATCGGTGCGGTCGACCGCTTCCGCCTGCCTGATCTGCAGATAGACGCCGCGGCCGCCCGGTTCGGATAGCACCACTTCGCTGTACGAGACGGACGTGCCGAGGCAGGCCGTCCACCGCTGCGCCCGTCCGGCCAGGCCGTCGACGACAACAGGGCGGTCGGGTTCTTTGGCGCAGCCGTCGTGCGGGGGCAGCTCCGCCCCGGCCACGGCGCCGCTGACTCCGGCGAAGACCCCCGGTGACGTACCCGCCGGATCAGCCCAGATCTCAAGGTCGGCTCCCACCTACCAGCCCCGCTTCCCGTCCGGCCGGGAGGCCGACGGCGGCCGGATCCCAGCCCCCGTCGGTGAACTGCGCGCCCCACGACGCGGGCACCGCCACCGACAGCGACCCGGTCGCGTCGGTCATTCGGCGCCATCCCTCGGCGGTCTGCCCGGCCAGTGCCTCACTGCCGGTGGCCAGCACCGCCGCCGTCGTCACCGCCGCACCCAGGCACCGTGAAGTCGCGCATCCACCAGGCCCGCAGCCAGGTGCGAGCCGTCCTACTTCAGTGAGCGCCAGTCGACGTACTTGAAGTTGGTGCTGACCCGGCCGCCGTCCGGCGTGTTCTCACCGTCGTGCAGCACCAGCAGGCCGTTCGGGTATCCCGGCAGCGGCACCGAGGTGGCGGCCGCACCGTCGGAGTGCTGCACGCCGTCGGTGCGCTGACCGTCAACGACCTGGAGGCTCTTCACCGGCCGGTTGGTGCGACGGTCGTACACGTAGAACTTGCTGTCGCCCTGGCTCGACACCACCAGGTAGCCGTCCCGCTTGCCGGTGGGATAGATCGTGGCCCCTTCGACGTCAGCCCGGATCCGCCCGCCGAAGCCCGCATCCGGCCCCGGCACACACTCCTCGGTCTCCGGGTCATAGGTGCCCGGCGTGCCGAACTCGGCGACGTGCTCGACCACCCGCGGAACCCCCACGAACCGATCCCGGTCGAGCCGGATCTTCCACAACGCCACGTCTTCCTGGGCCGCGTAGAGCACGCCCGCCTCGGCATCCACCACCATGCCCTCGATCTGCGGGTCCTCGCCCGGCTCGAGGCAGGGCGTCCAGCTCACCCCGTTCGGCAGCTGGAACTCCTTGGGCAGGTCGATCGTGTCGGTGATCCGGTAGGTGACCGTGTTCTTCTGCTCCTCGAGCCGGAAGATCCCCAGCCGGGTGCTGTGCCGCCGGCTGACCACGGCATAGCGCCCGTACGTGGCCAGGCCGTACCCCGTCGCCTGGGTCTCGACCTCGGCGTCGTCCTTCGAGAAGAGCAGCGGTACGTCGCCCGCCGTGACGTCGGTCAGCTTGCCCGACGCGTCGATCCGGTAGATCCGAAGCTTGTCCAGCCCCCGGTCGGTAACCACGGCGAAGTCCTGCCGCCCCGCCCCGAACCCAGTAACAAGGTCAACGTTGTTGAACCGCCCACCCTCCGGCGGCGCGATCGACTGCACCTCGAGCCCCGCCAGGTCATAGACCCGAAGCCCACCGTTCTTGGCCGTCCCGATCACCCGGCTGCGGCTCTTGTCGGCCCGATTGACCCAAATGGCAGGGTCGTCAGCGTCCGAATCCCCACCCGCAGCATCATCGAACAGCGCCGGCGTCTCCACCACCGCGGTGACCTCGAGCAGGCCCCCGTCCCCTGGTTGGTGGCCCCCACCCGCATACGCAGGCCCAGCCACAGCAGTACCCAGAGCAACAAGAGCAACGATCCCCGCAGCACGACGCATACAAAGAACCTCCCCTACCGACATAACCCCCAGGTAACCCCCACCTGAACCTTCCCCGACACTCCACAGTGCCCACCCCACCCACCACCGGCACCGACCAAGCCCAAGCCCAAGCCCAGCTAACGACGCCCCGCACACGGCGCAGCTGAGCCACTCCATCCGGCGATGGATCGCTGACGGACTGAGGGCGGCTGAGTGTGACTGGTCAAGGGGTCGTTGAGACCTTGGGGCTCGGCCCCAGACCCCGGCCATCGCTGCGGAGATCAGCTGACAGGTTGTTCACATCCTGTCCGTCGGCCGCCCGCCAGCGAGGGCACCGACAGTGGCCACCTCCACCGCGGGGTTAGGCCGGATCCGCCTCGGCCGTCGGCGGTCTTCCTGGAGGTCGCATCGCAGGTCTAAAGCTCAAGTGGGCAACGTTGGGGGTCGCAAGGAAGTCCAACCCACCAACCGCGAGCGGCCCTTAAGGAAAAGGTCTGTAAATAGCAGTAGGCCCACCCCTAACGGGGTGGGCCTACTGTTACGTTGAGTCCGGCGGCGTCCTACTCTCCCACACCCTCCCGAGTGCAGTACCATCGGCGCTGGAGGGCTTAGCTTCCGGGTTCGGAATGAGACCGGGCGTTTCCCCTCCGCTATGACCACCGAAACAGCAATCAGCGGTAGAACAAACCAGCAGCACATGCCCCTCATGGTGCCGGGGCCGGCGCGTGGTTGTTCGTTTGCTGTGAATCACACAGTGGACGCAAGCAGAATGTTTAGGGTGGTTAAGCCCTCGGCCTATTAGTACCGGTCAACTGAACCAGTTACCTGGCTTACATTTCCGGCCTATCAACCCAGTAGTCTCCTGGGAGCCTTACCCACTCAAGGTGGTGGGATACCTCATCTCGAAGCAGGCTTCCCGCTTAGATGCTTTCAGCGGTTATCCCTTCCGAACGTAGCCAACCAGCCGTGCCCCTGGCGGGACAACTGGCACACCAGAGGTTCGTCCGTCCCGGTCCTCTCGTACTAGGGACAGCCCTTCTCAAGTATCCAACGCGCACGGCGGATAGGGACCGAACTGTCTCACGACGTTCTAAACCCAGCTCGCGTACCGCTTTAATGGGCGAACAGCCCAACCCTTGGGACCTGCTACAGCCCCAGGATGCGACGAGCCGACATCGAGGTGCCAAACCATCCCGTCGATATGGACTCTTGGGGAAGATCAGCCTGTTATCCCCGGGGTACCTTTTATCCGTTGAGCGACACCGCTTCCACACGCAAGTGCCGGATCACTAGTCCCGACTTTCGTCCCTGCTCGACCCGTCAGTCTCACAGTCAAGCTCCCTTGTGCACTTACACTCAACACCTGATTGCCAACCAGGCTGAGGGAACCTTTGGGCGCCTCCGTTACCCTTTAGGAGGCAACCGCCCCAGTTAAACTACCCACCAGACACTGTCCCTCGACCCGATCAGGGCCGCAAGTTAGATA